>CAWKIV010000027.1:0-119808 GCA_963849885.1 uncultured Actinomycetota bacterium | reverse complement strand
TCCAGATCCCCGGCCGTGGTCGACAGCAGCCGGGGCCGGTGCCCGTTGCGCTGCGCCACCCGCGTCTCGGTCCGCTCGTGCGGGCCGGCGCCGATCACCGCGGTCAACTCGGCCTCGATCAACGCCTGATAGATCGTGGTCGCCGCCTGCCGGATCCGATCCTCGACATCCGCGGCCTGCAACGCGTCCAACACCTCGAGCAAGGCAGACCGGTCCAGGGCCACCGCGTGCATCCTCTCCGTGTGTTCCTTGGTCGGTTCACACAGAGACCACGCGGTGGCCCCTCGACGGTCAGGCACGCCGTCAGGCCCCGACCTACACCACTCGGTGGGACATGACCGTCACAGGTGGTGCCCCCGGCAGGATTCGAACCTGCAACACCCGCTTTAGGAGAGCCCGGATCTTGACTCGCATAGCCACTGACCAGCGGTTTCTCTGGCGCAGCTCCGCTCAGGACTGGCACCACGGGCATCCTTGGGCACCGTTTCGCACCACGACTCGCACCACGCCGGAGATCATCGTGGATCGCCGCACGTATAGCCGTGGGATGCTCGCTCGCATCAGGGCTGTAGGAGGTGGACGACCATGAGAGGGGCGACGCAGCGCCCGCCGGAACCGGCCGGCCCCCCCTTCGACGACATCGCAGAGGCGGCCGCGGAATACCGGCGCCGCATGGGGCAGCCCGAGCTGACCGCCGAGGAAGCCGACGCGCTGGCGCTGGACGAGAGCAAGACGGTGCGTCGGGCCCGCCGCGACCGACTGGCTGGCGACGGCCAGTAGATCGGCCGGTCCGCCGCGCGGCGGTCAGGGCTTGAGGTCGGGGATCAGCTCGAATGCCGGGACGTGACGCGGACGCACGACCGTGAAGTCGCGGCGGTCGACGGTGGCGATCCGGGTGATGCCGAGCCGTTCGGCGATGGCGACGACCGAGGCATCCGCGGCGCCGAGCGGAAGGCTGGCATACCGGTCGACGAGGTCGGCCATGCGGTCGTAGTCGTCCGTGGTCGGCGACAGGGAGATGATCCTGCCGCCGGCGAACAAACGGAGGAAGGCTACTTCTGGCTGCGGCTGGTGCGGCGACCGCTTGAACAGGTGGCAGACCTCCGCGACGACGAGCGCGGAGGTCCCGATCTCGTCACCCGGGTCACTCAGGAACGCGCGGCAGACCTCGTGATGGCGGTCATTCGTGAAGAGCCCAGCGACGAAGACGCCTGCGTCGACGACGATCACGTGCCCATCTCAGTCCGGACGATCTCCTTCGCCTTCACCGAGAGGTCGGGGTCGCCGCTGTCGCCGCCGGACCCGAGGAAGGCGTCCCACAGCGGGTCCGACCCGCGCTCGTCGTCCGGAACAGCGCGCAAGTGGAGCCGCTGGCCCGGTTCCACGCCGTGGCGGCGCAGCTCGGCGAGGAGCTGCGCGCCGTCCTCGGGGACGACGAGGTCCCACTCCCCCGCGCCTGATGCGCTCACCGGTGTCACCTCTTTCCGCCGTGCGCGCTGGCACAGCAAGCGTACGGGTCTTCATGGATTCTTGACGGAGGCCGGTCCAGGCCAGCACTGGCACGGGCAGCCAGCGAGTCGGCGACCGAGCCCGGCGCCGGAGACGACGCCTGGCACGGACGGTGACCTACGGGTATCCGGGGCGAGCAGCCGAGGCACTAGTCGTGCACCTCGACCGGCCGCAGGTCGACCAGCCGGCACACGTCGCTGCTGGAGCGTCGCCGGACCCGGCGCACGACGTGCAGCCGCTGCCCGAGCTCTCGGACGTAGCGGCGTTCGTCGCCCGCGCGGCGGGGCGGGACGGGCGTGTCCGCGGTGCCGGATGGCTGCTCCCAGAGCGCGTCGAGCACGGCTCGGGCGGCGTCGTCACCGATGCCGGCGCCGCGCAGAAGAGCGGCACTGACGTGTTCGATGGAGGTCACGAGGGTGAAGGCGTCCGTACCGACGCATGGCCGGGCCGACTCGACGAGCGCCTCCGCCCGACCGGGCCGTGGCGCGGCTCAAGGCCGGCAGTCGGGCGGCCATCGGACCACCCCGGGCCGTCGCCGTCGGGCTTGGGACCGCGTTCGGCGCGAACGAGGGCGGCCAGTAGCTCCAGCGGCGTACGGCTGCCGTCCAACGCCAAGGTTTCGCCAAGGCCGCCGACCGATGATGTCACCCCCGGCCGGAGCGGAGGGAGGACGTGGCCGGATCGGCAGTCGGGTCCGCCCGCGGGACGGGCGGCGAGCGATCGGGAGGCACCATGACCACGCGCACGGCCCTCCGCGGAGGGTTCACCTTGCTCGGCGCCATCACGCTGCTGCTGGCTCTACTCACCGTGCCGGCGCAGGCGGCACCGGTGGTTCCGCCGGGCTACTGGTTCGCCAACGGTAACGTCTACTACAAGACCTACCCGAACGTGCAGCGCAGGGTCATCGACATCCAGGGCCCGGGCACCGAGAACGGCCGGATCATCCATCTGTGGACCGACTACGGCGGCGCCAGCCAGCGCTGGCTCCTGGACCGGGCCACCGCGACCGGTCCCAACTACAAGCTCCGCAGCAGGTTGGGCGCCCTCGAGGGGAAGTCGAAGTGCCTCGACCTCTACCACACGAGGGTCGACAACGGCACCCCGGTCGACTTGTGGGACTGCTACGACACCAACACCCAGATCTGGACCCAGACCGCCCTGTCCGGCGTCAAGATCGGCAGCTACCAGGTCTACATGTTCCGCAACTGGCGGTCCAACACCTGTCTCGACGCCGCCGGCGGCGGCATCACCGACGGCACGCGGATACAGATCTGGACCTGCAACACGGCCAACAAAAACCAGTGGTGGTACTCACCGACCCCGCGCCGGGCGCCGACCGGCGCCCGGCCTGGTTCGCAGATGTGCCCCGGCAGTGTCTGAGTTCGGGACATAGTTCACGGGTGTCTCGCATCCTCAGGTGTGGGGGTGCGGCACGTCGATGGCGCGGCTGGTCATCACGGCGGTCGGGTGAGCGAGGCAACGCAGCAACCGGCTGGCCGGCGGCCCCCGGTAGATCTGACCGTGCTGCCGCCCCCGGGCCATGACTAACGCAACTCGCACCACGAGCGCTGGATCACGAGTCTCCGGGCTGGGCGGTCGGACCTAAATCCGCTGGTCAGCGGCCCAAAGTGGTGCCCCCGGCAGGATTCGAACCTGCGACACCCGCTTTAGGAGAGCGGTGCTCTATCCCCTGAGCTACGAGGGCGTGGTGGAGGTCAGTCTCTCACGTGGGCGGGATCGGTCAGCGCGTCGGCGGGTCGGTCAGCGCGGCGAGGCGGGCGAGGGTGGCGTCGACGCCGGCGGCCAGCACCGGCACCGGCGCGACCGCGTCGAGCACCTCCGGTACCCCTTCCTCGGCTCCTCTTGACAGGGACCGACGGCCGGGCCATAGTCAACCCATCGGTTGATAAACCAAGGGGTTGATATGGGCGAGGACGAGCTGAGCAGCACGTTTGCCGCGCTCGCCGACCCGGTCCGCCGGGCGATCCTGAGCCGGCTGGCGGCCGGCGAGGCGACGCTCAGCGAGCTGGCCGGCCCGCTCGCCATCACCCCGCAGGCGGTGTCCAAGCACCTCAAGGTGCTCGAGCGCGCCGGGCTGATCACCCGGGGCCGGGATGCGCAGCGGCGGCCGCCGCGACTGCGCGAGGAGCCGCTGCAGGACACCGTCGACTGGATCGAGCGGCACCGCCGCGCGGTCCGGGAGCGGTACGACCGGCTGGACGAGGTACTGCAGGAAATCCAACGAGTGCAGAAGGAGACGGACCGATGACGACCGTGACCGCGAACCCGGGTTCCCACGAGCTGTCCTACGAGCGGGTCTTCCAGGCTCCCCCGGAGCTGGTCTACCGGGCGCACACCGAGGCCGACATCGTGCGCCGCTGGTGGGGCGGCAACGCCGAGGTGACCGTGGACCAGTTCGAGCCGCGGCCCGGCGGCCGCTGGCGATTCGTGAGCAAGGAGGGCGACGGCGAGTACGGCTTCCACGGCGTCTTCCACGACCTGGTGCCCGGCGAGCGCATCGTGTGGACCTTCGAGTTCGAGGGGATGCCCGGGCACGTGCTGCTGGAGACGATGGTGCTCACCGACCAGGGCGACGGGACCACCAGGATGCGCGCGTCCTCGGTGTTCCAGACCGTGGAGGACCGGGACGGCATGATCGCCTCCGGCATGGAGTCCGGGATGAACGACAGCCTGGCGCAGCTGGACAAGGTGCTCGCCACGCTCTGAGCCCGCAGCGCCCGAGGGGGCCGGACCGGCGACGGTCCGGCCCCCTCGGCGTGCGCCGGCAGACCGGTCCGAGCGGGCGCTTCTTCCAGGCCGTGGAGGCGGCCGTCGACGGCTACCGCCGGGAGACCGGGTGGAGTGGACCGGCGTGGCCGCGGAGGAGCTCCCGCCGCCGGACGGGCGGGCGCCGCGGCGCTGAGGAAATGCCGGCGACGGCGGGCGGGGCGGTCCGGCATGCTCCCCGGGTGCAGCCGGACGCCGTCGCCGACCGGGTCGCGGCCGCGTACGGGCTGCGGGTGGAGTCGCTGGCGGAGGTGCCCGGCGGAGCCGACGCGGCCGCCACGCTCTGGCGGGCCACCACCGCGGACGGCGGGTCGTACGCGGTGAAGCTGAGCCGCGGCGGGCTCGCCACCGGCCTGGCCGTCACCGCGGGGTTGGCCGCCGCCGGGGTGGCCGGGGTGCCGGCGCCGCTGACCACGCTGGACGGTCGCCTGTGGACCGACCTGGACGGGGCGCAGCTGTCGGTGGTGCCGTGGCTGTCCGGGCGGACCGCGGCCGCCGGCGGGCTGGACGCCGCGCAGTGGCGGGCCTTCGGCGCGCTGCTGGCCGGCGTGCACCGGGCCGAGGTGCCGGCGGCGCTGCGCGCCCTGCTGCCGACCGAAGACTACCGGCCGGTGGCCGCGCCGGCCGTCCGCGCCCTCGGCGACCGGCTGCGCGCCGGCCCGGCGGCCGGCGACCCGGCGGCCAGCGACCCGGCGGCCAGCGACGAGGTAGCCAGCGACGAGGTGGCCCGGGAGCTGGTCGCCGCCTGGCGGTCGGCCGCGGACCGGATCGCCGGGCTGCCCGCGGCGGCCGAGGAGCTCGGCACCGCGCTGCGCGCCCGGCCGGCGCCGCTGGTGCTCTGCCATGGCGACGCGCACGCGCACAACCTCCTGGTCGCCGGCGGCGGGCTGTGGCTGGTCGACTGGGACGGCGCGGTCCTCGCACCGCCGGAGCGGGACCTCATGTTCGTGGTCGAGGGCGTGCTCGCGGACGCGCTGGTCGGGCCGGCGGAGCAGGCCGGCTTCTTCGCCGGGTACGGCCGGCGCGAGGTCGACCCGGCCCACCTGGCGTACTACCGGTGCGCCTGGGCGCTGGAGGACCTGGCCGGCTTCGCGCAGGAGATCCTCGACGACCCCGCCCGGACCGGCGCCCAGCGGGCGCGGGCGCTGCGCTTCTTCCGCAGCCTGCTCACCCCGACCGGCATCGTCGCCCTGGCCGAACGCGCGCTGCGCGACCTCCGCCGCTGACCCCCCGGCGGGCACGCTCCGTCACCCGTTGGGGCTAAGTAACGTTCTGCGTTTGGCCATTACGAATTCCGTGAAGGGTATTGATTCCGGGTCGCACCGGTGCCAAGTTGTCCCCGCTCAGGTCGGGACGGGAGCCATTTCCCGGCCGGGCGGGCGGCTCCGCCGGCGTGACGCAACACGTCGCCGGAAGCACCCGCCCGGCACGTCCCGACGAGCGCCGACGCGCCGGCGCTCAGGAAATGTCACCGCAATCGTGGTGACGGTCCTGTCCTGCTCCGGAGGTGGCATGCCTGAGAAAGACCCCGGCGCCGGCGCGAATCGGCGATCGGTCGACCCGGCGCATTCCCGGCCGGCCGGCGGGCGACCCGTCCGCCGCTGGTTGCGGCCGGTCAGCCTGCTGGTCACCGGGACGCTGGTGGTGCTCTCCATCGGCTGGTGGTCGGCACCGCCGGCGGCCCCGCCGGTCGGCGCGGACCGGTCCGCCGGGCACGCCGGCGGCTGGTCCGCCGGGCCGTTCGGGCCGGGCGTGGCGGCCGCGGCCGGCGAGGCCACCGAGACCTCCTGGGGTCCGCTCACCGCGCTCGACGCGGACCTGCTCGTCCGGGTCCGGCTGGCCGGCCTCTGGGAGATCCCGGCCGGGGACATGGCGCAGACCCACACCTCCGATCAGCGGGTCCGCGAGGTGGGCCGGACGCTCGCCGCCGACCACCGCCGGCTGGACGAGCAGGCGATCGCCGCGGCCCGCAAGCTGCAGGTGGAGCTGCCCGCCGAAGCGACCCTGGACCAGCGCAACTGGATCGCCGAGATGGCCGGCGCCCGGGACCGCGCCTTCGACGCCGCCTTCGCCAACCGGCTGCGGGTCGCCCACGGCCGGGTCTTCGCGGTGGTCGCCGAGGTCCGCGCGACCACCCGCAACACGCTGATCCGCGGGTTCGCGCAGACCGCGGTGGACGTCGTGATGAAGCACATGAGCCTGCTGGAGAGCACCGGCATGGTCGCCCCGGTGGAGGCGGCCAGCCTCACCCCGCCGGCCCCGCGCGGGCCGATCACGGTGCCGCTGGTGGTGACCGTGGTCGCGCTGGTCGCCGTGGCCAACCTGGCCGTCGCCGCTCGGCGGTCCTGGAGCTGAACCCGGGCGCACCCGGCCGACCCACCTCACCCCCCACGAACCGAAGCCTGCCGAGAGGAGCCCCCGTGACGTACCAGGGACCAGGAAAGGGCCGGAAGAGACGCCGGATGGCCGCGGTCTTCGCGGTCATCGCGATCGGCGGCGCCACCGGCCTCGGGGTCCGCTTCGCCGCCGCCGCGGACGACCCGGCGGCCGCGCCGATCAGCGTGGCCGGCACGCTGGAGCACCGCGGCCACCCGACCACGGTGCCGGAGGACTACGTCCGGATCGCGAACGCCCCGGCCGCCCGGCCGGCGCCGGCCCCGGGGGCGAACGCCTCCCGCGGCAGCTTCGTCTCCCGCTGCGGCCGCAACACCGAGGGCCACCGCAACTCGGCCAACTTCATCGTCTCCCCCGGCGACTCCAACGGCGCCCACCACATGCACGACTACGTCGGCAACGTGTCCGCCGACGGCAACTCGACCAACGAGTCGCTGGCCGCCGCCGGCACCACCTGCCGACTCGGTGACCGGTCCACCTACTTCTGGCCGGTGATCCGGGACATCCGGCGGGCCGGCGACGACGCCGACCAGCCGGGCGGCGGGCTGGACGGCAACCTCGGCACGATCCTCACCCCGGCCGCGGTGACCCTGCAGTTCCGCGGCAACGCGCAGGCGAAGGTCGTCTCGATGCCCCGCTTCATCCGGGTCATCACCGGCGACGCCCGGGCGGTCACCAATGGGCCGAACGCGCCGAACGCCAGGGCCCAGTGGACCTGCTCCGGCACCCGCGGGAAGGTGAGCACGACGCAGTACCCGATCTGCCCGCGCGAGCAGCTGGTGCAGCGGATCAGCGACTTCCCCGGCTGCTGGGACGGCGCCAACACCGACAGCGCGAACCACCGCACCCACACCGCGTTCGCCGACCCGACCACCGGCGCCTGCCCCGAGGGCACCGTGGCGATCCCGCAGCTTCGCATCACGTTGAGCTACCGGGTGCCGCCCGGCGCCTCGTACGCGCTGGACACCTTCCCGGAGCAGCTGCGCAAGGCCGTCACCGACCACAACGACTTCGTGAACGTCATGCCGGATTCGCTGATGCGCCTCGCGGTGAGATGCATCAATTCCGGCCGGCGCTGCTAGGGCGTTTCGCCCGGCCCTCGAACTCGCGTCGCGGTGCGTCGCGGCGTCGAGAGCGGCGCACCACCGCGGGCGCCCGCGGTGGTGCGCCGCACGGAAAACGCAATTCCGATTCCGGCGCCGCCGGAATTCGGTCCCGGCACAGGAGGGCGGTGAAAAGGAGTCGCCCCGGCGGCGACCACGCAACCCCACCCGAAACCGCGGGGGCGGCCCGAACGAGCCCGGGCCGCCCCCGCACCCCGCCCGTACCAGGCCAAGGAGAGCCCCGCCCCGATGCGGACCGCCCAGGAGAGCGTGCACCTCGTCGCCGCGACCATCGGCTTCACCTCGTTCGTCGCCCTCTGGGCCGGCACGCTGTGGGGCACCGTGCTGCGCAGCGGCTGGGCCCGGTCCCGGGTCCGGCACAGCACCGTGCACGGCATCCACGTCCACCTGATCCTCTTCGGGCTGTGGCTGGGCCTGGTGCACGGCGTCGCCCAGCTGGCCGCGCCGGACGGCAAGGTGCGCGTCGTCGACGTGGTCATCCCGTTCGCCAACCGGGCCGACCGGCTCGGCGTCGGCATGGGCGTGCTCGCGCTGGAGATGATGCTCGCGACGGCCGGGTCGGTGCTGGTGCAGCGCCGCCTCGGTCACCACCGCTGGCGGGCGCTGCACTCGCTCGGCTACCTGTCCTTCACGCTGGTGGCCGCGCACCTGCTGGTGTCCGGGGCCGAGGTGGCCGCCGCGCCGGTGCGCACCGCGGTGGTCATCGCCTGGGCGACGGTGGCGGCGGCCGGCGCGCTCACGCTGGCGCCGGTGGCCCGGCTGCCGCACGCGCTGCTGGACAAGGTGTCCAGCCGGCGCCGGGCCGAGGAGATCACCGTCGCGGTGGACCCCGGCCGGTGCGGCTCCTTCGGCTTCTGCGAGCACGAGGCGCCCGGCATCTTCTCGCTGCGCAGCGACCAGCGGCTGGCGTACCGGTCGGTGGTGCCGGGCGACCAGGCCGACGAGGCGATGCGCGCGGCGATGGTGTGCCCGGCCCGGGCGATCACGCTCGGCCGGCTGCCCACCGCGGTGGTGATCGCCCCGGCCGAGCCGGAGCCGGTCGAGGCCGTGGCGCCGGCGCCGACTCCGGTCCCCGCCCCGGCGATGGTGCGGCCGGCGCGGCCGGTCCGGCCGCCGGCCGCGGCGCCGGCGCCGGCCTCACGTCCGACCTCACGTCCGGCCCCCCGGCCGGCCCCCGTGCCGGCTGCCCGCGCCGGCACCGGCGCGCTGGCATCCGCCGTCCGAGCTGGAGGACACCGGCCGGCACCACATCCGCCCGCTGCGCGGGGTCGCCGGCGGCCGGCCGGGAGGCCGGGCATGACCGGGCGGCCGCGCAACCTGCGGATGGCCGGCGGGATGCCCGCGTACGGTCCGCGCGACCGGATCGTGGTGGTCGGGGCCGGCGCCGCCGGCTGGGCCGCCACCGCCGAGCTGCGCCGGCTCGGCTTCGCCGGCGAGCTGGTCGTGCTCGGCGCCGAGCCGGTCGGCCCGTACGACCGGACCGCCTGCTCCAAGGGCCTGCTCGACGGGCACCAGCGACCCCAGGACACCTCGCTGGACCTGCGCGGCTGCCCGGACGTCCGGTGGCGGGCCGGCGTCCGGGCGGCCGGCCTGGACCCGTACGCGCGGCGCGTGCTGCTCGAGTCCGGCCGGGCCGTGCCGTACGACGGGCTGGTCATCGCCACCGGCACCCGGGCCGCGCTGCCGGCGGACTGGCCGGCCGGGCAGCCCGGCCTGCACCTGCTGCACGACCTGGCCCAGGCCTGGGGGCTGCGCTCCGCGCTGCGCACCGCCCGCCGGGTCGCGGTGGTCGGCGGCGGGCTGACCGGCTGCGAGGTGGCCTGCGCGGTCACCGCGATGGCGCGGCAGGCCGTGCTGGTCAACTCCCAGCCGTACCTGATGCCGCGGTCGATCGGCGAGCCGGTCGGCGCGCTGGTCACCGCCGAGCACCGCGCCGCCGGCATCGAGCTGCGGCTCGGCCGCCGGGTGGCCCGGGCCGAGCACCGGCGCGGCGCCTGGCGGCTGCTGCTGGACAGCGGCGAGCAGGTCGCCGCCGACCTGGTGGTGGTGACCGCGGGCGAGCGGCCGGACGTGGAGTGGCTGGCCGGCACGCCGGCCGACCTCACCGACGGGGTGCTCTGCGACAGCTCGCTGCGGGTGGTCGGGCTGGACGGCGTGGTCGCCGCCGGCGCGCTGGCCCGCTGGCCGAACGCCCGCTTCGGCGGCCCGCCCGGCCGGATCGGGCAGTGGATCGCCGCGGTGGAGCAGGGCCAGGCCGCGGCCCGGACGCTGCTGGCCGGAGCCGGCGCGCCGCCGGCGGCGCTGCTGCCCCGCTTCTGGTCCGACCAGAACGGCCTGCGCATCCAGGTCTGCGGTCGGCTCTCGGACCGGGCCGAGGTCTTCCTGACCGAGCTCCGGCCGCGGCGGCGGGACACCGCCCGGGCCGGGGTGGTGGCCAGCTACGCCGAGCGGGGCCGGCTCACCGGCGTGGTCGCGGTGAACGCGCCGCGCGCCTTCGCGGTGGCGACCCGGACGCTGCTGGCCGAGCCGGTGGCGCCGCCGGTCGTGCCGGAGCCGGCGCTGCCGGTGGTGGAGGAGCGCCGGCTGCGGCTGGTCCGCTGAGGACAGTCACCCGGCCGGCCGCCTGGGCGGCCGGCCGGGCCTAGTCGGCGGCGGAGCGGGCGACCGGGCCTAGTCGGCGGCGGAGCGGGCGACCGGGCCGAAGACCGGCGCCAGCGCCGCCTGCGCGCCGGCCACCCGCTCCCGGCCGGTGTCGATCGCCTCGGCGGCGCTGGCGACCGCGGCCCGCACCTCGGCGATCTTCGCCGCGGCGGTCGCGCCGGCGTCGGACACGTCCAGCTCGCCCTGGTGCTTCTCCAGCCATCCGGTCAGCTGGTCGAGCAGCTGCGGCACGAGCTCGAGCGAGTAACCCACCGCGCCGAACACGGTGTAGACGTCGGCGGCCGTGCTGACGCCGTCCCAGCTGGCGTGCGCGGCTTGGCGGAGGGCCTCCTCGGCGGCGCGGGCGGCACCGGTGGCGGTCATCGCCTCGGTGATCGGCGGCAGGTCGTCGGGCTCGGTCATGTGGGCGGCCTACCCTCTCCGGTCCGGCTCAGAACGCGTATCGAACCCGGGCCGTACGGATGCCGGCCGGGATCGACCGGCGCAGCCGTCGACCGGCCCGGCGGGTGGGGGGCGCCGCCGGGCCGGTCGAGGTGCTGCGGGGGTCCGGCGCACCGTTGCCGGGCCCCCGCGGGCTCTGCTAGCCCGGGCGGGTGGCTCCCACCGGGGACATCATGCTCACGCTGGCGTACCGCACCACGTCGCCGGCCTGCGGCGCGTGGATGACCTGCCCGCCGCCGACGTACAGGGCGACGTGGTGCACCGGGGAGCCGTAGAAGACCAGGTCCCCGGGCTGCAGGGCGGACAGCGAGACCCGCTGGCCCGAGCCCTGCTGCATCCGCGAGGAGTGCGGCAGGCTCACGCCCGCCCTGCCCCACGCGTACATCGTCAGGCCCGAACAGTCGAAACTGGACGGTCCGGAGGCGGCCCACACGTACGGGCTGCCGAGCTTGGACCTCGCCGCCGCCACCGCGACGCCGGCCCGGCCGCTGACCGGGACGTTGACCGGGGCCTCGCTGACCGGCGCGGACCGGGTCTCCGACCGGCTGGCCCGGTCCTCGGAGTGCGACGCCGAGTTGAGGAAGGCCTGCCGCTCGGCCGCGGACAGCCGGTCGAACAGGGCCTTGCTCTGCGCCGCCCGCCGGGACAGGTCGGTGCGCTTGGCGGCCAGCTCGCGGGTCAGCTTCGCCGCGGCGGCCGTCGCCGCCTTGGCCTCGCTGTCCGCCTTGGCCGCCGCCGCGCTCGCCTTCGACGCCTCGGTCAGCACCGCGGCGCGCCGGCTGGCGACGACGTCGATGATGCTGGCCTGCGCGGCGAAGTCGCCCGGCGAGTCGCTCGACAGCATCGCCCCGAAGGTCCCGAACGGGTCCGACCGGGACTCCGAGCGCACCAGTCGCTTGACCTGGGACCGGTAGGCGGTGACCGCCTGGGCGGCGGCCTTCGCCTTGCTGGTCGCCACCTTCGACGCGGCGGTGCGCTTGGCGAGCAGGATCCGAGCGTCGTTGTACTGCTCCGTGACCTTCTCGAACTGCTCGTTGAACGCCTTCAGCTGCGTCATGGCCTGCGCCGACGTGGTCGGCGCGGGCGGGTTGGTCGGCCCGGGCACGGCCTGGCCGCCGGAGGCGGACAGACCGACGACGAGGGCGACCGCGCCGGCGACGGAGAGGAGTCGGAACAAGGGGGAAGTGGGTCTCGGTACTGCCACCGAGGCGGCACTCCTTGTCTTCCAGATCCGCCGACCGAGTTAGCTGACGGGTTCGGGCGTGGAAGGCGCCCTACGGCGGCCGGTCGGGAGGGGTCCTGACCGGACTGCCGATTCACCCCAGGGAAGACTGGGTCCCCGGCTCGCGACCTCGGCTACCTCCGAGCCGCGATTAGGCGGTGACTTTCCCGGTGCCACCCCCTGGTGGGTGACAGACGGCCGGTAAGCCGTGGGAAGACTACGGGCTATACCGACGGAGTCAAGCCGCGCCTGACCCGCTGTGACCTGAAGCTGCCGGCAGATCACTCGAATGGACTAGCGGCCCGCTGAGTGAGGCTGCGGAGCGCATCCCCGAGGTGACCTCTTGTTACGGCGAGCGCGTTTCGGGCCGTTCCCGCGGGTACGCTGGCGAGCAGCGACAGCAGGGCGATCCGCCCGTCGCCATCGGCTTCCCGGACCGCGGCGGCGCAGGTCTCCGCGTCCTCGCCGGTGGCCTCGGCCACCGCCGCGACCACCCGGGCCCGCAGCTTTCCGTTGGTGGCCACCGCGCCGACCATCAGGTTGGACCAGGTCCGTCCACTGCGGACCATCGCGGCCGTGGACAGCGCGTTCAGCACCAGTTTCTGCGCGGTGCCCGCTTTCATCCGGGTCGACCCGGTGACCGCCTCGGGTCCGGTCCGGACCGCGACGTGGACGTCCACTTCGGACCCGGCCGCGGCCGCCGGGTTGCCGCTGACCAGCACGGTGCCGGCGCCGCGGGCGGCCGCGGTGCGCAGGGCGGCGACCGCGTACGGCGTGCGGCCGCTGGCCGTGACCCCGATCAGCACGTCCCCCGGGCCGGCGAGCGCGCCCACGGCGGTGCCGGCCACGGTGTCGTCCTCGCCGTCCACGGTGCCGTCGAAGGCGGCCACGTGGGCGGTCCACCGGCCCTGCTCCAGCCCGTACGTCGGGCCGAGCTCGTCCGCGTCCAGGGCGGCCAGCCGGCCGGAGGTGCCGGCGCCGGCCACGTGCACCCGCCCGCCGGCCCGCAGCGCGGCCACCACCAGGTCGACCGCGCGGGTCAGCTCGTCCCGGGCGGCGGCCACCGCGGCCGGCACGGTCGCGTCCTCGGCCAGCACCAGCCGCAGCACCTCGGCGGTGGGCAGCCGGTCGATCCCGGTGGTGGCCGGGTTGCGGCCCTCGGTAGGCGAGTCGACGCGCACTGTGGTCATGCCGCTCCCCCGTCCGTCTGGGTCACCTTGGCCAGCCCGCCGGGCGCGTCCGGGTCCAGCCCGAGCCGGCGGGACAGCGCCTCCGCGGCCAGCTGGCCCGGCACCACCAGGGCCAGCGGCGCCAGCGGCTCGGGCAGGTCCGGCCCGGGCAGCGCCGCGGTGCAGGCGGCGGCCAGCGCCGGGCCGCCGCCGATGCCGTACACCGGCGCGCCGGCCGCCCGCAGCCGGCCGGCCAGCGCGAGCACGCCGGGCAGCACCGGACCGTCCGCGGCGGCCACCAGCAGCGCCGGGGTGCGCGGCCCGACCACCGCGATCGGCCCGTGCAGCAGGTCCGCATAGGACAGTCCACTTGCGTCGATCGCGCAGGTCTCCCGCACCTTGAGGGACAGCTCCCAGGCGGTGGAGGAGGCGAATCCGCGACCGGACACCACCAGTCCGTCCACGTCGGACAGGCGTGCCGCCAGCGCGTCGGCGGCGGCGGCGGTGTCCAGCGCGGCGGCCGCGGCGGCCGGGGCCCGGCGCAGCCCGGCGGCCAGCGCGGGGTCGGCGCCCAGCCCGAGCGCGAGCACCACCAGCGCGGCCAGCTGGGTCGTGTACGTCTTGGTGGCCGGCAGGGCGCGCTCCGGGCCGGCCTCGGTGACCAGCGCCAGCTCCGCGGCCGCGGCCAGCGGGCTGTCCCCGTCGTTGCTGACCGCGACGGTGCGGGCGCCGCAGTCCCGGGCCCAGACCAGCGTCTCCACGATCTCCGCGGTCCGGCCGGACTGGGACAGCGCGACCGCGAGCACGCCGGTCAGGTCCAGGCGGCGCCGGTAGAGGGTGGCCACCGACGGCGAGGCCGGGGTGGCGAGCCGGCCGGCGCCGACCTCGCAGAGATAGCGGCCGTAGTGCGCGGCGGCGTCGGACGAGCCGCGGGCGACGAAGAGCACCTGCCGGGTGCCGGCGGCGACCGCGGCCACCTCGGGCACCCGCGGCAGCAGCGCGCCGACGGTGCGCTCCAGCGCCGCCGGCTGCTCCCGGATCTCCGCCGCCATCCAGCTGCCGGCGCCCGGCGGCGCCGGCGTGGTGCTGGTCACGGCCCGACCACCCGGGCGCCGTCCACCGGCCGGACCCCGTCCACCGGCGCCGCGCGGAGACCGTCCACCGGTGCGGTGCGGACGCGGTCCACCGGGGCACCGTCCACTCCGGACAGTGTCGGCGGCAGGGTGCCGTGCACCAGCTCGCCGTCGATCCAGGTGGCCCGGGTGGACAGGTCGTCGCCGAGCCAGACCAGGTCGGCCACCGCGCCGGGCGCGATCCGGCCGAGGTCCGGCCGGCCGACCAGGTCGGCCGGCAGCCGGGTGGCGGCGTCCACCGCGGACCGCAGGTCGACCCCGGCGGCCACCACGTTGGCCACCGCGGCGTCCAGCCGCAGCCCCGACCCGGCCAGCGTGCCGTCGGCCCGCCGCGGCAGCCCGAGCGGGTCGACCGAGACCTGCTGGCCGCCCAGGTCGTACGTCCCCGGGGGCATCCCGGCGGCCGCGACCGCGTCGGTGACCAGCACCACCCGCCCGGCCGCGGCGGCGAAGGCGAGCCGGCAGACCGGCGCGGCGACGTGGTGCAGGTCGGCGATCAGCCCGCAGGTCAGCCGCGGGTCGGCCAGCGCCTGGCCGACCAGGCCGGGCTCCCGGTGGTGCAGCGGGCGCATCGCGTTGAAGAGGTGGGTGACCAGCCGGGCGCCGGCGTCCGCGGCCGCCTCGGTCTGGGCCGCGGTCGCGTCGCTGTGCCCGATGCTGACCAGCACGCCCGCGGCCACCAGCCGGCGGACCGCGTCGAGGGCGCCGGGCAGCTCGGGCGCCAGCGTGTGGATGCGCAGCAGCCCGGGCGCCGCCGCGAGCAGCGCGTCGACCGCCTCCGGGGCCGGGTCGCGCAGCAACGCCGGGTCGTGCGCGCCGTGCCGCCGCGGGGACAGGAACGGCCCCTCCACGTGCACGCCGAGCACCCGGGCGCCGGCCAGCGGGGGCAGCGCCGCGGTCCGCTCCAGCGCGGCGGCCAGCTCCGGCACCGGCGCGGTGATGAAGGTGGGCAGGAAGGCGGTCACCCCGGTCTCCGGCAGCCGCCGGGTCACCGCGGCCCAGCCGGCCGGGTCGGCGGCCACGAAGTCGACGCCGAAGCAGCCGTTGATCTGGATGTCGACCAGGCCGGGGGCCAGCACCCCGGCCGGCAGCACCACGTCCGGGCGGACCCCGCCGTACGTCTCCCCCGCGGCGACGCCGACGACCAGGCCGTCCCGGACCGCCACGCAGGCGGGGCCGAGCGGCACGCCGTCCGCGACGACACGCGGCGCGCTGATCACGCGCATGAGACCTCCCCCCGAGCGGGGACCATTGACACTGTCCTCCACGGTCTGGTCCACTTCCGGACTAGACCGGTCCATACCACTTGCGGCCGACTGTAGCCGCGGGAGGGAAACGAGCGCAATGGCCCCCCCGGCAGCCTCAGCAGGGACGGAAGGCGGCTCCGGCATCGGCATCGACCACCGCAGCCCCGTCCCGAAGTACACCCAGCTCCGCGAGATCCTGCTGGACCTGGTCGAGACCGAGCTGGGCGTGGACCAGTCGATCCCGTCCGAGCGCGAGCTGTCCGCCCGCTTCGGGCTGTCCCGGATGACCGTGCGGCAGGCGGTGGACCACCTGGTCTCCGAGGGCCGGCTCTACCGGGTCCAGGGCAAGGGCACGTTCGTGGCCCGGCCGAAGATCGAGATGCCGCTGCGGCTCACCTCGTTCACCGAGGACATGCGCGCCCGCGGGCTGGAGCCCGGCTCCCGCGACCTGGACCGGCGGACCGACCCGGCCAGCGCCCACCTGGCCCGGGCGCTGCAGGTGGCTCCGGGCGACCCGGTGCACGTGATCGAGCGGCTGCGCACCGCGGACGGCATCCCGATGGCGGTGGAGCGCTCGCACGTCCCGGAGGCGGTGGCGCCCGGGCTGGGCGACGAGCCGCTGGCCGGCCGGTCGCTCTACGACGTGCTCGCCTCGACGTACGGGGTGCTGCTGGACCGCGGCGAGCAGACCATCGAGGCCGGCATCGCCGACCCGACCGACGCCGCGCTGCTCCACCTGCCCACCGGCTCCGGGGGATCAGCCGCGGTCCTGCTGCTGCAGCGCCGGTCGTTCGCCGGGGACCGGCCGGTGGAGTTCGTGGTGTCGACCTACCGGGCCGACCGCTACCAGCTGCACGTCTCGCTGGAGGTCACCCGGCCCGGCCCCGGCACCCGGGGCTGAGCCGCCCCGGCCCCGCACCCGGGGCTGAGCCGCCGGGCGCCGCTAGGGGGTGGCGCCGGGCGGGTCGTCCACCACGTGCACGGCCGCCTCCTCGGCGGACGCGCCGGCTCCGGAGATGCCCGCGTCGTACGCGATCATGTCCTTCTCGGTGTCCGACTCCAGCCCCTCGTCCGGCTCGACCAGCCGGCCGGCGCGCGGGTCCTGCTCCGCGTACTCCGCCGCCGGCACGTCGGTGTCCCCGCCGGCCTCGGTGACCAGCCGCTCGACCTCCGGGTCCTCGAGCTCCGAGGCGGTCGCCGTGCGCGCCTCGTCGCTCTCCTCCCAGTTGGGGTCGTCCTCGCCGACGGGGCGGCCCAGGACCTGGTCGACCGGGTCGCCCAGCTCGCGCTCGAGCACGTCCGGCTCGTCCTCACCGAGGCGCCGGTCCAGCGACTCGCCCTCGCGCATCTCGGACAGCGTGTTGCCGAAGTCGGTGCGGTGCGACGGCCGGTCGTCCGGCACCCAGCTGGTGTCGTACACCGACGCGGTCGGGTCGTTGACGGTGCCGCCGTCGTCGTCGACCGGGTCGAGCACCTCGTTGTCGTCCAGCGTGGACTCCTCGTCGAAGTCCATCGTCGCGTCCTGCGGGTCGCTGCCGGTCTCCATGCTGCCCGGGTCCACGCTCATCTGCTGCTGCTTCCCCTCGTCGGCGCCGCCGCCAGCACCCTATCGAGACACCGCGGTCAGCGGCGCTGCACCTTCGTCACCCGGATCGGCGTCCCCTGCTGGCAGGTCGTCAAAACCCCGGGCTGCAGCACACCGGTGATCCGCACCGGCACGCCGACCGGCACCTCGGCTCCGATGACCTGGTACGTCGTGCCGCCGGCGGTCAGCACCTTGCAACCCGGCTCGACCCCGCTCTCGACCACACCGTCGACGGTGACCGGGCGGGCGGTGCCGCCCGGCTTGGTCGCCCCGGGCGGGGCGGTGCCCGGACCGGGCGGCGTCGTCGGGCGGGTCGAGGTGGACGGGACGGTCGAGGTGGGGCCACCGCCGCCGCCCGGCTCGGTGCCGGTCGGGTCCCCGCAGCCGGACAGCAGCAGCACGGCCGCGACGGCGGGCAGGCTCAGCATCGCTCGGCGCATGCGCCTTTGACGTCCGGGGCGGGGCCACGGTTCCGCTGACGGCGCCGTTGATCTTGTCCGCCCGGATACGCTGCACGCCTGTCCGACACCGGAGGTGCCCCATGGCCGGTCTGGATCGACGAACCTTCCTGCGCGGAGCGGCGGTGGCCGCGGGCGGCGCAGTCATCGGCGGGCCCTTCCAGGGCTTCGTGGCCCGGGAGGCGGCCGCCGAGCCCGGACCCCGCCGCCGCGAGCTGCGGCCGGTGCCGGACCGGCGGGACGGGACGGTGCGGCTCTGGCTGCCGGCCGGCTTCCAGTACCGCTCCTTCCACGACACCGAGTTCCCGGTGGTGCTCGACGACGGCACCGCGCTGCCCGGGCGGCACGACGGGATGGCCGCCTTCGGCCGCCGCGACGGCACCGTCGTCCTGGTCCGCAACCACGAGGTCAACAACCCCGGGCCGGCCTTCGGTGACGCCGCGGCGGCGTACGACCCGATGGCGCAGGGCGGGACCACCACCGTCCAGGTGACCCGCACCGGCGAGGTGCTGCGCAGCTACACCAGCCTCAACGGCACCCAGATGAACTGCTCCGGCGGCCCGATGCCGTGGGGCAGCTGGGTCACCTGCGAGGAGACGGTCAACGGCCCGGACGTCGGCCCCGACTTCACCGGCGCGCCCAACGTCACGCTGACCCAGCCGCACGGCTACGTCTTCGAGGTGCCCAGCGGAGGACGGTCCGACCGCGAGCCGATCACCGCCGCGGGGCGCTTCGCGCACGAGGCGGTCGCGCTCGACCCGCGCTCCGGCACGCTCTACCTCACCGAGGACAACTTCGGCTTCCCGTCCGGCTTCTACCGCTACCGGCCGCGGCGCAACCCGATGCGGACCGGCCGGCTCGGCGACGGCGGCCGGCTGCAGATGCTCGCCGTGAAGGGCCGGCCCAACCTCGACCTCGCCGTCGACCAGCCGCGCCGGGCGACGTACCGGGCCGAGTGGGTGGACATCGACGACCCGGCGCCGCGCTTCCCGTACACGCCGGGGCAGACCGCGCCGACGACCAACAACGAGGCCATCCGGTACGTGGGCGACCAGGGGCGGGCGCGGGGTGCGGCCTACTTCTCCCGGCTGGAGGGCGCGACCTACGACAACGGCGTCATCTACTTCACCTCCACCCAGGGCGGCGGGCCGGCCGAGGAGAGCCTGGGGCCGATCGCCGACGGGTACGGCAACGGGCACGGGCAGATCTGGGGATACCACCTCCGGGCCGGCATCCTGCAGCTGCTCTACCAGTCGCCCGGACCGGACGTGCTCGACTTCCCGGACAACGTCACCACCAGTCCACGGGGCACGCTCGTGGTCTGCGAGGACAACGTCGAGGACAACTACCTGCGCGGGCTGACCCGGGGCGGGCAGCTGTTCGACATCGCGCTCAACCGGCTGGTCAGCAGCACCGGCGTGGACCGGTCGAACGACGAGTTCGCCGGGTCCACCTTCAGCCCGGACGGGCACACCCTCTTCGTCAACATCCAGGCCAGCCGGGGCATGACCTTCGCGATCTGGGGGCCGTGGCGCTCGATCGGGGTGTAGCGCGCCCGACCTGCGGGTCGCCGGTGCCGGCCGTAGGGTGCGGCGGTGTCGACGAGCGTGCTGTGGTTCCGGCGCGACCTGCGGCTCGGGGACAATCCGGCGCTGCTGGCGGCCCGGGACGCGGCCGGTCCGGACGGCGCCGTGCTGCCGGTCTTCGTGCTGGACGACGCGCTGCGCCGGCCGAGCGGCGTGCCCCGGCTCGCGTTCCTCTACCGCTGCCTGCGGGAGCTGGACGACGCGTTGGACGGCCGGCTCGTGGTGCTCCGGGGCCAGCCGGAGAACGTCGTCCCCCGGCTGGCCCGGGAGGTCGAGGCCGGCTCGGTGCACGTCGCCGCCGACTTCGGCCCGTACGGGCGGGGGCGGGACGAGCGGGTGGCCGGCGCGCTGCCCGACGGGGTCGAGCTGGTCCGGACCGGCTCGCCGTACGCGGTCGCGCCGGGCCGGGTGCGCAAGGGCGACGGCACCCCGTTCCGGGTGTACACGCCGTTCTACCGGTCCTGGCGGCAGCACGGCTGGCGGGCGCCGGCCGGCTCGGCCGGGGCGGCGGTGACCTGGCTGACCGGGGTGCCCGGCACCGGCGTGCCGAAGGACCCGGACCTGCCGGCGGCGCTGCGGCTGCCGGACGCCGGCGAGGCCGCGGCGCTGGAGCGGTGGGCCGAGTTCCGCGACTCGGCGCTGCGTGGGTATGCCGACGCCCGCGACCGCCCGGACCGGCCCGGCACCAGCCGGCTGTCGGTGCACCTGAAGTACGGCACCGTGCACCCGCGGACGCTGCTGGCCGACCTCGGCGACGGGCGCGGCGCGGAGACCTTCCGCAAGGAGCTGGCCTGGCGGGAGTTCTACGCGGACGTGCTCTGGCACGAGCCCGGGTCGGCGCGCGGCTGCCTCAACCCGCGGTTCCGCACGCTGGAGGTCGACACCGACGCGGACCGGTTCCGGGCCTGGGCGGAGGGTCGCACCGGCTACCCGATCGTGGACGCCGGCATGCGGCAGCTGCGGGCCGAGGCGTGGGTGCACAACCGGGTCCGGATGATCGTCGCCTCCTTCCTGGTCAAGGACCTGCACGTGGACTGGGGCCGGGGGGCGCGGGAGTTCCTGCACCGGCTGGTGGACGGCGACCTCGCCTCGAACAACCACGGCTGGCAGTGGGTGGCCGGCTGCGGCACCGACGCGGCGCCGTTCCACCGGGTCTTCAACCCGGTGACCCAGGGCAAGAAGTTCGACCCGGACGGGGACTACGTCCGCCGGTACGTCCCCGAGCTGCGGTCGGTGCCCGGCGGTGCGGTGCACGAGCCGTGGGAGCTGCCCGGCGGGCCGCCGGCCGGCTACCCGGACCGCATCGTCGACCACGCCGCCGAGCGCAAGGAGGCCCTCGCCCGCTACGAGCGGGTCCGGGCTGGCTGATACTGGGCGGGTGCGCGGGACCCGCAGTCCGCTCCGGTGGGGCGTCGACATCGGGACCTCGGTGCTGGTCTGGGCCTACACGTCCGTCATCGTGCTGGACGAGCCGGGCGCCCGGCTGACCTGGCTCGGGCTGGTCGCGCTGCTGGTCGCGCCGGTCGCGGCGGCGGCGCTGCTGTGGCGGCGGACGCACCCGGTCCCGGTGCTCGGCGTCGCGCTGGTCGGCAGCCTGCTGGTCCAGCTCGCCGCGCCGTACGGGATCTTCCCGGTGGCCGCGAGCTGACCCGGCGGGCCGGCGGCGGCTCGGTCCGGGTGGTGTCGCCGCGGGCGGCGGAGCTGGCCGGGGTGCTGGCCCGGGCCGGAGCCGCGGTGACCGCCGGCGCCGCGGTGACCGCCGGCGCCGGCGGGGTCCTCGACGTGCGCGGGCTGACCGCCGCGGCGGTCGGCGACACCGCCGCGGCGGCCGGCATCCCGCTGCACGAGCTGACCCCGCGACGGTCCACTTTGGAGACGGCGTTCCTGGACCTGGTCGGCGACCAGGGCTTCGAGATGGTGCGCGAGGAGGCCCCGGCATGAGCACGGCGACGGGTACGGCGGAGCGGGTCGGCTTCGGCGCGACGGTCGGGGCCGAGTGGGCCAAGATCACCTCGCAGCGCTCGGTCCGGGTCACGCTGGCCTGCGCGGTGCTGCTCGGCGCGGTGGTGACCGGCCTGCTGGCCTGGGTGGTGCTGGCCACCTGGGACGACTGGCCGGCCGAGGAGCGGGCCACCTTCGACCCGGTGGACGCGTCGCTGATCGGCATGCTGCTGGTGGCGATCCTGGTCACCGTGCTGGGGGTGACCGTGGTGTCCTCGGAGTACTCCTCCCGGATGATCGCGCTGACGCTGACCGCGACCCCGCGGCGGGAGCGGGTGCTGCTGGCCAAGGTGCTCGTGGTCGTCGCGCTCGCGGTCGGCACCGCCGTGGTCGCCATCGCCGTGATGCAGGCGGTCGGGCTGGCCCTCTACAGCGGGCTGGACGCGCCGCCGGTGGACGGCTCGGACGCGGCGCTGCTGGTGCTCGGCTCGGTGGCCAGCGCGCCGGTGCTGCCGGTGATCGCGGTCTGCCTGGCCTTCGTGCTGCGCAGCGCGGCCGGCTCGGTGGCCGCGGTGCTCGGGCTGGTGCTGGGGCCGGCGTTCTTCGGCCCGCTGCTGCCGCGGTGGTGGGAGGAGCAGGGCCAGCGCTACCTGCCGACCGCGGCCAGCGACAGCCTCTTCCTGCCGCGGACCAGCCCGGAGCTCACCCTCGAGCCCTGGGTGGCGGCGCTGACGCTGGCGCTGTGGCTGGCCGTCTTCCTCGGCGGCGCCGCGGCGGTGCTGGCCCGCCGCGACGCCTGAGGCTCTCTCCGCTCAGCCGACCGGGGTGCGGTCGCCGTGCCGGCCGGCCGTCAGCGCCTCGGTCAGCTTCACCCGCGGTCCGCTGCGCAGCACCGCGCCGGCGTAGATCCAGCCGGCCAGCCGGACCAGCGCCACCACCACGGCCACCATCAGCACGATGGCCAGCGCCAGCTCCCACAGCGGCGCCTCGCCGGCGGCCCACCGGATCGGCATCACCATGGTGGAGAACGGCGGCACGATCGAGGTGACCCGGACCAGCGTGGTGTCCGGCGAGCTCAGCGCCGCGATGGCGAGGAAGAAGCTGCCCAGCAGCAGCACCGACAGCGGGGTGGTGACGTTCTGGATCTCCTCCTGCCGGGACACCAGCGACGCCAGCGCGGCGAACAGGCAGGCGTAGAAGGCGAAGCCGAGCAGGAACCAGACCAGCACCTGGCCGGCGACGCCGAGGACCCCGGACGGGACGTCCACCGCGCCGGTGGCGATCGCCGTGACGATGCCGACCGCGCCGGTCAGCACCAGCTGGCCCAGCCCGAGCAGGCCGATGCCGATGATCTTGCCGGCGAGCAGCTGCCACGGCCGCAGCGTGGCCAGCAGCAGCTCGACCACCCGGCTGGACTTCTCCTCGACCACGCCGAGGGCGACCCACAGGCCGTACCCGAAGAGCTGGAAGTAGAGCAGCAGCACGCCGAAGTACGCGGCGCCGCGGCGCGCGTCCGCGTCCGGGTCCGGCGGGTCGAGGGCGGTCACCGCGAGCGGCGGCACGTCCAGCGCCCGGCCCGCCGCGGCCGGGTCGATGCCGGCGGCGGCCAGCCGCTGGGCCGCGGCGGCCTGCCGGTACGCCGACTGGACGACCTGCTCGGCGTCCCCGTCCAGGTCCTCCTCGACCAGCACCCGGTCCCCGCCGAGGAAGACCGCGTCGGCGTCCCCGTCCTGCACGGCCGTCCGGGCGGCGGCCTCACTGTCGTACGGCTGGACTGTGAGCTCGACTCCGGAAACCGCGGCGGCCTGCTGCAGCGCGGGCTCGACGGCGGCCGGCGCGCCGACCAGGCCGACGGTGACCTTGTCGCCGCCGCGGTCGAGCAGCGTCGGGATCACGATCACCGCGGCGATGATCAGCAGCGTCACCACGGTGGAGATGAGGAAGCTGCGCTCGCGCACCCGGGTGGTGATCTCCCGGCGCGCGACCAGGCCGACGAGGCCGCGCGGCGACCCGGTGTCCGGGGCGGTCATACCCGCACCTCCTCGTGCTCGCGGTCCGGTCGGTCGGTCGGCGCCGCCACCGCCTCCCGGAACAGCTCGGTCAGCGTCGGCTCCCGCCGGCTGAAGTGCTCCACCCGGCCGGCCCGGGTGGCGGCGGCCAGCACCTGCTGGTCGTCCACGCCCGGGTCGAGCTCGAGGACCAGCTCGCCCCGCCGCTCGGACACCACCCGGACGCCCGGCAGCCCGCCGGCCCACCCGGCCGGGGCGTCCGGCACCACCACCAGCAGCTGCCGGCGGTCGCCCCGGTCGCGCAGCTCCCGGACCGTGCCGGCGGCGACCATCCGGCCGGCGTTGACGATGCCGACCGAGTCGCACAGCCGCTCCACCAGCTCCAGCTGGTGGGAGGAGAAGACCACCGGGACGCCCTGGCGGGCCTTGTCCAGCAGCACCCCGGCGAGCGCGTCCACGCCGACCGGGTCGAGCCCGGAGAACGGCTCGTCCAGGACCAGCACCTCCGGGTCGTGCACCAGCGCGGCGGCCAGCTGGACCCGCTGCTGGTTGCCCAGGCTGAGCTTCTCGACCGCGTCGTTGCGGCGCTCGGCCACGCCGAGCCGCTCGGTCAGCCGGTCGGCGGCGGCCGCCGCGGCCGCGGCGTCCAGCCCGTGCAGCCGGGCGAAGTAGACCAGCTGCTCGACCACCCGCATCTTCGGGTAGAGCCCGCGCTCCTCCGGCATGTAGCCGAACCGGCGCCGGGTCTCGAACGTCACCGGCCGGCCCTGCCAGCGGACCTCGCCGGCGTCCGCGGCCAGCACGCCGAGCGCGATCCGCATCGCGGTGGTCTTGCCCGCGCCGTTCGCCCCGACGAAGCCATACACCTCGCCCGGACGGACGGCGAAGGTCAGGTCCTGCAGCGCCACCTTGCTGCCGTACCGCTTGGTCAGACGGTCGAATTCCAACATCGAGATCCCTCCCGGTGACGACCCTAGGCGGGGGCCGGGTCGGCCGCCTCCGCCGTGCGACGGACGACGCGGGAGGGAGGGAACCGAAGAATCGGGTACTTTGGACATACCGCCGATCCCGGGCGTATGCTCCGGCCCGACCGGGCGCCGGGTGGAGGGACGCAGGGACATGGGAAACGGGTTCGTCACCGATCCCGGCCAGCTCAAGGCGCTGGCCACAGCCCTCTACCGGCTCAAGGGACAGTACGACGCGATCACCGTCAGCGCCCAGGCGACCGGCGAGGACTTCGGCAGCGGGGACGTGGAGGGCGGCGTCGAGACCGTCCGGACCAAGTGGACGCAGAAGCGGCCGCAGGTCGGCGGGCAGCTCGACCAGCTCTGCCAGGGGGTGTTCGCGGCCGCCCGGGAGTACGGGTGGACCGAGGAGCAGGCCCGGCAGGACGCCTCGGACCAGCCGACCGGCGACTCCCCCGGCGGAGGGACCTCGCCGGGCGGAGGCACGTCGCCGGGCGGCGGGACCTCGCCCGGGGGCGGGACCTCGCCGGGTGGAGGCACCTCGCCCGGCGGCGGGACCTCGCCCGGTGGAGGCACCTCGCCCGGTGGGGGCACGTCGCCGGGCGACCCGACGTGGGAGCCGGGTGACCCGAGCAACCCCGGCGACCCGACCGACCCGGGTGATCCCACCGACCCCGGCGACCCCACGACCCCGGGTCAGCCGGTGGACACCGACGGCGACGGCACGCCCGACTACCAGGACACCGACTCCGACAACGACGGCATCCCCGACTCGACCGAGGGCGGGATGACGCCGGGCGGGTCCATGCCGGGCGGCGGGTCGGGCGGCGGGCGGCCGGGCGAGCCGACGAGCGGCGACGACCCGGGCGACCCGACCACGCCCGGCGACCCGACCACTCCCGGCGACCCGACGAGCCCGGGCGACCCGACCGGCCCGGGCGGGCCGGTGGACACCGACGGCGACGGCACCCCGGACTACCGCGACACCGACTCCGACGACGACGGCATCCCGGACTCGGTGGAGAAGGACGGCAACCCGGACGCGCAGGTCGGCGATCCGGTCACCACCGGCGGCGGGAGCAACGGCGCCGGCCCGTCGACCGCCGCCGGCGTGCCGTACGGCCCGGACGCGGACAGCGACGGCATCGGCGATCCCGTCGAGACGGGCTCCGGCGGCTCCACGATGCCGTACGCGCCCACCGATTCCGCCCCGAGCACGCCGACCGGCCTGCTCGGCAGCGACGCCGTCGGCGGCCCTGACTCCGCCGCCAACGGCCCTGACTCCGCCGCTGGCGGACCCATCGGGGGCGGGAGCGGGTCCGCCGGCGGGGGTGGCTCCGGCAGCGGGGCCGGCACCGCCGGCGGCCCGGTCCCGGAGCCACCCCCGGCCGACCCGGCGTCGCTGACCGGCGGCGGCTCGGTCGGGTCCGGCGGCGGCTCGGTCGGGGCCGGCTCCGGCTCGGTCGGCCTGGGCGGCGACGCGACCGGCGGCGGCACCGCCCCGGCCGCGGACCGCAACGGGCTGCCGGTGGCCGCGGCGGTCGCCCCGGTCGGCGTGCTCGGCGCGGCCGGCGCGGCGGCCTGGGCGGTGCACCGGAAGAAGGCGCGCGCGGAGCAAGAGGCGCAGACCGACGAGGACGACGAGCTGTGACGGGGACACCGAGCAGGGAGGCGCGGCGATGAGCGGCCGGGACCGGTGCTACGCGCTGCCGGAGCTGCAGCAGTGGGAGAACGCGCAGGTCGACCACTACGTCTGGGGCAACCCGGGCACGATCGACACGCTCGGCAAGGCGCACGACACGGCCGGCACCGACCTCAGCTCGGTCGCGGACAGCCTGGCCGGGATGGACGTGTCCGGCTTCTGGACCGGGGACGCCGCCACCGCGTTCACCACCCTGCGGGACCAGGTGGTGCCGGCCGTGCGCGGTCTCGGCACCATGCACAAGGACACCGCCGCCGCGCTCGGCACCTGGCAGCGGCACCTCGCGGTCTACCAGGAGGACTGCGGCACCGCGATCACCACCGGCAAGGCGGGCTGGCAGCTCTACCGGACCACCTCGTGTGACAACACCGAGGCCCAGACGAAGATGACCAACGGGAAGAACGGCATCAGCGCGGCGGTGTCGTCCCGGGACGCCAGCGCGCGGACCTGCAAGACCGCGCTGGAGACGGCGGCCACCAAGGCCGACGTGCCTGCCGGCCAGCCGGCGGGCAGCCAGCCGCCGGCCGGCCAGCCCGCCGGCACCAACGGGCACCCGCCGATGCCGAACCAGATCTCCACGGTCCCCGGCCAGGTCGGGACCGCGCCGTCCGGGCAGGAGCCGGTGCCGGCGATGGGGCCCTATCCGGCGGGTGAGCCGTGGCCGTACGTCGACCCCGCGAACGGCAAGCTCGTGGTGCCGCGGCCCGGGCCGTGGGCCATCGGCCGGCAGCCCTGGGTCTACGCCGACGGCTCGGCGGCGGCGCCCTGGTCCCTCCCGACGGGCGGTCCCTGAGGCGTCGGTCCCTGACGTTTGACCGGCGCCGCGGTGGAGAGACACTTCTCCGTCATGGCGACCCAGGAGTTCAGCCTCGCCGCCCCGCCGACCGGCGTCGGCCTCGACGGTGTGCGCGAGGCCGCCCGCGGCTGCCGCGCCTGCCCGCTGTGGGAGCCGGCCACCCAGACCGTCTTCGGTCTCGGCCCGGCCGACGCCCGGGTGGTCTTCGTCGGCGAGCAGCCCGGTGACGTCGAGGACCGCAAGGGCGAGCCGTTCGTCGGCCCGGCCGGCAAGCTGCTGGACAAGGCGCTCGTCGACGCCGGCATCGACCGCAGCCAGACGTACGTGACCAACGCGGTGAAGCACTTCCGCTTCACCCAGACCGGCAAGCGCCGGTTGCACCAGACGCCCGGCCCGGAGCACGTCGCCGCCTGCCACCCCTGGCTGCAGGCCGAGCTGGCGCTGGTCGACCCCGAGCTGGTGGTCTGCCTCGGCGCCACCGCGGCCAAGGCGATGCTCGGCAACGCGTTCCGGATCACCAAGCAGCGCGGCCAGCTGATGCCGTACGAGCCGCCGGCGACGCTCGGCGGGGACGGCTCGCTCTTCGAGACCGAGGACGCGGCGGTGCACTCGGCCTGGATCATGGCCACCGCGCACCCGTCCGCGGTGCTGCGGGTGCCGGGCGACGCGCGGGACGCCGCGTACGAGGCGCTGGTGGCCGACCTCAAGGTCGGCGCCGCGGCGCTGGCCACGTAGCGCCGGCTCAGCCGGCTCAGCCGGCCTTGCCCGCCGGCCGGCCGGCGTCGTACCGGAGGAAGGCCGGGACGGCGAGCGCGGCCAGCACCACCGCGACGACGCAGGCGATCCCGCCCGCGACCCAGGAGAAGGTGGCCCCGGCGACCGCGGCGGTGGCACCGGCGCGCAGGTCGCCCAGTCGCGGCCCGCCGGCCACCACCACGATGAAGACGCCCTGCAGCCGGCCGCGCATCTCGTCCGGCGCGTACACCTGCAGGATCGTCTGCCGGAAGACGGCGGAGACCAGGTCGGCGGCGCCGGCGACGGCGAGCAGCACGACGGTGAGCCAGAGCGTCTGAGCCAGCCCGGACAGCGCCACCGCGGCGCCCCAGGCGACGATCGCGAGGGTCAGCGCGACGCCCTGCCGGCGCACCCGGCCGATCCAGCCCGACGACAGCCCGCCGACGACCGCGCCGATCGCGATCGCGGCGAACAGCCAGCCGACCGCCTGCTCCCCGCCGAACTTGGTCTCCGCCACCTCCGGGAACAGCGCCCGCGGCATCGCGAAGACCATCGCGATGATGTCCACCACGAACGACATCAGCAGCACCGGCTGGGCGGCGATGAAGCGCAGCCCCTCCACCACCGAGCGCAGGCCCGGCCGGGACAGCTGGTCCGCCTCGGCCACCGGCGGCAGCGGCGGCAGCCGGTACGCCGCCTGCAGCGCGACGGTGAACAGCACCGCGTCGATCCCGTAGGCGACCGGGAAGCCGCCGCCCCGGGCGATGACCACGCCGGCCAGCAGCGGGCCGGCCACCGTGCCGACGTTGGTCATGGTGAAGTTCAGCGTGTTGGCCGCCGGCACCAGCGAGCGGTCGAGCAGCCGCGGGATGATCGCGTTGCGGGTCGGCGAGCTGACCGCGAACGCGGCCGACTGCACGGCGACCAGCACCAGCAGCAGGGCCAGGCTGTCCAGCCCGGCCAGCGCCTGGGCGAACAGCGCCAGCGTGACCACCCAGGTCAGCCAGGACGAGACGAGCAGCAGCTTGCGCCGGTCCACCGCGTCCGCGACCGCGCCGCCCCACAGCCCGAAGACGACCAGCGGGACCAGCCCGACGATGCCGAGCACGCCGACCCAGAACGACGACCGGCTGATGTCGTACACCTGCACCGGCACCGCCACCGCGGTGACCTGGAACCCGACGAAGGACACGCCCTGCCCGACGAACAGCCGCCGGTACGCCGGGTGGCGCAGCGGGGTGGTGTCGATGGCGATGCGGCGTAGCCGCCCCCTCACGGGGCGAGCCGCTCGACGACCCAGCCGTCGCCGTCCCGGCGATAGCGGAGCCGGTCGTGCAGCCGGGCCGGCCGGCCCTGCCAGAACTCCACTGTGTCCGGTGTCACCCGCAGCCCGCCCCAGTGCCCCGGCGGCGGGATCTCGGTGCCGTCCGGCCAGCGGGCGTGCAGCTCGCCGAGCGCGTCGTCGAGCACCGCGCGGGACGGGATGACCGCGGACTGCGGGCTGGCCCAGGCCGCGAGCCGGCTCTCCCGCGGCCGGGTGGCGAAGTAGGCCTCGGTCTCCGCCCGCGGCACCCGGGCCACGGTGCCGGTCACCACCACCTGCCGCTCCAGCGGCACCCAGGAGAAGAGCAGCGCGACCGTCGGGTTGACGGTCAGCTCGCGGCCCTTGCGGGACTCGTAGTTGGTGTAGAAGACGAAGCCCCGCTCGTCCACCCCGCGCAGCAGCACGGTGCGCAGGCTCGGCCGCCCGTCCGGGGTGGCGGTCGCGACGACCATCGCGTTGGGCTCGGTCAGCTGGCCGGACGCCACGGCCTCGCCGAACCACCGGGTGAACTGCGTCACCCAGTCGGCGGCGAGATCGGCCTCCTCCAGCCGACCCCGGGCGTACGACCGGCGCAGGCCGGACACGGGGACGGGATCGGGCACCCGACCATCCTGCCCTCGCGACACGACGAGTCGCCCACCGGTGTCGCGCAGCACACCACGGGGTGGGCAAGATGACGGCAACACGACCTGATCACCCCGACACGCTGGGAGACACCCCATGCCGGAGGACTTCAAGCCGGGCCTGGAGGGCGTCGTCGCCTTCGAGACCGAGATCGCCGAGCCGGACAAGGAAGGCAGCGCGCTGCGCTACCGCGGCGTCGATATCGAGGACCTCGTCGGCAGGATCGCCTTCGGCAACGTGTGGGGCCTGCTGGTCGACGGCAAGTTCAACCCGGGCCTGCCGCCGGCCGAGCCGTTCCCGATCCCCGTGCACTCCGGCGACATCCGGGTCGACGTGCAGAGCGCGATCGCGATGATGGCGCCGTACTGGGGGCTGGAGCAGTTCACCGACATCGACGACGCGCAGGCCCGGGACGACCTGGCCCGCATCTCGGTGACGGCGATGTCGTTCGTCGCGCAGTCCGCCCGCGGCCTCGGCCTGCCGGCGGTGCCGCAGAAGCAGATCGACACCGCCAAGACCATCGTCGAGCGGTTCATGATCCGCTGGCGCGGCGAGCCGGACCCGGACGCACGTCAAGGCGGTGGACGCCTACTTCGTGTCGGCGGCCGAGCACGGGCTCAACGCCTCCACCTTCACCGCCCGGATCGTCGCGTCCACCGGCGCGGACGGCGCGGCCGCGATCTCGGCCGCGATCGGCGCGCTGTCCGGGCCGCTGCACGGCGGCGCCCCGTCCCGGGTGCTGAAGATGCTCGACGACGTCGAGCGGTCCGGCGACCCGGTCGGCTACGTCAAGGGTCTGCTCGACCGCAAGGAGCGGCTGATGGGCTTCGGCCACCGGGTCTACCGGGCCGAGGATCCGCGGGCGCGCACCCTGCGGCGGACCGCGCAGGAGCTCGGCTCCCGCCGGGTCGAGGTGGCCGAGGCGCTGGAGAAGGCGGCCATCGAGGAGCTCACCGCCCGCTACCCGGACCGTCCACTCCGGACGAACGTGGAGTTCTGGTCCGCGGTGGTGCTGGACTTCGCCGAGGTGCCGCCGCACATGTTCACGTCGATGTTCACCTGCGCCCGGACGGCCGGGTGGAGCGCGCACATCATGGAGCAGAAGCGGCTGAACAAGCTGATCCGGCCGTCCGCCCGGTACGTCGGCCCGGGGTCCCGCTCGCCCGAGGAGGTCGACGGCTACGCCGAGATGCCGTCGCAGTTCAAGGGCGGGATCGACACCGCGGTCTAGGGGTGGGACCGGGCCGGCCGGGACCGGTTGCCACACTGGAGCGGTGACCAACGCTTCGATCGTCCTGCCCGAGGAGCTCAGGCCCCGCGACGGCCGCTTCGGCTGCGGCCCGTCCAAGGTGCGGCCGGAGGCGCTGGCCGGGCTGGCCGGGGCCGGCGCCGAGCTGATGGGCACCTCGCACCGGCAGGCGCCGGTGCGCGGCCTGGTCCGGCGGGTCCGGGAGGGGCTGTCCGCGCTCTTCGGCCTGCCGGAGGGGTACGAGGTGGTGCTCGGCAACGGCGGCGCCACCGCCTTCTGGGACGCGGCGGCGTACGGGCTGGTCCGGGAGCGGTCCGAGCACCTCGTCTTCGGCGAGTTCTCCTCGAAGTTCGCGGACGTGACCGCGGGGGCGCCGTTCCTGGGCGCGCCGGTGGTGGTGCCGGCCGACCCGGGCAGCGCGCCGGCGGTGCGGCCGGAGTCCGGTGTGGATGCGTACGCGTGGCCGCACAACGAGACCTCCACCGGGGTGATGGCACCGGTGCGCCGGCCGGCCGGCGCCGACGACGGCGCGCTGGTGCTCGTCGACGCCACCTCGGGCGCCGGCGGGCTGCCGGTCGAGGTGACCGAGACCGACGTCTACTACTTCGCCCCGCAGAAGAACTTCGGCTCCGACGGCGGGCTGTGGATCGGGCTCTTCTCCCCCGCCGCGCTGGAGCGGGTGGCCGCGATCGCCGCGTCCGGCCGGTGGATCCCGCCGTCGCTGGACCTGGCCACCGCGGTGGACAACTCCGGCAAGGACCAGACGTACAACACGCCGGCGATCGCGACGCTGTGGCTGCTCGCCGACCAGGTCGAGTGGATCCTCGGCAACGGCGGGCTGGAGTGGGCGGTGTCCCGCACCTCCGACTCGTCGTCCCGGCTCTACACCTGGGCGGAGAAGTCGCCGTACGCGACGCCGTTCGTGGCCGACCCGGCGCTGCGCTCGCTGGTGGTCGGCACGATCGACTTCGCCGACACGGTGGACGCCGCGGCGGTGGCCAAGGTGCTGCGGGCCAACGGCATCGTGGACACCGAGCCGTACCGGAAGCTCGGCCGCAACCAGCTGCGGATCGGCATGTTCCCGGCCGTGGAGCCGGCCGACGTGGAGGCGCTGACCGCCTGCGTCGACCACGTGGTCGAGCGGCTGGCCTAGCTCGGGCCCGGAGAGCGGCGCGATCTCCGGGGCGGGTCGCATCGTGGCGACCCGCCCTTCCCGTCTTCCCGGGGGACGAGGAGGTGGGGATGGACGCCGAGGCCGAGGCCGAGTTCGGGCGGTTCGTGACCGCCCGGTCCGCTGCGCTGTTCCGCACCGCGTACCTGCTGACGGGCGACCGCCACGAGGCCGAGGACCTGGTCCAGGCCACCCTGGAGCGGGTCGCGCAGCGGTGGCGGAAGATCGGCCAGCTCGCCGGAGGCGTACGCCCGGCGCGTGCTCTACCACCTGCAGGTCGACCGGTGGCGACTGCGGTCCTTCCGCCGCGAGACGCCGGTCGACCAGGTGCCGGAGACCGGGCGGGATGACCACGCCGCCGGCGCCGACCTGCGCGTGTCGCTCGTGGCCGCGCTCGGGCGACTGACCCGCCGGCAGCGGACCGTGCTCGTGCTGCGCTACTTCGAGGACCTGCCCGAGGCCGAGACCGCACGGTTGCTCGACCTGTCGGTCGGGACCGTCCGCAGCACGGCCTCCCGGGCGCTCGCCCGCCTCCGCGTCCTGTGCCCCGAGCTCGTCCACGAGGAGGCGTCCCGATGAGCACCGACCTGGACCGCCGCCTGCGGGAAGTCCTGCGCGAGGTCGCCGACGTCCCCGCGCCGGAGTTCGCCCCCGCAGCCGCGCTGACCGGCGCCCGCCGCCGGCGCCGCCGCCGCGCCACCGCCCTCGTCGCCGGCGTCGCGGCCGTCGCCGCGGCCGCGATCGCCGTACCGGTCATCGCCCTCCGCCCCGGCCCGGTCGAGCCCGCCGCCCCCACCGGGCGCTCGGTCGTCGCCGGGTACGCCTACGCCCATCCCCGGATCGTGGAGAGGTCCAACCTGGGCGACTACCGGGTGTACGACCGGCGTTCCGGCCGGTACGTCGCGACGCCGTGGCGCACCGCGGTCCCGTCCCCTGACGGCCGGTTCGTGGTCGTGACGGCCTGGAACGTCGGAAAGGTGGGGATCGTCGCTGCCGACCGAGTCCTCGACGAGACCGCGGTGCGATGGATTGCCCACAGCTTCGACAGCGGGTCCCCCAGTGTCTCGGCGGTGTGGTCACCGGACGGCAGCCGCGTGCTCCTCGACGTCGTCTTCTCGGCAACCCTGAGGGGCGCTGACTACCGGGTCGAGCACCGAGCGCTGCTGCTCGACGCGCGGACGATGGCGTCCCGCGTCGTCCTGCTCAGGTCGGTGCAGACGGACCCCCTGGCCTGGATGGGGAAGGTCGTCTTCGGCCCGGGCGGGAAGGGCTTCGCCGTGGCGATGGACGTGGGCGAGGCCGCGGCACCCGACGATGGCGTCCTCGTGCTGTTCGACGATCGCGGCAACGCGACCGCGCAGATCCGGATCGGGAAGGCGACCGTGCCGGACCAGCCGTTCTCCCCGGACGGGAGGCTGGTCGCCGTGCACTCCTCCGACGTCTTCTACGGCGGGTCCACCCGCGTGCTGACCCTGGCGTCCGGAGCCGAGGTCGGCCGGTCCGACGGCGACGCGGTCGGGTGGCTGGACGACCGCCACTACGTGGTGCGGACCGGAGGCTCCATCCGGGTGGTCGAGCTCGGGTCCGGACGCGTGCTGGCCGAGAAGCGGCTGGCCCCGACCGACGGTGAGCTCACCGGAGTGTGGCCGGTGGCGCTGCGCGGGGCGGCGCCGCCCGGGGCGATCGTGCTCTGAGCCGGCCGACGTGGAGCCGGTCGAGCGGCTGACATAGTTCCGGCGCTCTTGCGCGTCTTACCCGGTGTGATGGACGCCGAGGCCGAGCGGGAGTTCCGGGAGTTCGTCGGCGCGCGGTCGGCGGCGCTGTTCCGGTCGGCGTACCTGCTGACCGGGCAGCGCGAGGCGGCCGAGGACCTGCTGCAGACCGTGCTGGCCAAGGTCGCCCGGCGGTGGTCGCGGATCCGGCTGGAGCCCGAGCCGTACGTCCGGCGGGCGCTCTACCACGAGCAGGTGAGCCGCTGGCGGCGGCGCTCGCGCGGGCAGGAGTTCGCCGGCGCCGTGCCGGACGCCGCCGCGCCCGGTGACCACGCCGCGGCGACGGACCTTCGGCTGGCGCTCGCGGCCGCGCTCGGCCGGCTGACGCCGCGGCAGCGCGCGGTGGTGGTGCTGCGCTACGTCGAGGACCTGCCGGAGCGGGACGTCGCGACCGTGCTGGACGTGTCGGTCGGCACCGTGCGCAGCACCGCCTCCCGCGCCCTGTCCCGCCTCCGCGCCGAGTGCCCGACGCTGTGGACCGAGGAGGTGCCGCGATGAGCGAGCAGAGTCTGCGGACCGCGCTGCGCGAGCTGGGCGACGTGCCGCCGCCGGCCGACCTGGCCTCGGGCGCGCTCGCCCGGGCCCGCCGCGACCGCCGCCGGAACGGCATCGCGCTCGCCGCCGTGGTGGTGCTCGCGACGGCCGCGGCGATCCTCGTCCCGGCCACGCTGCGGAGCCGCGCCGACGCACCGCCGGCCATGCCCACCCCGGCGGTCTGGGTCTCCTGGTACCGGACGCTCGCCCCCACCGCGTCCGGCGTCACGACGTCGCAGGACTACTTCTACGACGCCGGCCGCCGCGGCTACCGGCCGGTCCCGGACCCGGGCACCGCCATGATCGCGTCCGTGTCGCCGGACGGCACCCGGGCCGTCGTGGCGCAGGGGAGGGCCGGGGCGCAACGGATGGCGATCGTCGACCTCGACCGGATCGCCGCCGGCCTCGCCGAGACCGACTGGTCGGCCGGCAGCATCCCCGCGGGCCGATGGACCTGGTCGCCGGACGGCACCCGGCTGCTCTCCACCGACATGGTCGAGCAGCCCACCGAGGCGAGGGTGCTCGACGCGGGCACCCGGAAGGTCACTCGAGCTCCGCTCCGGCTGGACGAGATGCGCTCCGGCGGCCACGCAGTGACCTGGGGACCGGGTGGGCACGGCTTCGTCGCCTGGCGCTGGGCGCCGCTGGCCGACCGCCCGGCGCCCGGCGAGCTGATCCTGCTCGACGGGGCCGGACGGCCGACCCGGCGCTACCCGCTGCCGGCCGTCGCCGACCTCGTCCGGCTGTCGCCGGAGGGCACGCGGGCCCTGCTGGTGACCTTCGAGCCCAGGGGGACGGACCGCCGGCGCAACCAGACCCGGCTCCTGGAGCTGGGGAGCGGCACGACCGCGGCGATCGCCACCGGCCCCGAGCAGTGGTACGACGAGCGGAACCTGGTCCGGGTCGAGGCGCCCGCCTCCGGTCCGAGCGCGATCGTCGTCCTCGACGCCGGCACCGGCCGCACGGTCCGCCGGTCGACCCCGCCCGCCGCCGGCACCGGCCAGATCATCGATCTCATGCTGGCCCGCGGCGTGCCGCCGCCCGGCGCCATCGTGCCCTGACCGGCGGGCGGCGATCACGTTTGCGCGTGTCCTCGTCCCGACACGCCGTACCAGGGGCGCTTTCGGGCGAGCCAGCGCGCAAAGGTGATCGGGTTGCCTGGGTAGGTGTGGGCGAGGGGGGCGTGTCGGTGCGGGAGGTGGCCGGGTGGCGCCCGTAGCCTCGGCGCACGGGGATTTGTCGACGGGGCGGAGGCGGTGCGGATGCGACAGCTGCGGCTCGTCGGCGTCGCCGACGACGGGGCCAGCCTCCTGCTGGAGACCCCCACCGGAGACGCGTTCCGGCTCCCGCTGGACGAGCGGGTGCGGGCCGCCTGCCGCGGCGACCTGACCCGGCTCGGCCAGATCGAGATCGAGATGGACAACCCGCTGCGACCGCGGGAGATCCAGGCCCGGGTCCGGGCCGGCGAGTCCGCCGAGGAGGTCGCCGCGTCGTCCGGGATGCCGCTGGACCGGGTGCTGCGCTTCGCCTCCCCGATGCTGCAGGAGCGCGAGCGGGTGGTCGCCCAGGCCCGGACGGCACAGGTGCACGCCAAGCGCCCGGAGACGCTGGCCCAGCTGGTCGAGGAGCGGCTGGTCGGCCGCGGCACCGACGCGGCCACGCTGCGCTGGGACGCCTGGCGGCGCGAGGACGGGAAGTGGACCGTCCGGCTGAGCTGGCGGCACGCCGCCGAGCACTCGGCCAGCTGGGTCTTCCAGCTGGCCACCCGCACGCTGCAGCCGGACGACCCGGCCGCCGAGCAGCTGAGCGCGGAGGAGTTCCACGCGCGGACGATCACGGCGGTGACGCCGCTGGCGGTCGCGGCGCGGGTGTCCGGACGGCCGGGTGGCGCCTCCGCGCACCCGGCCGGCACGGGCCGCCCGTCCCCGGGCGACCGGCCGGCCCGCGGGGTCGAGGCGCGGGCCGGCCGCTCCCCCGGCACCCTCTCCGGTGCCGACGCCGGCCGGCGGACGTCCCTCGGGCGGGCGACCGGTCCGGCCGGTCGGGAGAGCGCTCCCGGGCCGGAGGGCGCCGGGAGCACGGCCGGCACCGACCCGGGCGGCGGCGCGGGCGGCGGCGCGGGCGCGGGTGGAGGCGGAGCCGGCCTGAGCGCGGGCGCGGGTGGAGCCGGAGCCGGCCCGACGGCGGGCGCGGACCGGAGCGCGACCGTCGGCGACGACCGGACGCACACCGCCGGCGTGAGCACCAGCTCGGGGTCGGCCGACGCCGGCACGGCGAGCGGGAGCGAGCGGATCACGGGCGGGGCCGACCGGACGCGCATCGCCGGCACGGCGTCGACCAGCTCGGCCTCGGCCGGCACGGGGTCGACCAGCGCGGCCTCGGCCGGCACGGCGTCGACCAGCTCGGGGTCGGCCGGCACGGGCACGGCGAGCGGGAGCGAGCGGACCGCGGGCGAGGCCGACCGGACGGGCAGCGCCGGCACCGCGGAGCGCACCGAGTCGCGGAGCGCGCCGACCGGCGGGCGGAGCCGGCGCCGGGCGGCTGCGCCCGCGGACGCGGGCGACGAGGCCCCGCCGCGCCGCATCGCCGCCGGCGGCGAGTCCGACCTGCGCGCCGAGACGGACGAGGAGCGCGCCCGCCGCGCGTCCGTACCGTCCTGGGACGACATCCTGCTCGGCGTCCGCCGCCGGCACTGACCGCCGCCGGCACTGACCGCCGCCGGCACTGACCGCCGCCGGCACTGACCGCCGCCGGCACTGACCGCCGCCGGCACTGACCGCCACCGCACGCCGCCGGCACCCACCCCGCCGGCACCCACCGCCGCCGGCACCCACCGGGCCGCGCTGCGCCGGGGGCGAAACTCAGGTGAAACGGGCGCCCGCGACGCTTAGTGTCAATCATCGTGTCCGCCGAACGCCGGTCCTCGTACCGTTCCCTTTGGCGGCTGCGGACGTACGCCCGGCCGTACGCGGGGTCGCTCGGGATCATGGTGGTCGCCGCACTGGTGTCCGAGCTCGCCCCGGTCGCGATCCCGCTGATCGCCCAGCGGGTGATCGACGACGCGATCCGCACCGGGGACGGCGGGGCCCTGGTCCCGCTCTGCCTGCTCGCGCTCGCGCTGGGCGTGCTGGAGGCGATCGCGGTCCTGGTCCGCCGCTGGGTGATGACCCGCAGCGCGCTCGGCCTGGAGACCGACCTGCGCCGCGACCTGTACGCGCATCTCCAGCGGCTCCCGGTGGCCTTCCACGACCGGTGGCAGACCGGCCAGCTGCTGTCCCGGGCCACCGGGGACCTGGGCACCATCCGCCGGTTCGTCGGCTTCGGGCTGGTCTTCCTCATCGTCAACGCGGTGACCTGCCTGGTCGTCGGCGTCATGCTGGCCTTCGCGTCCTGGCCGCTGGCGCTCTTCGTGGTCGTCTCCGCGGTGCCGCTCGCGGTCGGCACGCTGCGCTTCGAGCGGGTGTACGCGACGGCGTCCCGGCGGGCGCAGGACCTCAACGGCGAGCTGACCACGGACGTCGAGGAGGCGGCCGGCGGCGTCCGCACGGTCAAGTCGTTCGGCCGGCGCCGGCTGGTGCTGTCCCGCTACCTGGACAAGGCCCGCACGCTGCGGGACGCGGAGCTGCACAAGATCCGCGTGCTGGCGTACTTCTGGGTCCTGCTCGAGGTGCACCCGCAGGTGGTGCTGGCGATCGTGGTGCTCGGCGGGTCGGTCGCGGTCGTGCAGGGCGCGCTCACCCTCGGCGGGCTGGTCGCGTTCGTGTCGCTGCTGCTGCTCCTGCAGTGGCCGATCATCTCGCTGGGCTGGCTGGTCGCGATGGCGCAGGAGGCGGAGACCGCCGCCGAGCGGATCTACGAGGTGCTGGACACCCCGCCGGCGGTGCAGGACCGGCCGGGCGCGCGGCGGCTGCCGCGGGTGACCGGCCGGGTGCGGCTGGACGGGGTCGGCTTCCGCTACCCGGGCGCGGACCGGCCGGTGCTGCAGGGCGTGACGCTGGACCTCGCGCCGGGCGAGACGGTCGCCGTGGTCGGCGCCACCGGGTCCGGCAAGACCACGCTGACCGCGCTCGTCGCCCGGCTCTACGACGTGACCGACGGCCGGGTCACCATCGACGGAGTCGACGTCCGGGATCTGCCGCTGGCGCAGCTGCGCGAGGTGGTGGCCACCGCGTTCGAGGACCCGACGCTCTTCTCGGTGAGCGCCCGGGAAAACCTCACGCTCGGCCGCCCGGACGCCACCGACGAGGAGGTGCACGAGGCGCTGCGGGTGGCGCAGGCCGAGTTCGTGCACGACCTGCCGTGGGGGCTGGACACCCGGCTCGGCGAGCAGGGCCTGACCCTGTCCGGCGGGCAGCGGCAGCGGCTCGCGCTGGCCCGCGCGGTGCTCGGCCGGCCCCGGGTCCTGGTGCTGGACGACCCGCTGTCGGCGCTGGACGTGCACACCGAGGCGCTGGTGGAGGAGGCGCTGCGGCGCGTCCTGCGGGACACCACCGCGCTGGTCGTCGCGCACCGGGCGTCCACGGTGCTGCTCGCCGACCGGGTGGCGCTGCTCGACCGGGGCACGCTCACCGCCGTGGGCACCCACTCCGAGCTGCTCGCCACCGTCCCGGCGTACCGGGACCTGCTGGCCCAGGAGTCCGACCTCGTCGAGGAGGTGGCGTCGTGACCGCACCGTCCACTCCGGACTGGCGTGGGGTCGCCGCGGAGGACGTCGACGAGCTGCCGGAGCGGGTCGGCATCCTGCTGCGGGCCCGCAGCCGCCGGCTGCTCGGGCTGCTGCTGCGGCCGCACAAGCGGGCCCTGTGGGTGGTGCTGGTCCTGGTGCTGCTGCAGAACACGGCGGCCATGGCCGGGCCGTGGCTGGTCGGCGTCGGCATCGACCGCGGCATCCCGGCGCTGGTCGACGGCGACTGGACGCCGCTGCTGGTGGTGGTCGGCGCGCTGCTGTTCTGCGCCGGGGCGGACGCGGTGCTGCGGACGATCTTCCTGATCCGGACCGGACGGATCGGCCAGGCGGTGCTCCTCGACCTGCGCCGGCGGGTCTTCGACCACGCGCAGCGGCTGTCGCCGGCCTTCCACGAGCGCTACACGTCCGGCCGGGTGGTGTCCCGGCTGACGTCCGACGTGGACGCGCTGAACGAGCTGCTCGACGCCGGCCTGGACGGGCTGATCACCGCGCTGCTGTCGGTGGTCTCGATCGGCGTCATCCTGCTCGTGCTGGACCTGCCGGTGGCGCTGGTCACGCTGGCCACCTTCCTGCCGCTGTGGCTGCTGTCCCGGTGGTTCCGCAGCCGGTCGTTCTCGGCGTACCGGCGGACCCGGGAGACCAACTCCGCGCTGATCGTGCAGTACGTCGAGTCGCTGGGCGGGATCCGGGCGGTGCAGGCGTTCCGCCGGGAGGGGCGCAACGAGGAGATCTTCGAGGCGCTGAACCAGGACCTGCGCTCGGCCAACGCGCGGTCGTTCAAGCTGATGGCGCTGTTCGTGCCGGGCGTGGCGATGCTCGGCACGATCGCGACGGTGGCGGCGCTGTTCTACGGCGGGCACCGGGTGCTGGACGGCGCGATGCAGGTCGGCGTGCTGACCTCGTTCCTGCTCTACCTGCGGCGGTTCTTCGACCCGATGCAGGACATCGCGGTGTTCTACAACTCCTTCCAGTCGGCCAGCGCGGCGCTGGAGAAGCTGTCGGGGGTGCTGGAGGAGCAGCCGAGCGTGGTCGAGCCGACCGACCCGACGCCGCTGCCGGCGGCGCGGGGCGAGGTGGAGCTGCGGGCGGTCCGCTTCGGTTACCGCGGCGACGCGGAGGCGGACGTGGTGCTGCCCCGGCTGGACCTGACCGTGCCGGCCGGGCAGGCGGTCGCGCTGGTCGGCGCCACCGGCGCCGGCAAGACCACGGTGGCCCGGCTGCTGGCCCGCTTCTACGACCCGCGGTCCGGGCAGGTGCTGCTGGACGGCATCGACCTGCGCGAGCTGTCCGACCGGGACCTGCGCCGGTCGGTGGTCATGGTCACCCAGGAGAATTTCCTGTTCTCCGGGTCGGTCGCGGACAACATCGCCTTCGGCAAGCCCGGGGCGGACCGGGCCGAGATCGAGGCGGCGGCCCGGGCGATCGGCGCGCACGACTTCATCGCCGCGCTGCCGGACGGCTACGACACCGACGTGCGCAAGCGCGGCGGCCGGCTGTCCGCCGGGCAGCGGCAGCTGGTCGCCTTCGCCCGGGCGTTCCTGGCCGACCCGGCGGTGCTGATCCTGGACGAGGCCACCTCGTCGCTGGACGTGCCGAGCGAGCGGGCGGTGCAGCGCGCGCTGCGCACCATCCTGGCCGACCGGACCGCGCTGATCATCGCGCACCGGCTGTCCACTGTGGAGATCGCCGACCGGGTGCTGGTGATGGAGGCCGGCCGGATCGTGGAGGACGGCACCCCGGCCGAGCTGATCACCGGCGCCGGGCGCTTCGCCGGGCTGCACCAGGCCTGGCGCGACTCCCTGGCCTGATCGCCCTAGTCCGTCCCGGTGAGGTGGTGCAGGGCGATGGCGGCGGCGGTGGCGACGTTGAGGGAGTCGACGCCGGGCGCCATCGGGATGCGGACGCGGGTGTCGGCCAGGGCGAGCGCCGCCGCGGTGAGGCCGGGCCCCTCGGCGCCGACCAGCAGCGCCACCCGGGGCCGGTCGCGGTCCACTGTGGACAACGGTACGGACGGCGGCTGCGGGGTGAGGGCGAGCACCGGCAGGCCGGCCGCGGGCAGCGCGGACAGCGGGCCCCGGGCGAACGGCACCCGCAGCACGTGCCCCATCGACACCCGCACGCTGCGCCGGTAGAGCGGGTCCGCGCAGCGCGGCCCGAGCAGCACCGCGTCCACCCCGAGCGCGGCCGCGTTGCGGAACAGCGCGCCGAGGTTCTCGTGGTCGTTCACGCCCTCCAGGGCCAGCACCCGGCGGGCGCCGGCGAGCAGCTCGGCCGGGGTCCGCTCCGGCGCCCGGTCGGCGGCGGCGAGCACGCCTCGGTTGAGGTGGAAGCCGACGGTGCGGGTCATCACGTCGGCGCTGGCCTGGTAGACGGGTGCGTCGACGGCGGCGAGCTCGCCGGCCAGCGCCGCCAGCCGGGCCGGCACCCCGAGCACGGCGCGCACCGGGTAGGGCGAGCCGAGCAGCCGCTGCACCACCGGCACCCCCTCGGCGATCACCAGGCCGCGGCCGCCCGGCCGGTCCGGCCGCCGGTCCGCCGCGGTCAGGTCGCGGAAGTCGGCCAGCCGCGGGTCCGCGGGATCGGTCACCTCCACCGGCACCACCCGGCGGACGCTACCCGGGACGCGGATCACCTTTGCGCGCCGGCTCGCCCGGAACGGCTCGTGGCACGGCGGGTCGGAACGAGGACACGCGCAGAGGTGATCAGCCGGCGCGCAGGGTGCGGACGTCGAGCTCGCGGGTCAGGCGCACCGACTCGGCCAGCCGGCGGTCGTGGGTGACCAGCAGCAGCGTCCCCTGGTACGACTCCAGCGCGGACTCCAGCTGCTCGATCGCCGGCAGGTCGAGGTGGTTGGTCGGCTCGTCCAGCACCAGGCAGGTCGACCCGCGGGCCTGGAAGAGCGCCAGCCCGACCCGGGTCCGCTCCCCCGGCGACAGGGTGTCCGCCGGCCGCAGCACCACCTCGGCGCCGACCCGGAACTTCGCCAGCAGCGTCCGGGCGTCCACCTCGGACAGCCCCGACAGCCGGCGGAAGACCTCCAGCAGCGGCTCCGGCCCGCGCAGGTCGCGGCGGGCCTGGTCCAGCTCGCCGACCACCACCCCGGGCCCGGCGTACGCGCTGCCGGCGAGCAGCGGCTGCCGGCCCAGCAGCGCGTCCAGCACGGTGGTCTTGCCCGACCCGTTCGGCCCGGTGAGCCGGAGCCGGTCGCCGGCGTGCACGGCCAGGTCGACCGGACCGAGCCGGACGTCGCCGCGCTCCATCACCGCGCCGCGCAGCGCGAAGACCACGTCCGAGCCGCGGCCGGCGCTGGTCAGCGTCAGCCGCAGCTGCCACGGGTCCCGCGGCTCCTCCACCGCCTCCAGCCGGGCCAGCTCCCGCTCGGTCGCCGCGCCCTTCGCGCCGGTCCGCTGCGAGCGCTGCACCTCCCGGTAGCGGATGTGCTTGTCCGGCTCCCGCTTCGGGTTGGCGGCGCGGCCGGCGCCGGCGCGGGCCCACTCCTTCTGCCGGCGGGCGCGCTCGACCAGCGTGTCCCTCGTCGCCGCGTACTCCGCGTAGTCCTGCTCGGCGCGCACCCGGGCCGCGGACCGCTCGGCCAGGTAAGCCGACCAGCCGCCGCCGTACGCCGTCCCGCCCCGGCTGAACTCGTCCAGCTCCAGCACCCGGGTGACCGTCCGGGCCAGGAACTCGCGGTCGTGCGAGACCAGCACCAGCCCGCCCGGGTAGCCGGTGACCAGGTCCTCCAGCGCGGCCAGCCCGTCGGTGTCCAGGTCGTTGGTCGGCTCGTCGAGCAGCAGCACGTCCGCCCGGACCAGCAGCACCGCGGCCAGCCGGAGCCGGGCCGCCTGCCCGCCGGACAGCGCCGCCGCACCGCGGTCGAGCACGTCGGTGGGCAGCGCGAGCCGGTCGGCCACCGCCACGGCCCGCTCGGCCAGGTCGGCGCCGCCGAGCGCGAGCCACGCCTCCAGGGCGGCCGCATACCGGTCGTCGGCGCCGCGCCCGCCCGCGGCCAGCACGGCGGTCGCGCCGTCCAGCTCGGCCTGGGCCGCGGCCACCCCGGTCCGCCGGGCCAGGTAGCCGCCGAGCGTCTCGCCCGGCCGGACCCCCGGCTCCTGCGGCACGTGCACCACCGAGGCGGTGGCCGGATGCCGGGTCACGCTGCCCGCTTCCGGGGCCAGCTCGCCGGCCAGGACGCGGAGCAGGGTGGTCTTGCCGACCCCGTTGGGCCCCAGCACGGCCACCCGGTCGCCGGGCCCGACCGCGAGGTCGATGCCGTCCAGGACGGTCACCGCACCGTGCGAGACGCCGACCCCCCGGGCCCGCAGCGAGCCGGACATGGGTCGAGTCTGCTCCCCCGGCGCGTCACCGGCGAACAGGTTTCGACCTCACGGCCCCGTCACCTCACGATGCCGACGGTTCGGCTCCGGGGCCGCTCCGCTCCTCGGGCGCCTGGGGCGCCCTGCGATGCTCACGGCCCCGTCACCTCACGATGCCGACGGTTCGGCTCCGGGGCCGCTCCGCTCCTCGGGCGCCTGGGGCGCCCTGCGATGCTCACGGCCCCGTCACCTCACGATGTGGTCACGAACCCCACGGAACCGTCGGTGCCACCCCCTACCGTGGCGGATGTGACGACGACCATGGAGGCGACCCGTCCGGGGTCGGTGCGCACGGCGGCGCAGCCGCCGGCGCCGCCGTCCCGGCCGCGGTCGAGCGCGCCACGGCGCCGCTCCGGCGGCGGGACGATCCTGCTGCCGCCGTGGACGCGGGCGCCGCTGCTGCCCTTCCGCCAGCCGGCGGTGATCCTCGCGGTGGTCGGCGCCGCCGCGATCCTGGCCTGCGCGAGCGCGTCCGCCGCGCTCTTCCTGTCCTCCGCGTCCTCCGAGTCGCTGCGCCGGATCGTCGCGTCGGAGTGCGCGGACGCGGCCGACGCGACCGTGCGGGTGGAGGGGGTCGGGGCCGGGGCGGCCGCCGCGCCGCTCGACCCGCCGCCCCCGCCCGGCACCACCCCGCCGGTCCAGTCCGACGAGCAGGCGGCGGCCGACCCGGACGGCCGGGTCCGGCCGGCGATGACCGGTGCCGGGCTGGCCGACCCGTCCCGGCTGCGGGTGAGCGAGCAGACCGCACCGGTGTCCCTCGGCATCCAGAATCAGCTGTCCCGGCTGTTCTACCGGGACGGCGCGGTGCAGCAGGTGACCCCGGTCGGCCGGTCGATCGGGGGCAGCGGCGTGTGGCTGCCGTCGGGCCTGGCCACCCGGCTCGACGCGCGGGTCGGTGACCAGGTCACGATGGGCAACGGCGGCGTCGCCACGCCGGTGGTCGGGATCTACCGCAACCTCTTCGACTCGCCGACCACATCGTTCTGGTGCTCGTACGACACGCTCTTCCGCAACCAGAGCTACGGCGGCGACGCGGTGCCGGCGCCGCTCGTGCTGACCACCGACGCGGCGACGTTCGCCTCGATCCGGGACGGCAACGGCGGCACCAGCACCGACTCCTGGATCTCGCCGGTCGACACCCGCGACATCACGCTGACCGACGGGCGGGACGTCGCCGAGCGCCAGGCGGCGGCGTACCGGGCGGCCGGCGTGCCGGAGCCGACCGACTTCGCGATCCGCAACTCCGGGACCGGGCAGATGCCCGAGTTCGTGGCCCGCACCTCGCTGATCCGGGACGGGCTGCGCGGGCCGGTGCTGCCGATCGCGCTCGGCGGCTCGCTGCTGGCCCTGCTGCTGGTCGGCGCCGCGGGGTCGTACTGGGCGGATCGCCGGGTCCGCGAGGTCCGGCTGCTGTCCTCCCGCGGGGTCGGGCCGTCCGCGCTGGCGCTCAAGGCCGTGCTGGAGCTGGCGCTGCCGGCGCTGGTCGGCACCGTGCTCGGCTGGGCGATCGCCCGCTGGCTGGTCCGCACGCTCGGGCCGAGCCCGCTGCTGGACGCCTCGGCGCCGGTGCAGGCCGCGGTCACCGCGGCGGTGGCGCTGGTCGCCGGGATGGCGCTGCTCGCGCTCGTCGCCGGGCTGCGCAGCCGGGCGGCGACCGAGCGGCCGGTGGGCGCCCGCCGGTCCTGGCCGGCCATGGTCCCGTGGGAGCTGCTGCTGCTCGGCGCCGCGCTGGCCTGCTGGCTGCAGCTGCGGTCGGGCGACGCGGTCACCATCGACGCCGGCATCGCCCAGATCAACCTGCTGGTCGTGGCCTTCCCGCTGCTGTTCCTGATCGGCACCTCGGTGCTGCTGGTGCGGCTGCTGGCGGCCGCGCTGCCGCGGCTGGGCCGCCGCGCCGGCCGGCTCGGCCCGGGGTGGTATCTGGCCGCCCGCCGGGTGACCGCGTCCCGGGTGGTCAGCGTGGTGCTGCTGGCGGCGGCCAGCACCCCGATCGCGGTGCTGGTGTATGCGGCCGGCCTGACCCAGACCTCGCAGTACACGCTGGACGCGAAGGCCGCGCTCTTCAACGGCAGCGACGTCGCCGTGCAGTCGGTGGACCCGCTGAAGCGCACCGCGGAGACCGACGCGATCGGCACCGTGGTCGTGCGCTACCTGTACGGCGAGGTGCCCGGCCAGACCGACGACGTGTCGGTGCTCGCCATCGACCCGGACACGTTCGCCCGGACCGCGTTCTGGGACCGGCGGTTCGCGGACGAGTCGCTGGACGACCTGCTGGACAAGCTGCGCGCCCCGACCGCGGACGGCCGGGTGCCGGCCCTGGTGATCCCGGACGGGCCGGCGTTCGAGTCCGACTTCGACGTCCGGCTCGGCCGGAGCACCGCGAAGCTCGAGGTCGTCGCCGAGCCGCGATACTTCCCCGGTCGCCGGGTGGCGGTGCCGCTGGTGGTGGTGGACCGGTCCAAGCTCGGCGACGTGGACCGCTTCGCCGGCACCACCAACGAGCTGTGGAGCCGGGACGACCCGGCGGCCGCGCAGGCCGCGGTGACCGCGCAGCAGGCCCGGATCTACACGCTGACCAGCCGGGACAGCGTCTTCCAGGCGGCCAACTTCCTCGGCGTCTCGTGGACCTTCGGCTACCTCACCGCGCTGGCCGCGCTGGTCGGGCTGGTCGCGGTCGGCGGCCTGCTGCTCTACCTGGAGACCCGCCAGCGAAGCCGGATGGCGTCGTACGCGCTGGGGCGCCGGATGGGGCTCACCCGCGCCACCCACCTGCGCTCGCTGCTGGCCGAGCTGGGCGTGCTGCTCGGGCTGGCCTGGGTGATCGGCGCCGGGCTGGCCTGGGCCGCGGTGCTGATGGTCTACGGCCGGCTGGACATCGACCCGGGCCGGCTGCCCGGCCCGCTGCTCACCGTGCCGACCGCGGCCTTCGCCGGCTCGGCCGCCGCGGTGATCGTGGTCGTCGTGCTGGCCGCGCTCTACGCCCAGCGGTCCGCGGACCGCGCCGACGTCGCGGAGGTGCTCCGTCTTGGGTCCTGACGAGTGGGACGACACCACCTGGGGCGCCCCGGTCGCCACAGCGGAGCCGGCCGCGTCCTGCCGCGACGTGGACAAGGTCTACCTGACCGCCGACGAGGAGGTGCAGGCCCTGCGCGGGGTGGACAAGGACTTCCCGGCCGCGCGGGTCAGCACGATCGTCGGCCCGTCCGGGTCGGGCAAGTCCTCGCTGCTGCGCATCCTGGCCTGCGTCGACCGGCCGACCTCCGGCTCGGTGCGGATCGGCGGCCAGCAGGTGGCCCAGCTCGGCGTCCGCCGGCGGCGGGCGCTGCGCCGGACGGCGGTGGGCTACGTCTTCCAGAACCCGGCGGACAACCTGGTCGAATACCTGCGCGCGTCCGAGCAGGTGCGGCTGGCCGCCCGGTTGCGCGGGGTGCGGCCGGAGCCGGCCGAGGTGGACCGGCTGCTGGAGCTGCTCGGGCTGACCGGCCGGGCCGACCACCTGCCGGTGCAGCTGTCCGGCGGTGAGCAGCAGCGGCTGTCGTTCGCCTGCGCGGTGATCGGCCGGCCGGCCATCGTGGTCGCCGACGAGCCGACCGCCGAGCTGGACTCGGCGTCCGCGGACCGGGTGCTGGAGGCGGTGCACGACCTGCGGGACGAGGGCGTCGCGTTCCTGCTGTCCTCGCACGACCCGCGGGTGGTGCAGTCGACCGACCACCTGCTGCGGCTGGAGCACGGGAGGGTGGTCGAGTCGTGGTGACCAGCGCATCGACGGTCGTCCGGGCCCGGGGTCTGGGCAAGACGTACACGCGGGGCGACGAGCGGGTGCACGCGCTGCGCGAGGTGTCGCTCGACCTGCACCCGGCCGAGCTGGTCGCGCTGGTCGGCCCGTCCGGGTCCGGCAAGTCGACCCTGCTCAACGTGCTCTGCGGCTGGGAGCGGCCGGACGACGGGTCGCTGGACTGGGCGCCGCCGCTGGCCGCGGTGCCGGCGGACCGGCTGCCCTGGGGCGAGCTGGCGATCGTGCCGCAGGCGCTCGGCCTGCTCGAGGACCTGTCGGTGGAGGAAAACATCCTGCTCCCGGCCCGGCTGACCGGCCGGCTCAAGGAGCTGACGCCGCGGGCGGCGGAGCTGATGAGCGCGCTGGGCATCGCGCACCTGGCCGCCCGCTACCCGCGGCAGACCTCGCTGGGCGAGCAGCAGCGGTGCGCGGCGTCCCGGGCGCTGCTGCTGTCCCCGACCCTGCTGCTGGCCGACGAGCCGACCGCGCACCAGGACGCCGGCTGGACCGACGCGATCTTCACCGAGTTCCGCGCGCTGCTCCGGCACGGCGGGGCCTGCCTGATCGCCACCCACAACCCGGAGACCTGGGGCTACGCCGACCGGGTGCTGGCCATGCACGACGGCGAGCTGCGGGAAGGCCTCCCCGAGCCCGTGCACTGACCCCTCGAGTTGTTAGCGGGGCTAACGGGCGGGCAGGCTGGGGGCATGGAGTACACCAACCTCGGCCGGACCGGGCTGCGCGTGTCACGGCTGGTCCTCGGCACCATGAACTTCGGCCCGCAGACCGACGAGGCCGACTCGCACCGGATCATGGACCGGGCGCACGAGCACGGCATCAACTTCTTCGACACCGCCAACGTCTACGGCTGGGGGGAAAACCGCGGCCGCACCGAGCAGATCGTCGGCACCTGGTTCGCCCAGGGCGGCGGCCGGCGGGACCGGACCGTCATCGCGACCAAGGTGTACGGCGGGATGGGCGACGGCGAGTGGCCCAACTACGACAAGCTCTCCGCGGTCAACATCCGGCGCGCGGTCGAGGCGTCGCTGACCCGGCTGCAGACCGACCACATCGACCTCTACCAGATGCACCACGTGGACCTGGACACCCCGTGGGACGAGATCTGGCAGGCCATGGACACCCTGGTCGCCCAGGGCAAGATCCTCTACGTCGGCTCGTCCAACTTCGCCGGCTGGCACCTCGCCCGGGCCAACGAGGCGGCCGCCCGCCGGCACTCGTACGGGCTGGTCAGCGAGCAGTCGATCTACAACCTGCTCACCCGCGAGGTCGAGCTGGAGGTGCTGCCGGCCGCGGCGGCGTACGGGCTGGGCGTGATCCCGTGGAGCCCGCTGCACGGCGGCCTGCTCGGCGGCGTGCTGCGCAAGGAGCGGGAGGGCAAGCGGCGTTCCAGCGGCCGGGCCAAGGAGGCGCTGGAGGAGCACCGCGAGCAGATCGGCGCGTACGAGGACCTGTGCGCGGAGATCGGCGAGGAGCCGGCCGACGTGGCGCTGGCCTGGCTGCTCGGCCGCCCGGGGGTGACCGGGCCGATCATCGGGCCGCGCACGCTGGAGCAGCTGGACGGCGCCCAGCGGGCGCTGGCGCTCACGCTGGAGGAGAAGGTGCTGGCCCGGCTGGACGAGATCTTCCCCGGCTATCGACCGGCGCCCGAGCACTACGCCTGGTAGGAACGGTCCAGGCGGGACGTCGGGCGGCGCGTCCCCACCGTGCTGCCCGACGTCCCGTCCCAGGTCGCGACGGTCTCGTAGCGGGCACCCGGCCCGTGCACGCTGCGCATCAGCACCACCGCCCCGGCGGTGAAGTGCGGTCCGGCGTAGCGGTCCAGCCGGCCGGCCAGCGGCCGCCCGGACGGCGGCGCGGTGGCGGCGGACCAGCGGCCGACGGTGAGGTGCGGCCGGTACGGGCGGCGGTCCACCGGCACCCCGACCGACCGGCCGGCGTCCGCGGTGGCGCCGGCCAGCGCGGCGAGCTCGGCCACGTCGCCGTCCACGCCGACCCAGAGCACCCGCGGGGCGCCCCGCTCCGGGAAGGTGCCGGCCCCGGCCAGCCGCAGGTGCACCGACGGCGCGCCGACCGCGGCGCCCACCGCCGCGGTCAGCCCGGCCACCTGCCCGGCCGGCACGTCGCCGAAGAAGGCCAGCGTGACGTGCTGGGCGTCGCGGCCGACCCAGCGCGGCGCGTCCGGCCGGTCCCGCAGCCGGGTCAGCGCGCCGGCGAGGTGGTCCAGCGCCGGGTCCGGCGGGACCACCGCCGCGAAGAGCCGGTGCTTCAGGGCGTGTCCTGCCGCCGCCGCGGGTCGAGCCGCAGCCCGGCCGCCTCCAGCGCGCCCTCCACCCGGACCCGCTCCAGGTCGCGGTCGAGACCGGGCGGCGCGGTGTCCAGCACGTGCGGCACGTCCAGCGCCAGGGCCGCGGCGGTGAGCACGTCGTCGTACGCCATCAGCAGGCCGCGCTGCCGCGCCCGCGAGGTGCCGCGGGGCAGGTCGCGGACGGCGGCGGCGAGCCGGCGCAGGTCGGCGGCCAGCTGCTCGACCGGCGGCCGCGGCGGCTCCACCGGCGGCGGCCGGAGCAGCCGGCAGCGGCGCAGCAGGCCGACCACCCACTCGCCGATCCGGGTCAGGTGCATCAGCACCCACACCACGACGACGGGCAGCAGCGCGACGAGGAAGAGCCCCAGCAACCCGGTGGCCAGGGCCGTCGAGGACGTGCCCACCGCATGACGGTACCCGTCGCGACCGAGCCGCCGCCATGCTCAGCGGCGCAGTCGGGCCACCAGACCGGTGCGGGCGGCGCCGCCTCCGCGGACACCGGTCCGGCGCCGGGGCCGGACGGTCGGAGCGGGGCGGTCCGCGACGTCGCGCGCCGGCTGGCCGCCGGCCGGAGCCGGAGCCGGAGCCGGCGCCGGTGGGCCGCGGGCCGACCGCGGCGGCCGAGAGGCCGGCGACCGGGACCGGGTCGAAGCCGGCGGCGCCGCTCGTGCGCCGCCGCGCGACGACCACCGCCGCCACCCCCGCGGCGAGCACGCACACCACGCCGCCCGCGGACACCCCGGCCCGCGGCCCGAACGCGTCGGACAGCAGGCCGATCAGCGGCGCCCCCAGCGGCGTACCGCCCAGGAAGCACATCAGGTAGAGCGCCATCACCCGGCCGCGGAAGGCCGGGTCGCTGCCCAGCTGGACCGACGAGTTCGCGGCGATGGTGAAGCTCAGCGCGGCCAGCCCGGTCGGCACCAGCAGCACCACCACCGACGCGAACGTCGGCATCACGCCGACCAGCGCCTCCAGCAGGCCGAAGGCCAGGGTCGCGCCGATCAGGAAGCGGGTGGTCGGCCGGCTGGTCCGCCGGGTGGACGCGAGCGCGCCGGCCAGCGAGCCGACCGCGATCGCGGTGGACAGCAGCCCGTACGACGCGGCGCCGTGGCCGAAGACCTGGCGGGCCATCAGCGCCATGGTGACCGGGAAGTTGAGGCCGAAGGTGCCGACCACGAAGACCAGCGTCATCGGCAGCAGCAGGTCCGGCCGGGACCGGACGTACCGCAGGCCCTCCCGCAGCTGTCCCGGGGACCGGCCGGTCGGCGGCGACCGGTGCAGCTCCTCCGGGCGCATCAGCAGCAGGACGGTGATCACGGCCAGCGTGAGCACCGCGTTGCCGAGGAAGACCCAGCCGGTGTCGGTGACCGCGATGAGCACGCCGGCCAGCGCCGGCCCGACGATCCGGGCGCTGTTGAAGATGGCCGAGTTGAGGCTCACCGCGTTGGCCAGGTCGGCCGGCCCGACCATCTCCACCACGAACGACTGCCGCGCCGGCACGTCCAGCGCGCTGACCACGCCGAGCAGGCCGGCCAGCAGGTAGACGTGCCAGAGCTGGACCGCGCCGGTCACGTCGAGCAGCCCGAGCACCACGGCGAGCACGATCATCGTGCTCTGCGTGCAGAGCAGGATGGTGCGCTTGTCGTACCGGTCGGCGAGCACTCCGCCCCACAGCGAGAAGAGCAGCGACGGGCCGAACTGCAGGGCCAGCACCACGCCGAGCGCGGTCCCGGAGTTGTCGGACAGGACCAGCACCAGCCAGTCCTGCGCGACCCGCTGCATCCAGGTGCCGGTCAGCGAGACGACCTGGCCGGAGGCGTACAGCCGGTAGTTGCGGACGCGGAGGCTGCGGAACATCCCCTTGGACGCAGCCAAGCGTCCCCCTCCCCTACTCCGAGGCCACCAACCTGTCGATCACCGTGCTGGCCGCGCGCAGCACCTCGCGCTCCTCCGCGGACAGCTCGGCCAGCCGGCGGGCCAGCCACGCCTCCCGCATCCGGACCTCGCTGTGCAGCAGCTCGCGGCCCGGCTCGGTCAGCTCGACCAGCACCTGCCGGCCGTCGGTCGGGTGCGGCCGGCGCAGCACCAGCCCCCGCTCCTCCAGCGCCGCCAGCACGCGCGTCATCGACGGCGGCTGCACCTTCTCGTGCGCCGCCAGCTCACCCGGCGTCAGCGCCCCGTGCCCCTTGAGCGTCGAGAGCGCCGCGAGCTGGGTGAGCGTCACGGACGTGTCCGCCCGCTGCGCCCGCAGGCGGCGGTTGAGCCGGACCACGGACAGGCGCAACGCGCTGGCCAGTGCCGTGTCGATCGTCGCCGACCTCGCCACTTCGTTAGCTTACCTCACTATCCGGGCCGGCCGCGCCGGGACCGGGCTCAGCCGATGCCGAGCAGGTCCTGCAGCGGTTCGAGCACGAAGTAGATCACGAACAGCACCGCGACGATCCAGAGCAGGGGATGCACCTCGCGGGCGCGGCCGCGGGCGGACTGCAGCACGACGTACGAGATGAAACCGGCGCCGATGCCGTTCGCGATCGAGTAGGTGAAGGGCATCAGCACGATGGTCAGGAAGGCCGGCACCACCAGCGCGAAGTCGGTGAGGTCGAGGTCGCGCACCTGCATGAACAGCAGGCAGCCGACGATGACCAGCGCGGCGGTGGCCGCCTCGGCCGGGACCAGCGAGACCAGCGGGGTGAAGAACAGCGCCAGCACGAAGAGCAGGCCGGTGACCACGCTGGCCAGCCCGGTCCGGGCACCGTCGGCGACACCGGCGGTGCTCTCCACGTAGCTGGTCGCCGACGAGGCGCTGGCCGCGCCGCCGGCCGCGGCGGCCAGCGAGTCGACCAGCAGCACCCGGTCCACGTCCGGCGGCTCGCCGTTCTCGTCCAGCAGGCCCGCCTCGGCGCCGACCGCGACGATGGTGCCCATCGTGTCGAAGAAGTCGGCCAGCAGCAGGGTGAAGACGAGCAGCAGCGCGGCCAGCACGCCGATCCGCTCGAACCCGCCGAACAGCGAGAAGTCCCCGACCAGCGACAGGTCCGGCAGGCCGGTGAGCTGGTCCGGCCAGGTCGGCACGGTCAGCTGCCAGCCGGTCGGGTTGGGCGTGCCGTCCGGGCCGACCGCCGGGCCCGGGTCGCCGACCGCCTCGATCAGCAGGGCGAGCGCGGTGGCCGCGGCGATGCCGATCAGGATCGCGCCGCGCACCCCGCGGGCGACCAGGATGGCGGTGAGCGTCAGCGCGACGACGAAGACCAGCACCGGCCAGCCGCGCAGGTTGCCGGCGATGCCGAGCTGGACCGGCACCACGCCGGCCGGGGTACGCCGCACGATGCCGGCGTCGACCAGCCCGATCAGCGCGAGGAAGAGGCCGATGCCGACCGCGATCGCGGTCTTCAGCTGGGCCGGGATCGCCCGGAACACCGCCACCCGGAAGCCGGTCAGCACCAGCCCGGTGATGATCAGGCCCTCCAGCACGACCAGGCCCATCGCGTCCGCCCAGGACATCCGGGAGGCCACCGCGACGGCGAGGAACGCGTTCAGCCCCAGACCGGTGGCCAGCGCGATCGGCATCCGGCCGACCACGCCCATCACGAGCGTCATCACCGCCGCGACCAGCGCCGTGACACCGGCCACCTGCTCGATGCCGAGCACCCGGCCGTCCGCGTCGGCCACGGTGCCGATGATCAGCGGGTTGAGCACGACGATGTACGCCATCGTCATGAAGGTCACCAGCCCGCCGCGGACCTCCCGCCGGACGGAGGAACCGCGGGCGGTGATCCCGAAATACCGGTCCAGGGCGCCGTTGCCGGCGCGGGTCGTGGTCGCCACGAGCGATAGCCTGGCGTACGTGTCCCAGCCGGCCAATCCGCCGCCCGAGGAAGTTTCCGGGCGTGACACGCCGGACACGCCGGAGGCGGTCGAGGCCTCGGCGCCGGTCGAGCCCGAGCCGCCGATCACGCTGAAGCCGCCGAACGCACGGCCCACCCCGCCGCCGCTGGAGGTGGACGTGGTGCGGATCGTGATCGTCGGCACCGCGCTGTGGTTCGCCGGCTTCCTGGTGCTGCTGCCGTTCCGCGGCCGGCTCGCCGACGACGGGAACGAGGTCTGGCTGTGGACCTGCCTGGCCGGCGGGCTGCTCGGCCTGATCGGGCTGGTCCTGGCCCTCCGCGCCCGCGCCGCCTCCCGCCGGGGACAGGCCTCGCCCGGCGGCTAGTGCTCTGCCCCGCCGGCCGAGGCAGCGCCCGAGGAGGTGTGCCTCGGTCCGCCGCGGCCCGCGGGCCGTACTCCGCCGGCGGCTAGTGCTCTGCCCCGCCGGCCGAGGCAGAGCACTAGCGCCCGAGGAGGTGTGCCTCGGTCCGCCGCGGCCCCAGCGCGGGCCGGTACTCCGCCGGCGGCTAGTGCTCTGCCTCGCCGGCCGAGGCAGAGCACTAGCCGCAGCGGGGGCTGTCCTAGCCGGTCGCGTCCTCGGCGCGGAGGCGGTCCTCGGCCGCCGCGTCGGCGAGCGCCTCGACCGCGGCCGCCCGCCGGTCCCACGCGCCGAGCCGCCAGGCCAGCGCGCGGCCGGCCGCCGCCGGGGTGCCGTCCACGTGGTCGGTGCCGCCGGCCGGCCACCACGGCACCGGCACGCCGCCGACGGTGAGCCGGTCGTGCGCGGCCACGGTGGCCGCCGGCGGCACGCCCCCGCACCGCTCGGCCGCCAGCGCCGCGCCCGGCACGTCCGCCCAGGCGGTGGTCCGGACCGGCGCGGCGTCCGGCCCGCGGTCGCCGACCAGCTCGGAGGCGAGCGGCAGGTCGAGCAGGTCGGCCACCGGGCCGGCCGCGGCGCCGGCCGGGACCGGGACCCGGTCGCCGAGCAGCGGCAGCAGGGCCGGCAGGTCGAGCACCACCGCCCGCTCCCGCGGCACGGTGCGGTCCGGGCCGACCCGGACCCGGTCCGGCGGCTCGGCCCGGTCCTCCAGCACCAGCGCCAGCCGGGCGTACGCGACCCGGAGCGTCGGCCCCGGCGCCGTCCGGTCCGGGTCGCCGAGCCGGTCCAGCAGGTCGACCGCCCGGTCCGGGTCGGCCAGCGCGTCGGCCAGCCCGGTCAGGGCGCCGGCCACCTCCGGCAGGTCGGCCGGCGCCGGATCGTAGAGGCCGGCCAGGTCGGCGGCGTCCGGCGCGCGCAGCTCGTCCGGCCGGCGCCCGCCGACCGTCTCGTGTGTACTCACCCACCACGTGGTGTACGAGGGCACCTCGGCCCGCCCGCCGTCCGCCAGCGCGACCGTCACGGTCGGCCGGACGTCCAGCGCGGCCAGCAGGTCCAGCGCGGCCGGCCACCGGTCCGACCGGACCAGGTCGAGGTCGCGCACCGCGACCAGCTCGGCCAGCCGGGGCGGCAGCCGCTGCGCCGGGAGCCGGTCCAGCACCGCCTCCATCCAGTCGGCCTCGCCGTCCAGGTCGTGGCCGTCGCCGTCCGGGTCCAGCTCGACGTCCGGGGCGCGGAGCAGGGCGAAGGTCCGCAGCACCCCGACGGCGGCGAGCACGTCGGGGCCCCACCGGTCCAGCACGGCCCGGTCCAGCAGCCCGAACGGCGCGTCCGGGTCCACCACCTCCGCCAGCGGGGAGCCGGGCAGCAGCAGCTCACCGGCCGGGTACCAGTCGCCGTCGGTGGCCGGCAGCGCCAGCTCGGCCAGCCAGGGCAGCTCGCCGGGCGCCGGCCGGGCGCCGGCCACCAGGGCGAGCACCGCGTCCGCGACCGGGGCCGGGTCCTCCTCGTCGTACGAGGCCTCGACCGCGGCCCGCACCCGCTCGTCGGCGAGCACGCCGCGGGCGGTCGCCGGCTGGGCGCCGAGCCGCTCCAGCAGCGGGTGCGCGGCGTCCGGGTGGACGACCCGCAGGCCGAGCGCGCCGGCCGCCGCGGCCGGCAGGTCGGGATCGGGCAGCAGCGCGCCGCGCACGCCGGTCACCATCCGGCCGTCCGCGAGCGGGACCGGCACCGCGGTCAGCGTCTCCCGGTCCGGGACGTCGGCGAGCGCGGCGTACAGCTCGCGCCACCAGGCCGGCGGGCGGTCCACTCCGGAGACCAGCTCGACCACGTCCGCGGTGGACAGCCGGCGGACCCCGAGCGCGGTCAGGGCCGCGGCCTGGCCGCGGCCGGACCAGCTCGCCGGCAGCAACCCGGGCAGCAGGTCGGCGAGCACCCCGACCAGCCGGTCGGACGCCGCGTCCACCACCACCGCGTCCCCCGCCCGCACCCGCCCCACCCCGGCCGGCTCCCCGGCCGCCGGCTCCCCGGCCGGCTCCCCGGCCGGCTCCCCGGCCGGCTCCTCGGCGGTGGGGAGCCAGGCGGTGTCCCGCAACGCGGCCAGCACCGACCGGCCGACGGTCGCGTCCAGCTCGGCGGCGGCCAGCGTCGGCCGCGGCACCAGCGACAGCAGCGCCGGCCCCGGGGGCAGCTCCGCGACCAGCTCCGCGTACGCCCGCCCGGCGGCCGCCGCGAGCAGGTCGGTCACCGGGCCGGGGATGACGTGCCGGCGGTCCGGGCCGAGCGGGAAGCCGCCGAGCAGCACCGCGGGCAGCGACAGCGGCTCGTCGGTCGGCGTCGGGGCGTGCACGACCGGCCGGGTCGGCAGCGGGACCGGGACGCCGTCCGGGCCGACCGGCACCGCCCAGGTGACCGTCCAATCCGGACGCTCCCGCTCCTCCACCGGCCGGCCGGCGAGCAGCTCGGCCGGGAGCGTGCCGGCGGCCGACCGGACCACCCAGCGGGTCGCCGCCGGCCCGTCCCGCAGCTCCACCGTCCCGTCCGGACCGTCCACCCGGGACAGCAGCCGGCCGGCCGCGTCGACCGAGCGCAGCGCGGGCAGCGCCAGCAGCAGCACCGGGTCCAGCTCGGCCAGCGCGGCCCGGACCGCCGGCTCGGCCCCCGCCCGCAGCGGCAGCCGCACCTCGGTCGCGATCCGTCCGGCGGCGCCGCGCCCGGGACCGCCGGCGCCGGCCGAGCCGGCCGGCTCGCCCGACGCCAGCGGGTCGGCGGGCCAGGGCAGCCGGAGCACCGGCACCCGCCCCTGCCGCCGGTCCAGCTCGCCGGCCAGCGCGGGGATCCCGGCGACCACGGCCCGGGTCTCCGCGGCCGAGAAGCGCACCCCGCCGGTGACCGAGTGCAGCGCCGGCTCGTCGGAGACCGTGAGCACCGCGGCGAAGCCGACGCCGAAGCGGCCGACGCTGCCGCCGTCCCGCTTGGCCGAGGCGCGCAGGGTCGCCAGCGCCTCCACCCCGGCCGCGTCCAGCGGCGCGCCGGTGTTGGCCGCGCGCAGCTCACCGTCCAGCACGGACAGCCGCAGCTCGCCCGGCACGCCGGCGCGGGCCGCGGCGTCGGCCGCGTTCTGCGCCAGCTCGACCAGCAGCCGGTCCCGGTACGCGCCGTGGGTGAGGTCCTCCTCGGCGTTCGCGTCCTCCCGGAACCGGGCCGGGGACGCGGCCCAGGCCGCGACCACCCGATCCCGGACGGCGGCGGTGCCGAAGGGGTCCCGCACGCTCAGCTGTGGCCGAGCGACTCGGACTCCGCGTCGTCCGGGACCGGGTGCTGCTCGACGTCGAGCACGGTGTCGTCGTACGTCGGGGGCGGCGGGGCCGCCAGTGGCGGCTGCTCGACCAGCACCTCGGAGTGCGCGCCGCAGCCGGAGTCGACCGAGACGACCGCGCCGTCCCGCGGCGAGAACTCGTTGCCGCAGGCGCCGAAGACCGCCCGCAACGACCCGGCGATCGACAGGAAGAAGCCGCAGGTGCCGCAGCGCGCCGGGGCGTGCGAGGCCATCGGGGTGTCCGGGCCGCCGGCGCCGGCGTACCACCGCTCGGCCGCCTCGTCCCGGCCGAGCCGGGACAGCACCCGGGGCCGGCCCAGGCCGAGCTCGAAGGCGACGCTCTCCACCTGCGGGTCGTCGGAGAGCAGGTACGCCGGGACGAGCCGGTCGTCGTCGGCCGCGGTGGGCAGCAGGTCGCCGACACCGAGGTCGCCCGGGCGGAGCCGGTCGGACCAGGGCACCCACTCCGGCGCCAGCAGCGCGCCCTCGCCGGGCAGCAGCACCACCTCGTCGACGGTGACCAGCCGGGAGCGGGACGCGCGGGCCACGGTGACCGCCCACCGCCAGCCGGTGTAGCCGGGCACGGTGGCGGCGAAGAAGTGGGTCACCACCCGGTCGCCCTCGGCCCGGACGCCGAGGTGCTCGCCGGCCCCGTCGCCGGCCTCGGCCCGGGCCGCCGCGGCGGCCAGCTCGACGGCGGCCGCGCAGGTGGCGTCGGGACGGCTGGACACGGCGGTCGTCGTCGGCACGAGCCCATGGTGCCGTATCGGCCCGGCCGCCCGCTGGCAGCCCACCCGACCCGCCGGCCCAGCCGGCCCGGCGGCCACCCGGCGGCCCGGCCGGCTCGGCGCGCCCGGCCGACCGGCGGCGGCCCCCGGAACGTCGGTGGGGTGCGGCAGGATGGGCGCATGCCCGGACGGCGCGACCGACCGGAGCCGCCGGGCCCCGGCGGCTCCCCGGGCGGCGTGGGCAGCGACCAGCCGGACCCGGCCGACCGGCCCGGCGCGCGCCCGCCGCGCAAGATCACGGTGACCCGGGTCGCCGCCACCCGCACCCGCTACCTGGTCGGCGCCGGCGCCCGCCGGATCGGCGCGGCCAGCCGGGCCGGCGGCGCGGACGAGTCCGGGCTGACCCGGCTGATCTGGGCCCACTGCGGGCACTACGCGGCGGACGCGATGATCGCGGTCTGCCTGGCCGGCACCATCTTCTTCTCCGCCGCCCGCAGCGAGCAGCGCGCCCAGGTCGCGCTCTACCTGCTGATCACCATGGCGCCGTTCGCGATCGTCGCGCCGTTCGTCGGGCCGGCGCTGGACCGGCTGCAGCGCGGCCGGCGGCTCGCGCTGGCCGCCACCGCGGTCGGCCGGGCGGTGCTGGTCTGGATCATGGCGGCCCAGTTCGACAACGGGTTCGCGCTCTACCCGGCGGCGTTCGGCGCGCTGGTGCTGTCGAAGGCGTACGCGGTGCTCCGCGGCGCCTGCCTGCCCCGGGTCCTGCCGGCGGGGATGACGCTGGTCTCCGCGAACGCGCGGCTGTCCATGTTCGGCCTCGGCGCGGCCGCGGTCGGCGGCTCGCTGCTGGCCGGGCTGATCTCGGTGACCGACAGCTACCCGCTGGCGCTCCGGCTGACCGCGGTGGTGTGCGTGGTGGCGGCGGTGCTCTCGCTGCGGCTGCCGGCCGCCGTCGACTCGTCCGAGGGCGAGGTCGAGGCGACCGTGGTCCGGTCCGGGCAGCGCGGCCGGATCTGGCAGGGCCACTCGCTGGGCGCGCACGTGGTGACCGCGCTGCGGGCGGCCGGCGCGCTGCGGGCGCTGTCCGGCTTCCTCACCCTGTTCCTGGCCTTCTACATCCAGTCCACCGAGACCGGGACCGCGGCCGCGGTCGCGTTCGGCGGGCTGGTCGCCGCGGCCGCCGGCGGCAGCGTGGTCGGGACGGCGCTCGGCGCCCGGATGACGCTGAGCCGGCCGGACCCGGTGCTGCTCGCCTCGATCGGCGGGGTGGCGCTGGTCGCGCTGGTCGCCGCCCTGTCGTTCAGCCTGAGCACGGCGATCGTGGTCGCCGCCGCGGCCGGCGTCGCCAACGCGCTGGGCAAGCTCTGCCTGGACGCGATCATCCAGCGGGAGGTGGCGGACGCGCTGCGGGCGTCCGCGTTCGCCCGGTCCGAGACGCTGCTGCAGCTGGCCTGGGTGGCCGGCGGCGGGCTGGGCATCGCGCTGCCGCCGAACGGGCCGCTCGGCTTCGGGGTGGCGGCCGGGCTGCTGGTGCTGTCGTTCGCGGCGACCGTGGTCGGGCGGCGGCGGTCGCTGCGGCCACGCCCCCGGCGGCGGGCCGACCCGGCTCCGCAGCCGGCCCCGGAGAGCGGCTGAGGCGTGACCCGGGTGCTGGTGGTCGTCGCGGTGCCGGCGGAGGCGGAGGCCGTGCTGGCCGGCGTCCCGGCCCGGCCGACCGTGCTGGGGCCGTACCGGGCCGCCGGGACCACCGGGCCGGCCTGGCCGGCGGGCCGGCCGGGACCACCGGGCCGGCCGGGGAGCTGACCGTGCTGGCCGGCGGGGTGGGCCCGGCCCGGGCGGCCGCGGCGGCCGGGACGGCGCTGGCCGTGCAGCCCTTCGACCTCGTCGTCTCGGCCGGGGTGGGCGGCGGCTTCGCCGGCCGGGCCGGGCCGGGCGACCTGGTGCTGGCCGACCGGGTGGTGCACGCGGACCTCGGCGCCGGCTCGCCGGACGGCTTCCTGCCGGTGGACCGGCTCGGCTTCGGCAGCGCGCTGACGGTGCTGGACGCCGGGCTGGTGGCGCGGGCGGCGGCCGCGACCGGCGCGGTGGTCGGCCCGGTCGTCACCGTGTCCACGGTGACCGGGACCGCGGCCCGGGCGGCCGAGCTGGCCGCCGCGCACCGGCCGGCCGCGGAGGGGATGGAGGGCGCCGGCGTGCTCGCCGCCGCGGAGGCGCACGGCGTGCCGTTCCTGGAGCTGCGCGCGATCAGCAACCCGGTGGGGCCGCGGGACCGGGCCGGCTGGGACCTGCCCGGCGCGCTGGCGCGGCTCGGCCCGGCGGTGCGGGCGCTGGCCGCGAGCGCCGTGCCGATCGGCGGCGGGCGGTGAGCGGGGTGCTCTCGCTGGCGCACTCGCCGTGCCCCAACGACACCTTCGTCTTCCACGCCTGGACGCACGGGCTGATCGAGGACGCGCCGCCGGTCGAGGTCACCTTCGCCGACGTGGACGTGACCAACGGCGCGGCCGAGCGCGGGGCGTACGACGTGGTGAAGGTGTCGTACGCGGCGCTGCCCTGGCTGCTGCGGGACTACGCGCTGCTGCCGGCCGGTGGCGCGCTCGGCCGCGGCTGCGGCCCGCTGGTGGTCACCGCCGGAGCCCGCGGCATCGCCGGCGCGACCGTGGCGGTGCCGGGCGACCGGACGACCGCCTACCTGCTCTTCCGGCTCTGGTCGGCCGCCGCGCCGCCGGCCCGGGTCGAGGTGGTGCCGTTCGCGGAGATCATGCCGGCGGTCCGGGCCGGACGGTACGACGCCGGCCTGGTCATCCACGAGGCCCGCTTCACCTACCCGGGGTACGGGCTGAGCTGCCTGGCCGACCTGGGCAGCTGGTGGGAGGCGGAGACCGGGCTGCCGATCCCGCTCGGCGCGATCCTGGCCCGGCGCCGGCTGGACACCGACCGGCTGGCCGCGGTGGTGCGCGAGTCGGTGCGGCGGGCCTGGGCCGACCCGGCCGCCAGCGCCGCCTACGTCGCCCGGCACGCCGCCGAGATGGACCCGCAGGTGCAGCGGCAGCACATCGAGCTGTACGTCAACCGGTTCACCGCGGACCTCGGCGAAGAGGGCCGGGCGGCGGCCCGCACGCTGCTCGATCGGGCCGCGGCGGCAGGAATCACTCCTCGGTGCCCGCCGCTGGAATGATCCACCCTTAGCCCGACCACCTCCGGATACGCGGGCCCGAACGGCCTAGCGTCGGGAGGCGTACGGCCCCGTCAGTCGGTCCTAGCTTCTCGGGATATCGGGACGGATCGCGGCTGCTGATCCCTTACCCGTGAGTGTTGCTTCACCGACGGTGAGATCCGGGACGGGTGGGCTGGACCGGCACGTGGTCGTCCGCACCAGCAGAGCTACGCCCTTCGGTGGCTCGGCGTCGCACAGCCGTCCGCTTAGCCTTGCTGGCTGGTGACCGGGCGCAGGCGGGATACGGACGGGGATATGTGGGACGACGCGAGACGCACCACGGGCAGTGACGACGATCTCTTCCGCCAGGCGTACCTGCTGACCGGCGACCCCGAACGCGCCGAGCGGCTGGCCCGGCACGCGCTGGGCGCCGCCGCGCAGCACTCCCGGCGCACCGGCCCGGCCGGGTCGGACGACGCGGCCCTGGGCGAGCTGGTGCGGGCGTTCGTCGACGAGGCGGGACCGGGCGGGCACGCCGGGCAGCCGCTGCCGCCCGGGCGGCACGCCGCGGCCTGGACCGCGCTCGGCGGGCTGCCGGCGCGGCGGCGGGCGGTGCTCGTGCTGCGCTACGCCGAGCGGCTGTCCGACCGGCAGATCGCGGACCGGCTGGGCAGCACGCCGCGGATCGTGCAGGCCGACGCGGAGGCCGGGCTGCTGACGCTCAGCCCGATGCTGACCGGGGCCGGCGAGCCGGGCCGGCTGGTGGCGGCGGCGCTGGCGGACGCCGGCCGGCGGTGGGCGGACCACCGGCGCCGGACCGCCGGACCGCCGGCGGTCGGCCGCTGGAACCCGCCGGTCCCGCTCTCGATGCCGCCCGCCGGCGACGACGACGGCCACGACTGGTGGGCGACCGGCGTCCCGCTGGCGGCCGGATCGGCGGCCGCCGGCGCGGGCTACGCCTCGATGCAGCTGCCCTCGCGGCGGCCCGGTGCGTCCGGCCACGGCAATCCGCGGCCCGCCGCCGGCCACGGGCCGGCCGGCCAGGACCCCGCCGACGACTTGCCGACCAGGACTTTGCCGACCAGGACCCTGCCGGCCACGACCTTGCCGGCCAGGACCCCGCCGGCCACGACTTTGCCGGCCAGGACTATGCCGACCAGGACTATTCCGGCCAGGACCTGCCGGCCGGGACCGCCGGCCGGGAGACCGCCGGCCGGGACCCCGCTGGCCAAGACCACGCCGGCCGGGAGCCCGCCGGCGGCGGCTACGACCAGGGCGAGCGCGGATCCGGCGGCTACGACCCGAGCGGACGCGGATCCGGCGGGTGGGAGCCGAGCGAGTGGGAGCTCGCCGGCCAGCGCGCGGCCGTCGAGCGTCCGGACGACGCCTACGAGCCGCCCTTCGCGGCCGCCGCCTTCCCGCTGGACGCCCCGCCGCCCCGGCACCGCTTCCGCGCCCCGGCGATGATCGGCGCCGCCGTGCTCACCGCGCTGGTGCTCGGCGCCGCCGCGATCCTGGTCCCCGCCGCGCTCGGCGGTGACGACCCGCAGGCACCCGAGGCCGGCGCGGCCGCGGAGACCAGCCAGGCCGCTGCAGCGGTGGCGGCGGTGCCGACCCGGAGCGTGCCGAAGGGCCTGCTGGACTGGCCGGCCCGCGGCTCACTGGGCGAGGACCAGCAGGCGCTGACGGCGGCCGTCGCCGCCTGGAAGGCCAAGGTGCCGGCCGAGGAGGCCCCGACCAGCGCGGTCGGCATGCTCTACGCCGGCGAGCTGGACGGCCGGCAGGTCGCCCTGGTGCAGGCGCTGGACAAGAACGGCACCCCGCGGGTCGCGCAGCTGTCCGGCTTCCGCTCGACGGCGTACCGGCTGGTGCACGCGGAGCCGCTGACCGGCCGGGCCGAGCTGCTGTCGTTCATGCCGCCGGACGGGCGGGGCGGGCGGCTGCGGGTGCTCGTCTCCCCGGAGGGCCAGGCCGCCGACGGCCTGCTGGCCAGCGACGTCAGCAAGGTGCCGCTGCGCAAGGTGAAGCTGCGCGCGGACGGCGTCAGCGACGTCCTGCCGTCCCCGCCCGGCATCCCGACCTGCAGCCGGGTGGTGCTGATGGGCCTGCCGGCCCCGCTCGGCCGCAGCGGCCCCCGGGTGCTGGAGAGCGGCATCGTCATCGCCGACATGCTCGGCGCGATGACGATGGAGGTCGAGGTCGCCTCGTCCACCCTGGCCGCCGGCGACGACGCGGTGCCGCAGACGGCCTGGTTCCTCGACGGCGCGGCACTGGCGAAGAAGGCCCGGCTGCCCAAGACGACCAAGGCGACCGTCGCCGCGCTCGGCCCGCGGCTGCGCGGGCAGGCGCTGTCCGACGCCGACAAGCGCATCGTCGAGTCGCGGGCGTACGAGCTGCGCGCCGGGGGCCGCAAGTACGTCGGCGCGATCGTCACCTTCGGCGGCCGGACCGTCTGCACCACGGTGTCGCAGGTGGCGCCGGGGCAGGAGGGTCGGCTGACCGCGTTCGCGCTGCGCTGCCCCCTCCCCAGCGGCACCGCCGGTCTGGTGCACGTGGTCGGCGGCGCGGACGTGAAGTCGGTGCAGGTCAACCTGGACCCGACTCCGGACCCGCCCGGCCAGGCGCCGTACGGCAGCTTCCTCACCCGGCCGGAGTCCGGCGCGACCAGCGGCTTCGCCGTGCTCGACCTGGTGCCGGCCGGCTTCCCCTGCGGCGCCGGCACCGTGCAGGCGACCGGCATTGCGGAGACCTCGCAGCCGATCCGGCTGCCGGTCTTCACCCCCTGACCTCAGCGGTACCCGCACGTCCTTTCCTCAGTCCGCGGCCGACCGTGCCCGGACCCAGGCCGACCTGGAGTGTGATGAAGCACAAGCTGGCGACCATCCCGGTGGTGGTCGCGGCACTTACCGTGTCCGCCCTCGCGGTGCACACCACCGGCAGCCCTGCCGGCGCCGCCCCGAAGCCATCACCTACGCCCCCACCAGCTCCCACCTGGCGCATCGAGGACTACGGCCCTCGCACGTCCGACAACGCGATCCTGCTGTGGAACCAGCAGCTGCTGGACAGCATCAAGGCGAACCCGGGGGGCACCGGGCCGACCCGGGCCGCGCGGTTCCTCGGCATCCTGCACACCGTCGACCTACGACGCGTGGGCGGCGTACGACGCCGTGGCGAAGGGCACCCGGCTCGGCTCCCAGCTCCGCCGGCCAGCCGATCGAGCGCACGTCCGGCCAACAAGATCAAGGCGATCAGCTACGCCGCGCACCGCACGCTGGTCGCGCTCTTCCCCGCCCGGAAGAGCTTCTACGACGCCCAGCTGGCGGCGCAGAACCTCCCGCCGAGCGAGTCCATGGACCGAACCACGCCGGAGGGCGTCGGCAACACTGCCGCCCAGGCGGTTCTCGACTTCCGCAGTACCGACGGCTCCGCCACGCCGAAGCCGCTACACCGCGGTCAACACCTGGGACACCGTCAACGACCCGTGGCGCTGGCAGCCGCTGTGCGTGCTGACCGCCGCCGGCGTGGCCGCGAACATGCCCATGAAGCCGGCCGACGGCAACTGTGTCGCGCCGAACTACTCGATCCAGGCGGCCCTGACGCCCGCAGTGGGGCGACGTGACGCCGTTCTCGCTGGCGGCCAGCCAGTACCAGGTCTACGGCCCGCCGAAGAACGCCGACGGCACGTACCAGACCGGCGACATCGACAAGCTGGTGCTGCAGACGGCGACCTCACCGACCGGCAAGAAGGCGCAGGCGGAGTACTGGGCGGACGGCCCGGGCTCGGTCTTCCCGCCCGGGCACGACTTCCTCTTCGCCGCAGCACTCTCCCGGAAGCGGGGCTACACGCTCGACCAGGACGCCAAGACCTTCTTCGCTCTCGGGAACGCGATGATGGACGCGAGCATCGCGTCCTGGTACCAGAAGTACAAGTGGGACTTCGTCCGGCCGATCACCGCGATCCGGCAGCCGATAGAAGGGCCAGCACGATCCAGCTCCTGGCGCGGTCCGGGCACGGGCTTCGGCCAGGTCCACGGCTCGCAGTGGATTCCGTACCAGGCGCGCACCGTGGTGACCCCGGCGTTCCCCGAGTACGTCTCCGGGCACTCGACCTTCAGCGGCGCCGGGATGGCGATCCTTTCCTGGTTCACCGGCGGCGACACGTTCGGAGCGACGGTGACGGTGCCAGCCGGCTCCCTGAAGATCGAGCCGAACACGCCCGCGACGGACGTCATGTTCACGCTGCCGACCTGGTCGCAGACCGGCGAGGACGCCGGCACATCCCGGCGGCTCGGCGGCATCCACTTCGAGACCGGCGACGTCAACGGCCGTGCGCTGGGCCGCCAGGTCGGCGACGTACGTCTACAGCAAGGCGCAGCCTACATCAACGGCACGGCACCCGGCTGAGCAGCCGGCGACGAGCGAAGCCCCCGGCCGTGCTCGGCCGGGGCCTTCGGCTGTCTCGTGCGCTCAGGTGGCCCGGATGGTGATCCACCTGGCTGGCGGTCTTGCCGTGCCGGACGGCGCGGTCAGCGTCGCCTTCGCCTTGGCCTTGCCGCCGTCGTAGCAGCGCGCCGATGATCGTCACGGTCGACGTAGCGGGTCCTGCCGTCGCACACGACGTCCTGAACGCCCGCACCGTGCGCACCCAGCGGGACTCGGGCGACTCCGGAGGAGCCTGGTCGACCACGACGTTGACGATCCCGGTAGCCGCCGGTGCAACTGACGTGCAGCCCAGGTCGAGCTGGGTGCCGGCGAAGTTGAAGTCGGCGTATGTGGTTGATGGAGACCGAGTTGCCGCGCGGTGCTGCCGGTGGCGCCGGCGATCGACGGGCAGGAGCGCGACGGGGGCGGCCACCGCGGCGGCAGCGGCGGCACCGAGGACGAGCTTCTTCACGACTTTCTCCTTCGAATTGCTGAGGGGTGGGGGACGACGAGTGCGGGCCGGACAAGAAAGGGATCGTCGGACTCACACCGTGTCGTTCGCCACCACGACTACCCCCGCCCGACGGCACCCAACCCTTTTTCTCGGGCGCGAACGGAGTAATCACGCTGCGATCACGACGGGCCACGAATTCACGTCCGGAATGCATTCCCGGAGCTTTCCGTGCTCATTCCGGCGACAATTACGGAGGTCTACGGGGATAAGCCGGCGGCACTACGGAGCCAACGGCGAGTCAGCACTCAGGTGCGCACAGTGAGGCGCCGGTCAGCCCGTTTTCACCCGCGGCGGCCCGGGTAGTCGAAGCGCGTCAGAACACCGAACCGGACAGGAGGTACGACGATGCGTCCGTACGAGCGTCCGACGCTCACCAAGGCCGGCTCCTTCAAGAGGATCACCGGTCTCGGCGGCAGCGGTCCGCAGGACACGCTGGGCCGGCACCAGTCCCTCTGACTGCCGGTCCGTAGGCCCGGTCCGCCGGACCGGGTCGACCGGGTGGCGGCGTCGGGGCCGCCACCCTCGCTCTCCCCTACCGAGGTCCCGTGATCCCGCCCGGCCCCGACATCCCCTGGTTCCTGGTCCTGCCCGACGCCGCGAGCGGCCGGGCGGTCGAGGCTGTCGCCGTCGAGCGCGGCGCCGGCGCCACCCGGGCGGTGGACCACCCGAGCGGCCGCCGCTGGCTGCTCGGCAGCTGGGCCGACGACACCGTCACCGTCGCCCGCGCCGGCGACACCGCCCTGGCCCTGGTCGGCCGGCACGGCACGAGCGAGCAGCAGCTGGCCGCCGCGGCGGCCCGGGTCCGTACGGCCGCCGACCTGGACCGGCTCGCGGCGTCCCTGGTCGGCAGCGCCCACCTGGTCGCCTCCGTGGCGGGCCAGGTGCGGGTGCAGGGCACCGTGACCGGGCTCCGGCGGGTCTTCACCGCGACCGTTGCGGGCATCCCGGTGGCCGCGGACCGGGCCGACGTGCTCGCCCTGCTGGCCGGGGCGGAGCTGGACGAGAGCCGGCTCGCGCTGCACCTGCTGCACCCGCACGTCCTGCACCCGGTCGCCGGGCTGCCGGTCTGGCGGGGCGTGGACGCGCTGCCCGGCGACTCGTACGCGCTGCTGGACGGGACGGACCGGCGCACCGTCCGCTGGTGGCACCCGCCGGAGCCGGTGCTGCCGATGGCCGAGGGCGCCCCCGCGCTGCGGGACGCGCTCGCCGCTGCCGTCGACTGCCGGACCGCCGGCCGGGAGCTGGTCAGCGGCGACCTCGGCGGGCTGGACTCGACCGCGATCTGCGCGCTGGCCGCCCGCGGCGACGCGACGCTGGCGGCGTACACGGCCGCCAACCGGGACCCGCTCGCCGACGACGTGGCCTGGGCCGAGCGGACCGTCGCCGGGCTGCCGGGCGTCGAGCACCACGTCATCCCGGCCGAGGAGATGCCGCTGGTGTTCGCCGGCGGCACGGAGCTGGTGGACCGCTTCGACGAGCCGTGCTCGGCCACCGTGGACGGCGCCCGCTGGCTGGCGATCGTCCGGCGCGCCGCGGACCGCGGGTCCCGGCTGCACCTCACCGGCATCGGCGGCGACGAGCTGCTCTACGGCTCGGTCGCCCACCTGCAGGACATGCTGCGCACCAGCCCGCGGACCGGGCTGCACGCGCTGCGCGGCTTCGCCGCCAAGTACCGGTGGCCCCGTCGGGCCGTGCTGCGCCAGCTGGCCGACACCCGCCCGTACGGGCGGTGGCTGGCCGGGGTGGCGGACACCGTCACCGCGCCGCCGCCGGCGCCGAACGAGCCGCTGCTGGAGTGGGGCTTCCGGCCGCGGCTGCCGCCCTGGGCCGGCGAGGCGGCGGTCGAGGCGGTGCGGGCCGAGATCCGGACCGCGGCCGGCGACGTCGAGCCGCTGTCGCCGCGGCGCGGCCAGCAGCGGGAGCTGGAGACCATGCGCTACCTGTCCCGGATGACCCGGCAGCTCGGCCAGGCGACCGGCCGGCTCGGCGTCGAGCTCGCCGCGCCGTACTACGACGACCGGGTGGTCGAGGCCGGGCTCGCCGTGCGGGCGGCCGACCGGGTCACGCCGTGGGCGTACAAGCCGCTGATCGTGGCCGCGATGCGCGGCGTGGTGCCGGCGGGCAGCCTGACCCGGCAGACCAAGGCGAACGGCTCGACCGACGTGGAGCCGGGCCTGCGCCGGCACCGGGCCGAGCTGCTCGCGCTCTGGGAGGACTCCCGGCTCGGCGCGCTCGGCCTCGTCGACGCGGCCGCGGTCCGGGCGGCCTGCCGCGGCGCCCTCCCGCCGGGGCTCCAGTTCGGCGTGCTCGACCAGCTGGTCGCGTGCGAGGTCTGGCTGCGCTCGCTGGAACCCCTGACCACTCCCGGCTGATGGAGCGACCGATGGCCCTGACCCTGCGTCCCGGGGTGTCCACCGCGGACACCGACTACGGCACGACGCTGTTGGACGAACGCAGTGGCGAGTACTTCACCCTCAACCCGACCGGCGCCCTGGTGCTGCGCACCCTGCTCGGCGGCGGCACCGCGGCGGAGGCGGCCCGGGCGCTCACCGAGCAGTACGACGTGGACCCGGTGACCGCGGACCAGGACGTCGCCGAGCTGGTCGGCGGCCTGCGCTCGGCCCGGCTGGTGACGGAGCGGTGACCACGCCGGAGGCGGTGAGCCACCGACCGGCGTCCGTGCCGCTGCCCCGCCGGGCGGTCGCGTACGCGGTGGTCGGCGCCGCCCGGCTGCTGGCCACCCGGTCACCGGCGCAGATCCGTTCGGTGCTGACGGTGCTGCGCCGCGGGGCCCGGCCGGCCGGGTACGCCGAGGCCAAGGCGGCCCGGGACACGGTGGTCGCCGTCAGCCTGACCTGCGCGGCCCGGGAGGGCTGCCTGCCCCGGTCGCTGGCCACCGTGCTGCTCTGCCGACTCGGCGGCAGCTGGCCGGCCTGGTGCGTCGGGGCGCGGCGGCTGCCGCCGTTCGCGGCGCACGCCTGGGTCGAGGCGGACGGCGCGATGGTGGACGAGGACTATCCGCCGGACTACTTCCGCACCCTCGTCCGGGTGCCGTGACCGGGACCGCGACGTGACCAGCGCACAGCTGGACGCCGCGGCCGGCGGGCGGCCGGCGCGCGCGCCGCCAGCCGGGCTGGCGGCTGCTGCTGACCTATCTGCGGCCCTACCGCGGGACCCTGCTCGCCGGCGGGCTGCTCGGCTTCCTGGGCGGGCTCGCCGCCCTGGCCCAGCCGCTGCTGGCCAAGCGGATCGTCGACACGCTCGGCGAGCGCCGCGCGGTGCTCGGCCCGGTGCTGCTGCTCACCTGCGCGCTGCTGGCCGCGGCGCTGCTCACCGCCGCCGGCACCTACGTGCTCGGCCGGGCGGCGGAGAGCGTGGTGCTCACCGCCCGGCAGCGGCTGGTCTCCCAGCTGCTGCGGCTGCGGGTCGCGCGCGGTGGACCGGCTAGATCCCGGCGACCTGCTGTCCCGGGTCGTCTCGGACACCACGCTGCTGCGCAGCGTCAGCACGTACGGGCTGGTGCAGACGGTCAACGCCGCCTTCCTGCTGGTCGGCTCCCTGGTGCTGATGGCCCTGCTCGACCTGCTGCTGCTCGGCGTGACGCTCGCCGTGCTGGCGGTCAACGGGCTCGCCGTGCTGGTCGTCGTGCCGCGCATCCGGCGGGCCACCGAGCGGTCGCAGGCGGCGGTCGGCGACGTGGGCTCGGTGCTGGAGCGCTCGCTCGGCGCGTTCCGGACGGTCAAGGCCAGCGGGGCCGAGGACCGGGCCATCGCCGACGTCGGCCGGGCGGCGCGGCGGGCCTGGCGGCGCGGCGTGGAGGTCGCCCGCTGGACGGCGGTCATGGAGGCCTCGGCCGGGCTGGCCGTGCAGGCGTCGTTCCTGGCCGTCCTCGCCGTCGGTGGCGCCCGGGTGGCCAGCGGCGACCTGCCGGTCTCCTCGCTGATCGCGTTCCTGCTCTACCTGCTGCTGCTGGCCGAGCCGCTCACCGCGCTGTCCAACGGGATCACCCAGCTGCAGGCCGGCACCGGCGGCGGTGGTGCGGATGCGGGAGCTGCACGACCTGCCCGCGGAGCCGGCGGACGGCCGAGTCCGGCCGGCCGCCGGCGACGGGTCCCGCGTCGATCGGCTTCGACCAGGTCTGGTTCCGCTACCGGTCCGACGAGGACGCCCCGTGGGTGCACCGCGGTCTCACCTTCGAGCTGCCGCCCGGCGGGGTGACCGCCGTCGTCGGTCCCTCCGGCACCGGAAAGAGCACGATCTTCTCGCTGCTCCTGCGGTTCTACGAGCCGGGCGCCGGGACGATCGCCGTCGACGGCCGGGACATCCGCAGCTGGCCGCTGCCCGAGCTGCGGGCCGCGATCGGCTACGTCGAGCAGGACGCGCCGATCCTGGCCGGCACGCTCGCGGACAACCTCCGGCTCGCCGCGCCGGACGCGTCCGACGACTGGCTCGACGCCGTGGTCCGGGTGACCCGGCTGGCCGGCGTGCTCGACCGGCTCCCGGACGGGCCCGAGTCGGCCGTCGGCTCCCGCGGGAGCGACCCTGTCCGGCGGCGAGCGGCAGCGCATCGCGATCGCCCGCGCGCTGCTCCGGCGGCCGCGGATCCTGCTGCTGGACGAGGCGACCTCCCAGCTCGACGCGGCCAACGAGCTCGCCCTGCGCCGCCTGATGAGCGAGGTCGGCCGCGTCGCCACCGTCCTCGTGGTCGCGCACCGGCTGTCCAGCGTCGTCACCGCGGACCGCATCCTGGTCCTGGACGGCGGCCGGGTGCGGGCCGTCGGCACGCACGACGAGCTGCTCGCCGCCGACCCGCTCTACCAGCAGCTCGCGCAGACCCAACTGCTGACCGGCGCGCAGAGATAGCGCTCAGTAGTGGTGCGCTCCAGCTCGGTACTTCCGTAGTCCGGCTGGGAGTCATCCGGCGCCGCCAGCGTTGTCTACTTCCGATCCGTGCGCCGCCCGCTCCCCGGCGGCGCCGCTCCCCTCACGAGGACCTGGAGTCCATGAGACACAAGCTGGCGAAGACCACCGTGGTCGTCACCGCCCTGGTGGCCGCCACCGTCGCCACCGTCACGACGCACGCACCCTCGGCCGGGGCCGCCGGCGGCCCCGCCTGGCCGGTCGACACCTACGGCGCCCCCCGCGGCACCGACAACGTCGTGCTCAAGTGGGACGAGCAGCTGCTCAGCACGATCCGTGCCTATCCCGCCGCAGACCGGCCCGACGGTCGCCGCCCGGGCGCTCGCCGTGGTGCACACGGCGATGTACGACGCCTGGGCCGCGTACGACCAGACGGCTGCGGTCGAGCACGCCGACTCCGGCCGGCGGCACCCCGCTGCAGTCCACCGGGGCCAACTCCGCGGACGCCCGGAACGAGGCGATGAGCTACGCCGCCTACCGCACGCTGGTCGACCTCTTCCCGCTGACGACGTTCCCGAACAAGGGCGCCTTCGTCACGCCGGACGTGCTGCTGCGCGGCCAGGGCTACGACCCGGCGAACGAGAGCCGCGACCTCGGCACCCCGGCCGGCGTGGGCAACGCCGCCGCGGACGCCGTGATCGCCTACCGGCACGCCGACGGGTCCAACCAGCTCGGCAGCTACGCCAACGACACCGACCGCCGCTACGACCGGTCCGAAGAACACCTGGAACATGGTCAACGACAAGTGGAGCTGGCAGCCGCTGTGCGTGCTGACCCCGGCCGGGGTCGCGGCCGGTCCACGCCGTTCCCGAGCCGAGTGCACGGCGGCCGAACTACGCGATCCAGAAGCCGCTCACCCCGCAGTGGCCGACGATCAAGCCGTTCGGGCCGGAGGCGGCCACCGGCTACCCGCCGCAGTTCGCGCTGCCGGGGCCCGAACGCGGACGGCACCCACACCCAGGCGACCGCGGACATCGACAAGGAGCTGGCCGACAGCTCCAACCTCTCCGACGTGCAGAAGGCGAAGGCCGAGTACTGGGCGGACGGTCCGAACACCGAGTTCCCGCCCGGGCACATGGCGCTGTTCGCGCAGGCCTTCTCCCGGATGAAGGGCAACACCGCCGACCAGGACGTCAAGCTCTTCTTCGCGCTCGGCAACGCGCTGCTGGACGCGAGCATCTTCTCCTGGACGGCCAAGTACCAGTACGACTCGGAGCGCCCGACGACCGGCGATCCGGGAGCGCTACCGGGGCAAGATGATCACGTCCTGGCTCGGCCCGAACAAGGGCTACGGCAAGGTGCTCGGCCAGTACTGGCTGCCGTACCAGCAGCTCAACGTCGTCACGCCGGCCTTCCCGGAGTACGTCTCCGGGCACAGCACGTTCAGCGCGGCCGGCCGGGCCGTGATCAACAGGTTCTTCGGGACGGACAACTTCAACGCCAAGGTGACGATCAAGGCCGGCAGCTCCAGGTTCGAGAAGAACGTGCCGGCCAAGGACGTGGTGCTGTCCTGGAAGACGCTGGACGCGATGGCCGACGAGGCCGGCATGTCCCGCCGGTACGGCGGCATCCACTTCGAGAGCGGCGACCAGCAGGGCCGGGCGCTCGGCGCGCTGACCGGCGTCAACGTGTGGACGAAGGCGCAGACGTACTTCGCCGGCACCGCGACCGGCTGACCGACGCAGCGCACCGCCCCGGGCCCGCGCGGGTCCGGGGCGGTGGCGTGCCGGGCTCAGGCCTCCAGGTCGTCGGCGACGGCGCGGAGCACGGTCGCGACCTTGCGGGCCGCCGGCCGGTCCGGGTGCCGGCCGCGGTGCAGCGCGTCCGAGACGCCGTCCAGCAGCTTGATCACGTCCTCGACGATGACGGCCAGCTCGTCCGGCGGCTTGCGCTGCGCCTTGACCAGCGACGGCAGCGGGTCCAGCACCCGCACGGACAGCGCCTGCTCGCCGCGCCGGCCCTGCGCCACGCCGAACTCGACCCGCTGGCCGGGCTTCAGCTCGGTCACGCCGGCCGGCAGCGCGTCGCGGTGCACGAAGACGTCGTCACCCTCGTCGCGGGAGAGGAAGCCGAAGCCCTTCTCCGCGCTGAACCACTTCACCTTGCCGGTCGGCACGAGCTCTCAGTCCTCCATCGGGGGGCGCCGCGTCGGCGCGCTGGCCCCAGGCTAGTCGTCCCGGGCGGTGCCACCCAGCGTGTTTGCGGCGAGGTCGGGCTCACCGGTACGAGTCGTCCAGCGTCTCGTTGAGCGAGCCGGACCGGAAACCGCGCGGATCGACGGTGACCGTGTCGAAGCCCGGCACCGCGGCCAGCAGGTCGGGCCGGGCGGCCACCGCGGCGACGGCGGCGGCGTCCACCTCGACCCGGGCGCCGGCCGCGCCGAGGTCGCGGACCCGCAGGTCGCGGACCGGGATGCCGGCGCCGGCCAGCGCCGCCCGCAGCGCCGCCTCGGCCCGCTCCAGCCGGGCCAGCCGGGCCGGGGTGATGCCGAGCCCGTACGCGACCCGGCTGGACAGGCAGGCCGCCGCCGGCTTGTCCCAGGTGGGCAGGCCCATCTCCCGGGACGCGGCGCGCACCTGCGCCTTGGTCAGCCCGGCGGCCCGCAGCGGGGTGACCGCGCCGCGCTCGGCCGCGGCCCGGATGCCGGGCCGGAAGCCGGCCACCGCGTCGTCCGCGTTGGTGCCGGTGGCGACGTGCGCGAGGCCGAGCCGGGCGGCCAGCGGGACCAGCACGTCGAGCAGCTCGGCCTTGCAGAAGTAGCAGCGGTCGCCGGCGTTGGCCCGGTAGCCGTCCCGGGCCATCTCGTCGGTGCGCGGCGTCTCGTGCCGGACGCCGAGCCCGGCGGCGAGGGCGCGGGCGGCGGCCAGCTCGGCCGCCGGCAGCGACGCGGACACCGCGGTCGCCGCGACGACCCGGTCGGCGCCGAGCACGGACACCGCCCGGGCCAGCAGGAACGCGGAGTCCGCCCCGCCGGAGAAGGCGACCAGCACCGACCCGAGCGCCGCCAGCTCCCGATCCAGCTCCGCCAACCCCACGGCTCCAGCGTACGAACCCGGCCCCGCTCCGCCGTGACAAGGACCTGCCACCCCGGAGATGACTAGGCGTGCTGCTCGGCGGCGATCTCCTCGAGGCCGAGGAGTCGCACGGACTCCTCCCGCATCTGCACCTTGCGGATCTTGCCGGTCACCGTCATCGGGAACTCGTCCACCACCCGGACGTACCGCGGGATCTTGAAGTGCGCGAGCTTGCCGGCGCAGAAGGCCCGCACCGCGTCCGCGTCCAGCGCCGCCGCCCCGGGCCGCATCCGGACCCAGGCCATCAGCTCCTCGCCGTAGCGCTCGTCCGGGACGCCGATGACCTGCGCGTCCAGGATGTCGGGGTGGGTGTAGAGGAACTCCTCCACCTCGCGCGGATACACGTTTTCCCCGCCGCGGATGACCAGGTCCTTGATCCGGCCGACGATGTTGAGGTAGCCCTCGGCGTCCATCACCGCGAGGTCGCCGGTGTGCATCCAGCCGGCCCGGTCGAGCGCCTCCGCGGTCTTCTCCGGCTCCTCCCAGTAGCCGAGCATCACCGAGTACGCCCGGGTGCACAGCTCGCCGGGGGTGCCGCGCGGCACCACCAGCCCGCTGGCCGGGTCGACCACCTTGACCTCGACGTGCGGGTGCACCTGGCCCACGGTGGAGACCCGGCGGTCCAGGTCGTCGTCGGCCCGGGTCTGGGTGGACACCGGCGAGGTCTCGGTCATCCCGTAGCAGATGGTCACCTCGGTCATGCCCATGTCGGCGATGACCCGCTTCATCACCTCGACCGGGCACGGCGACCCGGCCATGATCCCGGTCCGCAGGCTGGACAGGTCGTGGGAGCCGAAGGACTCGTCGGCCAGCTCGGCGATGAACATGGTGGGCACGCCGTACAGCGACGTGCACCGCTCCGCCGCCACCGCCTCCAGGGTCAGCCGGGGGTCGAAGCCGGGCGCCGGGATGACCATGCAGGCGCCGTGCGAGGTGGCCGCGAGGTTGCCCATCACCATGCCGAAGCAGTGGTAGAAGGGCACCGGGATGCAGATCCGGTCGGCCTCGGTGTACGAGCAGAGCTCGCCGACGAAGAAGCCGTTGTTGAGGATGTTGTGGTGCGACAGCGTCGCGCCCTTGGGGAAGCCGGTGGTCCCGCTGGTGTACTGGATGTTGATCGGGTCGTCGAAGGACAGCCCGGCCCGGATCTCCGCCAGCCCGCCGCGGTCGCCGCGGGTGAGCAGCGCGTCCCAGTCCGGGTCGCCGAAGAAGACCACCGCGCGCAGGTCGGGACAGTCGTCGCGGACCTCGCCGACCATGGCCCGGTAGTCGCTGGTCTTGAAGTCCGGCGCGGCCACCAGCAGGGCGATGCCGGCCTGCTTGAGCACGTACTCCAGCTCGTGCGTCCGGTACGCCGGGTTGATGGTGACCAGGATCGCGCCGATGTCCGCGGTCGCGTACTGCAGGGCGGTCCACTCCCACCGGTTCGGCGACCAGATGCCGACCCGGTCGCCCTTGCCGACGCCGGCGTCGACCAGCCCGGCGGCCAGCGCCTCGACCGTGTCGCCGAGCTCGGCGTAGGAGAAGCGGCGGCCGCTGCCCCGGTCGATCAGCGCGTCGCGGTCGCCGTACGCGGCCACCGTGCGGCGGAAGTTGTCCCCGATGGTGTCGCCGAGCAGCGGGACGGTGGACGTGCCGCTCGCGTACGACGGCACCGCCGGCTCAGGGGCTGACATCCTCGGGCCTCCCGGCGAAGTGCGGCCGGTCCTCCGGGCCCGGGTGCCGGTAGGCCACCTTCTCCGGCGGCAGCGGGAACTCGACGTCCTCGCCGAACGGGGACAGCCCGCCCTGCACCTCGGCGGCGAACTCGCTGACCGGCAGGTGCCCTGCCGGCACCACCGACCGGTCCCGCGGCGCGTCCTGCTCCGTCATCGCCGACCTCCAGCAGACTCGTGCGACTCTTCGGGCGCAGTCTCCCCCGACAGGGCCTCCCTGTCATCGGTGGGGTCTGCGATCATCGCTGCACCGATGCCGCCCCGGGAGGCCCCGATGAGCTCGCCGCAGGAGCCGGGAGGTCCGCGCGAGTCGCTCGTGCGGGCCCAGTTCGCGCCGGACGCCGCCCGCAGCGCGCCGGACGAGCCGGCCCGGCTGGCCCTGGTGCTGGACAACCACGACACCGTCGGCCGGCTGGTCCGGGTCGAGCTGTCCGGCCCGCTGGCCCGCTACACCAAGCCCCGCCGGCAGCCCCGGCTGGACCTGCAGTCCCGGCGGCAGCAGGAGATCACCCTGGAGGTCCGGCCGGAGGAGACCCGGCCGGAGGGCGGCCACGCGTACGACCTGCACGCGGTGGTGATCGACGACAAGCTGGAGACGGTCGTCTACACCTGCGCGGCCAAGATCGGGGTGGAGCGCTTCCCGCAGCTGGCCACCCGGGCCGAGCGGTCCTCGCCGCACACGGTGACCGACCGGGGCGTGGTGCAGCTGCGGGTGCACGTCCGCAACTCCGGCAACGTGCCGCTGCTGGTGGACGTGCAGCGGGTCAACCCGCAGCTGTGGGTGCGCGACGACGACCGGCGCAAGGACGAGCGGCTGCGGGCGGCCCGGCGGGCGATCCGGACCGAGCGGTCACCGATGCCGCGGACCCCGGAGCGGCTGCGCCCGCGCCAGTCGCACGACTTCGACGTGCTGGCCGAGCCCCCGGCGTACCTGATCGGCACCCGGCCGCGGCGCTGGTGGGTGCCGGTGGGGATCCGCAGCGACGGGATGGACCCGGAGTGCGTCTTCACCGACTTCGTGCAGAAGCCGCGGATCGAGGTCGAGGAGCGGATGGTCTGGCTGGCCGCCGCGGTCGGGGTGGCGCTGCTGGTGCTGATCGTCTTCATGGTGATCCTGGCGACCTGAGTCAGCGGCCCTCCGCCTCGGCGGCCCGCCGGCCGATCCACCGGCGGGGCCGGACCGGACGTGCGCGACTACCCTGGTCGGGATGACCGCGACCGGCGCGCGCAGCCTGGCCGAGTGGCTGCGGGCCCAGCCCGACGAGGCGCTCGCCGAGCTGCTCCAGGCCCGGCCGGACCTGGCCGTGCCGGCCGCCGGGGACGTGGGCGCGCTGGCCAACCGGGCCGGCGTCCGGTTCTCCGTGCTGCGCGCGCTGGAGGACCTGGACGCCTGGACGCTGCAGGTGCTGGACGCGGTCGTGCTGGCCACCGAGCTGCCGGTCGGGGCAGCCGGGCCGGCCCGCCGGGCCGGCGACGCGGGCGGGACCGGCGGGCGCGCGGCGCCGGCGGGGCGGGTGCGGCCGGCCGGGCCGGCGGCGAGCGGTGGGCCGCGGCGCTGCTCGACGGGCCGGCCAGCGGGTCCGGCGCGGGCTCGCTCGCCGCCGTCCAGGGGCTGCTCGCCGGCGCGCCGGCGGACCGGGTCCGGGCCGGGGTGGACCGGCTGCGCCGGGTGGCCCTGGTCTGGGGCGACGACGCCGGGCTGCACGTGCCGAGCACGGTGCGCGACGTGGTGGGGCCGCACCCCGGCGGGCTGGGCCGCCCGGCCGCGACCCTGCTGGCCGCGGTGCCCGGCCCGCAGCTGGCGCCGGTGCTGGCCGCGCTGGGCCTGCCGGAGCAACGGCAGCCGGGGGCGGGCGGCGCGCTCGCCGAGGTGCTCGGCGACCGCTCCCGGCTGGACGCCCTGCTCGGCGCCGCCGGCGAGCGCGAGCGGGAGGTGCTCGGCCAGCTCGCCGCCGGCCCGCCGCTGGGCAGCGTGCGGGACGCCACCCGACCGGTGCCGGCCGAGGACGCGGACACCCCGGTGCGCTGGCTGCTCGCGCACGGCCTGCTGGTGGCGGTCGACTCCGACACCGTCGAGCTGCCCCGCGAGGTCGGGCTGGTGGTGCGCGGCGACGCGCCGATGGGCCCGCTGCGGCTCACCCCGCCGGTGACCGCGACCACCCCGGTCGGGGTGGCGGCGGCCGACGCGGCCGGGGCCGGCCAGGTGCTCACCGTGCTGCGGCTGGTGGAGACGCTGCTGGAGACGTACGCGCTGGATCCGCCGGCGGAGCTGCGGTCCGGCGGGGTCGGCGTCCGGGACCTGCGCCGGGCCGCCAGGACCGTGGACGCGGACGAGCCGACCGCGGCGCTGCTGCTGGAGATGGTCCGCGCCGCCGGGCTGCTCGACCTGTCCACCGGGCCGGAGCCGGCCTGGCTGCCGGCGGCGGCGTACGACCTCTGGCTGGGTCTCGAGCCGGCCCGGCGGTGGGCCCGGCTGGTCGCGTCCTGGCTGGCCATGACCCGGCTGCCGGCGCTGGTCGGGCAGCGCGACGACCGCGGCCGGGCGCTGGCGCCGCTGTCCGCCGACGTGGAGCGGACCAGCGCGCCGGGCACCCGGCGGCGGGCGCTCGCCGTGCTCGCCGCGCTGCCGCCGGGGGACGCGGCCGGCGGCCCGGCGGTGGCCCAGGAGCTGGCCTGGCGGTCGCCGCGGCGGGGCGGCCAGCGCACCGACCTGGTCGAGGCGGTGCTGGCGGAGGCGGAGACGCTCGGGCTGACCGGCCGCGGCGCGCTGACCTCGTACGGGCGGGAGCTGGTCGGCGGGGCCGAGGAGGGCCGGGTCGTCGGGCTGCTGGAGGACCGGCTGCCGCCGCCGGTGGACCACGTGCTGGTGCAGGCCGACCTGACCGTGATCGCGCCCGGGCCGCTGGAGACCGACCTGGCCCGGGAGATGGCGCTGGTCGCGGACGTGGAGTCGGCCGGCGCGGCGACCGTCTACCGGGTCACCGAGGCGACCGTGCGGCGGGCGCTGGACGCCGGGCGGGCGGCCACCGAGCTGCAGGAGCTCTTCCGGTCCCGGTCCCGGACGCCGGTGCCGCAGGCGCTGACGTACCTGGTCGACGACGTGGCCCGGCGGCACGGTGCGCTGCGGGCCGGCGGCGCCGGCAGCTACCTGCGCTGCGACGACGAGGCGCTGCTGGCCGCCGTGGTGGCCGACCGGCGGGTGGAGTCGCTGCGGCTGCGCCGGATCGCGCCGACCGTGGTGGTCGGCCGGGCCTCGGCGGACCGGGTGCTCGAGGTGCTGCGGGACGCCGGCTACGCGCCGGTGGGCGAGTCGGCCGAGGGCGCGGTGCTGATCAGCCGGCCGGACGCCCGGCGGGCGGCGCCGCGGCAGCGGCTGCCCCGGCCGGTGGAGCCGCCGGCGATGGGCGAGGCGCAGCTCGTCGAGCTGGTCCGGGCGATCCGGGCCGGCGACCGGGCCGCGCAGCGGGCGGCGGTGAGCTCGCCGGCGCTGGACGTCCCCGGGGTGACCACGGCGACCACGCTGGGCTTCCTCCGGGACGCGGCCCGGGCCAACCAGGCGGTGCTGCTCGGCTACGTGAACGCGCAGGGGTCGGCGTCCCAGCGGATCGTCGAGCCGGTCTCGGTGAACGGCGGCTACCTGCACGGCTACGACCACCAGCGGGACGAGATGCGCACCTTCGCGCTGCACCGGATCACCGCGGTGTCCGCGCTGCCGGACGACGCGCTCCCCGAGGACGCCGTCGAGGGCTGACCCCGGGCCGGGCTGGTGGTGGCGAGCTGGAGCGGGAGCCGGTGCGGGTGTGATCGGGTACGACCCCGGCTCGCCGGTCCCGCCGTACGAGCAGATCCGGTCCCAGCTGGCCCGGCAGGTGCAGTCGGGCGAGCTGGCGCCGGGCCCGGCCGGCTACTGGGGCTGCAGGGTGATCAGGGCGCGCCCGGTGGCCGGGTCGAACGGGACGGACTCGTGGTCGTGCACGATCCGCCAGCGGCCGTCCAGCCGGCGGAAGCACAGCGTCGCCCGCACCCACATGTCGACCTCCCCGCCGGTCTTCAGGGTGCCGCCGACGTGGTAGAGGAACGAGCAGAAGCCCAGGTCGCCCGCGGCGGTGACCTGGAGGTCCCGGACGGTGTAGTCGATGGGTCCGGCGTAGCTGTCCAGCCACTGGTCCAGGTGGTCGAGCACCGCCCCGTTGCCGCGGGAGTTCAGCGGCGGCAGCACGTCGAAGGTGACGACGTCCTCGGCCGGGTGGCCGGCGAGCGCGTCCCGGTCCTTGGCCCGGACGGCCCGGACCCGCTCCTCGACGAGGTCGCGCAGCTCCTGCTCGGCGGTCACGGCAGCTCCTTCAGCACGGTGGTGAGACTGTCCAATTGCGACTCGACGCCGGCCCGGCGGGAGCGTGCGTCGTCCAGCCCGTCGAGGTACGCGCCCTGCTCGGTGTAGGCGAGACGGGTGCCGCCCGCGGTCGCCGCGGCGAACTCCACGGTGGCGACCGACACCGACGCCCGCCGGCCGTCCACGGACACCTCGTAGGTGAGGACGATCCGCTCGCCGTGGACGATGTCGCGGTACAGCCCGTCGTACGCGTAGCGGGGACGCAGCCCGGCGGCGGTGCGGAAGGTCTCGGCGCCGCCGACCCGGAAGTCGCTGGAGTAGTCGGGCTCCGGCTCCCCCGACAGGTCGAACCACCGCACCTTGACCGCCGGATCCGCCCAGGCGGCGAAGACCCGGGCCGGCGGCTGCGGGTAGTCGCGCTCCACGGTCCAGCTGTCGTGCTCGACGCTCACGGGCGCCCTCGCTTCCGCATGCTCGATCGGACCTCGCGGCCGGGCCCGGCGTCGCGGCCGGGCCGGGCGTCGCGGCCGGGCCGGGCGTCACGGCCGGGCCCGGCGTCGCGGCCGGGCCCGGCGTCCGCGTCGAGCACCGCGGCCAGCCGGTCCAGCCGGCGCTCCCAGACGGCCCGCCGATCGGTGAACCACTGCTCGGCCCGGCGCAGCGCCTGCTCGTCGAGCGAGCACATCCGCACCCGGCCGGTCTTGTGCGACTCGATCAGACCGCTGCCCTCGAGCACCTGGACGTGCTGCAGCACCGCCGCGAGCGTCATGCGCAGCGGCTGGGCGAGGTCGCTGACCGAGGCGGGACCGCCGGCGAGCTGGTCGAGCATCTGCCGACGGCTCGGATCGGACAGCGCATGGAAGGCGCGGTCCAGCACGTCCGAACGCTCAGCCACCCGCCGGACGCTAGACACCGGCACCCAGATAGTCAAGCGACTACTTGAGTATCGCTCGCCGGGCTGCCCTCAGCTCGCGATCCGCGCCGGCCCGCCGGTGGACGGTGAGCCGGCCGCGGTCGAAGCTGACGTCATGGAGATCGTCAAGCTGTGCTGGGTCGGCACCCGGACCGACAACGCCCGACCGACGGTGGCCTTCTTCCGCGACGTGCTCGGGCTGCGACCCGAGCCGCTCGGCGAGGACTTCTGGGTGGCCACGCTGCCGGACGGCGGCAAGGTCGAGATCTTCGGCCCCGGCAGCGAGCACAACCGGCACTTCGACTCCGGCCCGGTCGCCGGCTTCCTCGTCCCCGACGTCGCCGCCGCCGGCACGGAGCTCCGCGGCGCCGGCGTCGAGATCCTGTACGAGTCCGAGGTCGACGCGTCAGGCAACGCCTGGATCCACTTCCGCGCCCCCGACGGCAACATCTACGAGCTCACCCAGGACCCGGGGGTGACCCGCCCGGCCTGACCGCCGCGCTCCCGTCAGGCCTTCTTGACCCGGTAGCGCAGGTGCGTGACCCCGGTGCCCTGCACCACGACGACGGGCCCCTCGAACTCCACCGGCGCCGCGGCCAGCTCGGCGAACAGCGGCGTCCCGGCGCCCAGCACGACCGGCACCAGCTCGACGCCGACCTCGTCGAGCAGGCCGGCCTCCAGGCACTGCCGGGCCATCTGCCCACCGTTGACCGCGACGTTCCTGTCCCCGGCCAGCTCCTTCGCCTTCGCCACCGCCGCCTCGATGCCGTCGGTGACGAAGACGAAGTTCTCGTCGTCCTCGGGCCGGTCGTCCGGGCGCCGGTGGGTGAGCACGACCGTGGTGACGTCCATCGGATGGCGCCCGCCCCAGGCGTTGGTCATGTCGTAGAGGTGCCGGCCGACGACCAGCGCGCCGGTGTTCTCCCACTCCGGCCTGATCAGCTCCGCGCTGGCGGCGGAGATGAGGGGCGCCGGCACATCGGGACTGGCCGACGGGATCTCGACGTCGCCGTTGCCGTACCAGCGGAACAGCAGGTCGAAGCCGCTCTCCCCCGGCCCGGCGATGTAGCCGTCGAGCGACATCGTGCCGCCGGTGGTGACCTTGCCCATCGTGATCCTCTCCTTCGCTGTCGGCGCTGTCGTCAATGGGTCGGACCGCGGGCCCTCCTCTCGACATCGATGCTGTCGCCGGCCCGAGTGTCGGCAACCGGACAGACGAGCGGTTGGCCGGCGAACAGACCGCGCCGGCTGCCGATGCCACTCTCCAGGGGCCGCACACACGACGGGCGCGACGAACGTCCCGGCCGCCGCCCAGTCCGGCGTGGCCGCCATCGACGCCCATCCGCAGCACCGATCATGGCGCCAGGGGCATCGACCGCCCCTGGCGCCATGGTCGTACGTCCCGACAGATGGCTCAGCGGCGCCTGTTCTTCTTCTGCCACGTGACGATTCCGGCCCAGACGAGCAGGACGGGGAGAACGAGCCCCCACAGCAGCCAGCCATTCATCAGCGCGTCCTCCTGACGTCGTCGCGGTGAAAACCGTGGGTCGTCCGTTCCGAGGCAGCTCACCGACGCAGCCGAGGCCCGTGTCGCTCAGCCTGCTCCGCCGGCCGCGGGGAGGAATCACCCCCCGGGGATGACACCGGCGCGGGCGGCGGAGGTCATCCGACGCCCCGGCATCGGCGCCCTGGCCCGCCGGGTGCGCCCCGCTGAGGTGAGCAGCGGGCCGGCCAAAGTAGGTATCCGCGCCCGGTTCCGGGCGGCTCCGGCGTGCCACGCTGATCGGGTTCACCAACGTCAGGTACGGCGCCGGGCGGCCCTGTGCCGACGTGACGTGCTGGCCAGCGGGGGGAAGAGGCCGTGCCTACACCGACACCGGAGACGGTCTTCAGCCGCGACGTCCTCGGACGGTACGTGTGCAACACGTTCGAGGAGGCGATGGCGAGCGGCCCGTTCGACGTCGTCATCCTCGGCGGTGGCACGTTCGGCCTGGCTCTCGCGCAGGACGTCTTCTTCCGGGCCAAGCGGTTCGACACCGGACCGGGCGCTGTCGCGGACGACGTCCTGAAACCGGCCAACTTCCGGGTGCTCGTCCTGGAGGCCGGCCCGTTCGTGCTGCCCACGCACGTGCAGGACATCCCCAATCTGGGCCTCTTCGCGCCCGGCACGGAGCACGTCCCGGGCGGCCTGCCGGCGACCCGGTCCCAGCTCTCGACCGAGGGCGCGGACGGCCGGCCGATCCTGGAGAACTGGGGCCTGCCGTGGAACTCGACGGAGCCGTTCACCGGCGTCGCCTACTGTGTCGGAGGCCAGTCGCTCTACTGGGGTGGCTGGTCGCCGCGCTACCTCGACACCGAGATGCACGTGGCTCCCGCCGGCGCCGTCACCGCGCAGACGCTGTGGCCCGCGGTCGCCGTGCAGGACCTCAAGGAGGGCTTCTTCGCCGAGGCGGAGGAGGAGACCGGTGTCGTCACCTCCAACGACTTCATCAACGGCACGCTGCAGGACCACTACCGACGCCTGCTGTTCGACGGCTACGCCGACGTGCCGTACGGGATCCCGCTGACCGAGCTGCCGGACTACACGCCGGCCGCGGCGCCGCGGCTGCGGGCCCAGCTGGACGACCCCCCGTACGCCGGGTTCGCGGCCAGCACCCGCCTCGACGCCCCGCTGGCCGTGCAGGCCCAGGCCAGGCCGGGCTTCTTCCCGTTCAGCAAGTTCAGCAGCGTCCCGCTCGCCATCACCGGTGCGCGGGAGGCACGCAGCGAGCCCGGCGCCGGGCAGGACGCCCGCAAGCGCCTGATGATCGTGCCCAACTGCCATGTCAAGAGGCTCGACACCCGTACGTACACGCTCGCCACCGGGGCCACGGTCGAGGAGGTGTGCGGCATCGACACCAGCGCCGGGACCGTCGACCTGACGGTCCCGATCGCCGGCAACCCGCACCGCCGGCCGGTGGTCGTGCTCGCGCTGGGCGCCATCGAGAGCGCCCGGATGGCGAAGGTGAGCGCCCCGCACGTCCCGGGCTCGGAGCTCGTCGGCACCAACCTGATGGTGCACGTCCGCAAGAACGTCGGCTTCACCGTGCCGGTGCCGCCCGGCCTGGAGCTCGGCGACGGCGAGGTGTCCGCGCTGCTCGTCCGCTGCCGCACCGAGGTGGACGTCGGTGGCGTCCCGACACCGGTGCACTTCCACTTCCAGATCACCGCCTCGGCGGTGCCGGAGTGGCCGGACAGCCAGGCCGACGCCTTCCTCTTCCAGAACGTGCCGGACCTGGACAACATCCGGCGGCTCCAGGGCCTGCGGCCCGCCGAGGTCGACGTCTTCGTCCGGGCGCTCGGCGAGATGCTGCCGCCGGCGGGCACCAACGCCGTCACCGTGCCGCTCGACCCGGCCGACCTCGACGAGTACGGCGTCCCGCGGGCCTCGGTGGCGCTGCGGCGCGGCCCGGAGGATGCGGAGCTGCAGGCTCGGATGGACGAGGTGATCCAGCACCTCGCGCAGAAGGTCTTCGGCACGCCCGGGCCGGTGGACATCGGCCCGGCCGACGGGCTCGGCACCTCGTTCCACGAGGCGGGCACGCTGCGAATGGGCGACGGGCCGGACACGTCCGTCACCAACCCCGACGGGCAGTTCCACGCCGTCACCAACCTCTACGCCGGCGACGCATCGGTCCTGCCGACCTGCGGGTCCGCCAACCCGGTCATGAACGGCATCGCGCTGCGGCGGCGGCTGGCCAAGCGGCTGGTGCCCGAAGGCGACGGCGTGGGCGGTCCCGGCAGCGGGCGGACGGCGCGGACGTCTCCCCGGATCGGTCCCGGCCCGGACCTGGCACCGGGAACGGTGGTGCGGCTCTTCGACGGCCGGACGCTCGCCGGCTGGCGGATGGCCGGACGAGGCACCTTCCACGTGGTCGACGGCGCCCTCCAGTCGGTGCCCGGTTTCGACCTGGGCCTGCTGTGGAGCACCGTGCCGATGCCGCCGGACTACCGGCTGGAGCTCGACTTCCTCATCCGGACGCACGCCACCAACAGCGGTGTCTTCGTGCGGTTCCCCAACCCCGAGCTGGCCGGCTTCTACAACCCGGCCTGGTACGCGGTGACCGCCGGCTTCGAGGTCCAGATCGACGACCAGGGCGGCGCCTCCCGGCACCGCACCGGAGCTGTCTACGACGTCGCCTACCCGGGCGACCCCGCGCCGCCGGTGGGCGCGCCGGCGGCGACGCCGGGCGACTTCGTCGACCCCCGCAGCGCGCGCGTGCTGGAGTGGAACCAGCTCCGGATCGAGGTGCGGGGCGACGTCTTCACGGTGAACCTCAACGGCGCCGACACGGCCCGCTACACCAACCCCGACCCGCACCGCGGGCGGTTCCGGCCGGACGTGCCGACCTTCGTCGGCCTGCAGTCCTACTCGGACTACTCCGCGACGACCGCCTTCCGCGACATCCGCGTCACCGGGCTGGCACCCGGCTGAGGGCCGCGACGCCCTGCCGCCGAGCCCGGATCGAGCCAAGGAGGACCCCGTGCCGCTGTTGACCGGTCAGGAACTCGTCGGAAGCGTGCGCCGCACCTATCACGTCGAGGTCCCCGCCACCCCTGTCGGAGCGACCCTGCCCGTCATCATCGTCTTCCACGGCGGCGGCCAGGACGCGACCACCATCGCCGCCCGCTGGGGCGTCGATCCGCCGAACCCCGTCCGGCCCGACGTGGAGAACTACCTGCTGGTGTTCCCGGAGTCCGACCCGCGGCTGGCCGAGGAGTGGGTGCACTTCAAGGCCGGCGACAGTGGGTTCCCCACCTCCGACCTCGACTTCGTGCGGAGACTGCTCGACGAGCTGACCACCCGCACGTACCCGACCGGATCGGCGACGGTGCCGGAGGTCAGCGCCGACCCCTCCCTGGCCTACGCCGCCGGCTTCTCCAACGGCGGCGGCATGGTCTGGCAACTGCTCAACTCCGAGCTCGCCGCCTCCTTCCGCGGCTTCGCCGCCGTCGGCAAGGCGCTCGACCCGGAGAAGGCCCGGCACTACCGCAACCAGCTCGCGGCCACCGGGGCCAGCGCCGGCGCCGGCCCCGGTGGTCTACGTGCACGGCACCGCCGACCGTGGCTTCCGCCCGACCTTCTCCCTGGAGGAGACCCCGCTGGAGGAGACCCTGCCGTTCTTCACCGTCCGGGAGACGCTGCGGCGCAACGAGATCCCCACCAACGCCGCGGCGACCACCAGGCTCATCCGCGGCAGCACCGGAGTCACCGAGGTGGTGACGCAGCTGTTCGCCGGGACGGCGGCGTTCCTGCAGGCCACCGTCATCAACGGCGGGCACAACTGGCCGATGCCGACCACGGTCGGCAACCCGCCGGTCGCCGACCACTTCGACGCGACCCGCGCGATCGTCGACTTCTGGCGCCGGCACGCCGACCTCCCCTGACCGCCAGTGGCGGCTCAGGCGTTGGCGGCGGCGCGGGTGGCGGGCTCGCAGAGCGCCCGGGCCGTCTCGCCGGCCGCGGCCGCGTCGAAGTCGGCGACCGGCACCGGCGAGCCGAGCAGGAAGCCCTGCACCGAGTCGCAGCCCAGCTCGGCCAGCGCGGCCAGCTGGTTGGGCCGCTCGACGCCCTCCGCGGTGACGGTGAGGCCGAGCGCGTGCGAGGTCTCCACGACCAGGCGGACCATCGCCGCGTCGGCGCCGTTGACGTCCAGGCCCTGCACGAACGAGCGGTCCACCTTCACGTCGTCCACGGCGAGGTCGCGCAGCAGCCGCAGCGACGAGTAGCCGGTGCCGAAGTCGTCCAGCGACAGCCCGACGCCGAGGTCGCGCAGCTCGGCCAGCCGCTGCCGGGTGACCGGGAAGTCGGTGACCGCGGCGGTCTCGGTCAGCTCCAGCCGGAGCATCGACGGGGCCACCCCGTGCCGGCCCAGCGCCGCCCGGACCTCGCCGACCAGGTCGGAGCCGACGATCTGGTGGGGCGACAGGTTCACGCTCACCGGCAGCGACACGCCCCGGGCCTGCCAGCGCCCGGCCTGCCAGGCCGCCGCGTCCAGCACGGCGGCGCCGATCGGCACGATCAGCCCGACGGTCTCCGCGTACGGGATGAACTCGTCCGGCGGGACCATCCGGCCGGACTCGTCCTGCCAGCGGACCAGCGCCTCCGCGCCGACCAGGGCGCCGTCGCGGAGCCGGTGGATGGGCTGCCAGTGCAGCGAGAAGGCGTCGGCGGCGATCGCCTCGCGCAGCCGCAGGGTCAGCGACAGCCGGTCCACCGGCCGGTCCGCGGCCGGGTCGTACAGCTCGGCCCGGCCCCGGCCGGACAGCTTGGCCCGGTGCATCGCGCTGTCGGCCCGGCGCAGCACGTGCTCGGCGCTCGCCACCGGACCGTCCACCACGCAGACCCCGACGCTGGCCTGCAGCTGCAGCTCGTGCCCGCCGAGCCGGACCGGCTCGGCGAGCAGGTCGAGCACCCGCCGGGCCGCCTCGGCCGCGCCGCCGGTCGGGTCGTCCGGCGCCAGGGCGCCGAGCACGATCGCGAACTCGTCGCCGACCAGCCGGCCGACCGCGTCGTCCGGGCCGATGGCGGCGCCGAGCCGGCGGGCGGCCTCGACGATCAGCGCGTCGCCCAGCTCGTACCCGAGGCTGTCGTTGATGTCCTTGAGCTGCCCGAGCTCGACCTGCAGCAGGCCGAGCGGCGCGGCCGGGGAGGCGCCGGTCAGCCGGCGGTCCACCTCGTCCAGCACCCAGCGCCGGGTCGGCAGCCCGGTGAGCGGGTCGTGCAGGGTGGAGTGGGCCAGCGCGGCGGCCAGCCGGGCGAAGACGTCGCGGGCCGAGTACGTCCGGGCGGCGCCGGTGCCGTCGAGCACGGACAGCGAGGCCGCGGCCGCGTGCGGACCGGACAGCAGCGTGCCCATCGCGTCGGCGAGGGCGAGGTCGGCCGGCAGCGCGGGCGGCGGCTGGTCGTCGCCGGAGCGGTCCGCGGGCAGCGTCTCGACCAGATCACCGAGAGTGCGCAGAGTGCGACCGTCCGTGTCGTGCAGCACGGCAGCGCGCAGCGCGACTTCCAGCATCGGCTCTGGCACGCCCCCGGCTCCTCCCCTTGCTCTGAGGCAGCATCCGCGCATCTGCTTCGTCGGGCAACCGATCCGGCCGAAGTTCACCTTGCCCGCCCCTCCTGGACGGGACAGCGCTGCCCACGCACGGTGACACAACAACCACACCCTGTTCAGGGAGGGTGGCGATACCGGCTCAGGGTTCCTCGACCAGCAGCCGGTGCTGGGCCCGGAACGTGGCCCGCCCGGCTCGCCGCAGCAGCCCGTCGCGGAGCCAGACCGGCAGCTGCCGGATGTGGTCGCGGCGGTGCGTCTGCCGGCGCACCCAGTCCGTCCGCGGGCGCCGCCGCCGCTCGTACGCCAGCAGGCACTCCGGCAGCGGGCCGGGCCCCCGGAGCGAGGCGGCCAGCACGAGGGCGTCCTCCATCGCCATGGCGGCGCCCTGGGCCATGTTCGGGGAGGTGGCGTGCGCGGCGTCCCCGACGAGGACCACGCCGGGAGCCGTCCAGCGGGGTAGGTGGACCTCCTCCACCGGCGCGACCAGTCCCGGGGTGGCGCCGGCCAGGATCTCCGGCACGGGGGCCGCGAAGTCGGCGAGGACGTCCGCGGCGAACGCGGACGGCCCGTCGGGGCCGGACCGCACGTCCGCATAGCAGTAGACGTGGTCGTCGTCCACGGGCAGGGCCAGCACGGCGGACCCGGGGCCGAGCAGCACCGACCAGTCCCGCACCGCCGGCGGTCTCGGCGCGAGGAAGCGCCAGCCCAGCTGGCCGAGCGGGCGCGCGCCGCCGGTGTCCGGGCCGAACGCGAGCCGGCGCACGGTCGAGTGCACCCCGTCCGCGCCGACGACGAGATCGTGCTCGGAGGTGGACCCGTCGTCGAGCTCCACCCGCACGACGCCATCGGCCGCCGTGACGGTCCGCACCGTGACACCCCAGCGCACGGGCACCTCGTCCGCACCCGCGCGCAGCACGTCGTGCAGGGCGGAGCGGCGGAGGCCGACACAGGCCCCGACCCCGCGCCACGCCGCCTCGACGTCGACGTCGAGCAGCAGCCGCCCGGAGCGGTCGAGGAAGCGCTGCCGGCGGACGGTCTGGCCGCGCCCGGCCACCTCGCGGTCGAGGCCGAGCAGGCGCAGGGCCCTCAGGGCGCTGCCGGGCAGGTACATGCCGGCGCCGGGCTGCTCCCCCGGGGACCGGCGCTCGACCACCTCGACCGTGCAGCCCGCGCGCGTCAGCGTGCGCGCGCAGGCGAGCCCGGCGACGCCGGCGCCGACGACCAGGACCCGGCGCGCGGGGCCGTCCACTCGGCCTCCTCCCGGCTCAGGGCCGGACGTTGCGGTTGGAGCGGAAGAGGTTGTCCGGGTCGTACGCCTGCTTGACCGCGAGCAGGCGGTCGAAGTTCGCCCCGTACGTCGCCCGGACGCGGTCCTCCGCCTCGTCGGCCGTCTGGAAGTTGACGTAGCTGCCGCCGGTGGAGAAGGGGCGGACCCGCTGCCCGGCGGCGCGGATCCACTGCCGGTAGGCGTCCGCGGCCGGCTCGTCCGGGTCCCACATGCCGTTCGCGCCGATCACGAACCGGGCGTCTCGATTTCCCACCGCACCATCATCGCCCGCATGCTCGGCCAGGGCGCCGCCGATGTGCAGGATGCCCAGCTCCGCACCGGGGATCCGGCACTGCGCGAACAGCTCCCGGATGGTGGCGAGGAGCTCGTCGCTCAGCCCGGCGGCGTACTCGGTCTTCCAGTAGTAGTGGGCCCCCTTGGGCTCGCCGTCGTCCAGGTAGGACTGCACCTGGACGTACGGCTGGTCCTCGAGCAGGTCGACGACCGGGTCGCCCAGCGCCCGGACCGGCGCGAGCACCTCGTCGGTGCGGCGCAGGTCGCCGCTGTAGCAGACCGCCAGGCAGCAGACCTTCCGCCCGTGCCACTGCTCGGGGACGAACGGCGCCGGCGGCGCCGTCATCAGGATCAGCCACACCGCCAGCTCCCGCGGGGCCTCGGCCGTGAGCGTCCGGTACGCCGCGAGGACCTCGGTCGCGCGCTCGAACGGCCAGGCGACGAGACCGCCGTGGACGGTCGGGCCCACCTCGTGCAGGCGGAAGGTGAAGGACGTGACGACGCCGACGTTGGCGCCGGCACCGCGTACCGCCCAGAAGAGATCGGCGTCGTGGTCCCGGTCGGCGGTGCGGATCCGGCCGTCCGCGGTGACGATCTCGACCCGTTCGAGGTTGTCGACGGTCCAGCCGAAGCGGCGGGTCAGGTAGCCCAGGCCGCCGCCGAGCGTCAGCCCGGCGACGCCGACCTGCGAGATGAAGCCGAGCGGGGTCGCCAGCCCGTGCTCCTGGGTCGCCCGGTCCACGTCGGCGAGCAGGCATCCGGGCCCGACCCGCGCGAGCCGGGCGCCGGGGTCGACGGTGACGGACCGCAGGCGGGACATGTCGATCGTCAGACCGCCCGCGGCGATGGCCGTCCCGGCGATGTGGTGACCGCCGCCCTTCACGCTGAGCAGCAGTCCCAGCCGGCGGGCGAAGGCGACGACGGCGGCGACGTCCCCGGCGGAGGTCGGCTGCACGACGAGGGCGGGCGCCGTCGCGACCATGCCGTTCCACAGCAGCAGGGCCTCCTCCCAGCCGGCGACGCCCTCGCGCAGCAGGGGACCCTTGACGGCCGCGCGCAGGTCGTCCAGCTGGTCCGGGGTCAGGGTGACCGGTCGGCCGTCGAGTCCCGCGACGTCGAGCGTGCCTCGCCTGGTGCTGGTCGTCATGGCGGCGACGCTACGGAGCCGGTCAGCTCCGCCGCGTCGGGAGAACCACGCATCCGGCCACCGTCGCGATGGGCAGATCTGCGCAGCGACTCAGCAGATCCGGTGCTCGAACGCGTACGCGGCGGCGGCGGTCCGGGAGCCCACGCCGAGCTTGCCGAGGATGTTGCTCACGTGCCGGGCGACGGTCTTGTCGCTGAGGACCAGCTCGGTGGCGATGGCGTGGTTGGTGCGGCCCGCGGCGACCAGCCGGAGGACCTCGACCTCGCGCGGGCTGAGGCCGGCGGCGTGGCCGGCCGGGTGGGCACCGGTGAGCGCGTCCACCCGGGCCAGGTCGGGGACGGCGCCGAGCTGCTCGAACACGCGCCGGGCCGCGGCCAGCTCCATGGCCGCGGCGTCGTCGTCGTGCAGGGCGCGGCAGGCCTCGCCGACGAGGACGTGCACCCGGGCGGCCTCGTACGGGGCGTCCAGGTCCCGCCACACCCGCCAGGCCCGGCGGAGCGGCGGCAGGGCTTCGTCCGGCCGTCCGCCGGCGAGGTGGACGGCCCCGTCCGCCTGCGCCGACCGGGCCCGCAGCGCCGGCGTGCGGTAGCGGTCGGCGATCTCGGCCAGCTCGGCGGCGCCGGCCACGGCCGCGGCGGGGTCGGCGGCGGCCAGCATGATCTCGACGTGCGCCGGCAGGAGCTGGGAGCGCGCCAGCCCGTCGGCGGTCTCGGTCAGCGCGCGGCGGATCGCCGCCGCCGCGGCGTCGAGCCGGCCCTGGGCGAGCCGGAGCAGGGCCAGGCCCGGCTGGGTGGGCCAGCCATGCCGGCTCGCCTCGGCATAGGCGTCCTCAGCCTCGACCGGTTCGCCGCGCAGCCGGTGGATCTCGGCCAGCCGGTAGAACGCGCCGCCGGCGAGCACCTCGCCGAAGCCGGCCGTCAGCAGCTCGCTGGCCAGCCGGGCCTCCCGCACGGCGTCCGGCCAGGCACCGCCCAGCTGCAGGAGCTCGGCCCGGTGGACCCGACACTGGCCGGAGTAGGCCCCGGTGAGCTGGGGCTGTGCGTCGCACCAGGCGTTGAGCGCGACCGTCCACTCACGCGCCCGCCGCACCTCGTGCAGCTCGTGACAGGCGATGATCGTGCTGCAGTAGATCCAGCCGGTGACCCGGACCGACGTCTCGCCGGCCACGATCGGCAGCATCGCCTCGTCCAGCAGGGCCAGGCCCTCCTCGACCCGCCCCGCCTTGATCGTCCCGCGGGCCTGGATGTGCGTCGCGACGGTGGCGAGGTCCCGGTCCCCACACCGGTCGCCGAGCTCCGCCGCGCGGCCGGCGGTCCGGAACGCGGCCGCGTAGTCGCCGTCGGCGACCAGGCGCTCGGCCGCCGGGATCAGCAGGTAGCCCTGCTCGGCGCAGCCCGGCTCCTGCTCGGCGAGCCGACCGGCCCGGGCGATCCACCCGCTCGCCTGCGCGAGGTCGCCCTTGATGCCCAGGAGGTCCTGGAGCCAGAACGCGCACCGCAGCGCGCCGCCGACCGCGCCGGCGTCGACGTTCTCCCGGTACGCCCGCCGGAGCAGCCGGGCGGCCTCGTCGGCGCGGCCCAGGATCTGCGCGGACTCGGCCAGGCGCTCCAGGTCGGCGACCGGCAGCCGGGCCACCCGGTCGACGGCGGAGAATCCGGCGCAGGCGTCCGCCCACGCCTGCCGGCGGTGCGCCTCCCGAGCCTGGTCGAGCTCCGCAGCCACGTCCACGACGCCTCCAGCGTCCATCCGGGCCATTCAACCGTCGCGCCGGTGGCCCTGTCATGCACCCGGTGACCGGCGGGACTCGCACGGGGGGCCGTGGCGTTGCACACTGTGTCGTTCCGCTTCTGCCCAGCCCGCACCAGCTTGGAGCCCGCGCGCCCGTGACCGACGGCCCACTCATCGTCCAGTCCGACAAGACCTTGCTCCTCGAGGTCGACCACCCGGCCGCCGCGGACGCGCGGGCGGCGATCGCCCCGTTCGCGGAGCTGGAGCGCTCCCCCGAGCACGTGCACACGTACCGGCTGACCCCCCTCGGGCTGTGGAACGCCCGGGCCGCCGGTCACGACGCCGAGCAGGTGGTCGACGCGCTGGTCCGCTTCTCCCGGTACGCGGTGCCGCACGCGCTGCTCGTCGACGTGGCCGACACCATGGACCGGTACGGCCGGCTCCAGCTGGTCAAGCACCCGGCGCACGGGCTGGCCCTGGTCAGCCTGGACCGCGCGGTGCTGGAGGAGGTCGTCCGGCAGAAGAAGATCGCCCCGATGCTCGGCCCCCGCATCGACCAGGACACCGTCGCGGTGCACCCGAGCGAGCGCGGCCGGCTCAAGCAGGCGCTGCTCAAGGTCGGCTGGCCGGCCGAGGACCAGGCCGGGTACGTCGACGGCGAGGCGCACCCGATCGAGCTGCGCCCGGACGGCTGGGAGCTGCGGCCGTACCAGCGGGAGGCCGTGCAGAATTTCTGGGCCGGCGGCTCCGGCGTCGTGGTGCTGCCCTGCGGGGCCGGCAAGACGCTGGTCGGCGCGGCCGCGATGGCCGAGGCCGCCGCGACCACGCTGATCCTGGTCACCAACACGGTGGCCGGCCGGCAGTGGAAGCGCGAGCTGCTCGCCCGCACGTCGCTGACCGAGGAGGAGATCGGGGAGTACAGCGGCGAGCGCAAGGAGATCCGCCCGGTCACCATCGCGACGTACCAGGTGATGACCACCCGGCGGAAGGGCGAGTACCGGCACCTGGAGCTGTTCGACAGCCGGGACTGGGGCCTGATCGTGTACGACGAGGTGCACCTGCTGCCGGCGCCGATCTTCCGGCTCACCGCCGACCTGCAGTCCCGCCGCCGGCTCGGGCTGACCGCGACGCTGGTCCGGGAGGACGGCCGGGAGGGCGACGTCTTCTCGCTCATCGGCCCGAAGCGGTACGACGCGCCGTGGAAGGACATCGAGTCCCAGGGCTACATCGCGCCGGCCGACTGCACCGAGGTGCGGGTCACGCTGACCGACGCCGAGCGGATGGAGTATGCGGTCGCCGAGCCCGAGGACCGCTACAAGGTCGGCGCCACCGCCCGGACCAAGCTGCCGGTGGTGAAGCGGCTGGTGGAGCGGCACCACAACGACCAGGTGCTGGTGATCGGGGCGTACCTGGACCAGCTGGAGACGCTCGGCGAGGAGCTGGACGCGCCGATCATCCAGGGCTCCACCACCAACAAGGAGCGCGAACGGCTCTACGACGCCTTCCGCCGCGGCGAGCTGTCCACCCTGGTCGTGTCGAAGGTGGCGAACTTCTCCGTCGACCTGCCGGAGGCCTCGGTCGCCGTGCAGGTGTCCGGCACCTTCGGCTCCCGGCAGGAGGAGGCGCAGCGGCTCGGCCGGGTGCTGCGGCCGAAGGCCGACAAGGGCACCGCGCACTTCTACACCGTGGTCGCCCGGGACACCCTCGACCAGGAGTACGCGGCGCACCGGCAGCGCTTCCTGGCCGAGCAGGGCTACGCGTACACCATCGTCGACGCCGACGACCTGCTCGCCGCCGGCTGACCCCGCGCCCTCGGACCCGGGGGGCCGGGACGGTCAGGCGCGGGATGCCGTTCGGCCGCGCCCAGCCGGGCCGGCCTGATGACCGTGGCCGCCCGCCCTGGCTGGCCCGCGAGCTGGCCGCCTGGGGCCGGCTCAGCCCGTACGCCGAGATCGCACGCGCCACTCCGACCGCGTGACGGCGTACTCGACCTCGCCCTGCTCGGTGCCGGGGATCGGGTCGTCGAAGTGCTCGTGGTAGGTCCGGACGTGCCGCAGCCCGACCCGCTCGAGCACCCGCCGGGACGGGGTGTACGCGAACCCGGTGCAGACCGGCCCGCTGGTCCGGCGCTGAGACGCGGAGAGGGGCGGCCCGGAGATCCGGGCCGCCCCTCTCGTCGAGCGGGTGGTGCTGGGGACTAGAAGTCCATGTCCCCGCCGGGCATGCCGCCGCCCGCGGGCGCCGACGCCTTCTCCGGCTTGTCCGCCACGACCGCCTCGGTGGTGAGGAAGAGCGCGGCGATGGAGGCCGCGTTCTGCAGCGCGGAGCGGGTGACCTTGGTCGGCTCCACGATCCCGGCCACGGTCATGTCGACGTACTCATTGGTGGCCGCGTCGAGGCCCCAACCGGTCTCGAGCCCGCGCACCTTCTCCGCCACGACGCCGCCCTCGAGGCCGGCGTTGATGGCGATCTGCTTGAGCGGCGCCTCCAGCGCGACGCGGACGATGTTCGCCCCGGTCGCCTCGTCGCCCTCCAGGTCGAGCTTCTCGAACGCCACCTTGGAGGCGTTGATCAGCGCGACCCCACCGCCGGGCAGGATGCCCTCCTCGACGGCCGCCTTCGCGTTGCGCACGGCGTCCTCGATGCGGTGCTTGCGCTCCTTCAGCTCGACCTCGGTGGCCGCGCCGACCTTGATCACCGCGACGCCGCCGGCCAGCTTGGCCAGCCGCTCCTGCAGCTTCTCGCGGTCGTAGTCGGAGTCGCTCTTCTCGATCTCGGCGCGGATCTGGTTGACCCGGCCGGCGATCTGGTCCGGGTCGCCCGAGCCCTCGACGATGGTCGTCTCGTCCTTGGTGACGACCACCTTGCGGGCGCGGCCGAGCAGGTCCAGCGTCGCGTTCTCCAGCTTGAGGCCGACCTCCTCGGAGATCACCTCGCCGCCGGTGAGGATCGAGATGTCGGCCAGCATCGCCTTGCGGCGGTCACCGAAGCCCGGGGCCTTGACGGCGACCGAGCGGAAGGTGCCGCGGATCTTGTTGACGACCAGGGTGGCCAGGGCCTCGCCCTCGACGTCCTCCGAGATCACGGCGAGCGGCTTGCCGGACTGCATGACCTTCTCCAGCAGCGGGAGCAGGTCCTTGACGGCCGAGATCTTGGAGTTGACGACCAGGATGTACGGGTCGTCGAGCACGGCCTCCATGCGCTCGGTGTCGGTCACGAAGTAGGGCGAGATGTAGCCCTTGTCGAAGCGCATGCCCTCGGTGAGCTCGAGCTCGAGGCCGAAGGTGTTGCTCTCCTCGACGGTGATGACGCCTTCCTTGCCGACCTTGTCCATCGCCTCGGAGATGATCTCCCCGACAGTGGCGTCGGCGGCGGAGATGGACGCGGTGGCCGCGATCTGCTCCTTGGTCTCGACGTCCTTGGCGGCGTTGGACAGCGCCTCGGACACGAGCTCCACGGCCTTCTCGATGCCCCGCTTCAGGGCCATCGGGTTGGCGCCGGCGGCGACGTTGCGCAGGCCCTCGCGCACCAGCGCCTGGGCGAGCACGGTGGCGGTGGTCGTCCCGTCACCCGCGACGTCGTCGGTCTTCTTGGCGACCTCCTTGACCAGCTCGGCGCCGATCTTCTCCCAGGGGTCCTCGAGCTCGATCTCCTTGGCGATGCTCACACCGTCGTTGGTGATCGTGGGGGCGCCCCACTTCTTGTCCAGCACGACGTTGCGGCCCTTCGGGCCCAGCGTCACCTTGACGGCGTCGGCGAGCTGGTTCATACCGCGCTCGAGCCCGCGGCGCGCCTCCTCGTCGAACGCGATCATCTTGGCCATGCGGTGATGTCCTCCACAGTGTTTCCGGACACGGCATCGGCCGAGAGGTGCCCGCGACGGACGACCCCCTCGGTACGAGGGCCTCACCGTCCCGACCTGGCACTCCCGACATGAGAGTGCCAATGGCGAGTCTGGCACTCCGAGGCATCGAGTGCAAGCAGTCGGGTGCTGGACGGGCCTCGTGCATACGCGGTCTTCCCGGAGCCCGCGGAGGCGCTGATGTCCATCCGGCACGGCCTGCTCACCCTGCTCGCGGAGGGTCCGCAGCTACGGCTACCAGCTGCGGTCCCGGCTGGAGGCGCGCACCGGCGGCACCTGGCCGCTGAACATCCATTACGACCTTCCCGCTGCAGCGCACGAGCTGGTGCAGCGCCGGCGACGCGCGGCCGCCAGACGACGTACCGGATCACCGGCCGGCCGGCGCGGTGGCGGACTGGTTCGCCAGCCCGGTGGAGCGGGCCGCGCCGGCCCGGGACGAGCTGGCGATCAAGCTCGCGCTGGCGGTCGGCTCGCCGATGGCGGACGTCCGGCAGGTGGTGCAGGTGCAGCGGGTGGCGACCATGCGGGCGATGCAGGAGCTGACCCGGCTCAAAGCGCGGCGGACCGATGGCCCGGACGCCGACCTGGCCTGGCTGCTGGTGCTGGACGCGCTGATCTTCCAGGCGGAGGCCGAGGTGCGTTGGCTGGACCACTGCGAGAGCCGGGTCGCCCGCGCGGCCGGCCGCCGGCCGGTGCCGGACCCGGCCGGCGCCGCCACCCCGCCGGCCGGCGCCGCCACCCCGCCGGCCGGCGCCGCGGCCGGTCCCGACGCCCCGCCACCGGACCTCAGTGAGGTCCCCGCGGCCGGCACCACCCGCCGCGAGGCCCGCGGTGAGCGGGCCGCAGGTGCCGCGGCAAGCGCGCCGGGGAGCGCCGCCGGAAGCGGGCGGTGCTGGAGCTGGACCGGGTGTCCCGGGTGCACGGCGCCGGGCCGACCGCGGTGCACGCGTTGCCGGAGGTGTCGCTCACGGTGTCGGCCGGCGAGCTGGTCGCCGTGATGGGCCCGTCCGGCTCCGGCAAGTCCACCCTGCTCACGCTGGCCGGCGGCCTCGACGCGCCGACCTGCGGCCAGGTCGCTGGTCGCAGGGCCGTGACGTCGCCGCTCTCGGACCGGGCCGCGGCCGCCGCGCTGCGCCGCCGGTCGCGTCGGCTACGTCTTCCAGGACTTCAACCTGATCCCCGCGCTCACCGCGGCGGAGAACGTCGCGCTGCCCCGCGAGCTGGACGGCGTCTCCTCCCGGCGAGCCCGCCGGCAGGCGGTCGACGCGCTCGACGAGGCTCGGCATCGCCGAGCTCGCCGACCGGTTCCCGGACGACATGTCCGGCGGCCAGCAGCAGCGGGTGGCGATCGCCCGGCGCATCGTCGGCGAGCGGCGGCTGCTGCTCGCCGACGAGCCCACCGGAGCGCTGGACTCCACGACCGGCGAGGCGGTGCTCCGCGCTGGTCCGGCGCCCGCTACGACGACGGTGTCGCCGGCGTGCTGGTCACCCACGAGGCCCGGCTCGCCGTCTGGGCCGACCGCATCGTCTTCCTCCGCGACGGCCTGCTGGTCGACGAGACCCGGCCCCTCCCCGAGGCCGAGTCCCTGCTGGGACCGGTGCGGTTATCGGTGCCCGCTGGCGGCTGCCGCTGCGGCTCGCCCGCCGCACCGCCCGCCGGCAGCCGGGCCGGACGCGCTGGTCGCCGCGCTCGTCGCCGCGCCCGTGCTCGGTGCCGCCTACCTGGACACGGCGATCCGCACCGGCAGCTGCCGCCGCAGGAGCGGCGCCCGGGCGATGGGGACCGCCGACGCTGTGGTGACCGTCACGCCGTACGACCGGATCACGCCGCGGTCGGGCAGCTGGACCGTTCCGGAGGACGCCGAGCCGACCCGGAGCGGGCATCGGTCGACGTCGCGCGCCTGCTCCCGGCGGGCAGCCGGGTGCTGGCCGCTCCGCCGCGCTCCACGGTCCGCTTCGGCACGGCGGACCGGGTCACTCTTGCCACCGCCTTCGAGCTGGACACCACCGACCCGCTCACTGCCGGGCTGTACGCGGTCCGCAGCGGCCGGCTGGCGCGGACCAGCGGCGAGGTGACGCTGTCGCCCCGGTTGGCCAACGGCTCGGCGCCGGCGCCGGCGACGTGGTGCGCCCCGGCGGCGCGCCGCCCGCGCGAGTGGTCGGCATCGCGGTCGAACCCGGCTGCCGGTCCTGCCAGCTCGCCGTGGGCGGCCCCGGGCTGGACCGGTCCGGCCCCGGCGGAACGGCTGGCGTTCGCTCGGCTGCTGGTCGACCTCCCGGACGGCCCGCCGGTCGACCTCCGGATGCGGACCGGCTGGCCGCGGCCGGGTGCTGCTCCAGCCCCGGGACGCATCCTGCGCCCGGAGCGGTGGGACGACCCCGACGCGGGCCCCACGGCGGCGCTGGCGATCGCGGTGCTGGTCGGCGGCATCGGCATGGTCGAGGTGATCCTGCTCGCCGGCACCGCGTTCGCGGTCGCGCCCGCGGCGGGTCCGCGACGTGGCCCTGGTGCTGGCCAACGCGGGCGGCCGGCGGACGTCCGGCGGACGCTGCTCGCCCAGGGAGTGGTCCTCGGCCTGCTCGGTGCCGCGTCGGGGTCGCGGTCGGAGTCGGCGCGCTCGCGGCCAGCATGCCGGGTTGCAGCGGCTGGCGGACATGGACTTCGCCGGCATCATCGTGCGGCCCGGCGACCTGGCGGTGATCGCCGCGGTGGCGTGCTGTCCGGGTCGCGGCCGCAGTGGTGCCGGCGTGGAGCGCGTCCCGGGTGCCCGTGGTCACCGCGCTCGCCGGCGGTACGGCCGGCCGACGCGGCGGCCCGCCGGGCCGGCACCGTCGCGGCGGTGGCCGCCGCCGTCGCCGGTTCGCCCTCGCCGGCTGATGTCCGCGCGCTGGGGGACGCCCGGACCGCGCAGGCGGCCGAGACGGAGCCCACCACCCCGTCCGGGCCTGCCTACCCGATGGCGATGGTGGCCGGCTTCGCAGTGGCCATGCTGGGCTGACCGTGCTGGCCCCGAGCCTGGTCGGCTCCGGCCGCTCGCCGCCCGGCTGCCGCTGACCGCCGGCTGGCGGTTCGGGACGCGGCCCGCCACCGGCACCGCACCGGCCGGCCGTCGGCGCGGTGATGGTCGCGGTCGCCGGCTCGTCGCCGTCGCCTTCGCGGTGGCCAGCTACGACCGCCACTACCGTGACCGCTTCGGCTCGCCGCCGACCGGCTGGGTGACCGTGTGGAGCTTCAGCGGCAGCCCCGGGCCAACCTGGCCGCCGGCCGGACCGCTGCCGCCGCGCTGCCGGCGACGCGGTCGTGCGGTGCCGCTGCTCGCATCGCAGGCCGGGTGAAGCGGCTGGACCCGGCCTACCTGGCAAGCCCGCAAGCCCCGGCTGCGAGCGGCGGCACCACGGCGCCGCGTCGACCGGCCCGGACGTCGCCGAGCTGGTCGCCGGCCGACGCCTCCCCGGCGCCGAGCAGCGCTGGCCCACGGGTGACCTGTCTCGCACCGTGCCGCTGCGGGACGGGACAGTCGCGGTGGTGCACGGCGACCGTACGACCCGGTGCCGGCGGTGGCCCTGGCAGCATCCCCGGGCGTACGACACCTTGCCGGCGGCGGTGCTGCCCTCCTCGACCGTCCGCGTCTCGGGCTGACCCCGTCGACAGCATGCTCGTGATCGCCACCGCCGGTGCCGACCAGGCGGAGGAGGACCGTCGCGCCGCCTTCGGCCAGCAGAACGCCGACCTCGTCGTGGAGCGCGCTACCAGCGGAGTACTGCCCGGATTCCTCGCGCTGATCGCGCGCCGGCTGGTGACGCTGGCCGGGTGGCGATCTCGGTGAGCCTGTCCGCCGCCGAGGGCGCCGACCTGGCCACGCTGGCCGCGGTCGGGGCGCCGCCGCGCCCCGCGTGGCTGCGATTGCACCCACTGTCGCCGCTCCCCGCTGTCGCGCTCGCGCCGCGATCGGCTCACGATCATACCGCTGACATACCCGCTGTGTGCCGTGCCACCGTCCTCGTTCGGCTCGGTGCCCGCGCTCGCGTGCTCGTGGTCTGCGACCCGGCCCGCTGCCGCTTCCGCGTTACTGACACACTGCCCGGAACGACCCGGCTCCCCGCCGGGGGGCCGGGCCGGCCTCGGTGCTGGGGGACTAGCTGAGGAAGCGGACCGCGTCGGCCTGGGGGCCCTTGTTGCCCTGCGCGACGTCGAACTCCACCCGCTGCCCCTCCTCGAGGGACTTGTAGCCGTCCATCTGGATGGCCGAGTAGTGGACGAAGACGTCCTGGCCGCCGTCCACGGCGATGAAGCCGTAGCCCTTCTCGGCGTTGAACCACTTCACGGTGCCCTGTGCCACGTGCACTCCTACCTCGGGGCCATCGGACCCCGCACCGCACGGAGCCCGGGTCTTCGTCGCCGGTCCCGCACTTGCCGTGTGCACGTCTTACCAGGACGTGATGCTCGCGCCCGAAACCTGAACTCGACCGGTCGGGACGGTACACGATCAGCAGCGGCCGAGGCAGTCCCTCCAGGCCGTCAGCGCCGCAATTCGGCGGCCAGATCGGCGGTCCCGGCGCCGTCCGCGGCCAGCCGGAGACCGGCGTACGTGACGGTCGCGAAGGCCGCCCCGACGACGGTCAGCGGGAGCACCGCGACCGCCCGGACCACGTCGTCGACCGGGCCCGGCAGCGCGGCCACCACGGTGCCGACCACCGCGCCGTAGAAGGCGGCGGCGAACAGGCCGGCCGCGCAGCGGGCGGCCGTGCCGGCGAGCCGCCGGTTGACCAGGGCGGCGGTGCGCCGCAGGCCGGCGCGCTCGACCACCACGGCGCCCGGCAGCGCCGCCGCGGCCAGCACCGCGACGTAGAGCCCGGGCAGCACCGCGAGCGCCAGCCCGATCGCGGTCAGCACCGCGGCCAGCGCGGACCAGCCCAGCAGCGGCAGCGCGACCCGGCGGCCGCCGGCCAGCGCGGCGGTCACCGCGGTCGGCCGGCCGGCCGCCTCGGTCACCGCGAGGTGGATCGAGCCGGCCTGGGCCAGCGCCGCGGCGGCCGCCGCGAGCAGCCCGCCGGCCAGCCCGCCGGCCCAGCCCAGCCGGCTCAGCCCGGCCGCCGCCAGGCCCGCCGGCAGCAGGCACGCGGCCTGCAACACCAGCAGCGGCCGCCCGCTGCGCCGCAGCACCCCCACCAGCCGCCACGCCCAGCCCCGCAGGTCGGTCGCCGCCAGCGGGTCACTCACCCCCGCATCCTCCCAGCCACCCCTCCCCGCCGATCTTGGTCATGTCAACGTCGACGGATGCCCGGAGACGTTGACTCAACCAAGATCGGCGGGGGGCGGGTCAGTCGAGGAGGCCGGCGGCGCGGGCGGCGCGGAGGGAGGGCTTCAGCGTCACCGTGGGGGTGTGCCGGGCGGCGATGGCGTCGAGGGTCTTGAGGCCGTCGCCGGTGTTGTAGAGGACGGTCTCCGCGGCCGGGTCGAGCGCGCCGGCGGCGAGCAGCTTGCGCAGGGTGGCCACCACCACTCCCCCGGCGGTCTCGGCGAAGACGCCGGTGGTCCGGGCCAGCAGCGCGATCCCGTCCCGGATCTCGTCGTCCCCGACGTCCGCCACCCCCCCGCCGGTCCGCCGCACCGCGTCCAGCGCGTACGGCCCGTCGGCCGGGTTGCCGATGTTGAGCGACTTGGCGATGCCGGTCGGCCGGACCGGCTCGACCACGTCCCGCCCGGCGTGCAGGCGGTCGAGATCGGCTCGCACCCGGAGGACTGCGCCCCGAAGACCCGCCAGCCGCCGGCCGGCGCTCGACCAGCCCGAGCGTGGCCAGCTCCCCGAACGCCTTGTCCACCTTGGTCAGCAGCTCGACCCGGACGCCATCGGCACCACGACCTGCTCGGGCAGCCGCCAGCCGAGCTGCTCGGCCACCTCGTAGCCGAGCGTCTTGGACCCCTCGGCGTAGTACGGCCGGACGTTCACGTTGACGAAGGCCGTGTCTCGAAGGCGTCGGTCTCGGCCAGCTCGCGAGCACAGCCGGTTCACGTCGTCGTACGACCCCTCGACGGCGACCAGCGTCCCGCCGTACACCGCCGTCTGACCACCTTGGCCGGCTCCAGGTCGGCCGGGACGAGCACGATCGAGTCCAGCCCGGCGCGGGCGGCGTGCGCGGCCACCGAGTTGGCCAGGTTGCCGGTGGACGCGCAGGCGACCCGGGTGAAGCCGAGCTGCCTTGGCCGCGGTCAGCGCCACCGACACCACCCGGTCCTTGAACGAGTGGGTCGGGTTGGCGCTGTCGTCCTTGACCCAGAGCGGGCGCGCATGCCCAGCTCGGCGGCCAGCCGGTCGGCCCGGATCAGCGGGGTGAAGCCGGGGTCCAGGGTGACCCGGGCGGCCGGGTCCTGGCCGACCGGCAGCAGCCCGGCGTAGCGCCAGATGTTCTGCGGCCCGGCCTCGATCTCGTCCCGGGTCACCCGGGCGAGCAGGCCGGGTCGTAGCCGACCTCGAGCGGGCCGAAACACTCGAAGCAGGCGTGCTGCGCGGCCGAGCGGGAAGCGCGCTCCGCAGTCGCGGCAGCGCAGCGAGTCGGGCGGGCGAGGCCGTGGCGGGGCGCGAGTGAGCAGACGTCATGCGAGGTTTCCTTCTCATCTTTCCCGGTGACATCCGGGGACGGACTTGGCACCTGCCGCGTCGTTCACACGGTGGTTGCCGGGGCTTCATCGGGCCGTTCCCTCTGCCCCTCTGGATGAGGATATTCAGTTGTAGAGCCATTCAAACACGCTGGGGGGGCCTCAGCGGAAGGGGTTGGTGGATGCGGGACGACGTGCGGCGCTGGTTCGACCGGCGCACCTCACACGCCTCGGACTGGCAGGCGTCCAAGCTGGTCGACATCAAGGGTGACACCAAGGTCAGCGTCGTGCTGCCGGCGCTGAACGAGGAGGCGACGGTCGGCCCGATCGTGGCCGCGATCCGGCACGTGCTGGTCGAGCGGCACGGGCTGGTGGACGAGCTGGTGGTGATGGACTCCGGCTCCACCGACGGGACGTACGACGCGGCGGTCGAGGCCGGCGCCAAGGTGGTCCGCCGGGAGGAGGTGCTGACCGACTTCGAGCCGCTGCCCGGCAAGGGCGAGGTGCTCTGGCGGTCGCTGGCCGCCACCACCGGTGACGTGCTCGTCTTCGTCGACTCCGACCTGCGCGACTTCACCACCACGTTCGTCACCGGGCTGCTCGGCCCGCTGCTCACCGACCCGGCGGTGCAGCTGGTCAAGGCGACCTACGACCGGCACCTCACGCACGGCGAGACCGTGGTGCCGGCCGGCGGCGGCCGGGTCACCGAGCTGGTCGCCCGGCCGGTGCTCAACCTGCACTGGCCGCAGCTGGCCGGCTTCGTGCAGCCGCTGTCCGGTGAGTACGCGGCCCGCCGCTGGCTGCTCGAGCAGCTGCCGTTCCCGACCGGCTACGGGGTGGAGGTCGGCATCCTGGTGGACGCGCTGCGGCTGGTCGGGCTGGACGGGCTGGCCCAGGTCGACCTGTCCCGGCGCAAGCACCGCAACCAGGAGATCGGCAAGCTGGGCCGGATGTCGAGCGAGATCCTGCAGGTCGCGTACGAGCGGCTGCGCCGGGAGGGCCGGCTGACGCTGGTCGCGCCGCCGGCGACCGAGCTGACCCAGTTCGAGCGGTCCGAGCAGGACTACCTGGTGCACTCCGTGGACATGGCGCCGGCGGAGCGGCCGCCGATGCTCACCGTGCCGGAATACCGGGCCCGGGCCGCCGGGTGACCGCGAAGATCGTCTACACCGACCTCGACGGCACGATGGTCGGCCCCGGCGGCAACTTCTTCCGCGCGGTCGACTTCACGCTCACCGACGAGCCGGTCCGGGCGCTGCTGGACCTGCACCGGGCCGGCGTCACGCTGGTGCTGGTGTCCGGCCGGACCCGGCCGCAGCTGGTCGAGGCGGGCCGGATCTTCGGCGCGGACGGCTTCGTCGCCGAGCTGGGCGCGCTGGTCGGCTGGGACGGCGGGCGCGAAGCCCAGGTGCTGACCGGGGCGATGCCGGCCGCGCACGCCGGCCGGCTGCCGCTGGAGGTGATGTCCGCGGCCGGGCTGCCGGAGCAGCTGTTCGCCCGCTGGCCGGGCCGGCTGCAGTGGCACGCCCCGTGGCACGCCGGCCACGAGGCGGACGCGATGCTGCGCGGGCTGGTGGACGTCGCCGAGGTGGAGGCCTGGCTGGCCGCGACGGGCTGGGGCTGGCTGCGGCTGCGGGACAACGGCGTGCTGTCCGCCCGCCGGGACTGGCCCGGGCTGGACCCGGCGGCCCGGCCGCCGCACGTCTACCACCTGATGCCGGACGGGCTGTCCAAGGGCGCCGCGGTGGCGTGGGACCTGGCCCGGCGGGGCCTGTCGGCCGCGGATGCGGTCGCGATCGGCGACAGCGCCAGCGACCTGACCATGGCCCCGGAGGTCGGCCGGATGTGGCTGGTGGCCAACGGCGCGGCGGCGCCGCACATGGCGCCGCTGCTGGCCGGCGCCGGGGCCGCCGGCCACGACGTCCGGGTCGCCGCCGGCGCGGTCGGCCTCGGCTGGGCGGAGGCGGTCCGGGACGCGCTGCGCTAACGCGGCGATGGTGAGTCACGCCTGCACCCCGGAGTTACTCGCCAAGATCACGCCTGGCCGGGTGCCAGTTGTTGTCGCTCTCGCGGGTGTCGGCCCCGAAGCCGAGCCACAGCGCGACGTTGACGGCGAGCAGGACGAGGAGCAGGGCGAGGAGTTCCATGCGTCCACGGTGCTCCGGTCCCGGTCCGCGGCACGAGTGGCAGGACTACCACTTCTCGTCAAATTCCTGCCATCATGGCGGCATGGACCTGCTGAGCCGGCCGACCGTCCCACCCGCCCCGACCGGGCGCTCAGTCGCCGTGCTGGGCACCCAGGACCTGTCCGCCTTCGAGCTGGGCGTCGCCTGCGAGGTCTTCGGCACCGACCGGTCCGACCGCGGCATCCCGCTCTGGGACTTCGCGCTCTGCCTGCCCGAGCCCGGGCCGATCCGGATCCGCTCCGGCTTCACCGTGGACAGCCCGTACGGGCTGGACCGGGTCGCCACCGCCGACCTGGTGATCGTGCCCGGCTGGCCGCACCTGGAGCGGCGGCCGCCGGCGCCGGTGGTGACCGCGCTGCGGGCGGCCGTCGACCGCGGGCTCCTGGCTGCTCGGCTTCTGCTCCGGCACGTTCGCGCTGGCGTACGCGGGGCTGCTGGAGGGCCGGCGGGCCACCACCCACTGGCACTACGCGGCCGAGTTCCGGGCCCTCTTCCCGGCCGTCGACCTGGACCGGGACGTGCTCTACGTGGCGGACGGCCCGGTCTGACCAGCGCCGGCACCTCGGCCGCGATCGACCTGTCGCTGCACGTGCTGCGGCTGGTGGACGGCCCCGAGATCGCCAACGCGGTGGCCCGCCGGATGGTGGTGCCGCCGCACCGGGACGGCGGCCAGGCGCAGTTCGTCGAGCGCCCGCTGCCGGTCGACGACGAGCACGACCTGACCGAGCTGCTGGCCTGGATGGGCGAGCACCTGGAGGAGGAGCTGTCGGTCGCCGCGGCTGGCCCGGCGCGCGCGGATGTCCGAGCGCACCTTCGCCCGCCGGTTCCGGGCGGAGACCGGGACGACCCCGCACCACTGGCTGACCTGGCAGCGGGTGCTGCACGCGCAGCGGCTGCTGGAGACCACCGAGCTGGACGTGGACCGGGTCGCCGAGCGGTCCGGCTTCGGCAGCGCGGCCACCCTGCGGCACCACTTCGTCGGCCGGGTCGGCACCTCGCCGCAGCGCTACCGCCGGACCTTCCGACGCACCGCCTAGTCATCCCGGGCGGCGCCGGACCGGCACCTCGGGCGTCGTTGACCGGTCCGGCGGCGCCCTTGTAATCTCGATGGCGGTGCGCGCCGCAGGCGCGCGGTCCTGGCCGAGAGGCGCTGCGACGGATCCCGGATCCGCCACGCTCGGTCCGGGAGTCTCCGGCAACAAGGGCGCCTCCGATCGCGGAGGTGCCCTTCTCGTCGTACCAGTCGGCGAGCAAGGCCCCCTGCAGACGCCGGGAAGGAACCATGAACGCCACAGCTGCAGCACCGTCAACGGCGTCGAGTTCGCCGTCGCGCGACCTGTCCCTCGCCGAGGCCGGCCGCCACCAGATGCGCCTCGCCGAGCACGAGATGCCCGGCCTGATGGCGATCCGCGCGCGAGTACGCCGACGCGCAGCCGCTGCGCGGCGCGCGGGTCGCCGGCTCGCTGCACATGACCATCCAGACCGCGGTGCTGATCGAGACGCTGGTCGCGCTCGGCGCCGAGGTCCGCTGGGTGTCCTGCAACATCTTCTCCACCCAGGACGAGGCCGCCGCCGCGGTCGTCGTCGGCCCGACCGGCACCGTCGAGCAGCCCGCCGGCACCCCGGTGTTCGCCTGGAAGGGCGAGACGCTGGAGGAGTACTGGTGGTGCACCGATGCAGCTGTTCGACTTCGGCGACGGCCAGGGCCCGAACATGATCGTCGACGACGGCGGCGACGCCACCCTGCTGGTGCACAAGGGCGTCGAGTTCGAGGCGGCCGGCGCGGTCGCCGCCGCCGGCCGAGGACGACCACGACGAGTACCGGCTGATCCTGCAGACGCTGACCGACAGCCTGGCCGCCGGACAAGCAGCGGTTCACCCGGATCGCCGCCGAGATCCGCGGCGTCACCGAGGAGACCACCAACGGCGTGGCCCGGCTCTACAAGCTCGCCCGCGAGGGCGAGCTGCTCTTCCCGGCGATCAACGTCAACGACTCGGTGACCAAGAGCAAGTTCGACAACAAGTACGGCATCCGGCACTCGCTGGTCGACGGCCTCAACCGGGCCACCGACGTGATGCTCGGCGGCAAGCTCGCGGTCGTCTGCGGCTACGGCGACGTCGGCAAGGGCGCGGCCGAGTCGCTGCGCGGCCAGGGCGCCCGCGTCGTGGTCACCGAGATCGACCCGATCTGCGCGCTGCAGGCGGCGATGGACGGCATGCAGGTCGTCCGGCTCGAGGACGTCGTCGCCGCAGGCGCGACATCTTCATCACCACCACCGGCGGCAACGACATCATCATGGCCGAGCACATGGCCGCGATGAAGCACAACGCGATCGTCGGCAACGTCGGCCACTTCGACGACGAGATCGACATGGCCGGGCTGGCCAAGGTGCCCGGGCATCGAGAAGATCGAGATCAAGCCGCAGGTGCACGAGTGGCGTTCCCGGACGGCCACTCGGTCATCGTGCTGTCCGAGGGCCGGCTGATGAACCTGGGCAACGCGACCGGCCACCCGAGCTTCGTGATGTCCAACTCGTTCACCAACCAGGCGATGGCCCAGATCGAGCTGTGGACCAAGCCCGGCGAGTACGACAACCAGGTCTACGTGCTGCCCAAGCACCTGGACGAGAAGGTGGCCCGGCTGCACCTCGACGCGCTCGGCGTGCGGCTGACCACGCTGACCAAGAAGCAGGCCGAGTACCTCGGCGTCGACGTCGAGGGCCCGTACAAGCCCGAGCACTACCGCTACTGACCGGCGGCGGGGTGCCGCGGCGGCGCCCACACGGCGCCCCGCTCCGCGCTGTCCGCGATCCCGGCCGGGGCGGGGTAGGCATTCGCATGATCCGTCTGGACACCCTGGCCACTCTGATCACCTCGCCCGGCCCGTTCGCGACGGCGTACCTGGACGCCGCCGCGCCGGGCTGGGGCAAGGTGGGGCTCCGGTGGCGGGCGCTGCGCGACTCGCTCGCCGAGCAGGGCGCGGACGCCGCCACCCTGGACGCGATGGAGGCGGCGGTCGGCGGCCACGACGAGGTCGCCGGCGCGCACGGGCAGCTGCTGGTCGGCTCCGGCGGCCGGCTGCGGCACGACGTGGTGCTGCCCGCGCCGCCGCGCCGGGAGATCGCCCGGTAGGCCCCGCTCCCGCACCTGATGCCGATGGTCGCCCAGCTCCGCCCGGTGGTCCCGTACGTGCTGGCGCTGGTCGACCGCGCCGGCGCCGACCTGACCGTGCACGGCCCGGCCGGCCAGTGGTCGCTGGCGGTGCAGGGCGACGACTACCCGATCCGCAAGGTCGGGCGTCGGCGGCTGGTCCCACCTGCGCTACCTGCACCGGGCCGAGAACCTCTGGGAGGCCAACGCCCGCCAGGTCGCCGACGCGATCGAGGCCGCCGTCCGCGGCACCGCGGCCCGGGTGGTGATCCTCGCCGGCGACGTGCGGGCCCGGGAGACGCTGCGCAAGGTGCTCGCCGAGCCGGCCGCCGAGCTGGTGGTCGAGCTGCACACCGGCGGGCGCGCGGAGGGCATCGACGAGGACCGGCTCGCCGCCGAGGTGGACACGATGGTCGCCCGGGTCGCCGCGGACGCCGACCAGGCGGTGGTGGACCGCTTCGCCGAGGCCCGCGGCCGGGCGGTCGCCGGGGTCGGCGACGTGCTCGCCGTGGACGGCATCGCGGACACCGTGGAGGCGCTGCGCAAGGCGCAGGTGGACACGCTGCTCGTCGTCGACGACCCGTCCTCGGACGCGTCGGCGTGGATCGGGCCGCAGTCGGTGCACCTCGCGCTGACCGCGGAGAAGCTGGCCGAGCTGGGGGTCGCCGACCCGGTCCGGGACCGGCTGGACGCCGCGCTGATCCGGGCCGCGGCCGGCACCGACGCCGCCGTCGTCACGCTGGCCGCCGGCCAGCTGGAGCTGCGCGACGGGGTCGGCGCGACGCTGCGCTACCCGTACCCGCGGGTCTAGAGCGTGACCCCGCCGCCGGCCGCGGGTTCGCCCGGCTGCTGGCCGAGCCGCACCCGGACGGGGTCGCCGACCCGGTGCGGGCGCTGCTGGTCCGGCTCACCGGCGCCCCGCTCGGCCAGCTGCTGGCCGCCGCCTGGCGGGAAGCGCTGGCCGAGGTCGCGGACGGCACCGACGCCGCCGACGTCCGGGCCGCGCTGACCGCGCTGCTGCCCCAGCCGTAATTGGCACGACCGGTCGCAGCCGGCGGTCCTACCGTGAGCCATGGACCCGATGCCGGAGCGACCGTCCCTGGACGGTCTCGAGGACCGGTGGGCGCCGCGGTGGGAGGCCGCCGGCACCTACGCCTTCGACCGCTCCCGCCCCCGGGTCGAGGTATTCGCCATCGACTCGCCGCCGCTGACGGTGAGCGGCTCCCTGCACGTGGGCCACGTGCTGTCGTACACGCACACCGACCTGGTCGCCCGCTACCAGCGGATGCGCGGCCGCAGCGTGTTCTACCCGGTGGCCTGGGACGACAACGGGCTGCCGACCGAGCGCCGGGTGCAGCAGGTCTTCGGCGTGCGCTGCGAGCCCACCCTGCCGTACGACCCGGGCTTCACGCCCACCGTCCACACCGGACCAGAAGCGGCCGGTGCCGGTGAGCCGGCGCGGGTTCATCGAGCTGTGCCAGCGGCTGGCCGGGGCGGACGAGGCCGTGTTCGCGGCGGTGTGGCGGCGGCTCGGGCTGTCGGTGGACTGGACGCTCGCCTACTCGACCATCGACGAGCGGTCCCGGCGCACCGCGCAGCTGGCCTTCCTGCGCGACCTGGCCCGCGGCGACGCGTACCGGGCGGACGGGCCGACGGTGTGGGACGTGGACTTCGGCACCGCGGTGGCGCAGGCCGAGCTGGCCGACCGGGAGGTGGCCGGCGCCTGGCACTCCCTCGCCTTCGGACAGTACACAGTGGACACCACCCGGCCCGAGCTGCTGCCGGCCTGCGTGGCGGTGGTGGCCCACCCGGACGACGAGCGGTATGCGGAGCTGGTCGGCGGCACCCTGCCCACGCCCGCTCTTCGGGGTCGAGGTGCCGGTGCACGCGCACCCGCTGGCCGACCCGGGCAAGGGCACCGGGCTGGCCATGGTGTGCACCTTCGGCGACCTGACCGACGTGACCTGGTGGCGGGAGCTGGCGCTGCCGACCCGGGCCGTGCTCGGCCGGGACGGCCGCTTCCGCGCGGAGCCCCCGGACGGCGTGCCCGCGGGGCCGTACGCCGAGCTGGCCGGGCTGACCGTGGCGTCCGCACGGCGCCGGGTGGTCGAGCTGCTGCGCGACCGCGGCGGGCTGCGCGGCGAGCCGCGACCGGTGCGGCACGCGGTGGCCTTCTCCGAGTACGGCCGGCGCCCGGTGGAGATCGTGCCGAGCGGCCAGTGGTATCTGCGCAACGGCAGCCGCGACCCGGCCCTGCGGGAGGCGCTGCTGGCCCGCGGTCGCGAGCTGCGCTGGCACCCCGCGCACATGCGCGCCCGGTACGAGGACTGGGTGCGCGGGCTGACCGGCGACTGGCTGGTCAGCCGGCAGCGGTACTTCGGCGTGCCGTTCCCGGTCTGGTATCCGGTGGGTGCCGACGGCGAGCCCGACCACGCCACCCCGCTGCGGCCGGACGGGGACGCGCTGCCGGTCGACCCGGCGGTGGACTGCCCGCCCGGCTACCGGCCGGAGCAGCGGGACCGGCCCGGCGGCTTCACCGCCGAGCGGGACGTGCTGGACACCTGGGCCACCTCGTCGCTGACCCCGCAGATCGCCGGCGGCTGGGCCGACGACCCCGACCTGTTCGGCCGCGTCTTCCCGTACCACCTGCACCCGCAGGCGCACGAGATCATCCGCACCTGGCTCTTCACCGAGGTGCTGCGCGCGCACACCGGCCTGGACCGGCTGCCGTGGAGCGACGTCGCGATCTCCGGCTGGGTGCTGGACCCGGACCGGAAGAAGATGTCGAAGTCCCGCGGCAACGTGACCACCCCGGACGAGCCGATCGCCCGCTACGGCGCGGACGCGCTGCGCTACTGGGCCGCGCACGCCCGGCTCGGCGTGGACACCGCGTACGACGAGGGTCAGCTGCGGGTGGGCCGGCGGCTGGCGGTGAAGCTGCTCAACGTGTCCCGCTTCGTGCTCGGGCTGCCCGGCGGCGACGGCACGCCGACCGAGCCGGTGGACCGGGCCGCGCTGGGCCGGCTGGCCGACACCGTGGCCGCCGCGACCGCTGCCTTCGACCGGTACGACCACGCCGAGGCGCTCGCCCAGGCGGAGGCGTACGCGTGGTGGTTCTGCGACGACCACGTGGAGCTGGTCAAGTCCCGGGCGTACGGGGCCGCCGGGCCGGACGCCGCCGCCTCCGCGGTGGCCGGGCTGCGCACCGCGCTGGACACGCTGCTGCGGCTGCTCGCCCCGGTGCTGCCGTTCGCCACCGAGGAGGTCTGGTCCTGGTGGCGGGAGGGGTCGGTGCACCGGGCGACCTGGCCGGACCCGGCGCCGCTGCGGGCCGCCGCCCGCGGGCTCGACCCGCGGCTGCCGGAGCTGGCCTCCTGGGTGCTCGGCGAGGTGCGCCGGGCCAAGAGCACGGCGCACGTGTCGGTGCGGGCGCCGGTGGACCGGCTGCGGGTGCGGGCCGACGAGCTGAGCGCGGCCGCGCTCCGGCACGCGGCGGTCGACCTCGCGCTGGCCAGCGGGGCGACCCACCTCGAGCTGGAGCCGACCGCCGGGGACGCGGCGGTGCAGGTGACGCTGGCGCCGTGACGCCGGCGGCCGGCCGGGGCTGCCTGGCGCCGTGACGCCGGGCGGCCGGCCGGGGCTGACCGCGGTCCGTCGGGGGCGGCCGGCGGTAGCCCGCAATCGCGCGGTCGCGCTCAGCCAGCGGCCGGCCGGGGCGCCGGGTCAGCCGGCCAGGGCGGCCAGCAGGATCAGCAGCACCGCGACCAGGGCGACCGGGACCAGGACGCGGGGCGGCAACATCCGCACGAACGGCCGCGGGCGAGGATCCTGCACACTTCACCGACGCGCTGGAGCCGCCGCCGCGTTGACATCCCCGGTGTGCCGGCCGGGACGCGCCGGGCCGGGGTCAGGAGATGCCGGCGCCGGCGGTCGGCGCGTTCTTCGCGCGGGCCCGGAAGGCGGCGACGTTGGTGCGGTTGGCACAGCTCTCCGAGCAGAACCGGCGCTGCGCGTTGCGGGAGACGTCGACGTAGACGCACTCGCAGTCGGCCGCCCGGCAGACGCCGAGCCGGGCCATCCCGTAGTCGCAGAGCACGATGGCCAGGCCCATCGCGGTGCTGGCCTGCACCCGGTGCAGCGGGGCGGCCTCGGCGGGCGCGTAGTGCAGGTGGTGCCGGCCGTCGTGGTCGGTGATGTAGGGGTGCGTCACCACCACGTCGAGCAGCTGGTTGAGCAGGCGGGAGGCCTCGTCCGCGGTCGACGCGGCGAAGACGTCGTGCAGGTGGCCGGCCCAGCCGCGCAGCCCGGACCGCTCCCGGGCGGACAGCGGCCGGGTCACCACGCCGAACTGGCGCAGCGACTGCTCCAGCGCGTCGCCGTCGTCGACGTCCGGCTCCGCCCCGTACACGGCGTTGACGATCGCGACGGCCAGCCCGACGCCGTCGCTCCGGTACCCACTGCTGTCCATGCCGCCCCTGACTCCCTGCGCCCGCCACCACGAGCCGACTCCGCGCCACCCCTCGCGTCGTCAACGACCGTAACGCGAACGCTTCGGATGGCGAACCAGTTCCTCCCCCAGCAGACGTCATCCGTGGCCGTACGGTTGCCCGGCCGTGACCTAAACTGCGGCCGGTGACGGACGCGGCGCCGCAGGGGCGCGAGCTGACCCTGACGGCCCGGCTGACCACGGCCCGGTTGGACGCGCGCCGGGGTGTCGTCCGGCTGCACCGGGAGGTGCTCGCCGCGCTCGGGCTGGTGCCCTGGGACGCGGTGCGGCTGACCGGCCGCCGGACCACCGGCGCGGTGGCCGCGGTGTCCGGCCCCGGCGCCGCCCGCGGCGACCTGCTCTGCGACGACCTGCTGCTGGGCAACCTCGGCGTGCGCGACGGCGACCCGGTGACGGTGGCGCCGGCGCCGCTGCGGGAGGCGCGCCGGGTGGTGGTGGCCGGGTCGCCGGAGGCGACGACCGCGGTGCGCCCGACCATGCTGCGGGAGGCGCTGCTCGGCAAGGTGGTCACCGCCGGTGACAACGTGTCGCTGCTGCCCCAGGACGCGGCGCCCGGCGCGCTGCGGGAGGCGGCGTCCGCGCGGCGCAGCCTGTCCGCGGCGATGGGGATGGCCTGGACGACCACGCTGCTCACCGCGACCGACGTCGAGCCGGCCGGTCCGGCGCTGGTCACCATGGGCACCGTGGTCGGCTGGCGGGACGGCGGCAGCACCACCGGGAGCAGCAGCACCGCCGCGCCTCCGGCCCTGGCCACCGGCGGCGCGGCCGAGCCGGCCGACGAGCCGCCGCCGGCCCTGGAGGACCTGCCCGGCCTGCAGTCCCAGGCCGGCCAGCTCAAGGAGTGGCTGGACCTCGGCTTCCACCACACCGAGGTGCTGGCCCGGCTCGGCACCACCCCGCAGCTCGGCGTGCTGGTCACCGGCCCGGCCGGGTCGGGCAAGACCACGCTGGTCCGGTCGGTGGCCGCGGCCGTCGGCGCGACGGTGGTGCGCCGCTGGGCGCCGGGGATCGCCGCGCTGGAGGCGTCCGCGGCGGCGACCGCGCTGCGCGAGGCGGTGACCGAGGCGACCGGCCGGGCGCCGGCCGTGCTGCTGCTGGAGGACGTGGAGGCGCTGGCCCCGCGGGAGGACGCCAAGCCGATCGCCACCGTGCTGCTGGACGTGGTCACCCGGGCGGTGGCCGCGCCCGGGGTGGCGGTGGTCTGCACCAGCGCGCGGCCGGAGGCGGTGTCCCCGGAGCTGCGCCGCCCGGGCCGGCTCGACCACGAGCTGTCCGTGCCGCTGCCGGACCGGGCCGGCCGCCGCGCGCTGCTGGACGTGCTGCTCCGGTCCTCGCCGCTGGCCTCGGACGTGCACCTGGACGAGGTGGCCGAGCGGACCCCGGGCTTCGTCGCCGCCGACCTGCTCGCGCTGCGCCGCGAGGCGGCGACCCGGGCCGCGGCCCGGCAGCGGGACGTCGCCAACCCGATGGTCTTCCACGCCGACCTGATCGGCGCGCTGGAGGTGGTCCGGCCGACCGCGATGGCGGAGTCCACACTGGACATCCCGTCGCTGACCCTGGACGACGTCGGCGACATGGAGCCGGTGAAGCAGGCGCTCACCGAGACCGTCCTCTGGCCACTGTCCTACCCGGACACCTTCGCCCGGCTCGGGGTGCAGCCGACCCGCGGGCTGCTGCTGTACGGCCCGCCCGGCTGCGGCAAGACCTTCCTGGTCCGGGCGATCGCCGGCTCCGGCCAGGCCAACGTGCTGTCGGTGAAGGGCGCCGAGCTGCTGTCGAAGTGGGTCGGGGAGAGCGAGCGCGCGGTGCGCGAGCTGTTCCGGCGGGCCCGGGAGGCGGCGCCGGCGCTGGTCTTCCTGGACGAGGTGGACGCGCTGGCGCCGGTGCGCGGGCAGTCCACCGACAGCGGCGTCGCCGACCGGGTGGTGGCCGCGCTGCTCACCGAGCTGGACGGCATCGAGGGCGCTGCGCGACGTGGTCGTGATCGGCGCGACCAACCGGCCGGACCTGGTCGACCCGGCGCTGCTGCGGCCGGGCCGGATGGGCCGGCTGGTGTACGTTCCGCCGCCGGACGCCGAGGCGCGGGCGGCGATCCTGCGGGCCGCGGCGAAGAACACCCCGCTCGGCCCCGGCGTCGACCTGGACGCGGTCGCCGCCGACACCGACGGCTACAGCGGCGCCGACCTGACCGCGCTGGTCCGGGAGGCGGCGCTGGCCGCGATGCGGCGCTCGCTGGACGCCCCCGAGGTCACCGCCGAGGACGTGGCCACCGCCCGCCGGGCCGTCCGCCCGTCCCTGCGCGCCGAGCAGGTCGCCGCCCTGGCCGCCTTCGCCACCCGCCACCAACCCGCCTGACCCTCCCCCACCCCGCCGATCTTGGTTGAGTCAACGCCTCGGGGTGGTCCACGAGGTTGACTCGGCCAAGATCGGCGCGGGAGGTGGGTCAGGACCAGTCGCGGGTGACGACGAGGACGATGCCGGCCGGGGTCGGCGGCAGCCCCGGGTAGCGCGGCAGCACCTGCCCGACCTGCGGGAACTCGGCCGCCAGCTGCCGGGCGGCGCGCTCCTCGGCGGCGTTGCCGGCGGTGTAGTACGCGGTCGTCACCGGCAGCCGGCCGGCGAAGTTGCCGATCTGGGCGACCTGCCAGCCGCGCCGCTCGGCCGCCGCGGCGGCCTGGTCGGCCAGTCCGGCGATGGTCGAGTTGTTCAGCACCGTGAGCGGCACCCGGGCCAGCGCGGGGGAGCTGGGCGGCGGGACCACGGTGGTCGGCACGGTCGTCGGCGGCGGGGTCGGCGGCGGCGTCGATGCTGTCGCGGTCGACGGCCCGGTGGTCTCCGCCGGCTGGCTCGCCGTCGTGGCCGGCGCCGGCGCGGCCCCCGGCGGGGCGTCGTCCCCGCCGCGCAGCGCGAGCACGCCGACCACCAGCAACGCGATCCCGGCCAGCGCGAACAGCCCGCCGAGCAGCCGGGCGCCGGCCGGCCCGGCGAACGACGAGCCCACCCGGCTCACGGGTCTCCCTCCGGTGGACGAAGGCGACCCCGTCCGCGCTGATGCTGCACTGTCCCGGCTGGGCAGGTCCCCCGATCCGCCGCCGAGATCGTCGAACGTGTAGCGGGTTACCTGCGCCCCTGAGCGCCGTCGAGGCCCAGCCGCCGCGCGGAGCGCGCCCGCTGGCGGCTGGCGCGCAGCCGGCGCAGCCGCTTGACGAGCATCGGATCGGCCGCGAGGGACTCGGGTCGGTCGATCAGCGCGTTGAGGACCTGGTAGTAGCGGGTGGCGGACATGTCGAAGAGGTCCCGGATGGCCTGCTCCTTGGCCCCCGCGTACTTCCACCACTGCCGCTCGAAGGCGAGGATCTCGCGCTCACGCCGGGAGAGGCCGTCCGCCGGCTCGGCGCCGTCGGCCTTGTCGACCGGCGAGGTCAGTGCTTCGGCGGCGTCCACGTCCTGCTGCTCCTCCGGCACGGCTGCGTCCATCGGCGGATCCCGGCCCGGGGTACCGCTGCGGCCAATTACAGCACGGCCCACCGACAGTCCCGGGGCAACGCGCCGACCGCGGCGGCCGGCTAGGGGTAGAGCCCGCGGGTGCGGTGCGCCTCGGCGACCCGGCCCACCCCGATCATCTGCGCGGCCGTCCGCATCGACACCTTGCGCTCGCCGGCCAGCGTCGAGACCTGCGCGTACGCCCGCTCCATCATCGCCTTGAGCCGGTCGTTGACCTCGTCCTCGGACCAGAAGTAGGCCTGCAGGTCCTGCACCCACTCGAAGTACGACACCGCGACGCCGCCGGAGTTGGCCAGCACGTCCGGGACCACGACCACCCCGTTGTCGGACAGGACCGCGTCCGCGTCCGGGGTGGTCGGCCCGTTGGCCCCCTCCACCACGAAGCGGGCCCGGATGCGGGACGCGTTCTCCTCGTGGATGACGCCCTCCAGCGCGGCCGGGACCAGGACGTCCACGTCGAGCTCGAGCAGCTCCTCGTTGGTGATCGTGTCGGTGCCCGGGTAGCCGACCACGGTGGGGGCGCCGGAGCGGACGTGCCGGAGCAGGCCGGCGGTGTCCAGCCCGCTGCCGTCGTACACCCCGCCGGACACATCGGAGACGGCCACCACCCGGCAGCCGGCGTCGTGCAGGAACTGCGCGGCCAGCCCGCCCACCTTCCCGAAGCCCTGCACCGCGACGGTGGCCCCGCGCGGGTTGACGCCGGCCTCCCGCAGCGCGCTGAACGCCGCATACATCACCCCGCGGCTGGTCGCGCCGCCGCGGCCCTCGGACCCGCCGACGGAGACCGGCTTGCCGGTGACCACGCCGGTGACCGTGTAGCCGGAGTGGATGGAGTAGGTGTCCATCATCCAGGCCATGGTCTGCTCGTCGGTGCCCACGTCCGGGGCCGGGATGTCCTTCTCCGGGCCGATCACCGGCAGGATCTCGGAGATGTAGCGGCGGGTCATCCGCTCCAGCTCGTTGCGGGACAGCGCCTTGGGGTCGACCGCGACCCCGCCCTTGGCACCCCCGTACGGCACCCCGATCAGCGCGCACTTCCAGGTCATCCACATGGCCAGCGCGCGGACCTCGTCCAGGTCGGTGGCCGGGTGGAAGCGGATGCCGCCCTTGGCCGGGCCCCGGGTCAGGTTGTGCTGGACGCGGTAGCCGCGGAGCACCTCGACGTGCCCGTCGTCGTGCCGCAGCGGGACCGCGACCTCGACCTGGCGCCGCGGGGTGCGGAGCAGCTCGTGGAAGCCGTCGTCGAGGCCGAGCTCGCGGACCGCCTCGGCGAGCTGGTGTTGGGCCGACTCCCACGCGGACATCCGTGCAGCCACGAAGCGCTCCCGAGTCACGACGACCGACGGTCGCCGTTGACCGCCGGAGTACCCCGGATCCTACCCGGCGGGCGGCGGGCCGACCCGTTCCCCGAGAAACGGCCGGAGGGCCGGTGCCCGGGTCGATCACGTGGTACGGGTCAGCCGAGGACCTTCCTGGTCGCCGGCATCGTGACGGCCTTGCCCTTGCCCACGCTCTGCGTTACCTGTTGACGCTCAGTGCTCCCCGGATGCGCTCCGCGTACCCCTCCGGTGGATCATCGGTGGTGTACGGATGGCGTGGACCGAGCCAGAACCGCAGACCGTCCTTGGGCCGCCGCGGGATGACATGCAGGTGCAGGTGGGGTACGGACTGGCTCACGATGTTGTTGACCAGCACCATCGACCCGGGCACGCCGAGACCGTCCTCGACCGCCCGCTCCAGCCGCTGCGCCGTCACGGCGAAGTGACCCACGTCCTCCGCGGGCAGCTCCTTGAACGTCGTGACATGCCGCCGCGGCACCAGCAGGACGTGCCCGCGGAAGACCGGCTTGGCGTCCAGGAACGCGAGCAGGCCCGGCTCGTCGAGCACCACGGTCGCGGGCAGCTCGCCGGCGACGATCCGGCAGAAGGTGCAGGAGGACTGGCGTGCCACCCTGGGATCATGCCCCGCCGCTCGCCGGCGCGGGGGCCGGGCGGACGCCGGGGGTCCACCCGCCCGGCCCCCGCGCTGCCGCCGCCCCCGCCGTACGACATCCAGACCGTGCACAACGTGGTGAGCATCGACGACGACCCGTCCCGACCGTCCGGGCGGATGCTCTTCCTGAACGGCCACGAGAGCTCGTACGTGGACCTGACCGATCCCACCCACCTCGAGTTCTCCTACGTCCGGCGGATCGGGGACGTGCTCGACCTGGTCCGGCCGCCGCGGCAGCCGATCGAGGTGCTGCACATCGGCGGCGGCGGCTTCACGCTCCCCCGGTACGTCGCGGCCACCCGGCCGCGGTCCCGACAGGTCGTGTACGAGTTCGACCCCGGGCTGGTGCAGGTGGCCCGCGAGCACCTCGGGCTGCGGCCGCTGCCCGGGCTGCGGATCCGGGTCGGGGACGCGCGGGAGCGGATGGCGGCGCAGCCGGCGGGCTCGGCGGACGTGGTGATCGGGGACGCGTTCGCCGGGGTGCTGGTGCCGCCGCACCTGGCCACGCTGGAGTTCGCGGCCGAGGTGCGGCGGGTGCTGCGGCCGGACGGGGTCTACGTGCTCAACGTCATCGACTGCCCGCCGCTGCGGGTGTCCCGGGCCGAGGCGGCCACCCTGCTGGCCGCCTTCGACACCGTGGCGCTGGTGGCCGAGCGGGACATGCTGCGCGAGCGGGACGCCGGCAACGTGGTCTTCGTCGCCGCCGGGGCGGCGGCCGGCCCGCTGCCGCTGGCCCCGCTCGCCCGGCGGGCGGCCCGCGGGCGCTACCCCGACGACGTGCTCGACCGGGCCGGCGTGGTCCGCTTCGCCGGGCGGTCCGCGGTGGTGACCGACGCCGACACCGACCGCTGGCGCCGGCTCGCACCCCCGCCCGACCTCCCCGTCCCCCTCAACCACCCCCCGACCCCCACCCCCAGCTAACCCCGCCTCCCCCACCCCCGCCCCGCCCCGAGTGACGCCCCCGGTGATCGAGTGACGCCCCCGGCCGCCGAGTGACGCCCCCGGCCGCCGAGTGACGCCCCGGTGATCGAGTGACGGCGCCGGCCGCCGAGTGACGCCGCCGGCCGCCGAGTGACGGCGCCGGCGGTCGAGTGACGGCGTCGCGCCCCGGGTGACGGCTCGGGCGGCGTCACTCGACGGGGGTGCCGTCACTCGATGGGGGGTGCCGTCACTCGGTGGGGTGCCGTCACTCGGCACCCGTACCGACGCCCGGTGCCGTCGCTCGGGGGGCGGTCAGGGGTGGGTGGCGGTGGGGGCGATCTGGGGGGTGTAGCCGGCGGTGAGGGCGGCGGCGGTGGCTGGTGGGGTGATCAAGGTGGCGGTGCCGCGGGAGGGGCGGCGGTGCGGGGCGGCGTAGCCGGTCGTGGTCCACGGGACCAGCGCGTCCCCGCGTACCAGCGCCGGCCGGTCGTCGTGGAGCACGAAGGCGCCGTCCGGCACGCCGGCCCAGGCGGTCTCGTGGAAGCGGCGCCGGTGCGTGCCGCGGACGAGCCGCTCCCCGTGCAGCCGGGCGTCCATCTCCTTGGCGCTCGGCCGCGGCCCGCCGAGCCCGGCCACCCAGGCGTCCCGGTACGCCTCGTACGCCGGGCGGCGGCACAGCGCGCAGGGCCGGTGCCCGGCCGCCAGCGCGACCGCCTCGTCGTGGAAGAAGAGCACGGTGAAGTGCCCTTCCTCCCACTGCGGCAGCCGCCAGTCCTTGTGCTGGAGCGCGCAGACGATCCACAGCTGGCTGCGGTGGAACCGGACGATCTCGGTCCCCCGGTGCAGCTGCCCCCGGTTGCCCAGCCACGCCCCGCGCAGGTCGATCGCCACCACGTCGCCCAGCGGCGTCACCCGGTTCCGCATCCC
>CAWKIV010000026.1:0-11479 GCA_963849885.1 uncultured Actinomycetota bacterium | reverse complement strand
GAACGGCCCGGCTCCCCGCCGGGGGAGCCGGGCCGGCCTCGGTGCTGGGGGACTAGCTGAGGAAGCGGACCGCGTCGGCCTGGGGGCCCTTGTTGCCCTGCGCGACGTCGAACTCCACCCGCTGCCCCTCCTCGAGGGACTTGTAGCCGTCCATCTGGATGGCCGAGTAGTGGACGAAGACGTCCTGGCCGCCGTCCACGGCGATGAAGCCGTAGCCCTTCTCGGCGTTGAACCACTTCACGGTGCCCTGTGCCACGTGCACTCCTACGTCGGGGCCATCGGACCCCGCACCGCACGGAGCCCGGGTCTTCGTCGCCGGTCCCGCACTTGCCGTGTGCACGTCTTACCAGGACGTGATGCTCGCGCCCGAAACCTGAACTCGACCGGTCGGGACGGTACACGATCAGCAGCGGCCGAGGCAGTCCCTCCAGTGCGCCGTCAGCGCCGCAATTCGGCGGCCAGATCGGCGGTCCCGGCGCCGTCCGCGGCCAGCCGGAGACCGGCGTACGTGACGGTCGCGAAGGCCGCCCCGACGACGGTCAGCGGGAGCACCGCGACCGCCCGGACCACGTCGTCGACCGGGCCCGGCAGCGCGGCCACCACGGTGCCGACCACCGCGCCGTAGAAGGCGGCGGCGAACAGGCCGGCCGCGCAGCGGGCGGCCGTGCCGGCGAGCCGCCGGTTGACCAGGGCGGCGGTGCGCCGCAGGCCGGCGCGCTCGACCACCACGGCGCCCGGCAGCGCCGCCGCGGCCAGCACCGCGACGTAGAGCCCGGGCAGCACCGCGAGCGCCAGCCCGATCGCGGTCAGCACCGCGGCCAGCGCGGACCAGCCCAGCAGCGGCAGCGCGACCCGGCGGCCGCCGGCCAGCGCGGCGGTCACCGCGGTCGGCCGGCCGGCCGCCTCGGTCACCGCGAGGTGGATCGAGCCGGCCTGGGCCAGCGCCGCGGCGGCCGCCGCGAGCAGCCCGCCGGCCAGCCCGCCGGCCCAGCCCAGCCGGCTCAGCCCGGCCGCCGCCAGGCCCGCCGGCAGCAGGCAGGCGGCCTGCAACACCAGCAGCGGCCGCCCGCTGCGCCGCAGCACCCCCACCAGCCGCCACGCCCAGCCCCGCAGGTCGGTCGCCGCCAGCGGGTCACTCACCCCCGCATCCTCCCAGCCACCCCTCCCGCCGATCTTGGTCATGTCAACGTCGACGGATGCCGCGGCAGACGTTCGGAACTCGAACGCCAAACTGATCGGCGGGGGGCGGGTCAGTCGAGGAGGCCGGCGGCGCGGGCGGCGCGGAGGGAGGGCTTCAGCGTCACCGTGGGGGTGTGGCGGGCGGCGATGGCGTCGAGGGTCTTGAGGCCGTCGCCGGTGTTGTAGAGGACGGTCTCCGCGGCCGGGTCGAGCGCGCCGGCGGCGAGCAGCTTGCGCAGGGTGGCCACCACCACTCCCCCGGCGGTCTCGGCGAAGACGCCGGTGGTCCGGGCCAGCAGCGCGATCCCGTCCCGGATCTCGTCGTCCCCGACGTCCGCCACCGCCCCGCCGGTCCGCCGCACCGCGTCCAGCGCGTACGGCCCGTCGGCCGGGTTGCCGATGTTGAGCGACTTGGCGATGCCGGTCGGCCGGACCGGCTCGACCACGTCCCGCCCGAGCGCGAAGGCGGTCGAGATCGGCGCGCACCCGGAGGACTGCGCCCCGAAGACCCGCCAGTCCGACCGGTCGACCAGCCCGAGCGTGGCCAGCTCCCCGAACGCCTTGTCCACCTTGGTCAGCAGCGACCCGGACGCCATCGGCACCACGACCTGCTCGGGCAGCCGCCAGCCGAGCTGCTCGGCCACCTCGTAGCCGAGCGTCTTGGACCCCTCGGCGTAGTACGGCCGGACGTTCACGTTGACGAAGGCCGTCGTCTCGAAGGCGTCGGTCTCGGCCAGCTCGGAGCACAGCCGGTTCACGTCGTCGTACGACCCCTCGACGGCGACCAGCGTCCCGCCGTACACCGCCGTCTGCACCACCTTGGCCGGCTCCAGGTCGGCCGGGACGAGCACGATCGAGTCCAGCCCGGCGCGGGCGGCGTGCGCGGCCACCGAGTTGGCCAGGTTGCCGGTGGACGCGCAGGCGACCCGGGTGAAACCGAGCTGCTTGGCCGCGGTCAGCGCCACGGACACCACCCGGTCCTTGAACGAGTGGGTCGGGTTGGCACTGTCGTCCTTGACCCAGAGCGCGCGCATGCCCAGCTCGGCGGCCAGCCGGTCGGCCCGGATCAGCGGGGTGAAGCCGGGGTCCAGGGTGACCCGGGCGGCCGGGTCCTGGCCGACCGGCAGCAGCCCGGCGTAGCGCCAGATGGACGGCGGCCCGGCGGCGATGTCGTCCCGGGTGACCCGGGCGAGCAGGCCGGGGTCGTAGCCGACCTCGAGCGGGCCGAAACACTCGAAGCAGGCGTGCACCGGGCCCAGCGGGAAGCGCGCTCCGCAGTTGCGGCAGCGCAGCGAGTCAGCGGGGGACGTGGTCGGGGCGGGAGTGAGCAGCGTCATGCCGAGGTTTCCTTCTCATCTTTCCCGGTGACATCCCGGGACGGACTTGGCACCTGCCGCGTTGTTTCACACGGTGGTTGCCGGGGCTTCATCGGGCCGTTCCCTCTGCCCCTCTGGATGAGGACGTCTTCAGTTGTAGAGCCATTCAAACACGCTGGGGGGGCCTCAGCGGAAGGGGTTGGTGGATGCGGGACGACGTGCGGCGCTGGTTCGACCGGCGCACCTCACACGCTTCGGACTGGCAGGCGTCCAAGCTGGTCGACATCAAGGGTGACACCAAGGTCAGCGTCGTGCTGCCGGCGCTGAACGAGGAGGCGACGGTCGGCCCGATCGTGGCCGCGATCCGGCACGTGCTGGTCGAGCGGCACGGGCTGGTGGACGAGCTGGTGGTGATGGACTCCGGCTCCACCGACGGGACGTACGACGCGGCGGTCGAGGCCGGCGCCAAGGTGGTCCGCCGGGAGGAGGTGCTGACCGACTTCGAGCCGCTGCCCGGCAAGGGCGAGGTGCTCTGGCGGTCGCTGGCCGCCACCACCGGTGACGTGCTCGTCTTCGTCGACTCCGACCTGCGCGACTTCACCACCACGTTCGTCACCGGGCTGCTCGGCCCGCTGCTCACCGACCCGGCGGTGCAGCTGGTCAAGGCGACCTACGACCGGCACCTCACGCACGGCGAGACCGTGGTGCCGGCCGGCGGCGGCCGGGTCACCGAGCTGGTCGCCCGCCCGGTGCTCAACCTGCACTGGCCGCAGCTGGCCGGCTTCGTGCAGCCGCTGTCCGGTGAGTACGCGGCCCGCCGCGGGCTGCTCGAGCAGCTGCCGTTCCCGACCGGCTACGGGGTGGAGGTCGGCATCCTGGTGGACGCGCTGCGGCTGGTCGGGCTGGACGGGCTGGCCCAGGTCGACCTGTCCCGGCGCAAGCACCGCAACCAGGAGATCGGCAAGCTGGGCCGGATGTCGAGCGAGATCCTGCAGGTCGCGTACGAGCGGCTGCGCCGGGAGGGCCGGCTGACGCTGGTCGCGCCGCCGGCGACCGAGCTGACCCAGTTCGAGCGGTCCGAGCAGGACTACCTGGTGCACTCCGTGGACATGGCGCCGGCGGAGCGGCCGCCGATGCTCACCGTGCCGGAATACCGGGCCCGGGCCGCCGGGTGACCGCGAAGATCGTCTACACCGACCTCGACGGCACGATGGTCGGCCCCGGCGGCAACTTCTTCCGCGCGGTCGACTTCACGCTCACCGACGAGCCGGTCCGGGCGCTGCTGGACCTGCACCGGGCCGGCGTCACGCTGGTGCTGGTGTCCGGCCGGACCCGGCCGCAGCTGGTCGAGGCGGGCCGGATCTTCGGCGCGGACGGCTTCGTCGCCGAGCTGGGCGCGCTGGTCGGCTGGGACGGCGGGCGCGAAGCCCAGGTGCTGACCGGGGCGATGCCGGCCGCGCACGCCGGCCGGCTGCCGCTGGAGGTGATGTCCGCGGCCGGGCTGCCGGAGCAGCTGTTCGCCCGCTGGCCGGGCCGGCTGCAGTGGCACGCCCCGTGGCACGCCGGCCACGAGGCGGACGCGATGCTGCGCGGGCTGGTGGACGTCGCCGAGGTGGAGGCCTGGCTGGCCGCGACGGGCTGGGGCTGGCTGCGGCTGCGGGACAACGGCGTGCTGTCCGCCCGCCGGGACTGGCCCGGGCTGGACCCGGCGGCCCGGCCGCCGCACGTCTACCACCTGATGCCGGACGGGCTGTCCAAGGGCGCCGCGGTGGCGTGGGACCTGGCCCGGCGGGGCCTGTCGGCCGCGGACGCGGTCGCGGTCGGCGACAGCGCCAGCGACCTGACCATGGCCCCGGAGGTCGGCCGGATGTGGCTGGTGGCCAACGGCGCGGCGGCGCCGCACATGGCGCCGCTGCTGGCCGGCGCCGGGGCCGCCGGCCACGGCGTCCGGGTCGCCGCCGGCGCGGTCGGCCTCGGCTGGGCGGAGGCGGTCCGGGACGCGCTGCGCTAACGCGGCGTGGCCGGGTGCCAGTTGTTGTCGCTCTCGCGGGTGTCGGCCCCGAAGCCGAGCCACAGCGCGACGTTGACGGCGAGCAGGACGAGGAGCAGGGCGAGGAGTTCCATGCGTCCACGGTGCTCCGGTCCCGGTCGCGGCACGAGTGGCAGGACTACCACTTCTCGTCAAATTCCTGCCATCATGGCGGCATGGACCTGCTGAGCCGGCCGACCGTCCCACCCGCCCCGACCGGGCGCTCCGTCGCCGTGCTGGGCACCCAGGACCTGTCCGCCTTCGAGCTGGGCGTCGCCTGCGAGGTCTTCGGCACCGACCGGTCCGACCGCGGCATCCCGCTCTGGGACTTCGCGCTCTGCCTGCCCGAGCCCGGACCGATCCGGATCCGGTCCGGCTTCACCGTCGACAGCCCGTACGGGCTGGACCGGGTCGCCACCGCGGACCTGGTGATCGTGCCCGGCTGGCCGCACCTGGAGCGGCGGCCGCCGGAGCCGGTGGTGACCGCGCTGCGGGCGGCCGTGGACCGGGGCTCGTGGGTGCTCGGCTTCTGCTCCGGCACGTTCGCGCTGGCGTACGCGGGGCTGCTGGACGGCCGGCGGGCCACCACCCACTGGCACTACGCGGCCGAGTTCCGGGCCCTGTTCCCGGACGTCGAGCTGGACCGGGACGTGCTCTACGTGGCCGACGGGCCGGTGCTGACCAGCGCCGGCACCTCGGCCGCGATCGACCTGTCGCTGCACGTGCTGCGGCTGGTGGACGGCCCCGAGATGGCCAACGCGGTGGCCCGCCGGATGGTGGTGCCGCCGCACCGGGACGGCGGCCAGGCACAGTTCGTCGAGCGCCCGCTGCCGGTCGACGACGGGCACGACCTGACCGACCTGCTGGCCTGGATGGGCGAGCACCTGGAGCAGGAGCTGTCCGTCGCCCAGCTGGCCCGGCGCGCGCGGATGTCCGAGCGGACCTTCGCCCGCCGCTTCCGGGCGGAGACCGGGACGACCCCGCACCACTGGCTGACCTGGCAGCGGGTGCTGCACGCGCAGCGGCTGCTGGAGACCACCGAGCTGGACGTGGACCGGGTGGCCGAGCGGTCCGGCTTCGGCAGCGCGGCCACCCTGCGGCACCACTTCGTCGGCCGGGTCGGCACCTCCCCGCAGCGCTACCGCCGGACCTTCCGACGCACCGCCTAGTCATCCCGGGCGGCGCCGGACCGGCACCTCGGGCGCGTTGACCGGTCCGGCGGCGCCCTTGTAATCTCGAACCCGGTGCGCGCCGCAGGGCGCGCGGCCCTGGCCGAGAGGCGCTGCGACGGATCACGGATCCGCCACGCTCGGTCCGGGAGTCTCTGGCAACAAGGGCGCCTCCGATCGCGGAGGCGCCCTTCTCGTCGTACCAGTCGACGACAAGGCCCCTGCAGACTCAGGGAAGGAACCATGACCGTCACACTGCAGCACCTCAACGGACTCGACTTCGCGGTGCGCGACCTGTCGCTCGCCGAGGCCGGCCGGCACCAGATCCGCCTCGCCGAGCACGAGATGCCCGGGCTGATGGCGATCCGCAAGGAGTACGCGGACGCGAAGCCGCTGGCCGGCGCCCGGGTCGCCGGCTCCCTGCACATGACCGTGCAGACCGCGGTGCTGATCGAGACGCTGGTCGCGCTCGGCGCCGAGGTCCGCTGGGTCTCCTGCAACATCTTCTCCACCCAGGACGAGGCGGCCGCCGCGGTCGTCGTCGGCCCCACCGGCACCCCGGACAAGCCCGAGGGCACCGCGGTGTTCGCCTGGAAGGGCGAGACGCTGGAGGAGTACTGGTGGTGCACCATGCAGCTGTTCGACTTCGGCGACGGCCGCGGGCCGAACATGATCGTCGACGACGGCGGTGACGCCACCCTGCTGGTGCACAAGGGCGTCGAGTTCGAGGCCGCCGGCATGGTCACCCCGGCGACCGCGGAGGACCACGAGGAATACCGGATCATCCTGCAGACGCTGACCGACAGCCTGGAGTCGGACAAGCAGCGCTTCACCACGATCGCCGCCGAGGTCCGCGGCGTCACCGAGGAGACCACCAACGGCGTGGCCCGGCTCTACCGGCTCGCCCGCGAGGGCCAGCTGCTCTTCCCGGGCATCAACGTCAACGACTCGGTGACCAAGTCGAAGTTCGACAACAAGTACGGCATCCGGCACTCGCTGATCGACGGCATCAACCGCGGCACCGACGTGATGATCGCCGGCAAGATGACCGTGGTCTGCGGCTACGGCGACGTCGGCAAGGGCGCGGTGGAGTCGCTGCGCGGCCAGGGCGCCCGCGTCGTGGTCACCGAGATCGACCCGATCTGCGCGCTGCAGGCGGCGATGGAGGGCCTCGAGGTCGTCCTGCTGGAGGACGTCGTCGAGCAGGGCGACATCTTCATCACCACCACCGGTGGCGACGACATCATCATGGCCGAGCACATGGCCCGGATGAAGCACAACGCGATCGTCGGCAACGTCGGCCACTTCGACACCGAGATCGACATGGCCGGGCTGGCCCGGGTCCCGGGCATCACCAAGACCGAGATCAAGCCGCAGGTGCACGAGTGGACGTTCCCGGACGGCCACTCGATCATCGTGCTGTCCGAGGGCCGCCTGCTCAACCTCGGCAACGCGACCGGCCACCCGAGCTTCGTGATGTCCAACTCGTTCACCAACCAGGCGATGGCCCAGATCGAGCTGTGGACCAAGCCCGGCGAGTACGACAAGCAGGTGTACGTGCTGCCGAAGCACCTGGACGAGAAGGTGGCCCGGCTGCACCTCGACGCGGTCGGCGCGAAGCTGACCACGCTGACCAAGAAGCAGGCCGAGTACCTCGGCGTGCCGATCGAGGGCCCGTACAAGTCCGAGCACTACCGCTACTGACCGACCCCGCGGAGCGGGGGCGCCCCACACCGGGGCGCCCCCGCTCTGCGCTGTCCGGGATGACCGGGCCGGGGCCGGGGTAGGCCATTCGCATGATCCGTCTGGACACCCTCACCACTCTGATCACCTCGCCCGGCCCGTTCGCGACGGCGTACCTGGACGCCGGCCGCGCCGAGGAGCTGGGGCCGCAGAAGGTGGAGCTCCGGTGGCGGGCGCTGCGGGAGTCGCTCGCCGAGCAGGGCGCGGACGCCGCCACCCTGGACGCGATGGAGGCGGCGGTCGGCGGCCACGACGAGGTCGCCGGGGCGTACGGGCAGCTGCTGGTCGGCTCGGGCGGCCGGCTGCGGCACGACGTGGTGCTGCCCGGGCCGCCGCGCCGGGAGAGCGCCCGGTGGGCCCCGCTGCCGCACCTGATGCCGATGGTCGCCCAGCTCGCCCCGGTGGTGCCGTACGTGCTGGCGCTGGTGGACCGCGCCGGCGCCGACCTGACCGTGCACGGCCCGGCCGGCCAGTGGTCGCTGGAGGTGGAGGGCGACGACTACCCGATCCGCAAGGTCGGCGTCGGCGGCTGGTCCCACCTGCGCTACCAGCACCGGGCCGAGAACCTCTGGGAGGCCAACGCCCGCCAGGTCGCCGACGCGATCGAGGCCGCCGTGCGCGGCACCGCGGCCCGGGTGGTGATCCTGGCCGGCGACGTGCGCGCCCGGGAGATCCTGCGCAAGGTGCTGGCCGAGCCGGCCGCCGAGCTGGTGGTCGAGCTGCAGACCGGCGGGCGCGCCGACGGCATCGACGAGGACAAGCTCACCGACGAGGTGGCCACCGTGGTCGCCCGGGCCGCGGCGGACGCCGACCAGGCGGTGGTGGACCGGTTCGCCGAGGCCCGCGGGCGGGCGTCCGCCGGGGTCGGCGACGTGCTGGCCGTGGACGGCATCGCGGCCACCGTGGCGGCGCTGCGCAAGGCGCAGGTGGACACCCTGCTCATCGTCGACGACCAGACCTCGGACGCGTCGGCGTGGATCGGGCCGCAGTCGGTGCACCTCGGCCTGACCCGGGAGGAGCTGACCGAGCTGGGGGTCGCCGCGCCGGTCCAGGACCGGCTGGACGCCGCGCTGGTCCGGGCCGCGGCCGGCACCGACGCCGCCGTGGTCACGCTGGCCGCCGGGCAGCTGGAGCTGCGCGACGGGGTCGGCGCCACGCTGCGCTACCCCGACCCGCGCTCCTGACGCCGGTGACCGACCCGGCCGACCCGGCAGACCGTATCTTGACGAATGGTCAACGGTCATTGACCATTGACCGGTGGGTCGACCCGACTACGAGCTCGCCGACGTGCTGGTCGTCGACTCGGCCGAGCAGCACCGCGCGCTCGGCAACCTGACCCGGCACCGGATCCTCGGCCTGCTGCTGGACCGGGCCATGACCGGGGCCCAGCTGGCCGACGCGCTCGGCGTGCTCAAGGGCAGCGTGAGCTTCCACCTGCGCGCGCTGGAGCGGGCCGGACTGGTCCGGGTGGTGCGGACCCGGCCGGTCCGCGGGGTGACCGAGCGCTACTACGGCCGGACCGCCCGGCGCTACGACCTGGACCGGCCGGGCGGGGACATCAACGGCGCCCCGATGCTGCTGCGCACCGTCGCCGACGAGGCGGAGCGGGCCGGCGCCCAGGCGGCGCCGACGGACATGGTCACCACCACCCGGGCCCGGCTGGACCCGGAGCGGGCGGCCGAGTTCCGCGACCGGCTGGCCGCGCTGGTCGAGGAGTTCCGGGCGCAGCCGGCGTCCGAGGAGGCCGCGTACACGCTCGCCATGGCCTTCTTCCGGTCCGAGCCGCCGGTGCCGCCGGAGCCGACCGCGGCCCCCGAGCCGAGCACGACCGCGGAGCCGGCGGCGGCCCCGGAGCCGACCGCGACGCCGGCGCCGGAGGTGCGGCGGTGAAGATCCGGCTCGGGCGCGACTTCGGCAAGCTGTGGACCGCCGCGTCGGTGTCCACGCTCGGCGACGGGATCACCGTGACCGCCGGGCCGCTGCTCGCCGCCACGCTGACCCGCGACCCGCTGCTGATCGGCGTGGTCGGCGCCGCCTCGTTCGCCCCCTGGCTGCTGATCGGCCTGGTCAGCGGCGCGCTGGTGGACCGGCTGGACCGGCGCCGGGTGATGTGGACGGTCGACCTGGGCCGGGCCGCGGTGCTGGCCGGGCTGGCCGTCGCGATCCTGGCCGGCTGGGCCAGCATCCCGCTGCTCGCCGCCGGTGCCTTCCTGCTCGGCGTGGGCCAGACGCTCTTCGACAGCGCCGCCCAGGCGTCGATCCCGTCCCTGGTCGGCCGGGACCCCGACCGGCTGTCCGCCGCGAACGGGCGGCTGCTCGGCGCCCAGACGGTGAGCCAGCAGTTCGCCGGACCGCCGCTCGGCGGCGCGCTGTTCAGCCTCGCGCCCTGGCTGCCGTACGCCGTGGACGCGGTGTCCTTCCTCGGCAGCTCGGTGCTGCTGGCCCGCATCCGCGGCCGCTTCGAGGTGGAGCGGACCGGACCGCGCTCCTCCATCCGGGCGGACATCGCCGAGGGCCTGCGCTGGCTGGCCCGGCACCGGCTGCTGCGCGGGCTGGCCCTGCTCACCGGCGTGCTCAACCTGATCTTCATGGCCAGCGAGGTGGTGCTGGTGCTGGTCGCGCAGGACCGGCTGGGGCTGGGCAACCTCGGTTTCGGCCTGCTGCTGACCGGCACCGCGGCCGGCTCGCTGCTGGCCAGCGTGGTGGCCAGCCGGATCGTCCGCCGGTGGGGCGAGGCCCGGGCCTACCTGGTCTCCTTCGCGCTGCTCGGCGTGGTGCTGGTGGTCCTCGGCCTGACCACGGTGGTCACGGTCGCGGCCGCCGCGCTGGCCGTGCTCGGCTTCGCGGTGACGCTCGGCAACATCATCGTCCAGTCGCTGCGGCAGGCGGTCACCCCGGCCCCGCTGCTCGGCCGGGTGGTGAGCGTCTACCGGCTGATCGGCTTCGGCGCGATCCCGGTCGGCGCGCTCGTCGGCGGCCTGCTCGGCCGGGTCGACCTGCGGCTGCCGTACCTGGCCGGCGCCGCGGTGCTGGCGGTCGCCTGGCTGCTGGCGGCCGGGCTGCTCCGCGGCGGCGCGATCGACCGGGCCCGGGCGGAGGCCGAGGCGGCCTACGAGGGCGCCGCGCCGCCGTCCTGATCCAGCACGTAGACCATGTTGCCGGCCGCGTCGGCGAAGCCGCCCATCGCGCCGCCGGGGATGTCGAACGGCTCGAACCGCCAGTCCAGACCCTCGCCGGGGCCCGACCGGAAGCCCTTCACGCTGTCCACCACGAAGATCGGGCCGGCCGCGAGCTGGTCGTCGACGGCGAGCATGAGCTGCACCTCGGTGCCGGGCAGCTGGAGGCTGACCGTCGTGTCGCCCTCCCGCCAGGCCTCCTCCCAGCCGAGGGTGTCTCGGTAGAGCGCCAACGCCCCCGGCAGGTCACCGACCGGCGCGTACCAGAACTCGAGCTTCACCGACCCACCTCCATAACCTGATTATGCGGAGACGGTACGGCATTATGGAGCCGTGCGCGAGTGGGTGCCGGTTCCGTCCACGGCCCGGGGACGGCTGGCGCTGCGGGCGCTCGACCTCTTCGCCGAGCGGGGGTACGGCGGGGTCGGCGTCGGCGAGCTGGCCGCCGCGGCCGGCGTGACGACCGGCTCGCTCTACCACCACTTCGGCAGCAAGCTCGGGCTCTACACGGTGGTCCGGGCCGAGGCCGAGGCGCGGGTGCTGGACCGGATGGAGGGCGCCGCCGCGGCCCGGGCCGACGACGGGCCGGGGCGGGCGGCGCTGCTGGTCGGCTTCGACGCCGCCGCCGGCCGCGGGTTCGCCCGGCTGCTGGCCGAGCCGCACCCGGACGGGGTCGCCGACCCGGTGCGGGCGCTGCTGGTCCGGCTCACCGGCGCCCCGCTCGGCCAGCTGCTGGCCGCCGCCTGGCGGGAAGCGCTGGCCGAGGTCGCGGACGGCACCGACGCCGCCGACGTCCGGGCCGCGCTGACCGCGCTGCTGCCCCAGCCGTAATTGGCACGACCGGTCGCAGCCGGCGGTCCTACCGTG
>CAWKIV010000025.1:0-30695 GCA_963849885.1 uncultured Actinomycetota bacterium | reverse complement strand
GGCGACTCGGTCGAGGTCGGCCGGTGCACGCTGACGGTCATCCACCTGCGCGGGCACACCCCGGGCTCGATCGCGCTGCGGTACGACGACCCGCAGGGCACCAGCCACCTCTTCACCGGCGACTCCCTCTTCCCCGGCGGCCCCGGCAACACCGAGAAGGACCCGCAGCGCTTCGGCTCGCTGATGGACGACCTGGAGGCCCGGGTCTTCGGCGAGCTGGCCGACGACACCTGGGTCTACCCGGGCCACGGCAACGACACCACCCTCGGCGCCGAGCGCCCGTCCATCCCGGAGTGGCGCGCCCGCGGCTGGTAGTCGCCCGGCGCCGGCCACCCGGGGAGCGCCGCGGCCGGGCAGCGACCAGCCGCGCGGGCGGCGGAGTTCAGCCGGGGCGGACGGGTCATCCGCGCCCGACGGGTCCAGCGCGAACACCGACAGCCTCTTGCCAGCGTCGGGCCGGGTGGGCACTCTCCAGGAGTCGGCACATGGGCCACGGCCCCCGGGGGGTGCTCGAGATGAGATACCGGATAGCGGCAGTGCTCGGCGCGGCGGCGCTGACGATGGCGGGTCATGTCGCCGGCGAGCGGCGCAGACCGGTGCCCGAGGTCATCGCCTCCGGGCTGAACAACCCGCGCGGGTTGGCGTTCTCGCCGAACGGCGGGTTGTACGTCGCCGAGTCGGGCGCGGGCGGCTCCGGTCCCTGCTTCGCGGGGCCCGAAGGTCCGGCGTGCTTCGGCCACTCGGGCTCGGTCACCCGCATCGACCGCCACGGCCAGCGTCGGGTGCTGACCGGGCTGCCGTCGTTCGGCAACGAGGGCACCGGGGACGCCGCCATCGGCCCGTCCGACGTCGCCTTCCAGCGGTCAGGGCGGCATGTACGTCACCGAGGGTCTCGGCCTGGACCTGGACTTCAGCAGGACCATCCCGGAGCTCGACGACATGGGGCAGCTGCTGCGGGCCCAGGGGGACGGCGGCCGGGTGCGACGTCGTGGCCGACCTGGCCGACTTCGAGGACGCCAACAACCCGACGGGCGACGAGGAGAACGTCAACCCCAACTCGGTGCTCACCACCGGCAGTGGCCGGGTCGTCGCCGACGCCGGCGGCCAACGACCTGTTGCTGGTGAAGCCGAACGGGCAGCATCTCCGTCCTCGCGACGTTCCCCAACCGCCTGGTCGACGCACCGCCGTTCCTCGGACTGCCGCCGGGCACCCAGATCCCGATGGACGCCGTGCCGACCTCGGTGGCGCACGGGCCCGGACGGCGCCCTCTACGTCGGGCAGCTCACCGGCTTCCCGTTCCCGGTCGGTGGCGCCAACGTCTACCGGATCGTGCCGGGCCGGGCCCCGCAGGTCTTCGCCAGCGGGTTCACCAACATCATCGACATCGCGTTCGACGAGCGGGGGAAGCTCTACGTGCTGGAGATCTTCCAGAACGGCCTGCTGTCGGGCGACCCGACCGGCGCGCTCGTCCGGGTGGACCGCGGCGGCGGCCAGCACGTGGTGATGCGACCGATCTGGTCACGCCGGGCGGGCTCGCCCTGCGGGGCCGGGCGGCGTACGTCAGCAACTGCGGCACGTGCGCCGGCGCGCGGCGAGGTCGCTGCGCATCCCGCTGCGCTAGGTGGTGCGCATCCCGCTGCGCTGGAGGTGGTAGGTCCCGGAGCGTGCCTAGATCCGGAAGAACAGGTTCAGGTACCGCTCGGCCTGGGCGAAGTCCCCGCGCACGGTGCCGAAGTTGCCGCGGCCGAACGCGGTGAGCACCATGCTGGCGGCGTCGAACTCGATCAGGCAGGGCAGCTCGTCGATGTTCCCCGGCTCGTACGTGAGCCCCTTCTCGTCCACGGAGATCCGGTAGTCGCCGGCGTTGCGGCCGCTCACCCTGATCCCGATCCGACCGGGCTCCGTGACCGCATCGGTGCGGACGGTGCCCTGCCAGATCGCGAACATGAACGGCACCAGCAGGTCGGCGACGTCGCCGGACAGGCCGTGCGCCCGGCCCGTGCCCTGGCGGATGTCCCAGGAGTGCACGCCGTAGTCCATCAGCTGGCCACCGGCGTAGAAGAAGGCCGGTACCGGGCCCATGTAGGCGTGGGTGACCATCAGGCCGGTCCACTCCTCCGGACCGAGCGCCTCGAGGATGCCCATCATCTTCTCGAAGTCGGCGCGCAGGCGATCGATCAGCTCCGCCTGCGGGACCCGGCGGAACCCCACCGCCATCTCGTTCACCCGCTCGTGCATCGCCGGAAGACCGTACGGCGCGGGGACCTCGCCCTTGCCGCGCGCCGCGTCGAAGGCGGCGAAGTAGCCCTCGGTCGTGTCGACGATGTGGCCCACGACGTCGCGGGTCGTCCAGCCGGCGCACGCGGTCGGCCTGACCCAGGCGTCCGGCTCCTGGGCGAGGGCGAACAGCCGCTCGGCCTCCCGGCGGACGACCCGCAGGATCGTGTCCTTGCCCTCGTAGGTCATCGCGTTCCACTCGCTCATGCCCTCGCCACCTTCCTGCTGGCCGAGCTGGTAGCCCTCGCTCGGCGGCCGGGCGACGCTCGGGGCGCAGATAGTTGCGCAGCGAACGTGTTTCACACGACACCGCAGCGACGGTGCCGTGTCAATCGGCAGGACGGACGCCGGGGCTTACTCCTGGTCGAGGTGGCGCCCGGCGAAGTTCCTCCTCGACGTCCGCGCCGGCGGCCGGGTTCCAGCGGACGAATCGGTGCCCACCCGCCCGACGGTAGCCGGGGGCACCGATGAGTTTCCCCGGCGGCCGCCGTTGTACCGGGCAGACTGTCGGCTCCACCCCGGCGCCGACCCGATCGAGAGGCAACCCCGTGGACTACAAACTGGAGCTGCTGCTGGTGCCGGTCACCGACGTCGACCGGGCCAAGGAGTTCTACTCGGCCAAGGCCGGCTTCGTCGTGGACGTCGACCACCGGGCCGGCGACGACTTCCGGGTCGTGCAGCTGACCCCGCCCGGGTCGGCCTGCTCGATCTCCGTCGGCGTCGGCCTCACCGACGCGCCGCCCGGGTCGGCCCGCGGGCTGCACCTGGTGGTCACCGACATCGAGGCCGCCCGCACCGAGCTGACCGGCCGCGGCGTCGAGGTCGGCGACATCCGGCACATGACCCCGGAGGGCTGGCAGCCGGGGCCGGACCCGAAGCGGACCGACTTCAACTCCTTCGCCGACTTCGCCGACCCGGACGGCAACACCTGGGTGCTGCAGGAGCGTGGTCACGCGTGACCGCGGCCGGGACCCTGACCGACGAGTCGACCTTCCGGGCCGCGGCCGAGCAGCACCGCCGGGAGCTGCACGTGCACTGCTACCGGATGCTGGCGTCCTTCGACGAGGCGGAGGACGCCGTCCAGGAGACGCTGCTGCGGGCCTGGCGGGCGCGGGACCGCTTCGAGGGCGACACGCTGGTCCGGGCCTGGCTCTACAAGATCGCCACCAACGTCTGCCTGGACGCCATCCGGGCCCGGTCCCGGCGGGTGGCCGAGCTCCGCTCGTACGCCGAGGTGGGCTGGCTGCAGCCGTACCCGGACCGGCTGCTGGACCAGATCGCTCCCCCGGAGGACGAGCCGGACGCGGTGGTGGTCCGGCGGGAGACCATCGAGCTGGCCTTCCTGGCCGCGCTGCAGGTGCTGCCGCCGCGGCAGCGGGCCGTGCTGGTGCTGCGGGACGTGCTCGGCCTGCCGGCCGCGGAGGCCGCGGCGATGCTGGACACCAGCGTGGCCGCGGCCAACAGCGCGCTGCAGCGGGCCCGGGCCGCGATGCAGGAGCACCTGCCCTCGCACCGGATGGACTGGGCGGCATCCCCGCCCGGTCCGGCCGAGCGGGCGCTGCTGGACCGCTTCGTGGCCGCGCACGAGCGGTGCGACGCCGCCGCCGCGCTGGCCGTCGCGGCCGAGGACATCCGGGTGACCATGCCGCCGGCGCCGTTCTGCTTCGACGGGCTGGCCGGGCTGGGCACCCTGCTGGAGCGGGCCTTCGGCCCGGACCGGGAGGGCGACTGGCGGCTGCTGCCGACCAGCGCCAACCGGATGCCGGCCGCGGCCAGCTACCTGCGCCGGCCCGGCGACGACACGTTCCGCGCGTACAAGCTGGACGTGCTGCGGATCGAGGACGGCACCATCGCGGAGATCACCACCTTCGGGTACGCGCTGTTCCCGCACTTCGGCCTGCCGGCGACCCGGTGAGCTCCAGGCCGAGGTGGTGCGCGACCCGCGCCGCCTCGGTCCGCCGGCTCACGCCGAGCTTCCGCAGGATGTTCGACACCGGGCCGGGCTCAGCGCCAGGCGCGCCGGCCCCAGCCGAACCACAGCGGCAGGAAGAACAGGAAGACCGGGAAGCGCAGCAGCACGGTGAGCCCGATCAGCACCACCAGCAGCAGCAGCGGGACGACCGGCGGCGGGCCGCCGCGGCGGGGACGGTCCCGGGCGGCCCGACCGGCCTCCCAGCCGGCTCGGGCCGCGGGCCGGAACGGCGCCGGCTCGGGCAGGTCGGTGAACAGCGCCTGCAGGTCGGCGCGGGTGCGGCCGGCGTAGGCGGCCTGGACACGGGCGTCGTACTCGGCCTGGTCCAGCCGGCCGGTGGCGAAGTGCTCGCCGAGCGCGGTGGCCGCCTCGAACCGCTCGGCGTCACCCACCCGCAGCCTGGCCTCCGGCAGGGGCTCGTACGGGACGGGCGCTGCGTCGGTCATCTCGGACTCCGGCGTGTAACGGTGTAATCGGCGTCACCGGGTCCAACGCCGCCGGGGCCGGGAGGGTGCCCGTCCCGGCCTACGTCATCCTGCGTATCTCAGGGGGCGGCGCAGTAGAGGAAGATCTGCCGCTCGGCCGGCACGTCGGTGGACGCCGGCTCGAACTCCTCCACGTCCACCTCGCGCACGTGCAGCCCCTCGGCCCGCACGGTCGCCTCCAGGTCGGCCCGCGGGTAGGCCGTCACGAACACCTCCTGGCCGAGGAAGGTGAGCGGGACGTAGTCGAGGTCGCCCTCCACCATCCCGATGGCCACCAGCCCGCCCGGCCGCAGCACCGACCGGATCCGCCGCACCACCTGCGGGATCTCGGCGCGGCGCAGCATCAGCAGCGAGAAGAACGCGACCACCGCGTCGAAGTCGCCCAGCGAGGTGTCCAGCTCGAGCAGGTCCATGGCGGCGAACCGGGCGGTCGGCACGTTGCGCCGGGCCAGCGTGAGCATCTCCCCGGACACGTCGACGCCGACGACCTCCATGCCCGACTCGACCAGCATGCCGGCGGTCGGCACCCCGGTGCCGCAGCCGAGGTCGAGCACCCGCGCGCCCGGCGACAGCCGGTCCACCACCCACTGGGTGGCGATGATCTGCCCGGACTTGTGCGGGAACGCGTCGTCGTACCGCTCCCCGATGGCGTCGAAGGCGGCCGCCTGGCGGCGCGTTTCGGCTGAGAACACCGGGGAGGTCCTCCTTGGGTCCAGCGGGCCGGCGGCGGCGCCGATCATGGCGGATCCTCTCAGTCGAGGTGCCGCGCCCACCAGTCCAGGATGGCCCCGAATCGGGCCACTCGGTGACTCGGCAGCCCGGACCGGGACAACTCGTGCCCCTCGCCCGGGAAGAGCAGCAGCTCGGCCGGGACGCCGCGGGCCCGCAGCGCCACGAAGTACCGCTGGGCCTGCTCGACCGGGCAGCGCCAGTCGTGCTCCGAGTGGATGATCAGGACCGGCAGGTCGACCTTGTCCACGTGCGTCAGCGGGCTCTGCGCGGCGACCGCGTCCGGGTCGGTGCCGGCGTACGCGGCCGTGAAGAAGTAGCCGATGTCGCTGGACCCGGTGAACGAGTCGAACGTGGTCACCGCCCGCTCCACGATCGCCGCCCGGAACCGGTGGCCGGCGTGTGCGGCCAGCCAGGCCGTCATGTAGCCGCCGTACGACCCGCCGAGCACGCCGACCCGGTCCCGGTCCAGCTCGGCGCCGGCCGGGTGCGGCCCGGCCAGCGCCGCGTCCAGCAGCGCGAGCAGGTCGTCCGCGTCCACCGTGCCCATCGCGTGCCGGATCGCCCGGCCGTGCTCGGGGCCGTAGCCGGCGGCGCCGCGCGGGTTGCCCATCACCACCGCGTAGCCGGCGGCCGCGTACACCTGCGCCTCGTCCAGCAGCACGTGCCCGAAGGTCATGAACGGGCCGCCGTGGATCATCAGCAGCACCGGCCGCGGCCCCGGGTGCGCGGCCGGGTCCGGGCGGACGATCCAGCCGTGCACCGGGTAGCCGTCCGGCGCGGTCGTGGTCAGCTCCTCCAGCGGCCGCAGCGAGGCCCCGGCGGCCAGCTCGGCGCCGAAGTCGGTGAGCACCCGCTCCCCGCCCGCACCGACCGCGACCAGCTCGCCCGCGCTCGTGCCGTCCCCGACCACCGCGACGAGGGTGCCGCCGGCGGCCGCTGCCCCGCTCACGGTGCGCGGGCCGCCGACCACGATCTCCGGGTCGCCGCCGGTCAGCGGCACCCGGAGCAGCTCCTCGGCGCCGCGCCGGCGGGTGCCGACCAGCACGCCGGCCGCGTCCACGGCGAGCCCGGAGCCGAGGTCGACCGCGTCCACCACGGCCGGGTCGGTCAGCGGCGCCGGCGGGGTCGAGCCGTCCGCCGGCACCGCCCACAGCACGCCGTTGCGGCCGACGAAGTCGCAGCCGTCCTCGCCCAGGTCGGACGGGCCGAGGAAGAACACCGTGCCACCGTCCGGGCTGGCCGCCGGCACGGCCGCGGTGTGCCCGCCCTTGGTCAGCCGGCGCAGGCCGGAGCCGTCGGCGGCGCACGCGTACACATCCTTGTACAGCGTGGTGTCCTCGGGGGTGTCCCGGTCGCTGACCAGCAGCAGGCCGCCGTCCGGGGTCCAGCTCACGTCCTCGTGGTCGGCGTCGCCGTCGGTCACCCGCACCGGCGCCGGCTCGGCCGCGAACGGGTCGACCACGAAGACGTGCGGCGGCCGGTCGAGCACGAAGCCGACGTCGTCCAGCCGGTAGCGCAGCCGGGTGATCCGCCGCGGCGGCTCCTTCTCCGGGCCCCGGCCCTCCTCGGTGCCGTACCGGCCCGGCTCGGGCACCCGGGCCACGTACGCCAGCCGGGTCGAGTCCGGGCTCCACCGCGGCACCCCGGCGCCGAGCGGGTGCTGCTCGTCGGTGGTCACCCGGCGGGCGTCGCCGAGGTCCGCCGGCAGCACGTGCAGCTGCGGCTTGCTCTTGTCGTCGGCGGCGCGCAGGAAGGCGATCCACCGGCCGTCCGGCGACCAGGCCGGGGCGCTGTCCCGCGGGCCGTCGGTCAGCGGCCGGGGCGGCTCGGCGCCGGTGGTGTCGACCAGCCAGAGGCGCGACCGGTACGCATCCGCGTCGAGGTCGAGCCGGGTGACGGTGACCACGGCGCGCCGGCCGTCCGGGGCGAGCGCGGGGGCGCCGGGCAGGCGGAGGAGGGCGAGGTCTGCGGGCTGCACCCCGCGACGTTAGCAAGCCTAACGAGCCGGTGCGCCCACGTCGGTGTAGTGCTCCACCTGCGGCGGGGCGGCGAAGTACGGCCCCAGCGCGGCCCGCCACCGGGTGAACCGCTCGGTGCCGCGGAAGGCGACCAGGTGCGCGTCCAGCGACTCCCACTCGGCCAGCAGCACGAACCGGCCGGGCGACTCCACCCCGCGGGTCAGCCGGACCGACAGGCACCCCGGCGTGCCGGCGACCTCGCCGCGCACCCCGTGGTACGCCGCCACGAAGGCGTCCTCGTCGCCGGCACTGACCTCGAAGACCGCCACCTCGACCACCACGCCGGGCAGTGTGCCAGCCGCCGGCATGGTGAGATGCCCCGGTGCGCACGCTCTTCGCCTCGGGTCAGGTCTTCGACGGCACCGGCTCGCCGCCGGCCGCCGCCGACGTGGTCGTCGAGGACGGCCGGATCGTGGACGTCGGCCCCGGGCTGGACGGCGACGAGGTGGTGGACTGCACCGGGGCCACCGTGCTGCCCGGCCTGGTCGACTGCCACGTGCACCTGCTCTTCAGCGGGGTCAACCCGCTCAAGGTGCTGCAGACCCCGTTCGCGTACCCGTACTTCGAGGCGGTCCGCAACATGCGGGCCACCCTGGACGCCGGGATCACCACCGTGCGCGACGCCGGCGGCACCGACCTCGGGGTGAAGCAGGCCGTCGAGGACGGGCTGGTGCCCGGGCCGCGGATGCAGATCGCGGTGAGCATGCTCAGCCAGACCGGCGGGCACGGCGACGGGTGGTATCCGTCCGGCTGCTCGGTCCCCCTGGTCCAGCCGCACCCGGGCCGGCCGCACACGGTGGTGGACGGGCCGGAGGAGGTCCGCAAGGTGGTCCGGGAGCTGATCCGGGCCGGCGCGGACGTGATCAAGGTGGCCACCAGCGGCGGCGTGCTGTCCGCCCGGGACGACCCGCGGCACGGGCACTTCCGGGACGAGGAGGTGGCCATGATGGTCGCCGAGGCGGCCGCGGCCGGCATCGGCGTGATGGCGCACGCGCAGGGCGCGGACGGCATCAAGGTGGCCGTCCGCAACGGGGTCCGGTCCGTCGAGCACGGCATCTACCTGGACGACGAGGCGATCGAGCTGATGCTCGACTGGGGCACCTGGCTGGTGCCGACGCTGGCCGCGCCCCGGGTGGTGCTCGACCTGGCCGCCGCCGGGGTGCCGTACCCGGACGCGGTGCTGGCCAAGGCCACGATGGTGCTCGAGGTGCACGCGGAGTCGGTCCGGCGCGCGATCGAGGCGGGCGTGACGGTGGCGATGGGCACCGACTCCGGGGTCGGCCCGCACGGGGACAACCTGACCGAGCTGGCCCTGCTGACCGACTGCGGGATGACGCCGGAGCAGGCGCTGCACGCGGCCACCGGCTCGGCCACCGAGCTGCTCGACGTGGCCGAGGACCGCGGCACGATCGCCCCCGGGCAGCGCGCCGACCTGGTCGTGGTCGCCGGCGACACGCTGGACGTCCGCACGCTGCGCGAGCGGATCCGCGGCGTCTACCAGGACGGGCGGCTGGTCGCCGGGCCCGACCTGGCGCCGCGGACCGGCTGACCGAGCGCGGCGGGCTGGCCGCGGCCGGCTGGCCCGCTCCGCGGCGGGGTGACCCGCTGGCCCGCTCCGCGGCGGGTGGCCCGCTGGCCGGCTAGCCGCGGTCCGCGTCGCCGCCGTCCGGGGCCGCCGTGGCCGCGGTCGGCAGGTGCTTCGCCGCCGACGGGTCGCGGCGCACCTTGAGCAGGCTCAGCACGGTGGTGATCACCAGCACGCCGACGATGACCGACAGCGACGTGACGATGCCGATGTGCGGCGCCCAGGACACCCCGCTGCCGTGCAGCGCCTCCAGGATCAGCTTCACGCCGATGAAGCCGAGGATGATCGCCAGGCCGATGTCCAGGTAGACCAGCCGGTTGAGCAGCCCGCCGAGCAGGAAGTAGAGCTGCCGCAGCCCCATCAGCGCGAACGCGTTGGCCGCGAAGACCAGGAACGGCTCCTTGGTCAGCCCGAAGATCGCCGGGATCGAGTCGAGCGCGAACAGGATGTCCGTGGTGCCGATCGCCAGCATCACGACCAGCATCGGCGTCACGTACCGCTTGCCGTCGATCCGGGTGAACACCTTGGACCCGTGGTAGTCCTCGGTCACCGGCAGCGCCCGGCGGACCTGCCGGAGCGCGAAGTTTTCCTGGTAGTTCTCCTCGTCGTCGTCCTCCCGGCGGAAGGCGAGCTTGTAGCCGGTGTAGAGGAGGAACGCGCCGAAGATGTAGAAGACCCACTCGAAGCGCTCGATCACCGCCGCGCCGGCCGCGATGAACAGCCCGCGCAGCACCAGCGCGGCGAGGATGCCGAAGAGCAGCACCTTGTGCTGGTGGATCGCCGGCACCGCGAACGTCGACATGATGATCACGAAGACGAACAGGTTGTCGACGCTGAGGCTGTACTCGGTGATGTAGCCGGCGAAGAACTCCCCGGCGTACTGCCCGCCGGAGAAGACCAGGATGCCGAGACCGAAGAGCACCGCGAGGGCGACGTAGAACACCACCCAGCGGGCGGCCTCGGCGATCCGGATCGCGTGCGGGTTGTGGTCGACGATGAAGAGGTCGATCGCGAGGAGAACGAGGATGCCGGCGAAGGTTGCGAACCAGAGCCAGGCGGGAACGTTCACGGTCCTCCTCCGGACGGGCAGAACAGGTCCCTACCGGAGGTCTCTCCCGCCGCTCCCGCGGCCGGCGGCACCGGGGCCCGGGCGAGCCCGGTGCACCGTGGTGACGATGCCGCCGCGCAGGGATACTCCCCTCCACGACTCGGGCCAGTATCCCCCATGCCTGCCGCCCACGGCCAGCGGGCGCCTTTTGGTCGGTGCCGCGGGCTAGCCTCCGGGCCATGTACCGGAAGATCCAGGTCGTCTTCGACTGCGCGGACCCGGCGGCCATGATGGCCTTCTGGGGGCCGGCCCTCGGGTACGAGCCGGAGCCGCCGCCGCCGGGCTACGCGTCCTGGGCCGAGTACGGGACGAAGCACGCGATCCCCCGCTCGGAGTGGCGCGGCGCGGTGGTGGACCCGGCCGGCCAGGGGCCGCGGCTGTTCTTCCAGACCGTGCCCGAGCCCAAGGCGGGGAAGAACCGGGTGCACGTCGACATCGGCGCGACCGAGCGGCGGGGGCTGCCGCTGGCCGAGCAGCGCGAGGTGATCGCGGCGAAGGTGGCCGAGCTGGTCGCGCTCGGCGCGACCGAGGTGGAGACCATCGAGGAGGGCGGCGGGGTCTTCACGGTGATGCGGGACCCGGAGGGCAACGAGTTCTGCGTGCACTGAGCCGCCGGTTCTGCCGCCCCGGCGGCCACGGCGGGCGTAGTGTGCGGGCCCTTCCGGCGGTGGAGGAGGAGCGATGGCCCGACCCGTGCACTTCGAGATCCACGCCGGCGACCCGGAGCGGGCCGCCGGCTTCTACCGGGACGTGCTCGGCTGGCAGGTGGACCGCTGGGGCGAGCAGGACTACTGGGTGATCGTCACCGGCCCGGAGGACCAGCCCGGGATCAACGGCGGCCTGCTCCCCCGGCGCGGGCCGGCACCGGAGCGCGGCCAGGCGGTGAACGGCTACGTGGTCACCACCCAGGTGGACGACCTGGACGCCACGCTGGCGCGGGCGCACGCCCTCGGGGCGACGACCGCGCTGGACAAGGAGCTGATGCCGGGCGTCGGCTGGCTCGCCTACGTGCACGACCCCGAGGGCAACCTGCTCGGCCTCCTCCAGCCCGAGCCCCCCGCCGACCCCTCGGCCTGACCGGACCGTCCCCGCCGCCCGGATCCGACCCGGGTGACTCAGCCGACGCCGGCGGCGTCCATGCCGCGGAGCTCCCTCTTCAGCTCGCCGATCTCGTCGCGCAGCCGCGCGGCCAGCTCGAACTGCAGCTCCCGGGCGGCCTGCAGCATCTGGTCGTTGAGCTCCTGGATGAGGTCGGCCAGCGCCGCCCGCGGCATCCCGGCCAGGTCCTTCGCGTGCGCGCCGGCCCGGCCGACCGCCTTCGAGGACAGCCCCGGCACCGGCGCCTTCCCCCGGGACTGCTGCCGGCCGGACCCGCCGACCAGCTCGGCCGAAGTGTCCGCGGCCTCCCGGTAGATCCCGTCCAGGATGTCCACGATCTTCTTCCGCAGCGGCTGCGGGTCGATCCCCCGCTCGGTGTTGAACGCGATCTGCTTGGCGCGCCGCCGGCTGGTCTCGTCGATGGCCTTCGCCATCGACGGGGTGATCTTGTCCGCGTACATGTGGACCTGACCGGAGACGTTGCGCGCGGCCCGCCCGATCGTCTGGATCAGCGACGTGCCGGACCGCAGGAAGCCTTCCTTGTCCGCGTCCAGGATCGAGACCAGCGACACCTCGGGCAGGTCGAGGCCCTCGCGCAGCAGGTTGATGCCCACCAGCACGTCGAACTCGCCCTGCCGCAGCTCGCGCAGCAGCTCGACCCGGCGCAGCGTGTCGACCTCCGAGTGCAGGTAGCGCACCCGGACGCCCAGCTCCAGCAGGTAGTCCGTCAGGTCCTCGGCCATCTTCTTGGTCAGCGTGGTGACCAGGACCCGCTCGTCCTTCTCGGCCCGGGTGCGGATCTCGTGCACCAGGTCGTCGATCTGGCCCCTGGTCGGCTTGACCACGACCTCCGGGTCGACCAGCCCGGTCGGCCGGATGACCTGCTCCACGTACGCCCCGTCGGTGCGACCCAGCTCGTACGGCCCCGGGGTGGCGGACAGGTAGACCGTCTGCCCGATCCGGTCGACGAACTCCTCCCACTTCAGCGGTCGGTTGTCGATCGCGGACGGCAGCCGGAACCCGTGGTCGACCAGCATCGTCTTGCGCGACCGGTCGCCCTCGTACATCCCGCCGATCTGCGGGACGGTGTTGTGCGACTCGTCGATGACGATCAGGAAGTCTTCCGGGAAGTAGTCGAGCAGCGTGTTGGACGCCGAGCCCGCGGGGCGGCCGTCGATGTGCCGCGAGTAGTTCTCGATGCCGGAGCAGAAGCCGACCTGCCGCATCATCTCGATGTCGTACGTCGTGCGCATCCGCAGCCGCTGCGCCTCCAGCAGCTTGCCCTGCTTCTCCAGCTCGGCCAGCCGCTCCACCAGCTCGGCCTCGATGCCGGCGATCGCCCGCTCCATCCGGTCCGGACCGGCCACGTAGTGCGACGCCGGGAAGACGAAGACCTCCTTGACCTCCCGGATCACCTCGCCGGTCAGCGGGTGCAGGTAGTAGAGCCGCTCGATCTCGTCGCCGAACATCTCCACCCGGATGGCGAGCTCCTCGTACACCGGGAAGATCTCGATCGTGTCCCCGCGCACCCGGAACGTGCCGCGGGTGAAGGACAGGTCGTTGCGCGTGTACTGCTCGTGGACCAGGTTGCGCAGGATCTTGTCCCGCTCGATCTCCTGGCCGACCGACAGCCGGACGCAGCGGTCCACATACTCCTGCGGGGTGCCGAGACCGTAGATGCAGGACACGGTCGCGACCACCACCACGTCCCGGCGGGTGAGCAGCGACATCGTCGCCGAGTGGCGGAGTCGCTCCACCTCGTCGTTGACCGACGAGTCCTTCTCGATGTACGTGTCCGTCTGCGGCACGTACGCCTCGGGCTGGTAGTAGTCGTAGTAGGAGACGAAATACTCCACCGCGTTGTTGGGCAGCAGCTCACGGAACTCGTTGGCCAGCTGCGCGGCGAGCGTCTTGTTGGGGGCCATGACCAGCGTGGGGCGCTGCAGCCGCTCGATCAGCCAGGCCGTGGTCGCCGACTTGCCGGTGCCGGTCGCGCCGAGCAGCACCGTGTCCCGGGCGCCCGAGCGGATCCGCTCCTCCAGCGCGTCGATGGCCGCCGGCTGGTCGCCCGACGGGACGAACTCGCTGACGACCTCGAAGCGCCCCTGGGTGGGCACGATGTCGGTGACTGCTCGCATGGCCCGACCATAAGCGCGCCCACCGACAGTTTCTTCCCGCCGGTCGACCGTGAGCCCAGAAGGAGCCCGATGAAGCTGTACGCCGACACCCCCGTCCGCCGGACCTGGCAGCTCACCGGCGACCTGCTGGTCGTCGCGTGGGTGGTGCTGTGGGTCTGGCTGGCGCTGGAGCTGCGGGAGCGGCTGCTGCGGCTGCGCGGGCCGGGCGAGGCGCTGGAACGGGCCGGCGGGTCGTTCTCCGGGGCGCTCGGCGAGGCCGGGGACCGGATCGGCGGGCTGCCGGTGGTCGGCGACGACGTGTCCGGGGCGCTGCGGCGGGCCGGCGGCGCCGGGGACACGGTCGCCGAGGCGGGCCGCAGCCAGCAGCAGGCGGTCGAGCAGGTGGCGCTGTGGCTGCCGCTGCTGATGCTGCTGCTCGCCGCCGGGATCGTGCTGGTCCGCTGGCTGCCCGGCCGGCTGGGCTGGGCCCGGGAGGCCGGCGCGGCGACCCGGGCGCTGGCCGGGCCGGACGCGGTCGAGGTCTTCGCGGTCCGTGCGCTGGTCCGGCGGTCCACCACCGAGCTGGCGGCGCTGCCGGCGGCGACGGTCACCCGATGGCGGGCCGGCGACCCCGACGCGACCGCCGCCCTGGCCGAGCTGGAGCTGCGCGCGCTCGGCCTCCGCCCCCGCACCCCCGCCTGACCCCCGGCCCCGGCAGGCGATCACGTTTGCGCGCGGTGTCGGCGACACGCCGAGCCGACACGCCGCCCGCCCGACGACCCAGCGAGCAAACGTGATCCATCAGCCGGCTGGGGGGTGGGTGGGGCGGGGGGTCAGAGCCAGCCGTTGGTTTCGGCGAGGCGGAGGGCTTCGACGCGGTTGCGGGTGCCGGTCTTGGTGATGGCGGCGGAGAGGTAGTTGCGGACGGTGCCCTCGGACAGGAAGAGCCGGCCGGCGATGTCGGCCACGGTGGCGCCGTCCCGGGCGGCGACCAGGACGTCCCGCTCGCGGCCGGTCAGCGGGCTGGCGCCGCCGGCCAGGGTGGCGGCGGCCAGCGCCGGGTCGACGACGCGGCGCCCGGCGGCGACGGCGCGGACCGCGGCGGCCAGCTCGCCGGCCGGCGCGTCCTTGACCACGAAGCCGAGCGCGCCGGCCTCCATCGCCCGGCGCAGGTAGCCGGGCCGGCCGAAGGTGGTGAGGATCGCCACCCGGACGGCCGGCACCTCGGCGTGCAGCGCGGCGGCCGCGGCGATGCCGTCCAGGCCGGGCATCTCCACGTCGAGCAGCGCGACCTGCGGGGAGGTGCGGCGGGCGGCCGCCACCACCTCGTCGCCGCGGCCGACCTCGGCGACGACGTCGATGTCGGCCTCCAGGGAGAGCAGCGCGGCCAGCGCGCCCCGGACCAGGCTCTGGTCGTCGGCCAGCAGCACCCGGATCACGCCGGCCCCCTCCCGGCGCCGATCCCGGCACCCGGGACCTCGCCGGCGGGCCCGCCGGGCGCGGCGGAACCGCCGGAGCCGCCAGGCGCGGCGGACGCGCCGGAACCGCCCGGCGCGCCGGAACCGCCGGGCGCGGCGGGCGCGGTGGGGACGGTGAGGCGGAGGCGGTAGCCGCCGGCCGGGTCCGGCCCGGCCTCGAGGTGCCCGCCGGCGAGGCCGGCGCGCTCGGCCAGCCCGGCCAGCCCGCTGCCGGTCGGGCCGGGCCGGCCCCGCCCGTCGTCGGTGACCTCGATCGACGACGGCGTCACCGCGATCCGGACCCGGTGCGCGCCGCTGTGCCGGACCGCGTTGGTCACCCCCTCGCGCACCGCCCAGCCGAAGAGCTCGCGCCGCGCCGCCGGCACCTCGTCCACCGCCGCCGGCAGGTCGGCGGCGATGCCGGCCGCGCCGAGCACCTCCCTGGCGGTCGCCAGCTCGACCGCCAGGGACACCTCGCGGTAGCCGGCCACCGCGGCCCGCACGTCGGCCAGCGCCTGCCGGGACAGCCGCTCCACGGCGGTGATCTCCGCGGCCGCCCGCACGTCGTCCCGGCCGACCAGCCGGCCGGCCAGCTGGGCCTTGACGGTGACCGCGGTGAGCGACTGGCCGAGCAGGTCGTGCAGGTCGCGGGCGATCCGGATCCGCTCCCGCTCGGCGGCCAGCCGGGACACCTCCTGCTGGGCCGCCCGCAGCTCCTGGGTGCGCCGCAGCAGCGCCATGAAGCCGAACGCGGCCAGCGACCCGAGCGCCACCGACCCGGCCGCGGACCACGAGTCGTGCGAGCGCCAGTGCGGGACGAGCCACGGCAGCACGCCGACCAGCAGCGTGCCGGCCACCGCCACCGGCAGCGCCACCCGGAACGGCTGCAGCACGGCCACCGCCACCACCACGTATACCGCGGCGCCGAGCGACTCCGGGCCGACCAGCACGGCCAGCACCGTGCCGATGGCGACCAGCAGCGCGGGCGCGGCCCAGCGCAGCCACTCGACGCCGGTCAGCGCCCGGGCGACCAGGTCGGCGTACACCCAGCAGAACGCGGCCAGCAGCACCAGCCGGACCACCCGGTCCGCGCCGGTGTGCCCGGTCCACGCCTGGTGAAAGGCCGGCGCCAGGTAGATCAGCCAGATGCCGGCGAACAGCCGCCACCGGCCCCGTCCCTTCAGGCGGCGGCGGTCGTCCTCCGCGGCGGCGAGCGCCATGGTCCCGAATCTAGGCGCGGGCGGTGTCGCGGCGGTACGCCCGCGCCGCCAGCAGGGCGAAGACCACAGTCCACAGCGCGAGCACGCCGAGCCCGTGCCAGCCGACCCAGGACCCGACCAGCGGCTCCCGGCCGGCCTGGGCCAGCCAGTACGACGGGAGGTCGCGGGCCACCGTCTGCAGCCCGGCGGGCAGCTGGTCGACCGGCACCCAGATGCCGCCGAGCAGGCCGAGCGCGGTGAACAGCGCGCCGGACAGCGGGCCGATCACGTCCACGGTGAGCCGGTGGCCGAGCCAGATGCCGAGCGCCACGAACGGCGCCAGCGCCAGCACGCTCCACCCGCCGGCGAGCAGCCAGTCCCGGGCCGGCAGCCGGACCCCCTCGACGGCCGCGCCGACCGCGTACACCAGGACGAGGGCGGGGATCGCGACCAGCAGCGCGGTGCCGGCCTTCGCGGCCACGTACGCCCAGCCGGGCAGCGGGGTCAGCCGCAGCTGCCGGGTCCAGCCGGCCTGCCGCTCGCCGGCGATCCGGCCGCCGACCGACACCGCGGCGCCCATCGCGCCGAAGACGGACATGCTCACCATCAGCCAGGCCCGGGCGGCGACGCCGTCCTGGGTGCCGTCCCCGTACAGCGAGGCGAAGAGCAGGAACAGGCCGACCGGCATGCCGGCGACGAAGACGAAGTAGCGCGGCGAGCGGACCGCCCGCAGGACCTCGGTACGAAGGTAGGTGGCGTTCATCGCGGGTCTCCGGTGAGGCTGAGGAAGGCGGACTCGAGGTCGGCGCCGGCCACCTCGATGTCCCGGGCGGCGGGCTGGGCGGGGAGCAGGGCGCGCAGGGCGGCGTCGGAGTCGGCGCAGCGCAGGGTGACCGCGTCGCCGTGCGCCTCGGCGGCGGTGACGCCGGGCAGCCGGCGCAGCGCGGCCAGGTCGGCGCCGGGCAGCGTGCAGCGGACCGTGCGGCCGCCGACGACCGCCTTGATCGCGGTGGCCGGCCCGTCCGCGACCACCCGGCCGCCGGCCAGCAGCACCACCCGGTCCGCGTACGCGTCCGCCTCCTCCAGGTGGTGGGTGGCGAACAGGACGGTCCGGCCGGCCGCGGTGAGCTCCCGCATGGACGCCCAGAAGCGGCGCCGCGCGGCCACGTCCAGCGCGGCGGTCGGCTCGTCCAGCACCAGCAGCTGCGGGTCGGGCACCAGCGCGAGCGCGAACCGCACCCGCTGGGTCTGCCCGCCGGACAGCTTCGTGGTCCGCCGGTCGGCCAGCTCGGTCAGGTCGGCGCGGTCCAGCACCTCGGCCACCGGCATCGGCGCCGGGTAGAGCGAGGCGGCCAGCGCGACCAGCTCGCGCACGCTGATCTCGCTGATCAGCCCGCCGGACTGGAGCATCGCGCCGACCAGCCCGGCGCGGACGGCCTCGGCCGGCGACCGGCCGAAGACGGTGACCGACCCGGCGTCCGGGCGGGACAGCCCGAGCAGCGCGTCCAGGGTGGTGGACTTCCCGGCCCCGTTCGGCCCGAGCAGGGCCACCGTCTCGCCGGCCACGATGTCCAGGTCGAGGCCGTCGACCGCCCGCACCGGGCCGTAGGACTTGGTCAGGCCGCGGATCCGCAGCCCCGCTGCCAGCAAGGTCTCCGTCATGGCTCCACGGTCACGCGCGGCGCGCCGGTCCCCCAGTGCCGACCGTCCGGACCTGACCGTGACAGGTGTCAGGGGGTCACTGCCGGACCGCGTACTCCAGCCCGACGCCGGCCGCCATCGCGGCGGCCAGCAGCAGCGCCCACCGGCCGGTACGGCTCCGGTCGGACAGGGCGAGCAGCACGGACAGCCCGATGGCCTCGTTCGCGGCGCGGAGGAACTGCACGTCGCTGGACCACCGGGACAGCGCCAGCGCCATCGCCACGGCCAGCCCCCAGCCGACCGCCTCGCCCGCGGTCGGCCGGGCCCGGCGGGTGGCCAGCGCCCAGCCGGCGTACCCGAACAGCAGCAGCGTGCCGACCCGCTCCAGGGTGACCACCAGCGTGACCACGGCCGGGCCGGGCACGTCGGCGGCCAGCGAGCCGAGCACGCCGAGCACCGGGACGCCGCCGAAGTTCGTCGGCCCGCCGGAGCGGACCGGCAGCACGCCCCAGACCTGCAGGAGCACCAGCTGCCAGCCGACCGCGACCGCCACCGGCACGGCCAGCCAGGCCAGCGCGCGGACGTCCCGCCGGGTCGTCACCAGCGCGCCCCCGGCCGGACCTGGCGCCGGCCCCGCCGACCCGCCCGGCCCGGCCCGCTCGGCCGGCGGCGCCAGCACCCGCCACAGCTCCGCGACCGCCAGCCCGGCCACCACCACCAGCGAGGTCTCCCGGGCCAGCACCGCGACGGTGAGCGCGGCCGCGCACGGCGCCCACCGCCGCTCCCGGGCGTACCAGAGCCCGGCCAGCACCGCCGCCCAGGCCACCGGCTCGGTCAGGTGCCGGCCGAGGGAGATCGGCATGCCGGCCGGCAGCGCCAGCACCAGCCCCCACAGCGGGTGCCGGCCCAGCGCGGCGGCCAGCCGGGCCGCGTAGCCCGCCGCCACCGCCAGCGCGGCCACGTTGACCAGCAGCAGCGCGAGCAGCGTGGACACCCCGGGCAGCAGCCCGACCGCCCAGGCCAGCAGCGGGGTGGCGATGCGCTGGTGCCGGTACGCCGGGTTGTCCAGGGTGATCCCGTACGCGGTCGCCTCGCCGGTCCACGGGGCCAGCGCCAGCCGGTAGACGAACTGGCCGTCGTAGCCGCCGCTGTCGGTGGTGACCGGCAGCGCGTCCGGGGTGAGCGCGGGGTCGACGAACTGGGTGCTCGCCACCGCGAAGCCGCCCAGCGACGCGGCCAGCGCGAGCCGGACCAGCACGAAGCCGGCGACCAGGGCGAGCGCGACGTAGATCACAGCCCGCGCGGACGCCGGCGGGCGGAAGGGGCGCCCAGGCATCCGCGGCAGCCTAGACGACGCGGCCGGAGCGCCCCCGTTGCGTTAAGTTCGATCCCCCGGGGGCACCACGTCCCGGGTCGAACGTGGAGGAGTGGAGATGCAGGTCTGGCCCGGGTCGGCGTACCCGCTGGGCGCGACGTACGACGGGATGGGCACCAACTTCTCGCTCTTCTCCGAGGTCGCGGACGCGGTCGAGCTGTGCCTGTTCGACGACGCCGGGCACGAGACGAAGATCCGGCTGCCGGAGGTGGACGGCTTCGTCTGGCACGGCTACCTGCCCGGCGTCGGCCCCGGCCAGCGGTACGGCTACCGCGTGCACGGCTCGTACGACCGCGGCGCCGGGCTGCGCTGCAACCCGACCAAGCTGCTGCTGGACCCGTACGCGAAGGCCATCGACGGCAAGGTGGACTGGCACCCGTCGCTGTTCTCCTACGACTTCGACTACCCGGACGACCGCAACGACGACGACTCGGCGCCGTTCCTGCCGAAGGCCGTGGTGGTCAACCCGTACTTCGACTGGGGCACCGACCGGCCGCCGGGCCGGCCGTACAACGAGACGGTCATCTACGAGGCCCACGTCAAGGGCCTGACGTTCCTGAACAAGAACGTCCCGCTGGAGATGCGCGGCACCTACGCCGGGGTGTCCCACCCGGCGATGATCGACCACCTGCGCACGCTCGGGGTGACCGCGATCGAGCTGATGCCGGTGCACCAGTTCATCCACGACCACTCGCTGCGGCAGCGGGGGCTGCGCAACTACTGGGGCTACAACACGATCGGCTTCTTCGCCCCGGACGCCGCCTACTCCTCCTCCGGCACCGCCGGGCAGCAGGTCATGGAGTTCAAGGCGATGGTGCGCGACCTGCACGAGGCCGGCATCGAGGTCATCCTCGACGTGGTCTACAACCACACCGCGGAGGGCAACCACCTCGGCCCGACGCTGTCCATGCGCGGCATCGACAACAAGGCCTACTACCGGGTCGTCGACGGCCAGCCCGAGTACTACATGGACTACACCGGCACCGGCAACACGCTGAACGTGCGGCACCCGCACACGCTGCAGCTGATCATGGACTCGCTGCGCTACTGGGTGCTGGAGATGCACGTCGACGGCTTCCGCTTCGACCTGGCCGCCACCCTGGCCCGCGAGTTCTACGACGTGGACCGGCTGAGCGCGTTCTTCGACCTGGTCCAGCAGGACCCGACGGTGTCCCAGGTCAAGCTCATCGCCGAGCCCTGGGACGTCGGGCCGGGCGGCTACCAGGTGGGCAACTTCCCGCCGCAGTGGACCGAGTGGAACGGCCAGTACCGGGACACCGTCCGCGACTTCTGGCGGGGCGAGCCGGCCACCCTGGGCGAGTTCGCGGCCCGGATCACCGGCTCCCCCGACCTGTACGAGCACTCCGGCCGGCGGCCGTTCGCGAGCATCAACTTCGTCACCGCGCACGACGGCTTCACGCTGCACGACCTGGTCTCGTACAACGAGAAGCACAACGACGCCAACGGCGAGGGCAACCGGGACGGGGAGAGCCACAACCGGTCCTGGAACTGCGGCGTCGAGGGCGACACCGACGACCTCGAGGTGCAGGAGCTGCGGGCCCAGCAGCGGCGCAACTTCCTGGCCACCCTCTTCCTGTCCCAGGGCGTGCCGATGCTGCTGCACGGCGACGAGACCGGCCGCACCCAGCGCGGCAACAACAACGGCTACTGCCAGGACAACGACATCACCTGGCTGGACTGGTCGGAGGTGGACGAGGACCTGCAGGCCTTCACCGCGCAGGTCTCGGCGCTGCGCCGGGACCACCCGGTCTTCCGGCGGCGCCGGTTCTTCGACGGCCGGCCGGTGCGCCGCCGCGGGGCCGGGGCGCGGCTGCCGGACATCGCCTGGTTCACCCCGGACGCCCAGGAGATGGCCGAGGAGGACTGGGAGGCCGGCTTCGGCAAGTCGGTCGCGGTCTTCCTCAACGGCGACGGCATCCCGGACCGCAACGCCCGCGGAGAGCGGGTCACCGACGACTCGTTCATCATGATCTTCAACGCGCACGACGGGTCGATCGACTTCACCCTGCCCGTGTCCGAGTACGGCGCCAAGTGGGAGGTCGTGCTCGACACCGCCACCCCGCAGCAGGCCGAGCCGGCGCTGGCCGCGGCGAAGAGCGCGATCACCGTCGAGGCCCGCTCGCTGGCGGTGCTGCGCCGGGTCGCGACCTGATGGTCGGCGGAGTGGTCCCCCGCAGCACGTACCGGGTGCAGGTGGCCCCGGACTTCGACCTGACCGCCGCCGCCGGGATCGTCGACTACCTGGCCGCGCTCGGCGTCAGCCACCTCTACACGGCGCCGCTGCTGGCCGCGGCGCCCGGCTCCACGCACGGGTACGACGTGGTCGACCACCGGCGGGCCGACCCGCGCCGGGGCGGCGAGGCCGGCCGGCAGGCGCTGGCCGCCGCGCTGCGCGCGCACGGCCTCGGGCTGGTCGTCGACCTGGTGCCCAACCACGCCGGCGTCGCCGCGCCGGCGGAGAACCCGGCCTGGTGGGACGTGCTCAAGCTGGGCCCCCAGTCGGTGTACGGGCGCTGGTTCGACATCGACTGGTCCCGCGGGCGGCTGCTGCTGCCGGTGCTGGCCGACTCCCCCACCGCGCTGGACGACCTGCGGCTGGTCGGCGGCGAGCTGCATTACTTCGACAAGCGCTACCCGCTGGCGCCGGGCACCGAGGCGCTCGGCGACCCGAAGAAGGCGCACGACTCCCAGCACTACGAGCTGGTGTCCTGGCGGCGCGGCGCGGCCGAGCACAACTACCGCCGGTTCTTCGCGATCAGCGAGCTGGCCGCGCTGCGGGTCGAGGACGAGGCGGTCTTCGACGCCACCCACGCCGAGGTGCTGCGCTGGGTCGCCGCCGGCGACGTGGACGGGCTGCGGATCGACCACCCGGACGGGCTGACCGACCCGGCCGGCTACCTCGAGCGGCTGGCGGCCCGGGCCCCCGGGGCCTGGGTCGTGGTGGAGAAGATCCTGGAGCCCGGCGAGGAGTTGCCGGTCTGGCCGGTCGCGGGCACCACCGGCTACGACGCGCTGGCCGAGGTGGACGGGGTGCTGGTCGACCCGGCCGGGGAGGGCCCGTTCACCGCGCTGGACACCGAGCTGACCGGGATCGAGACGTCCTGGCCGGACCTGGTGCACGACTGCAAGCTGGACATCGCCACCGGGATGCTGCGCGCCGAGGTGCGCCGGCTCGCCGTGCTGGCGCGGGAGGTGCCCGACGCCGAGGAGGCGCTGGCCGAGCTGCTGGCCTGCTTCCCGGTCTACCGGTCCTACCTGCCCGACGGCGCCGAGCACCTGGCCGCGGCGGTCGACGGGGCCACCGCCCGGCGGCCGGACCTCTCCGGTCAGCTCGCCACGCTGGCCGACCGGCTGGCCGACCCGGACGACCCGCTGGCGGTGCGCTTCCAGCAGACCTCCGGCGCGGTGATGGCCAAGGGCGTGGAGGACACCGCGTACTACCGGTGGACCCGGTTCGTCGGGCTGAACGAGGTGGGCGGGGACCCGGACCGGTTCGGGCTGCCGCTGCCGGAGTTCCACCAGGCGCTGGCCCGCCGGCAGGAGCGGCACCCGGCCGGGATGACCACGCTGTCCACCCACGACACCAAGCGGTCCGGCGACGTCCGGGCCCGGCTGGCCGTGCTGGCCGAGCTGCCGGCCGAGTGGGCCGACGCGGTCCGCCGCTGGTCGGCGGCCGCCCCGCCGCCGGACGGCGCGCTCGGGCACCTGCTCTGGCAGACCGCGGTCGGGGCGTGGCCGCTGCCGGCCGACCGGCTGCACGCGTACCTGGAGAAGGCGATGCGGGAGGCGCGCACCCGCACCGGCTGGAGCGACCCGGACGAGGCCTTCGAGGCGGCCGTGCACGCGGTCGCGGACGCGGCGCTCGGGCCGCTGGCCGCCGACATCGCGGGCTTCGCGGCCCGGATCGAGCCGTACGGCTGGTCGAACGCGCTGACCGCGGCGCTGGTGCAGCTGACCATGCCGGGCGTGCCGGACACGTACCAGGGCTCCGAGCTGTGGGACCTGTCGCTGGTCGACCCGGACAACCGGCGGCCGGTCGACTACGCGGCCCGGCGCGACCTGCTGGCCCGGCTCGACGCGGGCTGGCAGCCGCCGGTCGCCGCGGACGGCGCCGCCAAGCTGCTGGTGGTGTCGCGGGCGCTGCGGCTGCGCGGGTCGGTGACCCTGGACGGGTACGAGCCGCTGCTGGCCACCGGGGCGGCCGCCGAGCACGTGGTCGCCTTCGCCCGCGGCGACGCGGTGACGGTGGGCACCCGGCTGCCGGTCCGGCTGGGCCGGGACGGCGGCTGGCGGGACACCACCGTCCCGCTCCCGGCCGGGTCCTGGACCGACGTGCTGACCGGGCGGCCGGCGTCGGGGTCGGTCGGCTCGCTGCTGGACACCTACCCGGTCGCGCTGCTGACCCGGGCCTGAGCTCAGTTCGGCGGGGCCAGCCGCTTCTTCAGCGCGCGGACATCGAGCTCCGGGGTCGGGTAGCGCGGGTCCAGCTCGCGCAGGGTCTCCAGCAGCAGCGTGCCGACGGCCCAGTTGCGATACCACTTGCGGTCGGCCGGCACCGCGTACCAGGGCGCCTCCGGGCTGGAGCACCGCTCCAGCGCGGTCCGGTACGCCTCCTGGTAGTCGGTCCAGCGGGCCCGCTCGGCCAGGTCGCCCTCGTTGAACTTCCAGTGCTTGGCCGGGTCGTCCAGCCGGGCCAGCAGCCGCTCCCGCTGCTCGTCGTACGACAGGTGCAGGAAGCACTTGACCACCGCGACGCCGTCGGCGACCAGCTGCCGCTCGAACCGGGCGATGTCCGCGTACCGGCGCTCGATCGTCTCCGCCGGGGCCAGCTGGTGCACCCGGGCGATCAGCACGTCCTCGTAGTGGGACCGGTCGAAGATGCCGATCATCCCGGGGTCGGGGCACCGCCCGGCGGATCCGCCACAGGAAGTGGTGCCGCAGCTCGGCCGGCGTCGGCTTCTTGAACGAGCTGATCTGCACGCCCTGCGGGTTGACCAGCCCGATGACGTGCTCGATCACGCCGCCCTTGCCGGAGGTGTCCATGCCCTGCAGCACCACCAGCACCCGGGCCGGCGCCCCGGTGGTGGCCTGCGCGTACAGCGCCTCCTGGAGCGCGGCCAGCGGGCCGCCCTGCTGCTCCATCGCGGTCTTGGTCGCGGACTTGCCGCCGGGCGCCAGCGGGGTGGCCCGCGGGTCCAGCGCGGCCAGGTCGACCGGCTCCCCCGGCGCGATCCGCAGCCGGTCCCGCAACGATGCCGCCATGGTGCCCCCTGCCGTCCGGCCCGCCCGCCCTGGTCGGGAGACTAGCGGCGCGAACGGGTAGAGCATCCGAACACGGCCGATCGGCCGAGCCGAGGGGAGACCGGATGACGACGTTCGAGGTGTGGGCACCGGACCAGCGGCGGGTCCGGCTGCGCGCGCTCGACGCGGACCACGAGATGACGCCGACCGAGGACGGCATGTGGCGGGTCACCGTCGGCGACGCCGGCCCGGGCACCGACTACGCCTTCCTGCTCGGCGACGACGACACCCCGCTGCCCGATCCCCGGTCCCGCTGGCAGCCCGCCGGCGTGCACGGCCCGAGCCGGCTGCACGACCCGCAGGCGTACGAGTGGAAGGACGAGGCCTGGACCGGCCGGCAGCTGGCCGGGTCGGTGCTCTACGAGCTGCACATCGGCACCTTCACCCCGGAGGGCACGTTCGCCGCCGCGGTGGACCGGCTCGACCACCTGGCCGCGCTCGGCGTCGACCTGGTCGAGGTGATGCCGGTCAACGCGGTCAACGGCGAGTGGAACTGGGGCTACGACGGCGTCGCCTGGTACGCGGTGCACGAGCCGTACGGCGGGCCGGACGGCTTCAAGCACTTCGTGGACGCCTGCCACCAGCGCGGCATCGGCGTGGTGCTGGACGTGGTCTACAACCACCTCGGCCCGTCCGGGGCGTACCTGCCGCGCTTCGGGCCGTACGTCAAGGAGGGCCGCAACACCTGGGGCGAGCTGCTCAACCTGGACGGCCCGCGGTCGGCCCGGGTGCGCCGGCACATCCTGGACAACGCGCTGATGTGGCTGCACGAGTTCCACGTGGACGGGCTGCGGCTGGACGCCGTGCACGCGCTGGTCGACCTCGGCGCGGTGCACCTGCTGGAGGAGCTGGCCGCCGAGGTGGACGCGCTGTCCGCGCACGTGCGCCGGCCGCTCACGCTGATCGCCGAGTCCGACCAGAACGACCCGCGGCTGGTCCGCTCCCGCGACGCCGGCGGGCACGGGCTGACCGCGCAGTGGGACGACGACGTGCACCACTCGCTGCACGCGCTGCTCACCGGCGAGCGCGAGGGCTACTACGCCGACTTCGGCTCGCTGGCCACGCTCGCGCGGGCGTTCACCGGGGCGTTCGTGCACGCCGGCTCGTTCTCGTCCTTCCGGGGGCGGCCGCACGGGCGGCCGGTGGACAGCGGGGTGACCCCGGCGTACCGGTTCGTCGCCTTCCTGCAGGACCACGACCAGGTCGGCAACCGGGCGGTCGGCGACCGGATCTCGGCCACCCTGTCCCCCGCGCTGCTGCGGGTCGCGGCCGGGCTGCTGCTCACCGCGCCGTTCACGCCGATGCTCTGGATGGGCGAGGAGTGGGGCGCGACCACGCCGTGGCAGTTCTTCACCTCGCACCCGGAGCCGGAGCTCGGCGCGGCCGTCGCCCGGGGGCGGCGCGAGGAGTTCGCCAGCCACGGCTGGGAGTCCGATGTGGACGTGCCCGACCCGCAGGACCCGGCCACGTTCGAGCGGTCCAAGCTGGACTGGTCCGAGGTGGACGGTGAGCGGCAGGCCGAGCTGCTGGAGTGGTACCGCCGGCTGATCGGGCTGCGCCGGGCCCGGCCCGAGCTGACCGACCCGTGGCTGCCCGGCGTGCGGGTGGCGTACGACGAGGACGCGCGCTGGCTGGTGGTCACCCGCGGCGGGCTGCGGGTGGCGGTGAACCTGGCCGGCGAGCGGCAGCCGGTGCCGCTGGACGGGACCCCGATGGGCGTGCTGGCGGCGTCGGTGCCCGGCTTCGTCTACCGGTCCGGCTGGATCGAGCTGGAGCCGGAGTCGCTGGCCGTGGTCGAGCTGGCGCGCGCCACCGGCTGAGCAGGGGGACTGCTCAGCGGAGGGTGAGCGGCGGCATGGTGAGCGGGCCGGCGGGCGGGAGGCCGAGCCGGGCCGCGACGCCGGCCAGCGACCCCCAGCCGGCCCACAGGGCGGTCGCGGCGGCGGTCCGGTCCTCGCTGGACTTCGGCGGGGTCAGCCGGTCGGCCGGGCGCAGCGGCGGCCACCGGCGCAGCTCGGCGTCCTCGGGCAGGCCGGCCCGCTGCCGGGCCAGCGCGGCGGCCCGGTCCAGGCCGCCCAGCTCGTCCACCAGCCCGCGCTCGTGCGCGTCCGCGCCGGTCCACACGCGACCGCGGGCCAGCTCGTGCGCCCGCTCCCGGCTGATCACCCGGGACTCGGCCACCTTGCCGACGAAGTCCGCGTACACCCGGTCCAGCCACTCCTCCAGCCGCCGCCACTGCTCGTCGTCGAAGCCGACCCGGGGCGAGAACATCCGCGCCTGCCGGCCCGCGGTCACCGCGTCGGTGCCGATGCCGAGCCGCTCCAGCAGCCCGGCCGCGACCACCTTGCCGCTGAAGACGCCGATCGAGCCGGTCAGCGTGCCCGGCTGGGCGACGATCGCGTCCGCGCCCATCGCCACGAAGTAGCCACCCGACGCGGCCACGTCACCCATCGACGCGACCACCGGCGTGCCGCCCGCGCGCAGCCGGGTCACCTCGCGCCAGATCACGTCGGAGGCCACGTACGACCCGCCGGGACTGTCCACACGCAACACCACCGCGCCGACCGAGTCGTCCCGGCCGGCGCTGCGCAGCGCGGCCGCGACGGTGTCCGAGCCGGCGGCGGGGCCGGGCGCCAGCGGGTTGCGCCGGCTGCGGCCGGACTGGATCGGACCGGCGACGGTGACCTGGGCGACCACCGGGCGGCGGCGCCGGCGGAGCGCGCCGACCAGCCGGGCCGGGCCGGGCGCCTTGCGGTAGCGGGCGAGGTAGAGCAGCGTCACGTCGCCGAGCCGGCGCCGGAGGTCCGCGTACACCTCGTCGCGGTAGCCGACCCGGTCCACCAGGCCGGCCGCCGCGGCCTCCCGCGCGGACAGCGGCGCCCGGTCGATCAGCTCGCGCACCCGCTCCGGGGCGAGCCCGCGAGCCTCGGACACCCCGTCGACGACCTGCTCGGCCACGGACGCGACCAGCCGCTCGGCGGCCTCCCGGTAGGCGTCGGTGAAGCCGTGCCGGGTCAGCTGGTCGACCGCGTTCTTGTACTCGTGCCGCTGGGCCAGCTGCGGCTCCAGCCCGACCTTGTCCAGGGCGCCGCGCAGGAAGGTCGCCTCCAGCACCACGCCGGTCATCCCGAGCTCACCCGACGGCTGCAGCCACAGCTCGCCGAATCCGGTGGCCAGCAGGTACGGCACCGTGCCGGGGCCGCCCTCGCCGAACGTCTCGGCCCAGGCCACCGCCGGCTTGCCGGTCGCCGCGAACGCCCGCACCGCCGCGCGCAGCTCCTGGGCCCGGGCCAGCGGCAGCCCGCCGCCGCCGACCCGCGCCACCAGCCCGGCCACCCGGTCGTCCGCGGCCGCGTCCCGCAGCGTGTCGACCACCCCGCGCAGCGTCGGCCGGCGGCGCGCCTGCAGATAGCCGACCACGTCGGCCGGCGGCGCCTCCAGCGGCGGCTCGGTGAGGTCCAGCTCCAGCAGCACCCGGCTCCCCGTCACCTCCCCCACCCTAGTCAGCCGCGGGACGGGGGCCGGCCCGCGCCGGCGGCGAGGACCGGTGCGCGGCGCTCCCGGGCGTCCTCGGTCACCGGGCCACGGTCCCGTACTATGACGACTGTCATAGTACGGAGGTGGGGATGGCGGAGCGGGGAGCGCGGGAGCGGGTCGTGTACAGCTGCGCGCAGCTGGTGCGGGAGCAGGGGGTGACCGGGACCGGCGTGCGCGAGGTGGTGGCGCGGGCGGCGGCGCCGCGGGGGTCGCTGCAGCACTACTTCCCCGGCGGCAAGGACCAGATCGTCCGCGAGGCGCTCGGCTGGAGCGCGCAGTTCGCCGCGGCCCGGGTCCGGGAGTACGTGGACGGCGCGGCCGAGCCCAGCCCCGGCGGCCTGTTCGCCGCGATGGTCGGGCAGTGGCGGGCCGAGTTCCGGCAGCGGGGGTACGCGGCCGGCTGTCCCCTGGTGGCCGCCGCGGCCGACGTGGCGGCGTCGAACGACGCGCTCCGGGAGACGATCCGGGACGGCTTCGAGGTGTGGTTGGCGCCGGTCCGGGCGGGGCTGGTGCGGCTGGGCGTGCCGGCGGACCGGGCGGAGTCGCTGGCGCTGCTCATGGTCAGCGCGCTGGAGGGCGCCATCGTGCTCGCGCGCAGCCGGCACGACCCGGCCCCGCTGGCCGCGGTCGAAGCGGAGCTGCGCCCGCTGCTGGACGGCGCCGCCCGGTGAGGACCGTGGGCTTCCTCGGGCTGGGCGTGATGGGCCGGCCGATGGCGGCGAACCTCGCCCGCGCCGGCACCCCGCTGCTGGTCTGGAACCGGACCGCCGGGCGCAGCGGCCCGCTCGCGGCGGCCGGCGCCGAGGTGGCCGCGTCCCCCGTCGAGGTCTTCGCGCGGGCCGAGGTCGTCCTGCTCATGCTGGCCGACGAGGCCGCGACCGACGCGGTGCTCGGCCGCGGCACCCCGCGGTTCGCCAGGCAGGTCGCCGGCCGCACCGTCGTGCAGATGGGCACCATGGCCCCGGACCACTCCCGGGCGCTGGCGGCGGACGTGCGCGCGGCCGGCGGCCGCTATGCCGAGGCGCCGGTGTCCGGCTCCCGGCAGCCGGCCGAGGACGGCCAGCTGGTCGCCATGCTGGCCGGCGACGACGCGACCGTGGCCGCGGTGGCCCCGCTGCTCGGGCCGATGTGCCGGGAGGTGGTGCCGTGCGGGCCGGTGCCCGCGCGCTGCTGATGAAGCTCGCGGTGAACCTCTTCCTCATCACCATGGTCACCGGCCTGGCCGAGGCGTTCCACTTCGCCGACGGGTACGGGCTGGACCTGGACCGGCTCCGCGCCGTGCTGGACGCCGGGCCGATGGCGAGCCCGGTGTCCGGGTCAAGGCGGCCAAGCTGCTCGGCCGCGACTTCGCGGTGCAGGCCTCGATCGCGGACGTGCTGAAGAACAACCGGCTGATCGCCGAGGCCGCCCGGGCCGCCGCCGTCGCCTCCCCGCTGCTCGACGCCTGTCACGCGCTGTACGGCGAGACCCTGGCCCAGGGACACGGCGGCGCGGACATGGCCGCGGTGATCCGGGCGCTCGAGGCCCGGACCGGCGGCTGAGTCACGCCCGCAGGGCCCCGGCGATCCGCTGTACGGCGCCCCGGAGCCGGTCCGGCGGGTGCGCGGCGTAGCCGAGCACGAGGCCCGGCGGGCCCGGGCCGGACCCGGTGCCGGGATAGCGGGTGCACCAGCACGCCGGCCCGCCGGGCCTCCTCGGCGAGCTCGGTGTCGTCACCCGGCGGCGTCCAGGTCGGCGGCCGGGAAGCTGAGCAGCGTGCAGCCCCGCCGCGACGCCCTCCACCCGGGCCTCGGGCAGCTGCTCGCGGACGGCGGCCAGCACGGCGTCGCGGCGGACCCGCTGCCGGGCCCGGACCGAGCGCAGGTGCCGGTCGTACTCGCCGGTGGCCAGCAGCCGGGCCAGCACCAGCTGCGGCAGCGCGGGACTGCCCAGGTCGCTGGCGTGCTTGGCCGCGACCAGGTCGGCGTGCAGCCGAGCCGGCGGCACGAGCCAGCCCAGCCGCATGCCCGGGGCCAGGGTCTTGGAGGTGCTGCCGGTGCGCGAGACCTGGTCCGGTGCCAGCGCCTGCAGCGCGGGCACGGGTGCCCGGTCGTACCGGTGCTCGGCGTCGTAGTCGTCCTCGATGGCCCGCCCGCCGCCGGCCGCCCAGCCGAGCAGGGCCCGCCGGCGCGGCGGGGCCAGCACCACCCCGGTCGGGAACTGGTGGGCCGGGGTGAGCATCGCCGCGGCCGCGCCGGTCGCGGCCAGCGCCGCCACGTCCAGGCCGAGCTCGTCGACCGGCACCGCCACCGGGGTCAGGCCCCAGTGCGCGAGCTCGTCCCGGGCGCCGCGGGAGCCCGGGTCCTCCACCGCGATCGACGTGGCCCCGCCGGCCCGCAGCGTCTGGGCCAGCAGCGCGAGCGACTGGGCCACCCCGGCCACCACCAGGATCTCGTCCGGGCCGACCCGCAGGCCGCGGGTGCGGGCCAGCCAGCCGGCCAGCTCGGTGCGCAGCCGGGCGCTGCCCCGGGGGTCGCCGTAGCCGAGGTCGGCCGCGCCGGTCGTCTCCAGCACCGCCTGCTCGGCCCGCAGCCAGGCCGCCCGCGGGAACGCGGACAGGTCCGGCACCCCCGGCGACAGGTCCAGCTCGACGCCGGCCGGCCAGGGCGCCGGCAGCAGCGCCGGAGCGGCCCGCTCCGGGCGCGCCGGGCGCGCCTCCCCGGCCAGGACCGCCGCCCGCGGCGCCACCACCGTGCCGGCGCCGTGCCGGGCGGTGACCAGTCCCTCGTCGA
>CAWKIV010000024.1:0-28404 GCA_963849885.1 uncultured Actinomycetota bacterium | reverse complement strand
GGCGCACGGTGTCTACCGAGAGGCTTTGGCGGATCCGCACGCGCACATGGCGGCCCACGCACACGAGTAGCGGCGGTGGTAAGCGTGCGCCGGGAGCCAGCGCCGAGGCAGATGCGGGGGGTCAGGTAATTCGCGATGGCCGAGCATGCGACGCGTGGACCAGCGGGCGAGCCGGAAGTCCACGGCGGCGAACAGCACCAACGTGGGTTGACGAGTCGGCTGAACTGGCTGCGCGCGGGAGTGCTCGGAGCTAACGACGGAATCGTGTCGACCGCGGGTCTGGTGGTGGGCGTGGCGGGCGCCACCACCGGGCTGGGCCCGGTGCTGGTGGCCGGCCTAGCCGGTCTGGTCGCCGGTGCGCTGTCGATGGCCGGCGGCGAATACGTCTCGGTGAGCACCCAACGCGACACCGAGAGGGCCGCGTTGGCCAAGGAGCGCTGGGAACTCCGGGAACTGCCGGAGTACGAACTAGATGAACTCGCCCGGATCTACCGGGACAAGGGCCTGGCGCCTGACCTGGCGCAGCAGGTGGCCGCAGAGCTGAGCCGGCACGACGCGCTGGCCGCGCACGCCGAGGCGGAACTGGGCCTTGACGCGCGGGAGCAGGCGAACCCGCGGCAGGCCGCGTGGGCGTCGATGGCGGCGTTCACCGTCGGGGCGCTGCTGCCGCTGCTGGCGATCGTGCTGCCTCCGACGTCGTGGCGGGTACCGGTGACGATGGTCGCGGTCGCGTTCGCGCTGGCCGTGACCGGCGCCGTCAGCGCCGCGCTGGGCGGCGCCCCCCGTCGCCCGGCGATCCGGCGCAACGTCGGCGTCGGCCTGCTCACCATGGGCATCACGTTCGGCGCGGGAGCGCTAGTCGGCGGCATTGCATAGGCGCGCTTACGGAGACAGCGTCGGATCGCCTTCCTCCACGACTCGCTCGCGGCTAGAGTCGCGCGTCCGGCGCAGTCCGGTAGGACCGGACGTCCATCAGCAGCGGCGGCCGCTTGGGGCCCGCGCGTCCGACGAGCGGGCGCTCACCCTGGCCGCCAACCCAGCCGAGATCGACCTGCTCCGTCAGCGTCTACAGTGGACGTGAGTGATCCGTGGACCGCTGTGCGGCTGCGCCGACACCGGAGCCGCCGCCGACGCGACCGGGCCCGCACCCAAGGTTTCGCACCCCTTCGGGCTGTCGCACCGGCCGAGAGGCGCTGTCAACGTAGACCACAGCCACTGCGACGGCTGCGCCGCTCACCGTTCAGCCCGCGAGCGCCCAGCACCGCCAGCGGTGTCATCGCGCCGCCCCGGCCGCGGCACCGCAGTCTCGTCGTAGTGGATCTGTCGGTCAGCCGCGGCCGCGGCGGCGGTCGGACTAGGCCGACGCGCGGACGACTGGCAGGCCCGCGGCGGCCCACTCGGGGAGCCCGTCTTCCAGCCGGAGCGCGGGCCGGCCGGCCGCGGTGAGCGCGCGGACGGCGGTGTCGGCGAAGGCGCACAGCGGGCCGCGGCAGTAGGCGACGACAGGCTGGCCGGCGGGCAGCTCGCGGAGCCGGGCCTTGAGCTCGTCGGGCGGGACATTGACCGCGCCGGGGAGGCGCCCGGCGGCGTACTCGGCCGGTGGCCGGACATCGACAACGATGACCTCGCCGTGGCGCATTCGGTCGAGCAGCTCCTCGCGGCCGATCGCAGCCAGCTCCGAACGGTCGCCGAGGTAGGCCACGGCGAGCTCGTCGATCCGGGTCACGTGCTGGCCGGCAACCTGCCGCATCGCCCGCCACAGCGCGCCGACGGCGTCGCCGGCCAGAGAGTAGTAGACCCGCGGACCGTCCCGGCGGGTGCGGACCAGCCCCGCGCGCAGCAGGAACTGCAGATGCTGACTGGTGTTGGCGACGGTCTGGGCGATCTCGCGGGCGAGCTCCTCCACACTGCGCTCGCCCTGGGGGAGCACGTCGACCAGCTCGGCGCGCCGGCCGTTGCCAAGCGCCTTGCCTACCGACGCGAGCGCGTCGTAGAGCGCGTCCTTCGCGCGCGGCTGAGCCATGCCCACCTCCCCGTTCAAGCGTTCGCTTGACGGCGTACGCGCACCGGGCCCTCGGTCAAGCGTCCCTTGAACGAGGAGGGCTGATGGCGCCGGAACTCGTCCCGATCGTCGACGAGGGCCTGGGCAACACCACCTGGATGGTCGGGCTCGGCGACCGGCCGGGCGCTGGTCGTCGACGCCAGCCGCGACCTGCGGGCGGTGCGCGCCGCCGCCCGGGCGCGCGGCTGGGCCGTCGCATACGCGGCCGACACTCATCTGCACGCCGACTTCGTCACCGGCGCGATCGACCTCGCCGCGGGCGGCGCCCAGCTGCTCGCCTCGGCCGCCGGCGGGCGGGCCTACGGCCGCCGCGGGCTGCGGCAGAGTCTCGGCGCTGGCCTCTGCCACCAGCTTGCCGACCGAAAGCCTGGGGCCCAACCAGAACGCGTTCAATATCACGAAGAGCACCCCAAACCCGTAGATCAGGACGCTCTAACTGGACTGGGTTGTCATATCGCTCTCTTCTCAGGAGCAGACGATCCACCAGGTGAGGTTCTATTTTGTCCCTCAGCGGTGACCACTTGGGGCTGGACACCATCATGGCGATCCGTGCCTCTGCCTTCACGGTCACACCCTGCCCACGGTGGCTTCGCGTCGCACGCACATCGGCTGAGTCGGTCGTAGCACCCTAGCGTCGTCGACGGTCGACCGACACTGGTCACCAAGGCTGTCGGCGGCGACGCGCGGCTTCACCGCGGCTGCGCCGCCTCTCACAGCCGGACCGCGCGCCACCAGCCGAGCGCGGAGGCGACCAGGAAGCCAGCACGACCAGCAGGTGGCCGGTGCCGGTGCCGAGGCCCAGCCACGGGTCCCGGACCGACTCCAGGACGTGGGTCAGCGGGAGCGCCTCGGCCACCCGCCGCATCCCGTCGCCCATCACGCTGGGCGGCGGGCCGCCGCCGCCGAGCAGGAAGGACGGGAAGAAGGCGAGCAGGCCCAGTCCCTGCGCGGCCCGCGCGTTCGGCACCAGCGAGCCGATCAGCAGCCCGATGCTGGTGAAGGCGAGCGCGCCGACCAGCGCGGCCAGCACCGTCCGGGCCGGGTCGTGCACCGGCGGCAGCCCGTACACCGGGGCGGCGACGGCGAGCATGACCGCGGCCCCGACGGCGGTCAGCGCGACGCCGACGGCGAGGGTGGCGGCGGCGAAGGACCAGCTCGGGAAGCCGGCCGCGGTGAAGCGGCGCAGCACCCCGCGCTCCCGGTACGCGGCCACGTGCACCGGCACCATCACCAGCCCGATCGCCGCGATCACCACCGACAGGTACGACGCGACGTACCAGTGGGCCGGGTCGACCCCGCCGAAGTCGGGGGCGTCCTCGGCGGCGAACGAGCCGGCGATGACCAGCACGGTCACCACCGGGAAGGCGAAGACGAAGGCGAGCACCAGCGGCTCGCGCAGCACCAGCCGCAGCTCGGTCCGGACGAGCCGGGCGACGGTCGCGGCCGACCGGGTCGCGCCGGCCCGGCCGCCGGTGGTCGGTCGGGTGTCCAGCGCGGTCATCGGTCCGCTCCCGTCGTCAGCAGGGTCACCAGCGCGGCCTCCAGGTCGGGCATCAGCACGGCGAGGTCCGTCGGCACCCGGCCGGCCCGGACCAGCTCGGCGCCGACGTGGGCGACCATGCCGCGGTCGCCGTGCAGCTCGACGGTCCCGCCGGTGCGCCGGGCGTCGCGCACGCCGGGCAGCGCCGTCCAGTCCGGACCGTCCACCTCGGCCGGCCAGCCGAACCGGACGGTCGCCCACGGCGCGTGCCGGTCCACCAGCTCGGCCGGCGGGCCGGCGGCCACCACCCGGCCGTCCCGCAGCACCACCACCCGGTCGCAGAGCGCCTCCGCCTCGTCCATGTAGTGGGTGACCAGCAGCACCGTGGTGCCGCCGTCCCGCAGCGCCCGGACCGCGTCCCAGACGTCCCGGCGGGCCGCCGGGTCCAGTCCCTGGGTCAGCTCGTCCAGCACCACCAGGTGCGGCCGGTTGAGCAGGGCGAGCACCAGGAAGAGCCGCTGCCGCTGCCCGCCGGACAGCGCGCCGAAGGCGGTGCGCCGGTGCGCGGCCAGCCCGAAGGCGGCCAGCAGCCCGTCCACCGGCGCCGCCCGGGGCCCGCGGAACAACGCCACCGCCTCGCCGACCCGCAGCCGGTCCGGCAGCGCCGAGTCCTGCTGCTGGCTGCCGACCAGCGTCCGCAGCCGCGGGCCGTCGACGGCCGGGTCCAGCCCCAGCACCCGGATCGAGCCGCCGTCGGCCCGGCGCAGGCCCTGCAGGCACTCCACCGTCGTGGTCTTGCCGGCGCCGTTGGCGCCGAGCAGGCCGACGATCTCGCCCTCGGCCACGTCCAGGTCGACCCCGTCGACCACGGTCCGGTCGCCGTACCGCTTGCGCAGCCCCCGTACCTCCACCACCGCGGTGCCCATCGCCCGCCTCCGCTCCCGGCGGGACCGCCCCGCCGACGGGCCCCAGCGTCGCCGCACCGGGCGGGTCTCCACATCGGAGCGGGGGAGGGTCCGCGGGGTCCACCGTCAGGGGGAGGACAGGCCGTGCCGGTACGCGTACACGATCGCGGCGGCCCGGTCCCGCACGCCGAGCTTGGCGAAGATGCTGCCGACGTGGGTCTTCACGGTGGCCTCGCTGACCACCAGGGTGGCGGCGATCTCGGTGTTGGACGCGCCGGTGGCCAGCTGCCGGAGCACGTCGAGCTCCCGCTCGGTGAGCGCGTCCGCGCGGGCGGCGGCGCGGTGCCGGGGCAGCGCCTGCCGGCGGGTCACCTCCAGCACCCGCGGGATGACCGCCGGGTCCAGCCAGGCGCCGCCGCCGGCGACCGCCCGGGTGGCCGCGATGAGGTCCTCCGCGGACGCCTCCTTGAGCACGAAGCCGGCCGCGCCGGCCTCGATCGCCCCCCACAGCACCTCGTCCTCGTCGAACGTGGTCAGCACGAGCACCGGCGGCCCGCCCGCGTCCCGCAGCCGGCGGGTCGCCTCGATGCCGTCCATGCCGCGCATCCGGACGTCCATGAGCACCACGTCGGCGCCGCCGGCGCCGGCGCCTCCGCCGCCACCGCGGCCAGCGCCTCGGCGCCGTCGGCGCACTCCGCGACCACGACGAAGCCGTCCCGCTCGGCCAGCACCCAGCGCAGGCCGGCCCGGACCAGCGGCTGGTCGTCCACCAGCACCACCCGGATCACCCCGCCACCTCCCCGGCCGGGACGCGGGGGAGCAGCGCCCGGACCGTCCACCCGGGACCGTCCGGTCCGGCGGCCAGCCGGCCGCCGAGCGCCTCCACCCGCTCCCGCATGCCGACCAGCCCGACCCCGACCCCCACCAGCCCGGCCCCGGCCGGCCCGATGCCGGCCGGCCGGCGCGGCCGCGGGCCCGCCGCGGTCGCGGACCACCACCTCGACCGCGTCCGGCCGGACCGCCAGCTCGACCCCGATCTCCGCGCCGGGCGCGTGCCGGGCCGCGTTGGCCAGCGACTCCTGCACCACCCGGTAGACGGCCAGCCCGGTCACCGGCTCGACCGCGGCCAGGTCGCCGGTCACCGCCAGCCGCACCGGCCCGGCGGTCCACGACACCAGCTCCGGGACGTCCGCCGCGGTCGGCACCGGCGCCAGCGCGGCGCCCGGCTCGGCCCGCAGCGCGGCCACCCCGCGGCGCACCTCGGCGAGCCCGGCCCGGCCGATCGCCTCCGCCTGCCGCAGCGCCTCCTCGGCCCCGGCCGGGTCGTCCCGCAGCCGCCGCCGGGCGCCGGTGACGTGCAGCAGCAGCACCCCGAGCGAGTGGCCGACCAGGTCGTGCAGGTCGCCGGCGATGCGCCGGCGCTCCAGCTGCACCGCCTGCTCGGCCAGCCGCTCCCGGGTGGCGGTCAGCTCGGCCACCAGCGCCCGGAAGCGACGGGTCTGCTCGGCCGACAGCCAGCCGAACAGGATCCCGCCGCACCAGAACGGCCAGCCCCAGTCCGGCCGGACCGCCAGCTCGACCGCGGCCGGGGTGGCGACCGCGAGCAGCCCGGCCGCCAGCCGGACCCGCCGGTCCGGCTCGACCAGGGCGATGAAGCAGGGCGCGATGACGAGCAGGAAGTACGTGCCCTCGCTGCGCTCCCGCAGCGCCAGCACGATCGGCGGCGCGTACGTCCACGCCACCAGCACCGCGGTCGGCAGCCGGTGCCACCGGTAGGTGAGGTAGCCGGCGACGCTGACCGCGGCCAGCGCGGCCACCTCCAGCCCGGCCGCCGCGCTGCCGGCGCCGGCCGCGGCCAGCACGCCGACCAGCGCCGCGGCGGCCGCCGCGACCCCGGCGAACCAGCCGTCGTCGCGGGCGGTCCAGCTCGGCGCGCGCACCGCCCGAGCCTAGGTCGGCCCGGCGGCGGGCCGCATCGGCCCGCGGGGGGAGCCGCCGCCTCCACCCGGGGTCGGGTCGGCCCGGCCCGGCCGCCGGGCTCAGTCGGTGGGTCAGCCGGTGGCGCTGCAGGTGGCGCCCGACTTCGGCACCTTGAGCGAGACCAGGTAGGTGTTCACCGCCGCGGTCACGCACCGGGTCTTCGGGTACGCGGTGTGCCCCTCGCCGCGCCAGGTCAGCAGCCGGCCGGTGGCCAGCGTCTTCGCCAGCACCTGCGCCGACGCGTACGGCGTGGCCGGGTCGTTGACCGTCCCGATCACCAGCAGCGGGGGAGCGCCGGCCGCGCGCACCGCCGGCAGCGGCTGCCGCGGCGTGCTCCACTGCTGGCAGCCGATCAGGCCGAGCGCGAGCGCGGTGCCGAACAGCGGGTACTTCGCCCGCCACGAGGTCAGCGCCCGGCGCACGGTCGCCTCCGGCACCTTCTCCTTGGTGTCCGTGCAGTTGATCGCCGTGTTCGCGTCCAGCAGGTTGGTGTACTCGCCCTTCTCGTCCCGCTGCGCGTACCGGTCGACGAGGTCGAAGACGCCGCCGGCGGTGCCGCTGTTGGCCTCCGCGATGGCCGACTCCAGCTGCGGCCAGTCGTCCTCGTCGTACAGCGCGGAGATCGCGGCCAGCAGCACGTGCCCGGCGGTCGCCTTGCGCGGGTCGGTCCGCCCGGACGGGATCGGCGCCTGCCGGGCCCGGGCCAGCGCCCGGACCATCGCCGCCCGCGGGTCCGGCCCGATCAGGCAGGTCGCGCCGCGGGCCTTGCAGTTCGCGGCGAACTGGTCGAACGCCCGCTCGAAGCCCTTCGCCTGCGCCTCCGCGGACGTCGCCTCGCTCGCCTTCGGGTCGACCGCGCCGTCCAGCACCAGCGCGCGCACCCGCTTCGGGAACAGCTGCGCGTAGACCGCGCCGAGCCGGGTCCCGTACGAGTAGCCGAGGTAGGTCAGCTTCGAGTCGCCGACCGCCTGCCGGACCAGGTCCATGTCCCGGGCCGTCTCCTCGGTGTTGTAGTGCTGCAGCTCCCCGCCGTACTTGCGCTCGCAGGCGCCGGAGATGTCCTTGGCCACCTGCACCTGCTCCCGGTACTGGGCCTCGGTGCGGGCGTCCGGGTCGAGCGCGATCGCCCGGTCCTTGAGCGAGGGCGGGATGCACTCGACCGGCGCGGACAGGCCGACCCCGCGCGGGTCGAAGCCGACCACGTCGAAGCGGCGCAGCACGTCGGTCGGCAGCGTCAGCGACAGCCCGACCGCGGCGTCCACCCCGGAGCCGCCCGGACCGCCGGGGTTGACCACCAGCGAGCCGATCCGCTTCTGCTGGCCGGCCAGCCGCACCCGCACGATGAACAGCTCGATCGCCTTGGTGGCCGGCGCCCGGTAGTCCAGCGGCACCCGCAGCCGGCCGCAGAAGAACGTCAGCGGCCGGTCCCCGCCCGGCTGGCCGCGCAGCTGCGGCGCGATGCCGGAGGTGCAGTCGTCGAAGGCCAGCGGCGAGATGGTCGGCGCCACCGGGGCGGCCTTGCTCGGCGCCGGCGCGCCGGGGATCGGGTCGCCGCCGTACCGCCCGTTGCCGGCGGTGGTCGTGCAGCCGGCCAGCGCGAGGGCGGTCGCCAGCAGCACCGGGAGGCCACGGATGCGGCGCATCCGCAGACGGTACCGGCTCTGCCGCAGCCGGCCCACGGGCCGGGTCGCTCAGCTCAACAGCGATGCCAGGTCGTAGCTGACCGGCACCTCCAGCTGCTCGTACGTGCAGGAGCGCGGCTCCCGGTCGTCCCGCCACCGGACGAACTGGGTGGTGTGCCGGAACCGGGTGCCCTCCATGTGGTCGTAGCGCACCTCGACCACCCGGTCCGCGCGCAGCGGCTGCCAGGACAGGTCCTTCTTGGCGTTCCACCGGGACTGGGCGCCGGGCATCCGGCCTCGGCCTGCAGCCCCCTCCGGAGGAATGGAGCAGCCTCGGCCCAGTCCCGCCACGGGTGGCCCTCCAGCGCGCCCTCCCGCCACGGCGCCAGCTCCTCGACCAGCTCGGCCCGGCGGGCCATCGGGAAGCTGGCGACCACGCCGACGTGCTGCAGGGCCCCCTCGTCGTTGAAGAGCCCGAGCAGCAGGGAGCCGAGCAGCGGCTTCTCCGGGGTGCTGGTCTTGTGCCAGCGGAAGCCGGCGACCACGCAGTCCGCGGTCCGCTCGTGCTTGATCTTGAGCAGCACCCGCCGGTCCGGCTCGTACGGCCCGTCGACCGGCTTGGCCACGATGCCGTCCAGGCCGGCGCCCTCGAACGTGTCGAACCACTCCCGGGCCACCGCCGGGTCGTCGGTCACCGAGGTGCGGTGCACCGGCGGCTCCGTCCCGGCCAGCACCTCGTCCAGCCGGCGGCGCCGCTCGCCCAGCGGGGTCTCCAGCAGCGACTCGTCGCCGAGCGCGAGCAGGTCGAAGGCGACCAGGCTGGCCGGGGTCTGCTCGGCCAGCAGCCGGACCCGGGAGTCCGCCGGATGGATCCGCTGCAGCAGCGCCTCGAAGTCGAGCCGGTCGCCGGTGGCGATGACGATCTCGCCGTCGACCACGCAGCGCTCCGGCAGCTGGGCCTTGACCGCCGCCACCACCTCGGGGAAGTAGCGGGTCATCGGCCGCTCGTTGCGGCTGCCCAGCTCCACCTCGTCGCCGTCCCGGAAGACGATGCAGCGGAAGCCGTCCCACTTCGGCTCGTAGAGGTAGCCCGGACCGGCCGGGACCTCCTTCACGGACTTGGCGAGCATCGGCGCCACCGGCGGCATCACGGGCAGGTCCACGGCGTCAGTCTCCCTCGGACGGTCGGTCGACGGCGTAGCGGGTGAACAGTGAGCCGCCCTCACAGAGCAGCCGGAGAAGAGTGAGGGTGACCGGGGGATGGCCGGCGCCGGCCACGATGCGGCCGGGGCCGGGGCCGGCCAGCAGCGGCGACACGGTCAGGCAGAGCTCGTCCAGCCGGCCGGCGGCGACCAGCCCGCCGAGCAGGGCCGGGCCGCCCTCGGACAGGATCCGGGTCAGCCCGCGGCCGGCCAGCTCCTCGACCGCCCGGCCGAGGTCGACGTGCTCCGCGCCGGCGGTGACCACGTCCGCGACCTCGGCCAGCGCGGACCGCCGGTCCGGGGGCGCGGCCGCGCCGGTCAGCACGACGGTGCGGACCGGGGCGCCGACGAACAGTCCCGAGGTGGGGTCGAGGTCGAGAGCGCCGGACACCACCGCGAAGGTGGGCAGCTCGGCCAGCCCGAGGGCCCGGCGGCGGGCGCGGCGCTGCGGGCCGAAGGCCGGGTACGAGTAGCCCTCGGCGCGGATGGTGCCCGCGCCGACCAGCACCACGTCGGCCAGGTCGCGCAGCAGCCCGAAGACCCGCTTGTCGGCCGGGGAGGACAGCCCGCCGGACCGGCCGTCCAGCCAGGCCGCGCCGTCCGCGCTGGCCACGAAGTTGACCCGGACGTGCGGCCCGGGCCCGGCCGGCGGTGCGTACGCGGCCAGCAGGTCGTCGTCACTGAGCTCGCCCGACGGGGTCGGCAGCAGCTGGTGCACCCCGGCATCCCACCACGGCGCCGGACGGGGCCCCGGCCGGCGCGCTGCCGCCGACCGGGACTCCGAGCGCCGGCCGGCCCGCTCACCCCATGCATCGAAGACGTACGAGCCGGCCGCAGAGTTGCCTCCGGCGGCAGGTTGCCGGTCCTGGCAGAGTGGGGCGGGTGACCGCCCCGGATCTGCGCTTCGCGCTCGCCCTGCACGCCCGGGTGGCCGCCGGCCGCCCGGCCGGCTTCGCCTGGTCGCCGTTCTCGGTGGCCGCCGCCCTCGGGCTCACCGCCGCGGGCGCCCGCGGCCGCACCCGGGACGAGCTGGCCGCGCTGCTCACCCCGGACGGCGACCTGGACGCGCTGGCCGCCGCGCTCGCCGCCGGCGCGAGCCTCGGCGCGGCGGCCGCCGCCGGCGGTGGGCAGGGCCCGCAGGCCGCCCTGGCCGTGGCCAACACGCTGTGGACCGACCTGACCCTGCCGCTGTCCCCGGCGTACCGGGACCTGGTCAAGTCCTGGCCCGGCGGCTCCGCCCGCGGCGCCGACTTCCGCGGCGCGGCCGAGGCGGCCCGGCAGGAGATCAACGCCGACGTCGAGCGCAGCACCCGCGGGCTGATCCCCGACCTGCTCGACGGCGGCGCGGTCAGCCGAGACACCGGCGCGGTGATCGTGAACGCGCTGTGGCTGCGGGCGTCCTGGACCAAGCCGTTCGAGCGGGCGGAGACCCGGCCGCGGCCGTTCCGGGCCCCGGGCGGCACGGTCGAGGTGCCGACCATGCGGACCACCCGCCAGCTCCCGTACGCGGCCCGGGACGGCTGGCAGGCGGTGTCGATCCCGGCCGGCGACGGCGTGCTCGCCGACGTGCTGCTGCCGGACGGCGACCTCGACTCGGCGACGCTGGACGTGCCGACCCTGGAGGCGCTGCTGGCCGCGACCAGGCCGACCGAGGTGGCGCTGGAGCTGCCCCGGGTCAAGGTCCGCGGGCAGGCGTCGCTGGCCGAGCCGCTGGCCGACCTCGGCGTGCGGCTGCTGTTCACCCCGGACGCCGACCTGTCCGGCGTGACCGACGGCGAGGAGCCGCTGACCGTGGACGCGGTCGTGCACAAGGCGGTGCTCACCCTGGACGAGGCCGGCCTGGAGGGCGCCGCCGCGACCGCGGTCATGATGACCCGGCTGTCCGCGGTGCTCACCCCGCCGCGGCCGGTGCCGGTCCGGGTGGACCGGCCGTTCCTGCTGCTGGTCCGGCACCGGCCGACCGGCGCGCTCTACTTCCTGGCCCGCGTCACCGACCCGCGCTGACCCGGCGGCGCTGACCCGGCCGGCGCTCACCCGGGCGGCGGGGCCGGGCGGGCAGGCCGAGGGCCAGGCCGGCGGCGACCACGGCGATGCCGACCCAGACCAGCGGGCCGGGCACCGGCCCGCCGAGCGCGACCCCGGTGGCCGCCGCGGCGACCGGGGCCACGCCGGTGAGCAGCCCGGCGGCGCCGGCGCCGAGCCGGGCCACGCAGGAGTACCAGAGCACGAAGGCGACCGCGGTGACCGCGACGGCGAGGTAGCCGACCGCGAGCAGCGCCGGACCGGACAGCCCCGCCCCGCCCTCCCGGGTCACGCCGAGCGCGCCGAAGAGGACCGCGGCGATCCAGGTGGTGTGCACGGACACGCCCCACGGGCCGTGCCGGCGCAGCACCGGCACCGCCAGCAGGGTGAACGCCGCCTCGCAGGCCAGCACGACCGCGGCCCAGCCCACGCCGGCCAGGTCGGTGCGGCCGGCGCCCTGGACCAGGACCGCCCCGGCGGTGACGACCGCGGCCGCGACCAGCACCCGGGCCCGCGGCCGGCGGCGCTCCAGCAGCGGTCCGGCGACGGCGAGCAGCAGCGGCACGCTGGCGACCGCCACCCCGAGGACGGCCGGCTCGGCGTGGTCCGCGCCGCGCACCAGGGCGACGTTGAAGAGCACCAGCCCGGTGCCGGCGACGCCGAGCAGCCAGGCCCACTCGGCCCCGCGCGGCCGGACCAGCGGCCGGCCGGCGGCGCGGGCCAGCAGCACCAGCAGCAGGCAGGCGGCGGCGTACCGGACCGCCTGGGCGGTGAACAGCGGCGCGCCGCGGAGCAGGCCGGAGACGGCCACGCTGCCGCCGACGAAGACCATCGCCAGCGCCCCGGCGACGGCAGCCCCAGCGGGCGGGGCGCCGGCAGGACCCGGCGGGACGGCGGCGACACGGGGCGGGGCGAGCGCGGAGTCGGGCACGGATGCCATCCTGAGCCCGCGATGGTCCACGTACGAGGACCACTCGCGCCCGTTGTCCGTGGACCACTCGGGAGGTGCGGTGACCGGCTCCGACTTCCTCCAGCTGGACCGGGCGCAGGCCCCCCGCCGCGGGGTCGCCGGCTGGCTGGCCGGCGCGGTCCGGGCGGCCGTGCTGGACGGGCGGCTGCCGCCGGGCGCCCCGCTGCCGGCGACCCGCACGCTGGCCCGCGACCTCGGCCTGGCCCGCGGGGTGGTCGTCGGCGCGTACCAGCGGCTGGTCGACGAGGGACTGGTCACCGCCCGGCACGGCGCCGGCACGGTGGTGGCGCCGCGGGCGGCGGTCCTGGCCGGGGAGGCGCGCCCGGCGCGCCCGGAGCGGGCCGCTCCGGCGCTGCTGCCGGCGCCCTGGCCGGCCGGCGTCGAGCTGGACCTGTCGCCGGGGGTGCCGGACCTGTCCGCGTTCCCGCGGGCGGCCTGGCTGCGGGCCGAGCAGGCGGTGCTGGAGACGACCGGCGCGGCCGACCTCGGCTACGGCGACCCCCGGGGCAGCGCCCGGCTGCGCACCGAGCTGGCCGGCTGGCTGGCCCGCACCCGCGGCCTGCGGGTCGGCCCGGACGAGATCCTGGTGGTGGCCGGGGTGGCCCAGTCGCTCGCGCTGCTGGCCCAGACGCTGCGGGCCGGCGGGGCCACGTCGATCGCGGTGGAGGACCCGGGCTCCCGCGGCGCCCGGGACGAGCTCGCGCACTGGGGCCTGACCCCGGTGGCGGTGCCGGTCGACGAGCTCGGCCTGGACGTGGCGGCGCTGGCCGCGACCGGCGCGGCCGCGGCGATGCTGACCCCGGCCCACCAGTTCCCGACCGGGGTGGTGCTGGCCCCGCCGCGCCGGCGGGCCCTGCTCGGCTGGGCGGCCGGCGGCGGGCTGGTGATCGAGGACGACTACGACGCCGAGCACCGGTACGACCGGGCGCCGGTGCCCGCGCTGCAGGCGCTGGCGCCGGACCAGGTCGCGCACACCGGCAGCACCTCGAAGACGCTGGCCCCGGGGATGCGGCTGGGCTGGCTGGTGCCGCCGGCGCGGCTGCACGCCGACCTGGTCGCGGCCAAGCACGCCAGCGACCTGGGCAGCCCCGCGCTGCCGCAGCTGGTGCTGGCCCGGCTGCTGGCCACCGGCGAGTACGACCGGCACCTGCGCTCGGTCCGGGCCCGGCAGCGGGTCCGCCGCGACGCCGTGCTGGCCGCCGTCCGCGAGCACCTCCCGGCGGCCCGGGTGGAGGGCGTCGCCGCCGGGCTGCACCTGCTGCTCAGCTTCCCGGCCGCCGACCTGGACGCCGCCGGGCTGGACGACACCGGGCTGGCCGAGCGGGCCCGGCGGGCCGGCGTGCTGGTGCACCCGCTGTCCCGGCACCGGATCCGGCCCGGGCCGCCCGGCCTCGTGCTCGGCTACGCCGCGCACCCGCCGGACCGGCTCCGGGACGCCGTACGGCGGATCGCCGGGGCCCTGCGGGGGTGACTCAGCCGCCGGTGCGGGCCTCGAGGGCCCGGATCACCGCGACCATGTCCGCGCCGCCGTGCCCCTGGGCCAGGGTCTCGCCGTACAGCGCGTGGCAGGCGTCGAGCAGCGGGGACGCGACGGCGGCGGCCCGGGCGGCCTCGGCGATCAGCCGGTTGTTCTTCAGCACGTCCGCGATCGAGGCCTGCACGGCGAAGTCGCGGCCGAGCAGCTTGGCCGCCTTGCCCCGGGACACCGGGCTGGCCATCGGCCCGGCGTCCAGCACGGCGCGGAAGCGGTCCCGGTCCAGCCCGTACCGGTCCGCGAAGTGGAACGCCTCGGCCAGCCCGGTGACCATGGTGATGAGGAAGAGGTTGACCGCGAGCTTCATCAGCAGCGCGCCGGGCACCGGCCCGCACGGCACCACCTCCCGGCACATCGGCCCGAGCAGCGGGGCCACCGCGGCCACGGTCGCGTCGTCGCCGGCCAGCATGGCGACCAGCTGGCCGTCCTCGGCCGGCTGCCGGGAGCCGGACACCGGCGCCTCGGCATAGCGGCCGCCGGCCGCGCGCACGTCCGCCGCCAGCGCCCGGGAGTGGTCCGGGGCCATGGTGCCCATCTGCACGACGGTGCGGCCGGCGACCTGCCTGGCGAACCGCGGGGTGCCGCGGCCGAGCACCGCGTCGGTCGCGGCCTCGTCGGCCAGCATGAGCAGGACGACCTCGGCCCGCGCGAAGACCTCGACGGGGGACGCGGCCACCTCGGCGCCGGCCGCCGCGAGCGGGCCGCTGCGCCCGGCGGTCCGGTTCCAGACCAGCAGCGGGGTGCCGGCGCGGGCGAGGTTCGCCGCCATCGGCCGGCCCATCACGCCCAGCCCGAGGAAGCCCACGGTCCTCACCGGGCGGCTCCGTCCAGCAGCGGGCGCAGCTCCGCTTCGACCGCGGCCAGCGGGGCCGGGTCGTGCCGGCTGCGCGCGAGCACGATGGCGCCCTCCAGCGCGCTGACCATGAGCAGCGCCAGCGACTCCGCCCGGTCCGCCGGCACGCCAAGCCGCACCAGCCCTGCCCGGACCGGCGCCAACCACACCTCGAAACCGTCCCGGATCGTCTCCCGGAGCGCGTCGTTCGACGCCGCCACGTCGGCCGCGGCGGCCACCAGGGGACAGCCGGCCGCGTACCCCCGCTGCCGGAACTCGGCCCGCCACTGCCCGACCATCGCGGCGAACAGGCCGCCGGGGCTGGGCTCGGCCGCGCCGTCCACGTACTCCCGGACCCGGGCCGCGGCGAACTGCGCGCTCCAGCCGAGCGCCTCGCGGACGATCTGGTCCTTGCCGCCGGGGAAGTAGTGCTGCAGCGACCCCCGCGGCGCCGCCGCCCGCGCCACCACCTCGCGCACGCCGGTCCCGGTCACCCCCTGCTCCCGCACCAGCTGCGCGCAGCTGTACACGACCCGCTCCCGCGCGCCCCGCTCCGCCATCCCCACCTCCGTACTATGACAGTCGTCATAGTACGGGACCGTGGCCCGGTGACCGAGGACGCCCGGGAGCGCCGCGCACCGGTCCTCGCCGCCGGCGCGGGCCGGCCCCCGTCCCGCGGCTGACTAGGGTGGGGGAGGTGACGGGGAGCCGGGTGCTGCTGGAGCTGGACCTCACCGAGCCGCCGCTGGAGGCGCCGCCGGCCGACGTGGTCGGCTATCTGCAGGCGCGCCGCCGGCCGACGCTGCGCGGGGTGGTCGACACGCTGCGGGACGCGGCCGCGGACGACCGGGTGGTCGGGCTGGTGGCGCGGGTCGGCGGCGGCGGGCTGCCGCTGGCCCGGGCTCAGGAGCTGCGCGCGGCGGTGCGAGCGTTCGCGGCGACCGGCAAGCCGGCGGTGGCCTGGGCCGAGACCTTCGGCGAGGGCGGCCCCGGCACGGTGCCGTACCTGCTGGCCACCGGATTCGGCGAGCTGTGGCTGCAGCCGTCGGGTGAGCTCGGGATGACCGGCGTGGTGCTGGAGGCGACCTTCCTGCGCGGCGCCTTGGACAAGGTCGGGCTGGAGCCGCAGCTGGCCCAGCGGCACGAGTACAAGAACGCGGTCGACCAGCTGACCCGGCACGGCTTCACCGACGCCTACCGGGAGGCCGCCGAGCGGCTGGTCGCGTCCGTGGCCGAGCAGGTCGTCGACGGCGTGTCCGAGGCTCGCGGGCTCGCCCCGGAGCGGGTGCGCGAGCTGATCGACCGGGCGCCGCTGTCCGCGCGGGAGGCCGCGGCGGCCGGCCTGGTGGACCGGGTCGGCTACCGCGACGAGGTGTACGCGGACCTCCGGCGCCGGCTCGGCGACGTGACGCTGCTCTACCTCGCCCGCTACCGCAAGGCGCCCGGCCCGGCCCGGCTGGTCGGCGCGCTCCGCCGGCGCCGCCGCCCGGTGGTCGCCCAGGTCACCGTCGCCGGCCCGATCCAGTCCGGCCGCAGCCGGCGCAACCCGCTGGCGCCCGGCCCCGCCGCCGGCTCGGACACCGTCGCGGCCGCGCTGCGCAGCGCCGGCCGGGACGACTCGGTCGGCGCGGTGGTGTTGCGTGTGGACAGTCCCGGCGGGTCGTACGTGGCCTCCGACGTGATCTGGCGCGAGGTGACCCGGCTGCGCACGGGCGGCACGCCGGTGGTCGCGTCGATGGGTGACGTGGCCGCGTCGGGTGGCTACTTCGTGGCGATGGGCGCGGACGCGATCGTCGCCCAGCCGGGCACGCTCACCGGCTCGATCGGCGTCTTCAGCGGCAAGGTGGTCGCGGCCGGGTTGCTGGAGCGGCTCGGCATCGGCACCGACGCGGTGACCGCGGGCCGGCAGGCGCGGATGTTCTCGCCCCGGGTCGGCTTCGACGACGAGCAGTGGCGGCGGCTGGAGGAGTGGCTGGACCGGGTGTACGCGGACTTCGTCGGCAAGGTGGCCGAGTCCCGGGTGATCAGCCGGGAGCGGGCGCACGAGCTGGCCCGCGGTCGCGTGTGGACCGGCGCGGACGCGCACGAGCGCGGGCTGGTGGACGAGCTGGGCGGCCTGGACCGGGCCGCCGCGCTGGCCCGGCAGCGGGCCGGCCTGCCCGAGGACGCCGAGCTGCGCCGGTGGCCGCCGCTGCGCCCGGCCGACCGGCTGACCCCGCCGAAGTCCAGCGAGGACCGGACCGCCGCCGCGACCGCCCTGTGGGCCGGCTGGGGGTCGCTGGCCGGCGTCGCGGCCCGGCTCGGCCTCCCGCCCGCCGGCCCGCTCACCATGCCGCCGCTCACCCTCCGCTGAGCAGTCCCCCCTCAGCTGGTGGCGCGCGCCAGCTCGACCACGGCCAGCGACTCCGGCTCCAGCTCGATCCAGCCGGCCCGGTAGACGAAGCCGGGCACCGACGCCGCCAGCACGCCCATCGGGGTCCCGTCCAGCGGCACCGGCTGCCGCTCGCCGGCCAGGTTCACCGCCACCCGCAGCCCGCCGCGGGTGACCACCAGCCAGCGCGCGTCCTCGTCGTACGCCACCCGCACGCCGGGCAGCCACGGGTCGGTCAGCTCGGGCCGGGCCCGGCGCAGCCCGATCAGCCGGCGGTACCACTCCAGCAGCTCGGCCTGCCGCTCACCGTCCACCTCGGACCAGTCCAGCTTGGACCGCTCGAACGTGGCCGGGTCCTGCGGGTCGGGCACGTCCACATCGGACTCCCAGCCGTGGCTGGCGAACTCCTCGCGCCGCCCCCGGGCGACGGCCGCGCCGAGCTCCGGCTCCGGGTGCGAGGTGAAGAACTGCCACGGCGTGGTCGCGCCCCACTCCTCGCCCATCCAGAGCATCGGCGTGAACGGCGCGGTGAGCAGCAGCCCGGCCGCGACCCGCAGCAGCGCGGGGGACAGGGTGGCCGAGATCCGGTCGCCGACCGCCCGGTTGCCGACCTGGTCGTGGTCCTGCAGGAAGGCGACGAACCGGTACGCCGGGGTCACCCCGCTGTCCACCGGCCGCCCGTGCGGCCGCCCCCGGAAGGACGAGAACGAGCCGGCGTGCACGAACGCCCCGGTGAACGCCCGCGCGAGCGTGGCCAGCGAGCCGAAGTCGGCGTAGTAGCCCTCGCGCTCGTCGGTGAGCAGCGCGTGCAGCGAGTGGTGCACGTCGTCGTCCCACTGCGCGGTCAGCCCGTGCCCGCCGGCGTCGCGGGAGCGGACCAGCCGCGGGTCGTTCTGGTCGGACTCGGCGATCAGCGTGAGGGGCCGGCGCACGTGCGCGGACAGCGCGTCCACCTCGGCGGCCAGCTCCTCCAGCAGGTGCACCGCGCCGAGGTCGACCAGCGCGTGCACGGCGTCCAGCCGCAGCCCGTCCACGTGGAACTCGTGCAGCCACATCAGCGCGTTGTCCAGGATGTGGCGGCGCACCCGGGCCGACCGCGGGCCGTCCAGGTTGAGCAGCTCGCCCCAGGTGTTGCGGCCGTCCTTGAAGTACGGCCCGAAGCGCGGCAGGTACGCCCCGGACGGGCCGAGGTGGTTGTAGACCACGTCCAGCACCACGCCGATGCCGCGCTGGTGGCAGGCGTCCACGAAGTGCTTGAAGCCGTCCGGCCCGCCGTACGGCTCGTGCACCGCGTACCAGGCGACGCCGTCGTAGCCCCAGTTCCACTCGCCGTTGACCGCGTTGACCGGCATCACCTCGACCAGGTCGACGCCGAGCGCGGCCAGGTGGTCGAGCCGGTCCACCGCGGCCGCGAACGTGCCCTCCGGGGTGAAGGTGCCGATGTGCAGCTCGTAGAGCACCGACCCGGCCAGCTGCCGGCCGGTCCAGGCCTCGTCCTTCCACTCGTACGCCTGCGGGTCGTGCAGCCGGCTCGGGCCGTGCACGCCGGCGGGCTGCCAGCGGGACCGGGGATCGGGCAGCGGGGTGTCGTCGTCGCCGAGCAGGAAGGCGTAGTCGGTGCCCGGGCCGGCGTCGCCGACGGTGACCCGCCACATGCCGTCCTCGGTCGGCGTCATCTCGTGGTCCGCGTCGAGCGCGCGCAGCCGGACCCGCCGCTGGTCCGGTGCCCACACCTCGAACGTCGTCATCCGGTCTCCCCTCGGCTCGGCCGATCGGCCGTGTTCGGATGCTCTACCCGTTCGCGCCGCTAGTCTCCCGACCAGGGCGGGCGGGCCGGACGGCAGGGGGCACCATGGCGGCATCGTTGCGGGACCGGCTGCGGATCGCGCCGGGGGAGCCGGTCGACCTGGCCGCGCTGGACCCGCGGGCCACCCCGCTGGCGCCCGGCGGCAAGTCCGCGACCAAGACCGCGATGGAGCAGCAGGGCGGCCCGCTGGCCGCGCTCCAGGAGGCGCTGTACGCGCAGGCCACCACCGGGGCGCCGGCCCGGGTGCTGGTGGTGCTGCAGGGCATGGACACCTCCGGCAAGGGCGGCGTGATCGAGCACGTCATCGGGCTGGTCAACCCGCAGGGCGTGCAGATCAGCTCGTTCAAGAAGCCGACGCCGGCCGAGCTGCGGCACCACTTCCTGTGGCGGATCCGCCGGGCGGTGCCCCGACCCGGGATGATCGGCATCTTCGACCGGTCCCACTACGAGGACGTGCTGATCGCCCGGGTGCACCAGCTGGCCCCGGCGGAGACGATCGAGCGCCGGTACGCGGACATCGCCCGGTTCGAGCGGCAGCTGGTCGCCGACGGCGTCGCGGTGGTCAAGTGCTTCCTGCACCTGTCGTACGACGAGCAGCGGGAGCGGCTGCTGGCCCGGCTGGACGACCCGGCCAAGCACTGGAAGTTCAACGAGGGCGACCTGGCCGAGCGGGCCCGCTGGACCGACTACCAGGAGGCGTACCGGACCGCGCTGGAGCGGTGCTCCAGCCCGGAGGCGCCCTGGTACGCGGTGCCGGCCGACCGCAAGTGGTATCGCAACTGGGCCGTCGGCACGCTGCTGCTGGAGACCCTGCGCGAGCTGGACCCGCGCTACCCGACCCCGGAGCTCGATGTCCGCGCGCTGAAGAAGCGGCTGGCCCCGCCGAACTGAGCTCAGGCCCGGGTCAGCAGCGCGACCGGGTAGGTGTCCAGCAGCGAGCCGACCGACCCCGACGCCGGCCGCCCGGTCAGCACGTCGGTCCAGGACCCGGCCGGGAGCGGGACGGTGGTGTCCCGCCAGCCGCCGTCCCGGCCCAGCCGGACCGGCAGCCGGGTGCCCACCGTCACCGCGTCGCCGCGGGCGAAGGCGACCACGTGCTCGGCGGCCGCCCCGGTGGCCAGCAGCGGCTCGTACCCGTCCAGGGTCACCGACCCGCGCAGCCGCAGCGCCCGCGACACCACCAGCAGCTTGGCGGCGCCGTCCGCGGCGACCGGCGGCTGCCAGCCCGCGTCGAGCCGGGCCAGCAGGTCGCGCCGGGCCGCGTAGTCGACCGGCCGCCGGTTGTCCGGGTCGACCAGCGACAGGTCCCACAGCTCGGAGCCCTGGTACGTGTCCGGCACGCCCGGCATGGTCAGCTGCACCAGCGCCGCGGTCAGCGCGTTCGACCAGCCGTACGGCTCGATCCGGGCCGCGAAGCCCGCGATGTCGGCGGCCAGCGGCCCGAGCGCCGCGTCCGCGACCGCGTGCACGGCCGCCTCGAAGGCCTCGTCCGGGTCGCTCCAGCCGGTGCGGGTGCGCGCCTCCCGCATCGCCTTCTCCAGGTACGCGTGCAGCCGGTCGGCCGGCAGCGGCCACGCCCCGACCGCGGTCTGCCAGAGCAGGTGCCCGAGCGCGCCGTCCGGCGGCGGGGCGGCCGCCGACCAGCGGCGCACCGCGTCGGCCCACTCCGCCGGCAGCTCGGCCAGCACGGCCAGCCGGGCCCGGACGTCGCCGGACCGCTTGGTGTCGTGGGTGGACAGCGTGGTCATCCCGGCCGGGTGCCGCTCCTGCCGGCGGGCCAGCGCCTGGTGGAACTCCGGCAGCGGCAGCCCGAACCGGTCCGGGTCCCCGCCCACCTCGTTCAGCCCGACGAACCGGGTCCACCGGTAGTACGCGGTGTCCTCCACGCCCTTGGCCATCACCGCGCCGGAGGTCTGCTGGAAGCGCACCGCCAGCGGGTCGTCCGGGTCGGCCAGCCGGTCGGCCAGCGCGGCCAGCTGACCGGCGAGGTCCGGCCGCCGGGCGGTGGCCCCGTCCACCGCCGCGGCCAGGTGCTCGGCGCCGTCGGGCAGGTAGGACCGGTAGACCGGGAAGCAGGCCAGCAGCTCGGCCAGCGCCTCCTCGGCGTCGGGCACCTCCCGCGCCAGCACGGCCAGCCGGCGCACCTCGGCGCGCAGCATCCCGGTGGCGATGTCCAGCTTGCAGTCGTGCACCAGGTCCGGCCAGGACGTCTCGATCCCGGTCAGCTCGGTGTCCAGCGCGGTGAACGCGGCCCTCGCCGGCCGGGTCGACCAGCACCCCGTCCACCTCGGCCAGCGCGTCGTAGCCGGTGGTGCCGGCGACCGGCCAGGCCGGCAGCTCCTCGCCGGGCTCCAGGATCTTCTCCACCACGACCCAGGCCCCGGGGGCCCGGGCCGCCAGCCGCTCGAGGTAGCCGGCCGGGTCGGTCAGCCCGTCCGGGTGGTCGATCCGCAGCCCGTCCACGTCGCCGGCGGCGACCCAGCGCAGCACCTCGGCGTGGGTGGCGTCGAAGACCGCCTCGTCCTCGACCCGCAGCGCGGCCAGCTCGCTGATCGCGAAGAACCGGCGGTAGTTGTGCTCGGCCGCGCCGCGCCGCCAGGACACCAGCTCGTAGTGCTGGGAGTCGTGCGCCTTCCTCGGGTCGCCGAGCGCCTCGGTGCCCGGCGCCAGCGGGTAGCGCTTGTCGAAGTAGTGCAGCTCGCCGCCGACCAGCCGCAGGTCGTCCAGCGCGGTGGGGGAGTCGGCCAGCACCGGCAGCAGCAGCCGCCCGCGGGACCAGTCGATGTCGAACCAGCGCCCGTACACCGACTGGGGGCCCAGCTTGAGCACGTCCCACCAGGCCGGGTTCTCCGCCGGCGCGGCGACGCCGGCGTGGTTGGGCACCAGGTCGACGACCAGCCCGAGGCCGTGCGCGCGCAGCGCGGCGGCCAGCGCCTGCCGGCCGGCCTCGCCGCCCCGGCGCGGGTCGGCCCGCCGGTGGTCGACCACGTCGTACCCGTGCGTGGAGCCGGGCGCCGCGGCCAGCAGCGGCGCCGTGTAGAGGTGGCTGACGCCGAGCGCGGCCAGGTAGTCGACGATCCCGGCGGCGGCGGTCAGGTCGAAGTCCGGGGCCACCTGCACCCGGTACGTGCTGCGGGGGACCACTCCGCCGACCATCAGGTGGCGACCCGGCGCAGCACCGCCAGCGAGCGGGCCTCGACGGTGATCGCGCTCTTCGCCGCGGCCAGCGCCGGCTCGGCCTGCTGCGGGGTGGCGGTGTCGAGCACGACCTCCCACTTGGCGCCGTACTCGGACACGGGCAGGGTGAAGTCGATCGACCCGTCGTGCGCGTTGAAGATCATGATGAACGAGTCGTCGGTGACCCGCTCGCCGCGGGCGTTGCGGTCCGGGATGCCGTCGCCGTTGAGGAAGACCGCGACCGACTTGCCGAAGCCGGCCTCCCAGTCCTCCTCCGCCATCTCCCGGGCGTCCGGGGTGAACCAGGCGATGTCCGGCAGCGGCGCCCCGGCCCCGCGGCGGCGCACCGGCCGGCCGTCGAAGAACCGGCGCCGCCGGAAGACCGGGTGGTCCCGGCGCAGCGCCGAGACCCGCGCGGTGAAGGCCTGCAGGTCCTCGTCCACCTCGGACCAGTCCAGCCAGGTGATGTCGTTGTCCTGGCAGTAGCCGTTGTTGTTGCCGCGCTGGGTGCGGCCGGTCTCGTCGCCGTGCAGCAGCATCGGCACGCCCTGGGACAGGAAGAGGGTGGCCAGGAAGTTGCGCCGCTGCTGGGCCCGCAGCTCCTGCACCTCGAGGTCGTCGGTGTCGCCCTCGACGCCGCAGTTCCAGGACCGGTTGTGGCTCTCCCCGTCCCGGTTGCCCTCGCCGTTGGCGTCGTTGTGCTTCTCGTTGTACGAGACCAGGTCGTGCAGCGTGAAGCCGTCGTGCGCGGTGACGAAGTTGATGCTCGCGAACGGCCGCCGGCCGGAGTGCTCGTACAGGTCGGGGGAGCCGGTGATCCGGGCCGCGAACTCGCCCAGGGTGGCCGGCTCGCCCCGCCAGAAGTCGCGGACGGTGTCCCGGTACTGGCCGTTCCACTCGGTCCACTGCGGCGGGAAGTTGCCCACCTGGTAGCCGCCCGGCCCGACGTCCCAGGGCTCGGCGATGAGCTTGACCTGGGACACCGTCGGGTCCTGCTGGACCAGGTCGAAGAACGCGCTCAGCCGGTCCACGTCGTAGAACTCGCGGGCCAGGGTGGCGGCCAGGTCGAAGCGGAAGCCGTCGACGTGCATCTCCAGCACCCAGTAGCGCAGCGAGTCCATGATCAGCTGCAGCGTGTGCGGGTGCCGCACGTTCAGCGTGTTGCCGGTGCCGGTGTAGTCCATGTAGTACTCGGGCTGGCCGTCGACGACCCGGTAGTAGGCCTTGTTGTCGATGCCGCGCATGGACAGCGTCGGGCCGAGGTGGTTGCCCTCCGCGGTGTGGTTGTAGACCACGTCGAGGATGACCTCGATGCCGGCCTCGTGCAGGTCGCGCACCATCGCCTTGAACTCCATGACCTGCTGCCCGGCGGTGCCGGAGGAGGAGTAGGCGGCGTCCGGGGCGAAGAAGCCGATCGTGTTGTAGCCCCAGTAGTTGCGCAGCCCCCGCTGCCGCAGCGAGTGGTCGTGGATGAACTGGTGCACCGGCATCAGCTCGATCGCGGTCACCCCGAGCGTGCGCAGGTGGTCGATCATCGCCGGGTGGGACACCCCGGCGTACGTGCCGCGCATCTCCAGCGGGACGTTCTTGTTCAGGAACGTCAGGCCCTTGACGTGGGCCTCGTAGATGACCGTCTCGTTGTACGGCCGGCCCGGCGGCCGGTCGGTGCCCCAGTCGAAGTACGGGTTGACCACCACGGCCTTCGGCAGGAACGGCGCCGAGTCGTCGTCGTTGCGGTCGTCCGGGTAGTCGAAGTCGTAGGAGAACAGCGACGGGTGCCAGTCCACCTTGCCGTCGATGGCCTTCGCGTACGGGTCCAGCAGCAGCTTGGTCGGGTTGCAGCGCAGCCCGGCGCCGCGGTCGTACGAGCCGTGCACGCGGTAGCCGTACCGCTGGCCGGGGCCGACGCCGGGCAGGTAGCCGTGCCAGACGAAGCCGTCCACCTCCGGCAGCCGGATCTTCGTCTCGCGCCCGGCGTCGTCGAACAGGCACAGCTCGACCGCGTCCGCGACCTCGGAGAAGAGCGAGAAGTTGGTGCCCATCCCGTCGTACGTCGCGCCCAGCGGGTACGCCGACCCGGGCCAGACCTGCATCTCCACTCCTCCACGTTCGACCCGGGACGTGGTGCCCCCGGGGGATCGAACTTAACGCAACGGGGGCACTCCGGCCGCGTCGTCTAGGCTGCCGCGGATGCCTGGGCGCCCCTTCCGCCCGCCGGCGTCCGCGCGGGCTGTGATCTACGTCGCGCTCGCCCTGGTCGCCGGCTTCGTGCTGGTCCGGCTCGCGCTGGCCGCGTCGCTGGGCGGCTTCGCGGTGGCGAGCACCCAGTTCGTCGACCCCGCGCTCACCCCGGACGCGCTGCCGGTCACCACCGACAGCGGCGGCTACGACGGCCAGTTCGTCTACCGGCTGGCGCTGGCCCCGTGGACCGGCGAGGCGACCGCGTACGGGATCACCCTGGACAACCCGGCGTACCGGCACCAGCGCATCGCCACCCCGCTGCTGGCCTGGGCGGTCGGGCTGCTGCCCGGGGTGTCCACGCTGCTCGCGCTGCTGCTGGTCAACGTGGCCGCGCTGGCGGTGGCGGCGGGCTACGCGGCCCGGCTGGCCGCCGCGCTGGGCCGGCACCCGCTGTGGGGGCTGGTGCTGGCGCTGCCGGCCGGCATGCCGATCTCCCTCGGCCGGCACCTGACCGAGCCGGTGGCCTGGGCGGCGGTGCTGGCCGGGCTCTGGTACGCCCGGGAGCGGCGGTGGGCGCCGTGCGCGGCCGCGCTCACCGTCGCGGTGCTGGCCCGGGAGACCTCGCTGGTGGTGGTGGCCGGACTGGCGGTCGCGGAGCTGTGGCGGGTGCTGGCGCCTCCGGCGGAGCGGGCCGGGCCGGGCGGGCCGGCGGGGCCGGCGCCGGGTCCGGCCGGGGGCGCGCTGGTGACGACCCGGCGGGACGTCCGCGCGCTGGCCTGGCTGGCCGTGCCGGTGGCGGTCGCGGTCGGCTGGCAGCTGGTGCTCCTGCAGGTCTGGGGCGTGCTGCCGGTCCGCTCCGGCGGGCCGACGAACTTCGGCGGCGTCCCGGTGCTCGGCGTGCTCGGCTCGCTGGCCGCCGACGTGCCCGGCCCGGCCGTGGTCACGCTGGTGGTCACCCTGGAGCGGGTCGGCACGCTGCTGCTGTTCGGGTACGCCGGCTGGGCGCTGGCCACCCGCCGGGCCCGGCCGACCGCGGGCGAGGCGGTCGGCTGGGGGCTGGCCGTGGCGATGGCGCTGGCGCTGTCCCGGTGGTCCAGCGACGTGCAGTTCCTCCGCGCCGCGAACGAGGCCATCGGGCTGTCCGTGCTGCTCGCCCTGTCCGACCGGAGCCGTACCGGCCGGTGGGCGCTGCTGCTGGCCGCCGCGATGGCGGCCGGCGTCGGGCTGGAGTACGCGGTCCGGCAGTGACCCCCTGACACCTGTCACGGTCAGGTCCGGACGGTCGGCACTGGGGGACCGGCGCGCCGCGCGTGACCGTGGAGCCATGACGGAGACCTTGCTGGCAGCGGGGCTGCGGATCCGCGGCCTGACCAAGTCCTACGGCCCGGTGCGGGCGGTCGACGGCCTCGACCTGGACATCGTGGCCGGCGAGACGGTGGCCCTGCTCGGGCCGAACGGGGCCGGGAAGTCCACCACCCTGGACGCGCTGCTCGGGCTGTCCCGCCCGGACGCCGGGTCGGTCACCGTCTTCGGCCGGTCGCCGGCCGAGGCCGTCCGCGCCGGGCTGGTCGGCGCGATGCTCCAGTCCGGCGGGCTGATCAGCGAGATCAGCGTGCGCGAGCTGGTCGCGCTGGCCGCCTCGCTCTACCCGGCGCCGATGCCGGTGGCCGAGGTGCTGGACCGCGCCGACCTGACCGAGCTGGCCGACCGGCGGACCACGAAGCTGTCCGGCGGGCAGACCCAGCGGGTGCGGTTCGCGCTCGCGCTGGTGCCCGACCCGCAGCTGCTGGTGCTGGACGAGCCGACCGCCGCGCTGGACGTGGCCGCGCGGCGCCGCTTCTGGGCGTCCATGCGGGAGCTCACCGCGGCCGGCCGGACCGTCCTGTTCGCCACCCACCACCTGGAGGAGGCGGACGCGTACGCGGACCGGGTGGTGCTGCTGGCCGGCGGCCGGGTGGTCGCGGACGGGCCGGCCACCGCGATCAAGGCGGTCGTCGGCGGCCGCACGGTCCGCTGCACGCTGCCCGGCGCCGACCTGGCCGCGCTGCGCCGGCTGCCCGGCGTCACCGCCGCCGAGGCGCACGGCGACGCGGTCACCCTGCGCTGCGCCGACTCCGACGCCGCCCTGCGCGCCCTGCTCCCCGCCCAGCCCGCCGCCCGGGACATCGAGGTGGCCGGCGCCGACCTCGAGTCCGCCTTCCTCAGCCTCACCGGAGACCCGCGATGAACGCCACCTACCTTCGTACCGAGGTCCTGCGGGCGGTCCGCTCGCCGCGCTACTTCGTCTTCGTCGCCGGCATGCCGGTCGGCCTGTTCCTGCTCTTCGCCTCGCTGTACGGGGACGGCACCCAGGACGGCGTCGCCGCCCGGGCCTGGCTGATGGTGAGCATGTCCGTCTTCGGCGCGATGGGCGCCGCGGTGTCGGTCGGCGGCCGGATCGCCGGCGAGCGGCAGGCCGGCTGGACCCGGCAGCTGCGGCTGACCCCGCTGCCCGGCTGGGCGTACGTGGCCGCGAAGGCCGGCACCGCGCTGCTGGTCGCGATCCCCGCCCTCGTCCTGGTGTACGCGGTCGGCGCGGCCGTCGAGGGGGTCCGGCTGCCGGCCCGGGACTGGCTGCTCGCCGGCGGGTGGAGCGTGCTGGCGCTGGCGCCGTTCGTGGCGCTCGGCATCTGGCTCGGCCACCGGCTCACCGTGGACGTGATCGGCCCGCTGTCCGGCGCGCTGTTCACCGCGCTCGGCCTGCTCGGCGGCATCTGGGTGCCGGTCGACCAGCTGCCCGCCGGGCTGCAGACGGTGGCCCGCGACCTCCCGTCGTACTGGCTGGCCCAGGCCGGCCGGGAGCCGCTGGTCGGGTCCTGGGTCGGCTGGCACGGGCTCGGCGTGCTCGCGCTGTGGACTGTGGTCTTCGCCCTGCTGGCGGCGCGGGCGTACCGCCGCGACACCGCCCGCGCCTAGATTCGGGACCATGGCGCTCGCCGCCGCGGAGGACGACCGCCGCCGCCTGAAGGGACGGGGCCGGTGGCGGCTGTTCGCCGGCATCTGGCTGATCTACCTGGCGCCGGCCTTTCACCAGGCGTGGACCGGGCACACCGGCGCGGACCGGGTGGTCCGGCTGGTGCTGCTGGCCGCGTTCTGCTGGGTGTACGCCGACCTGGTCGCCCGGGCGCTGACCGGCGTCGAGTGGCTGCGCTGGGCCGCGCCCGCGCTGCTGGTCGCCATCGGCACGGTGCTGGCCGTGCTGGTCGGCCCGGAGTCGCTCGGCGCCGCGGTGTACGTGGTGGTGGCGGTGGCCGTGCTGCAGCCGTTCCGGGTGGCGCTGCCGGTGGCGGTGGCCGGCACGCTGCTGGTCGGCGTGCTGCCGTGGCTCGTCCCGCACTGGCGCTCGCACGACTCGTGGTCCGCGGCCGGGTCGGTGGCGCTCGGGTCGCTGGCCGCGTTCGGCTTCATGGCGCTGCTGCGGCGCACCCAGGAGCTGCGGGCGGCCCAGCAGGAGGTGTCCCGGCTGGCCGCCGAGCGGGAGCGGATCCGGATCGCCCGCGACCTGCACGACCTGCTCGGCCAGTCGCTCACCGCGGTCACCGTCAAGGCCCAGCTGGCCGGCCGGCTGGTCGGCCGGGACGACGTGCGGGCGGCCGCGGAGATCACCGCCGTGGAGCGGCTGTCCCGGCAGGCGCTGGCCGACGTGCGGGCCGCGGTGGCCGGCTACCGCGAGGTGTCCCTGGCGGTCGAGCTGGCGACCGCCAGGGAGGTGCTCGGCGCGGCCGGCATCGCCGCCGACCTGCCGGCGGCGGTGGACGAGGCGCCGGCGGCGCGGCGCGAGCTCTTCGGCTGGGCGGTGCGCGAGGGGGTGACCAACGCGGTCCGGCACAGCGGCGCGCACCGGGTCCGGATCGCGGTGACGCCGTCGTCGATCGAGGTCACCGACGACGGGCGGGGCCGGCCCGGCCCGACCGGCAGCGGGCTGGCCGGGCTGGCCGAGCGCGCCGGCCTCGCCGGCGGGCACCTCGAGGCCGGGCCGGACCCGGCCGGCGGCTACCGCCTCCGCCTCACCGTCCCCACCGCCCGCCCGGCGGCTCCGCCGCGCCCGGCGTTCCGGCGCGCCGCGCCCGGCGCCCCGGCGGTTCCGCCGCGCCCGGTGGGCCTGCCGGCGAGGTCCCGGGTGCCGGGATCGGCGCCGGGAGGGGGCCGGCGTGATCCGGGTGCTGCTGGCCGACGACCAGAGCCTGGTCCGGGGCGCGCTGGCCGCGCTGCTCTCCCTG
>CAWKIV010000023.1:0-306620 GCA_963849885.1 uncultured Actinomycetota bacterium | reverse complement strand
TGGCCGGGATCATGCCGCCGATCGCCGCTTCACCACCGCGCCAGGCCCGCGGCCCCTACGAGGTCATCGCGGCTGACCTGCGCCAGCAGATAAAGGACGGACGCCTGGCCCCGGGAGCGCTCGTGCCCACCACCGCCGAGCTCGCGGCCATCCACCGGGTATCGATCGCGACTTCCCACCGCGCCACCGCCCTGCTCGCGTCCGAAGGCCTCATCAAGGTGTCCCGCGGCCGGCGCGCCGTCGTCGCGCCGGCCCCCGCACGCCCGGGCCGACAGGTGAGGTAGCCCGTGCGCCGTGAGAGGCGCTCGTGCCCGTGCTCTCCGCCCTCCGGAGGCCGGTCAGCCGCGCCGACTTCGACCGTCCCGGCGTACCCGACCGGCCGTGAGCAGTGCTCCGCCGGCGCCCGTGGCCTCATCCGACCGTGGTTCGTCCCACGATCCGCTCCACGGACTGCGCTGATGGTGCGTGTCTGGGCAGCCGCGAACCGGTCGAAGGCCTCGACGGTCAGCGGCACCAGCTGCTCGGTCGGCTGATGGGCGAACGCTGCCGTGACGGACAAGCATCGCGTGGCAACGTCAGCCGAGGTCGGAGAAGAACGCGTTCACCTCGGGAGGACAGGAGTCCATGAAGGACCATCTCTCGGTGATGAGCCCGTCGCTCATGTGGGCGACCTCGATGGCAGGGTAGTGAATCTCCGACCCGTCGGGCTTGCGTAGTGCCACGTTGATCAGGGCGATGACGTGCTCGTCGTTGGCCAGCACGTCATGCACGGCGATGTTGCCATCGATCCGTTTGACCGCTCCGCTCATCTGTTGGAGAACCGCCTCCCGCCCCATGACCTCGGCGTTGCCGGCTTCGTGCCACCGCAGGCCCGGAGCGAGGGCGCCCTTCACTGTCTCGATGTCGCCCGACTGGAACGCCGCGGTCAGGCGCCGGTACAGCTCAGCGTTGGGGTGCTCCATCGGCCTCTCCACTCGCCCTGCTGCACCCAGGCTGTGCTTGGCCAACAGGGCTGTCAACGCCATCGGCCGGCGGTCTCTGACCCTGGCGATCGTGGGCAAGCGACAGCGGCGGCTGGACGGGATCTGAACCGCCGCCCTCGCCGCGGCGCTTCACCTGCCCGACCAGCCGCCGCAACGTCGGCGGTAGCCCGGGGAGGATCTTGATCAGGTCCGGACGCGACCCGGAGAGCACTTGCTGCACGGCCGCACATGATCACTGACCCCTTGCGAGAGATTTGCGATGCCTTGGCCGGGCAGGCGGGTCAGGATGACTGGGTCCCGGTGAGGGCGGTGGCGAGCGCGGTGAGTCGGGCCGGGACGGCTCGGTAGTAGGCCCAGGCGCCGCGCTTCTCGCGCGTCACCAGGCCGGCGTCGTGGAGGACCTTGAGGTGATGGCTGACCGTGGGCTGGGACAGCCCCAGCGGCTCGGTCAGGTCGCAGACGCAGGCCTCGCCGCCGTCGGCGGCTTGGATGAGGCTCAGCAGCCGCAGCCGGGCGGGATCGGCGACCGCCTTGAACACCGCGGCCAGCTCGGTGGCCTCTTGGGCGGTCAACGCCGCGCCGGCGATCGGCGTGCAGCACGGCAGACCGGGCGAAGCCTCGACGAGCGGCAGGTCCCGTCTGGCGGTGACGGTCGACATGCCGCCACCTTACGCCGGACATTGACAACCGTCGATGTCCGGGGCATCCTCACAGGATATCGACAGTCATCAATGACCGGAGGGTCCGATGGGTAGGGTGCAGCTCGCGCTCAACGTCAGCGACGTGGACGAGGCCGTCGCGTTCTACAGCCGGCTGTTCGGCGCCGAGCCGGCCAAGCGCCGCCCCGGCTACGCCAACTTCGCCATCGCCGAGCCGCCGCTGAAGCTCGTGCTGCTGGAGTCCCCGACCGCAGAGTCGCGCGGCTCCGGGGTGACCGGCGCGCTCAACCACCTCGGCGTCGAAGTCGAAGACACCGACGCGGTCACCGCCGCTGCGAAGCGGCTGGTCGACGCCGGGCTGGCCACCGCCACCGAGGAGAACTCCACCTGCTGCTACGCCACTCAGGACAAGGTCTGGGTCAGCGACCCCGACGGCGCGCCCTGGGAGGTCTACACCGTCCTGGCCGACGCCCCCGCCACCGTGACCACCCCCGGCCGCGTCGGCGACTCGGCCTGTTGCGGCAGCACGGCCAGCACCTCGACCGACCAGCCGGCCGCCGCGGCCTGCTGTTGAGCGGAGCACCGGCCATGACCCGCGTCCGCCCGCCTTGTCCGGGCCCGCGTCGACGTCCACCTCTGCGACCACTGTGCGCCCGTGGAGACCTGCGACGCCGGCTGCTACGCCGACCGCGCCCGGCAGACCGCGACCACCCGAGCGGTCAGCCTCGGCGTCCGGCTCCGACCGATCCGACCGGCCCGGAACACCGCAGTTGCGGCTCCGGGCCGGTGCCGCGTCGAGTCCACTCAGCGAGCGGCTGCCAGCCGACGCTCAGGCCCAACTCCGACAGCCCGCTGCCAACCTCTGCGCCGACCTGAAGTCGCCCGCCCGTAGCCGATGTGTGGACGTTCCACGGAGTCGGCTGGGGTAGGTTGCGTGTGCGCTCTGGCGACCTGAGCACGGGGAGCAGGGCGACGGTTCTTCCGTTGGGGAGAGCGTATGACCATCGTCGACGCACTCGATCGAGGCCGAGAATCCTTCGGCCGGCAGGCCTGGGCGGATGCATATGCTCAGCTGGCTGCTGCAGATCACCAGTCGTCGCTTGGGCCCGAGGATCTTGAGCGGCTCGCGACAGCCGCCTATCTGGTCGGCAGGGACGCTGACAGCGCTGAGGCTTGGGAGCGTGCCCATCACGAGAGCTTGCGTCTTGGGGATGTGCCGCGCGCTGTCCGCTGCGCGTTCTGGCTGGCCGTCGACCTGCTGCACCGCGGCGAGACGGCCCAGGCGGGCGGCTGGCTGGCGCGGGCCCAGCGGCTGATCGACGAGGGACGTCTCGACTGCCCGGAACGGGGGTACCTGCTGGTGCCGGTTGGGCTGCGGAGCATCGCCGAGGGCGATCTGGCGGCCGCGTTCATCACCTTTGGGAAGGCCGCCGAGGTCGGTGACCGCTTCGGCGACCGGGATCTGATGGTCTTCGGCCGGCATGGCCAGGGTCGGGTCCTGACCCGGATGGGACGGATCGTCGAGGGTCTGGCGCTGCTAGACGAGACCATGATCGCGGTGACGGCCGGTGAGGTGTCTCCGATCCTCACCGGGATGATCTACTGCAGCGTGATCGAGATCTGCCAGGAGATCTTCGATCTGCGCCGCGCACGGGAGTGGACGGCGGCGCTGAGTCACTGGTGTGTGTCTCAGCCGGACCTGGTTCCTTACCGCGGTCAGTGCCTGGTGCATCGTTCCCAGATCATGCAGCTGCACGGCGCGTGGCAGGACGCCATGGCCGAGGCGCGGCGCGCCTGTGAACGGCTGTCGACCCCGCCAGGCCAGCCACTTGGCATGGCCTTCTATCAGCAGGCGGAGCTTCACCGGCTGCGGGGGGAGTTCGGGCTGGCCGAGGCGGCGTACCGGCAGGCCAGCCAGGCTGGTTGCCTTCCGCAGCCTGGCCTGGCGCTGCTGCGGCTGGCCCAGGGCAAGGTCGAGGCCGCCGGGATGGGGATCCGCCGGGTGATGGAGGAAGTGCAGGATCGGGGGACCCGGTCCAAGGTCCTGGCCGCGCACGTCGAGATCATGCTCGCCGCGAACGACGTCGACGCGGCCCGGGTCGCAGTCGATGAGCTGTCCGAGCTGGCCGCCGACATCGACGCGCCGTTTCTGCATGCCGTGGCCGCCGACGCCACCGGCGCCGTCCTCGTCGCCGAGGGCGAGTCCCGAGCCGCCCTGGAAGCGCTGCGCCCGGCTGGGAGGGCGTGGCAGCAGCTCGAGGCGCCGTACGAGGCCGCGCGGGTCCGTGTCCTGGTTGGCCTCGCTTGCCGCCAGCTCGGGGACGAGGATGGCGCGGAGATGGAACTGGACGCGGCGCGGTGGGTCTTTCGGCAGTTGGGTGCCGTGCCGGACCTCGCCCGGGTGGAGGAGCTCTGCAGGACGACGACGGCGGTCCGGAGCGTCGGCGGGTTGACCGCGCGGGAGATACAGGTGCTCGTTCTCGTGGCGACCGGCAAGACGAACCGGGAGATCGCCATGGCGCTGGTCGTCAGCGAGCACACGGTCCGCCGGCACCTCCAGAACATCTTCGCCAAGCTCGGTGTGTCGTCACGGGCCGCAGCCACCGCATACGCCTTCCAGCACAACCTGGCCTGAGTCCGGCATGTGGTATGAACGGATCACGCCGTTGCATGCGCGATTGGTACGTGCGTGCGATGCCGGTTCCTTTCTACCGCTCGTAGCGTCGATGGACACTGCCGGGCGACGAAGGGAAGAACGATGGTCCGCGTATCCGGCACCGAGTGTTTCGAGACGATGGTCATCGGCGCCGGCCAGGCGGGGCTCTCGGTCGGTTATCATCTGGCCCGGCGTGGTGTTCCCTTCGTGATCTTGGACGCCAGCACGCGGATCGGTGACTCCTGGCGGAACAGATGGGACTCGCTGCGCCTGTTCACCCCGGCTCGGTACAATGGACTGGACGGAATGCCGTTCCCTGGCGCTGCTCACTCGTTCTCCAGTAAGGACGAGGTGGCCGACTACCTGGAGGCCTACGCGGCACGATTCGAGTTGCCGGTCCGACCCGGGGTCAAGGTGGACCGCTTGTCGAGAAAAGGCACGAACGGCGGAGGTTTCGTGGTGGCCGCCGGCGCGCAGCGGTTCGACGCCGACAACGTGGTGGTAGCGATGTCCAGCTTTCAAAGACCCCGGGTGCCTACATTCGCCGCCGAGCTTGATCCCGGTGTCGTCCAGCTGCACTCCGCGGAGTACCGGAACCCATCCCAGCTTCAGGATGGAGGCGTTCTGGTGGTCGGGGCGGGCAACTCAGGCGCGGAGATCGCTCTCGAAGTGGCCGCCGGCCATCCGACCTGGCTGTCGGGGAAGGAATCCGGCCATGTCCCATTCCGGATCGAGAGTCCGGCGGCACGGTACCTCTTCCAACCTCTGCTGTTCCGGTTCATCGGCCACCGCGTGCTGACCGTGGACACGCCGATCGGCCGCAAGATGCGCCCGAAGCTGCTTTCCCATGGCGCGCCGCTTGTTCGGGTCAAGCCCAAGGACCTCGCGGCTGGCGGGATCGAACGCGTCGCGAGAACCGTGGGGGCGCGGGACGGGCTCCCGGTGCTGGCCGATCAACGGGTCCTTGACGTGGCGAACGTCCTGTGGTGCACGGGGTTCAGCCCTGACTTCTCCTGGATCGACCTCCCCGTCCTCGGTGAAACAGAGCCACGCCAGCACCGCGGGATAGTCGCCGAGGAGCCGGGGCTGTACTTCGTCGGCCTCCTATTCCTGTACGCGATGTCGTCCGGGTTCCTCCCCGGTATCGGAAGGGACGCCGATCACATCGCACAGCACATCGCCTCCCGCAAACCTGGCGGCCAGCCGACGGCGGTCCCGCAGGCCGCCCTCGACATCTCCTGATCGTCGGCGGCACCGGATCGGGCAGGTGACCCATCTCGACGAGGGCGATCCGCGTCCCAGCCGACGGAGACCGGACGACATGGCGGGTTAAACAACATGCCCACGGGCGGCCCCATCCACGCCCCCGGTCGGCGGGACGGATCTCAGACGACGCGCACCAGCACGTCAGTCGATCCGCGGTATTGCGGCGTGGCCAACCAAGACCCGAGACTGGAAGGGCACCTGCGAGGTGACGGTGTTCGCGTGCTCATCGTCGGCGCGGGCATCGCCGGAGTTGCGGCGGCTCGCACGCTGCGCGGCTGGGGCGCGGCCGTCGAAATCGTCGAACGCGCGGCCGCGCCGATGACCGAAGGCACCGGGATCTACCTGCCTGGTAACGCGGCACGTGCCCTCACTGGTCTGGGACTTGGCAGACAGTGGCCGAGTTCGCGGTGCACATCGAGCGACAACGCGTCGCCGACCACCTCGGCCGCCGGCTCTTCGACGTCGAGACGGCCGACATCTGGAACGGTGTGGGCCCCTGCCTAGCCCTGCATCGCGCCCAGCTGCATCAGGTGCTGCTCGCCGGCGTCCCCGACGTGCCGGTCCGGTGGGGACAGACCCCGCAGGCGCTGACCGTCGAGGACGGTGTCAGCGTTACGCTGAGCGACGTCATCAGGGATCGCTACGACCTCGTACTCGGCGCGGACGGGCTACGGAGACTCTGATGTGCCCCGGGTTCGGTGGAGTCGTTGACTACCCGGCCTCGAAGACCGCCGCGCCTCTCGCCTCCCCGAAGATCGCGAGAGGTGCTGCTCGGATCCCGCTAGCCGCCGATGGCGTCTGGGAACCGCGGGCCGAGGGCGTTCGGGTCCCGGCTGACGTCGCCTCAGCACGAGGTCGTCATCGGACCAGGGAGGGAGAAGTTGGCGTGGAAGCAGCCTTGTCTGCCCTCGACAGGGGATTGGCCTGATCGCGAGCTTCGCGCGATTGCGCAGAGGCCGTCCGGTCCTGACCGGCAGAGGCTTGACTGAGTGATTCGATACTGCTGCTGTCTAGCCCTTCACGTTTGTGTGCGTTCGCGGTTCCGTAGATAACCCTCGGCCCGCACGTATTTAGCTGAGCCAGCCCCCGCACCCGCCGGCTCCCTGCTACAAGTGCACCGACCAGAGATGATCCAGAGATGTAGTGTGGGCAGTTGGACGCATTGGCGGTGGCGGCACTGTATGGCCGAGGCCATGCTATGCGGCGTCCGTTCTATAAGACCCCGACGAACCGAACACGCTTGAACAGGAACATTGTCGGCACCCCCGATGCCTCCGCGGAGGTGACGTGATGGGCCGGTTTGCAGAATTGCGCGACCTGCGCGAGCGGATGGAGCGTGAGCGGGCGTCTTGGCGCGGGACTCGGCTGCGGGGGCACCATGAAAATTCCCAGCGGCAGGCCTGGGAGGAATACCGCCGGGTCGTGCACCTCGCCCCATGGTGGCTTCGGGGCCGCCACGCGGCAGCAGTGAGAAAGTTTCCTGGAACCGAGGGGCCGATGTAGATCGCTGATCTTCGGCAGGTGAAAGGGATCGGACTCCGCCGCTGCTGGCTCTCAGCTGATGGGGGGAAGACGATGAGCTGGATCGCCAAGAACATTATTGCCCCACTTTTCACAGGTATCGTTGGCGGCGTAGCGGCCGGCGCATTCCTCCTCTGGCAGGCGCCGGCGCTTTCTGAGCGATTCGCCCCATCTACGTGCGAGTCACCGAGAGACCTAATTCAGATTCAGCCACAGGAAGTCCTCAAGCAGGACGGGCTGCGCCCCTCCCTAACGCAGACGCCTAGGGAGGACGAAGTGGGAAAGGGTGCAGATCGGGATAGATGGAGCGCCCGTAACCTGATCGATGGAAGCACTAACACTGTATGGGTTCCTGCAGATGGATCCATCCCTGGTGCGTCAGTGGAGTTTGAATTTGTTGCTCCGCAGGACCTGGCCCTAATCTGTTTAGTAAACGGATTTCCACTAAACGATACATATTACTACCGAGCCAACCGAGTTAGAAAGTGTAGCGTAAGCACCGATGACGGCGAAGCGCGCATCTCGTTCTTACGCACGCTTAGCGGCGGCGATATCCAGAACGGACAGTCGCTCAAGTTCGAAAAGGGCAAGGCCACGCGGGTGACCATCAAACTTGAAAACACTACGTCTGGACGGGCGGTGGAGGAGCTCAATCCAGCTGGTAGACCTGTTTCCCGTAGCCCGTCGAAACACACTGCTATAGCCGAAGTCGAATTCTACGTATCAGCGTCGAATTAGCCCCGACTCTTCATGATCTTGATGGGGTGCCCGGCGTGGAGATGAGGAAAGTGCCTGTCCTGTAGGGGATTGTGGTCTTGCTGAGGGACCACATCCGCCGCACGGAGAGGCACTTTCCAGGTGAAGGCTACCGTCCGGCCGTCGTTGCTGGTGTCCGCGGACGGCCGAGGTGTCGTCTCGCATGCCGGGTCGCGGTTGCTGGCCGATCTTGCGGAGCGGACGACGCTGACCGGGCAGCTGTCGGCGGTGCTGGCCGGTTCCCACGCTGTCACGGTGAAGCACCTTCTGACTCATACCAGCGGTATTGAAGGCGATCACTTCGAGGACTGCGGCCGAGGCGCGGATGCCATCGATCGCTACATCAAGAGCCTCGTCAGTGTCGGCCTCATTCACAGGCCAGGTGCTCTCGTGTCCTACTGCAATACTGGCTATGTCATTCTCGGTGCGCTCGTCGAGCGCCTGAGAGGCCCCCCGGGGAACGCTGGTCATCGTCGGCGGCGAAGGGCCAGGACGGTGGCTGGGGGGCTTCGACCGCAGCCTACGGGCGCCAGTGCTCTCACGGTTCGTGAGCCAGCAGCTTCGAATGCTGGCTTCCAAGGAGGGACAGGAAGACCTTCAGACCCTGCGGGAGCTCATCGAGGCCGGCAAGCTCACGCCACGCGTCGACCGAACCTACTCGCTGCCCGAGGTCCCCGAGGCGATGCACCAGTTGGCAGCAGGCCACACCCGCGGCAAGATCGTCATCAGCGTTTGAGCCGGACGGCGGCAACCATCGGGAGCTGGCATGCAGGAGCGATCCGAGGTTGAGTCAAGCATCCGCCCGGGACCTGGGTGTCGTGGACAGTCAGCCAGCCGTTCTGAGCGGGCGCGTCGGATCAATCGCCTGCGCACGGTCGAGGTGAGGGCGCCGATCAGGTCGCGGGGGCTCCCGGCCCTTGCTGTTCTCCGTTGCGGCGAGTTCACTGCCTCAGACAACGGACGAATTGTCAGGGCGAGGTGATTCTCGTGCGACGGTCTATGGTTGTCGGGCTCTTCAGCCTCCTGTTGCTGGGCTTGGCGGCGCCGGCGTGGGCGCAGGACGGGCAGGATGGTCAGGCTTCGGAGGCATTCGTGGTCTTGTCCGGGCCCGCTGACGTACCTCAGGGGCGGCTGGTGGGCGATCTGGTCGTCTTTCACGGTTCGTCGAGCGTGGACGGCACAGTGAACGGATCGCTGACCGCCTTCGACGCGCCGATCACCATCTCCGGCAGGGTGCTCGGTGACGTGGTGGTCTTCAACGGCCGAGTCGAGCTTGCCAGCGGCGCGAACGTCACCGGCGACGTGGTGTCCCAAGACGCGCCGATCGTGGCATCGGGGGCGACCATCGGCGGGACCACCCGCCGGGTGCAGACCAACGTCAACTGGGACGGGTTCGGCTGGGCCGGCTGGCTGGCGTGGTGGCTGGCCGTGTCCGTCTCGACCCTGCTGCTCGGGCTCGCGCTGCTGTGGCTGATCGGGCGTGGCGCGAGCAGGATCGCCGACGCCGGCCGGACCGGGATCGGGCCGGCGATCGGCTGGGGCCTTCTCGCCTTCTTCGGCCTGCCCATCCTGGCCATCCTCGCGCTAGTCACACTCGTCGGGATCCCGCTCGGCCTCGGCGTCCTCGCCGCCCTCGCGCTGATCTACACGCTCGGCTACACCGCCACCGCCTGGATCATCGGCCGCCGGATCCTTCGCCCAGGCACATCCTGGGTCGTCGCCTTCCTGCTCGGCTGGGGCATCCTGCGGGTGCTGGCCCTGATCCCCATCGTCAGCGGCCTGATCTGGTTCGCCGCCGCGGTCTTCGGCCTCGGCGCCCTCACCGTGACCATCTGGCGGGCCCGCTCCACCAGCCAGGCCGCCCCCGCACCGGCCTAAGAGGAGAACGAGTAGGCCGAACAGTTGCCCGATCTCGTTGCTGCTCAGCGGAGTTGTCCGGTGAGTGCGGGTGCACGAGCGGCGGGTGGTGACTCCGACCGACGTCGCCTGGCTGCGCGGGCGTAGGACGACCGCTAGGTAGCAGCGTACGGTTCTCACCGCCCTGACGCCACGCAGCTAAAGGAGCGGGCCTCGGGCCGACCAGGGGCCGCAACGAAATGAAGCTCCATCGAGGAGGGCTGAATGGGCACCGTAGCACTCCGTGTCTTCATTTATTCCATCTTGCCTCTGATCATAGCCGTCGGCCATCTTGGCCTAGACAAGAGCAGCCGAAGCCGCGAACGCAAGCTTGAAGTCTTCTTGCTCTATCTCTTTGGCGTTGGTGTGGCCGGAAGTGGAATTGGTGGTTTTTTTGGTCACTTCTTCATCTCGGACTCGGTGGCCGAATCCATCGGCTGGCCGACCGGGAATCCCTTCCAGCTTGAAGTCGGCTTTGCCAATCTGGCAGTCGGTATTCTTGGTATTCTCGCGATGGGTCGGCGCGATGGCTTCCGTGAGGCCACCGTCATTGCGGTGACCGTCTTCGGCGTAGGGGCGACTATCGTCCATACCAGGGATATCATCGAGACCGGCAATCTGGCCCCAGGTAATACCCTCCAGAACGTCAGCAACCTTCTCAAGCCGGCACTACTAATCGGGTTTCTTGCTGCCAGCAGGCGGGCGGAGCATTCGCCGAACTCCGAAGTTCACACATTGAGATTCAATACATGGCGCGGGCCCAGGATAGAGGCTGCCGGTCTGATAACCGGTAGCGTCGCTGCAGGATTCAGCGTCGGCTTTGCCATTGATCAGCCGCTGATCGGCACCCTCCTTGGGACACTAGCTGGAGCCGGCCTCGCCGCATTCGTCATAGCTCGTTCATCCGGTGGGACCAGCGCGCCGTACTGATTCGGCAATTTAGCGGGGTCCCAAGACTCATCTCTTCGTCCCGGTGCACAGTGAGAAACCGAAAGCGCTTCCGCGTCCTCGACCTTGATCAGCAGCCGACCGACCCGCCATGGCGCCAACCATCCGAGTCGCAACACCTTCCGGCTGACCTCCCGCAAGTACTGGGACGAGCTCAAGCGGGACGTGCGGCCGATCTACACCGCGGTCAACGCGGCCGCCGCGCGGGTGGCGTTCGACGAGCTGGCCCACAAGTGGGGAGGCCGGTACCCGGCGGTGGTCAGGGTCTGGGACAACGCCTGGGAGGAGTTCATCCCGTTCCTGGACTACGACGTCGAGATCCGCCGGGTCCTCTGCTCCACCAACGCGATCGAGAGCCTCAACGCCCGCTACCGGCGGGCGATCAAGGCCCGCGGTCACTTCCCGTCCGAACAGGCCGCCCTCAAGTGCCTCTACCTCGTCACCCGATCACTAGACCCCACCGGCGCCGGCCGAGCACGATGGGTCACCCGCTGGAAGCCGGCGCTCAACGCGTTCGCGATCACCTTCAGCGACCGGTTCCCGGCCGCCGAGACCTACTAGCCGAAGACGCCGGAAACACCGTTGGCGAGACAGACCCGACGCTTTCACCTGACGGAGCCAAGTCAGGGCACGAAGTGCATTTCGGGGAAGCGGCGGGAGGGGTGGTCGAGGAGGTGGTTGTCGTGGTGCCGTAGGTGGAGGTTGAAGAAGGCGGTGAGGTAAGCGCGCTGGGTGACGATCGACCGGTGGGGGTCGATGGTGCCGATCAGCTGCTGCACGGCGTCGGGTGGGAGGTTGAGCACGCCGGCTGCCTGGGGGACGAGGACCTGGATATCGGTGAAGGAGTTGTGCGCCGAGCCGATCAGCTGGAGGTTGAGTCGCCAGCCGCGTAGGTTGGCCCAGAACTTCGCCCAGCTCTCGTCGGTGTCGCGGCTGTGGCCTTCGGCGCCGACCAGCATGAACGGCCGGTCCAAACCTGCGTCGACCACTCGGCCGAACAGGGTGCCGTCCAGGTTGACCCCGGCCTTGATCCGCCGGTCCTCAAGCATGGCCTCGGCTGCGGTGGCGCCGCCGAGGGAGTGGCCGAACATGCCCACTCTGGACAGCCGCAGGGCGCCGCGCAGCCCGGCCGGAAGCCGCCGGTGCTCCGCGTCCGGGTTGCGGCCGGCGTGGAGAGCAACCAACGTGTCGAGGACGAAGCGGGTGTCGGCGACGCGCACCGCCACGGCGCGTTCGAGAATCTCCGGCGTGAGCGGCGGTATCGCCGGTGTCTCGACGCGTCCATCCGGGAACTCGACCTCGCTGGAGTCGTGGGGGTGATCGATCGTGGCCACGATGAACCCGCGGCTGACCAACTCCTCCACCAGCACAGTCGCGTCGTCGCGGTTGCCGCCGAGCCCGGGTGAATAGAGCACCACCGGCCGGCCGCCGCGGGAACGCTCGACCGGCGCCCCGACCCGGCCATGGGTCAGGGGTACCTGCAGGACACCCGGCGGCACGCCCAGGTCTTGTTCGAACCGGGCCCACGCGGCCGGCGGCAGCCACGGCGCGAGCGGGTAACCGTGAACCTGCTGCGTCGGATACCACAGGCTCACCATCAGCTCCCGCACCGGCTGCGAAGGCACCCAGGGATCGGGCCTGCTTGGGTCGACCAGATGCAGCGCGACGACGCCGATCCGGTCATGGCCGGTAGGTGGCGGCAGGGTCAGCCGCAGCGGCTGTGCCGCCACGGCGGACGCGTGGGCCGGCCCGGCGGAGGCCGGCGTCGCGCCGACGACGCCGACCGGAAGGACCAGCGCCAGGACCAACAGCAGCACACAGCGGAGACGTGAACAGACCGGCAGGCCGGCTGCGTATCGAGGTCCCATGGATCTCACCCGCCTTTCGGACGTCGCCGAGACGACGCCACCCGACCACACTCGGCGCGTGCGAGACAAGCACAACTGCGCGAGACCTCGCAGTCCCGCTCGGCAGCAACGCGACGGATCGACGCTAGTCTGCCGCCGTTAGTTCGTCGGGTGTTACGCCGCGATCTCGAGCGGGTCGGTGTGGGTGGCGAGGCGGTCGAGCAGGGCGTTGAGTTTGGTGCTGGTGAAGGTCCAGTCGAAGGGTTCGGCGGTGGCGTTGTTGTGGGCTTCGAAGGCCAGCAGCCGGGCGGCGAGTTGGTCGAGGTCGGCCGCCGTCGGCGGGGGTGATGACCTTGCGTTGGAGGATGGAGAAGTAGATCTCGACCTGGTTCAGCCAGCTGGCGTGCACGGGCAGGTGGACCAGCCGGGCGTTCGGCGAATGCGGCGCGCATCCGCTGGACGGAGCGGTCTCCGGCATGCGAGCTGCCGTTGTCGACGATCCAGAACACCCGCCGGGCGGAGGCGTACGGTTCGACGGTCATGACCTGCTCGACCAGGTTGGTGAAGGGCGCGATGCCGGTGGTCGGCTCGCAGCGGCCGAACACCCGGGCTTGGTGGACGTCGTAGGCGGCCAGGTAGGCCAGGGTGCCGCCGCGGCGGTATTCGAACTCGACCCGGGCCGGCCGGCCCGCTGCGGTGGGCAGGCCGGGATGGATGCGGCGCAGCGCCTGCACACCGGTCTTCTCATCCGCGCTGAGCACGTACTCGTCCGGACGCAGTCGGCGGCCGGCCCAGCGGCGGGCATACAGGCCCAGCACCCGGGTGGCTTTGACCTTGAAGTCCGGGTCGCGGGGGAAGATCCACGACCGGTACCGCCACGGCTTGATCGCGTCCTGGGCCAACCACCGTCGCACGGTGGACGCCGACACCGAGGCCACGATCCGCTGCCGGACCGCGGCGGCGGCCAGCTCGGTCGCGCTCCATCGGGTCAGCGGCAGCTCGTGCCGGCCAGGTGTTCGCAGGCCACCGCCTTGACCTGGGCGACCTGCACTGCGGTGAATAGCCGCGGCCGGCCCGGCCGGGGCCGGTCGGACAGCCCAGCCAGCCGGCAGGCGGCGAACCGGCGCCGCCACTTGCGCACCGTGTCCACATGCACACCCAAGGCTGCGGGCGATCGACGCGTTCGGACTCCCGCCGGGCCGCCGCCAACACGATCCGGGCCCGCAGCACCGCCCGCACCGGTGACGTGGGCCGCCGAATCGCCTCGGAGTGGAAGTCGACTCCGCCGGCGATCTTGTCTTGCCTGAGACAAGATTGTTCCCGAGTGACCGCACGCTCATCGGCTATGTGAGAGTCTCAGCAGGGTCGTAGGTGGCTCGAAATGTGCTCGGCGGTGGGGCACCAGAGGTGCGACTTGACGCGGAATGGCGAGCCCTCCCCGCCGCGGGCACGGACGGCACCGACCGAGCCGGCCCGGCCACGCTGGCCTTACTCACGCCGTCAACGCCCCAGCGGACCCGCGGCTCACTGAAGCCTTAACGGAGGGGTCGTTCAGGCCTGTGAGTTCTTCGCGAGGAGCTCGGCGAGGGTCTCGAGGTTGGCCCGGACCGTGCGGGCTTGCGCTCTTTCGACGATGGGATCAGCAAGTCGCCCGAAGATCCCACCCAGACCGGACGCGGCGTCCACCCGGTAGGTGAAGCGGGCTCCGCCGTCCGCCGGCTCCACCAGGACCGTCACCGTGAACTGGAGCTTGCCTTCGACCGAGCGGCTGCTGCTGAGCCGTGGCCGGTCGAACTCGGTTACCTCCGTGGTCCACTCGAAGCGACGTCCCAGGATCTTGCTGGTACCTCGCCACCGGATGCCGACGCCGACCGGGTCGGCGCCGACCTGTTCGGCCTGCACGATGGAGGAGTCCCACTCGGGGAGGTTGTCGGCCTTGGCGAGATAGTCGAAGACCTCCTCCGGAGGTCGGGCGATGATCACGCTCTCCTCGACGACAGGCATCGGCGTCACCTCGAATGAAGACGGCACCACGGCTCCAGCCCTCGGCCGCGTGAATCCGGAGGCTGGCCGCAGTGGGGTCAGCTGTCAAGAGCCGCGGCACGCGTCACGCATCAACCGGAGTCAGACACGGGCTCACGACAGGGCTCACGACAGGGCTCACGACAGGTGTCCGGCACCGCTTGATCGGTGACAGATCGGCTTCATTTTGATGGGTGACAGGTTCCCCAGCGGCTTCCCGCGGAGCGGCTACTCAGCCGCCCGGGCAGGTCGCGCCGGCCCCACACAGGGTTAGACCACTCTGCTCTCGAACGTAGGTGGCGACCTGCTCCCTCGCCACGAAGGTGAGCGCCGAGTCGGCGAGGGCAATGAGCTTCGAGTCGCTTCGGCTGGACGGGGAGAAGTCGTAGGTGACGCATCCGCCTGGGAACCGGTAGAAGCGACGCGGTCGGGAACCTTGGTTCGACTGGACGGCGTCGTCGAACCGCTGGGTTCCGGTCTCATCTGTGGCCACCGGCCGAGCCGTCGAAGTGTTGCAGGTCTCGGCCAGCGTCACCGTCATGACCGGCCCTGTTTGACCGGCGTTCAGCCCGAATCTCGCCTCGCCGTTCCGCACGGTGGCCTCATCCAAGCCCCACCCTGACGGAAGAGCCGCGACGCAGGGCAACGCGGTGGCCGCCGGGACAGCCTGGGCCACGAGCACCGTGGTCGACTGCGGGCTGCAGGTGGGCGGGTCCCAGGCGTCAACGCCTCGGAACGGGGTCAGTATGCCGTAGGTAAAGAGGCCCGCGAGCAGGACCAGGCAGAGCACTCCGGTCGCCAGAGCGACTCGCCGTACGCTCCAGCGTTGGATCGGGATGGGGCTGCGTTGGGGGGCCAGCCGGCGGAACTGGCTGAGCAGGTCCCGGCCGTCGTGTTTCATCACCGTCCGCAGCTGGGTGGGGCTGGCCACGCCGCGGGTCGCCGCGAACGCCTCGGCGATCTCCGCGGGGGTGAAGTACTGCAGCGCGTGCTGGTAGACCCGCTCGGGGTCGGATCCGACGGCCAGGACGAGCATCATGTTGCCCAGGTCGACCGCCTGCCGCCACGGCGAGGGCCGGACCTGGACGAAGAACGCGTCGACGAGCAGCACCCGACCGTCGCGGACCATCAGGTTGCCCGGCTTGATGTCCCGGTGGGCCAGCCCGGCGTTCCACAGCTTGCGGACCAGCAGCAGACCCTCGTCGATGATCCGGTCGTCCACCTCCGCGTCGCTGATCTCCACGGCGCCGTCGAAGAACTCCATGACGATGAGGTACTCGCGCTCCGGGGTGATCTCGACGATGCCGTACGGCGCCGGCACCGGGAGTTTCATGTCCTGCATGAGCCGCAGCGTGTAGTCCTCGTACTGCACGAACCGGCGGACGTTTTGGAACGAGGTCTCGTCCTCCAGTGCCCCGTACAGGATCGTCCGGCCGAGCTTGTACCAGCGGTCGGCTCGCACGTGGCTCTTGGCGTACAGCTTGGCGAAGACGTAGCTGTCCGGATCGCCGGCGATCCGCAGCCGGAGCGGGGTGGACCCGCCGGAGGTCTCCAGCCCGATCGGTTTGACCTCCAGGACCGTGAGCCCGAGCTGGTCCGCGATCGCCTGCCTGATCGCGTCGCCCCGGGCTCCGGTGACGTCCAGGTGGGCCGTCTTGCCCCGCCGGTACGTGACCGGGAACGCTTCGTTCGGGGTGAACCAGCGGAACGCGGCCAGCGGGATCGCCACTCCCAGGACGACGGCCCAGACGATGTCGGAGGGGTGGTCCACCCCGAGGTACAGCCGGGCGAACGCGACCAGTGCGAGCACCACGCCGATGCCGAGTTTCGTCCACTCCCGGAGCCGACCCGGCACCACCAGCGAGTAGGCGATGCCCATCAGGCACCCGGCGAGGATGGCCACCGGGAACGACGGCATCGAGAAACCGATCCAGTCACCGATGATCGTGACCCCATATGGACGCGGTCGCTTCGTGACGAAGTTGACCACGGTGCCGAGGACCGCCAAGACGGACAGGTAGACCACGAACGTCGCCAAGTGCCGCCAGCGCTTGAAGACGATCAGCGCCGCGACCAGCCCCCACCCGAGGATCGTCACCGACCACGCCGTGCCGAGGGCGCCAAGGACGCGCATGACCGGGGTGAACCAGTCGGCTCGCAGGGCGGCGACCGACCGGAGGACCCAGGTCTCGAAGTGCGCTGCCGCCTGCGGTTGCCCCTCCGGCGAGAGCCACACCAGCGCCACGGCCAGCAGTACGGCGAGCGCGAGCCAAACCTTCCCGCTCGTTCCAAGGTGCCTCGGCAGCGGTGGCGGCGCGCCGGTGGGCCGACGCCGCGGGACGCCGACCCGTGCCGTGCCGGGCAGGACGCCGTTGGTCGGGGGAGCACCGGGAGCGCTCACTGCAACTGCCACCCGGCAGGAGACGGGATGCCGACGCTCGTACTCCTGCCGACGGCCGTCACGTCAGCGGCCCCGACGCGCCGGCTCGGAGGTGTCATCTGCCAGCGGATCACGACGACTCCCGTATCCTCGGCGCGTTCCCGGCCCGATCGACTGTCACGCCGGCATGGTGCTGCCACGTTGTCTCCGCCACGCCGACTTCGGGCCGAACTCGGGGCCGTAGCCGTACCCGGTGACACTGGTCCGGGTCACGCCTGGTGTCAACGGCCAGCCCACCGAACGTCCGTTCCCGGGACACGCCGACCTCCTGGCGGGTGGTCTTGCGGAGGCCGATCGGAGGCGGGGAGTTCCACGACAAGATCTCCCGTCAGCCGGCGCACGAGAGGGTCCGGAGCACCCCGCCAGAGCGCCCGATCCACCGTCCAGGACCTTCGGTAAGACGCCTGTACCGGAAGATCTCTCGTCAAGATCACCAGTTGTGGCCCAATGCAACAGTTTCGCCGGAAGTCGGTCTGATAGTGCCGTCGCGGCGTTGCGCCCTGCGTCATGTTCGAAGGCATTCGGGGCCGTAAGGACGGCGGGCGTTTCCCTGCGGGCTTGTGACGGCCCGTCGCCAGGGCCCCGCGACGGCGGCACCTGAGGGTCCGCCCGCAGCCCGGTCCCGGGTGCTCCACTTCTACGTCGGGCTCCTGGCTCAAATTCGTCGAGGTCTTCTTCTCCATCATCACCCGGCGGGGCATCCGCCGCGGCACCTTCACCTCCGTGCCCCGACCTGATCGCCGCCATCCGCCGCTACATCGACGGCTGGAACGACCACTTCCAGCCCTTCACCTGGACCAAGACCGACGAAATCCTCCCGCACGCCACCGCCGGTCAAGGAACCTCAATTACGCAGCACTAGGTAGACGTGGCCGGCGTGATCGTTCGAGGCAGTTGACCTCAGATCGGCCAGGTACAAGCTTCGTGCGGCAACTCGGTACAGTCAGTGCAGGCGTAGCCGAAGGAACAAACCCTACTGGTCAGGAAAGGTCGCGAAATGGACGAGGCCACCGTCCGCTCGATGATCAAGGACCACTTCGACACCGGAACGGACGACTTCGTCCGCTCGGCCGAGATCTACGCCGACGATGCCGTGTTGGAGTTCCCCCAGGGCAGGGAGCGCATCCGCGGTAAGGCCAACATCATCGCGTTCAGGTCCGCCTACCCCGCCCGGATCACCGTCGACATACAGCGGACGATCGGTCGCCAAGACCTGTGGGTCAACGAGTACATCATTCGGTACAACGACGAGAAGTCACTCTACGTCGTCGGCATCATGGAGTTTCGCGACGGCAAAGTCGTCCACGAGCGGATTTACTTCGGCCAGCCATGGGAGCCACCGGCTTGGCGGGCGCAATGGGTCGAGCGGATGGACGAGCCAGAGGCATCACAAGCGTCTGAGTAAGCATCTCGGCCGAGCGGTTGCCCGACGAAGCGACGGCAGACAAGAGGGAGTCGGGCTCGCGCTGATTCCTCTGCGGCGTGCGCAGGTGGAGGCCACGTGCGCGCAACTCCGGCGTCCGCGGCGATGCACTCACATCGGCACGAGAGGCTCTTGCTGCTGAGCGACCTGGGGCATGTGCGGCGCTCCGCGACATGGCGCTGGGTTGAGCCCTCCTTCGGGTTTCGCCCGGACTGCCGCATCGTTGCGTAGGGTGCAGCACGGACACATCGGAGTCCTTGGGGGATCCGTGACCGACCCGACGCAGCCCATCGGCCGGCCGACCGGAGGCGGCTCGCCGCCGCCGTGGGCCGCCGCTCCGCCGGTTCCACCGACGGCGAACCAGCATGGTGGCACGACACCACCACCGCCTTGGATGACCGGCCGGGGTGGGGGTCAGCGATTCGGCCTTCCGCCCGGCCCGCGGCAGCCCTCGTGGTTCGCTCGGCACAAGGTCCTCACCGTTCTCGGTGTCGTCGTCGGCCTGTTCGTGGTGCTCGGAGGCATCGGCGCCGCGGTAGGCGACGGCTCGACCGGCTCAGGCAAGAGCAATCCGGTGGCCGCCGCGACCGAGGACACCACCAGGGGCACCGCTCTTGACCCGGCCTCCGAGCTGACCGCCGGCCCGACCGCCTCGGCGGGGCAGGCCACTGCACCTCCGTCTGCGGCTGGCGGCCAGCGGACGGCATCGCCGAGTGCTCCGAGGAGCGTGGCCGTACCGAGTGTGGTGGGCCAGCGGCTCGATGCGGCGACCCGCCTGCTGACCGCGGCCGGGCTGGCCAAGACGGCACCGACAGACGGCACCGGGCAGAACCGCGTCGTGGTGAACCCGACGAACTGGGTGGTGCAGGCCCAGAAGCCGGCCGCCGGCGCGCGGATCGCCGTCACGCAGCTGATCACCCTGATCGTCCTGAAGCCGTCGGACTCCAGCGCCGGCGGCCCGGTCAATGCCGGGGTGATGCCCAATGTCGTGTGCAAGGACCTACAAGCTGCACAAGACACTCTGCAAGCAGCCGGGTTCCACAACCTCGGATCGGAGGACGGTACCGGGCAAGGCCGAGCTCAGCTGGTCCACCGAAACTGGGTCGTCATCAAACAGCCCGTCGGCGCCGGCAGCAGCCCCGAACCCACCACCCGAGTGATGCTCACCGCGGTCAAGTACGGCGAACCGACCGGCAGCTCCGGCTGTCCAAGGTGACACCGCTTTTACACGATCATCGCCGCCGCCGCATGGAATGCGGCATAGAAAGACGTTCTGCGTGTCGGTCCCGGGCGTAGGAACGTCCCCCTGATGCGCTGCGGGCTTGGTGTCCCATCGCAGGAGGAGGACGTTCGTGGGCAACGGTAGTGGCGTCTCCCGGGGTGATCCGCAACCGCAACGCGAGGCTGGCTCGGCTGCGCGAGTTGGTGCCGGCGGCGAACGCGTCATCGTCGGGATCGACCTGGCCGACAGGAAGCAGATGGTGGTGGTTTGCGATCACGACTCGAAAGTGCTGGCACGTAAGGTCTTTCGGTGCCGGGCCTGGGATCTGGGCGCTGCCTTGGACTGGGCGGCTGCGCGGGCGGCCGGGCGCGGCTTCGTCGGGTGTGACCGTCGCTTGCGAGCCGACCGGGCATCGCTGGGGGTTCTCGGCCAGCTCGCGGCGGATCGGTTGATGCCGTTCGTCTGCGTGCAGCCGGCGGTGACCTCCTGGTCGCGGCGAGCCGAAGATCTGACCTTCGACAAGACCGATGAGAAGGACGCGGTGCTTATCGCCCGACTGACCGCGCAGCTGCGCTGCTATGTGCCGGAGCCGGTCGATGAAACGTGGGCTCGGCTTCGGCATCTCGGTGTCCGCCGCGAGCAGCTGCTCACTGATGTGGGCAGTCAGGTTCAGCAGGTGCGGGACCTGCTCGAGTGCGTCTGGCCCGCGGCGCTGGAGTGCGCCCGGCAGCCGTTCCGGTCCCGGACCTGGATCGCTGCGCTGGCCGTGATCGTCGACCGCGACCGCGGCGATCTCGCCCGCACCCGACGCCTCGGTGCCGGCCGGTTCGAGCAGGTGGTCCGGCGCGAGATTCTCCGCCGTGGTGGGCAGAAACCCTGCCTGCGGATCCTGTGCCGGCTGTTCGCCGCGCTCACCGACCCGGCCGGCGTGACCGCGCACCGGGCCGGCGCCCTGGAACGGGTCCAGCTGCTCCTGGCGGACTGGACGCTGACTCACCAGCGCATCGCCGAGACCGAGACCCGGATGACCGGGGTGCTCGACGAGCTCGGCCTGACCCGCCTGGTCACCTCGATTACCGGCATCTCGCCGGTCGGCGCGGCGGCGATCCTGGCCCAGACCGGCGACCCGCGCCGGTTCGCCACCGCCCGGGCGCTGGTCAAACATGCTGGCCTGGCACCAAGGGAGAAACTGTCCGGCGCGTTCGTCGGACGCACGAAGCTGACCGGTCAGGGCCGCCCCGGGATCTCGCGGCTGGCCGCCTGGCGCGCGGTCTGGGGAGCGCAACGAGCCAACCCGGTCTATGCCGCCCGCTACCGGCACCTGACCAGCCGGGAGAACAACAAGCTGCGACCCACCCAAGCCCAGACCGTTCTCGCCGCGGCGATCCTGCGGCACCTGCACGCCGTGATCACCACCGGCCGGACCTGGGACCCCGCGATCGCCACCCACGGCAGCCGAGCGCCACTCGAGCCAGCAGCTGCCGCTGCCTGACCAGCAGGCGCAGTCTGCGCCAAGCTGGCGGTCGGGGCGAGCCCTGCGCGGCATAGAGACACACGCTGATCTCGACGCACATCATGGGCAGCCCCGCCCGTCGTCAACCAACCCGATCACACGCTGCCGGGACCACCCCCATTCAGCTATGCAGGGACCGACGACGGATCAGGGCACCCGACCCGGAGCTTGACGCAGAACGACTCACGCTGATGTGAGTTCGTTCGGGGACGGCTGAGGTCGCGTGCCGGTAGGGGTCCACAAGAGCGCCGGACATGCGGCTGCGGGGGTCATGGACCGGTCTTCGATCCGTCCTTGCATGGCTATGAGTGGCCATGGTGCGCCGTCGTGGTAGCCGTAGCGCCAGGGGTGAATTGCTTCGATCCACCAGGTGGCTCCAGCGTTCTCGTGCTCGGCATACAAGCCCAGTCGGGCACTGTCGGTGGGGTGGCTTTCGCCGGGTACGGCGACGTCGAACCGTTGGGCCGCGGTCCGTAGGGACTTGATCCGCTGCACGACGGCCGTGGTGTCGGCGACCTCCCACCGGCCGTCGACTCGCATCGGGACGACACCGTCCCACCGGGCGGCCCGGACGAACGGCGCAGTGCCGGGCCAGGTGCCGCCGACCCAGATCGGGACGCGGGGACGTTGCGCCGGCGGCGGGTAGCAGACCGCCGACCACTGCGGCCCGGCGAGCCGGTAGTGGCGGCCATGGTGCTGGACCGGTTTCCCGCTCCATAGCTCGTTGAGCAGGCCGAGGTGCTCGTCGAGCATCGCGCCGCGGACGCGCGGGTCAGCCTCCTCGCCGCAGTAATCCCACTCGAACGGTCCGGCGCCGCTGCCGACACCGAGCACGAGGCGGCCGCCGCTGAGCCGGTCCAGGGTTGCGGCCTGCCGGGCCACAACCACAGGTCGACTGCGCGGAAGCGGCGTGACGAGGGTTCCCAGCCGAATCGTGGTCGTGGCGCACGCTGCCGCGGTCAGGGCGATCCATGGGTCGACGGCATCGACCGAGCCAGGAGGAAAGGCGAAGAGGTGATCCCAGAGGAAGAAGCCGTCCCAGCCCACGACCTCCGCGGCCCTGGCCCACTCCGCCACCAACGCGGCGTCCACGCCGTTGCCGAAGCACGGCACAGACACCCCGTAGCGCATCCAGCAACCCTACGACCGCTGTCATCACCAGCCGCGCTCCGCCGAGGAGCGCGCGTTCCGCGCGCCGCGCGGCTTCGGACGTTGGTGCAGCACTCGCCTTGACCCTGAGCGACACCGTCGGCTCCCGCCCGTGCCGGGCGGCAGCCTCGGTGACGACCCGGAGACCTCGACCTCGCCGTGCCCGGGGCACGCGTCGGCCGGTGACCTCGACGTCGTTCGAGCTGTAAGTAGTCGACGCCCGCGACGGCGACCCAGAACCTCAGCGGGGTGGAGTCCTCGGTGTCGAGCGCCCGGCCGACCAGCTCTCGTCGCCGCCGCCCACCGGGCAGCAGTAGGTCCCTTGCCGGTGATGGAATGGGCGCCATGCCGACCTCACCGCTGCCCGACGAGCTGCGCGACTTCCTCGCGAAGCCGAACCCCCCATGCCGGCCGCGAACGCGTCGAGCACCTGCGCCAGGACCCGCGCGTCTCGCTGACCGTGATGGACACCGACAGCTGGTATCGGCACGTCAGCATCATCGGCCGGGTCGCCGAGATGGCCGACGACCCGGACCTGTCCGGGATCGACCGGCTCTCGACGCACTACCTCGGCAACCCCTACGGCCAGCGCGACCGACCGCGGGTGAACGCCTGGATCGAGATCGAGCGCTGGCACACCTGGGAGGCCGGCCGCCCGATGGGGGTGGAGTTAGAGTCGAGCTGACAGCTCCCGCAGGGAGAGCTCGGTCAGCGAGGAGACCGGCAGTCGGCGTGAGCCTGGTCCTGCCCGGCAGCAACCGGGTTGGGCGGCCTGCTGACGGCCTGGCTGGTGCCGGCGTCCTGGCTGCTCGGCCTGCCGGTGCCGGCCCGCCTCGTGGCCGCCGCGACGATCGCGTTCCTGCCGATCTTCGCTGGCAACGTGGTGTTCGCGAAACGGTTCGCGTCCACTGTGGACCCTACTACGGCCTTCGGCGCGAACCTGTTGGGTGCGATGGTCGGTGGCTGCCTGGCGTACACGGCCCTCCTGGTCGGGTACCCGGGCCTGCTCGTGGTCGCCGGGATCCTGTACGCCGGGGCGTTCGCGCTTCTGCCCCGAACCCGCGCGGGATGGGGCTGGCTCAGCCGACCTGCCGTTCGAAGGTGACGAGGAGACCTTCGACGCTCCCCGGCCCGACCCGGCCCTTGACATCGACCGATGTGATCGCCCTGAGCTGCCAGCCCTGAGCGGCGTGCTGGTTGAGCACCTTCTCGAGTTTGTCGCCGGACATCTTGCCGCCGATCATGCCCTCGCGGAGCTCGACCACCGTGTACTCGTAGCGGTTCGCCATGCGGTGACCATAGTTGCCCCGCCTGACGAGTGCCCAGACCCCAGGGCGGCGGCGGGGGACGTCCGCTGCTGCCGCGGCTCTCGTGCGGGTGAGCTGCCGCCACCAGCGCCGCTACCCGCGATAGCTGGCCAGGGTCTCGGCCAGGGCCTGGTCCAGCGGGGTGGCCTGGACGCCGAGCTTGGTAGCGATCTTGCTGCTGTCGACGACGAAGGGCTCCTCGAACTCGTACTGCAGCTCGACCAGCTCCCGCACGGTCGGGTTGACGACGCCGAGGGCGCGCAGTACGAGCGCCGGGGTGCCACGGAGCCTGGTCCGGGGCTGGCCGGCCTGCCGGTAGATGCTGTCGACGAGTTGTCGGGTGGTACGGGTCTGCGGATCGTTGGGGAGGTGCCAGATCTCGCCCGGGCGCGTCCGGGTGTTCGCCGAGGACGGCGAGGCCCTCGCCGATGTCGGGAATATAGGTGTAGGTGTGCGGCTGGTCGGGGTCGCCCATGACGGTGGCGGTCCGGCCGGCGAGCGCCGGCGGGAAGACCCGGTCGCCCAGGTTGGACAGGGCGCCCCCGCGGGGGCCGAAGTAGTCGGAGGCCCGGCCGGCGGCGACCTCGACGCGTCCGGCCTGGTGGGCCGCCATCAGCTCACGGCTCCATCCGGGCGCGAAGCTGCCCTTTCCTGGTGTGGGCCGCGTACGGGCGGGTCTCGGTGAGGGGCTGTCCGGCCGGCCGCCCGTACATGTAGACGTTCTCCATGCTGACCAGCCGCGCGCCGGTGGCTTGGGCGGCGGCGAGCACACCGGCCTGCAGGGCGGGGAACAGCTCCACCCACTGGTGGTAGGGCGGGCTGAGGGTCTGGTAGACGACCTGGGCTCCCTCCACGACGGCGGCGGTGAAGCCCGGGTCGCGCGGCGTCGCCTTCGACGACCTCGACGTCGTCGGGGACCGGCGCGGTGCCGGAGCGGTTGACCAGCCGTACGGCCTCCCCGCGGCGGCGCAGCGCGTCGAGCGTGGCCAGGCCGATGGCGCCGGTTCCGAAGATCAATCGTGGACTCGGTCGTGCGGTCGCTCGGATGGCTCGGGCCGGCGCCGCGCCATGGTCGGCGCGGTGCCGGGTGCGTCGCTCGTCCTGGAGGGGCCGGGTAGGTGCGCCGGTGGCGCGGACCGGCAGCAGCCCGTGCAGCAGCACCCCGGACAGGGCGGAGAAGGTGATGGCGCCGTAGGCGCCGAAGACGCTGAACTGCCTGTCCACGTCGATTCCGCCCAGGGTGGTGATCGTCCAGCCCAGCGCCCACAGCGCCGGGAACGCCGCCGCCCAGGCGCCGCGGTACCTCGCCCGGACGGGCAGGGCCAGGGCTTGAGCCGCGCCGAGGACCAGGCCGGTCAGGGCGCCCATCACCGCGAGGTCGGCCAGCGAGGTGGCGAAGCCGACGGCGGCGGCACCGAGAAGCAGGCCGACGCCCATGCCGACCGAGGTGGCGACGATCCATCGGCGCGGGTCCAGCCGGCGGCTGCTGGCCAGGCTCTGCCCGGCCCCGAGGACCGCACCGGTGACCAGGCCCGCGGCCAGCGCGGCCGCGGGGCTGTCGACGCGGCCGGCGACGGCGGTGCCGGCGAGGCCGGCGATCGGGAAGAACAGGAACCCGGCGGTCCAGATCAGCCACGGCCGCAGGAATGTGGACCGGGTCGGCGGCGAGATGCTCATGGGAATCAACTCCTGGCGCCGGTCAGCGCCGGCTCGATGCGGGTGGGGTCGCCGGCGCGGGGGTCGGCGGACGAGCAGGACGGCGAAGGCGACCAGCCAGACGCTCCACAGGATGTAGCCGGCGAAGTTGGCCGTGTCGATCAGGGGGAGGTCGAGCGGTGACAGCACGCCGGCGAGGATGAGCACCGCGGACCCCGCTCCGAGGACGGTGAACCAGCGGCCGGCGATCGCCCGCCCGAGTGCGGCCAGGACCAGCAGGGTCCAGGCGGCGGTGAGGAGGTAGCCGAAGGTCTCCCCGACGATGGTGCCGAGAACCCGGTGCGCCGTGTGGAACGAGTCGCGGGCCGCCGCGGCGACGGCCGGATCCGGGCTGGTCGCGTCGGCGGCGTAGCCGGGAACCAGCAGCGGCCAGCGCAGCAGGCCGATCACCTGGACCGCGGCGGCGGCGATGCCGACCGGTACCGCCAGCCGCATCGCGGGGCGGGTGGAGAGCCGGCCGACGCCGACGGCGATGGGCGGCGAACAACGCGGCCGAGACGGCCATCACGGTGAACCACCCGGTCACGGCGGCCTGCGAGGCGCGGAACGAGGCGAGCACGTCCTCGACCGGTTCCTTGAGGACGTCCGGGTAGTTGAAGACGGTGCCGAGCGCGGTGAACGCGACGTTGGTCAGGACGGCGGCCGCGACGAGCAGGGCCGCGGTCAGCTTCCGGTTCATGACGTCTCCGATTCGTCGTACGGCGGATGGGTCGGTTCTGAAGGGCCCGCGGCGGCTATCCACGCGACGAGGATGCTGTCGGGATAGTCGACGAGGTGGTCGCGGGCGAGGGCGTCCACCCGGTCGCCGTCGCCGGCCAGGTGCGCGGCGGCGATGGCGACGACCTGACGGTCGCGGGTGGTCGCCGCGGACACCGTCGCCCGGGTCAGCAGGTCCGGCGCCGTGGGATCGTCGAGCGCGGCCGCGACCAGCAGGAGCGGCTCATCGCTGGTCCGGGCCCGGTCAGCGATGTGGGCGCTCGCCGCCGCGTCGCCGCCGATGAACTGGCGGACGAGCCTGTCGGTGTCGGCTGCTGTCATGCGAGCAGGATCGGCGACCGGGCTGACGCTCGACTGACGCTCGACTGACACCCGGCGCGGATCTACTCTCGGACGATGCCGCTGGCCGTGGCAATGCCGGAGCCGGCCGAGCTCCGCGCCGGTGCTCGCCCGGCACGAGCGGTCGGGGCCGGCGATCCTGGACCGTCGTCGTCGCCGCCCTCATGACGGTTTCGGTTCCGCGGACGCGGACCGGCGCGTTCAGCGCGAGGACGTGGGGGGCGCTCGCCGTGGTCGGCGTCGTCATCGCCTTCTCGCTCAGCTCGACCCTGGTGAAGCGGGCCGACTCCCCCGGTGTCCTCGTGGCGTTCTGGAGGCTGGTCACGGTCAGCGTCGTCTGGAACCTCTTCCTGTGGAGCACCCGCCGTCGGGTCACCATGCGGCATGCGCGCCAGGCACTGGTCCCAGGTGTCTTCTTCGGCCTCAATCTGGCCGTCTTCTTCGCCGGGGCGACGCACAACAGCGTCGCCAACGCCGCGCTGATCGGTTCACTCTCGCCATTCCTGATCGTGCCGATCGGCGCGCTGCTCTTCAGCGAGTACTTCGATCCGCGTGCGCTGGTCTTCGCACTGGTCGCGTTCGGCGGTACGTGCATCGTGCTGTTCAGCGCGCCCCCCAACGGGGACGCGTCGATACGGGGCAACGTCTTCGGCGTGCTGGCCATGCTTCTCTGGACCGCCTACGTGGTGTCGACGCGGCACTTCCGCCGAGACATGGATGTCGCGACCTTCATGTCGACGGTCAGTCCGATCGCAGCGCTGGCCGTGCTTCCGCTGGCGATCGCCAACGGGGACGTGTTCGGCCTGAGCGGCACGGGATGGACCTACACGCTGATCCTCACGTTCCTCATCGGGGTGGCTGCCCACGGGCTGCTGGTGTTCGCGCAGAAGACGATCCAGATCGGCACGATCGGGATCGCCCAGGTCATCCAGCCCGCCCTCGCCGTCGTGTGGTCGTTCCTGTTGCTGGGCGAGCGGCTGCGGCACTGGCAGGTCGTCGGCATCGCCATCGTCATCAGCGGGTTGGCGGCCTTCCTGCTGTTGAATCAGCGCGGCCATCGGACCCGTACGCCAGGGATCAGTAGAGCGACCGCACGCCGCCGGTGGGTGCCGACGACCTCGTCCGCGGGCGCCCGCCGAGGCTTTGCTCAGGCGAGTTGCCCGACCGAGTGGGCGTCGGATCGGTCGAGGTCGGTGATGAAGTGGGAGGCGGCTTCCATGCGCCGATCAGCCGCCGCATAGAGGTCCCGTGCCGTGGCGACGTCGCCCGCTTCGGCGGCGACACGGGCGAGGGCGTCGAGGGCGAAGACCTCGACCGGGGCGTCGTCGTCGAGCCGGGCACTGTCGAGGATCGCGACGAGACGTTCTTCGGCGCCGGAGACGCGCGTCCGCGGCGTCCATCGCGGCCAGCAGGCACTCGCCGAGCGCGGCCTGTTCTCCGCCTCCGGCGGCGCGGTGCCACGCGGTCGCCGCTTCGAGCGCCGCCCGCGCTCGTTCGACGCTGTCCGAGCGCGCGCAGCACGCGCCCGAGGTGAACCCGGGCCAGCGCCGCCAGGCGTACGTCACCGGTGGCTTCGGCCTTGTCGACCGCGAGCTCCAGTGTGGCCGAGCCGGTGTCGTAGTCACCGGCCTGGCACTGCGCTCGGCCGAGACTGGACAGCTGGTACGCCTCCGTTTGCAGAAAGCCGAGACGCCGCGATGTCTCCGCGGCGCGACCGAGGTGCAGGACGGCATCGTCGAACCGGTGCTGGACGCGGGCCAGCTCGCCGAGCATCGCGTCGCGGCGGACCTGGAGCCACGGGTCGTCGACCGTTCGCAGCCAGTGCTGGACCTGGTCGCGAGCTTCGATGCCGCGCTCCTGGTCGCCGGCCGAGATCGCGGCTCTGGCGGCGAACAGCGCAGTTCGCGGCCTGATCCCACGGCCGGTCCAGCCGGTCGTAGAGAGCCCGACTGCGATCGGTCAGCTCCATCGCCCGGCGGAACTCGCCGTGATGCGACACGACGTAAGCGAGGTAGTAACAGCAGCGCGCTTGCAGGTCGACATCGTCGATCGCGTCGGCAAGTTCGGCCGCCGCGGCGATGTGGTCTCCGGCGAGTCCGAGGTGACCCGTCGACGCGTCGATCCACGCCGGCGAGCAGCAGGGCGCTGGCCCGGTCGCGGACCGGGGCCGCGTCGCCGGCGGCGTCGAGTGCGGCCAGGATCCGCTGTGCGCCCCTGCTGTCACCGAGGACGACCCAGGCCCAGCCGAACCCGTTGACGATGCCGAGCGCGAGCAGCGGGTCGTGCGTGGCGCTCCAGGCCAACGCGGCGTCGATGTTGGCGCGCTCGGCCCGGGCGAAGGCCAGATGCTCGGCTTGGCGACTGCTGCGCACGCCTTGGGTGGAGGATCGCGGCCGCGTCGGCGAACCAGGCGGCGTGCGCGGCGAAGGCGCGCTCGGACAGCCCGGCGTCGCCATCGCTTCGAGCGCGAATGCGCGGATGCTGTCGAGCAGCCGGTAGCGAACGGGCAGCGACGCACTCTGGTCGTCGACGATCACGAGCGACCGGCCCGCGAGCCGGCCGACCACGTCGATCGCCGCGGCCGCCGGCACATCGAGCGCTTCGAGGACGGCCTCGACCGCCGGGAGGGGGGCACCGCCGGCGAAGGTGGCCAGGGCCCACAGGCCGCGCTGGTCGTCGGGGAACAGCAGCTCGTAGCTCCACCGGATCGTCGCCCTGAGTGCCCGGCGGCGCTCCGGCTTGCGGCTGGTCGGGTCGCTCAACACGGTGAATCGGTCGTCGAGGCGTCGAGTGATCTCTTCGATCGACAACGTCCTCGTCCGGGCCGCCGCGAGCTCGATCGCCAGCGGGAGACCGTCGAGGGAACGGCACAGGTCGCGCACCGCCGTCAGGGCCTGGCGGGCCGTCGGGTTGTCGCGTGGTGCGGTGGCACGACGGGTGAACAACTCGACGGCATCGGAGAGCGCCAGGGGTTTCGAGCTCGAACAAGGCCTCACCGTCGACCTCGAGCGGCACCTGGCTGGTGCAGAGAATCCGCAGCCCGGGAGCGGCGTCGAGGAGGCGGACCGCGAGAGCCGCGGCAGCGTCGACGACGTGTTCGCAATTGTCGAGGATCACCACCGCGTCGGCGCCCTTGAGCCGCTCGACAGCGCAGCTTCGCCGCCCGTGACGTCCAGCGCGGCGACCACCGTGTCGATGACCTCGTCCGCCGTCGTCGCGGTTTCGAGCCTGGCCAACCAGACCCCACCGGACCCGACACCGTTCGGCGAGGTCAGCCTGCGGGCGGTCTCGATCGCGACCGCCGTCTTCCCGATCCCGCCCGGTCCGACGATCTCGACCAGCCGCTTGCCGGTGAGCAGGTCGGACAGGGCGGCGATCTCGGTCTCCCGACCGACGAGCCCGGCCGACATCGACGGCAGGTTGCCGGCCGGCCGATCAGGCTCGAACGGCCGTACCGCCCGCTGGGGGGCGCCGAGTGCCGGGTCGTGGACGAGGATCTGTTGCTCGAGCTGCCGCAGTCGCGGTCCGAGGTCGAGGCCGAGCCCGTCGGCCAACTGGTTCCTGACCCGCTGGTACGTCGCCAGCGCGTCGGCCTGGCGCCCGGCCCGGTACAGCGCGGTGATCAGCAGCTCCCACAGCCCTTCCTGGTACGGGTACGTCGCCACCGCCGCTTCCAGCTCACCGATGACGTGGCCGACGTCTCCGAGCCGCAACCGCGCGGAGAACTGCGTCTCGACCAGTTTCATCCGTGTCTGCTCGAGCCGCGCCCGGTGCGGGGCGACCCAGTCGCCGCCGCCGGCGGCGGGAAGAAGATCCCCGCGGTACATCGTCAGTGTCGACGCGCAGAGGTCGGCGGCCCCCCGGTCGTCGCCGGCGTCGAGCAGGTCGGAAGCGGTCGCCGCACGGCCCAGCACGGCGAGCGCATCGACCTCGGACGGCGCGACGGCGAGCCGGTAGCCGCCGTCGCCGCCGGCGATCACCGCCGGATCGCCGAACGCCCGGCGCAGTTTGGTGACCTTCGACTGCAGCGTGTTCCGCCGGGTGTTGACAGCACCGGCGGCCCACAGGTCGTCGACGAGCCGGTCCGTGCGCACCATCAGGCCGGCCTCGAGCGCGAGGCGCACCAGCAGCTCCGAGGTCTTGCCGGCCGGCACCGGCACGATACGGCCCTCGCGCCTGACCTCGATCGGGCCGAGCACCGAGACCTGGAACACATCGGGATCGTACGCCCACGCTCAGTAGTTGTCGCCCGAGTCGGCGCAAACCCCATCAAGTCTGCGGTACTCGGTGGGCCGCGGACCGTCCAGGATGGACCGTCCGGGCGCGACCGCGAGGACGTCGCGCCGCGAGCGCGGCGAGAGCCGCGGGCACCCGGACGGCGGGCGGCCATCGGAGGTGAGGCCGGTGACCACGATCGGGGCGGCGACGACGCCGCCGAGCAGGATCGCCAGCGACGGCCCGGTCCAGCCGCCGACGACCGGCTCGAAGGCGGTGGCGGCGACGCCGACCAGCGCGGCCGCGATAGCAGGCGGACGGCGGCCGGGCCCGGCGCCGGCGCCGCCCGGCCCGGGGACGGCTCTCCGGCGTGCCCCCGGTCGGGATGGCCGATGTCCGGTCCGCGCGGGAAGTCGGACAGCCATCGCGACCATTCTCGGCACCGCCCGCCACGCGGGCGACCGAATTGGGTCCTGGCCCGCCTCATTGGCCGGTCTGTCTCGTCACCGGTTTCCGGCGTCTTCGGTTAGAGAGGATCGGCGGCCGGACGCCGGTCGTACGGATGTGAGCGTCCGACTCTCGGCATGTCAGGTAGTCGTCGCGCGGTCAATGACCCGCCCGGCTGGTGTGGTGAGCTACTGGCCGTGCCCGGGGGCTTGGCGATGACCGCCTTTCGGCGGCGTGCTGACGGCGGCGGCTCGCGGTGGGCTGACACGCCGGTGGTCGCCGCCGGCCTTGTGCTGTGGTCTGGCTCGGCGAGCCGCCCACAGGGTAAGTCGGGCCACCGCCGCCCGGAGGTCTCGGAGGGGCCGCAGCTGAGCCGTCCGGCCCGAGCCCACGGCGCGACGGGAATCGTCAGCGTTGTCCACCCGGGAGCCGACGCAAAAGGGTCTTCTAGGGTTCGGGTCCATCAGGCTGGACCCGCAAGGCATCCCAGCAGCGGGTCGCCCGTGACACGAGACATGACGCGAACTGGAGCCCGAGACGGCCACCGGAGTCGGCGAAACGAGCTCCGGCGATTGTAGAGGCGCAGGTAGAAGGCGCAGTTGATGTCGTCTGGCGCTCTCATGATCCGCCGGTCGCGCGGCCGAGCCGCTCCTGGTTCACGGTCTTGCCGTGTCGCTCACTCGGGACGACCCGCCCGACAGCATCCCGTTGGGGCAGCACCCAGCCGGCGTGTCGGGCCCTGCGCCTCATGTCGCCGTCCCTGTGTCGCCTTCGTGCAAGGTTCCGTGCATGGAGTTGTCGTATCCACCGGTCAAGACAGAAGGATTTGGCCAGGCATGTGCGCCTACCGACGCGGTCGACGGCGGAGCACTACGGCGTGACCGGCCTCTCAAGGCGGTAGCGCCGGTTCGAATCCGGTCGGGGCTACATCCCTGGGATCCCCCTGTCCAGCGCGAAAGCGTTGGACCAGGGGGATTCCGCTTTGTCCCGCTGCCGCGCACCATCGCCGCTGGGCGGCGAAGGGGCCGCCCGGCAGCTCGGGGGGCGCCCACCACCCGAGATGGTGAGGTCGGTCACGGCGGCCCTCCTGTCGCCGTCCCCGGCGCGACCACCTCCGCGGCGACGACTGACCCGCGGGGGCGGGAGGCCCGGAGGCGCGGGGTCAGGTGAGGAGGCGGAGGAGGGCGGTTACGACCACGCCGGCCAGGATGGCCAGGAGGTCGGGGGCGCGGAGGGCCAGGCGGGTGAGGACCGCGGCGAGGAGGCCGGCCGGGACGGTCCAGTCGAGGTCCGCCCAACCCGGGCCGGCGACGTCGACCACGACGAGCGCGGCGAGCAGGGCCGGGGCGAGCAGGGCGATGACCGCGCGGACCGGCGCGGGCAGGGTGCGGCCGCCGAGCGCGACCGGGCCCAGTGCCTTGATGACGGCGCTGATGACCGCCACCATCAGCACGGCCAGCCAGAGGGTCCTCACGCTGCCTCCGGGCGGAAGCGGCGCAGCAGGCCGAGCAGGGCCGCGGGGGTGGCCGCCAGCAGCGCCACGCCGGGTGGCAGGACGGCCACCAGGGCGCCGGCCAGACCGGCGCCGACGCCGGCCACCCAGCGGGCCGGCACGGACTCCCGCAGCTCGTCCAGCAGCAGCACCACGAAGAAGGCCGGGAAGACCACGTCCAGCCCGAACGACTCCACCACGTCCGCCGGCGGGGCCAGCAGCACGCCGAGCACGGTGCCGCCGATCCAGGCCGGCCACTGCGGCAGCGTGGCGCCAACCATCCGGTGCGCGTCGAAGCGGTCGCCGCCGACGTGGGCGGCCACCCAGGAGCCGTCCACGATCGCCTGGCCGACCAGCGCGCGGCGCACCGGTCCGGCCCGCAGGCCCGGTGCCACCGCCACTCCCATCGGCAGGAAGCGCGCGTTCACCAGCGCCGCGGAGGTCACCGCCGGCAGCAGCGCGCCGCCCCCGCTCAGGGCGGTGACCAGCGCGAACTGCGCGGACCCGGAGAAGACCACGATCGAGCAGACGATCGGCAGCAGGATGCCCCAGCCCTCCTGCCGGGCGGTCGCGCCGAAGGTGACGGCGAGCGCGAACGCGGCCGCGGCCAGGCCGACCCCCACCCGGGCGCCGGCCGCGACCCGCTCCCGCGCAGCCGGCTCCCGGTCCGGTTGCTCGTCGGTGTCCTCAGCCGTCACCGGCCCAGCCTGCCCGCTGCCGGCTGTGGCCACCAAGCGTGCCGCAGCGGTGCCACCGCCGCGTACCGCGGGCCCGCGCGGGGCAGGATGTCGCCGTGACGGGAACCCTGGAGCTGGTGCCGGCCCTGACCCGGCCCGACCTGCTGGCCGCCCCGGTGCTCGCCGCCCTGCGCGGCTGGTCCGGCGAGCATCCGGTGGAGCGGATCGCGGTGGCCGAGATCGATCCCGAGCTGGCCGACACGGCCGCCTTCTGCGACCGGTACGGGATCGCGCCGGACGCGTCGGCCAACTGCGTGGTGGTCACCGGCAAGCGGGACGGTGAGGTGCGGTACGCGGCCTGCGTCGTCCTGGCCACCACCCGCGCCGACGTCAACAACACCGCCCGCCGGCACCTGGACGTGCGCAAGGCGTCCTTCGCCGGCACCGAGGCCGCGGTCGCGGAGACCGGGATGGAGTACGGCGGGATCACCCCGATCGGGCTGCCGCCCGGCTGGCCGGTGCTGGTCGACGCGGCGGTGGCCGAGCATCCGCAGGTGGTCATCGGCAGCGGGGTGCGGCGGTCCAAGCTGTGGCTGCCCGGTGCGGTGCTCGCCGGCCTGCCCGGGATCGGCGTCGTGGCCGGCCTGGGCCGGCCGGTCGCCGGGTGACCGCCGGGGACGCCGTCACCATCGGGGTCGAGGAGGAGTTCCACCTCGCCGAGCCGGGGGAGCGGTCGCTCGCGCCGGTGGCCGAGGAGGTGCTCGCGGTGGCCGCCGAGCTGGGTGGCGAGGTCGCCGCGGAGCTGCAGCGCTCCCAGCTGGAGACGGCCACGCCGGTCTGCCGCACGCTCGACGAGCTGGCCGCCCGGGTCGCTGACCGCCGCCGCGACCTGGTCGCCGCGGCCGCCCGGGCCGGGGTCGGCGTGGTCGCGGCCGGCACGCTGCCGGGGCCGCCCGCCGGCGCCCAGGCGCCGTACCCGAAGCCGCGGTACGAGCGGCTGGTCGCCGAGTACGCCGAGGTGGGCCGGGAGCAGCTGGTCTGCGCGATGCAGGTCCAGGTCGGCGTGGCCGACCGGGAGCTCGCGGTGGCCGCGCTGCCCCGGCTGGCGCCGTGGCTGCCGGTCCTGCTCGCGCTGTCGGCCAGCTCGCCGTTCCACGCCGGCCATGACACCGGCTACGCGTCGTACCGGTCGGTGATCTGGTCCCGCTGGCCGACCGGTGGGCCGCCGCTGGCCTTCGGCTCGGCCGCCGAGTACGACCGGCTGGTCGCCGACCTGGTCGCCTCCGGCACGATCGCCGACCCCGGGATGGTCTATTTCGACGTCCGGCCGTCCGCCCGCTACCCGACGCTGGAGATCCGGGTCTGCGACTCGGTGCCGCTGCTGGACGACGTGGTGACGCTGGCCGGGGTGGCGCGGGCGCTGGTGGTCACCGCGGTCCGGGAGGCCACCGCCGGGGCCGCGCCGGCGACCCCGCGGCCGGAGCTGGTCCGGGCGGCGCGGTGGCGGGCCGGCCGGTCCGGGCTGGCCGACGTGCTGGTCGACCCGCGCGGCGCCCGGGCCCTGCCGGCGCGCGAGGTGGTCACCGCGCTGCTGGAGCACGTCCGGCCGGCGCTGGACGAGCTGGGCGACGCCGACCGGGTGACCGCCGGGGTGGCCGAGCTGGTCCGCCGGGGCACCGCCGCGGACCGGCAGCGGGCCGCGTACGCCCGCCGCGAGCGGCTCGCGGACGTGGTGGACGCCCTCGTCGCGGAGACCCGGGCCGGGCTCTGACCGACCCCGGACAGCACGGAGGGCCGGCGTGAACACGCCGACCCTCCGTACTTCCCCTCAGCTCAGTGACCGAACAGTAAGGGGTCCATGGCGCCGGTACGGCGTTCCGATCGGGTGAAACACTCCACGTTCGATGTCCGTCGCTCTGAGTGCATCAGTGCAGGTCAGACCAGGCGTCTGAGCAATGAGCAAAAGGCGCCAGACCCTTACATCCGCGCGCTCAGCGCGGCCGCCGCGGCGGTCACCAACGGGGCGAAGCGGGGGCCCGGCCGGCGGGTGAGCCGCTCCACCGGGCCGGACACCGAGATGGCCGCCACCACCGCCCCGGCCCGGTCGCGGACCGGCGCGGACACCGACGCGACCCCGGCCTCCCGCTGGGCCACGCTGAAGGCCCAGCCGCGCCGGCGCACCTCGGCCAGCGTCCGCGGGCCGAACCGGGCGCCGGCCGGCAGCTCCTCGTCGCCGACCCAGGCGGCCAGCACCTGGGCGCCGGAGCCGGCCGACATGGGCAGCCGGTCGCCGGGCGCGACCGCGGTCCGCAGCCCGCTGGTCCGCTCCGCGGCCGCGACGCACACCCGCTCGTCGCCGTCGCGCCGGTAGAGCTGGGCGCTCTCCCCGCTGCGGTCGCGCAGCCGGGTCAGCACCGGGCCGGCCGCGGCGACCAGCGGGTCGGGCGCGCTGCGGGCCAGCTCGCCGAGCCGCGGCCCGGGCACCCAGCGGCCGGCCGGGTCCCGCACGAGCAGCCGGTGCGTCTCCAGCGCCACCGCCAGCCGGTGCGCGGTCGCCCGGGGCAGGCCGGTCGCGGTCACCAGCTCGCCGAGCCCGACCGGCGTGCGGGCGGCCGCCTCGAGCACCGCCACGGACTTGTCCAGCACGCCGACTCCGCTAAGCTGTCCCATGGTCCAAGACAATAGTCCCAAACTGTGAGACGAGGCGAGACGAGCATGGCCGGCACCCTGGCAGAGAAGCTGTGGGAGGCGCACGTCGTCCGGCGCGCCGACGGCGAGCCGGACCTGCTCTACATCGACCTGCACCTGGTGCACGAGGTGACCAGCGCGCAGGCCTTCGACGGGCTGCGGCTGGCCGGCCGGCCGGTCCGCCGGCCCGACCTCACCCTCGCCACCGAGGACCACAACGTGCCGACCGTCGGCATCGACCGGCCGATCGCCGACAAGGTGTCCGCGCTCCAGGTGGAGACGCTGCGGCGCAACTGCGCGGAGTTCGGCGTCCGGCTGCACCCGATGGGCGACCGCGAGCAGGGCATCGTGCACGTCATCAGCCCGCAGCTCGGGCTCACCCAGCCCGGCATGACCATCGTGTGCGGCGACTCGCACACCAGCACCCACGGCGCCTTCGGCGCGCTCGCCTTCGGCATCGGCACCAGCGAGGTGGAGCACGTGCTGGCCACCCAGACGCTGCCGCTGGTGCCGCAGCGGACGATGGCGGTGACGGTGGACGGCCGGCTGCCGGACGGGGTGACGGCCAAGGACGTGATCCTCGCGCTGATCGCCCGCATCGGCACCGGCGGCGGCCAGGGCTACGTGGTGGAATACCGCGGCGAGGCGGTCAGGGCGATGTCGATGGAAGCCCGCATGACGATGTGCAACATGTCCATCGAGGCGGGTGCCCGGGCCGGCATGGTCGCCCCGGACGAGACCACGTTCGCCTACCTCAAGGGCCGCCCGCACGCGCCGGCCGACGCCGACTGGGACGCCGCGCTGGCGCACTGGCGGACGCTGCGCACCGACCCGGACGCCACCTTCGACCGCGAGGTGGTGCTCGACGCCGCGACGCTCAGCCCGTTCGTCACCTGGGGCACCAACCCCGGCCAGGGCGTGCCGCTGTCCGGCCGGGTGCCGGACCCGGCGACGATGGCGGACGCCAACCAGCGGGTGACGGCCGAGAAGGCCCTGGCCTACATGGGCCTCGCGGCCGGCACGCCGATGCGGGACGTCGCGGTGGACACCGTCTTCCTCGGCTCCTGCACCAACGGCCGGATGGAGGACCTGCGCGCCGCGGCCGCCGTGCTGGCCGGCCGCAAGGTCGCCGCCGGCGTCCGGATGCTGGTGGTGCCGGGATCCATGCGGGTCAAGGAGCAGGCCGAGCTGGAGGGCCTGCACGAGGTCTTCCTCGCCGCCGGCGCCGAGTGGCGGTCCGCCGGCTGCTCGATGTGCCTGGGCATGAACCCGGACCAGCTCGCCCCCGGCGAGCGCTCGGCCAGCACCAGCAACCGCAACTTCGAGGGCCGGCAGGGCCGCGGCGGCCGCACCCACCTGGTGTCGCCGCCGGTCGCGGCGGCCACCGCGGTGACCGGCACGCTGACCGCCCCCGCCGACCTCTAGACCCGCCGACGCCAGGAGCGAAGCAGTGCAGGAGTTCACCGTCCACACGGGCCGGGTCGCGCCGCTGCGGCGGAGCGACGTCGACACCGACCAGATCATCCCCGCGGTCTGGCTCAAGCAGGTCAGCCGGACCGGCTTCGGCGCCGGGCTGTTCGCGGCCTGGCGCGAGTCCGACCCGGACTTCGTGCTCAACCGCCCGGAGTACGCGCAGGCCTCGGTGCTCGTCGCCGGGCCCGACTTCGGCACCGGCTCGTCCCGCGAGCACGCGGTCTGGGCGCTGCAGGACCACGGCTTCCGGGTGGTGGTGGCGCCCCGCTTCGGCGACATCTTCCGCGGCAACTCGCTCAAGGCCGGCCTGCTCACCGTGCTCGCCGCCGAGGAGCTGGTGGAGCAGCTGTGGGCGCGCGCCGAGGCCGATCCCACCGCCGAGCTCACCGTCGACCTCGAGACGCGGGAGCTGCGCTTCGACGACCGGGTGGTGCCGTTCGAGCTCGACGACTTCACCCGCTGGCGGCTGCTCAACGGGCTGGACGACATCGGCCTGACCCTGCGGCACACCGACGCGGTCGCCGAGTACGAAACGCGCCGGCCGGCCTTCCTGCCCACCACGCTGCCGCTCCGGCCGGCCGGGGCGACGGGAGCGCCGAGGTTGCCGTGACCCGCTGGGACGCCGAGCTCTACGCGGCCAACACCGCGCACCACCGGCGGCACGACACCGAGCTGCTGCACGGCCTGGTGCTGCCGCCGCGGGCCCGGGTGGTCGACGTCGGCTGCGGCGTCGGCGACTTCACCGCCCGGCTGGCCGCGCTGGCCGGTCCGGAGGCCGAGGTGCTCGGAGTGGATGCCGACCCGGACATGGTCGCCACCGCCACCCGGCGGCAGGGCACCCGCCGGCTGCGCTTCGCGGTGGGACGGGCCCAGCAGCTGGACCGGCTGGTGCCGGCCCGCTCGGTGGACGCGGTCTTCTCGGTCGCCGCGCTGCACTGGGTGCCGGCCGCGGAGCATCCGGCGGTGCTGGCCCAGCTGCGGCAGGTGCTGCGGGACAGCGGCTTCGTCCGGGCCCAGTTCGGCGGCAGCGGGCAGATCGCCGCGCTGCGGGCGATCCTCGACGCCGAGGCGGCCCGGCTCGGCGGCGGCCCGGCCGGCTGGTTCTTCCCCACCATGGAGGAGTACGCGGAGCTGCTCGCCCGTGCCGGCCTGGGCACCGACCGCGGCGGCTGGGTGCGGCTGCTGCGGCAGCGCCGGTCCTTCCCGGACGGGCCGGCGCTGTGCGGCTACCTGGACAGCCAGGTGCTCGGCGGCTACGACCCGGTGCTGCCGGCGGAGGCGGTGCCGGCCTTCCGGGCCGCCGCGCAGCGGCGGGCGCTGGCCGAGCTGCGACGCGCCGACGGGACGTACGACCAGGATTTCGTCCGCCTGGACCTGCTCGCCCACCCCGGCTGAGCCGAAACGCCTGCCGTGCAGGGGTTTCCCGGATCTCCCCACGGGGAACCGCTTGCGACACAGGCGATCCGTCGGCACCCGGTCATTGCCCCGCACCGGTTCCGCGCTTACCGTTCGCCGCAGATCGGCCGTCCGGCCGAGAAAAGTCCTGGGGAGGACGCAGTGAACAAGGCCCAGCTGGTCGAGGCGCTGTCCGCGCGACTCGGCGAGGACAAGAAGCGCACGGCCGCCACGGTCGACGCCCTGCTCGACACCGTGTACCGCACGGTGTCGAAGGGTGAGAAGGTCGCCCTCACCGGCTTCGGCGTCTTCGAGAAGCGGGAGCGTGCGGCGCGCACGGCGCGCAACCCCGCGACCGGCGAGAAGGTGAAGGTGAAGAAGACCTCCGTGCCGGCGTTCCGTGCCGGGCAGGAGTTCAAGAACGTGGTGAACGGCACGAAGAAGCTGCCGAAGGTGGCGCCGGCTGCGGCGGCGAAGAGCACCAGCACGCGCACCGCGGCCACCGGCACGGCGGCCAAGGCCACCAGCACGCGCACGGCCGCGGCGAAGTCGACGGCCACCAAGGCCCCGGCGAAGCGGACCGCCACCAAGACGGCGGCGAAGAGCACGGCGGCGAAGTCGACGGCCACCAAGGCGGCGAAGAGCACCGCCAGCAAGGCGCCGGCGAGGAAGGCCTCGGCGGCGAAGACGCTGGCGAGCAAGGCGGCGCCGGCCGCCAAGAAGGCCGCCTCGGCGGCCAAGACGCTGGCGAGCAAGACGACGGCGAGCAAGGCCCCGGCGAAGAAGGCGGCGGCGAAGTCCACCGCCCGCAAGTCCACCCGGTCCTGACCGGGTAGCGCTCGACCCGCGGTCCCCCGGGCACCCACCGGTGCCCGGGGGAAGCGCGCCTGAGGGGCCCGCGCGCGTGAGGGGACCGCGCGGGTCAGGGCGTGGGCGTCGCGGTGGCCAGGTCGTGGTAGTAGTCCGCGGTCACCAGGGCGGAGTCCAGGAAGGACAGTGCCCAGACGCTGGCCTTGCGGGCCGGCAGCTTCGGCTTGGCCAGCCGGACCCGGTGCTCCGCGGCCAGCGCGCCGACGACGTCCGGGATCACGCCGCCCTGGCTGCACACCACCACGACCCGCTGGTCGCCCGCCCCGGCGGCGTCCCCGGTCGCGGACCCGTCGCCGGTGACGGTGGCCCGCAGCCGGTCCAGCGCCCGCTGCGGGTCCTTCTCGTAGCCCGCCTCGCCGAACGCGGCCTCCGACTCCACCGGCACCCCGAGGTCGGCCGCCAGCCCCTCCACCGTCTGCACGCAGCGCAGCGGGTCGGCGGACAGCACCCGCCGCGGGCCGAACCAGCGCAGCGCCCGGCGCAGCCCGGCGGTCTGCTGCCGGCCGCTGCCGTCCAGCGGGCGGAGCAGGTCGTCGCCGGACCAGGACGACCGGTTGCCGGCCTTCGCGTGCCGGACCAGCAGCAGCGTCGCGGTCGGCTGCGGCGCCGCCGCGAAGCCGCGCAGCAACTCCCGGTCCCGCGGGTAGGTCAGCCGGTCCACCGCCGCGGCCGCCGGCAGCCAGTGCACCTGGTCGACCTCGGCGGTGGCGGTGAAGTCGGCGTCCTCCGGCGCGGTCATCGCCCAGTAGTCCACGGTCTTGCGGTCCGGCCCGAGCGTGTACTCCTGGGTCGGCAGCCGCCGGCCCACCACCGCGCGCAGGCCCGTCTCCTCGGCCACCTCGCGGACGGCCGCGTGCAGCGGGTGCTCGTCGCGGTTCAGCTTGCCCTTGGGCAGCGACCAGTCGTCGTACCGGGGCCGGTGCACGAGCGCCACCTCGATGCCGGTCGCACCGGGCCGCCACAGCACCCCGCCGGCGGCCCGGATCCGCACCCCCGTGCCGGGTCCCTGCTCGTCGGTCACCGCGGGCCTACTCGCTGCGGCTCGCGTGCCGGCGCATCATGATCTCCTGGTAGTCGCGCAGCGGCCGGCCCGGCTGCCCCGGGTTGCGCTTCCACTGCCCGTCCGGGTGCAGCTCCCAGGCCATCACGTCGTCGGCGAACGCGCGGTCCAGCAGGTCGCGCAGGTGCGCCCGCGCGGTCGTGTCCTGCACCCGGACCATCGTCTCCACCCGGCGGTCCAGGTTGCGGTGCATGAGGTCGGCGCTGCCGATGAGGTATTCCGGGTCGCCGTCGTTGTCCACGCAGACGATCCGGCTGTGCTCCAGGAAGCGCCCGAGGATGGAGCGGACCCGGATGTTCTCCGACAGCCCCGGCACCCCGGCCCGGATCGTGCAGAAGGTGCGCACCAGCAGGTCCACCTCCACCCCGGCCCGGGAGGCGCGGTAGAGCGCGTCGATGACCGCCTCGTCGACCAGGTGGTTGGTCTTGATCTGCACGTGCGCCGAGCGACCGGCGCGGGCGTGCTCGGCCTCCCGCTCGATTCGCTCGATGATGCCGGAGCGCATGCGGTGCGGGGCCACCAGCAGCGACCGGTACGACGTCTGTCGCGAGTAGCCGGTCAGCACGTTGAACAGGTCGGTGAGGTCGGCGCCGATGTCCGGGTCGGCGGTGAACAGCCCGAGGTCCTCGTACATCCGGGCCGTCTTCGGGTTGTAGTTGCCGGTGCCGATGTGGCAGTAGCGGCGGATCGAGCCGCCCTCCTGCCGGACCACCAGCGCGGTCTTGCAGTGGGTCTTGAGCCCCACCACGCCATACACGACGTGGCAGCCGGCCCGCTCCAGCGCCTTGGCCCACTTGATGTTGGCCTGCTCGTCGAACCGGGCCTTGATCTCGACCAGCACGACGACCTGCTTGCCGGCCTCGGCCGCGTCGATCAGCGCCTCCACGATCGGGGAGTCGCCGGAGGTCCGGTAGAGCGTCTGCTTGATGGCCAGCACGTTGGGGTCCGCCGCGGACTGCTCGATGAAGCGCTGCACGCTGGTGGCGAACGACTCGTACGGATGGTGCACGAGCACGTCGCCCTCCCGCAGGGTGGCGAAGACGCTCTTGGCCGTCTCGTTCTCCGCGAACCGGGGCGGCGTGCTGGGCACGAACGGCGGGTCCTTGAGGTCCGGCCGGTCCACCTCGTAGACCTGCCAGAGCGAGGCCAGGTCGAGTATCCCGGGCACCTCGAGCACGTCCTCGTCGGGGACGTCGATCTCCTCGGTGAGCAGGTCCAGCACCCGCTCGGTGATGGTGTCGGTGACCTCCAGCCGGACCGCGGGGCCGAACCGGCGCCGCGTCAGGGTGCGCTCCAGCGCCTGCAGCAGGTCCTCGTCCCGGTCCTCCTCCACCTCGATGTCGGTGTTGCGGGTGACCCGGAAGGTGTGGTGGTCGACCACCTCGAGGCCCGGGAAGAGCAGGTCGAGGTGGGCCGCGATGAGCTCCTCCACCGGCAGGAAGGCGTAGTCCGCGCGCTGGTCCTTGACCGTGACGAAGCGCCGCACGTTGTTGGGCACCTTGACCCGGGCGAAGCGCTCCAGCCCGGCACCCGGGCCCTCGGTGTCGCGCACCAGCACGGCCAGGTTGAGCGACAGGCCGCTGATGTACGGGAACGGGTGGGCCGGGTCGACCGCGAGCGGGGTGAGCACCGGGAACACCTGGGCCCGGAAGTAGTCGCCGAGCCGGTCCCGCTCGGCCCGGTCCAGCTCGCCCCAGTGCAGGATCCGGATGCCGGCCTCGGCGAGCCCCGGCTCCACCTCGTCCAGCCAGCAGCGCGCGTGCCGCTGCACCAGGGCCCGGCTCCGGTCGGCGATCCGGGCCAGCGTCTCCCGCGGGGTCAGCCCGTCCGCGGAGCGCACCGCGATGCCCATGTCCTGCCGGCGTTTCAGGCCGGCCACCCGGACCATGTAGAACTCGTCCAGGTTGCTGGCGAAGATGGCGAGGAACTTCAGCCGCTCCAGCAGCCGCAGCCGCCGGTCCTCCGCCTGGGCCAGCACCCGCGAGTTGAAGTCGAGCCAGGACAGCTCCCGGTTGCCGAAGCGGTCCGGCGGGAGATCCGGCGCGGCCGGCACCTCCTCCTCGAAGTCGCCGGGGACGGTGGTGCCGTCCCCGCCGCGGGGCGGCGTGCCGACCTCTTCGCTCTCCACGCTCATGGAGCCATGATTACGCAGCGAGGCGGTTGCCGTCGCCCCCGTCAGGGCAGCGTCGCGATGGTGATCCGGACGACCCGGCCCTCTCCGTACTCCAGGCGCACCCGCTGGCCCAGCCGCAGCAGCCGCAGGCCGCCGGCGGCGAAGGCGGCTCCGTCGAAGGACTCCGGCCGGCCGTCGTCGAGCAGCACCGTGCCGGCCCCGGTCCCCGGGTCGAAGGTGGCCACCGTCGCCTGCGCGGTGATCATGGCTGCAGCCTAGCCGCAGCCTACCCGCGGATCAGCCGACCGGGGCGTGGCCGGCGGTCCACGCCCGGGTGGCCGGACCGAGGCCGAGCGCGGCCGCGGCGGCCAGGTCGGCCGCGGTGTCCACGTCCCGGCGCAGCGACGGCCAGTCGCCGGTCAGCGGGACCGCGCCGGAGTCGCGGTGGGCGGCGGCGGAGCCGGCGCCGTAGTGCGGGTCCACCGGCACCCCGGGCGTCGCGGCCAGCAGGGTGGTGCCGGCGCCGGCCGCGTCCGGGACGAAGGACCGGGGGTGGCCGGCGGCGGCGTCCAGCGCGGCGGTCAGCTCGCCGGCGCGCAGCGCCGGCAGGTCGGCCGACAGCAGCGCCACTCCGGCGGCCGGGTCCAGCTCGGCGGCCCGCCGGGCGCCGTACGCCAGCGCGGGGTTGAGCCCGGCGTCCGGCTCGTCCCGGACGACCAGCGCGCCGGCGGCGCGCACCGCGGCGGCGGCCGCCGGGTCGTCGGTCACCACCAGCACGCGGGCCGCCGCGGTGGCCGCCGCCGCCGCGGCCACGGTGTCCACGGCGAGGGCGAGGGCGAGCGCGGCGTGGTCCGGGCGCGGGCGACCCGGCGCGTACAGCCGGGACTTCGCCACCTGCAGCCGCTTGACCGGCACCACCACGGACCACCGCACGCCGAGCCAGGTTAGCCCCCGGGGTGACAGGCGCCGGGGCGGACGGGAAGACTGCGGGCGACACCGGCGGCCCGGCCGGTCCGGCGCGGAAGGGGTGGTCGGCGTGGCGCGGTCGCGGCGGGGACCCGTCGGCTTCTGGATCGGCCTGTGCGTGGCGGTGATCTGGCCGCTGGTCTCGGTGTTCTTCAAGCTGCGCTGGCGGCACCGGGAGCGGATGCCGGCCACCGGCGGTGTGATCGTCGTCACCAACCACGTGTCGTACGCGGACCCGCTGGTCTTCGCCCGGTTCGTCTGGGACTCCGGCCGGGTGCCACGGTTCCTCATCAAGGACGGGCTGTTCCGGGTCTTCTTCGTCGGCCGGGTGCTGCGCGGGGCGAAGCAGATCCCGGTCAGCCGCGGCACCGCGGAGGCCGAGCGGTCGCTGCGCAGCGCGGTGGAGGCGCTGGAGCGCGGCGAGTGCGTCTGCATCTACCCGGAGGGCACGGTCACCCGGGACCCGGACTTCTGGCCGATGGTGGGCCGCACCGGGGTGGCCCGGCTGGCGCTGAGCACCGACGTGCCGGTGGTGCCGGTGGCCCAGTGGGGGCCGCAGCATGCCGTCGACGTCTACCGCAAGCGCTACCGGCCGTTCCCGCGCAAGCAGGCGCACTGCGCGATCGGCGAGCCGGTCGACCTGTCCGCCTACCGGGGGCGCCCGCTCACCGCGGAGCTGCTCCGGGAGGTCACCGACCTGATCATGGTCGCGGTCCGGGACCAGCTGGCCCTGATCCGGGACGAGACGCCGCCGACCGCCTTCTTCCGCCGGCCGCCGGCCGCCCGGGAGGCCTCCTGATGGTGCGCGCCGCGGTGCTCGGCGCCGGGTCGTGGGGCACCACGTTCGCCAAGGTGCTGGTGGACGCGGGCGGCGACGTGACGCTGTGGGGCCGCCGTCCGGACCTGGTCCGGTCGGTCGTCGAGCGGCACGAGAACGCGGACTACCTGCCCGGCGTGAAGCTGCCGCCGGCGCTGCGGGCCACCACGGACCCGGGCGAGGCGCTGGCCGGCGCCGACATCGTGGTGCTGGCGCTGCCGGCGCAGACGCTGCGGGACAACCTCGGCGGCTGGGCCCCGGCGGTGGACCGGCGGGCCACCCTGGTCAGCCTGATGAAGGGCATCGAGCTGGGCAGCGCCAAGCGGATGAGCGAGGTGATCGGCGAGGTGGTCGGCTGCGGCCCCGACCGGGTCGCCGTGGTGACCGGGCCCAACCTGGCCCGGGAGATCGCCGAGGAGCAGCCGTCCGCGACCGTGGTCGCCTGCGCCGACCCGGAGCGGGCCGGGGTGGTGCAGCGGGCCTGCTTCACGCCGTACCTGCGGTCGTACACGAACGGCGACGTGGTCGGCTGCGAGCTCGGCGGCACGGTGAAGAACGTGATCGCGCTGGCCTGCGGGATCGCCGAGGGGATGGGCTTCGGCGACAACACCCGGGCGACGCTGATCACCCGCGGGCTGGCCGAGACCGCCCGGCTCGGCGCCGCGCTGGGGGCCGACCCGATGACGTTCGCCGGGCTGGCCGGGCTCGGCGACCTGGTCGCCACCTGCAGCTCCCGGCTGTCCCGCAACCGGACCATCGGCGAGCGGCTCGGCCGCGGCGAGACGCTGGCCGAGGCGCAGGCCGTGGTGCGCACCACCGCCGAGGGGGTCAAGTCCTGCCGGTCGGTGCTCGAGCTGGCCGAGCGGGTCGGCGTGACGGTGCCGATCACCGAGGGCGTGGTCGGGGTCTGCCACCGCGGCGTCCAGGCCCGCGACCTGGTGCTGGCGCTGATGGGCCGGGAGATGAAGGCCGAGCACGCGCCGTGAGCTGGGGTCCGGGCACCCGGGCGGTGCACGCCGGCCGGGAGCCGGCCCGGCGCGGCGAGCCGCTGGTGCCCGGGCCGGTGCTGTCGTCCGCGTTCCACCTCGGCGGGCCGGGGGAGGGGACCGACGGCTACGGGCGGGTGGACAACCCGACCTGGCGCCGGTACGAGGCCGCGCTCGGCGAGCTGGAGGGCGGCGAGGTGGTGCTCTTCGGCTCCGGGCTGGCCGCGCTCACCGCGGTGCTGCTCGGCACGCTGCGCCCCGGCGACACCGTGGTGCTGCCGTCGGACGGCTACTACCTGGCCCGCCGGTTCGTCCACGAGCGACTGTCCGGCATGGACGTCCGGGCCCGGCTGGTGCCGACCGCCCGGCCGCTGACCGACGCCGACGTGGCCGGGGCGGCGCTGGTGCTGCTGGAGTCGCCCAGCAACCCGGGGCTGGACATCTGCGACCTGGCCGCGGCGGCCGCGGTGGCGCACCGGGCCGGCGCCGCGGTCGCGGTCGACAACACCACCGCGACGCCGCTCGGGCAGACCCCGCTGGCCCTCGGCGCGGACTACTCGATCGCCAGCGACACCAAGGCCACCACCGGCCACGGCGACCTGGTGCTCGGGCACGTCGCGGTCACCGACCCCGACCGGCTGGCCGCGCTGCGGGCCTGGCGGACGCAGACCGGCGCGATCGCCGGGCCCTGGGAGGCCTGGCTCGCGCACCGCTCGCTGTCCACTCTGGACCTGCGGCTGGGCCGGCAGTCGGCCAACGCGCTGGCGCTGGCCACGCTGCTGCAGGAGCACCCGGTCGCGACCGCGGTCCGCCACCCCGGGCTGCCGGACCACCCCGGGCACGCGCTGGCCGCCCGGCAGATGCGCCGCTTCGGCGGGGTGGTCACCTTCGAGCTGCCCTCGGCGGCGGCGGTGGCCGCGTTCTTCGCCGCCACCCGGCTGGTGGTCGAGGCGACCAGCTTCGGCGGGCTGCACACCACCGCGGACCGGCGGGCCCGGTGGGGCGACGACGTGCCGGCCGGGCTGGTCCGGCTGTCGGCCGGCTGCGAGGACACCGCCGACCTGGTCGCGGACGTCCGGGCCGGCCTGGACTCGGCCGGCTGACCACGGAGAGTGGTCGGCCGGGAGGTCTCGGCGCCCGGGTAGGGTGCCGCGCATGTCTGCACGCAAGGTGCGGGTCGCGGTCGTGTTCGGCGGGCGCAGCACCGAGCACGCCATCTCCTGCGTCTCCGCCGGCAGCGTGCTGGCCGCGCTGGACCGCGATGCGTACGAGGTGGTCCCGGTCGGCATCACGCCCAAGGGCGCCTGGGTGCTGCCCGGCGGCGACCTGGACGCGCTGCGGCTGAGCGGCCGCGAGCTGCCCTCGGTGGACGCGGGCACCGCCGTGGTGCTGCCCGGCGACCCGACCGCCGGCGGGCTGGTCGTGGTCGAGCCGGGCGCCGGCGCGGGCGTGCTGCGCGGCGTGGACGTGGTCTTCCCGGTCCTGCACGGGCCGTACGGGGAGGACGGCACCATCCAGGGCCTGCTGGAGCTGGCCGGCGTGCCGTACGTCGGCTCCGGCGTGCTGGGCAGCGCGGTGGCGATGGACAAGGAGTTCACCAAGAAGCTGCTGCGGGCCGAGGGGCTGCCGGTGGGGCCGTACGCGGTGGTCCGGCCGGGCGGCACGCTGCCCGCGGCCGACCGCGAGCGGCTCGGGCTGCCGGTCTTCGTCAAGCCGGCCCGGGGCGGGTCGAGCATCGGCATCACCCGGGTGACCGACTGGGCCTCGCTCGACGCGGCGATCGAGGCCGCCCGCCAGGTCGACCCGAAGGTGCTGGTGGAGGCGGCGGTGCCGGGCCGCGAGGTGGAGTGCGGCGTGCTGGAGGGGGTGGCCGGCGGGCCGCCGGAGGCCAGCGTGCCGGCGGAGATCCGGCTGGTCCGGGGCCACGACTGGTACGACTTCGAGGCCAAGTACCTCGACGACGCCTGCGAGTTCGACGTGCCGGCGGAGCTGCCGGAGTCGGTCACGGCCGAGCTGCGGGCGGTGGCGGTCCGCGCGTTCACCGCGCTGGACTGCGCCGGGCTGGCCCGGGTCGACTTCTTCGTCGGGCCGGCCGGGGAGCTGACCGTCAACGAGGTCAACACGATGCCCGGCTTCACCCCGATCTCGATGTTCCCGCGGGTGTGGGCGGCGTCCGGGCTGGACTACCCCGCCCTGCTGGACCGGCTCATCCGCACCGCGCTGGACCGCGGCACCGGTCTCCACTAGTCACGCACGGGTCGAGATTGGTCCGCAGCGTCGGGATCAGTCCGCGGGGTCGAGGGGCCGGGCCTTGAGGGCGCGGCTGATCGCGGTGGACAGCCGCGCGGGCGGGTCGCTGGCGTCGTCGGCCGGGGCGACCACCTCGACGTAGACGGGGCGGTCCACCGCCGTCCACGCCGTGGTCGCCCCGCGCCGCTCGGCGAACCAGGTCACCCCGCTGATCACCAGCGTGTCCGCGGTGGCCAGGAACCCGGCCGGCCGCGGCACGCCGCAGCGCAGCACCACCGGCGGCTCGCCCCAGGCGCCCACGTACGGCGAGGGGGAGTCCACCGGCCGCGCCGGCCGGTCGCCGAGGGTGGTCGGCAGCGCGGAGATCAGCTCCTGGCAGGACCGCTGGGCGGCCACCGGCAGCGCCGGCGGCGCGGCCACCCGGATCGCCGGCAGCGCGACCGGCGCGGACGGCGACGGGGACGGCGCCGGGTCGCGCGCCCGGCCGGGCCAGCAGCAGCGCCAGCACCGCGGTCAGCGGCACCGCGACCGCGGTGGCCACCGCGGCGGCCCTCCGGCGCGCCGGGTCCGCGCGTCGCTCCGGGGCCCGCACGACCACCTAGAGGTGCACCACGGGGCAGGTGAGCGTGCGGGTGATGCCCTCCACCGCCTGCACCTTGGCGACCACGAGCTTGCCCAGCTCGTCGACGTTGCGCGCCTCGGCCCGGACTATCACGTCGTACGGCCCCGTGACGTCCTCGGCCTGGGTGACGCCCTTGATGTCGGCTATCGCGACGGCGACGGCCGCGGCCTTGCCGACCTCGGTCTGGATGAGGATGTAGGCCTGGACCACGGCGAGCCCCTCCGTCGTTGGTGCGGGGTGAGAGTAGAAACCTACAACAGCGCCGACGGTCCGGGGATCACTGAGAGGATGCGTGCCATCACTGTCGCTGACGTGGGCGAATTCGGCGTCGTCGAGCGGCTGACCGCGCGGTTCGCGGCGGGCGCCGACCAGCCGGCCGGCGTGGTGCTCGGCCCGGGCGACGACGCGGCCGTGCTGGCCGCGCCGGACGGCCGGGTGGTGGCCACCACCGACCTGCTGGTCGACACCCGGCACTTCCGCCGGGACTGGTCCGCCCCGGACGACGTCGGCCGCAAGGCGGCCGCCCAGAATCTGGCCGACATCGCCGCCATGGGCGCGGTGCCGACCGGGCTGCTGGTCGGCCTGGCCGTGCCGCCGGACCTCCCGCTCGACTGGCTGGACGGCCTCGCCGACGGCATGCGCACCGAGTGCGGCAAGGTCGGCGCGACCGTGGTCGGCGGCGACGTGGTCCGCGGCGAGACGCTGCTGCTGGCCGTCACCGCGCTCGGCGACCTGCAGGGCCGCGACCCGGTGACCCGGTCCGGGGCCCGGCCCGGCGACGTGGTCGCGGTGACCGGCCGGCTCGGCTGGGCCGCCGCCGGGCTGGCCGTGCTCGGCCGCGGCTTCCGCTCCCCGGTGTCCGTGGTGGCCGCGCACCGCCGCCCCGAGCCGCCGTACGCGGAGGGTCCGAGGGCGGCCGGGCTGGGCGCCAGCGCGATGGTGGACGTCAGCGACGGGCTGGTCGCCGACCTGACCCACGTGGCCCTGGCCAGCGGCGTCGGGATCGAGCTGGACACCGCCAAGCTGGTCGTGCCGGCCAAGCTGAGCGACGTCGGCGGCGCGCTCGGGGTCGACCCGATGGACTGGATCCTGTCCGGCGGCGACGACCACGCGCTGGCCGCCACCTTCCCGGGCAGCGCGCCGCCGCCGGCGCCGTGGACGGTGATCGGCCGGGTCGCCCGCGGGCGGGGCGTGCTGGTGGACGGCAGCGCGTACGAGGCCCCCGGCGGCTGGGACCACTTCCGCTAGTTAACGTGGAGGCGTGGCTCCTCCGCGCGTGCTCACCGTGGCCGGCTCCGACTCCGGCGGCGGTGCCGGCATCCAGGCGGACCTGAAGACGATGCTCGCGCACGGCGTGCACGGCATGAGCGTGCTCGCCGCGGTGACCGCGCAGAATTCGGTGGGCGTCCAGGGCTACTGGGAGCTGCCGCCCGAGGCGGTCCGGGCCCAGCTGGCCAGCGTGCTCGGCGACATCGGCGTGGACGCGGTGAAGACCGGCATGCTGGCCTCCACCGCGCTGGTGGAGACGGTCGCCGAGGTGCTGGCGACGGTGCCGGTGCCGGTCGTGGTGGACCCGGTCGGGGTGAGCAAGCACGGCGACTCGCTGCTGGCCGCCGACGCGGTGGCCGCGGTGCGCGACCGCCTGCTGCCGGTGGCCGACCTGGTCACCCCCAACCTCTACGAGGTGCAGCAGCTGACCGGGGTCAAGGTGACCGAGGAGGCCGACCTGCGCCGGGCCGCGGACGCGGTGCTGGCGCTCGGCCCGGCCGCGGTGCTGGTCAAGGGCGGCCACCTCACCGGGGACGCGGTCGACCTGCTGGTCACCCGGGACGGCACCGAGCACTCCTTCCGCGCCGGGCGGCTGGACAACCGGCACACCCACGGCACCGGCTGCACGCTGGCCAGCGCGGTGGCCTCCCGGCTGGCCCTCGGCGACCCGCTGCCGGCCGCCGTCGCCGCGGCGAAGGACTACGTGACCGGGGCGATCGCGGCCGGCTTCCCGCTCGGCGCCGGCATCGGGCCGGTCGACCACGCGTGGCGCTGGCGGTGAGCCTGGAGATCCGGCCGGCGGCGTACGAGGACGTGGTCGCGGCCGAGCTGATCGAGCTGGTCCAGCAGGAGTACGTGGTGCGCTACGGCGGCCGGGACGACGCGCCGGTGGACCCGGCCGAGTTCAGCCCGCCGCTCGGGCTCTTCCTGGTCGCCGTGCTGGACGGCGTGCCGGTCGGCTGCGGCGGCTGGCGGGACCTCGGCGACGGCCGGGTGGAGGTCAAGCGGATGTTCACCGCGCCGGCCGCCCGCGGTCGCGGCGTGGCCCGGGCGCTGCTGGCCGAGCTGGAGCGGACCGCGGCCGCGGCCGGGCACGACCGGGTGGTGCTGGAGACCGGGCTGGCCCAGCCGGAGGCGATGACGCTCTACGCCTCGGCCGGCTACGACCCGCTCGACGGCTTCGGGCACTACGCCGGCCAGCCGCTGTCCCGCTCGTTCGGCAAGGACCTCGGCGACTGACCGGCCGCGGTCTGCCATGCTCTCCGGCCGTGGGAGTGGTCACGGTCTCGGCCTCGTACGGCGCCGGCGGCAGCGAGATCGGGCCGGCGGTGGCGGCGGTGCTCGGGCTGCCGTTCGTGGACCGGGCGATCCCGGTCGAGGTCGCCCGCAAGCTGGACGTGCCGTTGGACGAGGCGGAACGCAAGGACGACGCGGTCGACACCGGGCTGTGGCGGGTGGTCTCGTCGATGGCGCTGGTGCCCGAGCTGTCCGGCGCCGGCCCGCTGGCGTACCGGAACTTCGCCGACGAGCACGCCTTCCGGGAGAAGACCGAGGAGGTGCTGCACGAGATCGCGGTCCGCGGCGGGGTGGTGCTCGGCCGGGCCGCCGCGTTCGTGCTGGCCGACGAGCCCGGCGCGCTGCACGTGCGGCTGGACGGGCCGGTGGACGCCCGGGTCGCCGCCGTGGTCGCCCGCACCGGCCGGTCGGACGCCGAGGTGCGCCGGGAGCTGCGGTCCAACGACGCGGCCCGGGGCGGCTACGTCCGGCACTTCTACCGCTGCGACGCCACCCAGGCCCGGCACTACCACCTCGTCCTCGACACCACCGCGATCCCGTGGGGGACCGCGACCGAACTCGTGGTCACCGCCGCCCGCGCCCGCGGGCTGTGACCCGGGACCCGACCGGAAGGAAGGCAGACCGAGCATGAGCGAGCCCAGCTACGGCTCCGGACCGGCGTACGACCCGCAGCAGGGGTACGGGGGCGCGCCCGGCTACGGCCAGCAGTACGGCGGCCAGGCGGCGCAGCCCGGGCAGCCGGGGCCGGCCGGCCAGGCCGGCCCGTACGGCACCGGCCAGCAGTCGCAGCAGCCGCCCCAGCAGCCGCAGTACGGCTCGTACGGGCAGCAGCAGCCGGGCCCGGGCGGCTACCCCTCCGGCGGCTACCAGGCCGCCCCGTCCGGCCACACGCCGACCCCGGCGGCGCCGCGCACCCCGGCCGACCGGCTCGCGCTGACCGCCACCGTGGTGACGATCGTGGGCTACGTGTGCGCGGGCGCCGGTGTGCTCGGCTTCATCCTGTGGCTGACCGTGGACGGCGACGGGACGTACCGGTTCGCCACCGCGCTGCAGACGCTGGTGGTCGGCATCGGGCTGGGCGGGCTCAACTACGCGGTCGGCAACTGGCTGGCCGCCCGGGGCGACGGCACCCACTGAGACGGCACGAGGCCCGCTCCCGGACGGGAGCGGGCCTCGACTGTGCTGTGGACCGGGGCGCGCCCGGAGGAACGGCGGCCGGGTCAGCCGCGGGCGACCTTGCCGGCCTTGAGGCAGGACGTGCACACGGTGACCCGCCGGACCGTGCCCGGCGAGACCAGGGCGCGGACGGTCTGCACGTTGGGGTTCCACCGGCGGGAGGTGCGCCGGTGGGAGTGGGACACCGACTTGCCGAAGCCGGGCCGCTTGCCGCAGACGTCGCACACGCTGGCCACGGGAGTGCTCCTAAGCTCGAGTTCCGGAACGCCCGGCGGGACGAGGCCTGCGCCGGGCAACCGCGCCAGTGTAGCCAGCGGCACCGGCGGCACCAAACCTCTACCCTCCGACCGGGCGGCGGACCGAGGCGGGAGGTGGCGGCGATCGACGTGCTGGACCCGTCGGCGGTGCGGCGCTGGTGCGCCGCGGCGGTGGCGGCGCTGGCGGCCTGCCGGGCGGAGATCGACGACCTCAACGTCTTCCCGGTCCCGGACGGCGACACCGGGACCAACCTGCTGCTCACCCTCCGGGCCGCCGACGACGCGGTGCGCTCGGACCCGCCCGGCGACCTGGCGGTGACGGTGACCTCGATGGCCCGGGGCGCGGTGCTGGGCGCGCAGGGCAACTCCGGGGTGATCGTCAGCCAGGTGCTGCGCGGCATCGCCGAGGTGCTGGCCGGCACCGGGGACGGCCGCGGCCCGGCGGTGGCGGCGGCGCTCGGCCGGGGCGCCGAGCTGGCCTGGCGGGCGGTCGGCGAGCCGGTCGAGGGCACCATGCTCTCGGTGGTCAGCGCGGCCGCGGCGGAGGCCCGCGGCGTCGCCGGCGCCGGCGACGGGCTGGCCGACGTGGTCGGCGCCGCGGTCCGCGGGGCGGCGGCCGCGCTGGAGCGGACGCCGGCGCAGCTGCCGGTGCTGGCCGAGGCCGGCGTGGTCGACGCCGGCGGGCGGGGGGTGCTCGTCCTGCTCGAGGCGCTCGCCGCCGTGGTGACCGGCCCGCCGGTGCCGGACGGCGCCCGCGGCCCCCGCCCGGCCCGGATCGTCCGGGACCGCGGCCGGCTGGAGTCGGTCCGGGAGTCCGGCTCGGACGCGTACGGCTACGAGGTGCAATACCTGCTCGCCGCGCCGGCCGCCGCCGTCGCCGAGCTGCGCGACGAGCTGGCCGCGCTGGGCGACTCGCTGGTGGTGGTCGGCACCGGCGAGGGCCGGTGGACCGTGCACGTGCACGTCAACGACATCGGCGCGGCGATCGAGGCCGGCGTCCGGGCCGGCCGGCCGCACCGGATCACGGTGACCCGGTTCGCCGACGCGGTGGTCGCCGGGGCGCGCCGGGAGGGGGTCGCGGTGGTCGCGGTGGCGCCGGCCGCCGGGGTGGCCGAGCTCTTCGCGGCGGAGGGGGTCGTCGTGGTCGCCGGGCCGCCGAGGTCCGGCGTGCTCGACGACGGCCCGCCGGTCGGCGACCGGGCGGCGGGGATGCCGACCGCGGACCAGGTGCTCGCCGCGGTGGAGGGCACCGGCGCGGCCGCGGTGGTCGTGCTGCCCGGCTGCGCCGAGATCGGCGGGGTGTGCGACCGTGCCGCCGAGCGGGGCCGGTCGGCCGGCATCGAGGTGGCGGTGGTGCCGATCCGGGCCGCGGTGCAGGGGCTGGCCGCGGTGGCCGTGCACGACGAGGCCCGCCGCTTCGGCGACGACGTGATCGCGATGGCCGAGGCGGCCGCGGCGACCCGGTTCGCCGAGGTGCTGGTGGCGACCCGGGACGGGCTGACCATGGCCGGGCCGTGCCGGGCCGGCGACGTGCTCGGGCTGGTCGACGGCGACGTCGCGGTGATCGGCGGGTCGCCGCCGGAGGTGGCCGGCGAGGTGCTGGCCCGGATGCTCAACGGCGGCGGCGAGCTGGTCACCCTGGTGCTCGGCGCCGGCCCGGACGAGGAGCGGCTGGCCCGCACGCTGGAGCGGCAGGTGGCGACGACCCACCCGGGGGTGGAGGTGGCGGTGCACACGGTGGCCCGGCCGGACGTACCGGTCCTGATCGGGGTGGAGTGATGGCCGACCCGCAGACGCCGCTGGCCGAGGTGCTCGGCGGCAAGACCGCGACCGCGCTGGCCAAGGCGCTGGACCTGGAGACCGTGGGCGACCTGCTCCGGCACTACCCGCGCCGGTACGCCGAGCGCGGCGAGCTGACCGACCTGCGCGACCTGAGTCCCGGCGACCAGGTGACCGTGGTCGCCCGGGTGAGCAAGGTGAGCCGGCGCCCGATGCGGCAGCGCCGCGGCTCGATCATCGAGGCGGTGGTGACCGACGGCCAGGGGACGCTGACGCTGACCTTCTTCAACCAGCCGTGGCGGGAGAAGGACCTGGTGGTCGGCCGGCTCGGCCTGTTCGCCGGCAAGGTCACCGTCTTCAACCGGACCCGGCAGCTGAACAGCCCGGACTTCCGCATCCTCGGCGACGCCGCCGACGAGACCGCCGGCGGGGAGATCGAGGAGTTCGCCGGGGCGCTCATCCCGGTCTACCCGGCCGCCGCGGCCGTGCCGACCTGGACCATCGCCCGCTGCGTCGCGCTGGCGCTGGAGGTCCTCGACCCGCCGGCCGACCCGCTCCCGGCCGCGCTGCGGGCCCGGCACAAGCTGATGGCGCTGGGGGACGCGCTGCAGGCGATCCACCGGCCCGCGGACCGGGCCGCGCTGGAGCGGGCGCGGAAGCGGCTGAAGTGGGACGAGGCGCTGCCGCTGCAGGCGGTGCTGGCCCAGCGCCGGCTGGCCGCGGCGGCCCGCCCGGGCACCGCCCGCAAGGCCCGCGCGGACGGGCTGCTGGCCGCCTTCGACGCGCGGCTGCCGTTCGAGCTGACCGCCGGGCAGCAGGAGGTGGGCGCGGTGCTGGCGGCCGAGCTGGACTCGCCGCACCCGATGCACCGGCTGCTGCAGGGCGAGGTCGGCTCCGGCAAGACGGTCTGCGCGCTGCGCGCGATGCTGCAGGTGGTGGACGCCGGCGGGCAGGCCGCGCTGCTCGCCCCGACCGAGGTGCTGGCCGGCCAGCACGCCCGGTCGCTGCGGGCGCTGCTCGGCCCGCTCGCCCGGGCCGGCGAGCTGGACGGTGCCGAGCAGGCCACCCGGGTGGCGCTGCTGACCGGCTCGCTGCCGGCCGGCGCGCGCCGGCAGGCCCGGGCGGATGCCGCCGCCGGCGCGGCCGGCATCGTGGTCGGCACCCACGCGCTGCTCAGCGAAGGCGTCGACTTCGCCGACCTCGGGCTGGTGGTGGTCGACGAGCAGCACCGCTTCGGCGTGGAGCAGCGGGACGCGCTGCGGTCCAAGGGCGACAGCCCGCACCTGCTGGTGATGACCGCGACGCCGATCCCGCGGACGGTCGCCATCACCGTGTACGGCGACCTCGAGGTGTCCGCGCTGCGCGAGCTGCCCCGCGGCCGGTCGCCGATCGCGACCAGCGTGGTGCCGGCCGGGGAGAAGCCGGCCTGGCTGGAGCGGGCCTGGCAGCGGATCCGGGAGGAGGTGGCCGCCGGCCACCAGGCGTACGTGGTCTGCCCGCGGATCGGCGGCGACGAGCCGGACGCCGACGACGCGGCCGCCGAGCCGCCGCCGGACGACGAGGACACCGGCCGGCGGGCGCCGCTGGCGGTGCTCGACGTCGAGCCGCTGCTGGCCGGCGGGGCGCTGGCCGGGCTCCGGCTGGCCGTGCTGCACGGCCGGCTGCCCACCGAGGACAAGGAGCGGGTGATGCGCGCCTTCGCCGCCGGCGAGGTCGACGTGCTGGTGGCCACCACGGTGGTCGAGGTCGGCGTGGACGTGCCCAACGCGACCGTGATGGCGGTGCTGGACGCCGACCGCTTCGGCATCTCCCAGCTGCACCAGCTGCGCGGCCGGGTCGGCCGGGGCAGCGCGCCCGGGCTCTGCCTGCTGGTCACCGAGGCGCCCGCGGACACCCCGGCCCGGGACCGGCTGGCCGCGGTGGCGTCCACACTGGACGGATTCGAGCTGGCCGAGCTGGACCTGGAGCAGCGCAAGGAGGGGCAGGTGCTGGGGGAGGCCCAGTCCGGGCGGTCGTCGTTCAAGCTGCTGTCGCTGGTCAAGGACCGCGACCTCATCACGACCGCCCGGGAGGAGGCCACCGCGCTGGTCGAGGCCGACCCCGAGCTCGCCGACCACCCCGGCCTCGCCGCCGCCGTCGCCGACCTGGTCGACCGCGAGCGGGCCGACTTCCTGGAGAAGGCCTAGGGTGACCCGCCCTAGCTGGTCCGGGCGTCGGCGGCGCGGCGGTAGATGCGGGCGACCACGTCCTCGATGTCGGGCTCGGCGATGGTCAGGTCGCGCAGCGGCGCCCGGGCCGAGACGGCGGCGACCGCGGCCGCGGCCGAGCCGGTCAGCGCCAGCTGCTGGCGCAGGCCGCCGGCCTCCACCCCGAGCAGCCGGGTGCCGGGCACGCCCTCCAGCGGCGGCCCCGGCTCGGTCAGGTCGACCACCAGCACCCGCTGCGCGCCCACCTCCTTGGCCAGCCCGGCGAGGTCGCCGGTGTAGACCGCGCGGCCGGCGTCGACCACCACCACCCGGTCGGACAGCCGCTCGATGTCCGGCAGGTCGTGGGTGGTGAGCAGGATCGTGGTCCCGGCCTCCCGGCGCTCCTCGGCCAGGAACAGCCGCAGCGCCTCCTTGCTGACGATGTCCAGCCCGACCGTCGGCTCGTCCAGCAGCAGCAGCTCGGGGGAGTGCAGCAGCGCGGCGGTCACCTCGCCGCGCATCCGCTGGCCGAGGGAGAGCTGCCGTACCGGAGTGGCGAGCAGAGGTCCCAGGTCGAGCAGCTCGACGCACCGGTCCAGCCGCTGCCGGGCGGCGGCCGGCGCCAGCCGGTGGATCGCGGCCAGCAGCCGGAACGACTCGGCCAGCGGCAGGTCCCACCACAGCTGGCTGCGCTGGCCGAAGACGACGCCGATCCGGCGGGCCAGCTCGCGCCGCTGCCGCACCGGCTCCAGCCCGCACACCCGGACGTGGCCGCCGGACGGCACCAGGATCCCGGTGAGCATCTTGATGGTGGTCGACTTGCCGGCGCCGTTGGCGCCGATGTAGCCGACGCACTCGCCGGCCGCGACGGTGAAGGTGATCCCGTCCACCGCCCGGACCACCCGCTTCTCCCGGCGCACCCGCCCGACCGAGCGGCGCACCACGAACTCCCGCCGCAGGTCCCGGATGTCGATCAGATCCCTCATCCGCCCGCTCCCACGTAGTGCCGGATGCCGGCCCGCCAGGCCAGGGCCGCACCGGTGGCGGCGAGCAGCGCGGCCAGCGGCGACGCCCACGGCAGCCAGCTCGGCAGCCCGGTCGGGTCGTCCTGGCCGAGCAGCGCCACCGCCGGCAGGTAGCCGGTGAACGCGGCCGGGATGACGAAGGTGAAGAACCGGCCCAGCACCGGGCCGAGCACGCCGAGCGGCCACTGGGACAGGTAGCCGGAGCCGTACGTCAGCGCGTTGGCCACCTCGCCGCCCTCCACCAGCCAGAACGACATCGCCCCGGCGCACACGAACAGCGCCCCGAAGATCACCGCGCCGGCGAGCGGGCTGACCGCCAGCAGCAGCACCCGGGCCGGCGTCCAGTCCACATCGGACCGGGTCACCGCCACGACGAGCACGACCAGGGCGACGGCCGTGCGGCCGAGCCGGCGCAGCTGCAGGTCGCCGGCGGCGAGCTGACCCAGTGTGGACAGGGGCCGCAGCAGCACCACGTCGAAGGTGCCGCGGCGGACGTGGTCGACCACCTTGTCGGTCTGCCCGACCACGAGGTCGGCCAGCGAGAAGGCGAGCGAGGCGAGCCCGAAGATCAGCAGCACGCCGGCCAGGTCGAAGCCCTCGATCTGCGGGACCTGGGTGAAGATCGCGTACACCTCGACGAAGTCCAGCCCGACGACCAGCCCGGAGCCGAGCAGCTCCATCCCGAACGAGGCCCGGTACGTGGCCTGCCCGGCCACCGTCGCGCGCAGCAGCGCGCCGTAGACGGTGCTCACCCGCCCTGCACCACCAGCCGCCGGGTGCCGCGCCGCAGCACCAGCACGCCGAGCGCCAGCATCACCGCCGCCCACACCAGCTGGATGCCGACCGCGACCAGGGCGTCCACTCCGGACACCCGCTCGACCGCGATGTCCACCGGCGTCTGCAGCATGAACGGGAACGGCGTCGCGTACGCCAGCACCCGCAGCCAGTCCGGGAAGAAGGCGACCGGCACGATCAGCCCGCACAGCACGTTCGAGCTGACCATGTAGACGGTGGCCAGCCCGCGGATGTCGAGCAGCCAGAAGGCGGCCAGGTTCACCACCAGCCGGCAGCCGAAGCTGATCACCATCCCGACCGCGGCGCTGAGCACGAACAGCGGCAGCGTCACCAGGTGCTCCGGCACCCGCAGCCCGAAGACCAGCGCGCCGAACGCCAGCGGCACCAGGAACCGGACCAGGCAGGCCTGCCCGGCCCGGCCGACGTCCTCGGCCAGCCAGCCGGCGACCGGGTGCACCGGCCGGCCCAGGTCGATCGCGACGTCGCCGGTGCGCACCCGCTGCGCCAGCTCGAAGCTGCCGAAGAGCACCAGCACCGCGATCATGCCCTGGGAGACCCAGGTGTACGTGGACAGCGCGGCCCGGTCGTAGCCGGCGATCACGCCGCCGGCCGAGTCCGCCGCCGCGAACAGGATGGCCAGCTTGACCACCCCGAAGAAGGTGTTGGTGAACGCGCCGGCCAGCGTGGCCGCCCGGTAGCTGGCCCAGCGCCGGAAGCCCGCCGCGACCAGTGCGCCCGCCGCGCGGAGCGACGGCAGTCCGGCGGCAGACACGAATCGAAGACCTTACTGCCGGGCGCGCCGGTGCGTCTACGTTGTTCCGGTGACCAGGATCGTGGCCGGGGAGGCGGGCGGGCGGCGGCTGGCGGTGCCGCCGGGCGAGAAGACCCGGCCGACGTCCGACCGGACCCGGGAGGCGCTGTTCGGCACGCTGGCCGCGCTGGTCGAGCTGGCCGGCGCCCGGGTGCTCGACCTCTACGCCGGCTCCGGCGCGGTCGGCCTGGAGGCGGTCTCCCGGGGCGCGGCCGCCGCCCTGCTGGTGGAGGCGGACGCCCGGGCCGCGGCCACCGCCCGGGCCAACGCCGCCGCGCTCGGCCTGGCCGACCGGGTCACCGTCCGCCGGGACCGGGTGGAGCGGGTGCTGGCCAGCCCGCCGCCGGCCCCGTACGACGTGGTCTTCGCGGACCCGCCGTACGCGCTGGCGGACGCCGAGCTGGACGTGATCCTCGCCACCCTGGCGGGAAATTCGTGGCTGGCCCCTGGCACCGTGCTGGTGGTGGAGCGGTCCTCCCGGGGTGCGGGTCCGGCCTGGCCGGAGCCGGTACGTCCGGTGAAGGCGCGTCGGTACGGGGAAGGGACGCTTTGGTACGGTCGGCTCTCGTGAGCAGCGGCAGCGGAGCCGACCCCGCGGTGGTGCGGCGAGCGGTCTGCCCGGGCTCGTTCGACCCGGTCACGCTCGGGCACCTCGACATCATCGGCCGGTCCAGCCGGCTCTACGACGAGGTCGTCGTCGCCGTGCTGGTCAACAAGGGCAAGTCCAGCCTCTTCTCGGTCGAGGAGCGGATCGACATGCTCACCGCGGTCACCGCGGAATACGGCAACGTCCGGGTCGACTCGTTCCACGGGCTGCTGGTGCACTACTGCCAGGCGCACGACATCCCGGTCATCGTGAAGGGGATCCGGGCGGTCAGCGACTTCGACTACGAGCTGAAGATGGCCCAGATGAACCACGGGCTGACCGGCGTCGAGACGGTCTTCATGCCGACCAACCCGGAGTTCAGCTTCCTGTCCTCCAGCCTGGTCAAGGAGATCGCCACCTGGGACGGGGACGTCAGCCGGCTGGTCCCGGCGCTGGTGCTGGAGCGGCTCGCGGCGCGCCTGGCCGAGCAGCGCTGATTTCCTTCCTACGCTGAGCCCGTGCGAGCCCACGAGGCCATGCGCCGGGTCCCGGACGCGCTGGACGAGCTGGTCGCGCTGGTCGAGTCGGCCCGCGCGGTGCCGCTGTCCGCGTCCTGCGTGGTGCCCCGCGAGGAGGTGCTCGACCTGCTGGACGAGCTGCGGGCCGCGCTGCCGGACGCGCTGGAGGACGCCCGCGGGGTGGTCGCGGCCCGGGAGGAGCTGCTCGGCCAGGCCCGGGACCGGCGGGACCAGGCGATCGGGGACGCCCGCGCGGAGGCGGACCGGCTGGTGGCCGGCGCCCGGGCCGAGGCCGACCGGGTGCGGGCCGCCGCCCGCGCGGACGCCGAGCGGATGGTGTCCGCCGACGGGGTGCGGCGGGCCGCCGAGGCCGAGGCCCGCGGCGTGCTGGCGGCGGCCCGGGAGCGGGCCGACCGGCTGCGCGCGGACGCGGACGGGTACGCGGACGAGAAGCTGGCCGCGCTGGAGGACACGCTGAGCCGGCTGCTCGGCACGGTCGAGCGGGGCCGGGACCTGCTCCGCCGGCCGGCCGAGCCGGGTGACCCGGACGACCCGGACCACCACCCCGGCGGGTCCGGCGCCGGCTGGGCCGCGCTGCCCGGTCCCGCCGCGGCCCGGGACGCCGACCGGGCCGGGCTCGCCGGCCACCGCTGACGCCGCCCGCGGACGGGGCATTTCGACGGCACCCCGGTCACTCCGGTAACCTGGGCGGCCGGTCCGGCGACGGGCCCTGTCCTGCCTGCCTGCGAGAAGTGACCATGCCTGCGAAGACGACGTCCCGGCTCGACCCGCGCCGGCCCCTCGTGCTCGACGTGCGCGAGCTGGGCCGCCGCCCGGGGTCGATGCGAGCCGTCGCCCGCAGCGTGCCGGCGCCGGAGGGCCTCGGCATCGACCTGGCCCGGGTGCCGCCCGGCGAGCCGCTCGAGCTCGACCTCCGGCTGGAGTCGGTGGTCGAGGGCGTGCTGGTGTCCGGCACGGTGACCGCGGCGGTCACCGGCGAGTGCGCCCGCTGCCTCGGCCCGGTCGCCGACGGGCTCACCGTGGACGTGCAGGAGCTGTTCGCGTACGAGGACTCGGCCACCGAGGAGACCACCGAGGCGGACGAGGTCAGCCACCTGATCGGTGACCACCTCGACCTGGAGCCGGTGGTGCGCGACGCGCTGGTGCTCGCGCTGCCGCTCAGCCCGCTGTGCCGGGAGGACTGCCGCGGGCTGTGCCCCGACTGCGGCGCGGTCCTCGACCAGCTGCCCGCGGACCACTCGCACGCCGCACCCGTCGACCCCCGCTGGGCGGCGCTCGCCGACCGCACCGGCACCGTCAGCAGCAGCACCGAGAGTCAGGAGTAGACAGTGGCAGTCCCGAAGCGCCGGATGTCCCGGAGCAACACCCGGTCCCGCCGGTCGCAGTGGAAGACGTCTGCCCCGACGCTGGTCCAGTGCGAAAACCGCGCCTGCCGCAAGCCGAAGCTCCCGCACACCGCCTGCTCGAACTGCGGGACGTACGACAACAAGCAGGTCCTGCCGGCCTGACCCCGTGACCGGAGGTCCGCGACCGCTCCCGCACCCGTCCTCGCTGGAGGACGCGCTCGGCGTCACCTTGGACGCCGAGCTGCTGAGCCGCGCGCTGACCCACCGGTCGTACGCGTACGAGAACGGCGGGCTGCCGACCAACGAGCGGCTGGAGTTCCTCGGCGACGCCGTGCTCGGCCTGGTCATCACCGACGCGCTCTACTCCGGCCACCCCGACCTGCCGGAGGGGCAGCTGGCCAAGCTGCGCGCCTCGGTGGTCAACATGCGCGCGCTGGCCGACGTCGCCCGCCGGCTCGGCCCGACCGGCCTGGGCGCGTACGTCCGGCTCGGCCGCGGCGAGGAGGTCACCGGCGGCCGGGACAAGGCGAGCATCCTGGCCGACACGCTGGAGGCGCTGCTCGGCGCCGTCTACGTGCAGCACGGGCTGGCCGTCGCGGACACCGTGGTGCACAAGCTCTTCGACCCGGTGCTGGCCGAGTCCGCGCAGCGCGGCGCCGGGCTGGACTGGAAGACCTCGCTGCAGGAGCTGACCGCGACGCTGTCGCTCGGCGTCCCGGAGTACTCGGTCAGCGAGGAGGGGCCGGACCACGCCAAGTCCTTCACCGCGGTGGCCCGGGTCGGCGGCGAGTCCTTCGGCAGCGGCGCCGGCCGGAGCAAGAAGGAGGCCGAGCAGAAGGCGGCCGAGGCCGCCTGGACCACCCTGCAGGACCGGTTCCCCCGCGCCTCCGGCTAGCCCGCGTCGGTGACCCGGCGGGTCACCTCCTCCTCCAGTCGCTGCAGGGCGTCCCGCATGCCCTTCCGGATCTCGCCGGCCGCGGCACCCTCGTGCGCCATCGGCTGGTCGCCGAAGAACGACAGGTGCAGGTTGACCTCGCTGGCGCCCGCGCCGGAGTGGTAGACCTGCGCCCAGCCGGCGTAGTCCGGCCCCTCGCTGCCCCACTCGATCCGCAGCTGGTCCCGCCGGGCCCGGAAGAGCCCCTCGGCGTCGTAGTGCCGGTCGCCCTCGTCGCCCTCGACGTGCACCCGGTCCGGCCCGGCCGTCTCCACCTCCATCGCGGTCGGCAGCCAGCGCTCCATCGTGTCCACGTCGGACAGCACGTCGAAGACGATCTCGGCGTCGGCCGGCATGCCGCGGCTCTCCTCGTACTCCATGCCCCCGGCCCTACCCGCGCCCCCCGGCGGCCTACCGTGGTCGCCGTGCCGGAGCTGCCCGAGGTGGAGACCGTGCGCCGCGGGCTGGACCGCTGGGTGGTCGGCCGGACCGTGGCGGCGGCGGAGATGCTGCACCCGCGGGCGACCCGGCGGCACCTGGCCGGCCCGGCCGACGTGGTGGCCCGGCTGGTCGGGCGCACGGTGACGGCCGCCTGCCGGCGCGGGAAATACCTGTGGCTGCCGCTGAGCGGGTCCGACGCCCCGGCCGACTTCCCGGGCGAGGCGCTGCTCGGCCACCTCGGGATGAGCGGCCAGCTGCTGATGCTGCCGCCGGGGGAGCCGCCCGGGCCGCACCTGCGCGCCCGGCTCGCGTTCACCGACGGCGGACCCGAGCTCCGGTACGTCGACCAGCGCACGTTCGGCGGGCTGTCGGTGGAGCCGCTGGTCCGCTCCGGCGAGACCAGTGTCCCGGTTCCCATCGCGCACATCGGCCGGGACCCGCTGGACCCGGCCTTCGAGGTGACCGCGCTCACCGCCGCCCTGCGCCGCCGGCGGACCGGGATCAAGCGCGCGCTGCTGGACCAGTCGCTGGTCTCCGGCATCGGCAACATCTACGCCGACGAGGCGCTGTGGCGGGCCCGGCTGCACTACGCGCGGCCGACCGAGACGCTCACCCGGCCGGTGGTCGCCCGGCTGGTGGACGGCGTACGGGCGGTGATGACCGAGGCGCTGGACGCCGGCGGCACGTCGTTCGACTCGCTGTACGTCAACGTCAACGGGGAGAGCGGCTACTTCGACCGCTCGCTGGACGTCTACGGCCGCCGGGACGAGCCGTGCCGGCGGGACGGCACCCCGATCCGGCGGGAGCCGTTCATGAACCGGTCGTCCTACTTCTGCCCGACCTGCCAGCCGCGCCCGCGGCGGCCCCGCTGGTGAGCGCGGGCGGGCCGGTCCGGCTGACCGCCTGGGTGCACGGCCGGGTGCAGGGCGTCGGCTTCCGCTGGTGGGTCCGGTCCCGGGCGCTGGAGCTCGGCCTGGTCGGCTCGGCGGCGAACCTCGAGGACGGCCGGGTGGAGGTCGTCGCCGAGGGCCCGCGGGATGCCTGCCAGGCCCTGCTGGACGCCCTGAACGGACCAAACACGCCCGGACGCGTACGGACCGTAGTCGACCGGTGGGGCCAGTCGCGGGGTGGAATGGCCGGTTTCGTCGAGCGGTGACCCGTGGTGGACACACCGTGCGACGGCAGGCCGTTGACCGGAGTGCCGCCGCATGCGACCCTTGACCTGTTGCACGCGCCGGACTTGTCCGCGCTGCGCGTGCCCTTCCTAAGACCCACCGAAGCGTCTGGTGTGGAGGCCCACGAGATGGCGAAGGCCCTTCTCGGCTACGTAGGTGCAGTCCCCGACCGTCGCCTCGTCGATGAGGTGACGTTCCTGCGGACGCGGGTCCGGGATCTCGAGGCAGAGATCGCCCGGCTGCAAACCGAGCGGGACATGGAGCAGGGGCTGCGGCAGCTGTCGCAGCTGCCCGAGCCAGCCCTGGCGTAATGCCGCGATCCCGCGCCGGTCCGAAGAGGACCGGCGCGGTGTCACCCTGCTCGGGGTTCGCGCCCCGGACCGCCCGGTCGACGGGCGCGAATCGGCCTGGCTGATCGTCCGGCGCGACGCGGCCCGGGCTGACCCGTGCGGCGACCCCGACCGGGTACCGTCTGCCGCGAGGGCCCTTCCCCGTGCCGGCCCCCCGCCGTCCGCCACCGGAGAGTCGTGCACCTCAAGAGCCTCACGCTGAAGGGCTTCAAGTCCTTCGCCTCGGCGACCACCCTGCGCTTCGAGCCGGGCATCACCTGTGTCGTCGGGCCGAACGGGTCGGGCAAGTCCAACGTGGTCGACGCGATCTCCTGGGTGCTCGGCGAGCAGGGCGCGAAGGCGCTGCGCGGCGGCAAGATGGAGGACGTCATCTTCGCCGGCACGGCCGGCTCCGGCGGGTCGTCCGGCCGCCCGCCGCTGGGCCGGGCCGAGGTGACGCTGACCATCGACAACGGCGACGGCGCGCTGCCGATCGACTACACCGAGGTCTCGATCACCCGCCGGATGTTCCGCGACGGCGCCAGCGAGTACGAGATCAACGGCTCCTCCTGCCGGCTGCTGGACATCCAGGAGCTGCTGTCGGACTCCGGCATCGGCCGGGAGATGCACGTCATCGTCGGGCAGGGCCAGCTCGACTCCGTGCTGCAGGCCAAGCCGGAGGACCGGCGCGGCTTCATCGAGGAGGCGGCCGGCGTCCTCAAGCACCGCAAGCGCAAGGAGAAGGCGCTGCGGAAGCTGGACGCGATGCAGGCCAACCTGACCCGGCTGACCGACCTGACCGCGGAGCTGCGCCGCCAGCTCAAGCCGCTGGGCCGGCAGGCCGAGGTGGCCCGCCGGGCCGCCACCGTGCAGTCCGACCTGCGCGACGCCCGGCTCCGGCTGCTGGCCGACGACCTGGTCGGGCTGCGTACGGCGCTGGCCCGCGAGGTCGCCGACGAGAGCGCGGTCCGGGAGCGGCGGACGGTGGTGGAGCGGGACCTGGCCGCGGCCCAGGCCCGGGAGGCCGAGCTGGAGGCGGCGATCGCCGCCGACGCCCCGGCCCTGGCCCGGGCCCAGGAGACCTGGTATCGGCTGTCCGCGCTGGAGGAGCGCTTCCGCGGCACCGCCCGGCTGGCCGCGGAGCGCCGCCGGCACCTGTCCGCGGACTCCGACGATGCCCGGCCCGGCCGCGACCCGGCCGCGATGGAGGCCGAGGCGGCCGAGGTCCGCGGCCAGGAGGAGTCGCTGCGCGAGGCGCTGGAGGACGACCGGGCCCGGCTGGCCGAGGCGGTGTCCGAGCGGCAGGCGCTGGAGCAGCGGCTGGCCGCGGCGGAGCGGGCGCTGGTCGCCGCGGTGCGCGCGGTGGCCGACCGCCGGGAGGGGCTGGCCAAGCTCGGCGGCCAGGTGGAGGCGGTCCGCACCCGGCTGACCGCCAAGGCCGAGGAGATCGACCGGCTGGCCGCCGCGGCGGCCGAGGCCCGGGACCGGGCCGCGGCCGCGCAGGCCGCCTTCGACGCGCTGCAGTCCGAGGTCGGCGCGCTGGACGAGGGCGAGCTCGGCCTGGACGCCCGGCACGAGACCGCGGTGTCCGCGTACGACGAGGCCCGGGCCCGGGTGCGCGAGCTGGGCGAGGCGGAGCGGGAGGCGGAGCGGGACCGGGCCACCTGGTCCGCCCGCAAGGACGCGCTGGCGCTCGGCCTGACCCGCAAGGACGGCGCCGGCGCGCTGCTCGCCGCCGGCACCCGGCTGCCCGGGCTGCTCGGCTCGGTGGCCGCGCTGCTGACCGTGCGGCCGGGCCACGAGGCCGCGCTGGCCGCGGCGCTCGGCGGCATCGCCGACGCCGTCGCCGTCTCCTCACCCGACGAGGCCGCCGCCGCCCTCCGCCTGCTCAAGACCGACGACGGCGGCCGCGCCGGCCTGCTGGTCGGCACCCCCTCCGCCGATCTTGGTCAAGTCAACGTCGAGGAACCCCGCGATGCGTTGACTCAACCAAGATCGGCGGGGTGGGGTGGGTTGCCGGCGGGGGCGCAGTGGGCGGTGGAGCTGGTGGAGGCGCCGAGGGAGCTGCGGGGGGCGGTGGGGAGGGCGCTGGACCGGGTCGCGGTGGTGGGCGACCTGGACGCGGCGCGGGCGCTGGTGGCGGAGCGGCCGGAGGTGCGCGCGGTCACCGCGGCCGGCGACCTGCTCGGGACGGACTGGGCCGTCGGCGGCTCGGCCAGCGCGCCGAGCGTCATCGAGGTGCAGGCCGCGGTCGACGAGGCCGACCAGCGGCTGGCCGAGGCGGAGGCCCGCCGGACCCGGCTGGCCGGCGAGCTGACCACCGCCAAGGCGGCCGCCGACACCGCCCGCGTCGCGGTCGACCGCGCGCTCAGCGAGCTGCACGAGTCCGACGCGAAGCTCAACGCGGTCGCCGAGCAGCTCGGCCAGCTCGGCGCCGGCGCCCGCTCGGCCGGCGCCGAGGCCGACCGGCTGGACCGGGCCCGGGCCGCCGCGGCCGAGGCCCGCGAGCGCGACCTGACCGGGCTGGCCGACCTGGAGGCCCGGCTGGAGGCGGCCGAGGGCGCCGGCGTGGACGAGGAGCCGGACACCGGGGAGCGGGACGCGCTGCAGGCCGAGGTGCCGGCGGCCCGGCAGGCCGAGATGGAGGCCCGGCTGGCCGTCCGGACCGGCGAGGAGCGGGTGCGCGCGCTGGCCGGCCGGGCCGACTCGCTGCTGCGCGCGGCCGCCACCGAGCGGGCCGCCCGGGCCCGGCAGGAGGAGCGCCGGCGGGCCCGCGCCCGCGGCGCCGCGGTGGCCGGTGCCGTCGCCCGCGCGGCCGAGGCGGCGCTGGTGCGGATCGCGGCCTCGCTGGTCGTCGCCGCCGAGGAGCGCGACGCCGCCCAGCAGGCCCGGGTGGTGCGCGAGGGCGAGCTGCTCGCCCTGCGCTCGTCCAGCCGGGAGCTGGCGGCCGAGCTGGAGCGGCTCACCGACGTGGTGCACCGGGACGAGGTGGCCCGGGCCGAGCAGCGGCTGCGGATCGAGCAGCTGGAGACCGTCGCGGTCGAGCAGTACGGGGTGGACCTGGACGCGCTGGTCGGCGAGTACGGGCCGGACCTGCCGGTGCCGCCGTCGGCCGCGGAGCTCGCCAAGGCTCTGCAGGACGGGGGCGAGGACGGCGCCGAGCCGCCGCAGCCGGTCCCGTACGACCGGGCGGTGCAGGAGAAGCGGGCCGCCCGGGCCGAGCGCGACCTGGCCCTGCTGGGCAGGGTCAACCCGCTGGCCCTGGAGGAGTTCGCGGCGCTGGAGGAGCGGCACGCGTTCCTGTCCACCCAGCTGGAGGACCTCAAGGCGACCCGGCGCGACCTGCTCACCGTGGTGCGCGAGGTGGACGAGCGGATCCACGAGGTGTTCGCGTCCGCGTTCGCGGACACCGCCCGGGAGTTCGAGATCGTCTTCCGCGCGCTCTTCCCCGGCGGCGAGGGCAAGCTGATCCTCACCGAGCCGGACGACCTGCTGGCCACCGGCGTCGAGGTGGAGGCCCGGCCGCCGGGCAAGAAGATCAAGCGGCTGTCGCTGCTGTCCGGCGGGGAGCGGTCGCTGACCGCGGTGGCGCTGCTGGTGGCGATCTTCCGGGCCCGGCCGTCGCCGTTCTACGTGATGGACGAGGTCGAGGCCGCGCTCGACGACGTCAACCTGGGCCGGCTGCTCACCCTGGTCGAGGAGCTGCGCGCGACCAGCCAGCTGATCGTCATCACCCACCAGAAGCGGACCATGGAGATCGCCGACGCGCTCTACGGCGTGACCATGCGCGGGGACGGGATCACCACGGTGATCAGCCAGCGGATGCGGGAGTCGGCGTGAGCCGGGACGTCACCTGCCCGAAACCTCCGCATGCGCAACGCATGCTAGCGTCGGCGACCGTGCCCGCCATCCAGGTGCGTGACGTGCCACCCGACCTGCACCGGCGGCTCCGGGAGCGGGCCGCGGAGGAGCGGGTGACCCTGTCGACGTACGTGCTGCGCCTGCTGGAGCGGGACGTGGGCCGGCCGTCCACCCGGGAGTGGCTGGCCTCGCTCAGCTCGCGGGAGCCGGTCCGGGAGGCGGACGTCATCGGGGCGGTCGAGGGGGCGCGGGCGGACCGCGACTCCCGGGCCCGTCGTGTACTGCGTCATTGACGCCGGCGCCCTCGTCGAGCTGCTGCTGCGCACCCTGCGGGCGGAGGCCGTCCAGGACGCCGTCGACGACCGCCGTCTCGTCGCGCCCGCGGTGATCGACGCGGAGATCCTGTCCGCGCTGCGCGGGCTGGAGCGCAACCGGACCATCACGGCCGGCCGGGCCGCGGAGGCGGTCGAGGACCTCCGGCAGGCCCCGGTGGAGCGGTACGCGCTGGAGCCGCTGCTGCCGCGCGCCTGGTCGCTGCGCAACCAGCTGCACGCGTACGACGCCCTGTACGTCGCGCTGGCCATCGAGCTGGACTGCCCGCTGCTGACCACGGACGACCGGATCCTGGCCCGGCGGCTGCCGGCCGACGTCATCCACGCCTGACCCGGCCGGCGGCGGTTCCCGGGCCGGGCCCGGAGCGGCCGCCCCCGCGGCGGGCCGGCCGCCGCCCACCCTGGGAGACTGGGCGGCATGGAGTTCCTGATCCTCGGGGTCGTCATCGCGGTGGTGCTGGTCGTCGCGGTCGTCGCGCTGGTGCTGCCGCGGCGGCGCGGGACCACCACGCTGCCGCCGGAGGCGGCCCGGCCGGCGGAGACGTTGCCGCCGCTGGCCGAGGAGGACGTCGCGCCGGCCCGGCCGGTCGGCATCCCCGGACCGTCCGAGCTGGACGTGCCGGAGGCGGCGGCCGGCCGGCTGGTCCGGCTGCGGTCCCGGCTGGCCCGCTCCCAGTCCACCCTCGGCCGCGGGCTGCTCGGCCTGCTGTCCCGGGAGCGGCTGGACGAGGACGCCTGGGAGGAGGTCGAGGACGCGCTGCTGGCCGCGGACGTCGGCGTCGGCGCCACCCAGGAGATCGTGGGGCGGCTGCGGACCCGGACCAAGGTGCTCGGCACCCGGTCCGAGGGGGAGCTGCGCGCGCTGCTGGCCGACGAGCTGGTGACCGCGCTGCAGCCCGACCTGGACCGGACCCTGCAGACGATCCCGCACCCGGACGGCCGGCCGGCGGTGCTGCTCGTGGTCGGCGTCAACGGCACCGGCAAGACCACCACCTGCGGCAAGATCGCCCGGCTGCTGGTCGCCGACGGGCGGACCGTGCTGCTCGGCGCGGCCGACACGTTCCGGGCCGCGGCGGCCGACCAGCTGGAGACCTGGGCCACCCGGGTCGGTGCCCGGGTGGTCCGCGGGCCGGAGGGCGGCGACCCCGCCTCGGTCGCCTTCGAGGCGGTCAAGCAGGGCACCGAGCAGGGCGACCAGATCGGCGTGGACACCGTGCTGATCGACACGGCCGGGCGGCTGCACACCAAGACCGGGCTGATGGACGAGCTGGGCAAGATCAAGCGGGTGGTGGAGAAGCAGGGGCCGGTGGACGAGACGCTGCTGGTGCTGGACGCCACCACGGGGCAGAACGGGGTGGTCCAGGCCCGGGTCTTCACCGAGGCGGTGGACGTCACCGGCATCGTGCTGACCAAGCTGGACGGCACCGCCAAGGGCGGCATCGTGATCGCCGTGCAGCGCGAGCTCGGGGTGCCGGTGAAGCTGGTCGGGCTGGGGGAGGGGCCCGACGACCTGGCCCCGTTCGAGCCGGAGGCGTTCGTGGACGCGCTGCTCGGGGAGACCGTCTGAGCCGGTATAGCCCGACCGGGTGACCATCGGGCGCCGGCATCACGGGTCGTCCCGGACCGTGATGGAGTTGGCGTCCGCCGACCCGAGGGGGAGTCGATGTCCGACCGTCTCGACCGCCGCCGCTTCCTCACCGCCGCCGCCGCCACCGTGGCCGGTGCCGCCGTGGTGGCCTTCGACCCGCTCAACGGGGGCTGGGTGACCGCCGCCCAGGCGGCCGCCGCCCCGGGCGGCGTGCCGCGCGGCGCGGTCTCGGTCCCGGACCTCGACGGCGAGCTGACCACCGACCCGGCCGCGCTGGCCGAGGCGGCGGACGACTACGGCCACATCGTGCACCGCACGCCGGTCGCGGTGCTCCGGCCCGGCTCGGTCCGGGACGTGGTGCGGATGGTGCGGTATGCGAAGAGGCACTGCCTCGGCATCTCCGTCCGCGGCCAGGGGCACAGCACCGACGGGCAGTCCCAGGTCCGGGCCGGCGTGGTGATCGACTCCCGGACGCTCGCCCGGATCCACGAGGTGCGGGCCGACCGCGCGGTCGTCGACCCGGGCGTGACCTGGCTGGACCTCGCGGTGGCCGCGGTGGCCCGCGGGCTCACCCCGCCGGTCTTCACCGACTACGTCGGGCTGTCGATCGGCGGCACCCTGATGGCCGGCGGCATCGGCGGCACCACGCAGACGTACGGGATGCAGGTCGACACCGTGCTGGAGCTGGAGGTGGTGACCGGCGAGGGCGACCTGGTGCGCTGCTCGCCGCGCCGGCACGCCGCGCTCTTCCACGCGGTGCTGGGCAGCCTCGGCCAGCTGGCGATCGTGGTGCGGGCGACGATCACGCTGATCCCGGCCCCGGCCGCCGCCCGTGGCTACCAGCTCTACTACTCCGACCTGGACACCTACCTGGGCGACCAGCGGCGGCTGCTGGGCGGCCGCCGGTTCAGCTCGCTGGAGGGGCAGGCGGTCCGGGACGCCGCGGACACCCGCTGGGACTACCTCGTCGACGCGGCCGCGTACCACGACGGCACCCCGCCGGACGACGCGGCGATCACCCGCGGGCTGCGCTTCGACCCGGCCCGCACCCAGGTGACCGACTACACGTACCTGGAGTGGGTGAACCGGCTGGCGCCGACGGTGGAGTTCCTCAAGCAGATCGGCGCCTGGTATCTGCCGCACCCGTGGATCGACGTCTTCCTGCCGGACAGCCGGGTCGAGCAGGTGGCCGCGGCGACGCTGGCCGACCTGACGCTGGCCGACACCGGACAGGGGCCGGTGCTGCTCTACCCGTTCCGGCCCCGGCTGGTCCGGCCGCCGTTCGTGCAGGTGCCCAAGCAGGAGCCGGTGGCCTGGCTGTTCTCGCTGCTGCGGACCACGGTGCCGCCGGCCGACGCGGCGGCGCAGCGGGCGGACAACCGGGTGCTGTACGAGCGGACCCGCGACGCCGGCGGCAAGCGCTACCCCATCGGCTCGGTGCCGCTGACCCGCCGCGACTGGCTGGACCACTTCGGCCGGGACTGGCCGGCCTTCGCCGCGGCCAAGGCGGCCTGGGACCCGCGCCGCATCCTGTCCCCGGGGCAGGGCATCTTCCCGCCGCCGCGCTGAGCCGGCCGTCTCAGGGCCGTCCGGGTGAAGGTGGTGCCGCCGTGCGGCGCCCGGGCCCCGTACCGAAACATGCACGTCGCGTGACCGCCCGGTAGTTCACCGCTCGGAAACAGAAGGGATCCGCCGGGGAAACAGCGCGCTGCCACCGTTCCTCCAGACCCCGCCCCCAGGAGAGGAGGAGCAGTGCCGTTTGACTTCGAGACGGTGGACGCTGGCGCAACCGCCTGGGTCCTGGCCAGCGCAGCGCTGGTACTGCTCATGACACCCGGCCTCGCGTTCTTCTACGGCGGCCTGGTCCGCTCGAAGAACGTGCTCGGCATGCTCGTGCAGAACTTCGTCACCATCGCGCTCGTCGGCATCGTCTGGGTCCTGGTGGGATTCAGCCTCGCCTTCGGCGGTGACGGAAACCGCTTCATCGGCAACTTCGACTTCGCCGGCCTGCAGAACATGGGCGAGACGATCCCGGGCTACGTGGACAGCTTCGCCCAGGTCATCCCGCCGACGGTCTTCGTCGCGTTCCAGCTGATGTTCGCGATCATCACGGTCGCGCTCATCACCGGCGCCACGGCCGACCGGTGGAAGTTCGGCGCCTTCGTGCCGTTCGCCGTGCTCTGGTCGGTGCTGGTCTACTCGCCCGTCGCGCACTGGGTCTTCTCCCCCCAGGGCTGGGCGTTCCAGCGCGGTGCGCTGGACTTCGCCGGCGGCACCGTGGTCCACATCAACGCGGGCGCCGCGGCACTGGCGATGGCGATCCTGCTCGGCCGCCGGCGCGGCTGGCCGAAGGACCGGATGCGGCCGCACAACGTGCCGTTCGTGATGCTCGGCGCGGGCCTGCTGTGGTTCGGCTGGTTCGGCTTCAACGCCGGCTCCGCCCTCGGCGCCAACCAGCTCGCCGGGTTCGCGTTCATCAACACCAACACGGCCACCTGCGCGGCGATGCTCGCCTGGATCGGCGTGGAGAAGCTGCGCTACGGCAAGCCGACCGCGGTCGGCGCGGCGTCCGGCGCGGTGGCCGGCCTGGTCGCGATCACCCCGGCGGCCGGCTTCGTCAGCCCGCTCGGCTCGATCGGGATCGGCCTGATCGCCGGTGGCGCGTGCGCCCTGGCGGTCTCGCTCAAGTCGAAGCTCGGCTTCGACGACTCGCTCGACGTCGTCGCTGTCCACCTGGTCGGTGGCATCCTCGGCTCGCTGTGCGTGGGCCTGTGGGCCACCACCGACGTCAACGCGCTCGGCGCGGACGGCCTGTTCTACGGCGGCGGCGCCGGCCTGCTCGGCAAGCAGGCGCTGGTCGTCCTGGTCGTCTGTGCCTACTCGCTGGCCGCCACCTTCATCATCGGCTTCCTGATCAACCTGGTGATCAAGAACCGGGTGCCGGCAGAGGTCGAGGACGAGGGCCTGGACACCGCGGTGCACGGCGAGAGCGCGTACGAGCTGAGCACGCTCGGCGGCGGGTCGACCGGCGACCAGCCGATGTCCACCTCCGAGCGGACTCCGGCCGCGCGTGAGGGGGTGTCGGCATGAAGCTCGTCACCGCGATCGTCAAGCCGTTCAAGCTCGAGGACGTGAAGTCCGCGCTGGAGACGCTCGGCGTGCTCGGGCTGACCGTCAGCGAGGTCCGCGGGTACGGCCGGCAGAAGGGCCACACCGAGGTCTACCGGGGCGCGGAGTACACCGTGGACCTGGTGCCCAAGGTGCGGGTCGAGGTGCTGGTCGACGACCTGGACGCGGACAAGGTGGTGGACACCATCGTCGAGGCCGGCCGCACCGGCAAGATCGGCGACGGCAAGGTGTGGGTGACGCCGGTGGACGCGGTGGTCCGGGTCCGTACCGGTGAGCGCGGGGCCGACGCGCTCTGAGCACTGAGGTCTCCGGACCCGACCCGGCCCGGCGGACGACGTCCGCCGGGCCGGGTCGACCCGCGCCCGGGCCGGGTGCCGGCGGCCCGGGTGCCGGCGGCCCGCGCCGTCGCGCCCGGCCGGGGTGTCGGCGGCCCGGCGCCGGTCGCGCCCGGCCGGGGTGCCGGCGGCCCGGCGCCGACCGCGGCCGCGTTGCGGGACGGCCGGGCGGCGCTGCTGGCGCGGGCCGCTGACCGGCGCCGCCCTGCGGGCCGCGCTGACCGGGCTCTACGACGCCTGGCTGGCCGGGGTGCTCGGCGGCGCCCCGGATGTCGCGCTGGTCGCCGTCGGCGGCCTCGGCCGCGGCGAGCCGGCGCCGTACTCCGACCTCGACCTCGTCCTCCTGCACCGAGGTCGGCGCGACGTGGCCGAGGTGGCGGACGCGGTCTGGTATCCGGTCTGGGACGCCGGCATCGGCCTGGACCACTCGGTCCGGACGGTGGCCGAGGCGGTGTCGGTGGCCGGGGCCGACCTCAAGGCCGCGCTCGGCCTGCTCGAGATGCGCCACCTCGCCGGCGACCCGGCGCTGTCCGGCGCCCTGCGCGAGGCCGCGTACGCGACCTGGCGGGAGAGCCGGCGCCGCCGGCTGCCCGAGCTGCGCGACGCCACCCGGGAGCGCTGGCAGGGCGCCGGCGAGCTGGCCTTCCTGCTGGAGCCGGACCTCAAGGACGCCCGCGGCGGGCTGCGCGACGTGCACGCGCTCCGGGCGCTGGCGGCCACGCAGCTGGTCGACGTGCCCGGGGCGGTGCTCGCCGCGGCCCGGGACGTGCTGCTGGACGCCCGCGGCGAGCTGCAGCGGCGGGCCGGCCGCGCGCTGGACCGGCTGGTGCAGCAGGAGCAGCCCGGGGTGGCCGCGGCGCTCGGCCGGGCCGACGCCGACGACCTGCTCCGGTCGGTCAGCGAGGCCGGCCGGACCGTCGCCTTCGCCGCCGACACCGCGTGGCGGCAGGTCGACGGCGAGCTGGCCGCGCGCCGGAGCTCGCTGGCCCGGGTGCTGCCCGGCCGCCGGCCGCCGGCCTCGGCCGCGCCGCGCCGCCCGCTCGCCGACGGCGTGGTCGAGCAGGGCGGCGAGGTGGTGCTGGCCCGGGACGCCGACCCGTGGGCGGACCCGGTGCTGGTGCTGCGGGCGGCCACCGCGGCCGCCCGGGCCGGGCTGCCGCTGGCCCCGCACGCGCTGGACCGGCTGGCCACCGAGTCCGCGCCGCTGCCGACGCCGTGGCCGCCGGCGGCCCGGGACGCGTTCGTCGACCTGCTCGGCACCGGGCCGGCCGCGGTGCCGGTGCTCGAGGCGCTGGACCAGGCCGGGCTGCTGGTCCGGCTGATCCCGGAGTGGGCCCGGGTGCGGTCCAGGCCGCAGCGCAACCCGGTGCACCGCTTCACCGTGGACCGGCACCTGATCGAGGCGGCCGCGGAGGCGGCGGCGCTGACCCTGACGGTGGCCCGGCCGGACCTGCTGCTGCTCGGCGCGCTGCTGCACGACATCGGCAAGGGCTGGCCGGGCGACCACACCGAGGCCGGCGTCGCGGTGGTGCGGGAGCTGGCCCCGCGGCTCGGACTGTCCTACGGCGACTCCGCCACCGTCGTCGCGATGGTCCGCCACCACCTGCTGCTGCCGGACACCGCGACCCGCCGCGACCTGGCCGACCCGGTCACCGTCCGGACCGTGGTGTCCGCTGTGGACTCCTCGGTCGACCTGCTCGACCTGCTGCACGCACTGTCCATCGCGGACGGTCTGGCCACCGGCCCGGCGGCGTGGTCGGAGTGGAAGGCCGAGCTGGTCGCCGAGCTGGTCGAGCGGGCCCGGGAGGCGCTGGCCGGCGCGCCGCCGCCGGCCTTGCCGGCGCTCACCGCGGCCCAGCGCGAGCTGGCCGCCGACGGCGGGGTGGCGGTCCGGGTGGACGGCGGGACGGTGACGGTGGCCGCGCCGGACGCGCCCGGCCTGCTGTCCCGCACCGCCGGCGTGCTCGCCCTGCACCAGCTGGACGTCCGCGCCGCCACCGTGGCCACCGTCGGCCGGACCGCGGTGGACGTCTTCACCGTGTCGCCCCGCTTCGGCCGCGGGCCCGAGCCGGCGCTGCTGCGGGCCGACGTGTCCCGGGCGCTGGCCGGGTCGCTGCCGCTGGCCGAGAAGCTGGCCGCCAAGGAGCGCGCGTACGGGCACCGGCAGGGCCAGCCGCCGCGGGTGCTGTGGTTCGACGGGGCGGCCACCGGCGCGACCGTGCTGGAGCTGCGGGCGGCGGACGCGGCCGGCCTGCTGCACCGGGTCACCACCGCGCTGGAGCGCTGCGGGCTGGACGTCCGCGGCGCCCGGGTGAGCACGCTCGGCGGCGCCGTGGTGGACGCCTTCTACGTGCTGGGCGCGGACGGCGGACCGGTCACCGACCCGGCGGTCCGCCGGGCGGTGACCGACGCCGTCCTCGCCGCCGCGGCCGCCTAGTCTGGCCGGCGTCTGGTAGGTCGGGGTGAGCGTGGCCCGGCCCAGCGTGTGGAACACCAGGTTGAACGCGACCACGGCGGCCGAGGCGTCCGCGTCCACGCCGAGCTTCTCCTGGTCGACCGCGTGCACGGCGAAGACGTAGCGGTGCGGCCGGTCGCCGGCGGGCGGTGCCGCGCCCTGGTAGGCGCGCTCGCCGCCGTCGTTGCGGATGTGGAAGGCGCCCTCCGGCAGCGAGTCGTCGCCGGCGCCGGCCCCGGCGGCCAGCTCGGTCACGGAGGCCGGGATGTCCACCACGGTCCAGTGCCAGTAGCCGGACGGGGTCGGCGCGTCCGGGTCGAAGCAGCTCACCGCGTAGCTCCGGGTGCCCTCCGGGGCGCCCTGCCAGCGCAGGTGCGGGGAGACGTTGTCGCCGCCGGCGACGTGCCGCTCCGGCTTCGGCCCGCCGTCACGGACGTCGTCGCTGGTCACCGTGAAGGACGGGACCTCGGGCAGCTTGTCGTACGGGTGCTCGGCGACCGGGCGGTCGAGCGTCATGGACCCTCCTCCTCGTGAGCACTGGTGCTCAGGCCGGACAGCGTAGTCCGGCGCTGCCGGACCGGCCCGGTGCCGCACGAGGCTCGGCGGCATGCCGAGCCACCCCACCGCCACCCCCGCCCAGGGCCGACCGTCCTCGCGGCGCTGCCGCCGGGCGGCGCCGGGTCCGGCTGGGCCGGCACGGACCACCGCCGGCGCGCTGGCGGCGGCGACCCCGGCGAGCCTGCGCCGGTGAGGTCACCAGCCGCGCAGGTCCACCGGCCAGGTGTCGAGCACCTCGTCCCCGTCCACCACGTGCATCCGCTCGTGCAGCGCCACGGTCGGGTCGATGTGCGCCGGCAGCACCCGGACCCGGTCGCCCACCCGGACCGAGAGCGGCTCGTCCGGCGCGAAGGTGGTGTGCTCGTCCCCGCAGAGCCACACCGTCGCGCCGGGGATCGTCGGGTTTCCGTGGTCCATGCCCAGCGACTTGAGCCCGGCGTCGGCGACCACCCAGGGTGGCCGGATCTCGCTGCTCGGCGGCGCCGCCGACACCACCGTGGCCAGCACGGTCAGGGCCGGGCGGAACGGCAGCCCGACCGCGGCGTACGCGGTGTCCATCAGCGCGTACGAGCCGGCCTGGATCTCGGTGGCCACGGTGTTGTCCGCGTACGTGCCCGTGCCGCCGGCGGAGATGACGTCGCCGCCGACGTCGGCCGCCGCCCGGGCCAGCAGGGCCATGGACTCGGCGGTCAGCCGGGCCCGCTCGGCCGCGTCCGGGACGAGCATGAGGTGCCCCTCGTAGCCCATCACCCCGCGCACGGCCAGCCCGCGGGACCGGGCCTCGTCGGCGATCCGGCCGGCGTCCTCGGGGGCGCAGCCGCAGCGGGGGAGGCCGACGTTGACGTCGACGATCACCTCCCGGACGCCGCCGGCCGCGGCCGCCGCGACCGTCTCGGTCGAGTCGACCGCGACGGTGACCCGGGCGGTGTCGGCCAGCGCGCCCAGCCGCCGGGCGTCCAGCACCTCGTTGGCCAGCAGCAGGTCGTCGCCGAGCCCGGCCGCGGCCATGCCCTCCATCTCGCGGATGGTGGCGCAGGTGAAGGCGCGGTGCCCGGCGGCGGCCTGCCACCGGGCCAGCTCCGTGCACTTGTGCGCCTTGACGTGCGGCCGCAGCCGCGGCCCGGGCCGGGCCCGGGCCATGGTGGCCAGGTTGTGGTCCAGCTCGTGCACGTCCACCAGCAACGCCGGCGTCGGCAGCTCCGCGATCCGCACGCCCGCACCCTACGGCTGAGCCCTGCGACCGGTGCCGCACCCCGCGCGAGTGACGTCCCGCGGCCGCGAGTGACGTCCCGCGGCCGCGAGTGACGTCCCGCGGCCGCGAGTGACGGCGGTGGCGCCGTCACTCGCGGCGCGATGCCGTCACTCGCGGGGAGGGCGTCACCGGGGTTGGACGAGGGTGATGCGGTTGCCCTCGGGGTCGTCGAGCCGGGTGTACGTGACCGTGTCGGCGGTCGCGATGTCACCGACCTCGACGCCGCGGTCGGCGAGGGCGGCCGCGTATGCCCGGAGGTCGTCGACGGCCAGGGTGACCAGCGAGGCGCCGGCCCGCTCCGGGTCCTGGACCACCTGCAGCGTGGTGGCCCCGGCGTTCCACTCCGCGTCCACCGGCATCGGCAGCAGGTCCGCCGGCCGGCCGAAGAGCCGCTGGTAGAACGGCAGCGCCGCGTCCCGGTCCTTGACCGCGACCGCGGCCAGCACCCGGGCCGGAGCCCGGCCGGCCCGGCCGGCCAGGTGGGCGCGCAGGCTGTCCAGCGCCGCCCGCATCCCGGTGGTCATGCCGTCGATCTCGTCGTCCCAGGCCGCGCCGGAGCCGAAGCCGCTCATCACCATCCGCACCACGCAGGTGCCGCCGTCCCGGGCCCGGACCGTCCACTCGGTGGCCAGCTCGGCGGCCGGCGCGTCGCCCTGCGGCGCCCAGCGCACCCCGCCGGTGGCGAAGCGGTGCGGCGGCTCCCAGGCGGTCACCGTGCCGGTGTCGTTGAGCCCGGTGCCGATGCCCATGTCGAACGCGAACCGGCCACCGGGCCGGCCCTCCACCTCGGTGTGGTGCAGCCAGCCGGAGACGCCGGCGCCGGTGGCGATCGCCGCCCACACCTCCTCCGGCGTGCCGACCACCTCGACGGACTCGTCGATCCGGCGGTCCTCGGTCATGTCGTCTCCTTCGGGTCGGGGATCGGGTGCGCGGCGACCACCAGCCGGTGCGGCCGGCCACCGGGCGCGTGGTACTTCGCGGTCAGCCCGGTCACCGCGGCCGCCAGCTCGTCGGCGAACGCGGCCCGGTCGGCCGCCGAGCGGAACGCGATCTCGGTGTCCAGCCCGAGCGTGGCCACCCGCTTGCCCTCCGCGTCGGCCCGCCGGGCCAGGTCGGCCACCTCGCGGACCACCCGGGCCGCGAGCGCGACCAGGTAGCGGGCGGACAGCCGGTCGGCGGTCCGGGCCGGGTCGGGGCCGACCGTGCCGACCGTGCCGAGCGCGGCCGGGGACACCACGTAGGAGGCCGCGGAGGCGACCAGGCGCCGCTCGGTCAGCCCGCCCCAGCGCCGCTCGGCCGCGAGCCGGACCAGCCCGTGCGCCTCCAGCGCGCGCAGGTGGTAGTTGACCTTCTGCCGGGGCAGCCCGACCCGGCCGGCCAGCTCGGCGGCCGACGCCGGCTCGCCCAGCGCGGCCAGCAGCCGGGAGCGGACCGGGTCCAGCGCGACCACGGCGGCGGCCGGGTCGTCGATCACCTCCACGTCGAGCACGGATCCAGCCAACCCTTTGACAACAATATTTGTCAAGGGGTGGCGTGGCGCCGGGAAAGCCGGCGGGGCAGACTGTCCCTGAAGCTTGTGAAGATCTTCACAAGGAGGCGTCATGGTCGACGCACTGCTCGCCGCGGCCGCCACGGAGGCCGACTTCCGGGCCGCCCGGACGCAGATGGCGCTGTCCCTGGGCTGGCACATCGTGGTCGCCTGCTTCGGTGTCGGGATGCCGGCGCTGGTGCTGCTCGCCGAGTGGCGCGGGCAGCGCACCGGCGACCCGGCGTACCGGCTGCTGGCCCGGCGGTGGGCCCGCGCGATGGGCGTGCTCTTCGCGGTGGGCGCGGTCTCCGGGACGATCCTCAGCTTCGAGATGGGCGTGCTGTGGCCGGGCCTGATGGGCCGCTACGGCGAGGTGATCGGGCTGCCGTTCGCGCTGGAGGGCATCGCGTTCTTCATCGAGGCGATCTTCCTCGGCATCTGGCTGTACGCGTGGGACCGGCTGACCCCGCGCGGCCGGCTGCTGGCCGGGCTGCCGGTGCTGGTCGCCGGCACCGCCAGCGCCTTCTTCGTGGTCACCGCGAACGCCTGGATGAACCAGCCGACCGGATTCGACCTGGCCGGCGACGAGGTGGTCGGGGTCCGCCCGTGGACGGCGATGTTCAACCCGGCGACGCCGCCGCAGACGGTCCACATGATCCTGGCCGCGTTCATGGTGGCCGGCTTCGGCACCGCGAGCGTCTACGCGGTGGCGATGCTGCGCGGCCGGCGGGACCGCTACCACCGGGTCGGCTTCCTCATCCCGTTCACCCTCGCGGCCGCCATCACGCCGGTGCAGATCGCGGTGGGGGACTGGGCGGCCCAGTTCCTGGCCGAGCGGCAGCCGGTCAAGCTGGCCGCCATCGAGGGCCTGTACGAGACCACCGCCGGCGTGCCGCTCTCGGTGGGCGGCTACTACGACGGCGAGCGCCTGCGGTACGCGGTGGAGATCCCGAACGGGCTGTCCCTGCTGGCCCACCACGATCCCGGTGCGGTGGTGCGCGGGCTGGCCGAGGTGCCGCCGGACCAGCGGCCGCCGGTCAACATCGTGCACTGGTCGTTCCAGGCCATGGTCGGCGTCGGGATCGCGCTGCTGCTGCTCGGCCTGTGGTTCGCGCTCGCCTGGTGGCGGCGGCGGGAGCTGCCCCGGTCGCGCTGGTTCCTGCGCGGCGCCGCGGTGTCCGGGGTGGGCGCGGTGGTCGCGCTGGAGGCCGGCTGGATCACCACCGAGGTCGGCCGGCAGCCCTGGGTGGTGTACGGCCTGCTGCGCACCGAGGACGCGGTCAACCCGGCCCCCGGCCTGACCGTCGGCCTGATCGGGGTGACCGCCGTCTACGCGGTGCTCACCGTCACCACGGTGCTGGTCCTGCGCCGGATGACCCGGTCCACGCCGATCCCGGCGGCGCCGCAGGAGTCCGATGTGGACGAGCTGAGGGTCGTATGAGCGGGTGGGCACAGTGACGGCGGCGGAGCTGCTGCTGGTGGTCATGCTCACCGGGCTGGCGCTCTACGCGCTCTTCGGCGGCGCCGACTTCGGCGCCGGGGCCTGGCACCTGGTGGCCGGCCGGGGCCCGGCCGCGGAGGACCGGCGGTCGCTGGTCGAGCACTCCATCGGCCCGGTGTGGGAGGCCAACCACGTCTGGCTGATCTTCGTGATCGTGCTCTTCTGGACCGGCTTCCCGAGCGTCTTCGCCGCGGTGATGTCCACTCTGTACATCCCGATGACGCTGGTGGCGCTGGGCATCATCGCCCGCGGCTCGGCCTTCGCGTTCCGGAAGGCGACCGGGACGCCGGGCGCGCGGCGGGCGTACGGGCTGGCCTTCGCCTCGGCCAGCGTGATCACCCCGTTCTTCCTCGGCTGCATCGGCGGCGCGGTCGCCTCCGGCCGGGTGCCGGCCGGCATCGCCACCGGCGACCTGGTGGCCAGCTGGTGGAACCCGACCTCCGTCCTCTGTGGACTGCTGGCGGTCGGCACCACCGCCTACCTGGCCGCGGTCTACCTGACCGCGGACGCCCGCCGGGACGGCCGGGACGACCTGGCCGCCTACTTCCGGGGCCGGGCGCTGGCCACCGGCGTCGGGGTCGGCCTGCTGGCCGGCGCCGGCCTGCTCGTGGTGCGCGCCGACGCGCCGGCGCTGTGGGCCGAGCTGACCCGGGCCGGCCGGCCCTGGGTGGCCGCCTCGGTGCTGGCCGGGCTGGTGTCGCTGGCGCTGCTGGTCCGCCGGCACTACCGGGCGGTCCGGCTCACCGCGGCCGCCGCGGTGGTCGCCCTGCTCGGCGGCTGGGCGGCCGCCCAGTGGCCGTACCTGCTGCCCGGGGTCACCGTCGCCGACGCCGCGGCCACCCCGGCCGTGCTCACCGCGGTGCTGTGGGCGCTGCTCGGCGGGGCGGTGCTGCTGGTGCCGTCGCTGGTCGCGCTCTACACGGTCTTCCAGCGGACCCCGCCCGAGGTCGTACGGTGACCCGGTGACCGAGTGGCGCAACTGGGCCGGTGACCAGGTCGCCGTCCCGGCCCGGGTGCTGTTCCCGCGGGACGCGGCCGAGGTGGCCGACGCGGTCCGGGCCGCCGCGCGGGACGGGCTGCGGGTGCGGATGGCCGGCTCCGGGCACTCCTTCACCGGCGCCGCGCTGACCGACGGGGTGCTGCTCCGGCCGGACCGGCTGACCGGCGTGCTCGCGGTCGCCGGCACCTCGGTCACGGTCCGGGCCGGCACCCGGCTGCGCGAGCTGTCCCGGCTGCTCGCCGACCACGGCCTGGCCCTGGAGAATCTCGGCGACATCGACGCCCAGACCGTGGCCGGGGCGATCGCCACCGGCACCCACGGCACCGGCGCCGGCTACGGCGGGCTGGCCGCCCAGGTGACCGGGCTGGAGCTGGTGACCGCGGACGGGTCGCTGGTCCGGGCCGAGGGCGACCTGCTCGCCGCCGCGACGGTCGGGCTCGGCGCGTACGGGGTGGTCACCGCGGTGACGCTGCGCTGCGTGCCGGCCTTCGGGCTGCGGGCGGTCGAGACCGCGGAGAAGCTGGACGACCTGCTGGACCGCTGGGCCACCCTGCCGGCGGAGGCCGACCACGTCGAGTTCTACTGGTGGCCGCACACCCGGGACTGCCAGCTCAAGCGCAACACCCGGGTGCCGCTGTCCGAGCTGGACCCGCTGCCGCGGTGGCGGGCCGCGGTGGACGACGAGCTGGTGTCCAACGTGCTCTTCGGCGCGGTCTGCCGGGCCGGCGTGCGCGCGCCGGCGCTGGTGCCGCCGGTCAACCGGGTGGCCACCCGGCTGCTGGGCAGCCGGACGTACGCCGACCGGTCGTTCCGGGTCTTCGCCGCCCGGCGGCGGGTCCGCTTCCACGAGACCGAGTGGGCGGTGCCCCGCGCGGCGGTGCCGGAGGTGCTGCGCGAGCTGGACGCCACGATCGAGCGGCGGGGCTGGCGGATCTCGTTCCCGGTCGAGGTGCGGGTCGCGGCCGCCGACGACCGGTGGCTGTCCACCGCGTACGGGCGGGAGACCGGCTACGTCGCGGCGCACCGCTACGTCCGCGAGCCGTACGCGGACTACTTCGCCGCCCTGGCCGACATCGTCGGCCCGGCCGGCCGGCCGCACTGGGGCAAGCTGCACGAGCTGACCGCCGCCGAGCTGGCGCCGCGCTACCCGTGCTTCGCCGAGGCCACCGCGCTGCGCGCCCGCCTCGACCCCGAGCGGCGCTTCGCGAACGCGTACACGGAGAAGGTGCTGGGGCCCGGCTAGGGTGGACGGGTGTTCGACACGCTCTCCGACCGGCTCGCCGCGGTCTTCACCGCACTGCGCGGCAAGGGCCGGCTGTCCGACGCCGACATCGACGCCACCGCCCGCGAGATCCGCATCGCGCTGCTGGAGGCCGACGTCGCGCTGCCGGTGGTCAAGGCGTTCGTGGGGGCGGTCAAGGAGCGGGCCCGCGGCGAGGAGGTCTCCCGCGCGCTCAACCCGGCGCAGCAGGTCATCCAGATCGTCAACGAGGAGCTGATCGCGGTCCTCGGCGGGGAGACCCGCCGGCTGCGGCTGGCCAAGCAGCCGCCGACCGTGATCATGCTGGCCGGCCTGCAGGGCTCCGGCAAGACCACGCTGGCCGGCAAGCTGGGCCGCTGGCTGCGCGGCCAGGGGCACACCCCGCTGCTCGTCGCGGCCGACCTGCAGCGGCCCAACGCGGTCACCCAGCTGCAGGTGGTCGGCCGGCAGGCCGAGGTGGACGTCTTCGCCCCGGAGCCGGGCAACGGGGTCGGCGACCCGGTGGACGTGGCCCGCCGGGCCATGACCGAGGCCGCCCGCACCCAGCACGACGTGGTCGTGGTCGACACCGCCGGCCGGCTCGGCATCGACACCGAGCTGATGGCCCAGGCCGCGGCGATCCGGGACGCGGTGCGGCCGGACGAGACGCTCTTCGTGGTCGACGCGATGATCGGCCAGGACGCCGTGACCACCGCGCAGGCGTTCCAGGACGGCGTCGGCTTCTCCGGCGTGGTGCTGACCAAGCTCGACGGCGACGCCCGCGGCGGCGCCGCCCTGTCGGTCCGGTATGTGACCGGCCAGCCGATCCTGTTCGCCTCGACCGGCGAGAAGCTGGCCGACTTCGACGTCTTCCACCCCGAGCGGATGGCCTCGCGCATCCTCGGCATGGGCGACGTGCTCACCCTCATCGAGCAGGCCCAGCAGGTCTTCGACGAGGACGAGGCCGAGCGGATGGCCGGCAAGCTCGCCTCCGGCAACGACTTCACCCTCGAGGACTTCCTCGAGCAGATGATGGCCATCCGCAAGATGGGCCCGATCTCCAACCTGCTCGGCATGCTCCCGGGCATGGGCCAGATGAAGGACCAGATCGAGTCCATCGACGACCGCGACCTGGACCGGACCGCGGCGATCATCCGGTCGATGACGCCGGCCGAGCGGCACGACCCGAAGATGATCAACGGGTCCCGCCGGGCCCGCATCGCGCGCGGCTCGGGCGTGCAGGTCAGCGACGTGAACGGGCTGGTCGACCGGTTCTTCGAGGCCCGCAAGATGATGCAGCAGATGGCCGGCGGGATGGGGCTGCCGGGCACGCGCCGCGGCGGCGGGTCCAAGACGCGCGGCAAGAAGGGCAAGAAGGGCAAGGGCCGCGGGCCGACGCCGCCGAAGGTGCGCGGCGGGATGCCGATGCTGCCCCCGGGCGGGATGCCCGGGGTGGGCCCGGGCGGGCTCAACCAGCTGCCGCCCGGCATGAAGATGCCGGACCTGTCCAAGCTCAACCTGCCGAAGGGCCGCTGACCGGGCCCTGGCCGCCGGTCAGTCCGGCTGGGGGCGGTGCAGCTCGGTGCGCAGCTCGTGCGCGCCGTCCGGGCGGGTGACCTCGTAGTAGAGCCGGGTCGCGCCGTCCGGCAGCGGCACCGCGGACAGGTAGCGCACCCCGCCGCCCGCGTACGGGGAGCGGACCGGCTCCTGCCCGGTCGCGGTGAGCCGGCCGAACAGCCCGTCCGCGGTGCGGCCGGCGGTCGCGGTGCCGGTCATCTCCTCCCAGTTCTGCTCGGCCGTGGCCCGGCCGTCGTAGCCGGCGACCAGGCCGTCCGGGCGCTCCAGCACGGTGCTGACCCGCACCCCGCGGGCGTCCCAGCGGCCCGGCCGGCCGGCCAGCACGGTGCCGTGCCAGGTCCAGCGCACCCCGTCCGGGCTGGTCGCGTAGTCGGTGGTCATCCGGTCCGCGTCGTCCCAGCGCTGCAGCGGGTGCACCGAGGCCCACAGGTGCCAGCGGCCGCCGGCGTGCAGCAGCACCGGGTCCTTCACCCCGACCGCGTCGCTGCCCGGCAGCACGGTGCGGGCGGCCGCGGTGGTCAGCCCCTCCGGCGCGGTCGCCTCGACCAGGTCGACCCGCCAGTGCTTCGTGCCGGGGGTGGCGCAGCTGACGTAGATCCGCCACCGGCCGTCCGCGGTGACCGCCAGGGCCGGGCGCTCCAGCGACTCGGCGTCGAAGCGGTCCCGGTCCAGCACGGCCACCTCCTCGAAGCGCACGCCGTCGGTGGAGGCCGCCAGCACGTTGCGGTAGCCGCGGCCCTCGCCGATGGGCCGGCGCAACCGGTAGGCCAGCCAGATCGTTCGCCCGACGAGGAGCGCGCTGGGGGCGCCGGACCAGGCACCGGCGCCGTCCCCGGGCGGCGGCACGACCAGCTCGGCGGCGCGGAGGGCGGGCAAGGGCAGGACGGCGGCGTTCCGGGTGCTGGTCACCCGCTTACCGTGCCACAGGTTCCCCTGTAACTTGATGGGGAATATAGAGAAAGGCGCCCCATGGCTCTGCCCGACTTCCTGCTGATCGGTGCGCCGAAGGCTGGCACGACCGCCTTGCACGTCGCGCTGGCCCAGCACCCGCAGCTCTTCCTGTCCGCGGTGAAGGAACCGAAGTTCTTCCTCCAGGACGGGACGCCGCCGCCGGCCCGGGGCGGCCCCGGCGACGCGAAGACGTACCGGGAGTACGTCTGGCGGCGCCCGGACTACGAGGCGCTCTTCGCCGGCGCGCCGCCGGGAACGCTGCGCGGCGAGTCGACCACGCTCTACCTGCGTGACCCGGCCGCGCACCGGCGGATCGCCGCGCTGCTGCCCTCGGCCCGGCTGGTCGCGGTGGTGCGCGACCCGGTCGACCGGGCCCACTCCAACTGGACCCACCTGCGGTCGGCCGGCCTGGAGCCGGAGCCCGACTTCGTCAAGGCCTGCGGGCTGCAGCAGCGGCGGGTCGAGCTGGGCTGGGCGCCGTTCTGGCGCTACCTCGAGCTCGGCCGGTACGGCGAGCAGCTGCGGCACCTCTACTCGGTCTTCCCGCGGGAGCAGGTGCACGTGGTGCTCTACCGGGACCTCCGGCAGCAGCCGGCCGAGACGCTCGACGGCATCTGCGCCTTCCTCGGCGTGGACACCGGGATCGTGGGCGAGCCGCCGGCCGAGAACGTCACCGCGGAGGCGGCGCACTCGACCCTGCACCACCTCGTGGGCGGGGCGCTGCGCGGGCTGGCGGACCGGCTGCCGGCGCCGCTGGAGCGGCGCTTCACCGCGTCCGCCCGCCGGCTGCTGCAGCGCGAGCAGCGGACCCGGACCCCGCTCACCGTGGCCGAGCGGGAGAAGCTGATCCCGGAGTTCGACGCGGACATCTCGCTGCTGGAGTCGCTGACCGGGCTGCGGCTGGAGCACTGGCGGGACCCGGCGAACGGGATCGTGCGGCGGCCGCTGGACATCCGGGGGCCGTTCGGCACCGCGCACACCAGCATCGACCGCCCGACCCGCGCCTGACCCGGCGTCGGTGCGGACCCGCCGCGTCCGGTGGGCGTGGAGCTCGCCGGGGCCGGGTCGAGCGGGGCGGACCGGCATAGTGGGCGGGTGCGGGTTGCGGACGAGGTGGCCAGCGCGCTGGCGGCGGGGCGGCCGGTGGTGGCGCTGGAGAGCACGCTGCTGGCCCACGGGCTGCCGCCGGGCCGCAACCGGGAGGTGGCGGACCGGCTCGAGCAGCGGGTCCGGGCCGGCGGCGCGGTCCCGGCCACCATCGCGGTGCTCGGCGGCACCCCGCTGGTCGGGCTGTCCGCGGCCGAGCTGGACCGGGTCTGCGACCCGGCGGCCGGGCTGGTCAAGCTGTCCCGGCGCGACCTCGGCCCCGCGTACGCGCTCGGCCGGGACGGCGCCACCACGGTGGCCGCGACGGCCGCCCTCGCCGCCGCGGCCGGGATCGCGGTCTTCGCGACCGGCGGGCTGGGCGGGGTGCACCGGGGAGCCGGGCAGTCCTGGGACGTGTCCGCCGACCTCGACGTGCTCGCCGGCACCCCGGTCCTGGTGGTCTGCTCGGGAGTGAAGTCGGTGCTCGACGTGCCGGCCACGCTGGAGGCACTGGAGACCCGGTCGGTGCCGGTGCTCGGCTACCGGACCGACCGCTTCCCGGCTTTCTACCTGCGCGAGTCCGAGCACCCGGTGCCCTGGCGGGTGGATACGCCCGCCGAGGCGGCGGCCGTGCTGGCCGCGCACCGCTCGGTACCCGGCACCGCCGGCGTGCTGCTGGCCAACCCGGTGCCGGCCGGGGCCGAGCTGCCGGCCGAGCTGCACGAGCGGCTGCTGGCCGGCGGGCTGGCGCGGCTGGCCCAGCGCGGCGTCACCGGCAAGGACGTCACCCCGGCGCTGCTCGAGCACTTCCACACCGCCAGCGCCGGCGCCAGCCTGGCCGCCAACGAGGCGCTGGTGCTCGCCAACGCCACACTCGCCGCCGAGGTCGCCGCCGCCCTCGCCGTCGCCCGCTGAGGCATCACGTTTGCGCGTGTCCTCGCGCCGACACGCCGCAGCAGAGCGGGTCGCGGGGCGAGCCGGCGCGCAGACGTGATCGACTCGGGTCGTGTCCGAGGGACCGCGGGTCCTGGTGGTCGGCGACGCCGGCCTGGACGTCGTCGTACGCACCGACGCGCTGCCCGCGCCCGGTGGTGACGCCCGGGCCCGGGTCACCGTGACCGCGGGCGGGGCGGGCGCCAACACCGCGGCGTGGCTGGCCGCCTGCGGCGCCCGCCCCGTGCTGGTGGCCCGGGTCGGCGCCGACGCCGCCGCCGACCAGCTCCGGGCCGAGCTGGCCGCCGCCGGGGTGGACTGCCGCCTCGCCGTGGACCCCGCAGCGTCCACCTGCCAGGTGGTGGTCGTCGTGGACGCCGCCGGGCAGCGGACCATGCTCGCCGACCGCGGCGCCGCCGCCCGGCTCGGGCCGGCCGACCTGCCGGCCGACCTGGCCGGCGCCGGGCACCTGCACCTGTCCGGCTACGTGCTGCTGGACCCGTCGTCCCGGCCGGCCGGGCGGGCCGCGCTGGCCGCCGCCCGGGGTGCCGGCCTCACCACCTCGGTCGACCCGCAGGCGGCCGCGCTGCTCGCCGACCCGGCCGACTTCCTCGCCGACGTGGCCGGCGTCGACCTGCTGCTGCCCAGCGCGGGCGAGCTGGCCGCGCTCGGCGGCCCGGCGGCGCCGGCGGTCCGGGCGATCGCGGTCACCGCCGGGCCGGACGGGGCCACCTGGATCGAGGGCGCCACCCGGATCCAGGTGCCGGCCGAGCGGGTCCCGGTCGCGGACAGCACCGGCGCCGGCGACGCCTTCGACGCCGGCCTGCTCGCCGCCTGGCTGACCGGCGCCGCCCCGGAGGACGCGCTGCGGGCCGGGGTGGCGGCCGCGACCCGGGCGGTCGCCCGGCTCGGCGCCCGCCCCGGCAGCGGGTCGGGAGGCACACCCTAAACTCCGCCGGCATGGCCGGAGCTGCGCTGCACGTGCGGGGGGTGCTGCTGCCCGAGGGCGAGGAGCGCGACCTCTACGCGGTCGACGGGCGGCTGACGTACGAGCCGCTGCCCGGCGCCGAGACCGTCGCCGACCGCGGCTGGGTGCTGCCCGGGCTGGTCGACTGCCACTGCCACGTCGGGCTGGCGCCCGGTGGCGGGGGGACCGACGAGGAGACGCTGCTCCGGCAGGCCGCCCAGGACCGGGACGCCGGCGCGCTGCTGCTGCGGGACGCCGGCGTGCCGGTGGACAACCGGGTGGTGCAGCGCCGCGACGACCTGCCGCGGCTCATCCGCGCCGGGCAGCACGTCGCCCGGCCGAAGCGCTACCTGCGTGACATCGGCGTCGAGGTCGAGCCGGCCGGCCTGGTGGCCGCGGTGGAGGAGCAGGCCCGGCTCGGCGACGGCTGGGTGAAGCTGGTCGGCGACTGGATCGACCGCGACGCCGGCGACCTGGCCCCGCTGTGGCCGGACGACGTGCTCGCCGCCGCGGTCGACCGGGCCCACCAGCTCGGCGTCCGGGTCGCCGTGCACGCCTTCGCCGAGGACTCGCTGCCCGGGCTGGTCGCCGCCGGGGTGGACACCATCGAGCACGCCACCGGGCTGACCGGCGGGCTGCTGGACGAGGTGGCCGGGCGCGGCATCCGGATCACCCCCACCCTGATCAACATCGACACCTTCCCGGCCATCGCGGAGCAGGCGGCGAAGTACCCGGCGTACGCGGCGCACATGCTCGCCCTGCACCGCACCGCGCGGGACCGGGTGCGGGACGCGTACGAGGCCGGGGTGCGGATCCTGGTCGGCACCGACGCCGGCAGCACCATCGGGCACGGGCTCGTGGTCGAGGAGATCCGGGCGCTGCACGAGGCCGGGCTGCCGGCCGGGGCCGCGCTCGCCGCCGGCTCCTGGGACGCCCGCGACTACCTCGGACTGCCCGGGCTGGTCGAGGGCGCGCCCGGCGGACCTGGTCGTCTACGCCGCCGACCCCCGGACCGACCTCGGCACGCTGGCCGCGCCGGTCCGGATCGTGCTGCGCGGCCGCGTCGTCGGCTGACCGGCCACCCCCGTACCCTCTGTGCGCATGGCGCGTGTGCTCACTCCGCAGGCGGACGACTTCCCCCGCTGGTATCAGGACGTCCTGGCCAAGGCCGAGCTGGCCGAGAACGGTCCGGTCCGCGGCACGATGGTGATCCGGCCGGACGGCTACGCGCTGTGGGAGCGGATGCAGGCCGAGGTGGACGACCGGATCAAGGCGGCCGGCGCCCGCAACGCGTACTTCCCGCTGTTCATCCCGGAGTCCTACCTCAAGCGCGAGGCCGACCACGTCGAGGGCTTCAGCCCGGAGCTGGCCGTGGTCACCATCGGCGGCGGCAAGCAGCTGGAGGAGCCGGCGATCGTCCGGCCCACCAGCGAGACGATCGTCAACGCGTCGTTCGCCAAGTGGGTGCAGAGCTACCGCGACCTGCCGCTGCTGATCAACCAGTGGGCCAACGTGGTGCGCTGGGAGCTGCGGCCCCGGCTCTTCCTGCGGACCAGCGAGTTCCTCTGGCAGGAGGGGCACACCGCGCACGCCACCGAGGCCGAGGCCCGGGCGTACGCGATCAGGATCCTCCGCGACGTGTACGAGGACTTCATGGTCGACGTGCTGGCCATGCCGGTGGTGGTGGGGCGCAAGACGGCGCGGGAGCGCTTCGCCGGCGCCACCAACACGATGACGCTGGAGCTGATGACCGGCGACGGCAAGGCCCTGCAGATGGGCACCTCGCACGAGCTGGGGCAAAACTTCGCCAAGGCGTTCGGGATCGAGTTCCTGGCGCCGCACGGGTCCCGGGAGCACGCCTGGCAGACGTCCTGGGGGTCCTCGACCCGGATGGTCGGCGGGCTGATCATGGCGCACGGCGACGACGACGGGCTGCGGGTGCCGCCGCGGCTGGCGCCGACCCAGGTCGCGGTGCTGGTGGTCAAGGAGGCCGCGACGCCGGCGGCCGAGGCGCTCGCGGCCGACCTGCGCGCGGCCGGCGTGCGGGTGGTGGTGGACGCGGCCACCGACGTGCCGTTCGGCCGGCGGGCGGTCGACTGGGAGCTCAAGGGCGTGCCGCTGCGGGTCGAGGTCGGGCCGCGCGACCTGGCCGCCGAGCAGGTCACCCTGGTGCGCCGGATCCGCGGCGGCAAGGCGCCGGTGCCGCTGGGCGGGCTGGTCGACGCGGTGCGGACGGCGCTGGTCGAGGACCAGGTCGCGCTGTTCGCCGAGGCCGAGCAGCGGCGGGACGCCCGGATCGTGGACGTGAAGACGGTGGAGGACGCGGTCGAGGCGGCCGCGGCCGGCTGGGCCCGGATGCCGTGGGCGGAGCTCGGCCCGGAGGGCGAGGCCCGGCTGGCCGAGCGGTCGGTGAGCGTGCGCTGCCTGACCCGGCCGGACGGGTCGCTGCCGGACAGCGGCGACGAGCCGGACCTCCTCGCGTACTGCGCCCGCGCCTACTAGGGGTGTCTCCAATCCGCGGTGGATGCGACGCGCGCGCCGCCAGCGGGTGAGAGACACACCCTAGCTCCCGGCCCCGGTCACCGCGGGGTCCCTGAGAGGTCACGATCCGGGTGATCTGTCCGCCGGTGCGGGAATCCTTCGGCAGGCTGCACGGATGGCGCGTCGTCGGGTGCCCGGAGTGCGACGCAGGCCCGGGCCGGCGTCCGTGCTGCTGTCGCGGCCGTGGGTGCGCGCGCTCCGCCGTCCGCGATCGGCTACCTGTTCCAGGAGCCCGGGCCGGCGACCTGGTCCACTCGCTGGACGCCACCGAGCAGCTCCGGTTCGCCGCCCGGCTGCGCGGGCTGCGCCCCGACCCGGCCGAGGTGGCCCGGCTGCTGGAGCTGCTCGGCCTCGGGCACCGCGCCCGGCACCTGCCGGTCCAGCTGTCCGGCGGCGAGCAGCAGCGGCTCGCCGTCGCCTGCTCGGTGGTCGGGCGACCGTCGATCGTGATCGCCGACGAGCCGACCGCCGAGCTCGACTCCGCGTCCGCCGACCGGGTGCTCGGCGCGTTCGCCGACCTGCGCGGGGAGGGGGTCGCGTTCGTGGTCTCCTCGCACGACCCGCGGGTGGTGGACCGGACCGACCACCTGCTGCGGCTGGACCGGGGCCGTCCGGTCGAGTCCTGGTGACCGGTCGGGCGCGCTCTTCTGGCATGATGGTCGACTGAGCGCGAGCACTCGGCGGGTCCCTCTCAACCCGCCGGGCGTCCGCCCCTCCGGCGATCGGACCGCGAGCCCCACCGCGGATCCGGCCGCCCACCCGTCGAGCACCTGGAGCACCACGCCCGTGGCCACCAAGATCAAGCTCATGCGCATCGGCAAGATGCGCGAGCCGCACTACCGCATCGTCGTCGCCGACGCCCGCACCAAGCGGGACGGCCGGTCGATCGAGGCGGTCGGGGAATACCACCCGAAGGACGAGCCGTCCACGATCAAGGTCGACTCCGACCGCGTGCAGTACTGGCTCGGCGTCGGCGCCCAGCCGACCGAGTCGGTCGCCGCGATCCTGCGGGTCACCGGCGACTGGCAGAAGTTCAAGGGCCTGCCCGCGCCGGAGCCGATGAAGACCGCCGCGCCGCGGCCGGACCGGCGGGCCGTGTTCGAGGAGGCCGCCCGCGAGGGTCTCGCCGGCTCCGGCGGCGGCTCCGGCGGCGGCGGCGCGGCGACCACGCCGCGCAAGCGTGCCGCGAAGGCCGCGCCGAAGGCCGAGGCGCCGGCCCCCGCCGAGGAGGCACCGGCCGCCGCTCCCGCGGAGTCCTGAGTGCTCGAGGCGGCGCTGGAACACCTGGTCCGGGGCATCGTCGAGCACCCGGACGACGTCCGCGTCGACCTCGTCACCTCCCGTCGCGGCAAGCGGCTGGAGGTGCGGGTCAACCCGGAGGACCTCGGCAAGGTGATCGGCCGCAGCGGCCGCACCGCCAAGGCGCTGCGCCAGGTGGTCGCCGGCATCGGCGGCCGCGGGGTGCGCGTCGACGTGGTCGACACCGACTGAGGTCCGCTTGCCTGGGCCCGGCCGGTTCGCCGGCGCCGATGACTGAGCCGCAGACCCTCGTGGTCGGGCGGGTCGGCCGGCCGCAGGGCATCCGCGGCGAGGTGACCGTCGAGGTGCGTACGGACGACCCCGACGCCCGCTTCGCGGCCGGCTCGGTGCTGCTCACCGAGCCGGCCGAGCGCGGCCCGCTCACCGTGACCGCCATGCGGCCGCGGTCCGGCGGCGTGGTGCTGGCCTTCGCCGGCGTGGCCGACCGGCCCGCCGCCGAGGCGCTGCGCGGCACCGTGCTGCTGGTCGACACGGCCACGCTGCCGGCGATCGAGGACCCGGACGAGTTCTACGACCACCAGCTGGTCGGGCTGGCCGCGGTGGACGCCGCCGGGGCTGACCTGGGCACCGTGGCGGACGTCGTGCACGCGCCCGCGTCCGACCTGCTCGTGGTCCGGGACGGGGACGGCCGCGAGCACCTGGTCCCGTTCGTCCGGGACGTGGTGCCGAGCGTGGACGTCGCGGCCGGCCGGGTCGTGGTGGCGCCGCCGGAGGGGCTGTTCGATCTGTGAGGGTCGACGTCGTCTCGATCTTCCCGGACTACCTGGCCGGGCCGCTGCGGGTGTCGCTGCTCGGCAAGGCGGTCGAGCGCGGCCTGCTCGACGTGCGGCTGCACGACCTGCGGGGGTGGACCTCCGACCGGCACCGGACGGTGGACGACACCCCGTACGGCGGGGGCGCCGGGATGGTGATGCGCCCCGAGCCGTGGGGGCTGGCCCTGGACGAGCTGGTGCCGGCCGGCGGGCCGGTGCCCCGGCTGGTGGTGCCGACCCCGGCCGGCCGGCCGTTCACCCAGGCGCTCGCCGCCGCGCTCGCCGAGGAGCCGTGGCTGCTGTTCGCCTGCGGCCGGTACGAGGGGATCGACCAGCGGGTGGCCGAGCACGCGGCGACCCGGATGCCGGTGGACGAGGTGTCGGTCGGCGACTACGTGCTGGCCGGTGGCGAGGCGGCGGTGCTCGTCATGGTGGAGGCGGTGGCCCGGCTGCTGCCCGGCTTCCTCGGCAACCCCGAGTCGCTGGCCGAGGAGTCGCACGCCGGCGGGCTGCTCGAATACCCGGTCTACACCCGGCCGCCGGTGTGGCGGGAGCTGCCGGTGCCGGGCGTGCTGCTGTCCGGCGACCACGGCGCGGTGGCGCGCTGGCGGCGCGACGTCGCCCTCCAGCGCACCGCCGCCCGCCGCCCCGACCTCCTCGCCGCCCGCCGACCCCCCCTCGCCCCCGCACCGACCCCCCCTCGCCCCCCGCCCCCGACCCGGACTGATCACCTTTGCGCGTGTCCTCGTTCCGACACGCCGCGCCAGGTGGCCGCCCTGGACGAGCCAGCGCGCAGACGTGATCGGCCAGGGGGCGGTTTCGCAATGGACGCGACCGTGTGGCACCCTGGACGGGTTGTCGCGGGTGCCGTGGTGGAATGCCAGCGCCCCGATGCCCCTGGACCGAGAGCCCGGCGCCGCCGCGCGCCCGCCGTACGACGAAGGAAGCGCCGAGATGAACACGCTGGACGCCCTGGACGCCGAGTCGTTGCGTTCCGACATCCCGGACTTCCGCCCCGGCGACACGCTGAAGGTGCACGTCCGCGTCGTCGAGGGCTCCCGCGAGCGGGTGCAGGTCTTCCAGGGCGTGGTGATCCGCCGCCAGGGCGGAGGCGTCCGGGAGACCTTCACCGTCCGCAAGGTGAGCTTCGGCGTGGGCGTGGAGCGCACCTTCCCGGTGCACACCCCGATCATCGCGAAGATCGAGGTGGTCACCCGCGGCGACGTGCGCCGCGCGAAGCTCTACTACCTGCGCGACCTGCGCGGCAAGGCCGCCAAGATCAAGGAGAAGCGGGACCCGGTCAGCCGCTGACCGGCCGCCGCTCCCTCTCCACACCGTAGGCTGTCCGGGATGTCCGACGAGACCCCGGCGGGCTCCGCCGCCCACGCTGCCAGCCCCGATCCGGACGACTCCGGGAAACCCACCGGCCGGGCCAAGCCGGCCAAGGGCTCGTTCCTGCGCGAGCTGCCGGTGCTGCTGGTCATCGCGGTCGTGCTCGCCCTGCTGATCAACACGTTCCTGGTCAAGGCGTTCTTCATCCCGTCCGGGTCGATGGAGCGCACGCTGCACGGCTGCCCGGGCTGCTCCGGCGACCGGGTGCTGGTCAACAAGGTGGTCTACCGGCTGCACGAGCCGCGGCCGGGCGACATCGTGGTCTTCGCCGGGCCGGAGTCGTGGGCGCCGGAGGCCGCGGTGGAGCGGCCGACCAACCCGGTGCAGCGGGTGGTGCGCAGCGTCGCCAGCACCTTCGGGGTGGCCACCCCGGGCGAGAAGGACTTCATCAAGCGGGTGATCGCGGTGGGCGGGCAGACCGTCCAGTGCTGTGACGCCCAGGGCCGGGTCACCGTGGACGGGCGGCCGCTGGACGAGCCGTACACCTACGTCAGCGACCCGGACTACCAGCCGACCCCGTTCGGCCCGGTGACCGTGCCGGCCGGCCGGCTGTGGATGATGGGCGACCACCGGGACCAGTCCGCGGACTCGCGCGCCCACATCACCGACCCCAACCAGGGCACGATCGCGATCGACGACGTGATCGGCAAGGCGTTCGTGATCATCTGGCCGGTCTCCCGGTGGTCGACCCTGGGCACCCCCGCGACGTTCGGCGGGGGAGGGTCGAGCTGGACCACGCCGCTGGTGGTGCTGGCGGTGGTGCTGGTCGTGCTGCTCGCCGCCGGCCTGTCGCTGCGACGGCGTCGTGCTCGTTGACCGCGAGATCCCGGCGAAGCACCCGCCGCGACCCTGGCGGCTGTCCTCCCGACTGCTCGTGGTGCACGACTCCCGACTGCTGCTGATCCGCGCGTACGACCCGACCGAGCCGGCCGCCGGCGAGTGGTACGAGATCCCCGGCGGCGGGGTGGAGACCGGGGAGGACACCGCCGCCGCGGCGGTGCGGGAGACGGTCGAGGAGACCGGGTACGTGGTGCCGGTCGGCTGCGTGGGCGAGGCCTGCTGGCACGGCGAGATCACCTACCTGTGGCTGGGCCGGCGGCACTGGGCGGAGATGGTCATGCACGTCGCTCGGGCGGCCGGCCCGCTGGTCCGCCGGGCCACCGACTGGCGCTCCGACGAGCAGGTGAGCTTCCTCGAGCCGTGCTGGCTGCCGCTGGAGGACGTGCAGGCCGGCCGCGGCCGCTTCTTCCCCGGCACGCTGCCCCACGACCTGCCCCGGCTGCTGGCCGGCGAGCGGATGGACACCGGCTTCACCGTGTGGAGCTGACGGCGTCGTACCCTCTCGTACGCCATGACTGTCCCCATCCCGGTCCGTGCCCGCCGCCCGACCGCGCGGGTGCTCGGGCTCGGCCCGGCCGGCCGGGTCCGGCGGCTCGACCCGGCGCGGGTCGACCCGGTCGCCGTGCCGCGCGGGGTGGCGACGTGATCCGGCCGCCGCGGGCGATCATCCGCCGCGACGCCGGGCTGTGGGCCTGCGAGGGCGCGCTGCACCGGCGCGGCTTCGAGCTGGTCGCCGGCGCGGACGAGGCCGGCCGCGGGGCGTGCGCCGGGCCGCTGGTGGTCGGCGCGTGCATCCTGCCGGAGGGCAAGCGGGGCCAGGTGCCCGGACTCAACGACTCCAAGCTGCTGTCCGCGGCGGTCCGCGAGGCGGTCTACGCGGAGGTCGTCCGGCGGGCGGTGGCCTGGTCGGTGGTCATCATCCCGGCCGGCGAGGTGGACCGGCGCGGCCTGCACGTGATGAACCTGGAGGGCATGCGGCGGGCGGTGGCCCGGCTCGACCCGGCCCCCGCGTACGCGCTCACCGACGGCTTCCCGGTCCGCGGGCTGACCGTGCCGGCGCTGGCGGTGCCCAAGGGCGACGCCACCATCGCCTGCATCGCGGCCGCGTCGGTGTTGGCCAAGGTGACCAGGGACCGGATCATGGTCGAGATGCACACGCGGTGGCCCGAGTACGAGTTCGCGACCCACAAGGGGTACGTCACGCCGGCGCACGCCTCGGCGCTGAGCCGGCACGGGCCCTGCCCCGAGCACCGCTTCTCCTACATCAACGTGCGGCGCGTCGGGGGGCGTGCGGTGCTGGTGGAGCAGGTGCGGGAAGATGTCGGGGTGGAAGGCGTCACGGCATGAGACGGACCGGGGCTGATCGGGGGCCGCGCGCATGAGCGCCGAGGACCTCGAGAAGTACGAGACCGACATGGAGCTGCAGCTGTACCGGGAGTACCGGGACATCGTGCGGCAGTTCGCCTACGTCGTCGAGACCGAGCGCCGGTTCTACCTCGCCAACGCGGTGGACCTGCAGGTCCGCAACGCCGACGGCGAGGTCTACTTCGAGCTGCGGATGAGCGACGCCTGGGTCTGGGACATGTACCGGCCGGCCCGCTTCGTGAAGAACGTGCGCGTGGTGACCTTCAAGGACGTGAACGTCGAGGAGCTGGAGAAGCCCGACCTCGAGGTCCCCGGCAGCGGCTGAGCCTCCGCCCGCGGCCCGCCGCCTGCCGCCGCCGCCGCCGCCGCGCGCCGCCACCTGCCGCCGCCCGCGGCCCTGTTGCCGCGCGCCGCCTGCCGCCCTGCGCGCCGCCCCGCCGCCCTGCGCGCCGCCGCGCCGCCCTGCGCGCGCCGCCGCCGCCCTGCCGCCGGGCGCCGCCCTGCTGCCGCGCCGCCTGCTGCCGCGCGCCGCCTGTCGCTGGGCGCCGCCCTGCGCCGCCCGCCGCGCCGCCGCCGCCCGCGGCCGCACACCCGCTGTCGCCGGCCACCGCCAGCTGGCTGCGGACCCGGTGGGTGCCGCCCCGCCGCTCGCGGGTAGGTCGCCCCCATGACGCGCCAGCCGCCCGAGCCTGACCCGGACCAGCCCGACCTGCCCGCCGCGCCGGCCGACGTGCCGCCGGGCACCGCGCCGCCGGTGCGGTCGCAGGACGGGACCTCGGAGACCACGCCGCCCGTGCAAGGCGTCCGGACGCCCGAGCCGGACGACCCGGAGTAGCTCCCGCTCAGTCGGGGTCGGCACTGCCCTCCCGGTAGATGCGGGCCCGGGCGATCCGGCCGTCGGCGAGCTCGTAGAACCCGGCGATCGGCACCGCCCGGGCGCCGCCGAAGGTCTCGACCAGCTCGGCCGCCGCGATCCGCCCGTCCGTCACCAGCGTCCGGACGGTCAGGGCGGCGTCGAGTCCGGTGAGCGCGCCCTCGAAGAACGCCGCCAGACCCGCCCGGCCGCGGACCGTGGTCCGCCCGGTCGTCCAGACGGCGTCGTCGGTGAGCGTGCGCAGGAGCCCGGCCAGATCCCGCTGGTTGAACGCTCGAACGTGCGCGCGAACGAGCTCCCCGGCTTGCGTCTGTTCCACATGGTCAGTCTGGGTACCCGGCCGCTCGGCCGGGATCAAACCGCCATCCACAGGCCGGCCCGTCGTCCACAGATCGCCGCCGGCCCTGGCCCGGCCCGCGCCCCGCTGGCGAGGCTCGTCCCCGACGAGGGGAGGACCTGTGGGACGGGTCAAGGGTGCGGTCGGACGGTTCGGCGAGCAGCTCGCGGTGCGGCATCTGGAGGCCGCCGGACTGCGGATCCTGGACCGCAACTGGCGCTGCGCCGAGGGGGAGATCGACATCGTCGCCGCGGACGGCGACACGTTGGTCGTCTGCGAGGTGAAGACCCGCTCGGGCACCGGCTTCGGTGATCCGGCCGAGGCGGTGGTGGGCGCCAAGGCGGCCCGCCTGCGCCGGCTGGCCCTGCGCTGGCTCGCCGCCCGGGAGCTCGGCTGGCGGGATCTCCGCTTCGACGTGGTCACCGTGGTCCGCCGCCCGGACGGTGACCCGGTCGTGCGGCACCTGCGCGGGGCGTTCTGATGACGCTGGCCAGGACGTCGGCCGTGGCGGTCATGGGCATCGAGGGGCAGCTCGTGGAGATCCAGGCCGACCTGGCCGACGGGCTGCCCGGGGTGACGATGATCGGGCTCCCCGACGCCGCGCTGCAGGAGGCGCGGGACCGGATCCGGGCGGCGATCGTCAACTCCGGGGAGGCCTGGCCGACCCGCCGGATGACCCTCGCGCTGCTGCCGGCGACCTTGCCCAAGCGCGGCTCGATGTTCGACGTCGCCCTCGCGGTCGCGGTGCTCGCCGCCGCCGGCGCGGTGCCGACCGAGCCGCTGGCCGACGTCGTGCTGCTGGGCGAGCTCGGCCTGGACGGCCGGCTGCGCCCCACCCGCGGCACGCTGCCCGCGGTGGTCGCCGCCGCCCGGGCCGGCATGCGCCGGGTCGTCGTGCCGGCGGCCAACCTGGCCGAGGCCGCGCTGGTGCCCGGCCCCGACGTGCGCGGTGTGGTCGCGCTGGCCGACCTGCTCGGCTTCCTCCGCGGCGAGCCGGGCCGGACGACGACCGCGCCGTCCGGCAGCCGCCGGCGCCGGGAGCGCCCGATGCCCGACCTGCGGGACGTCGTCGGTCAGGCGATCGGCCGTCGTGCGGTCGAGATCGCCGCCGCCGGCGGCCACCACCTGCTCTTCGCCGGCCCGCCGGGCTCCGGCAAGACCATGCTGGCCGAGCGGCTGCCCGGCGTGCTGCCGCCGCTGGAGATCGAGGAGGCGCTCGAGGTCAGCGCGGTGCACTCGGTCGCCGGCCTGCTGGCGGCCGACTCGCCGCTGGTGCACCGCCCGCCCTACCAGGCGCCGCACCACACGGCCAGTGCGGCGGCCCTGGTCGGCGGAGGCTCCGTGCACGCGCGGCCCGGCGCGGCGTCCCTGTCCCATCGCGGAGTGTTGTTCCTCGACGAGGCGCCGGAGTTCCAGACCGGTGTGCTCGACGCGCTGCGGCAGCCCCTGGAGAGCGGTGAGGTGGCGATCGCCCGGTCCGGCGGGGTGGCGCGCTACCCGGCCCGCTTCCAGCTCGTGCTCGCCGCCAACCCGTGCCCGTGCGCCGCGCCCGCCGGGGAGGCGGAGTGCCGGTGCACCTCCACCGCGAAGCGCCGCTACTTCGGCCGGATCTCCGGGCCGTTGCTCGATCGGGTGGACCTCCAGGTCTGGCTGCAGCCGGTGACGCCGGCCGACATGCTCGGCGGGCTCGGCACGGTGGAGCCGAGCGCCACGGTGGCCGCCCGGGTCGCCACGGCCCGCGCGGCCGCCGCGGCCCGGCTGCGCGGCACCGGCTGGCGGATCAACGCCGACGTCCCGGGCCCGGCGCTGCGCACCCAGTGGCGGCTGCCGGCCTCCGTCACCGCCGGCGCCGACCTGCGGCTCGACCGGGGTGAGCTGAGCGCCCGCGGCTACGACCGGGTGCTGCGGATCGCCTGGAGCATCGCGGACCTGGCCGGCGCCGACCGTCCCGGCCCGACGGACGTCGACGAGGCGGTCGCCCTGCGCAGCCGCTGGATCGCGGCATGAGCCGGCCGTCGGCGGCGGAGGTGCGGCTGGCGCGGGCCTGGTTGAGCCGAGCGGTCGAGCCCGGCCGGGGTGTCGTCTTCGACCTGGTGACCGAGCTCGGCCCGGTCGAGGCCGCGCGGCTGCTGCGCTCCGGGGAGGCGGGTGCGGTCGTGGGTGCGCTGGCCGAGGCGCGGCGGCGGGAGGACCGGGCGGCTGAGGACCTGGCCGACGCCGGCCGGCTCGGTGCCCGGCTGGTCACCCCGGAGGACCACGAGTGGCCGGACGAGGCGGTGCGGGCGATGGAGATCGCGTACGCGCGGGAGCGGGCCGAGCGCCGGGCCGGCCTGCCGGCCCATGACCGGGTGGAGCTGGCGCCGCCGATCGCGCTCTGGGTGCTCGGACCGGCCCGGCTGGATCAGCTGCTGGCTCGGTCGGTGTCGCTGGTCGGTTCCCGCGCCGCCACGCCCTACGGGGAGCACGTCGCGGCCGAGCTCGCGCACGGGCTGGCCATGCGGCGGTGGACCGTCGTCTCCGGCGGCGCCTTCGGGATCGACGGGGCGGTGCACCGCGGTGCGCTGGCGGCCGACGGGGCCACGGTGGCGATCGTCGCCGGCGGTCTCCGCGAGCCCTATCCGCGTGCTCACGCCGCGCTCTTCCGCCGGATCGCTCGCGCCGGGTTGTTGGTCAGCGAGCTTCCTCCGGACGCCACGCCGCAGCGACATCGCTTCCTGGTCCGCAACCGGCTGATCGCCGGGCTGACGGCCGGCACGGTGGCCGTCGAGGCCGGCGTCCGCAGCGGCGCGCTCGCCACCGCCCGGCAGGCCCTCCGGATGGACCGCGCCGTGATGGCCGTGCCCGGGCCGGTCACGTCGGCAGAGTCGGCCGGCGTGCACGAGCTGCTCCGGACCCGACCGGACGTGACGCTGGTGACCCGCACCGCCGAGGTGGTGGAGATGATCGGTGCGATCGGTGCCGACCTGGCCCCCCGCCCGGAGGCGCCGCCCACCGCGCGGGACGGCCTGGCGCCGCTCGCCCGTCAGGTGCTGGACGGGCTGCCGGCGGTCGGCCCCACGTCGCCCGACCGGATCGCCGTCGCCGCCGGCGTCCCGCCGCTGGAGGTGCTCCGCTGCCTGCCCGGCCTGGAGGTCCGGGGCCTGGTCGAGGACACGCCGGCCGGCTGGCAGCTCACCCCGCTCGCCCGGGGTGACCCGGTGCCACGGTCCGGCAATGCCGAGCCGGCAGCGGCTCCCGTGCGCCGTCAGTCGTCGTAGAGCTGGATGAGGCCGGCCGGCGTGGGACGGAAGCCGCAGCCCTCGTAGAAGGGCGTGAGCTCCTCGTCGTAGTCGACGTGCAGCCAGTCCCCGCCGCGGGCGCGCGACAGCGTGACCGCTTCGGCGACCAGGCGGGCGCCGATGCCGCGGTGCCGGTGCGAGGGCGCGACGGTGGTGTCGAGCAGGAAGAAGTGCGTGCCGCCGTCCCAGGCGACGTTGACGAAGCCGACGAGGCGGTCGCCGTCGTACGCGCAGACCCAGCCGGCGGAATGCCGGGCCAGCACCGCGGGATCCAGCGCGGCGTGGTCGGGCCACGACTCGTCCAGCAGCGCGGCCAACGCCGGTCCGGAGATCGGCTCGCTGACCCGGTAGTCGAGGGGAGGTGTTGCGTCGTCCATAGGCTCCTTGCCCGGGAGGTGACGTCCGCGGGGCGGTCGCCCGCGCGAGCGACTCTCCCAGGCGAGCCAAGCCGATTTCGCCCGCCGCGACGCGACAGATGATCTTGACGAGGTGACGGACGGGGAGGACGTTCGAGGTGTGGCGGGCGAGACCGGCGAGGTGGTGACCGAGGACACCTCCGCACACCCCGTTGTGCAGGAGGGTGCCTCCGGCTCCCCTAAGCCTGCCCGGCGGCGCCGGCAGGTCGCCGAGCTGACCGCGGTGCGCCGGGCCGGGCTGCCGGCCGGGTTCGCGGCCGCGGTCGACCGGTTCGAGCGGCACCTCGCGCTGGAGCGGAACCTCTCGCCGCACTCGGTCCGTGCGTACCTGACCGACGTCGTCGGCCTGCTCGACCACGTGGCCCGCATGGGCCGCGCCGACCTGGCCGACCTGGACGCCCGGGCGCTGCGCAGCTGGCTGGCCCGGCTGCGCAGCACCGGCGCTGCCCGCAGCACGCTCGCCCGGCGGGCGGCGGCCGCGCGGACCTTCACCGCCTTCGCCCAGCGCGCCGGCCTGACCGACACCGACGCCGGCGCCCAGCTCGTGAGCCCGCGACCGCACCGGACGCTGCCCCCGGTGCTGCGGGCCGACGAGGCGGTCGCGCTGGTCGACCAGCCACCTGTCGACGAGGGTCCGCTGGGACTGCGCGACCGGCTGGTGCTCGAGCTGCTCTACGCCACCGGCATCCGGGTCGGCGAGCTGGTCCGGCTCGACGTGGACGACGTGGACCGGCACCGGCGGGTGGTCCGGGTGATCGGCAAGGGCGACAAGGAGCGGACCGTGCCGTACGGGGCGCCGGCCGAGCGGGCGCTGGCCGACTGGCTCCGGACCGGCCGACCGGAGCTCGCCACCGCGGGGAGCGGACCGGCGCTGGTGCTCGGCGCGAAGGGACGCCGGGTCGACCCGCGGACGGTCCGCCGGCTGGTGCACGACCACCTCGCGCACGTCCCCGGCGCACCCGACCTCGGCCCGCACGGCCTGCGCCACAGCGCGGCGACCCACCTGCTGGAGGGCGGCGCCGACCTGCGCAGCGTGCAGGAGCTCCTCGGCCACGCCAGCCTGTCCACCACCCAGATCTACACCCACGTCTCGGTCGAACGGCTTCGCGCCGCCTTCCGCCAGGCCCACCCCCGCGCCTGACCGCTCCGCCGCGGAGGCCGCCGCCGAGACGTTCCTGGCGGCTCGGCGGCGGCCGGACCAGGCGGCGCCGGCGACGATGGCTCAGCTCGAGGTGCGCGTCCCGGCCGGACACCGGCGGACCGCGGGCTGACCGTCCGGGTGGCGCCGGCGCCTGAGCGCCGCGGGCGGCGGCGCCAGCCGATGCCGCATCGACCGCCGGCGGGCGCCACGCCGGCGGTCCTGGCGATGTCGCGGGACGGCCGCTCGTCCGGGTCGGGTGCAGGGCGTGGGCCGAGGGCTCGCCGCGCAGCGGGAGAAGGCGGACCGGGCCGCGGCGCACCAGCGACAGCGGGTCGAGATAGGTCTCGCCGCGGCGCAGCCCCCAGTGCAGGCAGGCCGGCCAGGGGCAGCCGGCGTGGCCGCCGAGCAGGCGGCCGAGGACCGCACCGCGGGACACGGCGGCGCCTCGCGCGACGGCGACCGCCAGCGGCTCGTAGGTGGTGCGCAGACCGTTGGCGTGCTGGACCGAGACCACGCCCCGGCCGGCGAGCACGCCGGCGTAGACGACAACTCCGGGGCCGGCGGCGAGCACCGGGTCGCCGGGCGCCCCGCCGAGGTCGACGCCGCGGTGACCCGGACCGTAGGGCGAGGCCGGCGGGTCGAAGCGGCGCAGGACCGGCGGTCGGCCGGGCAGCGGCCACTGCCAGGCGCGGACGCTCGGCCGGGCGGACGTCGCACCTGGGCCCGCGGGGTCGTCGACGGCGCCGACGCTCGCACCGGCCGAGCCCGTCACGGCGAGCGCGAGGACCAGCACCAGCACGATCCGCCGGCCGAGGTGGACGGAAGGCGGCGCGGCCGCCGGGCGGTCGGTGGTGGGCCGGCGCGTGGGTGGGACGGAGGAGGGCTGGGTGGGGGCGCGGCGGCTCATGCCCGGACCCTGGTTCCTGCTCGGCGCGCCGGGCAGGGGTCCGCCGGCATCTGTGGACAGAACCGCGGCCTGTGGACAGCCGGTTGGCAGCGCAGGTCCCGGCCGCCGTACACTGCTGGTGCGTCCCGCTCCGGCGGGTCGACTTCGCGTGTCCTCCTCCCACGAGCTGGGAGGTGGCGGCCCTCCTCGGTCCCTCCGGCGAGCCCGGAGAGCACGGCTCGGTCGCGACACCGGACACCAGGGCGGCGGCCACCCGGCCGTCGCGACAACCGAGGACGGGCCGGTTCGCCGGCCCAGCAAGGCCGGGCTGCGACAGCCCGGCGGAGGAGGCGCGACGCATGGCCGTCGTCACCATGAAGCAGCTGCTCGACAGCGGCGTCCACTTCGGGCACCAGACCCGCCGGTGGAACCCGAAGATGAAGCGCTTCATCTTCAGCGAGCGCAACGGCATCTACATCATCGACCTGCAGCAGACGCTGACGTACATCGACAAGGCGTACGAGTTCATCAAGGAGACCGTCGCCCACGGCGGCACGATCCTGTTCGTCGGCACCAAGAAGCAGGCGCAGGAGGTCGTCGCCGAGCAGGCGCAGCGGGTCGGGATGCCGTTCGTCAACCAGCGCTGGCTGGGCGGCATGCTCACCAACTTCTCCACCGTCTACAAGCGACTCCAGCGGCTCAAGGAGCTGGAGGTCATGGAGCAGACGGGCAGCCACGCGTCGCTCACCAAGAAGGAGCAGCTGATCCTCTCCCGGGAGAAGGACAAGCTGGAGCGCACGCTCGGCGGGATCCGGGACATGGCCCGGGTGCCGAGCGCCATCTGGGTGATCGACACCAAGAAGGAGCACATCGCGGTCGGCGAGGCCCGCAAGCTGGGCATCCCGGTGGTGGCCATCCTGGACACCAACTGCGACCCGGACGAGGTCGACTACAAGATCCCGGGCAACGACGACGCGATCCGCAGCGCGGCGCTGCTGACCCGGGTGGTGGCCGACGCGGTGGCCGAGGGCCTGATGAGCCGCGCCTCCGCGACGGCCAACGCGGGCCGCGGCGACGGCGACGGCGGCGAGAAGCCGGAGGCGACCGGGCAGCTGGGCGCGGACGAGCCGCTGCCGGAGTGGGAGCGCGAGCTGCTGACCAGCGGTGGGCAGCCGGCCGCCGAGGCCGGGGCCGGCGCGGTGCAGAACGGTGCGGCCGCCGCGCCGAGCACCCAGCCCACCTCCTGACGCGCGGGGTCCGGTCGGACCCCGCGCCACCCCGCCGGTCGCCGGCGTGTAATGCAGCGCGTCCTGCCACGGACGCGCAGGACGACGAGAGCAGGAAGCGAGCAATGGCGAACATCACCGCAGCGGACGTGAAGAAGCTCCGCGACCTCACCGGCGCGGGCATGATGGACAGCAAGAACGCCCTGACCGAGGCGGAGGGCGACTTCGACAAGGCGATCGAGGCGCTCCGGGTCAAGGCCGGCGCCCGGATCGACAAGCGGGCCGCGAGCCGGGAGGCGACCAACGGGCTGGTCGCCGCGGCCGAGGGCGCGATGATCCAGCTCGCCTGCGAGACCGACTTCGTGGCCAAGAACGAGCAGTTCCAGCAGCTGGCCGCGGACATCGTGGCGCACGCCGCGGCGACCAAGCCGGCCGACATCGTGGCGTTCCTGGACGAGAAGCTCGCCGACGGCAAGACCGTCCGGGAGAACATCGAGTCGGTCGCCGGCGTCATCGGCGAGAAGATCGAGCTGGCCAAGCTCGTCGTCTTCGACGGCACCGTGGCCACCTACCTGCACCGGCGCAACCCCGATCTGCCGCCGCAGGTCGGCGTGCTGGTCGAGTTCACCGGCGACGACCTGGCCGCCGCCCGCGGCGCCGCCATGCAGGTCGCGGCCCTCCGCCCGACGTACGTGACCCGCGACGAGGTCCCGGCCGACGTGGTGGAGAACGAGCGCCGCATCGCCGAGGCGACCGCCCGCGAGGAGGGCAAGCCGGAGCAGGCGCTGCCGCGCATCGTCGAGGGCCGGCTCAACGGCTTCTTCAAGGACGCGGTGCTGACCGAGCAGTCCTCGGTGCACGACTCCAAGAAGACGGTCCGCCAGCTGCTGGAGGGTGCGGGCGTTACCGTGACCCGGTTCGCTCGTTTCGAGGTCGGACAGGCCTGAGGCGGGGGGACACGACCGGGCGAGACGCGGGGAGGGCCGCCAGTGACTGACTCCAGCAGGGCGGCTCCACCGCCGATGCCCGGCTTCGACGACCCGCGGATCGAGGCGGCGTACGACAGCGGCGAGCCCGCGTTCGACCCCGGTGCCACCCAGCGGTACGCGGACGGCCGCGCCCGGCAGCCGGTGCCGCCCTTCGGGGCGGAGCCGCTGCCGGACGGCTCGCACTCGCCGCCGGGGGGCTGGCGGCGGGTGCTGCTCAAGCTGTCCGGCGAGGCGCTGGCCGGCGGCGGCGCGCTCGGCGTCGACCCGGACGTGGTCGCGCGCATCGCCGCGGAGATCGCCGCGGCGGTGCGCACCGGGGCCCAGGTGGCGGTCGTGGTCGGCGGCGGCAACTACTTCCGCGGCCAGGAGCTGTCCGAGCGCGGGATGGAGCGGGCCCGGGCCGACTACATGGGCATCCTCGGCACGGTGATGAACTGCCTGGCCCTCCAGGACTTCCTGGAGAAGCAGGGCGTGGAGACCCGGGTCCAGACCGCGATCACGATGGGTCAGGTCGCCGAGCCGTACATCCCGCGCCGCGCGATCCGGCACCTGGAGAAGGGCCGGGTGGTCATCTTCGGGGGCGGCCTCGGGGTGCCCTTCTTCTCCACCGACACCTGCGCGGCCCAGCGGGCGCTGGAGATCGGCTGCCAGGTGCTGCTGATGGGGAAGAACGGCGTGCGCGGCGTCTTCGACGCCGACCCCAAGCTGGTGCCGGAGGCGGCGTTCTTCGAGACGGTGCAGTACGACGAGGTGCTCAAGCGGGGGCTGCGGGTCGCGGACGCCACGGCGGTGAGCCTCTGCATGGACAACCACCTGCCGATCGTCGTCTTCGACGTTCTCACCCACGGGAACATCACCCGGGCCGTCGCGGGTGAGAGGATCGGCACACTGGTCAGCTCCGCCGGCTAGCTCACCGGCTCCCCCCGCCGGCCGACCCGGGAGGTTCCCTTGATCGACGACACGCTCCTCGAAGCCGAGGAGAAGATGGAGAAAGCCGTGTCGGTGGCTCGCGAAGACCTCGGCACGCTGCGCACCGGCCGGGCCAGCCCGCAGATGTTCGTCCGGCTGCAGGTGGACTACTACGGCTCGCCGACCCCGATCCCGCAGATGGCGAGCATCACCGTGTCCGAGGCGCGGATGGCGGTGATCAAGCCGTACGACCCGAGCCAGCTCAACGCGATCGAGCGGTCCATCCGGGACAGCGACCTCGGCGTCAACCCGACGAACGACGGCATGGTCATCCGGGTGGTCTTCCCGCAGCTGACCGAGGAGCGGCGCCGCGAGCTGGCCAAGGTGGCCCGGCACAAGGGCGAGGAGGCGAAGGTCTCGATCCGCAACGTCCGCCGGCACGCCAAGGACGCGCTGGACAAGATGGCGCGGGACGGCGAGGTCGGCGAGGACGACGTGCGGCGCGCCGAGAAGGAGCTGGACGAGACGACGGCGCGGTACGTGCACACCGTCGACGAGGTGGTAAAGCGCAAGGAAGCCGAGCTGTTCGAGGTCTGAGCGGCGCCGCCGGCTGGCCGCCGATCGCCCGCCTCGGGCGCCGGCCCGCCACCGGTCGGTGACCCGGCCGCCACCGGTCCGGTGACCCGGCGCGTCGAGCGGGACCGGCTGGCCCGACCGGCTCGGCACAACCGGCACGGCCCGGCCCGGGCGGCTCGGCCGGGGCGGCCGGCCGGGCGGGCGGTGGGGAGCGCCAAGGTGGGGTAGGAGCGCACTGCGGTCGTCGGGGACCGGGTGGATGGCGAAGGAGGCGCGGTGGCGACCGAGGCGGTGGAGTCGCAGCGGCGCCGGCGGGGCGCGGGGCGCAACCTGCCCGCCGCGATCGGCGTCGGCCTGCTGCTCGGCGCGCTCGTCATCGGCACCCTGTTCACGTACCGGTTCGGCTTCGTCATCCTGCTCGTGCTGGTGATCTCCGGCGCGGTCTGGGAGCTGGTCCGGGCGCTGGGCAGGGCCGGTGCCCACCCGCCGCTGGTGCCGCTGCTGGCCGGCGTGCTGGCCATGGACCTGCTGGCCTGGTTCCGCGGCGGCGGCGCGCTCGCCGTGGCCTTCCTGCTCACCGCGCTCGGCTGCGTGGTGTGGCGGCTGGCCGAGGGCCCGACCGGCTACCTGCGGGACGTGTCCACCGCGGTGTTCGTGGCGATGTACGTGCCCTTCCTGGCCGGCTACGCGGTGCTGCTGGCCGCGCCGGACGACGGCGCCCGCCGGGTGGTCGCCTTCATCGCGACGGTGGTGTGCAGCGACGTCGGGGGGTACACGGCCGGCGTGCTCTTCGGCCGGCACCCGATGGCGCCGACGGTCAGCCCGGCGAAGTCCTGGGAGGGCTTCGGCGGGTCGACCGTCGCCTGCGTGGCCGGCGGGATCGTCTTCCTCACCGTCTTCTTCGATGCCGCCTGGTGGCAGGGCGCGCTCTTCGGGCTGGCGATCGTGGTCACCGCCACGCTCGGCGACCTCGTCGAGTCGATGATCAAGCGCGACCTCGGCATCAAGGACATGGGCACGATCCTGCCCGGGCACGGCGGGATCATGGACCGGCTGGACTCGCTGCTGCCGGCCGCCGCGGTGTCCTGGCTGCTGCTGTCCGCCTTCGCCCCGGTCGGCTGAGGACCCGCCGCGCACGCGCGGCTATCGGCTGAGGACCAGGCCGGGCATGCCGGGGACAGCCCGCGCCTAGGAGCGGACCGGCTCCCGGGAGAGCGGCAGCACCGGCACGTCCGGCGGGGTGAAGCCGAGCACCTGCCCGTAGAACGACAGCTCCGCCTCCAGCGCCGCCACCACGGTCTCGGCCCGCCGGAAGCCGTGCTGCTCGCCGGAGAAGGCCAGGTACGCGTACGGGATGCCCTTGCGCTCCAGCGCCGCCACGAACTGCTCGGCCTGCGCCGGCGGCACCACCTTGTCGTCCAGCCCCTGGGTGAGCAGCACCGGGCAGGACAGCCGGTCCACGTGCGACAGCGGCGCCCGCTCCACGTACACGTCCCGGTCCTGCGGCAGCGTGCCGACCAGCCCGTCGATGTACCGGGACTCGAAGTCGTGCGTCTCCGCGGCGAAGGCGATCAGCTCGGCCACCCCGTAGTGGGACGTGCCGGCGGCGAAGACGTCGGTGCCGGTGAGCGCGGCCAGCGTGGTCCAGCCGCCGGCCGAGCCGCCGCGGATCGCCAGCCGCGCCGGGTCGGCGGCGCCGGCGCGCACCAGCGCCTGCACCGCGGCGACGCAGTCCTCCACGTCGACGATGCCCCACTGCCGGCGCAGCCGCTCCCGGTACGCCCGGCCGTAGCCGGTCGACCCGCCGTAGTTCACGTCCACCACGCCGATGCCCCGCGAGGTGAAGTACGCCTTCTCCAGGTCGAGGACGCCGGGGGAGTGGGTGGTCGGCCCACCGTGCACGAAGACCACGTACGGCGGGAGCTCCCCGTCCGGGGCCGCGCAGGAGGGTGACCGCGGCGGGTAGACCCAGGCGTGCACGTCCCGCTCGCCCGGGCCCGGCACGGTCACCGCCTCGGGTGCCGGCAGGTAGGCCGGGTCCGGCGGGTCGGCCAGCGAGGTGCGCAGCTCGGTGGAGGTGCCGGCCGCGACGTCGACCAGCACCACCGCCGGCGCGGTCGCCGGCCCGGCGGCCACCCCGACCACCCGGTCGCCGGCCACCGACAGCGCCGGCTGCCAGGACGTGTACGGCAGGTCGAGGTCGGTGAGCGTGCCGGTGGCCGGGTCGAGCACGCCGAGCAGGTCCGTGTCGGTGCCGTGCCGGACCAGCAGCCGGCCGTCGCCGAGCAGCCCGTACGTGCTCTGGCCGAGCTGCCACAGCGGCCCGCCGAACTCCTCCGCCCGCGGGCACAGCGGCACCGGATCGCCGGCCGGCCCGCCGTCGACGGGCACCCGGTGCAGGTTCCACCAGCCGGTCCGGTCGGTCACCGCGTAGAGGGTGTCCGCGTCCGCCCACTCCGGCTGCAGCACCGACTCGGCCTCGCCGCCGAGCACCGTCCGCACGTCCTGGACGGCCCCGGACGGCCCGAGCACGCCGACCCGCAGCTCGGTGCCGTCCCACGGCATCCGCGGGTGGTCCCAGGCCAGCCAGGCGACCCGGGTGCCGTCCGGGGACGCCCGCGGCGAGGCCAGGAAGTCGCTGCCGCCGACCAGCTCCCGCACCGACAGGCTGCCGTCCAGCGGCACGGACACCAGGCTGCGGGTGACCGCGCCGCCGGGGTCGGAGGTGTGGGCCTCGCGGACCCACCAGACCGCCGACCCGCCCGGCGCCAGCACGGGATCCGCGAACCGCCAGGCGGCCGGCGCGGGCGGCTCCGGGGTGAGCGGCTCCGGCTCGCCGCCCGGCGCGACCCGGTAGACCCGCTGGTCGGCCCAGCTGGCGAAGACCAGCGCCCCGTCCACCGGCAGCCAGGACACCCCGCCGTACTCGTGGACCCGGCTGCGCGCGCTCCACCCGGCCGGCAGCAGGTCGTGCACCGCCCCGGCGGCGTCCCGACGGACCACCACCGACCGGCCGCCCTCCTCCGGGCGGCCCTCGCCCCACCACACCTCGGCGCCGACCAGCCGCGGCGCGGACAGCCGGACCGTGCCCCGGGCGACGGCGGCGGCGGTCAGCGGGGACGGCCAGGCGCCGTACGGGATCGGGGTCGAGAGGGCCATGAGCACATCCTGGCGCACGCCTCCGACGATCCCGCGGGTGGTTGCCCGGAGTGACGACGGCACCGTGCGCCCGGACCCGTACCGGTCCGGTGCCGGGGCTCTACTGCTCGATGGGCCAGGGCGCCAGCGGCGGCCCGTGGCTGACCTCCGGACCGCCGCCACGCTCGCCTCCGTGCAGCGCCGGTGAGCCACGGCGGCCCCGGGTCTGGCAGGATTGGCGGCATGGCGGAGCGAGCCGACGCGGTGCCCCACGGGGACCCGGACACCCACCCGGACACCCAGCCGCACGAGCGGCCGGAGGACTGGGGCTGGCACGCGTCCATGGGCAAGTGGGCGCGCATCGCCGGCTGGATCTCGGTCGTGTTCCTGCTGCTCAACAACGTGACGACCTACTACAACACCTCGCAGGCGCCGTGGCTCTACGGCACCGTCGCGATCCTGGTGTTCATCCTGGTCCGCGACCACTTCCGCCGGAAGAACGCCTGGCGCCAGTAGCTACTCGCGGGCGGCGAGCTGCCCGCAGGCGCCGGCGATCTCCCGGCCGCGGGTGTCCCGCACGGTGGTCGACACGCCGGCCGCCCGCACCCGCCGGACGAAGTCGCGCTGCACCGGCAGCGGCGACGCGTCCCACTCCGAGCCCGGCGTCGGGTTGAGCGGGATCAGGTTGACGTGCGCCCGCGCGGTGCCGAGCCGCTCGGCCAGCAGCCGGCCGAGCAGGGTCGCCCGCTCCGGCTGGTCGTTGACGTCCCGGATCAGCGCGTACTCGATCGACACCCGGCGCCCGGTCGTGGTCGCGTACGCCCGGGCCGCGTCGAGCACCTCGGCCACCGGCCAGCGGGTGTTCACCGGGACCAGCGTGTCGCGCAGCTCGTCGTCCGGCGCGTGCAGGCTGACCGCGAGCGTGACCTGCAGGCCCTCGGCGGTCAGCCGGTGGATCGCCGGCACCAGGCCGACCGTGGACACCACCACCGAGCGCTGGGACAGCCCCAGCCCGTCCGGCGCCGGGTCGGTGAGCCGGCGGACCGCGCCGAGCACCCGGGCGTAGTTGGCCAGCGGCTCGCCCATGCCCATGAAGACCACGTTGGACAGCCGGCCGGGCGGGCCGACCGCGCCGTCCCGGACCGCCCGGGCGGCCGCCACCGCCTGCTCGACGATCTCGGCGGTGGACAGGTTGCGGGTCAGCCCGGCCTGGCCGGTCGCGCAGAACGGGCAGGCCATCCCGCAGCCGGCCTGGCTGGACAGGCAGACCGTGACCCGGTCCGGGTAGCGCATCAGCACGCTCTCCACCAGGGCCCCGTCGAAGCCCCGCCACAGCGTCTTGCGGGTGTCGCCGCCGTCGCAGCCGACGTGCCGGACCACCGACAGCAGCGGCGGCAGCAGCGCGCCGGCCAGCCGCTCCCGGGCCGCCGCCGGCAGGTCGGTCATCGCCGCCGGGTCGCCGGTCAGCCGGCCGAAGTAGTGCGCCGACAGCTGACCGGCCCGGTACGCCGGCTCGCCCAGCTCGACCGCGGCCGCCCGCCGGTCGGCCGGGGACAGGTCGGCGAGGTGGCGGGGCGGCTTGCGGGCGCGCGCGGGCGCGTCGAAGACCAGCGGGAGGGAGGTCATGGCCCTCCCAGTCTCCCACGCGCGCCGCGCGCGCCCGGCTCAGCTCTGCGCGATCCGGACGTCGTCCACCGCGCCCTCGACCAGGCTGGCCGTGGCCAGGTCGGCCACCGCGACCCGGATCCGGACCGACTGCCCCGCGTACGAGGTCAGCGGCACCGACGCCTGCGCCCAGGCCGCGCCCCGGTTGGTGGCCGCGCCGAGCTGCTGGAAGACCGTCGTGACCGTCGCCCCGGACACCACCGACACCCGCAGGTAGTCGGCGCTGGTCGCGTTGGTCAGGTGCGCCAGGTACCAGGAGAAGGTGAGCGTCAGCGTCCCGCCGGTGGGCAGCGCGACCAGCGGCGACTGGCTCGTGGTGACGCCGCCGTCCACGTCGTTGGCGCCCGCGCTCGTCCCCGCGGTCGCGCCGGTGACCAGGTCGAAGCTGCCGCTGACGGTGGTGCCGAGCTGGGTGGCCACGCCGCCCGAGCTGGTGGCGGCCGGGTCGCCGCGGGCCAGCAGCCCGGAGGTGGCGGTGTCGCCGCCCGCGGACGCCCAGCCGGCGGCGGTCTCGAAGGTGTCCGCGTAGACCGTCGTGCTCGGCGGCGGCGCCGTGGACAGCGCCCACACCGTCTCCGCGATCACGTCGGCGTTGCGGTCCAGCGCGGTGTCGCTGATGTTCGTGGTGGTGTCGCAGGAGCGGTGGTAGCACGGGTCGAACGCGGTGCCGGCCGTGCCGCCCCACAGCTGCGCCTGGGCGCTGGTCTTGATCCCCTCGGCCCCGGTGAACGTCCCCCCGGCCGGGATGCCGGCCGAGATGAACGGCCCGTAGTCGCTGCGGCCGTCGAAGTCGGTGCCCCGGGTGGGCACGCCGCGGGCGGTGAAGCCGGCGATGATCGTGCTCTCGATGGCGGCCGAGCCGGCCGGGCCGGGACCGGCGCCGACGCCGTCGGAGTTGTCGCCGTCGTAGACGAAGTAGCCCGGGTTCGGCGAGCCGACCATGTCGAAGTTGAGGTAGCCGGTGATCTTCGCCCGCTCGGTCGCGGGCAGCGCGTTGACGTAGAAGCGGGAGCCGCGCAGGCCCAGCTCCTCCGCGCCCCACCAGCCGAAGCGCAGGTGCTTGCCGGGCTGGTAGCCGGTGGCCGCGACGGCCAGCGCGACCTCGAGGATCGCGGCCGAGCCGGAGCCGTTGTCGTTGATGCCCGGGCCGGCGGTCACGCTGTCCAGGTGCGCGCCGGTCATCAGCACCTGGTCGGGGTCGCCGCCGGGCCAGTCGGCGATCAGGTTGTAGCCGGTGGCCCCGTTGTACGTGAACGACTGGACCGCCGTGCGTGTAGCCGGCGGCGTCCAGCCGGCCGCGCAGGTAGTTGACCGAGGCCAGGTAGCCGGGGCGGCCGTGCGCCCGGTTGCCGCCGTTGGCGGTGGCGATCGACTGCAGCTGGGTGAGGTCGGCCTTCACCGCGGCCAGCGAGATGTCCGGCGCGGCCAGCGTGGTGGGCGCGGCGGCCGGGGCGGCGGCCGCGGGGCCGGCGACGAGGCCGGCGAGGACGGCGGACACCGCGGCGGCGGCGAGCAGGGGTGAGCGGAGCGACACGGTCCCTCCCGGTGGGACGGCGACGAGAACCGGACACTACGGCACTAACACCCTCCCCGCCGACCGCCGTTCGAGCGACCCACCCGCCCCGAGTGACGGCTCCCGCCCGCGACTGACGGATCCCCGTCCCGAGTGACGGCGGATGCGGCGTCACTCGAGAGCCGGCGGCGTCACTCGCGGGACGGGGCGTCACTCGCGGGACGGGGGCGTCACTCGCGGAGCGGGGGCGTCACTGGGGGGCGGGGGCGTCAGTCGCGGGGGTGGGGGAGGGGGCGGTTACGGTGCGGGGGTGCGTGGGGTGCGGTGGGTGGCGGTCGCCGGGGTGCTGGCGCTGGCGGGCTGCACCGGCGGCGGGACCGACACGGCCGCCCCGCCCGCCGCGACCAGCGAGGCCGCGCCCAGCACCCCGGCCGGGCGCATCGACCACCCGACCGTCTGGCTGTGCCGGCCGGGGCTGCCGGCCAACCCGTGCGAGGGCGGCCTGGACGCGACCGTGCTCGGCCCGCCCGGGTCCCGGCAGGAGCCGTTCCGGCCGGCCGCGGACCCGCCGGTGGACTGCTTCTACGTCTACCCGACCGTGTCCCCGGCGCCGACCCGCAACGCGCCGCTGAAGGCCGGCCCGGCCGAGGTCCGCGCGGTCCGGGCCCAGGCGGCCCGCTTCGCCGAGGTGTGCCGGGTGTTCGCGCCGGTCTACCGGCAGATCACCTCCCACGGGCTGGCCACCGGCGGCCTCACCGACCGCAAGGCCCGGGCGCTCGCCCACGGCGACGTGGTCTCGGCCTGGCACGACTACCTGGCCCACCACTCGAACGGCCGTCGCTTCGTCCTCATCGGACACTCGCAGGGCACCTTCGAGCTGACCCAGCTGGTGCAGGAGGAGATCGACGGCGACGCCGCGCTGCGGGCCCGGCTGGTCTCGGCGCTGCTCATCGGCGGCTTCGTCGGGGTGACGCCGGGCCGGGACACCGGCGACCTGACCAACGTGCCGGCCTGCCGGCGGCCGGGCCAGACCGGCTGCGTGGTCGCGTACAACAGCTATGCGGGCGTGCCGCCGGCCGGCAGCATCTTCGGCCGGCCGAGCAGCGGCCGGCGGATCCTCTGCACCAACCCGGCCGCGCTGGCCGGCGGACCGGCCCCGCTCCGGCCGTACCTGCCGGCGGACGAGGTGGGCGCCGGCGGCGACGGCTTCGTCACCGCGCCGGGCACGCTGCGGGCCGAGTGCCGGGAGCGCGCCGGGGTGAGCTGGCTGGACGTCACCGGCACCACCGCGCAGGCCCGGCAGCTGCTGCGCACCGCGTCCGCCCAGCCGGCCTGGGGGCTGCACCGGGCCGACGTGTCGCTGGCCCTGGGCGACCTGGTTGCGCTGGTCCGTACCCAGATCGGCTAGCGTGCCGGCCGTGACGAGCGCTGCGCTGCTGGCCGACGGCTTCGGCCGCATCCACGGTCTGGTCCACACCGTCGTCGACGGGATGAGCGCCGACGAGCTGGCCGCCCGGGTCGACCCGGAGGCCAACTCGATCGCCTGGCTGGTCTGGCACCTGACCCGGATCCAGGACGACCACGTGGCCGGCGTCGCCGGCACCGAGCAGGTGTGGACCGCGGGCGGCTGGGCGGACCGGTTCGGGCTGCCGTTCGAGGCCGCCGACCACGGCTACGGGCACGACGCGCGGCAGGTCGGCCAGGTGCGGGTGGCCGGCGAGCTGCTCACCGGCTACCACGACGCGGTCTACCAGCGCACCCTCGACTACGTCGGCACGATCACCGACGCCGACCTGCCCCGGGTGGTGGACACCGCCTGGGACCCGCCGGTGACGCTGTCGGTCCGGCTGGTCAGCGTGCTCTCCGACGACCTGCAGCACGCCGGCCAGGCCGCCTTCGTCAAGGGCCTCCTCGCCCGCCGCAGCTAGGCCGGAGCCCCCGGCGGCCGCCCCCGGGCCGCCCCGGCGCGGGGTCAGAGGCGGGTCCAGGCCTCGGTGAGGACGGCGCGGAGGATCTGCTCCATCTCGTCGAAGTGGGACTGGTCGCAGACCAGCGGCGGGGCCAGCTGGACGACCGGGTCGCCGCGGTCGTCGGCCCGGCAGTAGAGCCCGGCCTCGAACAGCGCCCGGGACAGGAAGCCGCGCAGCAGCCGCTCCGACTCGTCGTCGTCGAAGGTCTCCCGGGTCGCCTTGTCCTTGACCAGCTCGATCCCGTAGAAGAACCCGTCCCCGCGCACCTCGCCGACGATCGGCAGGTCGGTCAGCTTCTCCAGGGTGGCCCGGAACGCCCCCTCGGTACGCCGCACGTGCCCGGGCAGGTCCTCCCGCTCGAGCAGGTCGAGGTTGGCCAGCGCCACCGCGGCCGACACCGGGTGCCCGGCGAAGGTGAAGCCGTGCAGGAAGGACGTCGGCCCGTGCAGGAACGGCTCGACGATCCGGTCGGACACCAGCATCGCGCCGATCGGGGAGTAGCCCGAGGTCATGCCCTTGGCGCAGGTGATGATGTCGGGCTGGTAGCCGTACCGGTCGGCCGCGAAGAGGTGCCCGAGCCGGCCGAAGGCGCAGATCACCTCGTCGGAGACCAGCAGCACGCCGTACCGGTCGCAGATCTCCCGGACCCGCGGGAAGTAGCCGGGCGGCGGCGGGAAGCAGCCGCCGGAATTCTGCACCGGCTCCAGGAAGACCGCGGCGACCGTGTCCGGCCCCTCGTACTCGATCGCCCGGGCGATCTCGTCCGCCGCCCACCGGCCGAAGGCCTCGTAGTCGTCGCCGTGCTCGGGGGCGCGGTAGAAGTTCGTGTTCGCCACCTTGACCGCGCCGGGCACCAGCGGCTCGAAGTCCTGCCGGGCGGCCGGGATGCCGGTGATCGACAGCGCTCCCATGGTGGTGCCGTGGTAGGCCACCGAGCGGCTGATCACCTTGTGCCGCAGCGGCTGCCCGACCAGCTTGAAGTACTGCCGGGCCACCTTCCAGGCCGACTCCACCGCCTCGCCGCCGCCGGTGGTGAAGAAGACCCGGTTGATGTCTCCCGGAGCCAGCTCGGCCAGCCGCGAGGCCAGCTCGATCGCCTTCGGGTGCGCGTACGACCACAGCGGGAAGAAGGCCAGCTCCGCGGCCTGCTTGGCGGCGGCCTCGGCCAGCTCGACCCGCCCGTGCCCGGCCTGCACGACGAACAGCCCGGACAGCCCGTCCAGGTAGCGGCGGCCGGCCGCGTCCCAGATGTAGGGCCCCTCGCCGCGGACGATCACCGGCACCGGCGAGTCCGCGTACGCCGACAGCCGGGTGAAGTGCATCCACAGGTGGTCACGTGCCGACTCGGAGAGCCGGTCCGGGGAGCCGCCGGCCGGGAAGGACGGGGTGGTGGTCATCGGGTGCCCCAGGCGTAGGTCTGCTTGGTCAGCTTCAGGTAGACGAAGGTCTCGGTGTCCCGCACCCCGGGCAGCACCCGGATCCGCTCGGACAGCACCTGCAGCAGGTGGTCGTCGTCCTCGCAGACCAGCTCGCAGAGGAGGTCGAACGAGCCGGCGGTGATGACCACGTAGTCGACCTCGTCGATCTTGCCGAGCTCGTCGGCGACCCGGACCAGGTCGCCCTCGGCCCGGATGCCGACCATGGCCTGCCGGGAGAAGCCGACCTGCAGCGGGTCGGTCACCGCGACCACCTGCATGACGCCGGAGTCGATCAGCCGCTGCACCCGCTGCCGGACCGCCGCCTCGGACAGCCCGACGCTCTTGGCCAGCGCCGCGTACGATCGGCGGCCGTCGCGCTGCAGCTCCTCGACGAGCTGCTTGCCGACCTCGTCGATGCCGGCGCCGAGGGCCGCTTGTCCACGCACGTCACGGTTATCGCAGTCGCAGGCGGGTCTTGCAAGTGTTTCCGTTCCGTGACTTGCTTCGTACTGCGGATTCTTGCGTAAGCTGCCGCCAGATCGCCGTACGTCGAGGGGGTGGTGGCCGGTGCGCGTGCTGGTGGTGGGTGCCGGCGGGGTGGGGTCGGCCGCGGCCCGCATCGCCGCCCGGCGCAAGTTCCCGCGCGCGATCGTGCTCGCCGACGTGGACGCGGGCCGGGCCGCCCGGGCCGCCGCCGCGACCGGCGACGACCGGGTCACCGCCGCGGCCGTGGACGCCTCCGACCCGGCCGCGCTGCGCGAGCTGATCACCGCCACCCGGGCCGACGCGGTGCTCAACGCGACCGACCCGCGCTTCGTCCTGCCGGTCTTCACCGCCTGCCTGCACGCCGGCGTGACCTACCTGGACATGGCCATGTCGCTGTCCCGCCCGCACCCGGACCGGCCGTACGAGCTGACCGGGGTCAAGCTCGGGGACGAGCAGTTCGCGCTGGCCGCGGACTGGGAGGCGCGCGGCGCGCTGGCCCTGGTCGGGATGGGCGTGGAGCCGGGCCTGTCCGACGTCTTCGCCCGGTACGCGGCCGACCACCTCTTCGAGACCGTGGACTCGGTCGACGTCCGGGACGGCGGCGACCTGACCGTCGCCGGCTACGACTTTGCGCCCACTTTCTCGATCTGGACGACGATCGAGGAGTGCCTCAATCCGCCGGTGGTCTGGGAGCGGGACCGCGGCTGGTTCACCACCGCGCCGTTCGCCGAGCCGGAGGTCTTCGACTTCCCGGAGGGCATCGGCCCGGTCGAGTGCGTGCACGTGGAGCACGAGGAGGTGCTGCTGGTGCCGCGGTGGGTGGACGCGCGCCGGGTCACCTTCAAGTACGGGCTCGGCGCCGATTTCGTCGACGTGCTGCGCACGCTGCACCGGCTCGGGCTGGACGGCACCGAGCCGGTGGACGTGCGGGGCACCCGGGTGGCGCCGCGGGACGTGGTCGCGGCCTGCCTGCCCGACCCGGCCACGCTCGGCGACCGGATGCGCGGGCGGACCTGCGCCGGCACCCGGGTGACCGGGACCGGCCCGGACGGCGACCCCCGCGAGGTGTACCTCTACCAGGTGGCCGACAACGAGGAGTCGATGCGCCGGGACGGCGCCCAGGCGGTGGTCTGGCAGACCGCGGTCAACCCGGTGGTGGCGCTGGAGCTGATCGCCGGCGGGGCCTGGGCCGGCGCCGGCGTGCTCGGCCCGGAGGCCCTGGACCCGGTGCCGTTCCTGGACCTGCTGCCCGACTACGGGGCACCGTGGTCGATGCAGGAGCGCACCCCGGCCGAGCCCCCGGCGCCCCGGGCGCCCGCGGCCGCCGACGGCGCCCGGCCGGCGCCCGTACCCGCGCAGGCGGAAGGAGGCCAGTGATGAGCAGCGGCGACGGCAAGGTCGCGGTGTCCAACGTGGTCGGTGGCCGGGAGGTCCCGGCGGCCGACGGCCGGACCATGGACCTCGTCGACCCGTCCACCGGGGAGGTCTTCGGCACCGCGCCGCTGTCCGGCCCGGAGGACGTCGACGCCGCGGTGCGCGCGGCCGCCGACGCCTTCGAGGGCTGGCGGGACAGCACGCCGAGCGAGCGGCAGCGGGCGCTGCTGCGGATCGCCGACGCCATCGAGGCGCGCGGCGAGGAGCTGGTCGCGGCGGAGAGCCGCAACACCGGCAAGCCGGTGCAGCTGACCCTGGACGAGGAGCTGCCGCCGGCGCTGGACCAGATCCGGTTCTTCGCCGGCGCGGCCCGGGTGCTGGAGGGCCGCTCGGCCGGCGAGTACATGAAGGACCACACGTCGTACGTGCGGCGCGAGCCGGTCGGCGTCTGCGCCCAGGTGACCCCGTGGAACTACCCGCTGATGATGGCGGTCTGGAAGTTCGCCCCCGCGCTCGCCGCGGGCAACACGGTGGTGCTCAAGCCGTCGGACACCACCCCGGTCAGCACCGTGCTGATGGCCCGGATCATGCAGGAGTTCCTGCCGCCCGGGGTGCTCAACGTGGTCTGCGGCGACCGGGACACCGGCCGGGCGCTGGTCGGCCACCCGACGCCGCAGATGGTGTCGATCACCGGCAGCATCCGGGCCGGCCGCGAGGTGGCCGAGGCGGCCGGCGGCCAGCTGAAGCGGACCCACCTGGAGCTCGGCGGCAAGGCGCCGGTGATCGTCTTCGACGACGCCGACCTGGAGCTGGCCGCCGAGGGCATCGCCGGCGCCGGGTACTTCAACGCCGGCCAGGACTGCACGGCGGCGACCCGGGTGCTGGCCGCGCCGCGCGTCCACGACGACTTCGTCGCCGCGCTGGCCGAGCAGGCCCGCGGCACGAAGACGGCACCGCCGGACGACACGGACGCGGCCTACGGGCCGCTGAACAACCCCGCCCAGCTGGAGCGGGTCGGCGGCTTCGTCGACCGGCTCCCGGACCACGCCGACGTGGTCGCGGGCGGGCACCGGACCGGGGACCGGGGCTATTTCTACGAACCCACCGTGGTGTCGGGACTGCGGCAGGACGACGAGATGAGCCAGGTCGAGGTCTTCGGGCCGGTGATCTCGGTGCAGCGCTTCAGCGACGAGGACGAGGCGCTGCGCTGGGCCAACGGCGTCGAGTACGGGCTCGCGTCCAGCGTGTGGACGCGGGACCACGGCCGCGCGATGCGGGCGGCCCGCCGGCTCGACTTCGGGTGCGTGTGGATCAACACGCACATCCCCATCGTGGCCGAGATGCCGCACGGCGGCTTCAAGTCCTCCGGCCACGGCAAGGACCTCTCGGTCTACGGCCTGGAGGACTACACCCGCGTCAAGCACGTGATGAGCTACATCGGCCGCTGAGCGCGCCGCCCGAGACCACCGGCTGGAGGCACTCCCGATGCCACGCCCTCCCCCACCCCGTCGACCCCCGCGTCCGCGCCCTCGTCGAGGCCCGGCTGTCCCGCCGCTTCGGTGCTGCTCGGCGCCGCGGGGCTGACCGCGCTGGCCGCCTGCGGCACCGGCGGCGACACCGCCCCGTCCGGCACCGGCGCCGCCAGCGGCCCGGCGAAGCCCAGCCCGGCGACCGACCGCTCCGACCAGGAGAAGGTCGTCAACTGGGCCAACTGGACGCTCTACCTCGACTACGACGAGGAGACGAAGAAGTACCCGACGCTGGAGGCCTTCCAGAAGAAGTCCGGCCTCAAGGCGACGTACGCCGAGGACATCGACGACAACGACACCTACTACGGCAAGATCTCCGGGCAGCTGAAGAACGGCCAGGACATCGGCAAGGACATCATCGTCTTCACCGACTGGATGGCCGGCGCGCAACATTCGCGCCGGCTACGTCCAGGAGCTCGACCTGGCCGCGATGCCCAACTCGAAGAACCTGCTGCCCGAGCTCAAGGACGTCGACTACGACCCCGGCCGCAAGTACAGCCTGCCCTGGCAGGGCATCTTCGGGGTGCTCGCCTGGAACAAGGAGAAGGTCCCGGGCGGCCTGAGGAGCGTCTCCGACCTGTGGAAGCCCGAGCTCAAGGGCCGTGTCGAGGTGCTGTCGGAGATGCGCGACACGATCGGGCTGATCATGCTCGAGCAGGGCGTGGACATCGCCGGCCCGTTCACCGACGCGCAGTTCCAGGCAGCCCTGGACGAGGTCGAGAAGCAGATCTCCAGCGGCCAGATCCGGCAGGTCAAGGGGAACTCCTACAAGGAGGACCTGATCTCCGGCGACGCCCTGGCGGTGATGGGCTGGTCCGGCGACATCTTCCAGCTCAACTACGAGAACGACGACAAGTTCGGTGTCGCGATCCCCGAGGCCGGTGGCACCTACAGCTTCGACAACCTGCTGGTGCCGGTCGGCTCGCCGCACAAGAAGAACGCGGAGAAGCTCATCGACTACTACTTCGACCCGGCGGTCGCCGCCAAGGTCGCCGAGTACGTCAACTACGTCTGTCCGGTGCAGGGCGCCCAGGCGGAGATGGAGAAGCTGGACCCGGAGCTGGCCGAGAGCCCGTGGATCTTCCCCGACGAGACCGCCCTGTCGAAGGTCAAGGCGTTCCGCACCCTCACCCCGGACGAGGACACGAAGTACTCCGAGGAGTTCCAGAAGGTGATCGGCAACTGATGGACGGGCGCGACCTGCGGCTGGACGGGGTCACCAAGGTCTTCGGGACCTCGGTGGCGGTCGAGGAGGTGAGCCTGACGGTGCCGAGCGGCTCGTTCTTCGCGCTGCTCGGCCCGTCCGGCTGCGGGAAGACCACCACGCTCCGGATGGTGGCCGGCCTGGAGCGGCCGACCCGCGGCCGGATCCTGCTCGGCGACCAGGACGTCACCGACACCCGGCCGTACAAGCGGCCGGTGAACACCGTCTTCCAGAGCTACGCGCTCTTCCCGCACCTCGACGTCTTCGAGAACGTCGCCTTCGGGCTGCGCCGGCGGCGGTCCGGCGAGGTGCAGCGGCAGGTCACCGAAGCGCTCGACCTGGTCGAGCTGGGCCATCTGGCGAAGCGGAAGCCGGGGCAGCTGTCCGGCGGCCAGCAGCAGCGGGTGGCGCTGGCCCGGGCCGTCGTCAACCGCCCGGACGTCCTGTTGCTCGACGAGCCGCTCGGCGCGCTGGACCTCAAGCTGCGCCGGCAGATGCAGCTGGAGCTCAAGCGCATCCAGGACGAGGTGGGCATCACCTTCGTGCACGTCACGCACGACCAGGAAGAGGCCATGACGATGGCCGACACGATCGCGGTGATGAACGCCGGCCGGATCGAGCAGCTCGGCTCGCCGGTGGACCTGTACGAGTCGCCGGTGAGCGCGTACGTGGCGAACTTCCTCGGGCAGTCCAACCTGCTGCCCGGCACCGTGCTGGAGCGCTCCGGCGGGAGCGTCGTGGTCGAGGTCGCCGGCGCGCGGCTGGTCCTGCCGGCGGACCGGTGCCGGACGGCGCCCACCGCCGGCCGGCCGGTGCTGGTCGGCGTCCGGCCGGAGAAGGTGCAGCTCAGCGCCGACGGCGAGCCGCCTGGCGGGGCCGCGCTGACCGGCGGGCTGATCGTGGACGCCAGCTTCACCGGGGTGAGCACGCAGTACCTGGTGCGGCTGCCGTCCGGGCAGCTGCTGACCGCGTTCGCGCAGAACACCGGGCTCGGCGGGGTGCTGCCGGTGGGGGAGCGGGTGACCGCGTCCTGGGAGCCGGCGCACGCGTTCGCGCTGGACGGCGACCAGGACGCGGCGGCCGGAGTGGAGACGCTGGACGGCGGCCCCGCCGAGGTGCCGGTCGGGCCGGCCGCGGTGCCCGGGGTGGCCGGGCTGACCGGCGCGCCGGAGCCGCCGGCCCCCGCCGCCCCGGCCGACGGGCGGTCCCGGTGAGCTTCGCTCCGGCCGCGGCCGGCACCCGGGTGGCCGGCCCACCGGAGGGCGTGCCGCCCACGGACGTCACCCGGCGGGGCCGGCGGGCCACGCCGTACCTGCTGCTGCTGCCGGGGATCGCCTGGCTGGTGCTGTTCTTCGCGGTGCCGGTCTTCGCGCTCGGCTCGACCTCGCTGCAGACCCGGGTGCCCGGCGCCGAGGTCGGCACGTACGAGCAGACCTTCCGGTGGGCGAACTACACCGACGCGCTGACCGAGTACGCGCCGCAGTTCGCCCGGTCGTTCCTCTACGCCGGGCTGGCCACGGTGTTCGCGCTGCTGATCGGCTACCCGCTGGCGTACGCGATCGCGCTGAAGGCCGGCCGCTGGCGCAACCTGATGCTGGTCGCGGTCATCGCGCCGTTCTTCACCTCGTTCATCCTGCGCACCATCGCCTGGAAGCAGGTGCTGGCCGACGAGGGCTGGGTGGTCGGCGGCCTGCGCGCGATCGGCGTGCTCGGCGCCACCGACTCGCTCACCGCGTCGGCCACCGCGGTGGTGGCCGGGCTGACGTACAACTTCCTGCCGTTCATGGTGCTGCCGCTGTACGCCTCGCTGGAGCGGCTGGACCCGCGGCTGGTCGAGGCGGCCGGCGACCTCTACGCGTCCGCGCCGGTCGCCTTCCGCCGGGTCACGCTGCCGCTGTCCATGCCCGGGGTGGTGGCCGGCACGCTGCTCACCTTCATCCCGGCGGCCGGCGACTACGTCAACGCGGCGCTGCTGGGCAACCCGTCCACCAGCATGATCGGCAACGTGGTGGACAGCCGCTTCTTCCGGGTCGTGGACTACCCGACCGCGGCGGCGCTGTCGTTCGTGCTGATGGCCGCGATCCTCGTGCTGGTCAGCATCTACATCCGCCGCGCCGGCACGGAGGAGCTGGTATGAGGTGGCTCCGGGACCACCTCGTCATGCTGTACGCGGTGCTGGCGCTGGGCTACCTCTTCATCCCGATCGCCTACACGGTGGCGTTCTCGTTCAACCAGGCCGGCCGGTCCAACCTCACCTGGCAGGGCTTCACCCTGGACAACTGGCAGAACCCGTGCGGAGCGCCGGAGGTCTGCACCGCGCTCGGCAACAGCATCAAGATCGGCCTGCTCGCCACGATCGGTGCCACGCTGCTCGGGACCATGGTCGCCTTCGCGCTGGCCCGGCACCGGTTCCGCGGCCGGACCTCGACCAACCTGCTGATCTTCCTGCCGATGGCCACGCCGGAGGTCGTGCTCGGCGCCTCGCTGCTGGCGATGTTCCTCAACCTGCGGGTCAACCCGGGTTTCTGGACCGTGGTGATCGCGCACGTCATGTTCTGCGTCTCGTTCGTCGTGGTCACCGTCAAGGCGCGGCTGGCCAGCCTGGACCCGCGGCTGGAGCAGGCCGCGATGGACCTCTACGCGGACGAGTGGCAGACCTTCCGCCGGGTGACGCTGCCGCTGGCCGCGCCCGGCATCCTGGCCGCGGCGCTGCTGGCCTTCGCGCTGAGCTTCGACGACTTCATCATCACGAACTTCAACTCCGGCAACGTGACCACGTTCCCCAAGTTCGTGTACGTCTCCGCCACCCGCGGCATCCCGGCGCAGGCGAACGTCATCGGCACCGCGATGCTCGTGATCGCGCTGCTGGTCGTGGTGGCGGGCCAGCTGCTCTCCGCCCGTCGCCGGGCCGCCGAGCGCTGACCCGCCACCCGGAGGGTCAGAAGATGGTCACGCCGTACGCGTTCGCCGCCTCCCGGACCGGCTGGAAGAACGTCGTGCCGCCGCTGGTGCAGTCGCCGCTGCCGCCGGAGGTCAGGCCGAGCGCCTTGGTGCCGTCGTAGAGCGGGCCGCCGGAGTCGCCGCCCTCGGCGCAGACGGTGGTCTGGATCAGGCCGCTGACCGTCCCGCCGCCCTTCCCGCGGTAGCGGACGGAGACGTTGAGCGCGGTGACCGTGCCGCTGTGCACGCCGGTGGTCGACCCGTCGCGAGTGACCTGCTCACCGACGAAGGCGTCGGCGACGGTGTAGCCGCCGGGGTGGCTGAGCGAGGTGTTGGCGTAGCGGACCAGGGCGTAGTCGTTGCCCGGGTAGCTGGAGCCGACGGTCGGGCCGATCACCGTGGTGCCGCTGGAGTTGGCGTACCAGGTCGGCTCCAGGTCACCGCAGTGTCCGGCGGTGAGGAAGTAGTAGGTGCTGCCGCTGACCACGTTGAAGCCGAGCGAGCACCGGTAGCGGGTGCCGTAGATGGCGTCGCCGGCGGACAGCAGCGGCGTGAAGACGCCGGCGGTCCGCTGGACCCGGAGGGCGCCGGAGTTGCGACCGGCCGCCGCCCGCAGCGTCGCGAGCTCGGCGGCGGAGACGGAGCTGTCGGCGGTGACGACGACCCGGCGCGCGGCCGCGTCCGCGTACCAGGCGACGCCGGCGACGCCCGACTGCTCCACCGCGCTGCGGACGGCGGACAGCTGGGCGGCGCTGAACTCCTGGGGGGCGGCCGCACTGCTGGCCGGCAGGGCGAGCGCGCCCGCGCCGAGCGCGGCGACGGTGGCCGCCAGCAGCCGGGCGAGCCGGCTCCGGTGAGAGGTGGAAGTGATTCGCACGGTCTCCTCCTCGGGAGAAGACCCGGGGCGGCCGCCGGTCGCTCACTGTCCGACGGCCGACGCCCGGATCGGACGACGGCATGCCCCGACAGCCGTTTGCAGTATCGGCGCGTTGCAATCGGACTTCAAGACCCGTGTCCACCCAGCGGCCCGGGACGGGGCACGATGCCGGTGTTGCCGGTCGCGGTCGGGCATCCCGCCCAGGACGACCGTCTGTCCTCACCCGGTGGCCGGCCGAGATCCGGTGGATCTCCGGCCAGAGTAGGGGCGACTACGGCCAGGCGGCTCTGGACGATCTCCCCGGGCGGCGCCACCATGAGGACGCGGCCCAGGGGGAGGACCACGATGGCAGACACCCCGCGGAGTGACGGCACGGCGGACGGCCGGGCGCCCGGACCGGGACCGGACGGGCAGCTGACCGCCGACTTCGTGGGCCAGTGGCGCAACGCGGCCTACAACTGCTTCAGCTCCGGCCACAAGTTCTGCCGCGAGGTCTGCCCGGTCATGCAGGTGACCCGCGACGAGGTGCACTCGCCGACCGCGTTCCACGCGAACGTGGTCGCCATGGAGCAGGGCCAGCTGTCCATCGAGGACATTGCCCGCGACTACGTGCACTGCACCCAGTGCGGCGCCTGCGAGCTGCGCTGCCCGAACACGCTCTTCACCGGCGACTTCTACCGGTTCCGGACCAGGACGGTCGAGCTGGTCCGGGCCGTGCGCGCGCTCGCCGTCGACGCCGGCGTCCACCAGCCGCAGTGGCAGCGGTGGGTGGAGGAGACCGCGCGGCAGCGGTCGGAGCCGGTGCTGGGCGAGGTCCCGGTCAGCCAGGACACCGTCCGCGACTGGGCGGCGGGCCTGGACCTGCCGATCGGCGGCGAGACGATCCTCTTCTGCGACTGCGAGGGGGCGTTCTTCCGGACCTCGGTGCCGCGGGCGGCGGCCCAGCTCCTGCGGCGGGCCGGTGTCGACTTCGGACTGATGCGCGAGCAGTGGTGCTGCGGGGGCCCGGCCGCGGAGATGGGCTACGTCGAGCGGGCCCGCGAGTTCGCCCGGCACAACGTGGCCGACTGGCGCGCCGTCGGCGCCCGCCGGATCATCGTCTTCGACCCGCACGACTACATCGCCTTCACCGAGGACTACCCGCGCTACTTCGGCGACGAGTACGACTTCGAGATCGTGCTGCTGGTCGACCTGCTCGCCGAGCTGATCCGGGACGGGAAGCTCGTGCTGACCGAGCCGGTCGACCGGGTGGTCACCTACCACGACGCCTGCCGGCTCAACAAGCGCAAGGGCATCCACGAGTCACCCCGCGAGGTGCTGCGGGCGATCCCGGGCCTGCGCTTCGAGGACGTGGACCACGTGACGCAGTGGTCGTACTGCTCCGGCGCCGGCGGCGGGCTCGGCATCGAGCGCCCCGACCTCACCGCGGAGATCAGCCGGCGCCGGGTCGAGCGGGCCGCCGAGCTGGGCGTGGACACGCTCGTCAGCGCGTGCGTGTGGTCCGAGCGCCCGCTGTCCGAGCGCGGCGCCGAGCGGGACCGGCCGATCGAGGTGATGGACCTGCTCGAGCTCGTCGCCCGGGCCGCGGGGCTGGACGGCGGGCCGGCCGGGACGGTCCCGCACCAGGGGGTGACGCCGTGACCGCCACGCTGGTCACCGACCCGGTGATCGAGGAGCTGGTCGGCATCTGCGGCGCCGAGCACGTCTTCACCGGCCGGTCGGCCCGGTTCAACCGGGCGCGGGTCCCGGCCCCGTTCCCGGTGCACCGGTGGGCCGAGCACGTGCCGGACGTGGTGGTGCTCCCGACCTCCGCCGAGCAGGTCGCCGAGGTGGTCCGGCTGGCCAACCGGCACCGGATCCCGGTGGTGCCGCGGGCCGGCGGCACCGGGCTCACCGACGGCGCCGTGCCGCTCCGGCACGGCATCGTCGTCGACGTCAAGCTGATGAACCGGATCCTGGAGATCGACCTCGAGGACCGCGCGGTGACCGTGCAGCCGGGCATCAACATGCTCAAGCTCAACGAGGAGCTGCGGCAGCACGGCGTGATCTACCCGGACGACCCGGCCTCGTACCCGTGCTCGCTGGTCGGCGGCCGGATCGGCACCAGCGGCTGGTCGCTGATCGGCGGCCGCTACGGGCACACCCGGGACCTGGTCATCAGCTTCCAGATCGTGCTGCCCACCGGGGAGCTGATCCGGGTCGGCGACGGCGGCGGGCGCAAGATCCGCAAGTCCTCCAGCGGCTACCAGCTCAAGCACCTCTTCATGGGCCACCAGGGCACGCTCGGCATCGTCACCGAGGCGACGCTGGAGCTGGTGCCGCGGCCGGAGGCGGAGTTCGCGGCGTTCTTCTCCTACCCGGACTACGAGAGCGCCTGGCGCTCCACCGCCGCCCTGGCCCGGTCCGGCCTGGCCACCCTGGCCGGCGTCGTGCTGTTCGACGAGTGGAAGCTGGACTACCTGCGCCGCGACGACGAGGCGTACATCCCGCAGCCGGACTCGGTGCGCTGCGTGGTCGCGACGGCGATGTACGGCACCACCGACGAGGTCCACCCGGGCGCCCGGCGGCTGCTGCGGATCGGCCGGGACACCGGCGGCAGCTACCTCGGCGACGAGATCTCCCAGGGCGACTGGGCCTCCCGGCACGACCGCTACGCCACCCCGCTGCACGGCCGGCTGCCGGACGGGCAGGTGGTGCCGATGAGCTGGCACTGCGAGGACGCCTCGATCAACTGGACGGCGCTGCCCGCGGTCCGGCAGGAGTGGCACGAGATCGTCCGCCGGCTCACCGGCCGGCACCCGATCTTCGACGACTGGGGCATGTTCGCCTACACCAACGGCGCCTTCAAGCCGTGGGGCGACTACCTCACCGAGATCGACGTGGGCATCTGGGAGCAGCGGCTCGACGACGAGACGTGGGCGGCGTGGGTGCAGGCCAAGCGCGACATCGCCGCCGTGTCGCTCGCGCACGGCGGGTCCATCAGCGCCTGCCACGGCTCCTGCCGGGAGGGCGAGGTGGACCTGGTGCCCGCGGAGCTGGGCGGCGGCTTCGACGTGATGAAGAAGATCAAGCGGGTGCTCGACCCGTACAACATCATGAATCCCGGCAAGTACCTCCTCGATCAGGCCTATGACAGCACCGACGAGGAGGAGCGGTGATCGGGTTCCGGCTGTCGGCGCAGCGCCCGCCCGAGCCCCGGCGCGTCAACGGGACGGTGGTCATGCGCTTCGACCACGTGTACGAGGTGGACCCCGCGCTGATGCGGGACCACGTCCGCCAGCACGACCTCCCGGCCTGGGACACCCACCGCATCGTGGCCAGCCGCTGGGAGCACCTGGCCTGGATGCACGCCCACTGGGCGGACTCGGTGGTCTCCGGCGAGGAGCTGATGTCCGGGGAGTCGCCGCGCGACCCCACGTCGATGGAGGGGGAGGAGTCCCCATGAGGTTCAGCTACGTGATGCTGCCCGACTACCCGCTCGTCGACTCCCTGGCGTCGATCCGGAAGGCGGACGAGCTCGGCTTCCACGCCTGCTACGCGGCCGACGAGACCTGGCACAAGGACATGTGGCTGCTGTTCGCGGCGGCGGCGGACAAGACCCGGCAGATCCGCTTCGGGCCGAGCGTGTCCGGCATCATCCTGCGCGAGCCGACGCTGATCACGCAGGCGGTGGCGACGCTCGACGAGCTGACCGGCGGGCGGGCCGAGTGCGTCATCTCGTGCGGCAACTTCGGCCTGCTGGCCCAGTACCACATCGACTGGGCGAGCCGGAAGCCGCTGTCCCGGGTGCAGGAGGCGCACCAGGTGATCCGCACCTTCCTCGACGAGGGCGCGATCACGTTCGAGGGCGACTTCTACAACTACTCCGGGCTGTTCACCTTCGCCCGGCCGGTGCAGGAGCGGCTGCCGCTCAAGATCGGCGCGATGCGCGGACCCAAGTCGTTCCAGCTCGCGGGCGAGATCTCCGACGGGGTCCACCACGCGCTCAGCTACACCCGCGAGGCGTACGACTACATGGTGGAGAACGTCAAGATCGGCGCCGACCGGGCCGGCCGGGACTGGCAGTCGCTCGACCTCGGCGCCTGGGTGGTCTTCGCGGTCGGCCGGGACTCCGCCGCCGCCAAGGAGGCGGCGCGCAGCATGGTCGGCCTCTACGCGTCGTCCATGCCGGCCGAGCAGCTGCAGCGCAACGGGGTCGACCCGCAGGACCTGCAGCCGGTCGTCGACGCGCTCGGCAAGGGCGACCTGGCCGGGGCGATCGAGCTCACCTCGCCGGAGATCGCCGAGCGGCTGTCGGTCGCCGGGACCCCGGAGGAGTGCGTGGCCAAGCTCCGCACCGAGATCGTGGACGCGGGGGTCAACCACCTCATCCTCGCCATCACCGACGCCGCGCTGGTGAAGGCGCTGATGGGCCGGGACCTGGACGGCGTGGCGACGGTCGACGAGCAGCTGCAGCTCGTGCACGACGAGGTGATGCCGGCCTTCGCCTGACCGGCCGGCCGGCGGTCAGCGCCCGGGGTCCGGGGCGCCGAGGTCGGACGGGCGGTAGCCGGTCGGATAGCCGGGATAGCTGCGGTTGCGCGGGTCGGCGGCCAGCCGGGACCGGGTGCGCGGCGGGAGCAGCGTGCGCACGGCGGCCGCCCGCGCCCGCAGCCCGGCCCGCGTCGCCGCCGCGGCCCAGCGCGGGGCGGGCGGCAGGCCGAAGGCGGCGAGCACCGGCGGGTCGAGCAGGCCGCGGACGGCGACGTCCACCGCCGGCCGCAGCGGCCGCGGGTACCAGCCGCGCAGCAGGTCGAGGGTGTGGCCGCCGACCCGCCGGTTGGTCTCCGCGTACCGGTACGCCGCCGCCTCGTAGCCGGTCTTGAACCGGCGGAACCCGGCGTAGTCCGCCGGCACGTCGCGGATGCCCATCCGGGCGCCGACGGCCCGGTAGAAGTGGAACGCGGCCAGCCGCTCGTGCGCGGACAGCGGCCGCCAGCCGAACCGGTCCAGCCAGTCGATCGGCTCGAAGACGAACGTGGACAGCACGTAGCGCATGTCCTCGGCGGCGATGTCGTGGCGGCCGTGCAGCCGGTTGACCACCCGCAGCGCCTCCCGGCCGCGGGGCGAGTCGTAGCCGTGCGCGGCCAGCTCGGCCATCAGCAGCGCGGTGTCGTCGTACCGCTGCTGCGGCCGGACCCGGAACTCGCCGGTGGCGTCCAGCAGCGCCGAGATGCTCGGCACGCAGTACGTCCGGAAGAGGGCCAGCTCCAGCGCCCGCTGGTAGTCCCAGGGGAACTCGTGGCCGGCCGAGATCCGGTAGATCTCCTGGTGGTCGCGCAGCGGGTCCAGCTGCTCGATCCGCCGCAACCACCGGTACCGGTCGCGCACCGCAGCGCACCTCCCCGAGGGCTCCCGGCCAGGGTAGGGCCGGCGGCAACCGGGAGGGGCGGTGCCCGTCCGGGCGGCGGTGGGGGAAGATGCGGGGATGACCATGGCGACCTTCGCCGCACCGACGCGGTGGGAGGACGCGCTGGCCGAGAAGGCCGCGCGACCGGAGACCGTGCCGATCGCCGGCGGCACCGATCTGATGGTCGCGGTCAACCGCGGTCACGCCCGGCCGGACGCGCTGCTCGACCTCACCCGGGTCGAGGGGCTGGCCGACTGGGTCCGGGACGACGGCCGGCTGCGGATCGGCGCCGCGGTGCCGTACGCGCGGCTGGTCCGGGAGCTGGCCGAGCTGGCGCCCGGGCTGGCCGCGGCGGCCCGGACCGTCGGCTCGCCGCAGATCCGCAACCGCGGCACGGTCGGCGGCAACCTGGCCTCCGCCTCGCCGGCCGGCGACTGCCACCCGCCGCTGCTGGCCGCCGACGCGGTGGTGGAGCTGGCCTCGGTGCGGGGCACCCGGCAGCTGCCGGTCGGCGAGTTCTTCACCGGGGTGAAGCGGACCGTGCTGGCCCCGGACGAGCTGATCGCCGCGGTCGAGCTGCCGGTGGCCCGGGGGCCGCAGGAGTTCGCGAAGGTGGGCACCCGCAACGCGATGGTGATCGCGGTGTGCTCGGTCGCGGTCGGGCTGGACCCGGCGGCCGGCACGGTCGGCACCGGGCTCGGCTCGGTCGCGCCGACGCCGCGCCGCGCGGTCGAGGCGGAGGTGTACGTGACCGGCGAGATCGCCGGGCGCGGGCTGTGGGACTCCCGCGGCGAGCTGCCGGACCCGGTCGCCGACCGCTTCGGCGAGCTGGTGGCCGCGGCCGCGGCGCCCATCGACGACGTCCGCGGCACCGCCGCGTACCGCCGGCACGCGCTGGCCGTGCTCGGTCGCCGGGTGCTGCAGCGCGCCTGGCTCGGCTACCGGACGGGGGCGGCGGCATGAGGCTGACCTGCACGGTCAACGGGACGCCGCGCACGGTGGAGGGGGTGCCGCCGGGGGAGAGCCTGCTGCTCGCGCTGCGCGAGCGGATGGGCCTGCCCGGCAGCAAGAACGCCTGCGAGGAGGGCGAGTGCGGCTCCTGCACCGTCTACCTCGACGACGTGCCGGTGTGCGCCTGCCTGGTCGCGGCCGGGCAGGCCGACGGCCGGGCGGTGCGCACCGTGGAGGGGCTGGCCGCCGGGGCGGACCTGCACCCGGTGCAGCAGGCCTTCCTCGACGCCGGCGCGGTCCAGTGCGGCTTCTGCACGCCCGGGCTGGTGGTCGCCGTGCACGACCTGCTCCGCCGCTCCGCGGACCCCTCGGAGCCGGAGATCCGGGAGGCGCTGGCCGGCAACCTGTGCCGGTGCACCGGCTACCAGATGATCATCGACGCGGTCCGCCGGGCCGCCGCGGCGGGGGAGTCGTGACCGCCACCCGGCCGGCGGTCGGCACCCGGCTGCCCGGCGCGGTCGGCGACAGCCCGCTGCGCCCGGACGGCGTGCCCAAGGTGACCGGCGAGTTCGCGTACTCCTCCGACCTGTGGGTCGAGGGCATGCTGTGGGGCGCCACCGCGCGCAGCCCGCACCCGCGGGCCCGGATCCGCGGGCTGGACCTGTCCGCCGCCCGGGCGGTGCGCGGGGTGCGGGCGGTGCTCACCGCCGCGGACGTGCCCGGCGACCCGCTGTACGGGCTGGAGCACGCCGACCAGCCGGTGCTCGCCGCCGACGAGGTCCGCTACCACGGCGAGCCGGTCGCGGTGGTGGCCGCGGACGACCCGGACACCGCCCGCCGGGCCGCCGCGCTGGTCGCGGTGGACTGGGAGGAGCTGCCCGCGGTCACCGACATGCGCCGGGCGCTCGACCCGGACACCGAGCGGGTGCACCCCGGCGGCAACCTGGTCCGCCAGGTGCTGGTCCGCCGCGGCGACGCGGCCGCGCCCGCCGAGCCGGGCGACATCGTGGTGACCGGCGAGTACGAGGTCGGCATGCAGGACCAGGCCTTCCTCGGCCCGGAGTCCGGGCTGGCCGTGCCGGCCGAGGACGGCGGGGTCGAGCTGCACGTGGCCACCCAGTGGCTGCACGCCGACCGGCGGCAGATCGCGGTCTGCCTGGGGCTGCCGGAGGACAAGGTCCGGCTGCTGGTGGCCGGGGTCGGCGGCGCCTTCGGCGGCCGCGAGGACCTGTCCATGCAGGTGCACGCGTGCCTGCTGGCGCTGCGCACCGGCCGGCCGGTGAAGATGGTCTACACCCGGGACGAGTCCTTCCTCGGGCACGTGCACCGGCACCCGGCGGTGCTGCGGTACGAGCACCGGGCCACCGCGGACGGCCGGCTGCTCGCGGTGCGGGCGGACATCCTGCTCGACGGCGGCGCGTACACGTCCACCTCGGCCGCGGTGGCGGCCAACGCGGCCACCCTGGGCGCGGGGCCGTACGACGTGCCGGCGGTGGACATCGACTGCCGGGCCGTCTTCACCAACAACCCGCCGTGCGGGGCGATGCGCGGCTTCGGCGCGGTGCAGGCCTGCTTCGGGTACGAGTCGCAGATGGACAAGCTGGCCGCGGCCTGCGGGCTGGACCCGGTGGAGGTGCGGGTCCGCAACGCGATGCGGGAGGGCACGCTGGCGGCCAGCGGCCAGGTGGTGGACAGCGCGGCGCCGGTGGCCGAGCTGCTCCGCCGGGTCGAGGCCGCTCCGCTGCCGCCGCCGCTGCCGGCCGCGCCGGACCCGCGCGAGCTGCCCGGCGGCATCTCCGGCACCACCCGGGGCGAGGGCGTGGTCCGCGGCGTCGGCTACGGCGTGGGCATCAAGAACGTCGGCTTCTCCGAGGGCTTCGACGACCACTCCACCGCCCGGGTCCGGCTCGAGGTGGTCGCCGGCGAGCCGTCGGTGCTGGTGCACACGGCCGCGGCCGAGGTCGGCCAGGGCCTGATCACGGTGCTGGCCCAGATCGCCCGCACCGAGCTCGGCGTGCCCACGGTGGCCATCCACCCGGCCGACACCCGGATCGGCAGCGCCGGCTCGTCCTCGGCGTCGAGGCAGACGTACGTGACCGGCGGCGCGGTCCGGGAGGCCTGCCTGCGGGTCCGCGCCGACGTGCTGGCCCGGGCCGCCGCCCGGCTCGGCACCGACCCCGGCGGGCTGCGGCTGGACGAGGGCACCGTGGTGTCCGAGGTGGACGGTGCCCGGACCGGGCTGGCCGAGGTGCTCGGCGGGGACGCGGTCGAGCACACGGTGGAGTGGCGGCACCGGCCGACCTGGCCCCTGGACCCGCGGACCGGGCAGGTGACCGGCGAGGGGCGGGTGCACGTGCAGTACGCCTTCGCCGCGCACCGGGCGGTCGTCGACGTGGACGTGGAGCTCGGCCTGGTCCGGGTGGTGGAGATCGCCACCGCCCAGGACGTCGGCAAGGCGATGCACCCGCAGGCGCTGCTCGGCCAGATCCACGGCGGCACCACCCAGGGCCTCGGGCTGGCCGTGATGGAGGAGATCCAGGTCGTCGACGGCGTGGTCCGCAACGCGTCGTTCACCGACTACCTGATCCCCACCATCCTGGACACCCCGGCGATGCGGGTGGACGTGCTGGAGCTGGCCGACCCGCACGCGCCCTACGGGCTGCGCGGGGTGGGCGAGCCGCCGACGATCTCGATCACGCCGGCGGTGGTGGCGGCGATCCGGGCGGCCACCGGACGGCCGCTGACCCGCGTCCCGGTACGGCCGGAGCATATCGTCGGGTCCTGATGTCCGAATCCCCCCAGCCCGCCCCGCACCCCCAGCTCCAGCACCCCGGGGTCGCGCCGGCCGCCCTCGCCGGCTTCGCCGAGCAGCTGCGCGAGCTGTGGCTGTCCGCCGGCAAGCCGTCGTACCGGGACATCTCCGGCCGGCTGCACGCGCGTACCGGCCGCTTCTACAGCAAGTCGGTGATCGGCGACGTGCTGGCCGGCCGGCGGGCGCCGAAGCAGACGCTGCTGGTCGACCTGGTCACCCACCTCGGCGGCGACCCGGTCGGCTGGTCGGCGCGGCTGACCGAGGTGCTGCGGCCGGCGGTGGGGGCGGGGACGGCGGGCGTGGTCGGCCGGGTGGCGGCCGCGCCGGCGTCGCTGGCCCAGATCCCGCACGACATCCGGGACTTCACCGGGCGGGAGCGGGAGGTGGCCCGGGCCCGGGCGCTGCTGGCCGGGGACGACGGGCCGGGGACCGGGCTGCCGATCGTGGTGATCGAGGGGATGGCCGGGACCGGGAAGACCCGGCTGGCGATCCACGTGGCGCACGCCGAGAAGCGGCGGTTCGACGAGCTGCAGCTGCACGCGGACCTGCGGGGCTTCTCCGGGACGGGGGAGCCGGCGGACCCGGCGGCGGTGCTGGAGGGCTTCCTGCGCCAGCTGGGGGTGTCCGGCGCGGAGCTGCCGGCCGGGCTGGAGGAGCGGGCGGCGCTCTACCGGGCCCGGCTGGACGGGCGGCGGGCGATCGTGCTGCTGGACGACGCGGCGACCGAGGACCAGGTGCGGCCGCTGCTGCCCGGCAGCGGCAGCTGCGGGGTGCTGGTGACCAGCCGGCGGGCGCTGAACGGGCTGGACGGGGCGCAGCCGCTGCCGCTGGGGGTGTTCCCGCCGGCGGACGCGCTGGCGCTGCTGGAGCGGGTGGTCGGCCCGGAGCGGGTCGCGGCCGAGCCGGCGGCGGCGCGGCGGCTGGTGGAGCTGTGCGGGCACCTGCCGCTGGCGGTGGCGCTGGCGGCGCGGCGGCTGCGGTCGCGGCCGGCGTGGCGGGTGGCCGACCTGGTCGGCCGGGTGGAGCGGGCGGAGCGGCGGCTGGCCGAGCTGGCGGTCAGCGACGTGGCGGTGCGGGCGGTGTTCGAGCTGTCGTACGGGCAGCTGGACCCGGCCCACCGGCGGCTGTTCCGGCTGCTGGCGCTGCATCCCGGCCGGGACGCCTGCGCGTACGCGGCGGCGGCGCTGACCGGGGACCCGGTGGCCGAGGTGACCGGCATGCTGGAGACGCTGGTCGACGAGCACCTGCTGGAGCAGGTGCTGCCGGGGCGGTACCGGTTCCACGACCTGCTGCACGTCTACGCCCGCGACCGGCTCGAGGTCGAGGAGGACCCGGCGGTCCGGGCCGGCGCGGTCCGCGCCCTGCTGGACTGGTATCTGCGGTCCGCGGACAAGGCCAACCGGCTGCTCGCCCCGCACCGCCGCCAGCTGCCCTACCAGCCCGGCCGGCCCGAGCAGCTGCCCGCCATCGACAGCTACGACGAGGCCCTGACCTGGTGCGAGACCGAACGGGTGGCCATGCTCGCCGCCGTCCGGCTGGCCGTCGAGCACGGCCACGACGACGTCGCCTGGCAGCTGCCGATCGCGCTCTACTCGTTCTTCGAGACCCGGCGGACCTGGTCGCAGTTCCTGGCCGCGCTGCTGATGGCCCGGGCCGCGGCCGGCCGGGCCGCGGACCCGGTCGCCGAGGCCTGGGTGGACAACGCCCTCGGCATCGTGCACACCGTGCGCGGCGACATGGCGGCCGCGCGGACCTGCTTCGCCGAGGCGCTGACCATCCGGGAGCGGCTCGGCGACGAGGAGGGCGCCGCGCAGATCCTCAACAACCTCGGCGAGTCGTACCGGATGACCGGCAACTTCGCCGCCGCGATCGACTGCTTCCGCCGCGACCTGGAGATCTGCCGGCGCCGGCAGGACCGGCAGGCGGAGAGCGTCAGCCTCAACAACATGGGCAAGGCCCAGCACGGGCTCGGCCGGCTCGCCGAGGCGATGGCCACCCAGCAGGAGGCGCTGGCCGCGGCCCGCGCCGTCGGCGACCGGCACTGCGAGGCCGAGATCCTCGGCGACCTGGCCGAGGTCCGCCGGTCCCTCGGCGACTACGCCGGCGCCGCCCGCGACCACGAGCGGTGCGGCCGGCTGCACGACCAGCTCGGCGACTCCGTCGGCGCGCTCACCGCGCTGATCGCCCAGGCCGAGCTCGCCGCCGCCGCCGGCGACCCGGCCGCCGCCGGCCGGCTGGCCCGGCAGGCCGAGCAGCGGCTCGACGGCGTCGAGGAGCCCGCCGCCACCGAGCTGCGGGAGCGGCTGGCCGGCCTGTAGCGCCGGCCGACTTCGTCCGGGACTGTCCGCGCCCCTGCCGGACACCGGTCGTCCCCGCTGTGCTGGGCGGGATCCGGACAGGTCCGGACCCGCTGGACGAGAGGACACCGCATGTCCCGACGAAGGCTCGGCGCGGCGCTGGTCAGCTGCGCGCTCGCCCTGGGCGCCGCCGTGGTGCCGCTGCTCACCGCCGCGCCGGCGAGCGCGGCCGCCGCGGCGGCCCTGCCCGACGGCACCGCCGTCCGGGAGGAGAACAGCTTCGCGATCTTCCAGATGGTCGGCGGGGCCAAGGTCTCGCTGATGAACGCGGACGAGTTCTACGCCCTCGGCTACACGCTCGACCGGGTGGTGGTCGTCCCGGCCGGCGGGCTCGCCTCGGTGCCGAACACCCCGGCCGACGGCACCCTGCTGCGCGACCGGCTCAGCTTCGCCGTCTTCCTGATGGACGGCGGCAAGGCGCGGTGGATCACCGACCGGGACGTCTTCGACGCCGCCGGCTTCACCCTGGCCGAGGTGCACGTCGTCGCCAACGGGGCGGTCGGGACGCTGTCCCGCGGGCCGGACCTGGGCCCCAGCGCGCTGGAGGTCGTCGGCTCGGCGGCCCGCACCCGGTGCGGCCCCAACAGCCGGCTCTTCGGCTACGCCGCGCCGCGGCGGGACGGCAACAGCGCCTGGATCCCGGGCGAGGGCACCCGCACCTGGTACGTCAGCGTCGAGTCGAAGCTGTGGACCTGCGGCTCCGACGTCTACGCCTCGCACTACATCTTCGTGGACAGCCGCTACCTGCCGCTGGGCTTCAAGCTCGACATCCGGGTCAGCTCCCGGCGCAGCGACGGGCAGTGGGTCGGCAAGGACTACCGGATCACCACCGCCAAGCGCTACCAGATGTTCGCCACGCACCAGTACCGCAACGTCAGCGGCGGCCGCCGGCTGACCGACGTGCACGTCCGGCACTACCCGTCCCCGGGCGAGGCCGGCGTCTTCGGACCGTCCACCGCCAAGTCGGTGTACGGCCCGTGGAACGGCCCGGAGGCCAGCCCGCGCGACTGACCCCCCACTGTCGCGCGGGCCGACCCCGCCGTACGGGACCCAGGGTCTCGTGCGGCGGGGTCACTTCCTGGCACGCTGGCGGCATGAGTGACGACCTGCTCGCCCGGCACCGCGCGGTCCTGCCCTCCTGGCTGACCCTCTACTACGACGACCCGCTGGAGATCGTGTCCGGGTCCGGGCGCCGGGTCACCGGCGCGGACGGCCGGGACTACCTCGACTTCTTCGCCGGCATCCTCACCAACATGCTCGGCTACCAGATCCCGGAGGTGCGGGCCGCGGTGGACCGGGTGCTCGACCGCGGGGTGGTGCACACCTCGACGCTCTACCTGATCCGCGAGCAGGTGGAGCTGGCCGAGCAGATCGCCGAGCTGTCCGGCATCCCGGACGCGAAGGTCTTCTTCACCTCCTCCGGCACCGAGGCCAACGAGATGGCGCTGCTGCTGGCCACCCAGGCCCGCCGGTCCACCCAGGTGCTGGCGATCCGCAACAGCTACCACGGCCGCTCGTTCGCGGCGATGGGCATCACCGGCATCCGCGGCTGGTCGGCGTCCGCGCTGTCCCCGGTCCAGGTGTCGTACGTCTACGGCGGCTACCGCTACCGCTCGCCCTGGCGCGACCTGCCCGACGCCGACTACATCGCGGCCTGCGTGCGGGACCTGCGCGACGTCATCGACTCGACCACCGCCGGGGACGTGGCCTGCCTGATCGCCGAGCCGATCCAGGGCGTCGGCGGCTTCGCGGTGCCGCCGGACGGGTTCTTCGGGGCCATGAAGGAGGTCCTCGACGAGTACGGCATCCTGCTCGTCTCGGACGAGGTGCAGACCGGCTGGGGGCGGACCGGGGAGCACTTCTGGGGGATCGGCGCGCACGGGGTGACCCCGGACATCATGACCTTCGCCAAGGGCGTCGGTAACGGGCTGGCCATCGGCGGCGTGGTCGCCCGCGGCGAGCTGATGGACAACCTGCCGGCCAACTCGATCTCCACCTTCGGCGGCAACCCGCTGGCCACCGCCGGCGCGAAGGCCACCCTGGACTACGTGCTGGCGCACGACCTGCAGGCCAACGCGCTCAAGGTGGGCAGCCGGCTGCTGACCGGGCTGCGCGACCTCGGCGCCGAGCACGACGCGGTCGGCGACGTCCGCGGCAAGGGGCTGATGGCCGCGCTGGAGCTGGTCGTGCCGGGCGGGGACACCCCGGACCCGAAGGCGGCGGCGAAGCTGATGGAGGAGACCCGCGCCCGCGGGCTGCTGGTCGGCAAGGGCGGCCGGTTCGGCAACGTGCTGCGGATGGCGCCGCCGCTCACCCTCACCGAGGCGGAGACCGACGAGGGCCTCGGCATCCTGCGCGAGTCCCTCGCCGCCCTCTGAGGCGCCGGGCCGTTCTTGCCGTCGCAACATCACTCGGACGGGTGACAACCGGATCCGCGACCCCAGGCGAACGCAGTGTGTCGAGCACGGGCTTGGGGGGAGCGTGGTCGGCCCGCTCTCCGCGCTGGTCGTGAGGGGGACGAGCGGAGAGAGCGGGGACCGGCCGGCCCCGCCCGCGGCCCGAGTCCGCGGGCGGGGCCGGTCGCCGTCACGGCCTAGGGTGATGGACCCGTGGACCTGCTCACGTACGCCCTCGTCGCGTTCTTCACCCTGCTCACGGTCCTGCTGCTGGCCGCGGTCACCCGGCGGCTGATCGGCATCCGGTTCGGCCTGGTCCGCACGCTGCTCGCCGGCGTGCTGGCGTTCCTGCTGTCCGGCCCGCTGTTCGGCGTGCTGGTCGACGAGGCGCCGACGGAGGACTCGGGGCTCACCGCGTTCTGGTTCCTGGCCCTGGCGATCGCGCTGGCGCTGGTGGCCGCGATGGTCTTCCTCGTGGTCGCCGAGGTGCTGGTGCCCTCCGGCTCGGTGCCGCCGCCGTACGAGTGGCCGCGGATCGCCCGGCGGCAGGCGCACCGGACCCGCCGGTACGGCGAGATCGCCCGCATCGCCGCCCGGCACGGGCTCGGCCGGGCGCTGCGCGGGCGGTGGCGCGGCCGCGCCGACCCGGTCCGCCGGGCCGCGCTGGCCCGGTCGCTGACCGCCGCGCTGGAGGAGGGCGGCGTCACCTTCGTCAAGCTCGGCCAGCTGCTGTCCACCCGGCGCGACCTGCTGCCGGCGGAGTTCGTGGCCGAGCTGGGCCGGCTGCAGGACCAGGCCGCGCCGGCGCCGTGGCCGGCGGTGGAGGCGGTGCTCGCGGCCGAGCTCGGCCGGCCGGTCGGCGAGGTCTTCGCCGCGGTCGAGCCGGAGCCGCTGGCCGCCGCGTCGGTCGCCCAGGTGCACGCCGCCCGGCTGGTGACCGGCGAGCAGGTGGTGCTCAAGGTGCAGCGGCCGGGCCTGCGGCCGGTGGTCGAGCGGGACCTCGACATCGTGCACCGGCTGGCCCGGACGCTGGCCGTGAGCACGTCCTGGGGCCGGTCGATGGGGGTGCGCGAGCTGGCCGGCGGCTTCGCGGTGGCGCTGCGGGAGGAGCTGGACTTCCGGGTGGAGGCGGCCAACATGGCCGCGGTGGCCACGGCCGGCGCCGGCCGGGACGGCGTCCGGATCCCGCGGCCGCACCGGGCGCTGTGCACCGAGCGGCTGCTGGTGATGGAGCGGCTGGACGGGGTGCCGCTGGCCGCGGCCGGCCCGCTGATCGCCGAGCGCGGGCTGGACCGGCAGGCGCTGGCCGGCACGCTGCTGGACGCGCTGCTGCGGCAGGTGATGCTGGACGGGGTCTTCCACGCCGACCCGCACCCGGGCAACGTGCTGCTGCTCGCCGACGGCGGGCTGGCGCTGCTCGACTTCGGCTCGGTCGGCCGGCTCGACGTCACGCTGCGGGCCGCGCTGCGGCAGCTGCTGCTGGCGATCGACCGGGCCGACCCGGTGGCGGTCAGCGACGCGCTGCTGGAGGTGGTGCCGCGCCCGGACGAGATCGACCAGCCGCGGCTGGAGCGGGCGGTCGGCGTGGTGCTGGCCCGGCACCTCGGCCCCGGCGGGTCCGCCGGGCTGCGGCTGGTCGCCGACCTGGTCCGGGTGGTCGCCGGCTTCGGGCTGGCGGTGCCGCCGGAGGTGGCCGCGGTGTTCCGGGCGCTGGCCACCGGGGAGGGCACGCTGACCCAGCTGGCGCCCGGCTTCGACCTGGTCGCCGGGGCCCGGCGGTTCGCCGCCGGGCAGCTCGGCGAGCAGCTGCGGTCCGCCTCGCCGCGCCAGCTGGCCACCGACGAGCTGGTCACGCTGCTGCCGATGCTGCGCCGGCTGCCGCGCCGGGTGGACCGGATCGCCGGCGCGGTGGAGGCCGGCCGGCTGACCGTGAACGTGCGGCTGTTCGCCGACGAGCGGGACCGCGCGTACGCCACCGGGCTGGTCCAGCAGCTGCTGCTGACCGTGCTCGGGGCCACCGCCGGGCTGATGGCGGTGCTGCTGCTCGGCACCGCCGGCGGCCCCGAGGTCAGCCCGACGGTGACCCTCTACCAGCTGCTCGGCTACTTCCTGCTGGTGATCAGCGCGGTCCTGGTGCTGCGCGTGCTGGTGCTGATCTTCCGCCGGGACCGCTGATCAGTGCTGGAACCGCGTCATGAATCGGCGGGACCGCCGTCCTCTTGACGCCAGCAGCAGGGGAGCGTCGATCCGCGGCCGTCATCGGTCACCTCCGCCGGACTCCGGCGGGCGGCCTCGGGGAGCACAGGGTGAGACCGGCCCCGCGTCCGTCTCTCTCCTGGGGGTCTCGTCCGGGTGTCTCGACTCCGTACCGCACTGCTGTCCTTGTCCACCGCGACCGCTCTCGGGTCGCTCGTCCTCGCGGTGGCCCCGGCCGGTGCCACGTCCACGGACGCTCCGGTCTCCGGCGACGCCCGGGCCGTCGCGTACGCCGGCAACATCAAGATGGGGGACTGCGCCGGCGCCGGCCTGGCCGGAACCGCCGTCGCGGTGAGCTACACCATTGACGCCTCGGGCACGTACATCACGATCACGGGTGTCCCCGCGGGGACGACGCTGACCGGCGTCGTGGTGAAGGGCGGGCCCGCGTACAACGTCTACGTCGGGGACATCCGCACGGACCTGCACTCCCCGCTGGTCGACAGCGGCAAGCCCGCGCAGGTCAGCCACTGGTTCGCCTGCGGGATCACCTCGACGACCTCGCCGACGACTCCGCCGGTGACGCCGACGACTCCGCCGGTAACGCCGACGGTGACGCCGACGACTCCGCCGGTCACGCCGACGACTCCGCCGGTCACCCCGACCGTGACGCCGACGACTCCGCCGGTCACCCCGACGACTCCGCCGGTGACCCCGAGCGAGTCGCCGACCAGCCCGACGGAGACGACCACCCCGCCCGGGGTCGTGACGCCGCCGCCGACCGTCCCCGGCGCCGGCCCGGATGAGCAGCCCCCGGTGCCGCCGGTGCCGCCGCGCCTGGCGGAGACCGGCTCGTCGGCGGCCCTCCCCATCGCCGGCTTCGGCCTGGCGCTGCTGCTGGCCGGGTTCGCGCTCGCCCTCGGCCCGCTCGGCCGGGCACGGGCACGGCGCTGACGGACCGACCGGCCGGGTCGGGCGGTAAGGCGCCCGACCCGGCCGGTCAGCCCCGCCGCCGGGCGCAGATCCCGGAAAGCGCCTCCAGCACCACCCGGTTGGCCAGGAACGCGGTGACCTCGGCGGAGTCGTACGCGGGGGAGACCTCGACCACGTCCACGCCGACCAGCGGCAGCTCCAGCGCGCACCGGCGGACCGCGTCCAGCAGCTGCCGGGAGGTCAGCCCGCCCGGCTCCGGGGTGCCGGTGCCCGGGGCCATGCCCGGGTCGACCACGTCGACGTCGACGGACAGGAAGACGCCGGCGCAGCCGTCGGTGGCGATGGCGAACGCCTCGGTCAGGCACTCGTCCAGCCCGCGGGCGACCACCTCGGTCATCTCGTACGACCGGAAGCCCTGCTCGGCCATCCAGGCCAGCGTCTCCGGCCCGGGCCAGTAGCCGCGCAGCCCGACCTGGAGGAAGCGGTCGCCGCGGACCGCGCCGGACTCCACCAGCCGGCGCATCGGCTGGCCGTGCCCGTACAGCGAGCCGAACGCCACGTCGCCGGTGTCGGCGTGCGCGTCGAAGTGCACCACCGACACCCGGCCCCAGCCGACGTGCTCGGCCACGCCCTGCACGTCCGGCAGCGCGATCGAGTGGTCGCCGCCGAGCACCACCGGCACCGCGCCGGCGCCGGCCACCGCGGAGACCGCCCGCCGGAGCGCGCCGAGCGACCGCTCGATGTTGCCCGGCGGCATCTCCACGTCGCCGGCGTCGAGGACCCGCAGCTCGCGCAGCGGGTCGACCCGCAGCGCCAGGTGCGGGCGGGAGCCGTCGTGCGGGAGGTAGTCGGTGCCGCGGATCGCCTGCGGGCCGAAGCGGGCGCCGGGCCGGTGCGAGGTGCCGCCGTCGAACGGCGCGCCGACGATCACGGCGTCCGCGCCCGCGTACGAACCGGGGTCGCCCAGGTCGCACGGCGGCACCCCGAGGAAGGTGACGTCCGGGCCGAACATCGCGCCGTACCTGGCCATTGAGCGCCTCCCGCCCGTCGACCCGCGCCCGCGGACCCAGCGTGCCACCATGCGGGCGGAGCGAGGGGGCGACATGGGCTCGACCAGGGACCGGGTGATCGTCCTCGTCGCGCTCGCCGTCGCCTGGGCCGGCACCCGGCTGCGCACCCGCCTCAGCCCCGCGCTGCCCTGACGGCCCGCGGGCCGGAGGTTGACCATGCTGGCCCGGCACACCGGCTGGGACCGGCCGCGGAGCTAGCCTCGGCCGGTGAGCCGGTACGCGGGGTTGAGCCTGTGGCACGACACCTGCGGGGAGGAGCTCCGGCCGCGGCCGGCGCTGGCCGGTGACACCGAGGTGGACGTCGCGATCGTGGGGGCCGGCTACACCGGGCTGTGGACGGCGTACTACCTCGCGGCGGCCGAGCCGGCGCTGCGGATCGCGGTGCTGGAACGGGAGATCGCCGGCTTCGGCGCCTCCGGGCGCAACGGCGGCTGGTGCTCGGCGCTCTTCGCCGCCTCCCGGGAGACGGTGGCCCGGGCCGCCGGCCGGGCCGCCGCGCTCGACCTGCAGGCGGCGATGGTCGAGACGGTGGACGAGGTCGGCCGGGTCGCCGCGGCCGAGGGCATCGACTGCGGCTACCGCAAGGGCGGCACGCTCGCGCTGGCCACCTCGCCCGCGCACGTCGCCCGGCTGCGCGGGCACGTCGAGGACGACCACGCCTGGGGGCTGGCCGACACCCGCTGGCTGGCCCCGGCCGAGGTGGCCGAGCGGGTGGCCGCGGCCGGCGTGCTCGGCGCCGCGTACACCCCGCACTGCGCCCGGGTGCAGCCGGCCGCGCTGGTCCGCGGGCTGGCCCGGGCCGTGGAGGCCCGCGGGGTGCGGATCGCCGAGCGGACCGCGGCGACGGCGATCCGGCCCGGCGCGGTGGAGACCGACCGGGGCACCGTCCGGGCCGGGGTCGTGGTCCGGGCCACCGAGGCGTACACGCCCGGGCTGCCGGGGCTGCGGCGAGCCGTGCTGCCGATCTACTCGCTCATCGTGGCCACCGCGCCGCTGCCGGCGGCGACCTGGGCCGCGGTCGGCTGGGACGGCGCCGAGACGGTCACCGACGGGCGGCACCTGCTGGTGTACGCGCAGCGCACCGCGGACGGGCGGATCGCCTTCGGCGGCCGGGGCGCGCCGTACCACCCGGGCTCCCGCACCGACCCCGCGTACGACCGGGACGAGCGGGTCTTCGGCGCGCTGGAGCGGGCGCTGCGGACGTTGCTGCCGGCGGTCGCCGAGGTGCCGGTCACGCACCGGTGGGGTGGGCCGCTGGCCGCGCCGCGGGACTGGTTCCCGTCCGTGGGGCTGGACCGGGGGACCGGGCTGGCCTGGGCCGGGGGCTACGCCGGCGACGGGGTCGGCACGTCCAACCTGGCCGGCCGGACGCTGGCCGACCTGATCCGGCGCCGGGACACCCGGCTGACCCGGCTGCCCTGGGTCGGGCACCGGTCCCGGCGGTGGGAGCCGGAGCCGCTGCGCTGGCTCGGCGCCACCGCGGTCCGCCGGCTGGCCGCCTCCGCCGACGCGGCCGAGGCCCGCACCGGGCGGCCGGCCCGCCGCGCCGCCCTGCTCGACCGTTTCCTCGGCTGACGCCGCCCGTGCGGGCCGCCCGCCTGCGGTGGTCGAAAGGTGCGCCGCGGGTTGGTAGCATCCGGCGCCCTTGACCCCAACCCTGCGAGGTCGTCCATGACCGACATCTGGACGAAGGGGCGCCCCCGGGGGCAACACCGGGAGAGCCACCAGGGCGGCGAGCCGGTCGAGCTGCCGGCCGGACCGGCGCCGGTCGGGCCGCTGGGCGGCCATCCCGCCGCCGGCGACGTGCAGGAAGCCCTGCAGATGCTGACGCTGGCCCAGCGCACGGCCGAGGAGCACGTCGCCGGGGCCCGGCGCCAGGCCGAGCAGATCCACGCCGAGGCGCGGGCCGCGGCGGAGCGGATCCTGCACGAGGTCCAGGCCCAGGCCGACAAGGTCCGCGGCGAGGCCGACCAGACGCTGGCCGACGCGCGGGCGCAGGCGGCGAAGGCGGCCGCGGACGCCGAGGCGCACACGGCCGGCGCCCGGCAGGACGGGGACAAGATCGTCTCCGACGCGCGGGCCCAGGCCGCCGAGATCGCCCGGACCGCCCAGGCGGGCGCGGACGAGCTCGGTCGCCAGGCCCAGCGGCGGTACGACGAGATGGTCGGGACGCTGGTCGCCAAGCGCGAGTCGCTGCAGCAGCAGATCGAGGCGCTGCAGGGGTTCGACCGGGACTACCGGACCCGGCTGCTGACCTTCATGCAGGCCCAGGTGCGGGCGCTGTGGGTCGAGGAGCCGCAGGTCGACGGCGACCTCGACGCCGCCGGCGCCCCGGCCCGGGCGGCGGACGCGCCGGGCCGGCCCGCGCCGGGCCGTCCCGCGCCGGGCGGCCCCGCGCCGGGCGGCCCCGCGCCGGGCGGCCCCGCGCCGGGCGGGTCCGCGCCGGGCGGGCCCGCGCCGGCCGGCCTGGTGCCGACCCCGCGGCAGCCGGCGAAGACCGACTCCCCGGCCCCGGCCCCCAACCAGCCCCGCCACTGAGCATCCCGACCCGCCACTGAGCAGCCCGGCGCCCGACTGAGCAGCTATAGCTGCTCAGTGGGGGTGGGGACTGCTCAGTGGGGGTGGGGACTGCTCAGGGGGTCGGGTCAGCGGAGGGCGGCGGCGAAGGCGGCGTCGAGCACGTCCAGCGCGTCCAGCAGCAGGTCCTCCGGCATCACCAGCGGCGGCAGCAGCCGGAGCACGTTCCCGTACGTCCCCGCGGTCAGCACCACGACGCCCGCGGCCGCGCACCGCCGGACCACGTCCGCCAGCAGCGCGGGATGCGGGGTCAGGTCGCCGCGCCCGCGCACCAGCTCGACCGCGAGCATCGCCCCGCGCCCGCGCACGTCGCCGATCTCCGGGTGCCGGGCCGCCAGCGCGTGCAGCCGCGGCAGCGCCAGCTCGCCGATCCGCCGGGCCCGGCCGACCAGGTCCTCGGCCTCGATGGTCTCGATCGCGCCGAGCGCGGCCGCGCAGGCCACCGGGTTGCCGCCGAACGTGCCGCCCAGCCCGGACACGGGCACCGCGTCCATCACCTCGGCCCGCCCGGTCACCCCGCCGAGCGGCAGCCCGCCGGCGATGCCCTTGGCCGTGGTCAGCAGGTCCGGCTCCAGCCCCTCGTACGTGCAGGCGAACCAGTCCCCGGTCCGCCCGAAGCCGGTCTGCACCTCGTCCGCCACCAGCAGGATCCCGTGCGACGCGCAGAAGTCGGCGACCCGGCGCAGGAAGCCGGGCGCCGGCACCACGAAGCCGCCCTCGCCCTGCAGCGGCTCCACCACCACGCAGGCCACCTGGTCGGCCCCGACCCGGGTGGTGACCAGGTCGACGAAGGCCGCGTACGCCTCGTCCGCGCACCGCTCGGCCCCGCCCGGCCAGCGGAACGGGTACGCCATCGGGGCCCGGTGCACCTCCGGCGCGTACGGCCCGAAGCCCGCCTTGTACGGCCGGTGCTTGGCCGTCAGCGTCATGGTGAGCAGCGTCCGGCCGTGGTAGCCGTGGTCGAAGGCGACCACCGCGGGCCGGCCGGTGGCCGCCCGGGCGACCTTCACCGCGTTCTCCACCGCCTCGGCGCCGGAGTTGACCAGCATCGACCGCTTGGCGAACGAGCCGGGGGTCAGCCGGTTGAGCTGCTCGCAGACCGCGACGTACCCCTCGTACGGCGTGATCATGAAGCAGGTGTGGGTGAAGCGGGCCGCCTGCTCGGCCACCGCCGAGACCACCCGGGGCGCGGCGTTGCCGACGCTGGTGACCGCGATGCCGGAGCCGAGGTCGATCAGCGAGTTGCCGTCGACGTCGACGAGCACGCCGCCGCCGGCCCGCTCGACGAAGACCGGCAGCGCGGTCCCGACCGCCGCCGGCACCGCCGACGTCCGCCGGGCCATCAGCTCCACCGAGCGTGGGCCGGGGATGTCGGTGACCAGGTGCCGCCGCTGGGCGATCCCCCCGGGCGCGTCCGGCGGGGTAGCGTCAGACCGGGTCAGCTCCATCGCCCGAACCTCTTCCCGGATCGGTTTCCGCGTCGGGGAAGAACAGTATCGTTCCCGTTCCGTCGTGACACCTCGCTCCGGCGAGGGAATCCGTGGAGGTGCGTCATGGCCGACACCCACCCCTTCTGGCTCGCCGGGGTGGCCGCGACCGGCGACGGGTCGGTCGAGGTGACCAACCCGGGGGACGGGTCGGTGGTCGGCCGGGTGTCGCTGCCGACGCCGGACCAGGTCGAGCAGGCCGCCGCCGCGGCCGCGGGCGTGGCCGCCGAGGCCGCCGCGCTGCCCGCGCACGTCCGGGCGGCCGCGCTGACCCACCTGTCCACCCGGGTGGCCGAGCGCGCGGACGAGATCGCCGCGCTCATCACCGCGGAAAACGGCAAGCCGGCCAAGTGGGCCGCCCTCGAGGTCACCCGGGCCGTGTCCACGCTGCGCTGGTCGGCCGAGGAGGCCCGCCGGTTCGGCGGGGAGCTGCAGCGGCTGGACACCGACCCGACCGCGACCGGCCGGCTGGCCCTGGTCCGGCGCTTCCCGCGCGGGCCGGTGCTGGGCATCGCGCCGTTCAACTTCCCGCTCAACCTGGTGGTGCACAAGCTCGGCCCGGCCCTCGCGGTCGGCGCGCCGATCGTGGTCAAGCCGGCCCCGGCCACCCCGCTGTCCGCGCTGCTGCTGGGCGAGCTGGTCGCGGAGACCGAGCTGCCGGCCGGCATGGTGTCGGTGCTGCCGGTGCCCAACGACCGGGTCGACCAGCTGGTCGACGACCCGCGGCTGCCGGTGGTGTCCTTCACCGGCTCCGGCCCGGTCGGCTGGTCGCTGAAGGAGCGGCTGCCGCGCAAGCACGTGGTGCTCGAGCTCGGCGGCAACGGCGCGGTGGTGGTCGCCGCCGACTACCCGGACCTGGACTGGGCCGCGTCCCGGATCGCCACCTTCTCCAACTACCAGGCCGGCCAGTCGTGCATCGCGGTGCAGCGGGTGTACGTCGAGCGCCCGGCGTACGAGCCGCTGGTGGAGAAGCTGGTCGCCGCGGTCCGCGGTCTCGACGCCGAGGGCGACGTCGGGCCGATGATCAGCGAGGACGCGGCCCGCCGGGTGGAGACCTGGGTCGGCGAGGCGGTGGCCGCCGGCGCGAAGGTGCTCACCGGCGGCGAGCGGAGCGGCACGGCGTACCGGCCGACCGTCCTCGCCGGGGTGCCGCGCGGCACCAAGGTGCTGGACGACGAGGTCTTCGGCCCGGTCCTGGCGGTGGCCGCGGTGGACTCGCTGGACGAGGCCTTCGCCGCGGTCAACGACTCCCGGTACGGCCTGCAGGCCGGCGTCTTCACCCGGGACATCGGCACCGCGTTCCGGGCCCAGCGGGAGCTCGCCGTCGGCGGGGTGATCGTCGGGGACGTGCCGAGCTACCGGGCCGACCAGATGCCGTACGGCGGCACGAAGGAGTCCGGCACCGGCCGCGAGGGCGTCCGGTCCGCCATGGACGACCTGACCGAGGCCCGCGTCCTCGTCCTCACCGGCCTGCCGCTGTAGCCTCCCTGCGCCGATCTTGGGGAAAGGGCCGGCGACCCGCCGCGGTTCGCCGCCCGAACCTCAAGATCGGCGGGGCGGGGCGGGCGGGGGTAGGGGGCCGGGGAAGCCGAGGACGCGGGCGGCGTCGGCCAGCTCGGCCTCGAAGACCGGCTCGGCGTCGGCCACCGCGAACCGGAGGTGGCCGAAGATCTCCATCGTCACCGCGCCGTAGAGGCGGATCCAGCAGGACAGGAAGACCTGCACGACACCCAGCGGCAGCGGCACCGGGAAGGTCTCGCACCAGTCCCGCAGCTGCTCGCGCAGGGCCGGGTCGAGGTCGTCGTCGGCCGGCACCGGGAACGGTCGGGTCAGGTAGAGCCGGGCGACCAGCTCGCCGAAGACCTGGCCGAAGCGGGTGCCGGCCGCGTGCGCGCGGCTGGTCTCGTGCCCCTCGTGGGCCGGGTCGGCCGGTCCGGGCGGCGGGCTGCCGAACAGCAGCGCGAACTCGGCCGGGTGCCCGATCGACCACCGGCGGAAGGTGCGGCTGACCGCGGTGAGCCGGCCGCCGAGGTCGTCCTCGGCCAGCGCGTCCCGGGCCGCCTCCATCTCGGCGGTCAGCTCGCCGTACAGGTCGGCGATGAGGTCCACGAGCAGGTCCTCGCGGCTGGGGAAGTAGCGGTAGAGCGCCGGCGCGGTCATCCCCATCTCGCGGGCGATGGCCCGCAGCGACAGGCCGGCGACGCCCTCGGCGCCGCCGGCGACCAGGATGCGCCGGGCGGTGTCCTTGATCTCGGTGACCGTCGCCGCGCGGACGCGGTCCCGCCGGCTGAGCGGCTGGGCCACGGTGCCCGCCCCCTCCCTCTCTCGAACACCCTTGACTTCAGTTAACGGCGTATGCAAGGTTACCACCGTTTCCGCGAACACTGTTCACCGCAGTGATCGAGCCTAGTCCAGGGAGGCGTCATGTTCGAGGCACTGGGCCGCGCGGCGTACCGCCGGCGCTGGTGGGTGATCGCCACCGCGGTGGCCTTCCTCGCCGTCGCCGCCGGCTGGGGGACCGGCGTCTTCGGCCGGCTGTCCGGCGGCGGCTTCGACGACCCGGGCAGCGACAGCTACCGGGCCGCCCAGCGGGCCGCCGCCGAGCTCGGCCGGGACGACGCGGACGTGCTGGTGCTCTACTCCAGCCCGGACCGGACGGTGGACGACCCGGCGTTCCGGCAGGCGGTCACCAGCACCCTGGCCGCCCTGCCGTCGACCGCCGTCGAGCGGACCACCAGCTGGTACGACACCCCGGCGGCGCCGCTGGTCAGCGCCGACCGGCACGCCACGTACGCGGTGCTGGTGCTGCGCGGCGCGGACGAGGAGCAGCGCACCGACGCGCTGACGTCGATCGAGGACTCCCTGGCCGCCCCCGGGCTGGACACGAAGGTCGGCGGCGGGATCACCATCGGCCGGGACATCGAGGAGCGGATCAGCGCCGACATCGCCCGGGCCGAGATGCTGTCCATGCCGGTGCTGCTGGTGCTGCTCGTGCTGATCTTCGGCAGCGTGGTCGCGGCCGGCCTGCCGCTGGCCATCGGGGTCACCGCGATCCTCGGCGCGTTCACCGCGCTGCGACTGTTCACCCTGGTCACCGACGTGTCGGTGTTCGCGGTCAACGTGATCACCATCCTCGGGCTGGGGCTGGCGATCGACTACGGCCTGTTCATGGTCAGCCGCTTCCGGGAGGAGCTGCGGCGCGGGCTGAGCACCGAGGAGGCGGTGGTCCGGACGATGGCGACGGCCGGCCGGACGGTCGCGGTGTCCGGGCTGACGGTGGCGATCGCGCTGGCCGGGCTGCTGATCTTCCCGCAGGTCTTCCTGCGCTCGATGGGCTTCGGCGGGATGGCCGCGGTGCTGGTCGCCATGGTGGCCGCGCTGACCCTGCTGCCGGCGCTGCTGGCCGTGCTCGGCCCGCGGGTGGACGCGCTGCCGGTGCGCCGGCGCCGCGCTCCCGCCGCCACCGGCGAGGGCGGCTGGGCCCGGCTCGCCCGCAGCGTGATGCGCCGCCCGGTGCTGTACGCGGTGTCCGTGGTCGCGCTGCTGCTCGCGCTCGGCCTGCCGTTCCTGCGGGTCACCTTCGGCGGGATCGACGCCCGCGCGCTGCCGGCCGGCACCGAGAGCCGGGTGGTCGCCGAGACGCTGGACCGCGAGTTCACCGCGAACGTGGGCAGCCCGGTCGAGGCGGTCGTCACGCTGCCGGCCCCCGCCGGCTCAGCCGGCTCAGCCGGCTCGGCGGCCGGGCAGGCGGCGCTGCGGTCCTGGGTCGACTCGGCGCGCGGGCTCGACGGCATCACCTCGGCCGCGGTGACCGGCGCCGCCGGGAGCACGGCCCGGGTGGAGCTCGGCCTGGCCGGCGACCCGATCTCCGGCGAGGCGCGGGCGGTGGTCCAGCGGGTGCGCGACCTGCCCCCGCCGGCCGGCGGGGAGGTGCTGGTCGGCGGCCGCACCGCCGAGCTGGTCGACCTGCTGGCCAGCGTGGGCAGCCGGCTGCCGTGGATGGCGCTGCTGGTCGCCGGCACCTCGTTCGTGCTGCTCTTCCTCGCCTTCGGCTCGGTCGTGCTGCCGGTCAAGGCGCTGCTGATGAACGTGCTGTCGCTGTCCGCCTCGTTCGGCGCGATCGTGTGGATCTTCCAGGACGGGCACCTGTCCGGGCTGCTCGACTTCACCCCGACCGGGACGCTGGAGGCGACCCAGCCGATCCTCGTGCTGGCCATCGTCTTCGGCCTGTCCATGGACTACGAGGTCTTCCTGATGTCCCGGATCAAGGAGCAGTACGACCTGACCGGCGACAACACCGCGGCGGTGGCCACCGGCCTGCAGCGCACCGGCGGCATCATCACCAGCGCGGCGCTGCTGCTGGTCGTGGTGATCGGCGCGTTCTCGCTGTCCGGCATCGCGTTCATCAAGCTGATCGGGGTGGCCATGATCATCGCCATCGTGATCGACGCGACCGTGGTGCGGGCGCTGCTGGTGCCGGCGACCATGCGGCTGCTCGGCCGGGCCAACTGGTGGGCGCCGGCCCCGCTGCGCCGCCTGCACGCCCGGATCGGCTTCGCCGAGCCGGCCGACCTCCCGCCCGCCCCCGCCCGCGACCCGGTCCGGGTCTGATCAGGTTTGCGCGCCGGCTCGTACGACACGCCGGGCGACACGCCGGCGGCGCGGCGAGCCGGTGCGCAGACGTGATCCACCACCGGGCGGCGGCGCGAGGGACCCGGGGCTGCGACACTGGACCCGCGGGAACCTCCGCTGCCGCGCGGAGGTTGTCGTGACGAGGGCGGCGGAGGGTTCTGGATGAGTTTCACGGTCGGGGTCGTGCTGTTCGCGCTGGGCATCGGGGTGTCGGTGGCGCTGCACGAGTTCGGGCACCTGCTGACGGCCAAGGCGTTCGGCATGCGGGCGACGAAATACTTCATCGGCTTCGGCCCGACGCTGTTCTCGTTCCGCCGCGGCGAGACGCAGTACGGGATGAAGGCGATCCCCGCCGGCGGCTTCGTCTCGATCACCGGGATGACCCGCACCGAGGAGATCCCGGCGGAGCAGGAGCACCGGGCCTTCTGGCGCTACCCGGCCTGGAAGCGCACCGTGGTGCTGTCCGCCGGCTCGATCACCCACTTCATGCTCGCCATCCTGGCCGTGTACGGCGCCGCGGTGACCGCCGGGCTGCCGACCAGCAAGGCCGTCGTCGCCTCGGTGCAGCCGTGCGTGGTGCCGGCCGCGGCGGCCGACGGCACCGTCCGCGACTGCGCGGCCGGCGACCCGGCCGCGCCGGCCGCCGCGCTCGGGCTGCAGCCGCAGGACCAGGTCGTCGCGGTCGCCGGCCAGCCGGTGGGGTCGTACGAGGACCTGCTCGCCGCGCTGCGGTCCCGGCCCGGCGAGACGGTCCCGGTGACCTACCGGCGGGACGGCGAGGAGCGCACCGGCGACATCACCATCGCCTCGGTGCAGCGCCGGCCGATCGGCGAGGAGAAGGCCGGGGCGGACGGCCTCGTCACCGTCGGCGCGATCGGGGTGGCGCCGTCCTTCACCGAGCACTTCGGCCCGGTCGCCGCGATCGGCGAGACGTTCCGGTTCACCGGGTCCATGTTCAAGGCGACCGGCACCGCGATCGCCAACTTCCCGGAGAAGGTGCCGGCGCTGCTCGGCGCGCTGGCCGGCGAGGAGCGCGACCCGGAGGGCCCGATCAGCGTGGTCGGCGCGTCCCGGGTCGGCGGCCAGGCCATCGAGGCCGGCTTCGTGCTGCTGTTCGTGCTGCTGTTCGCCGGGTTCAACATCTTCATCGGCGTGTTCAACCTGTTCCCGCTGCTGCCGCTGGACGGCGGGCACATCGCGGTGCTGTGGTTCGAGCGGGCGCGGTCCCGGATCGCCCGGGCGCTCGGCCGCCGCGACCCCGGGCCGGTCGACCTCAACAAGCTGGTGCCGCTGACCGTGCTGGTCATCGTGGTGTTCGGCGGGATCTCGGTGATGGCGATCCTGGCCGACATCGTCAACCCGGTCGCCAACCCGTTCCAGTGACCACGGCAGCCCCCGGGCCGGCCGGCGGCCGGTTCGTGCTGGTGCTGTCCTGCCCGGACCGGCCGGGCATCATCCGGGCCGTCGCCGGCCACCTCGCCGACGCCGGCTGCAACGTGGTGGACAGCCAGCAGTTCGCCGACCCGCAGACCCGGCGCTTCTTCCTGCGGGCCGAGGCGGACCCGCCGCCGGGGCTGGACCTGGACGCGCTGCGGGGGTCGTTCGCCGGCGTCGCGCACCACTTCGGCATGTCCTGGGCGCTGCACCCGGCGCGGGGCCCGGCCGCGGCTGCTGATCCTGGTCAGCAAGGCCGGCCACTGCCTCAACGACCTGCTGTTCCGGTGGGACAGCGGGGCGCTGCGGGCCGACGTGGTCGGCGTCGTCTCCAACCACCCGGACCTGCGCGGGCTGGCCGTCCGGCACGGCGTGCCGTTCACCCACATCCCGGTCCCGCCCGGCGGCAAGCCGGCGGCCGAGCGCGAGCTGCTCGACCTGATGAAGGCCGAGCAGGTGGACCTGGTCGTGCTGGCCCGCTACATGCAGGTGCTCTCCGACGGGCTCTGCGCCGAGCTGGCCGGGCGGGCGATCAACATCCACCACTCGTTCCTGCCGTCCTTCGCCGGCGCCCGGCCGTACCACCAGGCGTACGAGCGGGGGGTGAAGCTGATCGGGGCGACCGCGCACTACGTGACCGCGGAGCTGGACGAGGGCCCGATCATCGAGCAGGACGTGCACCGGGTCGACCACTCCGGCCGGCCGGAGGACCTGGTCGCGGCCGGTCAGGACGTCGAGTGCCTGGTGCTGGCCCGGGCGGTGCGCTGGCACGTCGAGCACCGCGTGATGATCAACGGCAACCGCACCGTCGTCTTCCGCTGACGCTGCCCACCCCCGCCGATCTTGGTTGTCCCAACCTCTCCCGAACTCCGGAGGCGTTGACTCAACCAAGATCGGCGGGTCACTGCACCGCGGTGAGGAAGGTGCGGGCGACGGGGACGGCGGTGGTCCGGCTGGACTGCCCGTCCTGGACGAAGACGGCGAAGGCGAGGTCGCCGCGGAAGCCGGCGAACCAGGCGTGCGAGCGCGGCGGCACCGCGGTGCCGTACTCGGCCGTCCCGGTCTTGCCGGACGCCCCGCCCGGCACCGGCGCCAGCGCGGACGCGGTGCCCTCGGTGACCACCGCGCGCATCATGTCCCGCAGCGCCGGCAGCACCGCGGCGGGCGGGCCGGCCGGCGCCTGGCCCGCCGGCTCCGCGCCGGCCACCAGCGACGGCACGACCCCGCCGCCCTTGGCCACCGCCGCGGCCACCAGCGCCATGGTCAGCGGGCTCACCTCGACCCGGCCCTGGCCGATCGCGTCGGCCGCCTTCTCGGTGTCGTCCTTCGGCGCCGGCACCGAGCCGCCGAACGTCGGCACCGGCAGCTCCCAGGTCGACCCGACGCCGTACGGGGCGGCGGCCGCGGCCAGCGCGCCGTCGTCCAGCCGCTGGGACAGCTGGGTGAAGGTGGTGTTGCAGGACTGCGCGAACGCGGTCCGCAGCGGCACCCGGCCCAGGTCGAAGCGGTCGGAGTTCTGGAACCGCTTGCCGTGGACCACCGTGGTCGCCGGGCAGTCGACCGCCGAGGTCGGCTGGACCACGCCGCCGGTGAGCAGCGCGGTCGCGGTCACGATCTTGAACGTGGAGCCGGGCGGGAAGCGACCGGCCAGCGCGATGTCGTACGGCGCCTTCTCGTTGTTCGCGACCGCCACGATCTCGCCGGTGGACGGCTTCACCGCGACCAGCGCGGTCGGGGTGGTGGAGGTGGCGACCGCCGCGTCCGCGGCCTGCTGCACGCCCCGGTCCAGGGTGGTGCGCACCGGGGTGCCGGCCTTCGGCTCGACCTCGCCGAGCACCACCGGCTGCTGGCCGGGCTGCGCGGCCGCCGGCACCGCCTCGATCCGGGCCCCGGCGCTGCCGGTGAGCTGGCCGTTCAGCGCCCGCTGGAGGCCGGAGACGCCCAGCTCGTCACCGGTCCGGTACGCGGCGCCGGCCTCCTTGAGCACCTCGGCGGTGGCCTCGCCGACCCGGCCGAGCAGCGGCTGGGCGAACCGGGCGGTCGGCCCGAGCTGCCGCTCCCCGCTCTGGAAGACCGTGCCGGGCAGGTCGTAGATCCGCGGCTTGACCTGCTCGTAGTCGGCCCGGCGCAGCGTGATCACCGGCACGAAGGCGGTCGGCTTGGCCGCCTTGACGTCCGCGACGATGTCGGCCGGGTCGATCTCCAGCGCCGCGGCCAGCGCGGTGGCGAGCGCGGACAGGTCGGTCACCCGGCGCGGCTCGACCCCGACGGTGACCACGGCCTCCGGCCGGAACAGCGGCTGGCCGGCCGCGTCCTGCAGCGCCGCCCGCTCCGGCAGCTCGCGCACCACCCGCACGGTCCGGTCCGCGGGCAGCCGCGGGTGCAGGTCGGACGGGCCCCACTGCACGGTCCAGGCGTCGCCGGTATCGCCAGCGCGGACCAGCGGCAGCGTGCCCTCGTACCGCCACGGGGCGGCGACCGCCGGCAGTGCCCACTCGGCGGTGTACGCGGCGGTCGCGTCGTCCTCGCCCTCGCTGGTCACCGCGCCGAGCGTGAGCGTGCCGCCGGTCGCGGCCAGCCCCTTGCGCAGCGCGTCCAGGCCGGCCCGGGCGGCGGCCGGGTCGTCGGTCTGCGCGGCCGCGGCCGCGGTGTCGCCGCGGGCCCACGCCTCCAGGAAGGCGCGGGCCGGCCCCTCCGGCCCCGGGTCGTCCTGGAACAGCGAGCAGCCGCCGGCGGCCAGCAGGACCGCGAGGGCGACGGCAGTGGTGGGGCGGGCGCGGCGGCGGGGCCGGGGACGCACGGGGACGGCTCCTGACGGGTCGGGGGCGGCTGCTCAGAACAGGACGCTGCTGAACGTGCCCACGTTGTCGAAGCCGACCCGCTGGTACGCGCGGCGGGCCGGCAGGTTGAAGTCGTTGACGTACAGGCTGACCACCGGGGCGACGGTCCGCAGCGCCTCGGCGACCACCGCGGCGGTGCCGGCGGCGCCCAGCCCGCGGCCGCGGCTCGCCGGGGCGACCCAGACGCCCTGCACCTGGCAGGCCCGGGCGCTGACCGCGCCCAGCTCGGCCTTGAACAGCACCTCGCCGCCCTCGATCCGGGCGAACGCGCGGCCGCCGAGCACCAGGTCGCGCACCCGCGCCCGGTACGCCGCGCCGTTGTCGTTGCCGAGCGGGGAGGTGCCGACCTCCTCGGTGAACATGGCCACGCAGGCCGGCATGAGGATGTCCAGCTCGGCCAGCCCGACCCGGCGCACCCGCGGGTCCGCCGGCACCGCCGGCGGGCGGCGGGTGGACAGCAGCGGCTGGCTCTCCCGGATCTCGCGGGCCGGGCCCCAGTGCGGCTCCAGCCGCTCCCACAGCGCGGCCACCGCGGACGCCGGGCCGACGATCGACGAGCAGCGCCGGCCCTGCCGGCGGGCCCGGTCGGCGAACGCGGCCAGCGCGGCCGGCGCGTCCCCGACCGGCACCAGGTTGGCCCCGGCGAAGCAGGCCGCCTCCAGCCGGCTGCCGCCGTAGCCCCACAGCTCGGCGCCGAGCCGCCACGGGTCCAGGCCGGCGGCCTCCACCCGGGAGGCGACGAAGCAGTTGGCCACCGGGTCGCAGTCCAGCAGGGGGCGCAGCGCCGGCAGATCCGAGCCGGTGAGCAGGCGGGCCGCACCGCCGAGCCTCAGCACGCCATCAGCCTACGGCCGGTCCGCCGGCCGAGGAGTCCCGCCCCGCCCGCCGTCGGCCGGTCGCCGGGGTGTTCGCCCGGCGGCGGGACCGGCGAGTCGGCGGATCGCGTGGTGGGCGCGCGCGGGAGGAGGCAGGATGCGACCCGCACGCACCATCGGGGAGGGCGATGAGGATGCGCCGGTGCTGAGGGTCCGGCCGCGCACGCCGGCCGACGAGCCGGCGGTGGCCGCGCTGCTGGCCGCCACCGCGGACCGGGTCGCCGCGCTCGACCCGCGGGTCCGGCTGCCGCGCCGGCCCGGTCCGGCCGACGGCGCCGTGGTCGCGGTGGACGAGGCCGGCGCCGTGCGCGGGCACGTCCGGCCGGAGCCGCGCGAGCTGGCCGCGGAGGACGAGAGCCGGATGTTCGCCCCGGACCGGTCGGCCGGCTGGGTGGACGCGGCCGCGGACGGCCCGGCCGCGGTGGACGCGCTGGCCGCCGCGGTGCGCCGGCCCGGCACCCCGGGCGCGGAGGCCGACGGCGTGCTGTGGCCGGCCGCGGACGAGCTGTCCGCCGGCTGGTGGGCCGCCGCCGGCCTGGAGCGGGCCGCGCACTACGCGCTGCGCCCGCCCGACCCGCTGCCGGCGCCGCTGCCGGCCGGGGTGGCGGTCCACCCGGCCCGCGCGGCCGACACCGAGGCCGTGCTCGCGCTGCACGCGGACGCGGTGGTCTTCCAGGCCGCGGTCAGCCCGTACGTCCGGGCCGTGCCGGCCGGCGAGGCCGGCTTCCGCCGCCGGCTGGTCGAGGGCCGGTCCAGCACGCACGTCGCCGTGGCCGGCGGCGAGCTGGTCGGCGCCTGCGAGTGGTGGGTGCAGCCGGCGGTGCCGGACGCCGACGGGTCCGGGCTGCTGCCGCCGGGCCGGTACGCGTACCTCAACTCGGTCGCGGTCCGGTTCGAGTCCCGGGGCGTCGGGGTCGGCCGGGCGCTGGTCGCCGCGGCGCTGGAGGCGGCCGGGCCGGACCTGGCCGGCAGCACGCTCTGGTTCACCGAGCACAACCCGATCGCCGGCCACGTCTGGCCGCACCTCGGCTGGCGGCCGCTGTGGACCTCGTGGGAGCGGCGGGCGTAAACCGGTGGCCGGGCGACCCTAGGGTTGGGCTGTGCTCGATCTGATGTCCGCGTCGTTCGTCCGCACCCTCCGCGAGGACCCGGCCGACGCCGAGGTGCCCAGCCACCGGCTGCTGCTGCGGGCCGGCTGCATCCGCCGGGTCAGCTCCGGCGGCTACGCCTGGCTCCCGCTCGGCCTCAAGGTGCTGCGCAACGTCGAGCGGGTGGTCCGCGAGGAGATGGACCGCATCGGCGCGCACGAGCTGCTGCTGCCGGCGCTGCTGCCCCGCGAGCCGTACGAGACCTCCGGCCGGTGGACCGAGTACGGGCCGGACATCTTCCGGCTGCGGGACCGGCGCGGCGCCGACCACCTGCTCGCGCCGACCCACGAGGAGATCTTCACGCTCCTCGCCCGGGCCGAGCTGGCGTCGTACCGGGACCTGCCGCTGTCGCTCTACCAGGTGCAGACGAAGTTCCGGGACGAGCCGCGGCCGCGGTCCGGGCTGCTGCGCACCCGCGAGTTCCTGATGAAGGACGCGTACTCGTTCGACCTGTCCGACGAGGGCCTGGAGAAGTCGTTCGCCGCGTTCCGCGAGGCGTACGAGCGGATCTTCACCCGGCTCGGGATCGAGCACCGCATCGTCGCCGCGATCTCCGGGGCGATGGGCGGCTCGGTGTCCGAGGAGTTCCTCGCCCCGACCCCGGTCGGCGAGGACACCTACGTCGAGTGTGGACAGTGCGGCTACGCCGCGAACACCGAGGCGGTGCCGAGCGTCCCCGGGCCGGTGCCGGCGGCGTACCCGGGACCGGTGCAGGTGCTGGACACCCCGGACACGCCGACCATCGAGACGCTGGCCGCGCACCTCGGCGTCGGGGCCGCGGCGACCCTGAAAAACCTGCTGGTGCTGGTCGGCGACGAGCTGGTCGGCGTCGGCGTGCCCGGCGACCGGGAGGTGGACCTGCGCCGGCTGGAGGCACACGTCGCGCCGCGGCCGGTGCGGCTGCTGGAGGCCGAGGACTTCGCCGCCCGGCCGGAGCTGGTCCGCGGCTACGTCGGGCCGCAGGGCTGGGCCGACCGCCCGTTCCGCTACCTGGCCGACCGGCGGGTGGCCCCGGGCACGTTCTGGGTGACCGGGGCCAACGAGCCGGACCGGCACGCCCGCAACGTCATGGTCGGGCGGGACTTCACCGTGGACGAGTACGTCGACGTGGTCGTCGTGCTCGAGGGCGACCCGTGCCCGCGCTGCGGCGGGCCGCTCGCCCTGGCCCGCGGCGTCGAGGTGGCGCACGTCTTCCAGCTCGGCCGCAAGTACACCGACGCGTTCGGGCTGGACGTGCCCGGGCCGGACGACGAGCCGATCCGGCCCACCATGGGCTCGTACGGGATCGGCGTCAGCCGGGCCGTCGCGGTGATCGCCGAGCAGCACCACGACGAGCGCGGGCTGGTCTGGCCGCGGGAGGTCTCCCCGTACGACGTGCACGTGGTGCCGGTGGGTCGCGGCGACCAGCCGGCGCACGCGCGGGACCTGGCCGAGCGGCTGGCGGTGACCGGGCTGCGGGTGCTGCTGGACGACCGCCCGGACGCCTCGGCCGGGGTCAAGCTCACCGACGCCGAGCTGCTCGGCGTGCCGACGGTGGTCGTGGTCGGCCGGCGGGTCGGCGAGGGGGTGGTCGAGGTGCGGGACCGGCGCACCGGCTCGGTCGCCGAGACGACCCTGGACGACGTGGTGCTGGCGGTGACCCGGTGACCGGTGCCGGGGTGGGCAGGGCGGGCGGTGTCGCGGCGGTGCTCTTCGACTGGGGCGGCACGCTGACCCCCTGGCACACCATCGAGCTGGGCGACGCCTGGCTCGCCTGCGGCTACGACCAGGACGCCGCGCGCCGGCTGGTGGCGGCCGAGAACGCGGTGTGGAAGCGGGCCCGGGAGACCCACCGCAGCGGCACCATCGACGAGGTCTTCGCCGCCGCCGCGGTCGAGCCGACCCCGGCGGAGATGGCCGCGTACTACGCCTGGTGGGAGGAGCACACGTACACCGACCCGGAGGTGAAGCCGCTGCTGGCCGCGCTGCGGGAGCGCGGGATCCGGGTCGGCGTGCTGTCCAACACGCTGTGGCCGCGGACCGAGCACGAGCGGGTGTTCCGCCGGGACGGGGTGGCCGAGCTCATCGACGCGGCCGTCTACACCAGCGAGATCGAGTGGACCAAGCCGCACCCGGAGGCGTTCCGGGCGGCGCGGGAGGCGGTCGGGGTGGCCGACCCGGCGGCGTGCGTCTTCGTCGGCGACCGGCTCTGGGACGACGTGCACGGGGCCCGGTCGGTGGGGATGCGCGCGGTGCTGGTGCCGCACAGCGACATCCCGGCCTTCCAGGTCGGCGGCGTCGAGGGCGAGCCTGACGCCGTCGTCCAGCGTCTCGCCGACCTGCTCCCCCTCGTCGACTCCTGGCGCTGACCCCCTTTCCGATCTTGGTTGAGTCAACGTGTCGCGCGGACCCCGCGACAGGGTGACTCAACCAAGATCGGCGGGGAGGGGGCGGTCAGGCGGGGGCGCCGGGGAAGGGGACGGTGGGGGGCGTCGGCGGGAGGAGCAGGCGCCAGGCGGTGGCGCGGACGGCGGCGTCGGTCAGGGCGGCCAGCGCGGCCCGGCGGACGGCCGGGTCGTCGGAGGCCGCGACCACGTACCGCCAGGCCGCCGCGGCGCCCTCCTCCAGGTGCACGGCCAGCCGGAGCGCGGCCTTGCGGTCCGGCACCGGGAAGGGCAGCGCGTACGACGCCTCGGTCGGCACCGGCTCCCCGCCGTACCGGCGGATCAGCGCGGCGGTGCCGTCCCGGCGGGCCCGGTGCACCGACTCGGCGTCCCCGACCTGCGGGCGCAGCGCGTCGCCGGCCCGCCCGCCGACCACCCCGTAGCCCCACACCACCGCGTGCTCGGCGGCCAGCGCGGTCTGCAGCACCTCGACCAGCCCGGCGGCGGCCGGGGACGGGGTGGGCGTCGGCGTGGTCACCGCAGCACCTGCTGGTGGCTGGCCTCGCACGCGGCCACGCTGGCCAGCAGCCCGGCCCGGTCGGCCGCGGCGGCCAGCGCGGCGGCCCCCCGGGCGGCGGCCGCGGCCCGCTCGGCCGCCCGCAGCGCGGCCAGCGCGGCCGCCGGGGTCGCCGGCACCGGCCGCGGCGGCAGCGGGCTGAGCGTCGGCGCCGGGGTGCCGGTCGCGTCCAGCTCCTGGCGCAGCGCCTGGGCGTGCTCGACGTGGTCGTCCCGCGGGCCGGCCAGCCGGGTGGCCAGCGCCGGGTGCCGCACCACGGTCGCCGCGTACGCCGCGACCAGCGTCAGCTCGTCGGCCAGCTCGCCCAGCAGCGGGTCCGCCGGCGGCGGGGTGGTCGGGGCCGGCGCCCCGGCCGGGTCGCCGGTCCCGGAGCAGCCGGCCGCGGCGAGCACGCCGGCAGCCGCGCCGGCGAGCCCCAGCACGGTCCGGCGGGGGAGGACGACCACGGTACGGAAGTGTTCCAGAGCACTCCGCGTCCCCGCGGACCACCCGGACGGGTCGGTGCGCCGCCGTGCTGCTCACTGCGCGTGTCCGCTTCCTCGTGTTGCCTCCGCCGAGCCGCTACCCTCGTGGAATTCGCCACCCCCGGTCGAGGAGGCTCCACGATGGCGTCCGGAGCGGCTCAGCGCGAGCGCCTGGCGACCGTGATCGAGCCGGCGGTGACCGCGGCGGGCTACGACCTCGAGGAGGTCGCGGTGAGCCCGGCCGGGCGGCGCAAGGTGGTCCGGGTGGTGATCGACGCGGACGGCGGCGTCTCGCTGGACGGCGTCGCCGAGATCAGCCGGGCCGTCTCCGGCGTGCTGGACGCGCACGACGACCTGCTCGGCAGCTCGCCGTACGTGCTGGAGGTGACCTCCCCGGGGGTCGACCGGCCGCTGACCGAGCCGCGGCACTGGCGGCGCGCGGTCGGCCGGCTGGTCGAGGTGCCGGTGGGCGGCCGGCCGGTGCGGGCCCGGGTCGTCGACGCCGACGACGAGGCGGTGCAGCTGGACACCGGCGCCCGCCACCCGTACGGGGAGCTGGGCCGGGGGCGCGTGCAGGTGGAGTTCGGGCGGGCTGTGGAAGGCGAAGGGGAGGAGGACTCGTGAACGTCGACATCGCAGCTCTGCGCGCCATCGAGCGGGAGAAGGAGATCTCCTTCGACACCGTGGTCGAGGCGATCGAGACCGCCCTGCTGACCGCGTACAAGCACACCGAGGGACCGCAGCCGGAGGCCCGGGTCGAGGTCGACCGCAAGTCCGGCTCCGTCACCGTCTGGGCCCAGGAGCTGGCCGAGGACGGCACGGTCGCCCGGGAGTGGGACGACACCCCGCAGGACTTCGGCCGGATCGCGGCGATGACCGCCAAGCAGGTCATCCTGCAGCGGCTGCGGGACGCCGAGCACGACGTCACCTTCGGCGAGTGGTCCGGCCGGGAGGGCGACGTCGTCGGCGGCGTGGTGCAGCACCACGAGAGCCGGGCCGAGCGCGGCATCGTGCTGGTCAGCCTGGGCAAGGTGGAGGCCGTGCTGCCGCCGGCCGAGCAGGTCCCGGGCGAGGTGTACGCGCACGGCATGCGGCTGAAGGCGTACGTGGTCGGGGTCAACAAGGGGATGCGCGGGCCGTCGATCACGCTCAGCCGGACCCACCCCAACCTGGTCCGCAAGCTCTTCGCGCTGGAGGTGCCGGAGGTCGCCGACGGCACCGTGGAGATCGCGGCGGTGGCCCGGGAGGCCGGCCACCGGTCCAAGATCGCGGTCCGGGCGACCGTGTCGGGGGTCAACCCGAAGGGCGCCTGCATCGGGCCGGTCGGCGCCCGGGTGCGCAACGTGGTGGCCGAGCTGCACGGCGAGAAGATCGACATCGTGGACTGGTCGGACGACCCGGCCGCGTTCATCGCGCACGCGCTGTCCCCGGCCGAGGTGATCTCGGTCGAGGTGGTCGACCCGGTGGCGCGGGCCGCCCGGGTCGTGGTGCCGGACTACCAGCTCTCGCTGGCGATCGGCCGCGAGGGGCAGAATGCGCGGCTCGCCGCCCGGCTGACCGGGTGGCGGATCGACATCCGCAGCGACGCCGCGCCCGTCAGCCCGCCGGCGACCCCGCCCGGTCCGCCCGCGACCGCCCCCGGGAGCCGCCCGCCGGCCGGCCGTCCGGCCCCCGCCGGAGCGGTCGGCGGGGCCCGGCCGGGAGGCCCGGCCGGGCCCGCAGCGGGCTCGGCGGGGCGGGTTCCGCGCGACACGCCGCCCTCGGGGTAGACTGGACGTGGTCCGTCGGACGTCGTCGGTGCCCGTGCGCACCTGCGTCGGTTGCCGTCAACGTTCGCCGGCCTCCGAGCTGCTGCGTGTCGTGGTGGTTGACGGTTCGTCCGGTCTCCGGCTCGTTCCCGATCCCCGTCGTCGCTCACCTGGTCGAGGTGCGTCCCTGCACCTTGTCCCGGCGTGCCTCGACCTCGCGGAGCGGCGACGAGCCTTCGGTCGCGCGTTGCGCGTGACCGGCGCGCTCGACGCCGCGCCCCTCCGTGAGTACGTTGCGCAGCACAGCCCGGATGCACCCCAGGGGACGGGTATGGTGCCCGCTCCCTCGACCCGAGGCAGGTCAGAAACCCGATGAGCACTCGATGAAGCGCCAGCGATGAGCGTGTTCCATCACTAGCTGAGCCGAGCGGGCCGCCGCCCGGCTCCGGACGAGGAGACCAGTGGCAGGCAAGGCCCGCGTGCACGAGCTCGCGAAGGAGCTCGGAGTCGAGAGCAAGGTCGTTCTGGCCAAGCTCAAGGAGATGGGCGAGTTCGTCAAGAGCGCGTCCTCGACCATCGAGCCGCCGGTCGCCCGGCGGCTGAAGGAAGCGTTCCCGGCCGCCGGTGGCGGCGCCTCCGGCGCGCGTCCCGGCCGCCGGCCGACCGGCGCCCCGACCCCCGGCCCGGCCGCCCGTCCCGGGCCGCCCGCGCCCGCCGGCTCCGGCACTGACGCCGGCTCCGGCGGCGGTGCCGGCGCCCTGCCCGGGCGTCCGGCCGCCCGGCCCGGCCCGGCCGCTCCCGCGGCCCCGGTCGCGCCGGCCGCCTCCGGCGCCCCCGCCCCGGCCCCGTCCCGGCCCGCCGCACCCGGCGCTCCCGGCGCGGTCCCCGGCCCGCGGCCGTCCAGCCCGCGGCCCGCCCCGGCCTCCCCGCCCCCGGCCGGCGAGGCCCCCGGCGCGACCCCGGGCCTGCCGCCGCGGCCGGCCCCCCGCCCGGGCAACAACCCCTTCGGCGTCAACCAGGGCGCCACGCCCGGCCTGCCGCCGCGCCCGCCGGCGCCGCGGCCCGGTGCCGGTGGTCCGCGCCCGGGTCCCGGCAGCCCGCGGCCCGGTGGCCCCGGTGCCGGCGGCCCGCGCCCCGGTCCGGGCGGTCCGCGCCCGGGCGCGCCCGGTGCCGGCGGCCCGCGCCCCGGTCCCGGCGGTCCCCGGCCGGCTCCCGGTCCGGGCGGCCCGCGGCCCAACCCGGGCATGATGCCGGGCCGTACGCAGGGCGGCGGCCCCGGCGGCCGTCCCGGCGGCCCCGGCGGCCGTCCCGGCGGTCCGGGCGGTCGTCCCGGCGGCGGTGCCGGCGGCGGCTTCCGCGGCGGTCCCGGCGGCGGCGCCGGCCGTCCCGGCGGTCCCGGTGGCGGTGGCGGTGGCGGTGGCGGTGGCGGTGGCGGTGGCTACCGCGGCGGTCCCGGCGGCGGTGGCGGCGCGCCCGGTGGCGGCGGCGGGTTCCGCGGCGGCCCGGGCGGTCGCCCGGGCGGCGGCGGCCGCGGTCGCGGCGGCGGCACGGCCGGTGCGTTCGGTCGCGGTGGCGGCCGGGGCCCGGTCCGCGGCCGGAAGAGCAAGAAGCAGCGGCGCCAGGAGTTCGACAACATGTCGGCGCCGTCGCTCGGCGGCGTCCAGGTCCCCCGCGGCAACGGCGACGTCGTCCGGCTGCCCCGCGGTGCCTCGCTGTCCGACTTCGCCGACCGGATCAACGCCAACCCGGCCTCGCTGGTGACGGTGATGTTCCACCTCGGCGAGATGGTCACCGCGACCCAGTCGGTCAGCGACGAGACGCTGCAGCTGCTCGGTGTCGAGCTCGGCTACACGATCCAGGTGGTCAGCCCGGAGGACGAGGACCGCGAGCTGCTCGACGCCTTCGACCTCACCTTCGGCGAGGACGAGGGCGAGGAGGAGGACCTGGTCGCCCGCCCGCCGGTGGTCACCGTCATGGGTCACGTCGACCACGGCAAGACCCGGCTGCTGGACGCCATCCGGAAGACCACCGTGATGGAGTCCGAGGCCGGCGGCATCACCCAGGCCATCGGGGCGTACCAGGTGGTGGCGCACCCGAGCGAGGGCGGCGAGCGGGCGATCACGTTCATCGACACCCCGGGCCACGAGGCGTTCACCGCCATGCGCGCCCGCGGCGCCAACGTGACCGACATCGTGATCCTGGTGGTCGCGGCCGACGACGGCGTGATGCCGCAGACGGTCGAGGCGCTCAACCACGCCCAGGCGGCCGCCGTGCCGATCGTTGTCGCGGTCAACAAGATCGACAAGGAGGGGGCCAACCCCGCCAAGATCCGCCAGCAGCTCACGGAGTACGGGCTGGTGGCGGAGGAGTACGGCGGCGAGACGATGTTCGTCGACGTGTCGGCCCGGCAGGGCATCGGCATCGACGACCTGCTCGAGGCCGTGCTGCTCACCGCGGACGCCTCGCTCGACCTGCGGGCCAACCCGGACCAGGACGCGCAGGGTGTGGCCATCGAGGCCCACCTCGACCGCGGCCGCGGCCCGGTGGCGACCGTGCTGGTGCAGCGGGGCACGCTGCACGTCGGCGACTCGATCGTGTCCGGCGACGCCTTCGGGCGGGTCCGGGCGATGCTCGACGAGAACGGGCGCCAGCTGGACGAGGCCGGCCCGGCCCGCCCGGTGCAGGTGCTCGGCTTCACCTCGGTGCCCGGCGCCGGCGACAGCTTCCTGGTCGTCGACGAGGACCGGGTGGCCCGGCAGATCGCCGAGCGGCGGCAGGCGCGCGAGCGCAACGCGCAGCTGGCCAAGTCGCGGCGGCGCATCTCGCTGGACGACCTGGACCGGGTGCTCAAGGAGGGCGCGGTCGAGCAGCTCAACCTGATCCTCAAGGGCGACGGCTCCGGCTCGGTCGAGGCCCTCGAGGACGCGCTGCTCAAGATCGAGGTCGGCGAGGGCGAGGAAGTGTCGCTGCGGGTCATCCACCGCGGCGTCGGCGGCATCACCGAGGACGACGTCAACCTGGCCACCGCCTCGGACGCGATCATCATCGGCTTCAACGTCCGGCCGGTCGGCCGGGCCCGCGAGGCGGCCGACCGCGAGGGCGTGGAGATCCGGTATTACACCGTGATCTACCAGGCCATCGAGGAGATCGAGGCCGCGCTCAAGGGCATGCTCAAGCCGGAGTTCGAGGAGGCGCAGCTCGGCACGGCGGAGGTCCGCGAGGTCTTCCGGGTGCCGCGGGTCGGCAACATCGCCGGCTGCCTGGTGCGGTCCGGGGAGATCCGGCGCAACACCAAGGCGCGCCTCATCCGGGACGGCTCGGTGGTCGCCGACAACCTGTCGGTGACCTCGCTGAAGCGGTTCAAGGAGGACGCGACCGAGGTCCGCGAGGGCTACGAGTGCGGAATCGGGCTCGGCTCGTTCAACGACATCAAGATCGATGACGTGATCGAGACGTTCGAGCTGCGCGAGAAGCCCCGGGGGTAGGCGCTGTTCACCGGCTCGCTGGTGGCCGACCTCCTGCTCGGCGACGTGCACTCGCTGAAGGAGAAGCGGTCGGTGGTGCGGCCGGTGGTGGCGGAGCTGCGCCGGCGGTACGCGGTGGCGGCGGCCGAGGTCGGTGACGCCGACCTGCACCGGAGGGTGCGGGTCGGCGTCGCGACCGTCGCCGCCGACGCGGTGCACGTGACCGAGGTGCTGGACGCGTGCGAGCGGCTGATCGCGGCCCGGCCGGAGGTTCAGCTGCTGTCCGTGCGGAGACAGTTGTTCCGCGACACCGACTGAACGACAGACATCCGACGAGGGAGTTGCGGTGGTCGACCCCGCCCGGGCGCGGCGGCTCGCGGTGCGAATCCGCGAGATCGTCGCGTCGACGCTGGAGATGCAGGTCAAGGACCCCCGGCTGGGGATGGTGACGATCACCGACGCCCGGCTGACCCCGGACCTGCGGGACGCGACGCTCTACTACACGGTGTACGGCGACGACGCCGCCCGGGCGGACTCGGCGGTAGCGCTGGAGAGCGCCCGCGGCGTGCTGCGCACCGAGGTCGGCCGGCAGACCGGGGTGAAGTTCACCCCGACGCTGGCCTTCGTCCCGGACGCGGTGCCCGAGCAGGCCGACCGGATCGACGAGCTGCTGGCGGTGGCCCGGGAGGCCGACGCCGGGCTGGCGCAGGTGCGGCAGGGCGCGACGTACGCGGGCGACCCGGACCCGTACCGGACCTCCGAGCCGGACGAGGAGCCCGCCGGGGTGGACGGCGCGCCGCCGGCCGGGCACTCTTCCGACTCGTGACCGGGCTGACCGCTCCCTCCGCCGCGGACTGGGACAAGGCCGTCGCGCTGCTCCGGGACCGCCCGGCGGCGGCGCTGGCCTGCCACCTCAACCCGGACGCCGACGCGCTGGGCAGCATGCTGGCGCTGGCCCAGGTGCTGCACCGGCGCGGCTGCCGGGTGTGGCCGTCGTTCAGCGAGCCGTACGACGTGCCGGCCTCGCTGGCCGGGCTGCCCGGTGCCGGGCTGCTGGTGCCGCCGGCCGAGGTGCCGGCCGCGCCGGACCTGCTGATCACCTTCGACACCGGCAGCCCGGACCGGCTCGGCATCGCTGGCCGGGCTGGTGGACACCGCCGCCGAGGTGCTGGTGGTCGACCACCACGCGTCCAACACCGGCTTCGGCACCATGCACCTGGTCGACCCGGCCGCGGCGGCGACCGCGGTGCTGGTCGAGGAGCTGGTCCGCCGGCTGGACGAGCCGCTGGACGCGGACGTCGCCGCCTGCCTGTACGCGGGGCTGGTCACCGACACCGGCGCGTTCAAGTTCGCCGCGACCACGGCGGAGACGCACGAGCTGGCCGCCCGGCTGCTGCGCACCGGCATCCGGCACGACCTGATCGCCCGGCAGCTGCTGGACACCCACCCGGCCGGCTGGCTGGGCATGGTCGGCGCCGCGCTGGCCCGGGCCCGGCTGGAGCCGGCCGCGGCCGGCGGGCTCGGCCTGGTCTGGACCGAGACCCGGACGGCCGAGCTGGCCGCCGCCGGCCTCGCCCCCGACCAGGCGGAGAGCGTGATCGACCTGGTCCGGACGGCGGCCGAGGCCGAGGTGGCGGCGGTCTGCAAGGAGCTGCCCGGGGTCGGCTGGACGGTGTCGCTGCGGTCCAAGGGCCGGGTGGACGTCAGCGCCGCCTCGGTGTCGCTGGGCGGCGGCGGGCACCGGTTCGCCGCCGGCTTCACCTCGACCGGCGACCTGGAGGCCACCGTGGCCGCCATCCGGACCGCGCTCGACGCCGCCCCCCGCCTGCCCGGATGACCGGGACCCGGCCGCCGCCGGCCGGTGGCGACGGGCGTGGCGCCGGCGGCCGGCCGCCGGCCCGGTCCCCGGGGGTGGGCGGTCTGGTGGTGGTGGACAAGCCCGCCGGCTGGACCTCGCACGACGTGGTCGGCCGGGTGCGCCGGATCGCCGGCACCCGGCGGGTCGGGCACGCCGGCACGCTCGACCCGATGGCCACCGGGGTGCTGCTGCTCGGCGTCGAGCGGGCCACCAAGCTGCTCGGGCACCTGGCCCTGACCGACAAGTCGTACGCGGCGACCATGCGGCTCGGGCAGTCGACGGTGACCGACGACGCCGAGGGCGAGGTGACCGGCGGGGCGTCCGCGGCCGCGGTGGACCTCGCCGCGGTCGAGGCCGGGCTGGCCGCGCTGACCGGGGAGATCGCCCAGGTGCCGTCGGCGGTGTCCGCGGTCAAGATCGACGGGCAGCGGGCGTACGCGCGGGTCCGGGCGGGGGAGTCGGTCGAGCTCGCGCCCCGGTCGGTGACGGTGGCCCGGCTGGACCTGCTCGACCGCCGGCGGCCGGCGCCGGAGCTGCTCGACCTGGACGTGGCGGTGGACTGCTCGTCGGGGACGTACGTGCGGGCGCTGGCCCGCGACCTCGGCGCGGCGCTGGGCGTCGGCGGGCACCTGACCGCGCTGCGGCGGACCCGGGTCGGGCCGTTCACCCTGGACGACGCGCTGACGCTGGAGCAGCTCGCCGAGCGGGCCGACCCGGTGCCGGTGCCGCTGGACGCCGCGGTGGCGGCCGCCTTCCCGCGCCGGGACCTGGACGCCGCCGCCGCGGCCCGGCTCGCGCACGGCGGCGCGCTGGAGCCGGTCGGCCGGCCCGGCCCGTACGGCGCCTTCGACCCGGCCGGGGCCGTGATCGCCCTGGTCGCCGAGCGCGACGGCGCCGCCCGCCCCCTAGTCGTCTTCCGCCCCGCCTGACCCACCCACCCCCGCCCCCCGCCCCCGCTCCCGCTCCCGAGTGACGGCTGCCGCCCCGAGTGACGGCGCCTGCTCGAGTGACGGCGCCCGCTCCCGAGTGACGGCGCCCGCTCGCGAGTGACGGCGCCTCGGCCGTCACTCGGGTTGGCGCGCCGTCACTCGGGGGAGCGTGGCGTCACTCGGGGAGCGCGCCGTCGCTCGGGGGAGTGTGGCGTCGTTCGGGGGGCGGCGTTCGGGGGGCGCCGTCGGGGGGACGGAGCCCCGGTAGGGTGGCGGCGTGCTGCGCTGGCGAGGGCTCGACAGCACTCCGTCGGGGTGGGGCCGCTGCGTCGTGACGATCGGCGTCTTCGACGGCGTCCACCGCGGTCACCAGCAGATCGTCGGCCGGGCGGTGCAGCGGGCCCGGGACACCGGCCAGCCCGCGGTGGTGCTGACCTTCGACCCGCACCCGAGCGAGGTGGTCCGGCCCGGGTCGCACCCGGCGGTGCTCACCCCGCTGCGGCGCAAGGCCGACCTGCTCGCCCAGCTCGGCGTCGACGTGGTGTGCGTGATGCCGTTCACCACCGAGTTCAGCCGGCTCGACCCGGCCGAGTTCGTGCACCTGGTGCTGGTCGAGCACCTGCACGCGGCCGCCGTGGTGGTGGGGGAGAATTTCCGCTTCGGTCACCGGGCCGCCGGCGACCTGAGCACGCTGCGTACGCTGGGCCGTACGTTCGGCTTCTCGACCGAGGAGGTCCCTCTGCTGCGCGACGACGACGTGACGCTGTCCTCGACGTTCGTCCGGTCCAGCATCGACGCGGGCGAGGTCGAGCGGGCGGCGGAGGCGCTGGGCCGGCCGCACCGGATCGACGGCATCGTGGTGCGCGGCGCGGGCCGCGGCAAGCAGCTCGGCTACCCGACGGCCAACGTGCGCTCCGACCGGCACGTCGCCGTGCCCGCGGACGGCATCTACGCCGGCTGGGCGGTGCTGCGCGGGGAGCGGCTGCGGGCGGCGATCTCGGTCGGCACCAACCCGACCTTCGAGGGCAAGGACCGCACCGTCGAGGCGTTCATCCTCGACTTCGACGAGGACATCTACGGCGTCGAGCTGGGTGTCGAGTTCGTCGAGCGGATCCGCGGGATGGAGAAGTTCGACCGGGTCGAGGACCTGGTCGAGCAGATGGGCCGGGACGTGGAGAAGGCGCGCCGGATCCTGCGCTGACCAGCGCTTTACCAAGGATCCTGGGAGCCCTGGTATCCTGAGTGTCACGCACCATCAGGTGCGGTGTGAAGTCTGCCTCCGTGACGACGACCGGCGGCACACACCAGAGCAGACGAGGGAGTTACGGCGTGGCGCTTGCCAGCGACGTGAAGAAGCAGATCCTGACCGACTACGCGACCGCTGACAGCGACACGGGGTCTCCCGAGGTCCAGGTGGCGATGCTGTCCCGCCGCATCTCCGACCTGACCGAGCACCTGCGCACGCACAAGCACGACCATCACAGCCGGCGTGGCCTGCTGCTGCTGGTCGGCCGGCGCCGCCGGCTGCTGAAGTACCTCGCGAAGACCGACATCACCCGCTACCGGTCGCTGATCGAGCGACTGGGCCTGCGCCGGTAGCGATCAGGGAGCGGCCCTCGGGCCGCTCCCTTCCTCGTACGGCACCCCGCCGTGCGAGACCAGGGCTCCGAGCCGGAGTGCCTGGCGCCGGGAGGACGTCCGCCCGCCGCCGGTCCTCGGTAGTGGCCCCCGGGACGACGAGCCCCGGGCGCTCCCATCGAAGACCGGCCCGCCGGACCCGCTCCTGACGCCGTCCCCGGCCCGGACGATGCAGGAAGGGCACCGAGAGTGTCAGAGAGCACTATCCACGAGTCCGTGGCGACCATCGACAACGGCCGCTTCGGCACCCGCACCATCCGCTTCGAGACGGGCCGGCTGGCCCGGCAGGCGGCCGGCTCGGCCGTCGCGTACCTCGACGACGAGACCATGCTGCTGTCGGCCACCACGGCCGGCAAGCACCCCAAGGAGCAGTTCGACTTCTTCCCGCTCACCATCGACGTGGAGGAGCGGATGTACGCGGCGGGCCGGATCCCCGGCTCGTTCTTCCGCCGCGAGGGCCGGCCGAGCGAGGACGCGATCCTCACCTGCCGGCTGACCGACCGGCCGCTGCGCCCGTCCTTCGTCAAGGGCCTGCGCAACGAGGTCCAGGTCGTCATCACGGTCATGTCGCTGCACCCGGACCACCTCTACGACGTGCTCGCCATCAACGCGGCGTCCATGTCCACGCAGCTGTCCGGGCTGCCGTTCTCCGGCCCGATCGGGGCCACCCGGGTGGCGCTGGTCGAGGGCCAGTGGGTCGCCTTCCCGACCCACTCCGAGCTGGAGACCGCGACGTTCGACATGGTCGTCGCCGGCCGGGTGACCGAGGCCGACGAGGTCGCGATCATGATGGTCGAGGCCGAGGCGACCGAGGCCGCGATCCGGCTGGTCGGCGAGGGCGCGACCGCGCCGACCGAGGAGATCGTGGCGGCGGGCCTGGAGGCGGCCAAGCCGTTCATCCGCACGCTGGTCGCGGCGCAGGCCGAGCTGGCCGGGGTGGCCGCGAAGCCGACCGCCGAGTTCCCGACCTTCCCCGAGTACGGCGACGAGGTCTTCGCCGCGGTCGAGGGCGCGGTCTCCGAGGAGCTCGCGCAGGCGCTGACCATCGCCGCGAAGCAGGACCGCGAGGCCGAGCTCGACCGCATCAAGAAGGTCGCGGCCGAGCGGGTCGGCGACGACTTCGCCGGCCGGGAGAAGGAGATCTCCGGCGCGTTCCGGTCGCTGACCAAGAAGCTGGTCCGGCAGCGCATCCTGCGCGACCAGGTCCGCATCGACGGCCGCGGCCCGACCGACATCCGGCAGCTGTCCGCCGAGGTGGAGATCCTGCCGCGCACCCACGGCTCGGCCCTGTTCGAGCGGGGCGAGACGCAGATCCTCGGCGTCACCACGCTCAACATGCTGGGCATGGAGCAGAAGCTGGACACGCTCTCCCCGGTCAAGCACCGCCGCTACATGCACAACTACAACTTCCCGCCGTACTCGACCGGTGAGACCGGCCGGGTCGGCTCCCCGAAGCGCCGCGAGATCGGGCACGGCGCGCTGGCCGAGCGGGCGCTGATCCCGGTGCTGCCGTCGCGGGAGGAGTTCCCGTACGCGATCCGGCAGGTGTCCGAGGCGCTCAGCTCCAACGGCTCGACCTCGATGGGCTCGGTCTGCGCGTCCACGCTGTCGCTGCTCAACGCGGGCGTGCCGCTGCGGGCGCCGGTCGCCGGCATCGCGATGGGCCTGGTCTCCGACGAGGTCGACGGCAAGACGCAGTACGTCGCGCTCACCGACATCCTCGGCGCCGAGGACGCGTACGGCGACATGGACTTCAAGGTCGCCGGCACCCGGCAGTTCGTCACCGCGCTGCAGCTGGACACCAAGCTGGACGGCATCCCGTCCGACGTGCTCGCCCAGGCGCTCACCCAGGCCCGGGACGCCCGGCTGCACATCCTCGACGTGATGACCGAGGCGATCGACGAGCCGGACGAGATGTCGCCGTACGCGCCGCGGGTGACCACGGTGAAGATCCCGGTCGACAAGATCGGCGAGGTGATCGGGCCGAAGGGCAAGATCATCAACGCCATCCAGGACGAGACCGGCGCCGAGATCTCGATCGAGGACGACGGCACCATCTACGTCGGGGCCGCCGACGGCCCGTCCGCGCAGGCCGCGGTGGACCGGATCAACGCGATCGCCAACCCGCAGCTGCCGAAGATCGGCGAGCGCTTCCTCGGCACGGTCGTGAAGACCGCCGCCTTCGGCGCGTTCGTCTCGCTGCTGCCGGGCCGGGACGGGCTGGTGCACATCAGCAAGCTCGGCAACGGCAAGCGGATCGGCAAGGTCGAGGACGTCGTCAAGGTCGGCGACAAGCTCCAGGTCGAGATCACCGACATCGACAACCGGGGCAAGATCAGCCTGGTGCCGGTGCGCGAGGAGACGGCGGCCGCGGCAGCGCCCGCGCCGGCCGAGTCAGCGCCCACCGCCTGATGGCCCGTCCGGTAGCCGCCCCGGCCGCGAGGTCGGGGCGGCCCGGCGGCGCCCCCCGGGCGCGCACGTCGGTGCTGGCCCGCGGGACGGACGGCGAGGCGATCCGGCGCACCGTCCTGCCGGGCGGGCTCCGGGTGGTCACCGAGCAGGTGCCCGGCACCCGCTCGGCCGCGGTCGGGGTGTGGGTCGGCGTCGGCTCCCGGGACGAGACCCCGGCGCTGGCCGGCGCCTCGCACTTCCTCGAGCACCTGCTCTTCAAGGGCACCACCACCCGCTCCGCGATGGACATCGCGGTGGCCGTCGACGCGGTCGGCGGCGACCTCAACGCGTTCACCGCCAAGGAGCACACCTGCTACTACGCGCACGTCCTGGACACCGACCTGCCGATGGCGGTCGACCTGGTGTGCGACGTGGTGACCGACGCGACGATCGCGCCGCCGGACGTCGAGGCGGAGCGCGGGGTGATCCTCGAGGAGATCGCCATGCGCGACGACGACCCCGGCGACCTGGTGCACGACCTCTTCGGCGAGGCGCTCTACGGCGACACCCCGCTCGGCCGGCCGGTCATCGGCGCGGTGGGGACGATCGAGACGCTGACCCGGGACCGGATCGCCGGCTACTACCGGCGCCGCTACCGGCCGGAGACCATGGTCGTCTCGGCCGCCGGCCGGCTGGACCACGCCGACGTGGTCCGCCGGGTCCGGCGGGCCTTCGGGGCCCGGCTGGACAGCGGGGCCACGCCGTCGCCGGCCCGCACCGGTCGCCGGCCCGGGCGGGGGCCGGTGCGCCGGCTGGCCGTCCTGGACCGGCCGACCGAGCAGGCCAACCTCGTGCTCGGCGGCACCGGGCTGGCCCGCTCCGACGAGCGCCGGTTCGCCCTGGGCGTGCTCAACAGCGCGCTCGGCGGCGGGATGAGCTCCCGGCTGTTCCAGGAGATCCGGGAGAAGCGCGGCCTGGCGTACTCGGTCTACTCCTACGTCTCCCAGTACGCCGACGCCGGCCAGTTCGGCGTGTCCGTCGGCTGCCACCCGGCCAAGGTGCCGGACGTGCTCGCGCTGGTCCGCGAGCAGCTGACCGAGGTGGCCGAGCACGGCATCACCGACGCCGAGGTGGCCCGCGGCAAGGGCCAGGCCCGCGGCGGGCTGGTGCTCGGGCTGGAGGACAGCGGCTCCCGGATGAGCCGGATCGGCAAGGGCGAGCTCGCGTACGGCGAGGTGCTGTCCGTGGACGAGCTGCTCACGCGGGTGGACGCGGTGACCCCGGACGAGGTGCGCGCGGTGGCCGCGGACGTGCTCCGCCGGCCGCAGTGCCTGGCCGTGGTGGGGCCGTTCGCGGAGTCGGACTTCTCCGACGCTCTGGACTGATCGGGCCGGCATCGACTCGACTAGGGTGCCGGCATGACCCATCCTCCGGGGCCGACGGGGTCGGCCGAGACAGCGTCGGCGGCCTCCGACTCTCCCGCCGCCGCGGCACCGGCCGAGGTGCCCGTCGACGCGCCCGCCGAGAGCGCGGGGGAGCCGGTGCGGGTGGGCGTGCTCGGCGCCCGCGGCCGGATGGGCAGCGAGACCTGCCGGGCCGTGGACGCGGCCGACGACCTCGACCTGGTGGCGATGGTCGACGCCGGTGACTGGCTGTTCAGCGTGGCCGACGCCGGCGCCCAGGTGGTGGTCGACTTCACCCACCCGGACGTGGTGCTGGACAACATCCGCTGGTGCATCGACGAGGGGATCCACTGCGTCGTCGGCACCACCGGCTTCGACGCGGAGAAGATCGCCACCGTCCGCCGCTGGGTCGACGAGGCGCCCGGGGTCGGCGTGGTCATCGCGCCCAACTTCGCCATCGGCGCGGTGCTGACGATGCGGTTCGCCGAGACCGCGGCGCGCTACTTCGAGTCGGTCGAGGTGGTCGAGCTGCACCACCCGGGCAAGGCGGACGCGCCGAGCGGCACCGCGGTGCGCACCGCCGAGCTGATCGCCGCCGCCCGCGCGGAGGCGAAGGCCGGCCCGGCCCCGGACGCCACCTCGGTGGCGCTGGACGGTGCCCGCGGCGCGTCGGTGTCCGGCGTGCCGGTGCACTCGGTGCGGCTCGCCGGCCTGGTCGCGCACCAGGAGGTGCTGCTCGGCACGGTCGGCGAGACGCTGACGATCCGGCATGACTCGTTCGACCGGGTCTCGTTCATGCCGGGCGTGCTGCTGGCGGTGCGGTCGGTGGCGTCCCGTCCCGGGCTGACCGTCGGCCTGGAGTCCCTGCTGGGGCTGTAGTCCCCGCTCGGCCGGGTCGGCCCGGACGGCGCGCCTGTCGACGTCTGTGACGCAGAGCGATACTCTGATCTCCCGCTGTGATCGACCGTTCCGGTTCCGGGACGGTCCGGCGGCGGGTGTCCGGTTCGGCGGGCTCACGATGGAGACCTGCCGACCGGCGCGGACCGGCGCCCGTCGCGTCCTCGGCGTTCCCCGTGCGCTGAGGCCGGCGGGCGCCCTGCCTGGCCGGTCTCCGGTCGTGATCGTCCGGGCGGGGGTAGGCTGCGACGTCGGGTCGTCACCCGGCGTGTGCTGGGAAGCCGGCGGGAGGAGGTCAGGTGGCCGACACCGCGGCGGGCTCGCCCGGCGGGCAGCGGCACGCCGTGCTCGTCGACGCCGGCTACCTCTACGCCTCGGTCGGCCAGCTGGTGCTCGGCACCACGTCCCGGCGGGACTTCCGGGTCGCCGCCGAGCCGCTCATCAGCGCGCTCATCGAGCGGGCCGCCACCGCCGTGCCGGGCGAGCTGCTCCGGATGTACTGGTACGACGCGGCCCGGGACCGGGTGCCCACGGTGGAGCAGCGCCAGATCGCCGCGCTGCCGCACGTGAAGGTCCGGCTCGGCAACCTCAACTCGGCCGGCCAGCAGAAGGGCGTGGACGCCCAGGTCCGGCAGGACCTCGAGGTGCTGGCCCGGCACCGGGCGGTGTCCGACGTGGTGCTGATCGCCGGCGACGAGGACATGGTGCCCGCGGTCGAGGCGGCCCAGGCCTACGGCGTGCGCGTGCACGTCTGGGGCGTCGAGCCGCCGTACGGGGTCAACCAGGCCGAGCGGCTGGTGTGGGAAGCCGACACGGTCGAGCAGCTGGACGCGGCCTTCTGGCGGCCGTACCTGGAGTCGGAGGTGGAGCCGCCGGTCGCGGCGGCGGCAGCGGCGGAGCCGGTCCGGTCGGGGGCGGCGTACGCGGTGGATGCCGTGGCCGCGGCGGGCACGGCGGCTGCGGCCGGAGGCGCGGCGGGCGGGACGGCGGAGGCGCACGAGGCCGAGCGGTCGGTGCCGACGCCGGCCGACGTCTTCGCCGGACGCCGGCCGGCGCCGGTGCCGGTCCCGCCGCCGGGGACCCGGCTCGGCCCGGACCGGCCGGAGATGGAGGAGATCGGCGCCCGGATCGCGGCGCGCTGGCTGCTCACCCGCGGCCGGGAGAACGTGGCCGACCTGCTGCCCGGACCGGTGCTGCCGACCGTCATCGACAAGGAGCTGCTGGTCGAGGCGGAGGAGGAGATCAGCCGCTCGCTCCGGCCGTACGAGGACGCGCGGCGGGCGCTGCGGGACGGCTTCTGGGCCCGCCTGCACCGCGAGTTCGGCATCTCCACGGAGGCGGATGCACCCTTCGCCTCGCTGGCCGGCTCCCCGGCCGCGCCGACCGGCTCCCCGGCTGCGCCGACCGGCCGCCAGCCGCGCCGACCGGCTCCGGCCGCTCAGCCGGCTCAGCGGCGCCGGCCGGCTCAGCGGCGCCGGCCGGTTCAGCGGCGCCGGCCGGCTCAGCGGCGCCGGCGGCTCGGCCGCGCCGGCCGGCCCGCCGTCAGCGCCGGCCGCGGCCACGGACGCCGGACACGATGCGGCCTCCGCTCGGGCCACCCCGGCCGCCACTCCGGCCCGGGTCGACGGCGGCCCGACTCCGCCGTCCGCCGCACCTCCACCCCGTCCGCCGCTCCCGGCCACCCCGGCCGGCCACGCCCCACCCGTCGCGGTCCCCGGCCCTCCGCCCGTCCCGCACCCGCCGCCGGCCGGCCACGCCGCCGCCCACTGACGTCCCGGGTGCACCCGGCCGGTGGTCGTGCGGGCACCAGGACGCCTTCCTGGACTGGGCGCCCAGGAGCAGCTGCTGCCCGCGCTGCGCGAGCTCTGAGCCGGGGCTCACCGCCGGCCGGTCCCGGTCCCGGGCGCCAGCGCGGCCAACCCGGCGAGCAGCGCGTCCTTGTGGTCGCGGGTCCACGGCGGGCCGAGCGGCCGGCCCAGCTCGGTCAGCCGGGCCCGGACGGCGGCGTCGTCGCCGCCGAGCAGCCGCCGGCCCAGCGCCGGGGTGTCGCGCGGCGGCACCAGCGTCACCGGCAACCCGAGCTCGGCCGCCGCGTCGGCGAGCGCGTCCCGGTAGAGCTCGCCCTCGGCGGCGTGCAGCGTCGAGTGGGCGGCCAGCGCGCGCTCCACCGGCAGGTCCTCGCGCACCGATCCGAGCGTGGCGACCACGCCGACCCCGACCGGGCGGTGGCCGGCCGCGCGCAGCCCGCCGGCCAGGTCGGCCAGCTCCGCCCGGGCCCGGGCGAACGCCGCCCCGGTCGCCTCCTCGATCAGCGCGGCGGCGGCCGCGACCGGCATCCCGGCGGCCTCGTGGTAGGGCTGGACGGGCGGCGGCAGGTCGGACAGCGGCACCCGCCGGCGGTCGAGCGGCTCCGGCCCGCTCGCGCCCACGACCACCGCGGCGGCCCACCCCGAGTGCGGCCGGAGCCCGATCCCCACGTCCATGCCGGCAACCTAGATCGCCCCTCCGACACTTTCCGCCCCACCCGACGGCGGTCGATCACCTTCGCGCGGTGGCTCGCCGCGAACAGCCCGCCCGTACGGCGGGTCGGGACGAGGACACGCGCAAAGGTGATCGCCGGCAGGATGTCGAGGCCCGCCGGCCGGCTCCGACCGGGAGGCGGGGCCGGCGACCGCCGGCGACGAGGAGGCACCGTGACGCTGGACTTCGACCGCTGCTGCGCCGAGATCGGCACCCAGGCCGGCCTGCTGGCCGGTGCCGTGGACGGCGCGGACCTGGGCACCCCGGTGCCGTCCTGCCCGGGCTGGAACGTCGCCCAGCTGCTCCGCCACCTCGGCGGCGGCCTGCGCTGGGCCGAGGAGATCGTCCGTACCCGGGCGACCGGCCCGCTGCCGGACGCGCACTTCCGCCAGGTGTCCGCCGATCCCGACCCGACGCTCGGCGGCTGGGTCGCCACCGGTGCCGAGCAGCTCGCCGCCACGCTGCGGCGGGCCGGACCGGGCGTGGGTCTCTGGTCGCCGGTGGTCGGCGGGTCGAGCTTCTACGCCCGCCGCTTCGCGTACGAGACGCTGATGCACCGGGCCGACGCCACGCTGGCCCTCGGCGGCGACTTCACCGTGGACCCGGCTGGTGGCCGCGGACGCCCTGGACGAGTGGATGGAGCTGGGGTCGCTGCCGGAGATGCTGGACTTCCACCCGGCGCAGCGGGAGCTGCTCGGTCCCGGCCGCACCGTCCACCTGCACGCCACCGACGCGCCCGGCGCCGAGTGGGTCGTCGACCTGACCGGCGACCGGATCGGCTGGCGCCGCGCGCACGAGAAGGCCGCGGTCGCCGTCCGCGGACCGCTGACCGACCTGCTGCTGCTGGTGTACGGCCGCCGCCCGGTCACCGACCGTACGGACGTGCGAGGCGACCGCGAGCTGCTCGACTCCTGGCTGGCGCGGACCTCCTTCGGCTGAGGCGCAGAATGGCCCGGTGGGATCCGCGGAGAGCGCCGAGAGCACCGAGGCGGTGGCGCTGCGCCGGCTGCTCGACGTCACCCTCGCGCTGGCGGCGGAGCGGCGGACCGAGCCGGTGCTGCGGGTCATCCTGGACGCGGCCCGCGACCTCGCCGGCGCCCGGTACGCGGCGCTCGGCGTGCCGGACGGCGCCGGCGGCTACTCGCTCTTCCTCACCGCCGGCGTGGACGCGAAGACCTGGGCCGCGATCGGGGCGCTGCCGCGCACGCACGGGCTGCTCGGCGCGCTGCTCGACTGCCCGCGCACCATCCGGCTGGACGACATCCGCACCGACCCCCGGTTCCGCGGCTGGCCGGCGGCGCACCCGGACATGCGGTCCTTCCTCGGGGTGCCGATCGTGGCCGGCGGCGAGGTGCTGGCCGAGCTGTTCCTGGCCGACAAGGCCGGGCCGGACCCCACCTTCACCGACTCCGACCAGCGGCTGATCGAGACGCTGTCCACGCACGCGGCGCTGGCGGTGGCCAACGCGCAGCGGACCGAGCGGGCCCGCGAGCTGTCCGTCGCCGAGGAGCGGGCCCGGCTGGCCCGGGAGCTGCACGACTCGGTCACCCAGACGCTGTTCAGCCTGACCCTGGCCGCGGAGAGCGCGGCCGCGCTGGCCGAGCCGGGCGGCCCGGGAGCGGAGCAGCTGGACCGGGTGCGCGAGCTGGCCCGCACCGGGCTGACCGAGATGCGCTCGATGGTGGAGACGCTCCGGCCGGTCGACCTGGGCGCCGACGGGCTGGCCGAGGCGCTGCGCAAGCGGGTGGACCTGCTCCGCCGGGTGCACGACGTGCGCCTCTCGCTGCGGGCCCGCGGCCCGGCCCGGCTGCAGGACCGCACGGTCGAGCGCGAGGTGCTGCTGGTGGCCAGCGAGGCGCTGGCCAACGCGCTGCAGCACGCCGGCGCGGCGTCGATCGAGGTCACCCTGGACACCGGCGGCGACACGGTCCGGCTCACCGTCGCCGACGACGGCGCCGGCTTCGACCTGGCCCGCACGCTGCGGGAGTCGCGCCGGCTGGGGCTGACGTCCATGCGGGAGCGGGCCGAGGCGCTCGGTGGCACCGTGCACGTCGACACCGCGCCCGGCGCCGGCACCCGGGTGCAGCTGGAGGTGCCCGGTGCCTGCTGAGGTCCCGGTCCGGCTGCTGCTGGTCGACGACCACGAGATGGTCCGGGCCGGGCTGCGCACCTTCCTCGGCCTGCAGCCGGACATGGAGGTGGTCGGCGAGGCCGGCACCGCCGAGCAGGCGCTGGCGCTGGTGCCGCGGCTGCGGCCGGACATCGTGCTGCTCGACCTGGTGCTGCCGGGCATGTCCGGGCTGGAGGCGGTGCGCCGGCTGCGGTCCGCGCACCCGGAGGTCAAGGTCGTCGTGCTGACCAGCTACGCGGGGCAGGAGTCGGTGCTCCCCGCGGTCCGCGCCGGGGTGTCCGGCTACCTGCTCAAGGACGTCGGCCCGCGGGAGCTGGCCGACGCGCTGCGGGCGGTGCACGCCGGGGGCGCGTCGCTGGACCCGGCCGTCGCCGCGACCGTGGTGCAGAGCGTCGCCGAGCCGGTACGGGACCCGCTGACGCCGCGCGAGCACGAGGTGCTCCGGCTGGTGGCCCGGGGGCTGTCCAACCGGCTGATCGCCCGCGAGCTGGCGCTGTCCGAGAAGACGGTCAAGGCCCACGTCAGCGCGGTGCTGGCCAAGCTCGGGGTGGCCGACCGGACCCAGGCCGCGCTGCACGCCGTACGGCACGGTCTGGCCGACGATGCCTGACCGGCCGGTCCGGCCTGGCAGCATGGCCGGCATGGCCGAATGGATCTACTTCATCCACGCCCCGCGGGAGAATTTCGCGGCGACCATGACCGAGCGGGAGCAGGAGGTCTGGGGCGTCCACTTCGAGCGCCTGCAGCGGCTGCTGGCCGAGGGCGTGATGATCCTGGTCGGCCCGACCCTCGGCCCGGTCAACACCGGCATCGCGATCTTCGAGGCGGAGGACGAGGCGGCCGCCCGGAAGATCATGGCGGAGGACCCGGCCATCGCCAGCGGGATCGCGCGCGGCGAGCTGCGGCCGTTCGCGGTGTCGCTGCTGCGTGGCCGGGACTGACCCGGTCCCCGGCGGGCCGGAGACCGGTCCGCCGGAGACCGGTCCGCCGGACCGGTCCGCCGGAGACCGGTCCGCCGGAGACCGGTCCGCCGGGGACCGGTCCGCCGGGGATCGGCCCGCCGGAGACCGGCGCCGGGGATCGGCCTGCCGGGGATCGGCCTGCCGGAGACCGCCCTGCCGGCGTCCGTGCGGGACCGGCTGCCGGCGACGTCCCCGCCGCCGCCGTGGCGGCTGCGCACCCGGGCGGTGGTGTGGCTGGCGACCGGCCGGCCGCGGCCGGCGCCGGCGGGCAGCTGGCCGCTGACCGTGGCCGCGGTGGTCGACTACCAGGACGGCCCGGTGGGGCCGTACCGGGAGATCTTCGCGGGCGTGCTGCTGCGCCGGCTCGGGCTGCCGGCCGTGCACGTGCCGTTCATCGCGGTGGACTCGCTGCCGTCGCTGCGGGCCGGGCGGGTGCACTGGGGCCTGCCCAAGGCGGTCGCCACCTTCTCCGGGGCGGTGGACGACCGGGTGCGGGCGCAGGGCGACGGCTGGTCGGTGGAGGTGGCCGTGCGCGCGTACGGGCCGCCGCTGCCGGCCGCCGCGCCGGTCGTCGCCGTGCAGGGCGGGCGGCGGGCGCTGGTGACCGTGCGCGGGACGGTCCGGGCCGCGCGGGTCGTCGTGGACGCGGAGGGGCCGACCCTGGGTCGGTGGCTCGGCCGGGGCGGCCGGCACGTCGGCTTCGTCGCCGAGGGCCGGGTCGTGATCCACCCGGCGCGCGGCTAGCTAGCCGGTGCCCGCCGGCCGCGCGGGCCGGCGGGGTCAGACGGCCCCGCCCCCGGACGAACCAGCCGGCTGCCGGCGTCATGAACCCAGCGTGCTCCGGTCATCACGGAAGTAGGTCTATCCGGGACGCGGACGGCCGGTGTGGCCGTCTCTGGGAGGAGTGAGCAGATGCGCAGACTTCTGACCGTGCTCGCCGGGCTGGTCGTGCTCGCGCTGGTCGGCGCGGCACCCGCCGCGGCCATCACCGGCGGCCGGCCCGACGGCAACGCCCACCCGTACGTCGGCATCGTGCTGACGGCCGACGGTGCGCTGTGCTCCGGCTCGCTGCTGTCCCCGACGGTGTTCCTCACCGCCGGCCACTGCACCTACTACTTCACGGAGTCCGGCGCCGAGGAGGTGTACGTCTCCTTCGACCCGCTGGTGACGGCCGACTCGGAGCTGCTCACGGCCAGCACCTGGTACACCCACCCCGACTACGTCGACGCGGACTGGCCGTACACGCCGGACTTCGGCGTCGTGATCCTGGACGAGCCGGTCGAGCTCGACCAGTACGCGGTGCTGCCGGAGCTCGGCCTGCTCGACGAGGTCATCCCGGAGACCGGCACCACCGACCAGCGGTTCGTCGACGTGGGCTACGGGCAGACCGGCGTGGACGTCGGCGGCGGCCCGCCGCGGCCGAACTTCCCGCTGGAGCGGCGCCGGGCCGACCAGCGCTACCTGCCCGGCGGCGAGGGCGGCATCGGGCACGGGCTCACCGCCGACTTCCTCTTCCTGCTCAACGTCCCGAGCGACCAGCACGGCAGCGCCTGCGGCGGCGACTCCGGCAGTCCGGTCTTCCTCGGCGACACCAATCAGCTGGTCGCGGTGCACACCGGCGGCTTCCGGCTCGGCTCCACCGGCGCGATCTGTGGCCGGATGAGCTCCCTCAACCACCGGCTGGACACCGCGGTGGCGCTCGACTGGATCACCGGCTTCCTCGACTGACGCTTCGGGCCGGTCCCGCCCCGCGGGCGGGACCGGCCGCCGGTCAGGTCCAGCCGCGGGGGACCGGGTGACCGTGTCGAACCCACGCGTGGACGAGGCGGGGATGGGACCGGGGGAGTAGGGCTGGAGTCGGGGGTGGGTGGGGGCCCGCGGCCGATGCGCCGGCGGGGACGGCGGAGCAGCGTGGGGGCATGCGCACCGCACTGATCACCGGAGCATCCCGCGGCCTCGGCCGGGCGCTCGCCCGCAGCCTCGCCGCCGACGGCTGGCGGCTCGTCCTGGACGCCCGGACCGCCGCCGACCTGGACGCGACCGCCGCCGGGCTGGCCCCGGCCGACGTGGTCGCGATCACCGGCGACGTCACCGACCCGGACCACCGGCGGGAGCTGGCCGCGGCCGCCGGCGACCGGCTCGACCTGCTCGTCCTCAACGCCTCCACGCTCGGCCCCTCGCCGCTGCCGCCGCTGGCCACCTACGACCCGGCCGCGCTGCGCGCCGTCCTGGAGACCAACACGGTCGCCCCGCTGGCCCTGACCCAGCTGGTGCTGCCGGCGCTGCGGGCGGCCCGCGGCCGGGTGCTGGCGGTGTCCAGCGACGCCGCGGTCGGCGCGTACGAGGGCTGGGGCGGCTACGGCGCGAGCAAGGCCGCGCTGGACCAGCTCGCCAACGTGCTCGGCGCCGAGGAGCCGGACCTGCGCGTGCACGCGGTCGACCCGGGCGACATGCGCACGGCCATGCACCAGGACGCCTTCCCCGGCGAGGACATCTCCGACCGGCCGGAGCCGGAGGCGGTGGTGCCGGCGCTGCGCCGGCTCATCGAGGCGGACCTGCCGAGCGGGCGGTACGTCGCCGCCGAGCTGGTCGGGGCGCCGGCATGAGCGCGCCGGGCGCGGCGGCGCTGCCCGCGCTGGAGGGCGCCGTCGCCGCGTCGCCTCCGGAGGCGCGCGGCCTGCCCCGGGACGGCGTACGGATGCTGGTCGCCTCCGCGACCGACGGGCTCAGCCACCGCCGCGCCCACCACCTGCCGGCCGCGCTGCGGCCGGGCGACCTGCTCGTCATCAACACCTCCGACACCCTGCCGGCCGCGCTGGGCGGGGTGACCGCGGCCGGCGAGCGGGTCGAGGTGCATCTGTCCACAGTGGATCCGGCGGCGGAGCGCACGCCGGCGGCCGCGCTGCGGGACACCACGTCCCCCTGGGTGGTCGAGCTGCGCGGCCCGTCCAGCCGGCCCGGCGGCGAGCCGTCCACAGCGGACCGGGCCGGCACCGCCGTCGCGCTGGCCGGCGGCGGCCGGCTGGCCGTCCGCGACCCGTACCCGGACACCGCCACCCGCCGTCGCCTGTGGACGGCCGAGCTGGCCACCCCGGCGCCGCTGGGCCGCTGGCTGACCGCCCACGGCGAGCCGGTCCGGTACGGCTACACCGCCGCGCGGTGGCCGCTGGCCGCGTACCGCACCGGGCACGCGGACACCCCCGGCAGCGCCGAGATGCCCAGCGCCGGCCGCCCGCTCACCAGCCGCACCTTCCGCCGGCTCCGGCTGCGCGGCGTCCGCACCGCCGCGGTGGTGCTGCACTGCGGGCTGTCCTCCCCGGAGGCCGACGAGGCCCCGTACGCCGAGTGGTACTCGGTGCCGCCGTCCACCCTGGACGCGGTGGCCGAGACCCGCCGGGCCGGCGGCCGGGTGGTCGCGGTCGGCACCACCGTGGTGCGGGCGCTGGAGTCGGCCGCCCGCAGCGGTCGGACCGAGGGCTGGACCGACCTGGTCGTCACCCCGGCCGACCCACCGTCCACCGTGGACGGCCTGCTCACCGGCTGGCACCCGCCGGCGGCCTCGCACCTGCGGCTGCTGGCCGCGATCGCCGACCCCGGCCTGCTGGCCGAGTCGTACCGGGCGGCGCTGGCCGGCGGCTACCTCTGGCACGAGTTCGGCGACGTGCACCTGATCCTGCCCTGAGGGCCGGGTCGGGTCAGCGGCGCTCGCGGGGCTGGGTGCTGGCGCCGACGTTGGTGTCCAGCCAGTCGGTCAGCGGGCCGATGGCCCGCCACGCCGTGCGGACGCGGGTGAGCGCCGCCCGGGTGTGCAGCCACGGCTCCGGCTCCCACTGCCGGTGCAGGGTGAGCGACTTGTGCCGGAGCAGGTCGGCCCGCGGGTGGTCGGCCGGGTAGCCCTTCGGCAGCCGGCTGAGCCGCTCGCCGTGCGGGGCGAAGCCGGCCTTCCCGGCCGCGGCCAGCACCCGCTCCAGGGCCGGGCCCTGCACGTCGTCGGCGACCGCCCGGCGCAGCCGTTCCACCTGGTCGGACGCGGTGTGGTAATAGCCGCCGCCGACGAAGAGCCCGTCCGCGCCGAGCGACAGATACCGCCCGGCGCCGTGCCCGTCCCCGACCGTGATCGCCGCGTTGGTCTTGTACGGCGTCTTGTCCTTGCTGAACCGGACGTCCCGGTACGGCCGGAAGAGCTTGCCCTCGCCGAACTCCGCCTCCAGCTCGGCCAGCAGCGCGAGCATCGGGGCCCGCACGCACTCCTCGTACACGGCCTTGTGGTCGGTCCAGTAGGGCTTGGAGTTGTCCGCCTCCAGGCCCTCGTAGAAGATCAGCGCCCGCTCCGGGAACCCCTCGAACCTCACGCTGCCCCCTCCGCGAGCGACACGTGCCAGCGGGCCTCCCGCACGGTGCCGGCGTCCGCCTCCAGGGTGCGGACCAGCCCGTCCCGCTCCCAGCCGGCCGAGGAGTAGAACGCGGCCGAGGCCCCGTCGCCCTCCGGCACCCAGGCGACCAGCCGGGTCAGCCCGTCCGCGCGCAGGTGGTCGACGGCGGCGGCGAGCAGCCGGCTGCCGTGCCCGCGCCGGCCCCAGCGCGGCTCCACCAGCAGCGCCGCGACCGCCGCGTCCCCGGGCGAGGCGTCCTCCTCGCCGGACGGCCCGATCGCGGCGAAGCCGACCGTCCAGTCCTGCTCGTACGCGACCAGCACCCGGTACGGCGGCGGCGCGCCGACCGCGGCCGCCCAGGCCCCGGCCGCCCGCTCCTCGGTCAGCCCGGCCAGCACGGCCTCCGGCAGGAACGGCCGGTAGGCGGTCGTCCACGTCAGCACCTGGATCCGGGCGATCTCCGGCACGTCGTCCGCCCCGGCGGCGCGGACCCCCACATCTGCCACCCGCCCACCCTAGGCGGGGTAGCGGTACCGCACCTCGGGGACCTCCGACGCCCAGACGCCGTACCGGCGACGGTCTGGCGTGCGCCGCCGATACAACGGCGGTAGTCGGACTCCTCCGTCGGCGGCTTGCCGGACGACGCCTGGACGCCGCCGCATCCACCGCGGGGTGAGAGACACGCCTAGGCGCGGCAGCCGCACCGCACCTCGCGGCGACCTCCGCCCCGCCGACCGCGAAGGTCCGGCTGGCGCCGTCGGCGCGGATGCCGCACCGCTCGGCGAAGCGGCGAGGCCGGCGCGTTGTCGCGGGCCGGCAGCGGACGGGCATGCCTACATCCTGGTCAGCTCGTCCAGCACGTGCCGAGCACCTGGGCGCCGGCGACCAGCCGCTCCGGCGGCTCCGCGGCGAACGACAGCCGGAGGTGGGCGGCGGGCGGGTCGCCGGCGAAGTACGGCGTGCCGGCGCCGACCCGCAGCCCGCGCCGGCCGCACCGGTCGGCCACCTCGACGTCGCCGACCCCGTCCGGCAGCCGGGTCCACAGGTGCAGCCCGCCGTCCGGCACCCGCGGCACGCACAGCTGCGGCGCGTGCCGGGCCAGCCCGGCCAGCAGCGCGTCCCGGCGGCTGCCGAGCGCGCGCCGCAGCCCGGTCAGGTGCCGGCGCCAGCCCGCGGCGGCGAGCAGCTCGACCGCCGCCTCCTGCAGCGGCGCCGGCACGAAGAAGTCGTCCACCACCCGCAGCGTGCGCAGCCGGGCGGCGACCGGCCCGCGGGCGACCAGCGCGCCGACCCGCATGCTCGGCGCGGTCGGCTTGGTCAGCGAGGTCAGGTGCACCACGTGCCCGTGCGGGTCGTCCAGCACCAGCGGCGGCGGCGGGTCGCCGGCGATGCCGAGCAGCCGGGCGTAGTCGTCCTCGATCAGGAACGCCCCGGCGTCCCGGACCGCGGCGAGCACGGCCGCCCGGCGGTCCGGCGGCATCACCGACCCGGTCGGGTTCGCGTACGACGGCTGGCAGTAGACGAGCCGGGCCCCGGACCGGTCCAGCGCCTCGGCCAGCAGGTCCGGCCGCAGGCCGTCCGCGTCCACCGGCACCGGCACCGGGCGCAGGCCGGCCGAGCGGGCCAGGATCAGCACCCCGAGGTACGCCGGGGACTCCACCACCACGGCCGAGCCGGGCGGCGCGAGCGCCCGCAGCGCGGTGGACAGCCCGGCCTGCCCGCCCGGCACCACCAGCACGTCGGCGGGGTCCACTCCGGACAGCCCGGCCAGCGCGGCGCGCAGCTCGGGGACCCCGGACAGCGGCGGCCGGCTCCACGCGCCGGGCCGGCGGGCGGCCCGGGCCAGCGCGTCGGCGAGCAGCCGGGTCGGCTGCAGCTCGGCGTCCAGGTAGCCGGTGGCCAGCACGGTGTCGCCGGGCTGCGGCGGCGCCAGCAGCTCGAGCAGCTCGTCCGCGCCGACCGTGCGGTCGGCCAGCGCGACCGTCTGCCAGCCGGAGTCGGCCGGCTCGGCCGGGGCGCCCGGCCGCGGCGGCGCGACGAACGTGCCCCGCCCGGGCTCGGACACCAGCACGCCCTCGGCGGCGAGCCGGGCGACCGCGCGGGACACCGTGACCGGCCCGACCCCGAGCCGGGCCACCAGCTCCCGGGTCGACGGCAGCAGGTCGCCGGGCCGGCCCGCGGCCGCGTGCCGGCGGAGGTCGGCGAGCACCCGCTCGGTACTGCTACCGTTGCTCATGAGAGATCAGAGTAGCGCTTTCGTGCCGGACCGGGTGCCGTTCCCGGCCCTGGCCTGGGGCGGGCTCGGCGTGCTGGCCTTCAGCCTGACGCTGCCGGCCACCCGCGGGGCGCTGCCCGCCTTCGGCCCGCTCACCGTCGGCATCGGCCGGGCCGCGCCGGCCGCGCTGCTCGCCGTCGCCGCGCTGCTGCTGGCCCGGGCGCCGCGGCCGTCCGCCCGGCAGGTGCGCCGGCTGCTGCTGGTCTCCGCCGGCGCGGTCGTCGGCTTCCCGGTCTTCACCGCGCTGGCGCTGCAGGGCGTCGGCGCGGCGCACGGTGCGGTGCTGATCGGGCTGCTGCCGGCGGCCACCGCGGTGGTCGCGGTGCTGCGGGCGGGGGAGCGGCCGCCGCTCGGCTTCTGGCTCACCGCCGGTGCCGGCGCGGCGGCCGTGCTGGTCTTCGCCGCGGTGCAGGGGGCCGGCGCGCCCCGGCCCGCGGACCTGCTGCTGCTGGCCGCGGTCGCGTCGGCGGCGGTCGCGTACGCGGAGGGCGGTGCACTGGCCCGGGAGATGCCGGGATGGCAGGTGATCGCCTGGGCGTTGGTGTTGGGTATGCCGGTCGTGCTGCCCGTGGCTGTCGCCGGGCTCGCCCTCCACCCGCCCGCGGCGCCGAGCGCCGGCGCCTGGCTGGGGCTGGCGTACGTGAGCGTGGTGAGCGCGTTCGCCGGCTTCGTGGCCTGGTATCGCGGGCTCGCCCGGGGCGGGGTGGCCCGGGTCGGCCAGCTGCAGCTGGCCCAGCCGGTGCTGTCCGTGGGCTGGGCCGCGCTGCTGCTCGGCGAGCAGGTCGGCGCGGCGACGCTGGTCGCGGCGCTGGCGGTGCTGGTGCTGACCGCGGCCACCCAGCGCACCCGGGCCGGCCGGGCGCCGGTGCGGCCGGCGCCCGCCCCGGCGGGGGTGGCCGCGTGACCGCGACCCTCGGCGGCCGGGTGTGGGGCGCGCTCGCCATCGTCTACGTGGTGTGGGGCTCGACGTACCTGGGGATCCGGTACGCGATCGAGACCATGCCGCCGCTGCTCTCCGCCGGGGTGCGGTTCCTGGTCGCCGGGCTGGTGCTGCTGGCCGTCGTGGCCGCGGTCCGCGGCCGGGCCGCGCTGCGGGTCACCCGGACCCAGGCCACCACGGCCGCGGTGTCCGGCGTGCTGCTGCTCTGCGGCGGCAACGGGCTGGTCAGCGTGGCCGAGCAGCGGGTCGACTCGGGGCTGGCGGCGTTGCTGGTGGCCTGCATCCCGCTGTGGATCGTGGTGCTGCGGGTCGGCCTCGGCGACCGCCCCGGCCTGGCCACCGGCGGCGGCGTGCTGCTCGGCTTCGCCGGGGTGGCGCTGATCTTCCTGCCCGGCAGCTCCGGCGACACCGACCTGGCGTACGCGGGGCTGTGCGTGGTCGCCTCGCTGTCCTGGGCGATCGGCTCGCTGCTGGTCACCCGCCGGCCGGTGCCGGCCGACCCGCTGACGCTCACCACCATCGAGATGCTGGCCGGCGGGCTGGTGCTGCTGGTGATCTCGCCGGCGGTGGGCGAGCTGCGCGGCTTCTCCGTCGCCGAGGTGTCCGGCACGTCCTGGCTCGCGCTGGGCTACCTGATCGTCTTCGGCTCCCTGGTCGCGTTCACGGCGTACGTGTGGCTGCTCGGCAACGCGCCGGTGTCGCTGGTGTCGACGTACGCGTACGTGAACCCGGCGGTGGCCGTGCTGCTCGGGGTGCTCATCGCGGACGAGCGGCTGACCGGGTCCACGCTGGCCGGCGGGCTGGTGGTGCTGGCCGCGATCGCCGTGGTGGTGACCGCGGAGAGCCGCCGCCAGCGTCGGGCCACGGCCGCGCTGGCCGCGGCGGCCGCGGCGCGCGAAGGGGCAGTGGTGCCGGGCTGAAAATTGTCGGAGGGCTCTGGCAGAGTCCGGCCCGTGGCAGCTCGCGAGACGCTCTCCGCCGACCAGGCCCGCCGGATCGCCCTGGCCGCGCAGGGCCTGGCCGACCCGCGCCCGGCCGGGCGGGTCGACGCGCGGCACCTGCGCCGCGTCCTCGACCGGCTCGGCCAGCTCCAGATCGACTCGGTCAACGTGCTGAGCCGGTCCCACTACCTGCCGGTCTTCGCCCGGCTCGGGCCCTACCCGCGCGAGCTGCTGGACCGGTTGTCCTGGGGGCCGCGGGCCGAGCTGTTCGAATACTGGGGGCACGCCGCGTCGCTGATCTCGCTGCCGCTGCAGCCCGCGCTGCGGTGGCGGATGGAGGCAAACCGGCACGCGACCAGCCTGCAGCGACGGCCCGAGCTGGTCGACGAGGTGCGGGCGCTGGTGGCGGCGAAGGGGCCGATCGGAGCCGGGGTGACCGGCGAGGCCCGCCCCAACCGCCCGGGCCAGATGTGGAACTGGTCGGACGGCAAGGTGGCCCTGGAATACCTCTTCGGGGCCGGGGAGGTGGCCACCGCCGGGCGGCCGCACTTCGAGCGGCTCTACGACCTGGCCGAGCGGGTGATCCCGCCGGACGTGCTCTCGCTGCCCACCCCGCCGGAGGCGGACGCGCGCCGGGAGCTGGTCCGGGTGTCCGCGCGGTCGCTCGGGGTGGCGACGGTGAAGGATCTCGCCGACTACTTCCGGCTCCGGGTCGACAACACCCGGGAGCGGGCGCTGGAGCTGGTCGAGGCCGGCGAGCTGCTGCCGGTGCGGGTGGACGGCTGGGCCGACCCGGCCTACCTGTGGGCCGGGGCGCGGATCCCGCGCCGGGTGAGCGGCCGGGCGCTGCTGTCGCCGTTCGACTCGCTGGTCTGGGAGCGGGCGCGGACGGAGCGGCTCTTCGACTTCCGCTACCGGATCGAGATCTACACTCCGGCCGCGAAGCGGGTGTTCGGCTACTACGTGCTCCCGTTCCTGCTGGGGGAGTCGCTGGTCGGCCGGGTCGACCTCAAGGCCGACCGGGCCGGGCGGCGGCTGCTGGTCCGCGGGGCGTACGCGGAGCATCCGACCCCGCCGCCGGACGTGGCCGCGGAGCTGGCCGAGGAGCTGGCGCTGATGGCCGGCTGGTTGGGGCTGGACGCCGTGGTGGTCGAGCCTCGCGGCGACCTCGCCCCCCGGCTCGCCGCGGCGGTGGCCGCGGCGAGCTGAGGGGGAGGGAGCGGCCGGCCCGGGGCGGGCCGGCGGATCAGCGGGCCGCGGCCGGGGTCACGATCAGGTCGCCGCTGACCGTGCGGGCCCGGATCTCCAGCGGCGCCCCGTCGGCCGGTTGGCTGTCCTCGACCGTCAGCTCGGAGCGGACCTTGCCGCTGATCGTGTTGAGGTCGAGGTGGGCGACCACCCCGGAGCGGACGCCGACGCGCAGGTCGCCGGAGGCCGCGTTCAGCTCGATCGTGCCCCGCTGCGCCTCGCCGATCGCCACCTTGCCGGACGCCGTCTTCACCCGGACCGACGCCTCGGCCACGCCGATGCGCACCTCGCCGCTGGCCGCGTGCACCTCGACGTCGCCGCCCGCGGAGCCGATCTCCACCTTGCCGGAGGCGGTGTGCGCGGTGACCCGGCCGCCGGAGCGCAGCCGCAGCCGGCCGCTGGCCGCGTGCAGCTCGACGTCGCCGTCCACGTCGTCGATGGTGGCGTCGCCGCTGGCGACGTGCACGGTGACCGCGCCGAAGCGGCCGGCGCAGGTGACGCCGGCCGACGCCGCCTTGGCGACCACCGAGGACCCGGTCGGCACGGTCACCCGGACCGCCACCTTGTGGGTCCGGAAGCCGAGCAGGCCGCGCCGCTCCGGCACCTCGACGGCGAGCCGGTCGCCACTCAGCTCGACGGTGGTCTGCTCGGCCGCCTCGGCCGACTCTCCGCTGGAGTCGATCGGGAGCACCTCGACGGTGCTCTCCGCGACATCGGCGGCGGTGACGTCGATGGTGCCGGCGGCGTTGCGGACCAGCAGGTCCAGCGGCTTCGGGGTCGGGAAGGTCTTCTTCATCGAAATCTCCTCGTCAGGGGTCGGGGGTCAGCCGCGGGCGTAGCCGGTGATCCGGCGGCCGACGCGGACGGAGCCGGCGCGGGGGGCCTCCAGCGCCTGGACGACGGCGCGGACCAGCCAGGAGTTGACGGACACGCCCTCGCGGGTGGCGGCGTCCTCGGTGCGGGCCTTGACCGACTCGGGCAGCCGGAGGGTCACCCGGGCGGTGCCGTCGGCCTCCTCGGTGGCCGGCGGCGGCGCGGCCGGCTCCGGCTCGACGGTGTCCACCGCGATGCGCGGCTCGCGGCCGTGCATCCGGAGCTCGGCGGTGACGCCCGGCAGCGCCGCGGTGACGTCAGCCATGGCCGCGCTGAGCGCGTCGAGGATCGCGAGCCGGATCGCCGGGTCCAGCGCGGCGGTGAGCAGCTCGGCCGTCCGCCGGGTCTCGTCGGTGCCGGCGGCGGCGGCGGTCAGCAGGTCCCGGCGGAGACCTTCGACGTACGGGGTGAGGTCCATGACGTCACTATGACGTCATCAGCGACATCAGTCAAGCGCCAGCTGCGCACAGCACGAGGGCCGGCGCCCCGGGTGGGGGTGCCGGCCCTCGTGGGAGTCGGTCAGTCGCTGAGGCGTTCGCCGGTTTCGGGGTGGAAGAGGTGGAGGGCGGAGGGGTCGACGACCAGGTGCATGGTGTCGCCGAGGTGGGGGACCTGTTTGCCGTCGACCCGCACGACCATCTGCTCCTCGCCGCCTTCGAGGGCGGCGGTGCCGTAGACGTAGGCGTCGGCGCCGAGCTCTTCGGCCAGGTCGACCCGCAGCGGCAGGCCGTCCTGCCCGTCGGTGGCCACCGAGAACGCCTCCGGCCGCACCCCCAGCGTGACCTGGGACAGGCCCTCGGCGGTGCCGCGGGGCAGCGGCACCGCCAGCGGCCCGAGCTTGGCCGCGCCGTCGGCGACCGGGACGGTCTTCAGGTTCATCGCCGGCGAGCCGATGAACCCGGCCACGAACGCGTTACCCGGCTTGTCATACAACGACCGCGGAGTGTTGACCTGCTGCAACACCCCGTCCTTGAGCACCGCGACCCGATGCCCCATCGTCATCGCCTCGACCTGGTCATGGGTCACGTAGATCGTCGTGGTCCCCAACCGGGCCTGCAACGCGGCGATGTTCGCCCGCGTCTCCACCCGCAACTTCGCGTCCAGGTTCGACAACGGCTCATCCATCAAGAACACCGCCGGCGACCGGACGATCGCCCGGCCCATCGCCACCCGCTGCCGCTGCCCACCCGAGAGCGCCTTCGGCTTCCGATCCAGATACCGCTCCAGATCCAGCAGCTGCGCCGCCTCCCGCACCTTCTGCTCCCGCTCGGTCTTGTTGACCCCGGCCAGCTTCAGCGCGAACCCCATGTTGTCCGCCACCGTCATATGCGGATACAACGCATAATTCTGGAACACCATCGCGATGTCCCGATCCTTCGGCGGCCGACGCGACACATCCTTACCCGAGATGCGGATCTCCCCCTCATCCACATCCTCCAACCCCGCCAACATCCGCAACGCCGTCGACTTCCCACACCCCGACGGCCCCACCAACACCAGAAACTCGCCATCAGCGACATCCAGATTCAGATTCTTCACCGCCTTCACCGGCGGGTTCCCCGGATAGATCCTCGACGCCTCGACGTACTGAACCTCAGCCATGCCGCTGCTCCTCACCCGGGTCTGACCTGTGGTGCGCACACTCTGCGCACCCTCTACCTGTTCGTCAACCAGCTGAAACCCCAGGGTGGCAGGTGCAGGCGTCCCTCGCCCACGTCCAGCCGCCCCCGGGTGGAGTGCACGTGCTCGGGTTCGACGAGGCCGGCGGCCGCGACCAGCCCGAGGTCCACCGACTGCCAGCCGTCGCTGAAGTTGGCCAGCGCGAGCAGCGGGGCGCTGCGCTCGTGCCGCCGCCGGTACGCCAGGACGTGCGGGTCGTCCGGGACGTAGACCGCCGTCTCCCCGCCGGCCCGCAGCGCCAGCTGGGACCGCCGGGCGTCGACCAGCCGGCGGAGCCGGCCGAAGACCTCGCCCTCCAGCGTGCCGGGGGAGTGCCGGCGCCCGGCCGTGGTCCAGTCCATCGCCGGCCGGTGCCGCCACCGGTTGTCCCCGGCGTGCGCCGGGTCGCCGGCCCAGCCCCGGTCGTCCCGCAGCGCCAGCTCGTCGCCCATCCACAGCAGCGGGATCCCGCCGAAGGAGAAGACCACCGAGTAGAGGGTCTCCAGCCGGCGCACCGCGGCGTCGAGCTCGCCGGCGTCCGCCGAGGCCAGCGCCGCCTCGATCCCGCAGAGCGTCGCGGCCATCCCGGACGTCCGCGCCTCGCCCCACGGCGTCTCCTGGAACTTCGCGCCGCGGGCGAACGAGCCGGGGAACTCCCCGGCGTAGTACCGGGCCAGGAAGACCCGGTGGTCGAAGCCGCCCAGCCCCGCCGCGGCCGCGTCGGTGTCCGACACCGCCCAGCCGATGTCGTCGTGGCAGCGCAGGTAGGTGACCCAGCCGGTGCTGACCGGCGCCGGCCGCAGCCGGGCCAGCGCGGTGGTCGCGAGCCGGGCGTCCCGCGCCGCCAGCGACGACCAGAGCAGCACCATGAGCTGGTTGTTGTAGGCCAGGTCGCACTCCGGCCGGAAGCGGTCGTGCGCGCCGAGATACTGCACCAGCATCTCCGGCGCGACGATCGCCTCCGCCTTGAACAGCAGGCCCGGCGCGGCCACCCGGGTCAGCGCCCGCCAGGCCTGCACCAGCAGGTGCGCCTCGGGCTGGTTCTGGCAGTCGGTGCCCAGCCGCTTCCACAGGAACGGCACCGCGTCCAGCCGCAGCACGTCCACCCCGCGGTTGGCCAGGGCCAGCATCGTGCCGAGCATCGCCCGGAACACCGCCGGGTTCGAGTGGTCCAGGTCCCACTGGTAGTCGTTGAACGTGGTCCACACCCAGCCGCCCAGCTCCGGGACGTGGCTGAAGCTGCCCGGGGCGATGTCCGGGAAGATCTCCGGCAGCGTCCGCTCGTACGCGTCCGGCTCGGTCCGGTCCGGGAAGACCAGGTAGAAGTCCCGGTACGCCGGGTCGCCGGCGGCCGCCCGGCGGGCCCACTCGTGCTCCCGGGCGGTGTGGTTGAGCACCAGGTCCACGCACAGCGCGACCCCGCGCCCGTGCAGGTCGGCGGCCAGCTCCTCCAGGTCGGCCATGGTGCCCAGCCGCGGGTCCACCGCCTCGTAGTCGGCCACCGCGTAGCCGCCGTCGTTGGGCCCCTCCCGCGGGGCCAGCAGCGGCATCAGGTGCAGGTACGTGACGCCGAGCTCGGTCAGGTAGTCCAGCCGCTGCCGGACGCCGGCCAGGGTGCCGCCGAACCGGTCCGCGTAGCAGGCGTAGCCGACCATCCGGGACCGCTGGAACCAGCCCGGGTCGACCTCCCGCCGCCGGTCCAGCAGGCGCAGCGGCAGCGGCCGCTCGACGGCCGCCGCCAGCACGTCGCCGACCAGGTCGGCGACCAGCGTGGCGACGTCCGTCCGGGCGCCGAAGAGCTGGTCCAACGGCTCGACGACGTCGAGGTGCACCTGCTCCAGCCGGGCGGCGAACGCCTCACCCTCCAGGTCGCCCAGCCGCTCCCGCGCCCGGGCCCGCACCTCCGGCAGCAGGCCGGCCAGCAGGGTGGCCGCACGCTGCCGCCGCTCCGGGTGCGAGCGGAGGTCGGCCACCCCCGGACGCTAGCGAAAACGCTGTCAGTCGACCACGGCAGCGGGGTCCGGCGGGCCGGTGCTGCCGCGGACCACCAGCCGGGTCGGCAGCAGCACCTCGCCGCCGTCGGGGGTGCCGCCGGCGAGCACCTCGACCAGCAGCCGGGCGGCCAGCTCGCCCTGCCGGCGGACCGGCTGGGCCACCGTGGTCAGGTCCCCGGCGGCGGCCATCTCGTGGTCGTCGAAGCCGATCAGGGACACCCGGCCGGGCACCGCCAGCCCGGCCCGGCGCAGCGTCTGCAGGGCGCCGAGCGCCATCTCGTCGGACTCGGCGAAGACCGCGGTGGGCAGCCGGCGGCGGGCCAGCAGCTGCTCCATCGCGCGCCGCCCGCCGGTCACCCCCCACGGCTCGCACACCACCCGGTCCGGCCGGCCCGGGGCGCCGGCCTCGGCCAGCGCCGCCTCGAAGCCGGCCCGCCGGGCCGACGTGGTCATCCGGCCGAAGGCGTCGTGCGGGTCGCCGGAGATCATCGCGACGTCCCGGTGGCCGAGCAGCAGCAGGTGGCGGACCGCGGTCCGGGCGCCGGCCGCGTCGTCGATGCCGACCCGGGGGAACCCGGGCACGTGCCCGCCGACCACCGCCAGCGGCACCCCCAGCGCGTGCAGCGCCTCCCGCTCGGCCGGGCTGAACCAGGAGGCGACGGCGATGACGGCGTCCACCCGGCGGCGCATCGGCATCGCCTCGAAGAACCGCGCCCGCCGGTCCGGGTCGCCGACGTTGTAGAGCAGCACGTCGTACCCGGCCTCGCGCAGCGGCCCCTCCAGGCCGGTGAGCACCTCGGTGAAGAACCACCGGTACGCGAACGGCACCACCACGCCGATCGCGCCGGTCCGGCCGGAGGCCAGCCGGGACGCCGCCGGGGAGGGCACGTAGCGCAGCTCGGCGGCCGCCCGCAGCACCCGGTCCCGGGTCTGCGCGGACACCTTCGCCGAGCCGCGCAACGACCTGGAAACGGTCGAAGGCGACACTCCGGCGCGTCGCGCGACATCGATGATGCCGGCCTGCCCTCGCCTCGTCGCGCCGGTGCCCACCACGCCTCCCGCGGCCCGTTCTCTCCCCAGGTCACAGCGTGAAAACGGTGCCATGATGAATGTGGCCTGGGGCACACCCGTGTGCAAGGGTGAGCCGCACGCTCGTGACCGGAAGATGCCGCCGAGGTGACCGCGGTGCGGGGAGGGTCCATGCTGATCGGCGCGCGGGTACGCACCCCATCGGGTGCGGCCGCTGCGGTGCGATCCCGCCGGGTGGGTGGTTGCCGCGGCGGCCGAGGGGTGCATGATCGTGTGCCCGAACGGGCAGAGGGCATTCGTTTCGGCCGCGTTGCCGCGGCCGCGACGCGACACGGCAGCGTGGCCGGGTCCGCTCGGAGCGGCGCACCGGGGGCGTGGGAGTCGTAGCACGGACGACGAACGAACAGGAGCGGGTATGGGCAGGTCCAGGTCCCTTCGGCGGGTCTCGGTGGCGGCGGCGGTACTGGCGCTCGCGGCTACCTCGTGCCTCAGCGAGGAGGGCGGCGGGAGCGGCGGCGGTGGTGGCACCACCTCCGGCGACAAGCAGGTCGAGATCGTCTTCGGCTTCGGCGGTGACCAGTCGAAGGGCTTCCAGCAGTCGCTGCAGGAGTTCCAGAACACCTCCGGCATCAAGATCAAGTTCACCGAGGCGTCGCAGTCGTTCGACACCCTGATCCGGACCCGGGTCCGGGCGAACAACCTGCCCGACATCGCGCTGTTCCCGCAGCCGGGCATCCTCAAGGACTTCGTCAAGCAGGGCAAGATGACCGAGCTCGGCACCCAGCTCGACGTCGAGAAGCTCAAGGCCGACTACGTGCCCGGCACGCTGGACGCCGGCCTGGTGGACGGGAAGATCTACGGCGCCCCGATCTCGTACAACCTCAAGAGCCTGGTCTTCTACCCGAAGCCGGCGTTCGAGGCCAAGGGCTACAAGGCCCCGACCACGCAGCAGGAGCTCACCGACCTGTCGAACAAGATCAAGACCGACGGCACCGTCCCGTGGTGCATGGGCATGGAGTCCTCGGCCGCGACCGGCTGGGTGGCCACCGACTGGCTCGAGAACAACGTCCTGCTCGAGGCGGGTCCGGAGACCTACGACAAGTGGGTCAACCACGAGATCCCGTTCGACGACCCGGCGGTCAAGACGGCCGCGGAGTCGTTCGAGAGCCTCGTGCTGGCCGACGGCAACGTCTTCGGCGGCCGCAAGCAGACGGTGAGCACCGCGTTCGCCACCTCGGCGAACCCGATGTTCGCCAGCCCGCCGCGCTGCTTCCTGCACCGGCAGGGCAACTTCATCACCCAGAGCGGCTTCTTCCCGAAGAACATCGTGGCCGACATCGACAACCAGGTCGGCGTCTTCCAGTACCCGGGCAAGACGGCCGAGGAGAAGCCGATGCTCGGCGGCGGCGACCTGGCCGCGGTCTTCAACGGCAAGGACGACGACACCAAGCAGGTGATGGCGTTCCTCACCGGCCCCGACTACAAGGGCTGGAGCGAGACCGCCGGCTTCCTGTCGCCGCGCAAGGACTACGACGTCACCACCTACAAGTCCAAGCTGACCCAGCAGATCGCCGACCTGGGCGCCAAGGCGACGGTCTTCCGGTTCGACGGCTCCGACCAGATGCCGGGCGCGGTCGGCTCCGGCAGCTTCTGGAAGGGCATGGTCGCGTGGGTCAGCGGCCAGAAGGACCTGGACACCGCCCTCAAGGAGATCGAGGAGAGCTGGCCGAGCTGACGCCCTGACCCGGGAGGCGCGCGGCCCTCCGCCGCGCGCCTCCCGGTCGGGCTCACCGGCTTCCCCGGAAGCCAGAAAGGAGCGCGTCAGTGATCAAGGTGATCAACGCCCTGCTGGCGGTCGTCGGCGGTGTGGTCGGCGCCCTCGTGCTCTACTGGGTGCTCAACTTCATCGCCGAGCGGCTGCCGGAGAAGTGGGAGGAGCGGCTCAAGCCGTACCTCTACATCCTCCCCGCGCTGGCCGCGATCGGCCTGTTCCTCGTCTACCCCGCGATCCAGACGGTCATCTACAGCTTCGCGAACGCGACCACCACCCAGTGGGTGGGCCTGGAGAACTACACCGACCTGATCGGTGAGAAGGACTTCCAGATCACGCTGGTCAACACGCTGCTCTGGATCACGATCGTGCCGACCTTCGTGGTCGTCCTCGGCCTGGCCGTGGCAGTGCTCGCCGACCGGCTCAGCGGCGGCGGCGAGCGGGTCTCGAAGACGCTCATCTTCCTGCCCATGGCGATCAGCGGCGTGGCCATGGCCGCCATCTGGCGCTTCGTCTACGAGGTGCGGCCGGAGGGCGAGACCCAGATCGGCCTGCAGAACGCGGTCTGGACGGCGCTCGGCGGGAATCCCGTCGCCTGGCTCCAGCAGGACACGCTCAGGCTCAACACGTTCATGCTCATGATCATTCTGATCTGGGGGCAGACCGGTTTCGCCATGGTCCTGCTGTCCGCGGCGATCAAGGGGGTTCCCGAGGACACGCTCGAAGCGGCCCGGATCGACGGGGCGAACGAGCGGCAGGCCTTCTTCCGGGTGGTCGTCCCGCAGATCTGGGGCTCCATCGTCACGGTCTTCATCACCGTGCTGATCGGGGTCATGAAGATCTTCGACGTCGTGTACGTGATGACCGGCGGCAACTTCAACACCAACGTGATCGCGGTGCGCTTCTTCAACGAGCTGATCACCAACGGTGATGCCGGCAAGGCGGCGGCCATCGTGGTCATGCTCATGATCGCGGTGATTCCGGTCATGATCTACCAGGTGCGCAACTTCCGGGCCGAGGAGGCGTCGCGATGACCAGCACCGGCACAGTGCAGCCGGGTGGCGCGGCCGCAGTCGAGGACTTCCAGGACGACCGCCCCCAGGGCGGGCCGCGGAAGGCCCGCCGGCGGGGCGGCTGGTTCGCCTGGATCACGCTGACCATCGTCTGCTTCCTCTGGCTGGTCCCGTCCATCGGCCTGCTCATCACGTCGTTCCGCACCCCCGAGGCGGCGCTGACGACCGGCTGGTGGACGGTCATCACCAAACCGTTCGGCGACTGGACGCTCGACAACTACTCGCAGGTGCTGGAAGAGGGCGGCCGCAACGCCTTCCTCAACAGCCTCGTGGTGAGCCTGCCCGCGACGGTCATCCCGATCATGATCGCGGCCTTCGCGGCGTACGCGTTCACCTTCATGCAGTTCCCCGGTCGGGACTTCTTCTTCATCCTGATCGTGGGCCTGCTGGTGGTGCCGCTGCAGGTGGCGCTGGTGCCGCTGCTGAAGATCTACGGCAACCTCGGCCTGCAGGGCACGTTCGCCTCGGTCTGGCTGGCCCACGCCGCGTTCGGCATGCCGCTGGCGATCTTCATCCTGCGCGGCTACATGTCGACGCTGCCGCGCGGAGTGATCGAGTCGGCGAAGATCGACGGGGCGACGCACTACCAGACCTTCTGGCGGCTGATCGTGCCGATGTCGGTGCCGGCGCTGGCGTCGTTCGCGATCTTCCAGTTCCTGTGGACCTGGAACGACCTCCTGGTCGCCCTCATCTTCCTCGGTCCCGGGGAGAAGGAGGTGCTCACCGTGGCGGTCGCGGGGCTCGTCGGCGCGCAGCAGCAGGGCTGGCAGCTGGTCACCGCCGGCGCGTTCCTGAGCATGATCGTGCCGCTGGTCGTGTTCCTCGCGCTGCAGCGGTTCTTCGTCCGCGGGCTCACCGCGGGCGCGGTCAAGGGCTGAGGAGCCGGGCCGGGTGGCCCCGCCCCTCGCCGGGCGGGGCCACCCGGGTCCGGGAGCACGGCGTGGACGTCCTCAGCTCGGGGCCCTCGGCACCGCGGCCGGCGGGCTTCCCGCCGGGCCGGGGACGGCTGCGCCGAGCGCTGTCCCGGCTCCGCGCGGCCGGGTCGTGGCCGGGCTGGCGGTCACGGCGGTTCCTCGGCGTGGTCGGGGTGCTCGCCGTGGCGGGCACGCTGGCCGTGCTGCGGTCCGGTGCCGGTCTGGTCAGCGATCCGGTGATCCGTGGCGGCGACGTCGCGGCAGCGCCGGTCCCGCCGAACGACCGGCCGCCCGGCCGGCTGCCCGACCCGCTGCCCGGGCGGGTGCCGATCCCGCCGCCCACGCACGCGGGCTGGTTCGTCCGCGGCACCCTGCCGCCGGCCGGACCGCCCGGCCGGGCGACCGCGCAGCGCTCCGCGCTGCTCGTGCTGGGCCGCTACTGCGCCCGGCCGGACCGCTACACGCTCACCCTCGCGCCGCGGCGGGAGTGGCAGGGCGTCGACGTGCTCGTCTTCGGCCTGGACCGCAGCGGCGACCCGCCGAGCATCCGGCTGCGGCTGGCCTGGACCGGCACCGCGTACGAGTGGAGCGGCACCGCCGTCCAGCTGTCGGCCTGCTGACTACCTGGGCAGCCAGGTGGAGGTCTTGAGGCCGCGGTAGCTGCAGTAGCCGGCGCCGGCGAAGCCGACCAGCAGGCCGAGCCCGGTCAGCGCGGTGTAGCGCCCCTGGCTGTTGGACACCAGGATGCAGGTCAGCGCGATCGCCAGGAAGCCGAGGGTGAGCAGCCCCCACCGCATGCCGCCCCGGGCCCGCCGCCGCGTGGCCTCGTCCTCGTCCGCCATGCCCGCTGTCCCTCCTGCCCGGCCGCCCGGGCGCAGCCTACGCGGGTGTGGAAGCCTCGCTCCCATGCCGGGAACGAGCAGCGGGCAGCAGCCACTCGCCGAGGTCGAGATCGACCCGGCGCGGGCCCTGGTGCACGAGGAGGGCTGGCAGTCCTGGTCGCCGACCTCGGCGTACCGGGTGGACCAGCAGCCGTGGCGCGGCCACGACCCGGTCTTCTTCGCGATGAACTACAAGGACCCGGCCGGGCTGCACCCGGGCTTCGCCGGCGAGGGGCTGCTCGCGGTCGACCCGGGCACCGGCGGGCCGGTCCGGCTGTGGTCGGCCGCCGACCCGGCGACCGCGGTGCCGGAGATCCGGGCCGAGCGGCGCGGTGACCGGCTGGTGGTCAGCGCGGACGGCCCGGTGCTGGAGAGCACCCACGCCGGCGGGCTGCCGGCGGCGCTGGCCGCCTGGGCCGACGGCGTCGCGGCCGCCGCCGGGGTGGGCCCGCTGCGGCCGGCGCCGACCATCTGGTGCTCCTGGTACCACTACTACACCGAGGTCACCGAAGCCGACATGGTGGAAAACCTGGACGCCATGGACCGGCTCGACCTGCCGGTGGACGTGGTGCAGCTGGACGACGGCTACCAGGCCGAGCTGGGGGACTGGCTGACGCTGTCCGACCGGTTCGCGTCGCTGCCCGAGCTGGTCGGCCGGATCCGGGACCGGGGCCGGCGGGCCGGCATCTGGGTCGCCCCGTTCCTGGTCGGCGCCCGCTCCGAGGTCGCCCGCCGGCACCCGGAGTGGCTGGTCGGCGGCGCCCATCCGGACGGCCCGCCGGCCAGCGCCGGCCACAACTGGGGCCAGGACCTGTACGCCCTGGACACCACCCACCCCGGCGCGCTCGACTGGCTGACCGAGGTCTTCGGCACCCTGGCCGGGTACGGCTTCGACTTCTTCAAGATCGACTTCGTGTACGCGGCCGCGGCGCCCGGCCGCCGGCACGTCGACTGGCCGGGGGTGATGGCGTACACCGACGGCGTGCGGGCGATCCGGGCCGCCATCGGCGACGCCTACCTGCTCGGCTGCGGCGCGCCGATCCTGCCCTCGGTCGGGCTGGTGGACGCGATGCGGGTGAGCCCGGACATCGCGCTGCACTACGAGCCGGCGGGCGGGGAGATGACCCAGCCGTCCCAGCGCACCGCGGTGCTCAACGGGGTGGCGCGGGCGTACCAGCACGGCCGCTTCTGGGTGAACGATCCGGACTGCCTGGTCGCCCGGCCGGAGGTGGAGCGGCGCGCCGACTGGGCCGGGCACGTCCGCCGCTACGGCGGGCTGCGCGGGTCCAGCGACCGGCTCGCCGCGCTGGACGAGTGGGGCCTGGAGACCACCCGCGACCTGCTGGCCACGGTCCCGCCCCCGACGCCGTTCACCAGCCCGGGCGCCTCGCCCGGCTGAGCGGCGGATCACCGCCCTGGCGGCCGGCCCGGCACGGTCCGGGCCGGCCGCACGTCCCGGGTGGTCAGCCGCGCAGCTCCGCGGGCCGGGTCCGGCGGAAGAACGCGTTCGCGTCCGACCGGTAGAGCAGGACGACGATGCCCAGGGCCAGCAGGCCGGCGGCGATCCCGAAGACCTTGTACCAGACCGGGGCCGGCTGGGCGACCACGACGGCCAGGCCGAGCAGGTTGAAGGCGGCGATGACCGTCGCCACGATGCGCGCCCACCCGGCGGCCTTGGGCACGAAGAGCGCGGCGAGCAGCAGCAGGCCGCCGAAGAGCAGCAGCGAGATCACGGCGATCGCGGTGTACGCCGGCGCCGCGTTCTCGGTGGCCAACTGACCGAACTCGGTGTCCTGGTCGTAGCCGCGGTCCGCCGCGAAGGCGTCGAGCAGCGCGTCGTGGGCGGCGATCGTCACGATCGTCCGCAGCACGAAGACGGCGAGCAGCCCATACATCAGCAGGGTCGCGGTGCGCACCGACTTCGGCACCGTGGTGGCGGGCGCCGTGCCGAACTGCGCTCCGGGAAGGGTCGGGTTGGCCACGTCACTGAACCTCTCGCGGGGATGGTTGCCGATGCCGTCCGTCCGGACGCGATGCGCAAACTATCCGTAATGTCCGTCACATGCCAAATTGATCCCACCCCGCGGGTCGCCGACTCCACGCCGGTCAGGACGTAGGCTGCCGCCATGTCGGGGATCGAGCCGCTGCGGGTCCGGGCCATCGCGTGGACGCACTTCGAGGCGCCGGACGACGTGCCCTGGTCCACCGACGCGGGCGGCGGCGAGGCGCTGGCCGAGTTCGCCGGGCGGGCCTGCTACCAGTCCTGGTCCAAGCCCAACCCGCGGACCGCGACCAACGCCGGCTACCTGCGGCACATCCTCGAGGTCGGCCACCTGTCCGTGCTGGAGCACGGCACGGTCACCTTCTACCTGACCGGGGTGTCCCGGTCGCTCACCCACGAGCTGATCCGGCACCGGCACTTCTCGTACAGCCAGCTCTCCCAGCGGTACGTCCCGGAGCGGGACGCCGGCATGGTCGAGCCGGACGTGATCGCGTCCGACCCGGAGCTGCACGCGAAGTTCGTCGAGGCGACGGAGGCGTCGCTGCGGGCGTACACGGAGCTGCTGGAGGGGTTGGAGAAGCGCTTCGCGGACGTGGGCAACGCCACGCTGCGGCGCAAGCAGGCCCGGCAGGCGGCCCGCTCGGTGCTGCCCAACGCGACCGAGACCCGGATCGTGGTGACCGGCAACTACCGGGCCTGGCGGCACTTCGTCGCGATGCGGGCCACCGAGCACGCCGACGTGGAGATCCGCGAGCTCGCCGTCGGCTGCCTGCGCGAGCTGCAGCGGGTCGCGCCCAACGCGTTCGCCGACTTCGCCGTGGCCACCCTCGACGACGGCACCGAGGTCGCCAGCTCCCCCCTGGTCACCGAAGGGTGACCAGAGCCGGCCGGGTAGTTTGAGCGCATGACGCAGCCGGAAGACCGGGCCCCGTTCGGGCGCCTGCTCACCGCGATGGTGACGCCGTTCACGCCGGGCGGCGAGCTCGACCTGGACGGCGCGCAGCGGCTGGCCACTCACCTGGTCGACGTCGAGCGCAACGACGGGCTGGTGATCAGCGGCACCACCGGCGAGTCGCCGACCACCACCGACGAGGAGAAGGACCGGCTGCTGCGGGCGGTGGTCGAGGCCGTCGGCGACCGGGCCGCGGTGGTGGCCGGCGTCGGCACCAACGACACCGCGCACACCGTGCACCTGGCCCAGTCGGCGGAGAAGGCCGGCGCGGCCGGCGTCCTGCTCGTCACGCCGTACTACAACCGCCCCCCGCAGGCCGGCCTGCTCGCCCACTTCCGGGCCGCGGCCGACGCGACCGGCCTGCCCGCGATGCTCTACGACATCCCGGCGCGGACCGGCACCCCGATCGAGACCGAGACCCTGGTCCGGCTCGCCGACCACCCCCGGATCGTCGCGGTCAAGGACGCCAAGGGCGACCTGGAGGCGAGCGCCTGGGTGCTCGCCCGCACCGACCTGGCCTACTACTCGGGGGACGACAAGGTGACCCTGCCGCTGCTGTCGATCGGCGGCGTCGGCGTCGTCGGCGTGCCGACCCACCTCGTCGGCGCGCGGACCAAGGACATGATCATCGCGTACGAGCGGGGCGACGTCGCCGGCGCGCTCGCCGGGCACCGGGCGCTGCTCCCGGCCTTCAGCGGCTTCTTCCGGACCCAGGGGGTCATCCTGACCAAGGCCGCGCTGCGACTGGCCGGGCTGCCCGGCGGACCGGTCCGCCCGCCGCTGGTGGACGCCACCGACGAGCAGGTGGAGACGCTGCGCACCGATCTGGCCGCCGCCGGCGTCACGCTGCCGGCCGACGCATGAGCGAGCGCGAGGGCTCGCAGCGCGAGCGGGGAGCGACGAGGGCCCGCCGCCCGGCTGCCCCGCGCGCCGGCGCGGTCGTCGGTGGAGTGCCTGGTTCCCTGTCCGAGGAGCGGGCACAGTGAGCCGGCACCCGGAGCTGGGCCCGCCGCCGCCGCTGCCGGTCGACGGCCTGCGGGTCGTCGCGCTCGGCGGGCTGGGCGAGATCGGCCGCAACATGACCGTCCTCGAGCACGCCGGCCGGCTGCTCATCGTCGACTGCGGGGTGCTCTTCCCGGAGGAGGAGCAGCCCGGCGTCGACCTGATCCTGCCGGACTTCAGCTGGATCCGGGACCGGCTGGACGCGGTCGAGGCGGTGGTGCTCACCCACGGCCACGAGGACCACATCGGCGGCGTGCCGTACCTGCTGCGGGAGAAGCGGGACCTCCCGCTGGTCGGCTCCCGCTTCACCCTCGCGCTGGTCGAGGCGAAGCTGCGCGAGCACCGCATCGAGCCGTACTCGCTGACCGTGGAGGCCGGGCAGCGGGAGCGGCTCGGCCCCTTCGACTGCGAGTTCTTCGCGGTCAACCACTCGATCCCGGACTCGCTGGCGCTCGCCGTCCGGACCCGGGCCGGGCTGCTGCTGCACACCGGCGACTTCAAGATGGACCAGCTGCCGCTGGACGGCCGGCTGACCGACCTCGGCGGCTTCGCCCGGCTCGGCACCGAGGGCGTCGACCTGCTGCTGGCCGACTCCACCAACGCCGAGGTGCCCGGCTTCGTCACCCCGGAGCGCAGCATCGGCCCGGTGCTCGACTCGGTGATCCGGGGCGCCACCCGGCGGGTGATCGTGGCCTGCTTCGCCTCGCACGTGCACCGGGTCCAGCAGGTGCTCGACTCGGCCGCCGCGCACGGCCGGTCGGTCGCCTTCGTCGGCCGGTCGATGGTGCGCAACATGGGCGTCGCCCGCGACCTCGGCCTGCTGCACGTGCCGCCGGGGCTGATGGTCTCGCTGGACGAGGCGGCCGCGATGCCGGCGTCGAAGGTGGTGCTGATCTCCACCGGCTCCCAGGGCGAGCCGCTGTCCGCGCTGGCCCGGATGGCCAACCGGGAGCACCAGCAGGTCCGGATCGAGCCGGAGGACACGGTGATCCTCGCCTCGTCCCTGGTGCCGGGCAACGAGACCGCGGTCTACCGGGTGATCAACGGGCTGGCCCGGGAGGGCGCCAGCGTCGTGCACAAGGAAGTCGCGATGGTGCACGTGTCCGGGCACGCCCCGGCCGGCGAGCTGCTCTACCTGCTCAACGCGACCAAGCCCCGCAACGTGCTGCCGGTGCACGGCGAGTGGCGGCACCTGCGCGCGCACGGCAAGCTCGCCGAGCTCACCGGGGTGCCGGCCGACCGGGTGGTGCTCGCCGACGACGGCGTGGTGGTCGACCTGGTCGACGGCGTCGCCTCGATCACCGGCAAGGTCGACTGCGGCTACGTGTACGTCGACGGGCTGGCGGTCGGCGACGTCCGCGAGGAGTCGCTGAAGGACCGGCGCATCCTCGGCGACGAGGGCTTCATCGCCATCACCGTGGTGGTCGACTCGGTCAACGGCAAGGTGCTGGGCAGCCCGGTGATCTCCGGGCGCGGCTTCTCCGACGACCCGGTCGCGTTCGAGCCGGTGCTGGAGCTGATCACCGCGGAGCTGGAGCGGGTCACCGGGGACGGCGCGGTCGAGCCGCACCGGCTGGCGCAGGCGGTGCGCCGGGTGGTCGGCCGCTGGGTGTCCGACCGGTACCGGCGCCGCCCGATGATCGTGCCCACCGTGATCGAGGTCTAGCGCACCTTCACCAGCACCGGGTCGGCGACGACCCGCCCGCCGGCCACCGTGGCCAGGAAGCGGGCCACCTCCGCGTCGACCAGCAGCACCCGGGCGGTGACCCGGTCCCGGATCGGGTCCTTGTCCGGCGACGCGACGTGCAGCCGCTTCGCCTCCGCGCTGGTCTCCACCGCCCGCGCCGCCGCGTCCATCGCCGCCTTGCTCCAGGTCGCCGCCCGGACGCAGAGGTGCCGGGCCGGGAAGACCTTCCCGAGCAGCGCCCGGGCCGCGGCGACGTCGCCGGTCGTGTTCACCACGTACACCTCGATGCCCTTGCGGTCGGAGGTGTCCTGGAGGTGCCAGCCGTACGGGTAGGTCACGTAGAGCTCGCTGAGCTCGTCGGGGTGCTGGCCGACGACCTGGGCCAGCCGGGGGACGGCGGCGCTCAGGGTGCTCGGCTGCCTCGGCCACCCGCCGGCCGGCTCCGGGCACGGCACCTGGTCGGCGGCGGACGCGGGCGTGCGGGTGCTGACGTACGCCTCCTGCCGGGTCACCGTGAGGGTGCCGGCCCGGTAGACCCCGTCCACCCGGGCCCAGCCCCAGACGGCGCCGTCCCGCTCCGTCCGCTCGGAGAGCCGGTCGAGGTCGAGGCCGGTGACCGTCACCGCGTTCCGGCAGGGCTCCGGCACCGTCTCCTCGTCCGGCCACGGGTCCGGCGAGACGACCCGGGGACCGCCCACCGGCCCGCAGAACTGGACCGGGCGGCCGGGCAGCGCCAGGACGTAGCCCTGGCCGGCGACCCGGTCGCCGTCCCGGACGATGTCGTCGGCCGGGCTGGCGGTCTGGCCGGTGGTCCGGCCGGCGGGCGGGGACCCGACGCCGCGGGACACCGCGACGCCGGCCACGCCGCCGGCGGCGACGGCGACCACCGCGGCCGCGGCGGCCAGCGGCTGCCAGCGGGAGCGGCGGCGGCCGGTCAGCAGCGCCGGGTCGGGCTCGGGCGGGGCGGGCTGGGCGGCGCGCCAGCGGGCGCCGTCCGCGGCGAGCCGGTCGTCGAGCCGCCGGTCGGCGCCGGGGGTGGGGTCGGTCACGGCGAGACCTCCAGGAGCGGGCGGAGGCGGGCCCGGGCGTCGGCGAGGGTGGACTTCACGGTGCCCTCGGCGCAGCCCATCACCGCGGCCGTCTCGGCCACGGTCAGGCCCGCGTAGTAGAAGCAGTCGACGGCCAGCCGCTGCCGCGCCGGCAGCGTGGCCACGGCGCGGGCCAGGTCCAGGTCGGGGTCCGGCACGGCCGGCGGGTCGGGCGCGACCAGCCGGCTCGCCGCGGCGGCCCGCCGGCGGGCCTTGCCGGCCTGGTCGGCGGTGATCGCCAGCAGCCAGGCGGCCGCGGTGCCGCGGGCCGGGTCGTACAGCCGGCGCTTGGTCCAGGCGCGGACCAGCGCCTCCTGCACGACGTCGTCGCGGTCGGCGGCGGCCGCCAGCCGGGCCGCGAGGCGGGCCATCGCCGGCAGGTGCGGCCGCACCCAGGCGGCGAATCCGCCCGGGTCCCCGGGCGGAGCCCCGCCGGGCGGCCCGGGCGGCTCGGGGTCGACCACCCGCAGCGCCCGCCGTCTCATGGACGTCATGCTCCTACTACCCCGGCACCCCGCGGCCCGGTTGGGTCCCGGATGCCCTCGACCTGCCCGGGCCCGGCGGGGTCGCCCAGGTGAGCGGCTTCCTCCCGCTGTCCGACGGGCGGTCCGAGCTGGTCGTGGTGGGCGAGCCGGGCACCGCGGGCAGCGCGGCTGAGCGGGCGGGGCGCGACACCGGGTGCCCGGTCGGGCTCGGTTGGGCCGGATCGTCGGACCCCGCGGCTAGGCTCGGCGACGTGCCCGCGCGAACGTCCACCCGCCCGCGCGGCGGCGCCACCCGGGCCACGTCCCGGGCCACCGGCCGCCGCCGCGGTCGCGGCCGGGCCGGCGGGCCGCTCGCCCCGGTCGGGCGCGCGGTCTCCGCCGGCTGGCTGCTGCTCGCCCGCGGGGCCGGCGGTGCCGCCCGCGCGGTCGGCCGGCAGGCGGCCACCGCCCGGCTCGACCCGGCCCACCGGCGCGACGGGTTCGGCCTGGCGGTGCTCGGGCTGGCCGTCGTGGTCGGGATGGGCGTCTGGTTCTCCGGCGGCGGGCCGGTCGGCCGGGCCGTCGACGACCTGCTCCGCGGCGCGGTCGGCACGGCCGCGGCGGCGCTGCCGGTGCTGCTCGCCGCGGCCGGCGTCCACCTGCTGCGGCAGCTGCCCCGGCCGGAGGAGCGCGGCCGGGTCGGCATCGGCTGGGTCGCGCTGGCGCTCGCCGTCACCGGCCTGTTCCACCTCGGCGGCGGCGCCCCGGCCGGGCCGGCCCGGTCCGGCGCCGGCGGCCTGGTCGGGTCGTGGGCGGCCGGGCCGCTGCAGCGCGGCGTCGGCACCGCGCTGGCCGTGCTGCTGCTCGTCCTGCTCGGCACGTTCGGCCTGCTGGTGGTGACGAAGACCCCGGTCAACCGGGTGCCGCACCGGATCCGCGAGGTGCGCGACCGGCTGCTGCGCCGGCCGCCGCCGGTCGAGGAGCCCGCGCCGGAGGCGCTGGAGCCGCCGACCGAGGAGATCCCGCCGGTCCGGCTGCGCCGCCCGTCCCGCCGCCGGCAGGGCTCGCTGGCCGACCCGGATCCGTACGACGTGGACGCGGGCGGGGCGGCGACCGGGGCCGACGAGCCGGCGGCCGCGGAGGGCGCGCCGAAGCCGCACCGCCGCCCGGCGGTGCCCAAGCCCCGGCCGGAGCCGGAGGCGCCGGTCACCCGGCCGGTGCAGCTCGCGCTGTCCGGGCAGACCGACTACACGCTGCCCGCCTCCACGCTGCTGGCCGGCGGCACCCCGCCGAAGGCGAAGACGAAGGCCAACGACACGGTCATCGCCGCGCTGCAGCAGGTCTTCGCGGAGTTCGGGGTGGACGCGGCGGTCACCGGCTTCACCCGCGGCCCGACGGTCACCCGCTACGAGGTGGAGCTCGGCCCGGCGGTCAAGGTCGAGCGGATCACCCAGCTGTCCCGCAACATCGCGTACGCGGTGAAGAGCGCGGACGTCCGGATCCTCAGCCCGATCCCGGGCAAGAGCGCGGTCGGGGTGGAGATCCCCAACACCGACCGCGAGCACGTCAGCCTCGGCGACGTGCTGCGCAGCTCCACCGCGACCCGCGACCAGCACCCGATGATCGTCGGGCTGGGCAAGGACATCGAGGGCGGCTACGTGGTGGCCAACCTGGCCAAGATGCCGCACATCCTCATCGCCGGCGCCACCGGCGCCGGCAAGTCCAGCTGCATCAACACGCTGATCGTGTCGATCCTGGTCCGGTCCACCCCGGACGAGGTGCGGATGGTGCTGATCGATCCCAAGCGGGTCGAGCTGACGTCGTACGAGGGCGTCCCGCACCTGGTCACGCCGATCATCACCAACGCGAAGAAGGCCGCCGACGCGCTGCAGTGGGTGGTCCGGGAGATGGACCTGCGCTACGAGGACCTCGCCGCCAGCGGGGTCCGGCACGTGGACGACTTCAACCGCAAGGTCCGCAGCGGCGAGATCGCCGCCCCGCCGGGCAGCGAGCGGGTCTACCGGCCCTATCCCTACCTGCTGGTGATCGTGGACGAGCTGGCCGACCTGATGATGGTCGCGCCGCGCGACGTCGAGGACTCGGTCGTCCGGATCACCCAGCTGGCCCGGGCCGCCGGCATCCACCTGGTGCTGGCCACCCAGCGGCCGTCCGTCGACGTGGTGACCGGCCTGATCAAGGCCAACGTGCCGTCCCGGCTGGCGTTCTCCACCTCCAGCCTGGCCGACTCCCGGGTCATCCTCGACCAGCCCGGCGCGGAGAAGCTGATCGGCCAGGGCGACGGGCTCTTCCTGCCGATGGGCGCGAGCAAGCCGCAGCGCATCCAGGGCGCATTCGTGCCGGAGTCGGAGATCAGCGACGTCGTCGCCCACTGCAAGCGCCAGCTGGAGCCGGAATACCGGGACGACGTGCTCACCCCGGTCGCGGCCAGGAAGGAGGTCGACGAGGACATCGGCGACGACCTCGACCTGCTGGTGCAGGCGGTCGAGCTGGTGGTCTCCACGCAGTTCGGCTCCACCTCGATGCTGCAGCGCAAGCTGCGGGTCGGCTTCGCCAAGGCCGGCCGGCTGATGGACCTGATGGAGAGCCGCGGCGTGGTCGGGCCGTCCGAGGGCTCGAAGGCGCGGGACGTGCTGGTGAAGCCGGACGAGCTGGACGGCCTGCTGGTGACGTTGCGCGGCGAGTGACGCGGCCGGGTGACGCCGGTGGGCAGCCGATGAGCGAGGCGGAGCTGGGCTGGCTCGACCCGGCCGACCCGCCGGCGCCGGACCAGGTGCACCGGGTGCTCGCGGCCGTCCTCGAGCAGGGCGGCGCGGTCGGCTGGGTGACCGTGCCGGACCGGGCCGAGTCCGACCGCTGGCTGGCCGAGCGGGCGGCCGAGGTGGCCGCCGGCCGGTCCCGGGTCGCGCTGGTCTCGGTCGACGGCCGGCTGGCCGGCGTCGGCCGGTGGAGCTGGTATGCCTCGCCCGCGGTCGCGGTCAACGCCGACGTCCGGCAGGTGATGGTGCACCCGGCGGAGCGGGGCCGCGGGCTCGCCCGGGCCCTGGTCGGGGCGCTGGTCGAGGACGCCCGCGAGCACGGGGTGGAGACCCTCACCCTGGACGTGCGCGGCAACAACCATGCCGCGATGGCGCTGTACGAGGCCTTCGGCTTCGCCGTCGCCGGCCGGCTGCCGGACTTCGTCGCGGTCGGGTCGGAGCGCTGGGACCGGGTGCTCTACCGGCTGGACCTGCGCAGCGCGGACGCCCCCGTCCGGCGGCACGGCGCTCGCCCGGTCGGCCCTGGCGCGTCCCCGCTGCGGACTCCGGCCCGACATCCGGGATTTCCCGGCCAGCCTTTGGCCGGACCGCCCGGACCGGCCTAGACTGGGACCGGATCGCCCCGTACGACTGGCCCCGCCCGACCCGCCCAGGCCCTATTCCGGGAAGGTCCGTTCCTCATGGCCGACGACGACGCCCATCCGCTCGGAGCGGCGCTCGCCGAGGCGCGCGAGCAGCGCGGCCTGTCGGTGGAGGACGTCGCGGCCGCGACCCGGATCCGGGCCACCATCGTCCGCTCGATCGAGGCCGACGACTTCGCCGCCTGCGGGGGAGCGGTCTACGCGCGCGGACACCTGCGGTCCATCGCCCAGGTGGTCGGGGCCGACCCCAAGCCGCTGGTGGCCGAGTTCGACCGGCGCTTCCACCAGCCGGTGCCCGCGCTCACCACCAGCAGCCTGGCCTCGTTCGACCCGCCGCGGGACGCCGGCCGGTCCGGCCGGCAGTCGCCGAGCTGGGCGTCGGTGGCGATCGGGGTGATGGCGGTCGCGGTGCTGCTGCTCGGCACCAGCTGGGTGCTCGGCCGCGGCGACGGCGGCCCGGACCAGGTCGGCGCGATCCCGGCGCCCACCACGGCGGTGACCACCCCGGCCCCGAGCCCGACCGTGAAGCCGAGCAAGGCGCCGCCGCGGGTGCAGGGGGTGACGCTGCGGCTGCGGGCGGCCGGCGGGTCGAGCTGGGTGTCGGTGACCGCGAGCAACGGCTCGGAGCTGTTCCAGGGCATCCTCAGCGACGGGCAGGCCCGCGAGTTCAAGGACTCCCGCCAGCTGTCGGTCCGGTTCGGCAACTCGCCGGCGGTCCGGGTGGTGCAGAACGGGCGGGACGTCGGCCCGCCGCGCTGCGACACCCAGGTGTGCACGGTCGCCTTCGGCCCGGCCGCCGCCGGCTGACCGCCGGCACCGCGGCCGGCTGCCGCCGCCCGCGCCGGCTGACCGCCGGCCCGTCGCCGGGCGACCGCCGGCGGCGTCCTGCGCGAACCCGTCATCGCCGCCCGCCCGAGTAGTCTTCGTCGCGTGCCCAGCTCACCGCGTCGAGCCGCTCTGGTGACCCTGGGCTGCGCCCGCAACGAGGTCGACTCGGAGGAGCTGGCCGGCCGGCTGGCCGCCGGCGGCTGGGAGGTCGCCGACGGCGACGACGCCGACATCGTCCTGGTCAACACGTGCGCGTTCGTCGCCAGCGCGAAGAAGGACTCCATCGACACGCTGCTCGCCGCGGCCGACGGCGGCCGCCCCGTGGTGGCGGTCGGCTGCCTGGCCGAGCGGTACGGCGCGGAGCTGGCCGACAGCCTGCCGGAGGCGAGCGCGGTGCTCGGCTTCGACGCGTACGCGGAGATCGGCGACCGGCTGGACGACGTGCTGGCCGGCCGCCCGCTGGTGCCGCACACCCCGCGGGACCGGCGCACCCTGCTGCCGATCACCCCCGTCGACCGGCACGCCGCCGCCGGGGCCGTCGCGCTGCCGGGCCACGGCGCCGCCCTTCACGCCGCCGGGCGCCGCGGCGGGCCGGCCGGCGGGCCGCCGGCGGGCCGGCCGGCGGATCGGGGCCGGCGGGCTTCGGGCTGAGCCCCGCCGGCGCCGGGCCGGGCGGCGGTCCGGCCCCGGCGGCCGCTGCCGGGGGCACAGCCGGCTGGGCGCCGCCGGTGCTGCGCCGCCGGCTGGACGACTCGCCGGTCGCGCCGCTCAAGCTGGCCTCCGGCTGCGACCGGCGGTGCTCCTTCTGCGCGATCCCGTCCTTCCGCGGCGCGTTCGTCTCCCGCCCGGCCGAGGAGCTGCTCACCGAGGCGCGCTGGCTGGCCGACCGCGGGGTGCGCGAGCTGGTGCTGGTGAGCGAGAACTCGACGTCGTACGGCAAGGACCTCGGCGACCTGCGGCTGCTGGAGGCGCTGCTGCCGGAGCTGGCCGCGGTGCCGGGGATCGTCCGGGTCCGGCTGTCCTACCTGCAGCCGGCCGAGACCCGCCCGTCGCTGGTCGAGGCGATCGCCACCACGCCGGGCGTGGCGGCGTACTACGACCTGTCGTTCCAGCACGCCAGCGAGGCGGTGCTGCGCCGGATGCGCCGCTTCGGCGGCACCGAGCGCTTCCTCGCCCTGCTCGACCAGGTGCGGGCGGCCGCGCCGGCGGCCGGGGTGCGGTCCAACGTGATCGTCGGCTTCCCGGGGGAGACCCGGGGCGACGTGGCCGAGCTGACCCGCTTCCTCGGCGCGGCCCGGCTGGACGCGATCGGCGTCTTCGGCTACTCGGACGAGGACGGCACCGAGGCGGCCGGCCTGGGCGGCAAGCTGCGCCGCGACGTGGTGGACCGCCGGGTGGCCCGGCTGGGCCGGCTGGTCGAGGAGCTGATGGCGCAGCGGGCCGAGGAACGGGTCGGCGAGACCGTCGAGGTGCTGGTCGAGTCGGTCACCGGCGCCGAGGCCGAGGGGCGCGCCGCGCACCAGGCCCCCGAGGTGGACGGCACCACCACGGTCGTCGACCTGCCGGCCGGCGTGGCCGTCGGCGACCTGGTCCGGGCCCGGGTGCTGGGCAGCGCCGGGGTCGACCTCACCGCCGACTACCTGGACACCGTCGACGCCGCCGACCCGGTCGGCGTCACCGTGGGCGCGAGCCGGCCATGAGCGCGGTGGTCCCGGACCCGGCGGCCACCCCGCCGCAGACGGCCCGAGTGGTCAACATCGCGAACGGGCTGACCCTGCTGCGGCTGCTGCTGGTGCCGGTGTTCGCGTACGCGCTGTTCCAGGAGGACGGGCAGGACACCGGCTGGCGGGTGGTCGCCTGCGTGATCTTCGCGGTGGCCTCGTTCACCGACCGGCTGGACGGGGACCTGGCCCGGCGGCGCGGGCTGGTGACCGAGCTGGGCAAGCTCGCCGACCCGATCGCGGACAAGGCGCTGACCGGGACCGCGCTGGTCGGGCTGTCCGCGCTCGGCCTGCTGCCGTGGTGGGTGACCGTGGTCATCCTGATCCGCGAGGTCGGCGTCACGCTGCTGCGCTTCTGGGTGATCCGGCACGGGGTGATCCCGGCCAGCCGCGGCGGCAAGCTCAAGACCCTGCTGCAGTCGGTGGCGATCGGGCTCTACCTGCTGCCGCTGGAGGACGCGCTGGCCACCGTGGGCGCGGTGACGATGGGCGCCGCGGTGGTGGTCACCGTGGTGACCGGGGCCGACTACGTGTTCCGGGCGCTGGCGCTGCGGCGGGCGGACACCGGACCAGACCGGTGACCGGCGCCCCGGACCCGGACGGCCCCGCCCCGGTGGCCGGTGCCGCCGACGCTGATCCCGCCCCGGTGGCTGATCCCGCCCCGGTGGCCGATCCCGCCCCGGTGGCCGGCCCCGCCGCCGGTGGCCGGCCCCGCCCCGGTGGCCGACCCGGCCCGGGGCCGGTCCCGCCCGGTGGCCGGGCCGGCGGTCCGGCGGGCCGGTGACCTGGACGGTGCCGCCCGGGTGGTGGCCGCCCTCGAGGCGCGCGGCGCCACCGTCGCCGTCGCGGAGTCGCTGACCGGCGGCCTGCTCACCGCCGCGCTCACCGCGCCGGCCGGGGCCAGCGCCGCCGTCCGCGGCGGGCTGGTCGTCTACGCCACCGACCTCAAGTCCGCGCTGGCCGGCGTGCCGGCGCCGCTGCTGGCCGCGGAGGGCCCGGTCAGCCCGGACGTCGCGGCCGCGCTGGCGGCCGGCGCGCGGGACCGGCTCGGGGCCACGTACGGGCTGTCGCTGACCGGGGTGGCCGGACCGGATCCGCAGGCCGGCATCCCGGTCGGCACGGTCTTCGCCGGCCTCGCCGGGCCGGGCGGCGGCGAGGTGCGGCGGCTGGCGCTGACCGGCGACCGGGCCGCGATCCGGGCCGCCAGCGTCCGGGCCGCCCTCGACCTGCTCGCCGCGCGGCTCGCCGACCTGCGCTGATGCGCCGGGCCGCGGCCGGAACCGCCCGCCCGGTCCCGCGCGTTACGGGAGCAGACGGGGAATCACGCCGGTGATTACATCGTTTCGCTGTTGGCGTACAGCACCTGTGGCCGCGGAGCCGCGGCCCCGTCCTAGAGGTACGGTGACGACACGAACGACGACTACGGGAGGGGCGCGCCGATGACCCTGCTCCGCCGCGTGCTGGGGGACACGTTGCGCGGCCGCCGGCTGCGCCAGCGACGCACCCTCCGAGAAGTGTCCGGATCGGCCCGGGTCAGCCTGGGCTACCTGTCCGAGGTCGAGCGCGGGCAGAAGGAGGCCTCCTCCGAGCTGCTCGCCGCCATCTGCGAGGCGCTCGACGTGAAGCTGTCCGACCTCCTGCGCGAGGTCTCCGACACGATGCGGCGGTCCGAGCGGGCCGCCGAGGTCCGGCGGGTGCCGGGCCGGGTGATCCTGCCGGCGCCGAGCCGGCAGCCGGTGCCGGCGGGCGTGGGCGGTCCCGCGCCGGCCGAGGAGTTCGACCCGGAGGCCTTCTCCGAGGCCTTCGAGGAGGAGTTCACCGCCGAGCCCGAGCCGGAGCCGGCCGGGATCGCGGACAGCCTGGGGACGCCGGTGCCGCCGGCCGAGGAGGGCGGGCTGGACGGGGTGGACCTGGCCGAGCTGGAGACCGGCGACGGTCTCGGCGAGCTCGAGGTCCTGCTCGGGCTGACCGACCTGCCCGGCCGCCCCGACGGGCCGTACGCGGCCCGCTGCCTCGCCGCCGCCTAGACGACCAACACCCGGCCGCCGGACCTTCGGGTCCGGCGGCCGACCCATGTCCGCGCGCCGCGCCGCGTCGCCCGTCCGCGCGCCGTCCGCGCCGCCCGTCCGCGCGCCCGTCCGCGCGCCGCCGCGCGCGTCCGCGCCGCGGGCGCCGCCGCCGACTGAGCACATCAGCCGGAGACTGATCAGTTGGGCCGCCGACTGAGCAGCAATAGCTGCTCAGTCGCGGGCCGGTCCTCTCAGTGGCGGGCGGGTCAGCTCAGTCGGCGGCCGGGGCCAGGCCGGGGGCAGGCCGGGGGCGGTGCGGGACACGCCCTGCCGGCTCCTTGCTTTCGGGGCCGGGGGGTGACATCAAGGCAGGGTGCCGGACCCGCTCGACCACCTGATCCGCTCGACCGTGCCGACCACGGCCGCCTCGGCGGCGCCGCGGCGGGCCGGCGGCACCCGGTCGCGCGCCGGCAACGCGATGGCCCGCACCCGGACCGGCCTGCTCGACGGCGCCCGCCGCGCGGTCGCCCAGCACGGCACCCGCCGGACGACCATGAACGACATCGCGGCCGAGGCCGGCGTGGCCAAGGCGACGCTCTACAACCACTTCCGGACCAAGGACGACGTCTGGGCCGCGCTGGTCGAGGCCGAGGTCCGCGCGGTCGCCGCCGAGTGCGCCGAGCTGGACCTGGTCGACGCGCTGGCGCACGCCGCCCGCCGGATCAGCGAGCACGCCGCGCTGCGCCAGGTCGCCGACGCCGAGCCGGCCGCGCTGGCCGGCCTGCTCGCCCGCCGCCGCCCGCCGGCCGCCGGTTGGCGGGCCGCGGAGGAGACCGTCCGGTCCCGGCTGGCCGCCGCGGGCCTGTCCGGCGACGACCTGGTGCTGCGCTGGCTCGGCTCGCACCTGGCCGCGCCGGCCACCCCGCCGGCCATCCGGACCGCCGCCGAGGCGCTGGCCCGCGGCCTGCCCCCGGACCCCGCCGCCGACCGGAAGGTCCCCGCGTGACCCCCGACGCCCTGCAGGCCTGGCTGGACGCGTACGTCGCGGCCTGGCGCAGCTACGACGCCGACGCGATCGGCGCGCTCTTCACCGAGGACGCGACGTACGCGTACCACCCCTGGGACACCGGGGACGAGGTGGTCCGCGGCCGGGACGCGATCGTGGCCAACTGGCGGGAGGAGCCGGACGTGGCCGGCTCCTGGGAGGCGTCGTACCGGCCCGGTCTGATCGACGGCGACCGGGCCACCGCGGTCGGCGTGACCCGCTACTCCAACGGGCACGTCTTCGACAACCTGTGGGAGCTGCGCTTCGCCGGCGACCGGTGCGCCGAGTTCGTCGAGTGGTACATGCGACGGCCGACGAAGGCCTCCTGACAGACTCCTGCCGGAACCAGCCGCGCCGGCGGCTCGTTGGCCGGGCACCGGAGGAGGCTGAAGGTGACGTACGGGGCGCAGACCGGCAGGTCGGGCGGGCGGCGCGTGCTGCCGCTGGTGCTCGCGGCGGTGGTCGGGCTGGTGCTGGTGCTGGTGATCCGGGCGGTGGTGTCCGGCGGCGGTGACGACGAGGGCGGCGAGGGCGGCGGCGGCCGCGCCGACGGCAGCGGCGAGCGCACCGGCTGCCAGTCGCTGCGGGTGACCGCGTCCTCGGAGAAGGCGGCGCTGCTCTCCCAGGTCGCCGCCGACTACAACCGCTCCGACCGCCGCGTCGAGGGCGCCTGCGTCGACGTCCAGGTCACCTCGAAGGCGTCCGGCGGTGCCGCCGAGGCGCTGGCCCGAGGCTGGAACGAGCGGGTCGACGGGCCCCGCCCGGACGTGTGGAGCCCGGCCTCGTCGTCCTGGACCGCGCTGCTCCGGCAGCGCACCGCGGCCCAGGACAAGGGTGACCTGATCCCGGCCGAGACGCCGTCGATCGCGCAGACCCCGCTGGTGATCGCGATGCCGCAGCCGATGGCCGAGGCGCTCGGCTGGCCGGCGAAGCCGCTCGGCTGGGGCGACATCCTGTCCCTGACCCAGGACCCGAAGGGCTGGGGCGGCAAGGGGCACGCCGAGTGGGGAGCCTTCAAGCTCGGCAAGACCAACCCCGACTTCTCCACCTCGGGGCTGCACGCCACCATCGCGGCCTACTTCGCCGCCACCGGCCGGTCCAGCGACCTGACCGGCAAGGACGTCACCGACCCCAAGGTGACCGCGTACGTCAAGCAGCTGGAGGGCTCGGTCGTGCACTACGGCGACACGACGCTCACCTTCCTGGAAAACCTGTACGCCGCCTCCGAGGCCGGCCGCCCGCTGACGTACATCAGCGCGGTGACGGTCGAGGAGAAGTCGGTGTGGGACTACAACCAGGGCAACCCCTCCGGGGACCCGGCCACCCTGGGCAAGCGCGGCAAGCCGCGGGTGCCGCTGGTCGCGGTCTACCCGAAGGAGGGCACGCTGCTGTCCGACAACCCGTACGTGGTGCTGGCCGCGGAGTGGGTGGACAGCCGCAAGCAGGCGGCGGCCGCCGACTTCCTCGCCTTCGTCAAGGAGCCCGGGCAGCAGAAGCGCTTCACCGACGCCGCGTTCCGGTCCGCGGACGGCACCCCGGGCGGGCCGATCACCCAGGCCAACGGCCTGCTGCCGGAGACCCGGCTGTCGCTGATCGACCCGCCGGCGCCGGCCGTGCTCGACCAGGTGTCCAAGTCCTGGACGGCGCTGCGCAAGCGGGCCCGGGTGCTGATGGTGATCGACGTGTCCGGCTCGATGAGCGGCGCGGTGCCCAGCGGCGGCGGCACCAAGCTGGACCTGGCCAAGAAGGCTGCGCTGGGCGCGGTGGGCAAGCTCGCGCCGGACGACGAGCTCGGGCTGTGGACCTTCTCCACCCCGCCGTCGGACGGCGCCACCCCGTGGACCGAGCTGGTGCCGACCGCGCCGGTGCGCTCGGTGCTGCCCACCTTCCGGGCGAAGGTGCAGCGGCTGGTGCCGGACGGCGGCACCGCGCTCTACGCGACCACCCGGGCGGCCGTGCAGCAGGTGGAGAGGTCCTTCGACCGCAGCCGGATCAACGCGGTGGTGCTGCTCACCGACGGGAAAAACGAGTACCCGCCGGACAACAACCTCGACCAGCTGATCGCCGACCTCGGCGGCGAGCAGACCGACACCTCGGTGCGGGTCTTCCCGATCGCGTACGGGGACAAGGCCGACCTCGGCGTGCTGCGGGAGATCGCCAAGGCGTCCCGGGCCGCGGCGTACGACGCGACCGACCCGGCCACCATCGAGCGCGTGCTCGTCGCCGTGCTGTCCAACTTCTAGAGTCGCCCTATGGGCCGGGTGCGGGAGGAGCTGCTCGACCCGTGGGGCGGCGTCCTCGCCGGCGTCGCGGGCGGGCTGGCCTGGGCGGTCGTGCCGATCGGGGCGGCCGCGCTGCCGCTCGGCCTCGGGGTGGCCGCGGTCGTCTACGGGGTCAAGGTCGGCGCCAGCCTGCTGACCGGCCGGGACGGGTCGCAGGACGAGCCGGCGGTGACCGACGTGCCGCTGCGCCGCCCGCGGCGGGGCAGCCCGGCCGAGCAGTGGCTGGTCCGGGCCGAGCAGGCCGACCGGTCGCTGGCCGACCTGGCCGCCGCGCCCGGCAACGCGGTCGCCCGGGCCCAGCTCGGCCCGGTCCGGGACGGCGCCGCGGAGGCGGCCGGCACGCTGCGCCGGCTGGCCGGCCAGGTGACCGCGGTGGAGGAGGCGCTGGACCGGGTGCAGGTGGGCCGGCTGGAGGGCGAGCGCCGGCACCTGGAGGCGGCGGTGGCGGCGGCCGCCGGCGAGCGGCTGCGGGCCGAGCGGCAGCGCTCCCTGGACAGCGTGACCGAGCAGCTCGCGGTCGCCGCCCGGTTGGCGGACGCCCGGGACACGCTGCTCGCCCGGATGCAGGCCACCGTCTTCACCATGGAGGGGCTGGTCGCCCGGACCGCCGAGGTGCTGGCCATGTCGGCCTCCGGCGGGCTCGACCTGACCGAGGACCGGCTGGCCGGGCTGAGCGGCGATCTGGACGGGCTGCGGGCCGGGCTGGCCGAGGCCGAGGAGGTGTCCCGGCGGGTGCTCGACGGCTGAGCCGACCTGACACGATGAGCACAGCACCGGCGTACCGTGGGGTGCGCCGAGGACAGGAGGATCTTCGACCATGGCCAACCCGTTCGTGAAGGCCTACAAGTACTTCATGTCCTGGTTCGGCGCGCAGGTGGACGAGCGGGCCGACCCCAAGATCCAGATCCAGCAGGCGATCGAGGAGGCGCAGCGCCAGCACGAGGGCCTGTCCCGGCAGGCCGCCGCGGTCATCGGCAACCAGCGCCAGCTGGAGATGAAGCTGTCCCGGCACATGTCCGACGTGGAGCGGCTGCAGGCCTCCGCCCGGCAGGCGCTGAACCTGGCCGACCAGTCCCGGGCCAAGGGCGACGAGGCCAAGGCCCAGGAATACGAGCAGACCGCGCAGGTCTTCGCCACCCAGCTGGTGTCGGCGGAGAGCTCGATGGAGGACCTGAAGGGCCTGCACGACAGTGCCCTGCAGGCGGCCGAGCAGGCCAAGAAGGCCGTCGAGCAGAATGCGATGCTGCTGCAGCAGAAGCTGTCCGAGCGCACCCAGCTGCTCAGCCAGCTGGAGCAGGCCAAGATGCAGGAGACCGTGTCGGCGTCGCTGCGACAGATGTCCGAGCTGTCCGCGCCGGGCACCACCCCGTCGCTGGCCGAGGTCCGGGAGAAGATCGAGCGGCGGTACGCGAACGCGCTCGGTCAGGCCGAGCTCGCGCAGAATTCGGTCGAGGGCCGCATGCTCGAGGTGCAGAAGTCCACGCTGGACATGGCCGGCAACGCGCGGCTGGAGCAGATCCGGGCCAGCATGTCCGGCGGCCAGCTCGCCTCGGCGCCGCCCACCCCGGCGGTGGAGGCCGGCTCCGCGGCCCCGGCCGACCCGGTCGCCGACCCGGCCGCGCAGGCCCGGCTCGACCAGCTGCGCGCCGACCAGGGCTGAGCTGTGGCCGCCCAGCCCGACGCGCCGCGACCGCGGTGGTGGTCGGGGTGGGCGCCGACGGCGACGCCGCCGACCGTCCCGTGGCAGCGCCCGCCGGCAGCCGGACGCTCCTCGGATGGGCTGTCCGGCCCGGCGCGGGCCGCGGTCGTGGAGGCGCGGCGGCTGGCGCTGGAGGCGGCGGCCGCCGCTGCCGGTGACCGCCTGGTGGTGCTGCGCGACGCGGTGCTCCGGCGGCGGGACCCGGCCCGGCTGCACGCCCGGCGGGTGCGGCACGCGCGGCGGGCGACCGCGGTCCGGTCCGCCGCCGCCGGTGGCCTCGGCTGGGCCGCGGTCGTGGCCTACCCGGCCGCCGGCCTGCAGGCCGGGGAGGCCGCGCTCGGCGGCGGCGCCGCCGTGCTGGCCGTCGGCGCGGTCAGCGCCGGTCTCCGGCTGTACCGGCTCCGGCGGACGCCGGTGCCGGCGCCGCGGCCCCGCGACCGGCCGCGGCCGCCGCGGCCGCCGCGGGACTGCCCGGCCCGCGGCCCGCTGGACCGGCTGACCGAGCGCGAGCGGGCCCTGGCCGGCCTGCTGGCCCACCTCGGCCCGGCCGGGGACGAGCCGCGGGCGGTCGCGCTCGACGCCGCGGCCGGCCTGCGCGAGCTGGGCGCCCGCACCACCGCGGTGCACCAGGCCCGCCGCGGCGCCCCGCCGGAGTCCGTCGCCGGCCTGGACGCCGCCGTCGAGGTGCTCGTGCGGCAGCTGGAGGCGGGCGTGGCCTCGTACGGATCCCTGGTCGTCGCGGCCGCGGACGCGGTGGCCGCGTCGGCCACCCTGCAGGCCGGCGACCCGGTCCTGCTGCTGCGGCTCACCGAGGCGACCGACTCGCTGGCCGGTCTCGCCGCGGGCCTGCGCGCCGTCGCCGGCTGAGCGTCCGCGCCGTCGCCGGCCGAGCGTCCGCGCCGTCGCCGCCTGAGGTCCGCCCCCGCCGGGTCCGCGCCGCCGGCTCCGACGCGTCGACCTGCGACGCTCCGGGCTGCCGAGGTTGTCTCAACCTTCCAGGGCGGCCAGCCGGCGGGTGAGGAAGTCCCGGTCGGCGGCGTTGCCGGCCAGGGCCAGCGCCTCGGCGTAGTGCTGCCGCGCCTCCGCCGGCCGGCCCAGCCGGCGCAGCAGGTCGGCCCGGGTGGCCGGCAGCAGGTGGAAGCCCGGCAGGTCGAGCCCGTCGAGCAGCTCCAGCCCGGCCGCCGGGCCGGCCACCTCGGCGACCGCGACCGCCCGGTTGAGCCGGACCACCGGCGAGCCGGTCAGCTCCTCCAGCGCGGCGTAGAGCGCGGCGATCCGGCCCCAGTCGGTGTCCGCCGCGGTCGGCGCGCGGGCGTGCTCGGCGGCGATGGCCGCCTGCAGCTGGTAGGGGCCGGCGGCGCCGCGTACCAGCGCCAGCCCCTCGGCGATCTGCCCGGCGTCCCACCGGGACCGGTCCTGGTCCGGCAGCAGCACCAGCCGGCCGGCCGGGTCCACCCGGGCGTCCCGGCGGGCGTGCTGCAGCAGCAGCAGCGCCAGCAGCCCGGCCGCCTCCGGCTCGTCCGGCATCAGCGCGACCAGCACCCGGGCCAGCCGGATCGCCTCGTCGCACAGCTCCCGGCGCACCGGCCGGTCACCGGACGTCGCCGCGTGGCCCTCGGTGAAGACCAGGTAGAGCACCGCCAGCACGCCGCCCAGCCGGGCCGGCAGCTCCGCGTCCGGCGGCACCCGGTACGGGATGCCGGCCGTCGCGATCTTCTTCTTCGCCCGGGTGATCCGGGCCGCCATGGTCGGCTCCGGCACCAGGAAGGCGTGCGCGATCTGCGCGGTGGTCAGCCCGCCGAGCAGCCGCAGGGTCAGCGCCACCCGCGCCTCCACGGCCAGCGCCGGGTGGCAGCAGGTGAAGAGCAGCCGCAGCCGCTCGTCCGGGATCGTGGACATCTCCTCATCACCGGCCTCGGGTCCGTCCGCCACCTCCGGCCCGACCAGCAGCGGCAGCTTGCGGGCCAGCGTCGCCTCGCGGCGGAAGCGGTCCCGGGCCCGGTGCCGGGCCGCGGTCAGCAGCCACGCGTCCGGGCGGCCGGGCACGCCGTCGCGCGCCCAGGCGGTCAGCGCCGTCGCGTACGCGTCCTGCAGGGCCTCCTCGGCCACGTCCAGGCTGCCGACCAGCCGGGTGAGCAGGGCGAGCAGGCGCCCCCAGTGCTCCCGGTGCGCCCGCTCGACCGCCGCCCGCGCGGCCTCTTCCGCCGCCTTCGCCGCCTCCGCCGTCACTTGCCGGGACGCACCTCGATCGCGTCGGTCGGCAGCATCGGGATCTTCGCCGCCCAGGTCACCGCGTCGTCGATCGTGGGCACGTCGAGCACGTAGAAGCCGCCGAGCTGCTCCTTCGCCTCCGCGTACGGCCCGTCGGTGACCAGGCCGTCCGGCCGGACCACCCGGGCGGTGCGCGCCTCGTCCAGCTCCGCGCTGTACGCGATCGCCACCCCGGCCGCCTTCGCCTCGTCCATGAAGGCGAAGTGCTCGGCGTACATCCGCTTGCCGGTCTCCTCGTCCAGCGCCGCGTACGCCGCCTCGTCGGCGTGGATCAGCAGCACGTACTCCATCTCAGACCTCCTGCACCGCTCGGATCTCCACCACGAGCCCCGGGCTGCGCGGCATCCGGCGGGCCAGCGCGACCGCCTCGGCGGCGTCCGCGCAGTCCACCAGGTACACGCTGCCCAGCTGCTCCTTCGTCTCCGCGTACGGCCCGTCGGTGACGAGCCCGTCCGCGCGCAGCACCCGCACGTCGGGGCCGAGCGCCTCGGCGGCGTGCAGCCGCCCGGCCGCGCCCAGCTCCCGGCCCAGCTCGACGTGCCCGGCGACCACCGCCCGCCGCTCCGCCGCCGACAGCGCGGCCTCGCCGGCCGGGTCGCCGTACAGCAGGAAGAGGTAGCGCATCCCTCAGCCCACCGGCTGGACCGGCCGGACCTCGACCGCGCCGCCGGGCAGCAGCGGCATCCGCCCGGCCCAGTGCAGCGCCTCGGCCAGGTCCGCGGCCTCGATCTCGTAGTAGCCGGCGATGTGCTCCTTGGCCTCCGCGTACGGCCCGTCGGTGACCAGCCGGTCGACGCCGTCGACGGTGCGCACCGTGGTGGCCGTGCCCGGCGGCTGCAGCGGCCGGCCGCCGCGGACCACGCCGGCCGCGGTGAGATCGCGCAGGTACTCCTCGTGCTTGGGCCACTGCGCCCGCAGCTGCTCCTCGGTCGCGGCGGCCGTCTCCGGGGTCGCCACGATCAGCAGGACGTACTCCATCCCGACTCCCGTTCCCGGCGGCCCGGGCGGCCGCCGACACCCCGATGACGAACGGGCCGCGCCCGGATCGACAGCGGTCAGTCGACCACGCGGACCCGGACGCGCCGGTTCTGCCGGCCCTTGTTCTCCACCTTGACCACCTGCAGCCGGCCGATCTGCCGGGTGGACGCGACGTGGGTGCCGCCGTCGGCCTGCACGTCGAGCCCGGTGATGTCGACGATCCGCACCTCGGTCTCGTCCGGCGGGATCAGGTTGGTCTGGGTGCGGATGATGTCCGGGATGGCCAGCGCCTCCGCCCGGGGCAGCACCTGGACCTGCACCGCGCGGTCCGCGGTCACCTCCGCGTTGACCGCGTCCTCGACCTTCGCCTTGAAGCCCTCGGGCAGGTCCGGCAGGTTGAAGTCCATCCGGGCCTCGCCGGGCTCCATGTTGCCGCCGGTCACCAGCGCGCCGTAGTCGCGGAAGACCACCCCGCAGAGCACGTGCAGCCCGGAGTGGGTGCGCATGAGCAGCGTCCGCCGGGTGTCCTCGACGGCGCCGGTCACCGCGGTGCCCGGCGCCGGCACCGGGTCGCCCTCGGCCGGCACCAGGTAGAGGTCGTCGCCCTTCTGGGTGCCGACGATCCGGGTCTGCACGCCCTGCCAGAGCAGCACGCCGTGGTCCGGCGGCTGGCCGCCGCCGCCCGGGTAGAAGGCGGAGCGGTCCAGCACGATGCCGCGGTCCGGGTCGACGCCGACGACCGTGCACTCCCACTCGCGCAGGGTCGGGTCGGCGAGGTCGAGCCGCTCGGTGCGGCCGTGGTGCGAGATGCCCATGGCGGCACCCTAGTCCCGGTCGGAACGGTGCCGGCCGCGGCGGCGTCGCACCCGCGAGACCGGTCTCCGGTGTCCGGCGGAGGTGAGCGGTGATGCGGTCGGGGCGCAGGGCGGTCGCGCTGGCGGGGTTGCTCGGGGTGGTGGCCGGGTGCGGTGCCGGCTCGGCGGGCGGTGGGCCGGCGGGCGGCGGTCCGGCGGCGTCGGGCGGGGCGGCGGCGTCGGGCGGGGCGGCGGCGTCGGGCGGGGCGGCGGCGTCGGGCGGGTCGGCGCCGTCGTCGACCGGTCCGGCCGCGTCGTCGGCCGCCCGGCCGGCGCCGGACGGCCCGCCGCTCACCGGCACCGAGTGGGAGCTCGCCGCGCTGCTCCGCGACGGCGCCGAGCTGCGGCCGCCGCCGGCGCCGCGCGAGGCGCTGCTCCGGCTCGACGGGCGGGGCACGATCACCGGCATCGACGGCTGCAACCGCTTCGGCGGCGACGTCCGGATCGGGCCGGCGACGCTGACGATCGGCCAGCTGATGACGACCCAGATCGCCTGCGGCCGGGACGAGGTCCCCCAGGCCTTCCAGGCGATCCTGGGCGGCACCCTGACCTGGGCGGTCCGGGACGGCAAGCTCTGGCTGACCCGGCCCGCCGGGGAGGGGCTGGTGTTCGCGGAGAAGGCCTCGATCTACCCGGCCGGCGACCTCACGCCGCTGCTGCTCGGCCGCCGCGACGGCGGCGACTACCGGCTCGGCTGGTCGACCCGGGACGGGCTGGTCCGGGTGGAGTGGAACTGGCGGGACGGGCCCGGCCGGCCCTGGGGCTACGTCGGCCTGTCCGGCGACATCGGCCGGCCCGGCACCCGGCCGGAGCCGATGGTCGGCACCGCCGGGCGGGCGTCGTACGTCTTCGGCGCGATCCGGTCCGACGCGGCCCGGCTGGCCTACCTGCCGCCGGGCGGCGGGAAGGCCGTGCCGCTGCGGGTCTTCCGGCTGGGCGGGGTCGACCCGCTGGTCGCGTACGGCGGCTTCGTGGCGCGGGCCCGGCGGAGCGGCGCGGTCGTGGTGGCGTACCGGGCCGACGGGACGGAGCTCGGCCGGTCGGTCCCGCTGCCCCGGCCCTGACTCAGCCGGTCGGGCACCGGCTGGCAGCGGGGGCACCAGTAGGTGACCCGCGCGTACTCGGCCCGGTCGGCCGGGCCCTGCTCGCCGACCTCGATGCGGGTCCCGCAGCGCCGGCACGGCCGGCCGCCCCGGCCGTACACCCAGTGCGTCTCGTCCCGGCGCAGGCTGCCGGTGGTCGACTGCTCGGGGTGGTCCCGGTTGGCCCGCATCAACCGGTACGCGGTCGCCACCACCTTGGGCACGTCCGGCACCCGGCCGACCGGCGTCCACGGCGACAGCCCGGTGAGGAAGAGCGTCTCGCCCTTGTAGAGGTTGCCGACCCCGGCCAGCACCCGCTGGTCCAGCAGCACCTCGCCGACCGCCCGGTCCGGGTCGGCGGCGATCCGGCGGGCGACCTCGGCGGGGTCCCAGTCCGGGCCGAGCACGTCCGGGCCGAGGTGGCCGACCAGCGTGTCCTCCTCGGCGGTGGGCAGCAGCCGGACGTCGTGCAGCCGGTAGCCCACCGCCTCCCACTCGGTGTTGGCCAGCACCGCCCGGACCTGGTGGGCCGGGCCGCCCCGCCACCGGGCACCCGGCCGCTGCAGGTGCCAGCTGCCGTCCATCCGGAAGTGGGTGTGCAGCGTGACACCGCCCCCGATGCGGGTCAGCATGTGCTTGCCGCGAGCGACCACCTCGGTCACCGGGCGGCCCGTCAGGTCGGCGGTGGCGTGCCGGGGCACCCGCAGGTCGAAGCGGGTCAGCACCCGCCCGGCGAGCGCGTCGTGCATGCGCTTGCTCGCCAGCCAGACGGTGTCTCCCTCGGGCACCGGCCCATCCTGCCCCGCCTCAGCGCCCCGTGCCCGCCGTCTCCGCGCCGCCGAGCAGCGCCCGGGCGATCCCGGTCTGCACCGCGACGCATCCCTTGACCACCAGCGGCAGGGTGACCAGCGCGAACAGGCCGATGCCGGTGGTGAGCAGGAGGTCCGGGCCGCGGCCGGAGCCCAGCCCGATCAGCTCGGCCAGCGAGGTGTTGTCCGGGTTGTCCCGGGGCAGCGCCCACTCCCACAGCACGTAGCCGGTGCCGCCGACGGCCGCGGACCACCAGCCGACGACCAGCCCGAAGGTGGCGGTGGCGACCGGGAACGCCACGATGCCGTGCACCAGGTCCAGCCAGCGGCGCGGGTCGGCGCCGGCGGAGAGCACCCCGCCGACGGTGCCGTCGCGGAGCGGCCGGTAGGCCGGGCGGGGCAGCCGGCGGCCCAGCGCCAGGTCGACGCGGGACCGCTCCAGCGTGGCGAAGCCCTGGGCGATCGCGAGGGTCAGCGCGAGGACGGCGAAGCCCACCACGATCACCAGCGTGCCGAGCCCGAGCGCGGTGCCGGTGACCAGCAGGACGAAGGCGGCGAGGGCGAGCGGGAAGCCGGTCAGCACGTACGCGGAGCCGGCGAGCAGGTCGGCCGCCGCCGAGCGGCGCGGCGCGGCCGGAGCGGTGGGCGGCAGCGTCAGGGTCTGGCTCATGGCGTCGACGCTAGGACCGGCCGGGACCCGCGACCACGGGGCTGACCGCCCGGTTCATGGTGCGGCTAGCCCTACTCCGGCCACCCGGCCCTACTCCAGCCGCTTGGAGAAGTGGTGCGAGGCGATGACCATCCGCTCCCGCAGGTAGAAGCGGTGCGCGTCGAAGCGCTGGACACCCGAGTCCAGGTCGAGCACCGTGCACCCGGCCGCCCGCGCCTTGGTCTCCATCCCGGCCAGCAGCGCGTGCCCGACCCCGCCGGACCGGGTGTCCGCCGTGGTCACCAGGTCGTCCACGTACAGCTTGCGCCGCACGTGCGCGGTGGCGACCAGCCGCCAGCCGGCCACCCCGACGCACCGGCCCCCCGCGTACGCGGCGGTGAACCGGTAGCCCTGCGGGTGGCCCTCCGCGTACACCGCCGCGAACGACTCCTCGTCCAGCTGCGGCCGCAGCTCCCGCAGCACCGGCAGCACCTCGGCGACCAGCCGCGGGTCGCCGGGCTCCAGGTCCACCAGCTCGATGTCCATGGGCGGCATCATGCCGGGGCCGCCTGCCGGACCGAGACCTGCGTGGGGTGGGACTGCGCCGTGTCAAGCGCGAAGTCGGAGACCGCGGGGGTGGGGCGGAAGCCGGCGGCCTCCAGGGCGTCGGAGAGGGCGGACGGCGCGTGCACGGACTCGCCGTCCGCGCGCTCGACCGCGAGCCGGCCGAGACCGCCCTCGCGCACCGCGAGCGCGAGCGCGTCCGCGGCGGCCTGCAGCGGGACCGGCTCGGCGGTCCAGGACAGCAGGGTGCGGCCGCCGCGCTCGACGTAGAGCGTGAGGTGGCCGTCGACCAGCACCACCAGCGCGCCGGCCTTCCGCCCGGGCCGGTGCCCCCGGCCGCCCTCACCGTCCACATCGGACGGACGCTCCGGCCACGGCAGCGCGGCGCCGAACGGCTGCGCCGGGTCGGTCGCCGCGAGGACCACCGCGGGCGCCGGCTCCCGTCGTGACCGCCCGGATCCGCCGCCCGGCCCACCGGGATCGGCCGCGGCGGGCGGCGGGCCCAGTCGATCCGTCGCGTACGTCCGGAGGCGGTCCACCGCGCCCGGCGTGGCGAACTGCGCCGCCCCCAGCGACTCCACGAAGTAGCCCCGGCGCGCCCGCCCGGAGTCCTCCGCCGCCCGCAGCACCGGGTAGACCGCGGCGAACCCGCCCGGCGTCCGCTCCGCCACCACCGCGCCGCGGGTGAGCACGCCGTGCCGGTCGAGCAGCACCTCCGCCTGCGCGTGCGCCCGCCGGGTCGTGTCCGTCTCCCGGGCCGGCAGCCGGGACCACCGGCCGGCCGCCGTCGGCGGCCCGCTCCGGGACGGCATCGCCGGCCGCCCGGGCCGCCCGTACCGCGCGCGGGTCGGCGCCCGCCGCCGCCCCGTCGCCGGCCGGCCGGCCGAGCCGAGCGCCACCCGCAGCGGAGCGAGCGTGTCGTTGGTGAGCAGCCCCGCCCAGACCAGCTCCCACACCGCGGCCAGCAGCTCCGCGTCGTCGGTCGAGCCGACCCGGTCGGACAGCGACCGGAAGAACAGCGCCTGGTCACCGTCCAGCGTGTCCAGCACCGCCTGGTGCAGCGGGCTCAGCTCCGGCGGGGCGGCCTCGGGCAGCACCAGCTCGGCCACGTCGGCCGGGGCGAGCGCGACCCAGCCGTCGCCGCCCGGCAGCGACCCGGCGCCCGCCCACAGCACCTCGCCGGCGGCGGTCAGCTCGTCCAGCAGGGCGGGGGAGTAGCCGGCCAGCCGGGACGGCAGCACCGTGGTCTCCAGCGCCGAGGCCGGCACCACCGCGCCGGCCAGCTGCTCCACCACCCGCAGCAGCCCCTCGGCCCCGCGCGCCCGCGACCCGACGCCCTGCCAGGCCGGCAGGAAGCGGGCCAGCGCCACCGTCGGCACCGGCTCGACCTCCTTGCGCAGCCGGGCCAGCGACCGCCGCCGCAGCGAGCGCAGCACCTCGGCGTCGCACCACTCCTGCCCGGCGCCGCCCGGCCGGAACTCGCCGGACACCACCCGCCCGGCGGTCGCCAGCCGCTCCAGCGCGGACGCCACCACGGCCACCCCGAGCCCGAGCCGGGTCGCGCAGTCCGCGGCGTGGAACGGCCCGTGGGTCCGTGCATACCGGCCCACCAGGTCGCCGAGCGGATCCCGCACCGGCTCGGTGAACGTCTCCGGCACCCCGACCGGCAGCGGCGCCCCGAGCGCGTCCCGCACCCGGCCGGCGTCCTCGATGGCGATCCAGCGCTCCTCGCCGGCGATCCGGACCCGGATCGCCCGCCGGGCCGCCTCCAGCTCGGCCAGCCAGGCCGGGGTCGCGCCCCGGGCCAGCGCCTCGGCGGTGGTCAGGTCACCGAGCAGCCGGAGCAGGTCGGCGGTCGAGTCCAGGTCGTACGCCTGCCGCTCCGGGGTCAGCAGCTGCAGCTGCAGCTCCACCTCGGCCACCGCGTCCGCGTCGAGCAGCTCCCGCAGCTCGGCCTGGCCGAGCAGCTCGGCCAGCAGCGCGGTGTCCAGCGACAGCGCCTGGGCCCGGCGCTCGGCCAGCGGCGCGTCGCCCTCGTAGAGGAACATCCCGACGTACCCGAACAGCAGCGACCGGGCGAAGGGCGACGGCTGCGGCGTCTCCACCTCGACCATCCGCACCGTCCGCGAGCGCAGGTCGGTCATCAGCCCGACCAGGCCCGGCACGTCGAAGACGTCCTGCAGGCACTCCCGCATCGTCTCCAGCACCACCGGGAACGAGCCGTAGCCGCTGGCCACCTGGAGCAGGTGGGCCGCCCGCTGGCGCTGCTGCCACAGCGGGGTGCGCCGCCGGGGGTCGCGCTTGGGCAGCAGCAGCGCCCGGGCCGCGCACTCCCGGAACCGGGACGCGAACAGGGCCGACCCGCCCACCTCGGCGGTGACCAGTGGCTCGATCTCCTCCGGCTCGAACAGCGCCACCTCGCCGCTCGGCGGCTCCCCGTCGGTCTCCGGCAGCCGCAGCACGATGCCGTCGTCGGAGTGCATGGACTGCACGTCCACCCCGTACCGCTCGCGGAGGCGGGCCACGATGGCCAGCGCCCACGGCGCGTTGACCTGCGCGCCGAAGGGGGAGTGCACGACCAGCCGCCAGTCGCCCAGCTCGTCGCGGAATCGCTCCACCAGCAGCGTGCGGTCGTCCGGCAGGTGCCGGGTCGCCTCCCGCTGCTCGGCCAGGTAGGCCAGCAGGTTGCTGGTGCCCCACTCGTCCAGTCCCGCGGCCCGCGCCCGCTCCTCGGCGCGGTCGGCGGGCAGGCCGCCCAGCTCGCGCAGGAAGGCGCCCAGCGCCCGGCCCAGCTCCACCGGCCGGCCCGGCGCGTCCCCGTGCCAGAACGGCATCTTCCCCGGCTGCCCCGGCGCCGGGGTGACCAGCACCCGGTCGTGGGTGATCTCCTCCACCCGCCACGACGTCGAGCCGAGCAGGAAGACGTCGCCGACGCGCGACTCGTACACCATCTCCTCGTCGAGCTCGCCGACCCGCCGCCCGCTCTCCCCGGCGCCGGCGACGAGGAAGACGCCGAACAGGCCCCGGTCGGGGATGGTGCCGCCGCTGGTCACCGCGAGCCGCTGCGCGCCCGGCCGGCCGGTCAGCGTGCCGGACACCCGGTCCCACACCAGCCGCGGCCGCAGCTCGGCGAACTCGTCCGACGGGTAGCGCCCGGACAGCATGTCCAGCACCGACTCCAGCGCCGAGGTCGGCAGCGTCGCGAACGGCGCCGCCCGCCGCACCAGCGCGGCCAGCTCCTCCACCGGCCACGGCTCCATCGCCACCATCGCGACGACCTGCTGGGCCAGCACGTCCAGCGGGTTGCGCGGGTAGCGCATCGACTCGATCAGCCCGGCCTGCATCCGCTCGGCCACCACGGCCGACTCGACCAGGTCCCCCCGGTATTTCGGGAACATCACCCCGCGGCTGACCGCGCCGACCTGGTGGCCGGCCCGGCCGACCCGCTGCAGCCCGGCCGCCACCGACGGCGGCGCCTCCACCTGCACGACCAGGTCGACCGCGCCCATGTCGATGCCGAGCTCCAGCGACGAGGTGGCCACCACCGCGGGCAGCCGGCCGGACTTGAGCTCCTCCTCGACCAGGGTGCGCTGCTCCCGGGACACCGAGCCGTGGTGCGCCCGCGCCACCACCACCGGCGCGCCCTCGGCGGCGCCCGCCTGCGCCATCAGCTCGGCCGGCGCCCGCCGCGGCGGACCCTCGTCGTATGCCGACAGGTCCTGCGTCTCCGCCGGGTGCGCCCGCTCGTAGGCCAGCTCGTTGAGCCGGGCGGTGAGCCGCTCGGCCAGCCGGCGGGAGTTGGCGAAGACGATGGTCGACCGGTGCTGCTCGACCAGGTCCAGCACCCGCTCCTCGACCGCCGGCCAGATCGACGTCCGCCGCTGCGAGCCGGCCGCCGAGCCGTGCACCTCGCCGGTCGGCTCGCCGAGCTGGGACATGTCCTCGACCGGCACCACGACCTGCAGCTCGATCGTCTTGGCGGCCGGCGGCTGCACCACGGTCACGTCCCGCCCGCCGGCCAGGAACCGGGCCACCTCCTCGGTCGGTCGCACCGTCGCCGACAGCCCGACCCGCTGCGCCGGCCGGGGCAGCAGCGCGTCCAGCCGCTCCAGGGTGACCGCGAGGTGGGCGCCGCGCTTGGTCGAGCAGACCGCGTGCACCTCGTCGACGATCACCGTCTCCACGCCGCGCAGCGACTCCCGGGCCGCGCTGGTGAGCATCAGGAACAGCGACTCCGGCGTGGTGATGAGGATGTCCGGCGGCCGCCGGGCGAGCAGCCGGCGCTCCTCCGCCGACGTGTCCCCGGAACGCAGGCCGACCTGCACGTCCGGCTGCGGCAGCCCGAGCCGGACCGCCGCCTGCCGGATGCCGGCCAGCGGGGACCGCAGGTTGCGCTCGACGTCGACGGCCAGCGCCTTCAGCGGCGAGACGTAGAGCACCCGGCAGCGCTGCTGGGGGTCCTCCGGCGGCGGCACGGCGGCCAGCCGGTCGAGCGACCAGAGGAACGCGGCCAGGGTCTTGCCGGAGCCGGTCGGCGCGACCACCAGCGTGTGCTCGCCCCGGCCGATCGCCTCCCAGGCGCCGAGCTGGGCACCGGTCGCCGCGGCGAAGGCACCGCTGAACCAGGCCCCGGTCGCGGGGGAGAAGCGGTCGACTGGATCCGTCACGCGACCCAGTCTGCGCCCGGGGTACGACAATTTCCGCTCGGCCGCGGGGCGGGCGGGACTCTGCCAGGATGGACATATGGTGCGGCGGCGGCGGACGGGCCTCCGCGGGCTGCTCGGGCTCGTCGCGCTGGTCCTGCTGTCCGGCTGCCTGAAGCTGGACGCCGACCTGGCCGTCGCCGCCGACGACACGGTCAGCGGCCGCTACGTGGTGGCGTACCTGAAGGATCCGGCCCGGCCGGCGTCCGGTCTGGCCCCGCCGCGCGAGCTGCTGGTCAGCCGGGGCTCCGCGGAGTCCCGCCGGTACGACGACGGCAGCTACCTCGGCACCGAGTACGAGCTGCGCGGGGTGTCCTTCTCCGACCTGGCCGCCTTCGCCGCCGTCCAGCAGCAGCAGCGGCAGACCGGGACGCTGCGGCTGGCCCGCGCCGGCGACGACGTCACGCTGGCCGGGACGTTCGACTTCCGGGAGACCCGGCCGGTCGCCCGGACGGCGGAGCAGCGGGAGGCGGCCGGGCGCGGGTTCGCGGTGCGGGTCCGGCTCACCTTCCCCGGGGAGGTCTACGCCGCGAACGGGCGGGTCGAAGGCCGGTCGGTCACCTGGGACGTCCGGCCGTTCGAGCTGACCACGCTGACCGCCCGGGCGAGCGCGCTGCCCCCGGCGCCGCCCGCGGCCACCGGCGGCGCCGCGACCGGTGCCATGGTCGGCGCGGGCGTCGGCGGGCTGGCGGTCCTGCTGGTCACCGTCCTGCTGCTGCGCCGGCGGCGCCGGCCCGCCGCGGTGGCGGCCGACCCGGCGGACGCGACCGACTTCGCCTGGGTGCTCGGCGAGCGGGCCCGTCCCGCCGGCCGACCCGCCGGGCCCGCCGCCGTACCGACCCTGACGGGTCGGAAACTGTCGGCGCCCGCTGCCAGACTGGGCCCATGCAGCGCACCCTCAACGAGCCCGAGCACGAGGCCTTCCGGGACACCGTCCGGACCTTCCTGGAGCGGCACGTGGTGCCCCGACACGCCGACTGGGAGAAGGCCGGCATCGTGGACCGGGACGTCTGGGTGGAGGCGGGCAAGCAGGGGCTGCTCGGCATGGACGTCCCGGAGGAATACGGCGGCGGCGGGGTGGCCGACTTCCGCTACAACGTGGTGCTGGACGAGGAGATCACCCGGGCCGGCGCGAGCGGCCTCGGCATCGGCCTGCACAACGACATCATCGCGCCCTACCTGTTGGGGTTGGGCACCGACGAGCAGAAGGCGCGCTGGCTGCCGCCGTTCTGCGCCGGCGAGATGATCACCGCGATCGCGATGAGCGAGCCCGGCGCCGGCAGCGACCTGCAGGCGATCCGCACCCACGCCCGCCGCGACGGGGACGACTGGGTGCTGTCCGGCGCGAAGACCTTCATCACCAACGGCATCAACGCCGACCTGGTGCTGGTGGTCGTCAAGACCGACCCGGAGGCGGACGGGGCCCGCGGGCTCAGCCTGCTCGCGGTCGAGCGGGGCATGGCCGGCTTCGAGCGCGGCCGCAACCTGGAGAAGATCGGCCTCAAGGCCCAGGACACCGCGGAGCTGTTCTTCGACGAGGTCCGCGTGCCGGCGGCCAACCTGGTCGGCGAGGAAAACCGGGGCTTCGTGCACCTGATGGACAACCTGCCCCAGGAGCGGCTGTCCATCGCGGTGGCGGCCGCCGCCGCCTGCGAGAAGGTGCTCGAGCTGACCCTGGACTACGTCAAGGGCCGGCAGGCGTTCGGCCGGCCGGTCGGCTCGTTCCAGCACAGCCGCTTCGTGCTGGCCGAGATCGCCACCCAGACCACGATCGCGAGGACGTACGTGGACGAGTGCGTCCGGCAGCACATGCGCGGTCAGCTGACCGTCTCCGACGCCGCGATGGCCAAGTGGTGGACCACCGACCTGCAGAACAAGGTGGCCGACGCCTGCCTGCAGCTGCACGGCGGCTACGGCTACATGGCGGAGTACGGCGTGTCCAAGGCCTGGCTGGACGGCCGGGTGCAGGCGATCTACGGCGGCACCAACGAGATCATGAAGGAGATCGTCGGCCGCGGCCTGGGCCTCTAGGGCATCGCCGCGGCCATCTGCTCCAGCGCCTGGCGCAGGATCGGCCGCGGGGTGGCGAAGTTGAGCCGGGCGAAGCCGCGCCCGGCCTCGCCGCACAGCGCGCCGTCGACCAGGACCACCCCGGCCTTGGCCCGGAAGTGCGCCCCCGGGTCGGCCAGCCCGGTGGCCCGGAAGTCCAGCCAGGCCAGGTAGGTCCCCTCCGGCGGGGTGTAGTCGACGCCCGGGAGCAGCTCGGCGACCCACTCGGCCAGCAGCGTCCGGGTGCCGTCCAGGTGGTCGAGGACCGCGTCCAGCCAGGGGCGGCCCTCGGCGTACGCGGCCGTGTTCGCGACCACGCCGAGGTTGGCCGCGCCGTGCCCGGCGAGCAGGCCGAGCCGGGCCCAGGTGGCCCGGTCCGCGTCGTTGCTCAGCACCACCTGGGCGCACTTCAGGCCGGGCAGGTTCCAGGCCTTGGAGGCGGAGGTCGCGGTCAGCGCGTGCCCGGCGGTGACCGGGGAGAGCGACGCGTACGGCACGTGCCGGTGGCCGGGGTAGACCAGCGGCCCGTGCACCTCGTCGGCGAAGACCCGCGCGCCGCGCCGCTCCGCCACCTCGGCGATGGCCAGCAGCTCGGCGGGCTCGAGCACCCGCCCGACCGGGTTGTGCGGGTTGCACAGCACCAGCAGCCCGCCGTCGGCCAGCGCGGCGTCCAGCGCCCCCAGGTCGTACCCGGGCCGCCCGCCGACGTCGACCAGCGGCACCTGCCGGACCTCCCGGCCGAGCAGCGGCGGCATGGCCACGAACGGCATGTACGCCGGGGTCGGCAGCACCACCGGGCTGCCCGGCGCGCAGACGTGGTCCAGGGCCAGCCGCAGCGCCTCGATCACGTCGCCGACCGGGCGGACGTCGGCCGGGTCGACGACCCAGCCGTACGTGTCCCGGCTGTACGCCGCGTACGCCTCCGCCATGGCGCCGGCCAGCGCGGCCGGCAGGTAGCCGGCCGTCTCGGCGTCGACGGCGGCGTGCAGGGCGGCGGTCACCGGCGGCGCGGTGCCGAAGTCCATCTCCGCGACGAAGGCGCCGATCTCGTCCGGGAACATCGTCCACTTGAGCCCGCCCAGCCGGCGCAGCGTGGCGAGGTCACGGTCCAGGAGGGGGAGGTCCACCCGCTCATTCTGCCCACGCCGCCGGACCGCTCGGGAACTGTCGGACCGCCGCCCTACGATGGCGGCACACCGCGACGAGGGGGTCGGTATGGGGCGCTACGCCGAGGAGTTCCGCCGGAGCCTCGACGACCCGGAGGGCTTCTGGCGGGACGCCGCCGCCAGCATCGACTGGGTGCGCCCGCCGGAGCGGATCCTCGACGCCGGCGCGGCGCCGCTCTACCGCTGGTTCCCCGACGCGGAGCTCAACACCTGCCACAACGCGGTCGACCGGCACGTGGACGCCGGCCGCGGCGACCAGCTCGCGCTGGTCCACGACAGCCCGGTGACGCAGTCGGTCACCAAGCTCACCTACACGGAGCTGCGCGACCGGGTGGCCCGGGCGGCCGGCGCGCTGCGCGCGCTCGGGGTGCAGAAGGGCGACCGGGTCGTCGTCTACCTGCCGATGGTGCCCGAGGCGGTGATCGCGATGCTGGCCTGCGCCCGGCTGGGCGCGGTCCACTCGGTCGTCTTCGGCGGCTTCGCCGCGGCCGAGCTGGCCACCCGGATCACCGACGCGCAGCCGCGGGTGGTCGTCTCCGCGTCCTGCGGCATCGAGGGCGGCCGCGTCATCGACTACAAGCCGCTGCTGGACCGGGCGATCGAGCTCGCCGACCACGCGCCGGAGCACTGCCTGATCGTGCAGCGCCCGCAGGTGACCGCGACCCTGGTCGAGGGCCGCGACCTGGACTGGGCGTCCGCCGTGGACGCGGCCGAGCCGGTGGAGTGCGTGCCGGTCCGGGCCACCGACCCGCTCTACATCCTCTACACCTCCGGCACGACCGGCCGGCCCAAGGGCGTGGTCCGGGACAACGGCGGGCACGCGGTGGCGCTGCGCTGGTCCATGCCGGCGGTGTACGGGGTGGCTCCCGGCGACGTCTTCTGGGCCGCCAGCGACGTCGGCTGGGTCGTCGGCCACTCGTACATCGTCTACGCGCCGCTGCTCACCGGCTGCACCACGATCCTGTACGAGGGGAAGCCGGTGGGCACACCGGACGCCGGCGCCTTCTGGCGGGTGGTCGCCGACCACGGGGTGGACGTGCTGTTCACCGCGCCGACCGCGTTCCGGGCGATCCGCAAGGAGGACCCGGCCGGCGAGCTGCTGCGCAAGCACGACGTGTCCTCGCTGCGCGCGCTCTACCTGGCCGGCGAGCGGCTGGACCCGGACACCTACCGGTGGGCCGGCGAGATGCTCGGCGTCCCGGTGGTGGACCACTGGTGGCAGACCGAGACCGGCTGGCCGGTGGCGGCCGACCCGCTCGGGCTGGAGGACCTGCCGCGCAAGGCCGGGTCGCCGACCGTGCCGGTGCCGGGCTGGGACGTCCGGGTGCTGGACACCGCCGGGGAGCCGGCGCCGCCGGACGTGGACGGCGCGCTGGCGATCAAGCTGCCGCTGCCGCCCGGTGCGCTGCCCACGCTGTGGCGGGACGACGAGCGCTTCGTCGAGTCCTACCTGTCCCGCTACCCGGGTTACTACCTGACCGGCGACGGCGGCCACGTGGACGACGAGGGCTACCTCTACGTGATGGGCCGCACCGACGACGTGATCAACGTGGCCGGCCACCGGCTGTCCACCGGCTCGATGGAGGAGGTGCTGGCCGGGCACCCCGCGGTGGCCGAGTGCGCGGTCATCGGGGTGGCGGACGCGCTGAAGGGCCAGGTGCCGCGCGGCTTCGTGGTGCTCAAGGCCGGCGTGTCGACCGATCCCGAGGTGGTCGCGGCGGAGCTGGTGCAGCGGGTGCGGGACGAGATCGGCGCGGTGGCGGCGCTGCGTCGGATCGACGTGGTCACCGCGCTGCCGAAGACCCGGTCGGGCAAGATCCTGCGCGCCTCGATGCGGGCGATCGCCGACGGCGTCGACCAGCCCGTCCCGTCGACCATCGAGGACCCGGCCGTGCTGGACGCGCTGCGCCCCACCCTCACCGGCCGACCGGCTTCACCATGATCAGGCAGGGGTTGCCCGGCCACAGGTCGAGCAGCTCCTCCACCGGCTGGTAGCCCAGCGCCGCGTAGAAGCGGCGGGTCAGCGCGTAGCCCGGGTCCGGGTGCGACGGGCCGAGCGTCTTCACGCTCATCAGCGTGACCCCGTCGGCGGCCATCGCCGCCTCGGCCGCCGCGACCAGGGCCCGGCCGACGCCGCGACGGTGCCGCGACCGCTCGACCGCGATCAGGTGGATCTCCGCCGCGGTGGGGAAGTGCCGCTCCAGCACCAGCGCTCCGACCGCCTCGCCGCCCTCGTACGCGAGCAGGGTCGGCAGCCGGCCGGCCGCCTCGACGTACTCGACGATCGACGACTCGATCCCGAACCACTCGGGCAGCCCGCGCAGCAGCCGCTCCACCGCCGCCGCGTCCCGGCCCGCCCGCACCTCCACCATCACCCACCGACCCTAAGAGCCCGCCGCGACTTGACCAGCCCCAGCCCCATCCCCGGTCGGCTGGGCGGTCCGCGCCGGCTGGCAGTCCGCGGTCGGCTGGGCGGTCCCGCGGTCGGCTGGGCGGTCCCGCGGTCGGCTGGGCGGTCCGCGCGGCCGGGCTCGCGGTCGGCTTCCGGGTGCGACTGAGCGGCTATAGCTGCTCAGTCGGGGGCGGAGGTGCTCAGTGGAGCGGGGGAGTCCTCAGTCGTCCCGGCCGGAGCGGCGGAACTGCTGGATCAGCAGCACCAGCAGCGCGATCCCGCAGGCCACGAAGCCGAGCTCGATGAGCAGGTCGAGCGATCCGTCCATCGCCGTTCACCTCTTCCGCGCCGGCACCTCGAACTCGTCGCACACCGCGCGCCAGACGAGCTTGGCGTCCTCACCGGACTCCAGCGCCTGGTCGACGGTCCGGCCGCCGAGCGCCTTGAGCACATGGTCGTGCGCGACCGACTGGGCGTAGCCCTCACCGAAGTGGTCGCGCATCCGGGTCCAGAAGTCCGACAGCCGCACGGCGACCAGGGTAGGTCGTGCTCTCCGGTCCGGCGTGTCGGTGCCATGATCGAACACCTGTTCGGCTAGCTTGTCCCCAGCACGGGTCGAGATCCACAGATCGGCCTGCGCTGGCTGAAAACTGTCGGTGCCAAGGCTTAGCGTCAGCGCCGACAACGACGACCGCTCGAGGCGAAGGTGGAGACCCCGATGCCAGCACTGGACCGCGACAAGGCGCTCGACGTCGCGCTCGCCCAGATCGACAAGCAGTACGGCAAGGGTTCGGTGATGCGCCTCGGCGACGAGACCCGCGTGCCGATCCAGGTGATCCCCACCGGGTCGATCTCCCTCGACCTGGCGCTCGGCATCGGAGGGCTGCCCCGAGGCCGGGTGATCGAGATCTACGGTCCGGAGTCCTCCGGCAAGACCACCGTCGCGCTGCACGCGGTGGCCAACGCGCAGGCGGCCGGCGGCATCGCCGCGTTCATCGACGCCGAGCACGCGCTCGACCCGGACTACGCCAAGGCGCTCGGCGTCGACACCGACGCGCTGCTGGTGTCCCAGCCGGACACCGGGGAGCAGGCGCTGGAGATCGCCGACATGCTGATCCGGTCCGGCGCGCTCGACGTCATCGTGATCGACTCGGTGGCGGCGCTGGTGCCCCGGGCCGAGATCGAGGGCGAGATGGGTGACAGCCACGTCGGCCTGCAGGCCCGGCTGATGAGCCAGGCGCTGCGCAAGATCACCGGTGCGCTGAGCAACTCCGGCACCACCGCGATCTTCATCAACCAGCTCCGGGAGAAGATCGGGGTCATGTTCGGCTCGCCGGAGACCACCACCGGCGGCAAGGCGCTGAAGTTCTACGCGTCGGTCCGGATCGACGTCCGCCGCATCGAGACGCTCAAGGACGGCTCCGAGGCGGTCGGCAACCGGACCCGCGCCAAGGTCGTGAAGAACAAGGTGGCCCCGCCGTTCAAGCAGGCCGAGTTCGACATCGTCTACGGGCAGGGCATCAGCCGGGAGGGCTCGCTGCTCGACGTGGGTGTCGACCAGTCGATCATCCGCAAGTCCGGCGCGTGGTACACGTACGACGGCGACCAGCTCGGCCAGGGCAAGGAAAACGCCCGGTCCTTCCTGCGGGACAACCCCGACCTCGCCGACGAGATCGAGAAGAAGATCAAGGAGAAGCTCGGGATCGGCGCCAAGCTGGACGAGGACGTGGTGGTGCCCGCCCCGGTCGACTTCTAGGCCGTGCACGACGAGGACGCGGGCACCCTCCCCGGGATGCCCGCCTCCCCGCCGCCCCGGCCCGCCCGCGCAACCCGCGGCGGCCCCGGCCGTCCGGACCGGGTGCCGGGGCCGGCGGGACAGGGCGACCGGTCCGGTCGCGGCGGAGGTGGACCGCGGCGTGGCGGGTCGGCGGGGGGCCGGTCGCGGGGTCGCCGGGCCGAGGGTGGTGGCCCCGGGGGCCATCCGGAGGACGCGGCGGGCGACCCGGAGTCGGTGGCCCGGGCGATCTGCCTGCGCCTGCTCACCGTGCAGCCGCGGACCCGTGCCGAGCTGGCCGCGGCGCTGGCCCGGCGGGACGTCCCGGACGAGGCGGCCGCCGTCGTGCTCGGCCGCTTCGCCGAGGTCGGGCTCATCGACGACCGGGCGTTCGCCGAGGCCTGGGTCGGCTCGCGGCACGCCGGCCGGGGGCTGGCCCGCCGGGCGCTGGCCGCCGAGCTGCGCCGCCGCGGGGTCGACGGCGAGACCGTCGGCGAGGCGGTGGCCGCGCTCGACCCCGAGACCGAGGAGCGGACCGCCCGGCAGCTGGTGGCCAAGCGGCTGCCGGGCACCCGCCGACTGGAGCCCGCGGCCCGGGTCCGGCGGCTGGTCGGGATGCTCGCCCGCAAGGGCTACCCGCCGGCGCTCGCGGTGCGGGTGGTGCGCGAGGAGCTCGCCGCGGACGGCGACGACCCGGGCGAGCTGGCCGGTCTGGACGACACCGGACCGGACGACTGACCTCGGCCGATCCTCGAGTGGACATCGAGACGGACCGGTGCCGTTCGCTGATCGGGTTCCTTGACCGGCTGGTAGGGCGGACATAGCCTCAGCGACACGAGGAGTCCACCTCGCGCCCGGGCCCGCCGGCCACGGTCGCGACAGACATAGAGCAGACAGACCAGTACGAGCTCCCGTCCGCTCGCGGACGACGTGGTTCAGCAACGGCAGGGAGATATCCCTGCCGCGGACGTGGCGACGACAGCCGGTCGTCGTCGCGTGTCGCCGTTCCGACGGCGTCCCGTGCCGAGGTCCTCCTCACCGTGTCCCTGCCGCGTGCCCTCCGCACTCGGCCCGCCGGACAGGAGGTGGGTGCGGTGTCGCCGCTCGCTGAGGTGTTCCTGGTCGTCGCGGTGCTGGTGCTGCTCGGCGCGGTCGGCCTGCTCGTCCGCCGGCTCCGGGCGGCGGAGCAGCGCACGGTGGACGGCGGCCCGAGCCGGGCGGCCGGCGGCCGCTCGGCCGGCCAGGCCGGCGGTTCGGCCGGTCAGGAAGGCGGCTCGTTCGGCCAGGCACGGCGGTTCGGCCGGCCAGGGCGGCGGTTCGGCCGGCCGCAGGGACACGACGAGCCAGGCGGCCGGCACCGGCGGGACGGGACGTACGGACGGCACCGGCTCGGCGATCCGGGGGCGCGCGACCGGCGCCGGCCCGGAGGCCCGGGCCGGCGGCCAGGCGGTCGGCGCCGGCTCGGCGACCGGAGCGGAGAGCGCCGCGCCGGACGGCGACCCGGCCGGGGAGACCCGCCGGTCGGTGGAGAGCGAGCTGTCCACCCTCCGGCTGGAGGCGGTCCAGTCCGCCGCCGCCACCCGTGCCGAGGCCGACACGACCGCGGCCACCACCCGCCGGCTGGCCGAGGCCGAGGCCGAGGCGGTCCGCCGCGGTGCCCGCTCGGAGGCGGAGGCGATCCGCGCCGCGGTGCAGGCGGAGGCGGAGAATTCCCGCCGCCAGGTCGAGCTGGAGGTCTCCACCGCGCTGCTGGACGCCCGCCGGCAGGCCGAGCGGGACGCCGCCGACATCACCGAGAACGCGCGGGCGCTCAAGCAGGACGTGGAGCGCCGGGAGACCCGGCTGGCCGAGCGGGAGGAGCGGCTCGACACCGAGAGCCGCCGGGTCGAGCAGCGCGACCGCGAGCTGGCCGCCGTGGAGCGGGAGCTGGCCGAGCGGGCCGTCGACCTGGACGCCCGCGCGGCCGAGCACGAGCTGGAGCTGGAGCGGGTGGCCGGGCTCACCGCCGCCGACGCCCGCAGCGAGCTGCTGCGCGCGGTGGAGGAGCGGACCCGCCGGGAGACCGCGATCCTGATCCGCGACCTGGAGGCGGAGGCGCAGGCGGAGGGCGAGCAGCGGGCCCGCCGGATCGTGGTGGACGCCATCCAGCGGGTGGCCAGCGAGCAGACCGCGGAGAGCGTGGTCAGCGTGCTGCACCTGCCCGCGGACGACATGAAGGGCCGGATCATCGGCCGCGAGGGCCGCAACATCCGGGCGTTCGAGTCGGTCACCGGCGTCAACCTCATCATCGACGACACGCCCGAGGCCGTGCTGCTGTCCTGCTTCGACCCGGTGCGCCGGGAGATCGGCCGGATCACGCTGGAGAAGCTGGTGCTCGACGGCCGGATCCACCCGCACCGGATCGAGGAGGTGTACGAGCGCAGCAAGGAGGAGGTCGAGGGCCTCTGCCTGCGCGCCGGCGAGGACGCCCTGGTCGAGGTCGGCATCTCCGGCCTGCACCCGGAGCTGGTGCTGGTGCTGGGCCGGCTGCGCTACCGCACCTCGTACGGGCAGAACGTGCTCAAGCACCTGGTGGAGACCGCGCACATCGCCGGGATCATGGCCGCCGAGCTGGGCATCGAGCCGGCGGTGATCAAGCGCGGCGCGTTCCTGCACGACATCGGCAAGGCGCTCACCCACGAGGTCGAGGGCAGCCACGCGCTCATCGGCGCCGAGCTGGCCCGCCGGTACGGCGAGAGCGAGGAGGTCGCGCACGCGATCGAGGCGCACCACAACGAGGTGGCGCCGCGGACCGTCGCGGCCGTGCTCACCCAGGCCGCGGACGCCTGCTCCGGCGGCCGCCCCGGCGCCCGCCGGGAGAGCCTGGAGTCGTACGTGAAGCGGCTGGAGCGGATCGAGGAGATCGCCTCCGGCAAGGCCGGCGTGGAGCGGGTGTTCGCCATGCAGGCCGGCCGGGAGGTCCGGGTCATGGTCCAGCCGGACCGGGTGGACGACCTGACCGCCCAGCTGCTGGCCCGCGAGGTCGCCCAGCAGATCGAGGACGAGCTGACCTACCCGGGACAGATCCGGGTCACCGTGGTCCGGGAGTCGCGGGCGACCGAGATCGCCCGCTGACCGGTACGCGACCGTCATCGAGTGGTCACACTCGGACAACCTGGGCGATTTCGTCGACCCGAACCCCTATGCTGCGCCGCGATGAGACGGGACGCGGGGGTGGCGCCGGGGCGGTCCGGCGCCGCGAAGCCGATGGCGGGCGTCGCCGTGGTGGCCGTGCTGGTCGCCGGGCTGACCGGCTGCGGCGGTGACCAGGGGGCGTCGCCGCTGCCGGGCGGCGGTGGTGGCGGGCCGGTCGCGACCAGCGCACCGGGCAGCACCGCGAGCGGCCGGGCCCAGGCGGCCCCGGGGGAGGCCCAGCTGACCAGCGGGTCGGTGCGGCTCACCGTCCGGTCGCAGGACGCCGCCCAGCGCCCGGTGCTCGAGGCGTACCTCGGCTTCTTCGCGGCGTACGCGGACGCGCTGGGCAAGGCCGACGCCGGGTCCGCGCAGCTGCGCCGGCGGAGCACCCCGGACGCGTTCGCCGACTTCGCCCGCGGGCTGGCCGCCAACGCCCGCGAGGGCGTGACGCTGCGCGGGCCGGTGGCGCTGCGGCCCGCGCTGCGCAAGCGCGCATCCGGTGCGCTGACCGTCATCGTGGACGACTGCCTCGACGGCTCGGCCCAGCGGTACTACGACCGCGCCGGCGAGCCGACCGGCCAGGCCGGCGACCGCCGGCCGATCCGGGTCGAGCTGGTCGACTCACCGGGACCTGTCCGCTGGGTGGTCGGCTCGCTCGCCGACGGCCCCGCCACCGCCTGCGAAAGGTCGGGATCGTGAGACACGCCAAGCGACTGCTCGTCGGCTCCTCCGTGGCCGCCGCCACGCTCGCGCTGTCGGTGGTCACCGCGCCGGGCGCCGCCGCGGCTCCGGGCGGCTTCAGCAACGGCGGCGACTCGGGCCACGGCTACCAGGCGCTCGCCCGCTACGTGGTGCTGACCGGCGACACCGGCGGCGACGGCACGCCGAGCTACGCCGGCGGGGAGCCGCCGTTCGTCCCGTGCGTCTGGCGGGACGGGATGAGCAACGCGGAGATGGCGGACTGGGCGGCCGGCAACGTCGACGGGGACCGCATCAACACCGAAGGCGTCGAGTACATGGGCCTCTACAGCGGGCACCGGGCGCCCACGGTGGAGGAGTTCGAGGCGCGGCGCGGCGACACCAGCGGCGCCTGGTACATCAAGGACTGCGTGGTCCCGCCCGAGCTGGAGGACGTGGAGGCCGGGTCGAGCTACGCGCTCCAGCAGCTCTACCAGCGCTTCGTCGACCCGGACACGGCCGCGATCGTGTGGTCGACGACCGGTACGCCGCCGCCACCGGTAGTGCCGCAGATGCTGGTCTGGTTCGCCGAGCGGGCGCTGCTGCTGCTCGCGCCGGACATGCGGCACAGCCCGGCCGAGGAGGGCGTGGTCCGGTTCCCGACCTGGTTCTGGTCGGTCGACCGGGACGATCGGCTCGTGCGCGCGTCGGTCGGCCCGGTCTGGGCGGAGGTCGAGGCGACGCCGGAGCGGATCTCGGTCCGGGCCACCGGCCCGGCCGGCCGCGGCGTGGACTGCCCCGACCTCGGCGCCGACGGCAGCGCGGCCGGCGGAGCGGCCAGCTCGTGCTCGATCACCTTCACCCGGGCCGGGCAGTACGGGCTGTCCGCGACGACCTCGTACGGCGCGGTGTGGCGGGGGAGTGACGGCAGCGGCGGGCCGCTGGCCGACAAGGTCGGCCCGACCTGGACGCCGCCGGGTCCCTTCGTCGTCAACGAGGTGCAGGTCGAGGTCGGCGGTCGCCCCCGCCCCGGCGGCTGAGGAACGCCCGCCCCACGCCGCGACCCGCCGCCCCCGAAGACGGCGGCCGGCCCCCGCTGCCGCCGGAGTACGGCGGCCGGCCCCGGCCGCCGGCGTGGGGATCGGCGGCCCGGCTCCGGACCGCCGGCCTACCCCGGCGGTGCCGCCGGCTCGGCCGGCTGGCGTGGGCTCGGCCGGCAGGCGCGGGCCCAGCCGGCGGGAGGCTCGACCGGCGGAGGCTCAGCCGGCCGGCGTGGGCCCAGCCGGCGGGAGGCTCAGCCGCCGACCCGGGTTGGTAGGGGATCGGCCGCCTCGGGGACCGCCCCGCCGCCGCCCATCTCGGCCGCGGGACCGAGGGTCGGCGCGCGCTGGCCCATCCGGCCCAGCCGGTCCTCCAGCCGGCCGGCGAACCAGCCGAGGAACAGGTTGATCACGATGTAGATGGCGGCGACGAGGATCGATGCCTGCACCACGTTGTTGAACTCGGTGCCGATCTGGTTGGCCTGCCGGAGCAGCTCGACGTAGCCGATGACGTAGCCGAGCGCGGAGTCCTTGAGCAGCACCACGATCTGCGCGACGAGCACCGGCAGCATGAAGCGGACCGCCTGCGGCAGCTGGATCAGCCGCAGCACGTCGGCCTTGCGCAACCCGAGCGCGTACGCCGCCTCGACCTGCCCGCGGGGCACCGCCTGGACACCGGCGCGGACGATCTCGGCGATGACCGCGCCGTTGTAGAGGGTGAGCCCGAAGACGACCGCGCTGAACGCGCTGATCGCGACGCCCAGGAGCGCGTACGAGCCGAAGAACGCGAAGAAGATGAGCACCAGCAGCGGGATCGCCCGGAAGATCTCCACGATCGTGCCGGCGGGGCCGCGGATCCACCGGTGGTCGGACAGCCGGCCGAGGCCGAGCAGCGTGCCCAGCACCAGCGCGAGCACGCCGGCCACCGCCGCCGCCTTGAGCGTGCCCCAGAGGCCGGGCAGGAGGATGTTCTGCCAGACGTCGCCCTCGATCAGCGGCTGCCACTTCTCCGCCGCCCACTGGCCCTTCTCGTCGAACTTGACGTAGACGAACCAGGCCAGCCCGAGCAGCACGAGTCCGAAGAGGACGCTGAACAGCCGGTTGCGGGCGCGGGCGCGCGGCCCGGGGACGTCGAAGAGGACCGAGCTCACCGCTGCACCGCCACCCGCTGCGCCGCCGCGCCGAAGAGCAGGCCCATGGGCAGGGTCAGCACCACGAAGCCGAGAGCCACGCCGGCGAAGATGGCGAACACCTCGCTCTCCTCCTCGATGATCGCCCGCATCACGCCGGCCGCCTCGGCCACGCCGATGGTGGCCGCGATGGTGGTGTTCTTCGTCAGCGCGATGAAGACGCTGCCGAGCGGGGCGATGACCGAGCGGAACGCCTGCGGCAGCACCACCAGCCGCAGCGTCTGCGCGAAGGTCAGCCCGATGGCCCGGGCTGCCTCGGCCTGGCCGAGCGGCACCGTGTTGATCCCGGACCGGATCGCCTCGCAGACGAAGGCCGAGGTGTAGGCGATCAGGCCGACCACCGCGAGCCAGAAGGCGTTGGTGACGAGGGTGTCGGAGAAGCTCAGCCCCAGGTTGGCGCCCAGGGCGAAGAAGGAGAAGAAGATGACCAGGGTGAGCGGGGTGTTGCGCATCGTCGTCACGTAGAAGCCGCCGGCGACGCGCAACACCGGGATCGGCGAGACCCGCATGGCGGCCAGCAGGGTGCCGAAGAGCAGCGAGCCGATACCGCCGGCCACCGCCAGCTTGATGGTCAGCCAGAAGCCCGCGAGCAGGTCCTGGCGGTATTCGAGGAGAGCCTCCATGCCGCTCCCTTCCCCGATGGGCACGGGTCACCCGCGGCACGCTCGGGGCGTGCCGCGGGTGACCTCGCGATCAGTACTTCTCGAGGCTCGGCGGGGTCGCCGGCAGCGGGTAGCCCGACGGGCCGACGGTCTTCTCGAACGCGGCCTTCCAGGCGCCGTCGGTGAACGCCTTCTCGATCGCCGCGTTGACCGCGTCCCGACCGGCCTTGTCGTCCTTCTTCAGGCCCACGCCGTACTTCTCGGTGCTGAAGGGCTTGCCGACCACCTTGAGCTTGCCGGGGTTGGCCGCGGCGAACCCGGCCAGGATGATGTCGTCGGTGGTGACGGCGTCGACCTGGCCGCCGAGCAGCGCGTCGATGCACTTGGAGTAGCTGTCGAACTCCTGGAGCTGCACGTCCTTCGCGTACTCGTCCTTGATCTTCTTCGCCGGGGTCGAGCCGCTGACCGAGCAGAGCTTCTTGTTGTTGTTCAGCGACTCGACGCCGGTGATGTCCGTGTTGTCGGAGCGGACGAGCAGGCTCTGGCCGGCCACGAAGTAGGGCCCGGCGAAGGACACCTTCTCCTTGCGGGCGTCGGTGATCGAGTAGGTCGCCACCACCATGTCGACCTGGCCCTGCTGGATGAACGGCTCCCGGTTGCTGGAGACCGTCTCCTTCCACTCGATGCCCGACTCCTCGACGCCGAGCTCCTTGGCGATGTACTTCGCCATCTCCACGTCGAAGCCGCTGAACGAGCCGTCGGCGCTGCGGAGGCCCAGCCCGGGCTGGTCGTACTTGATGCCGACGACCAGCTTCTTGTCGTTCTTCGCCTTGTCCACGATGGAGGAGGCGGAGCTGCCGCCACCGCCGGCATCGTCGCTGTCGTCGCCACAGGCGGTGAGGGCCAGCGCGAGCGCGGCCATCCCCGCTGCGAAGGTGCGCAGACGCATCAGGGGGTCCTTTCGTGTAATCAGTGGGTGAGGATCTTGGACAGGAAGTCCTGGGCGCGCTCGCTCTTGGGGGCGCTGAAGAACTCGTCCGGCGCCGCCTGCTCGACCAGCTTGCCGTCCGCCATGAAGATCACGCGGTCGGCCGCGCGGCGGGCGAAGCCCATCTCGTGGGTGACCACCATCATCGTCATCCCCTCGCGCGCGAGGGACGTCATGACGTCGAGCACCTCGTTGATCATCTCCGGGTCGAGCGCCGAGGTGGGCTCGTCGAAGAGCATCAGCTTGGGCTCCATCGCCAGCGCGCGGGCGATCGCGGCCCGCTGCTGCTGACCGCCGGACAGCTGGGCCGGCAGCTTCTCGGCCTGGTTGGCGATGCCGACCCGCTCCAGCAGCTCCATCGCCCGGCGCTGCGCGTCCGCCTTGGACTTCCGGCGGACCCTGACCGGGCCGAGCGTGACGTTTTGCAGGATCGTCTTGTGCGCGAAGAGGTTGAAGGACTGGAAGACCATCCCGACGTCCGCGCGCAGCCGGGCCAGCGCCTTGCCCTCCGCCGGCAGCGGCTGGCCGTCCACAGTGATCTGGCCCGAGTCGATCGGCTCCAACCGGTTGATCGCGCGGCAGAGGGTGGACTTGCCCGAGCCGGACGGCCCGATGACCACGACGACCTCGCCGCGGCCGACCGTCGTGTTGACGTCCTGCAGCACATGCAGCGAGCCGAAGTGCTTGTTGACGTCCTGCAGCACGACGAGCGGGTCATCGCCCGGAGCGCCCCGGGTCGTCCCCGTCGCGGCGCCGTCGTCTGTCATGGGGCGCACCATAGCGGGACCGGATGACAGTTCGGTCGCCGCGGCCGGCCCGGTAGGCGTTCGTAGCCGGACCGATATCTCGCCGGCCCGCCGCACCTGCCGGCTGACCTGCGCGGTCCCGGCGGTGCCCGGGTGACCCGGGACCGGTGTCCCGGACCGGCCGGGCATCTCGCCCGGGTCCGCGGGCCACCGGTCCCGGTCGGGTGAGATCGTGGACCGATGCAAGCCCGCACGTACGAGGTCCGCACCTACGGCTGCCAGATGAACGTGCACGACTCCGAGCGGCTGGCCGGCCTGCTCGAGGACGCGGGATACCAGCGCGCCGCGGCCGGCGCCAGCCCGGACATAGTCGTGCTCAACACCTGCGCGGTCCGGGAGAACGCGGACAACCGGCTCTACGGCAACCTCGGCCACCTCCGTCCGGTCAAGGCCGCCCGTCCCGGCATGCAGATCGCGGTCGGCGGCTGCCTGGCCCAGAAGGACCGCGGCGAGATCACCCGCCGCGCGCCCTGGGTGGACGTCGTCTTCGGCACCCACAACATCGGCTCGCTGCCGGCGCTGCTGGAGCGCGCGCGGGTCGAGCAGGAGGCGCAGGTCGAGATCCGGGAGTCGCTGGAGACCTTCCCGTCGGTGCTGCCGTCCCGGCGCGACTCGGCGTACGCGGCCTGGGTGTCGATCTCCGTCGGCTGCGACAACACCTGCACCTTCTGCATCGTGCCGTCGCTGCGCGGCAAGGAGCGCGACCGGCGGCCCGGCGACGTCCTGGCCGAGGTGTCGGCGCTGGTGGAGCAAGGGGTCCTGGAGGTGACCCTGCTCGGGCAGAACGTCAACTCGTACGGGCGGGAGTTCGGCGACCGGTACGCCTTCGGCGCGCTGCTGCGGGCGGTCGGCGCGGTGGACGGGCTGGAGCGGGTGCGCTTCACCTCGCCGCACCCGCGGGACTTCACCGACGACGTGATCGCCGCGATGGCCGAGACGCCGGCGGTCTGCCACTCGCTGCACATGCCGCTGCAGTCCGGCTCGGACGCGGTGCTGCGGGCGATGCGCCGCTCCTACCGGCGGGACCGCTACCTCGGCATCCTGGCCCGGGTCCGGGACGCGATGCCGGACGCGGCCATCACCACCGACGTCATCGTGGGCTTCCCGGGCGAGACCGAGGCCGACTTCGCGGACACGCTCTCGCTGGTGGCCGAGGCCCGCTTCGCCGGCGCCTTCACGTTCCAGTATTCGCCGCGTCCGGGCACGCCGGCCGCCGGGATGGCCGGGCAGGTGCCGCGGGAGGTCGTGCAGGAGCGGTACGAGCGGCTGGTCGCGCTGCAGGACGAGGTCTCGCTGACGGCCAACCGGGCGCTGGTCGGGTCCACTGTGGAGGTCCTGGTCGCCGAGGGCGAGGGGCGCAAGGACGCGGCCACCGGGCGGCGGTCGGGGCGGGCCCGGGACGGGCGGCTGGTGCACTTCGCCTGCGCCCCGGACGAGGTGCGGCCCGGGGACGTGGTCACCACGGTGGTCACGTACGGCGCGCCGCACCACCTGGTCGCGGACGGCCCGCCGCTGGCGCACCGGCGGACCCGCGCCGGGGACGGCTGGGCCGCCGGCCGGACCCCGACGACGCCGGGCGTGCTGCTCGGGATGCCGTCCGTCCGGCCCGGCCCCGTCCTCCCGGGGACGACCCCGGACCCCGGAAAAACTGTCGGTACGCCCGGCTAACGTCGCCGGCATGACGACCCCGACGGAAGCGACCGCTCCACCCGACGACCGGACCGACCCGCCGTACGTGGGGGGAGAGCGGGCCGTGCTGGAGGGCTTCCTCGACTTCCACCGCGAGACGCTGCTGTGGAAGTGCGCGGGGCTCACGCCGGAGCAGCTGCGGCTGCGGCCGATCCCGTCCACCAACCTGTCCCTGCTCGGCCTGGTCCGGCACCTGGCCGCGGTCGAGCGCAGCTGGTTCCGCCAGGACGTGGCCGGCGAGGACGTGCCGGCGCTCTACTACACCCGGGCGGAGCCCGACCGGGACATCGACCCGCCGCCGGAGGCCGACCCGGAGGCCGACTTCGCCGCCTTCCGCGCCGAGGTGGAGGCCTGCCGGGCCGCGGCGCGGGACCGCGACCTGGACAGCACCTTCGTCACCCCGACCGGCCGGACCATCTCGCTGCGCTGGCTCTACGTGCACATGGTCGAGGAATATGCGCGGCACAACGGGCACGCCGACCTGATCCGGCAGGCGATCGACGGCGCGACCGGGGAATGAGGTGACGGCGACGGAGCGGGCCAAGCCGGCGGGGGCCGCGGGCGAGCGCGCCCAGCTGGAGGGCTTCCTCGACTACCACCGGCAGACGCTGCTGTGGAAGTGCGCCGGGCTGACCGCCGAGCAGCTGCGGGAGCGGCCGGTGCCGCCGTCGGCGCTGTCGCTGCACGGGCTGGTCCGGCACCTGGCCGACGTGGAGCGCAGCTGGTTCCGGGAGCGGTTCCTGGGCGAGGACGTGCCGGATCTGTACGGGGTGGGGGAGCGGCCGGGCGCCGACTTCCTGGAGACGGCGGACGCCGACCCGGAGGCCGACCTCGCGCTGCTGCGCGCGGAGATCGAGGCGGTCAAGGCCGCGGTCCGCGACCGCGACCTGGACGACACGATGACCAGCCCGGGCGGCGAGGCGTACACGTTGCGCTGGGTCTACCTGCACATGATCGAGGAGTATGCGCGGCACAACGGGCACGCCGACCTGATCCGCGAGCGGATCGACGGCGTCACCGGCCAGTGACGCTGCTGACCGTCGGGCACGGCACGGCGTCGCAGGACGAGCTGACCGCGCTGCTGACCGGTGCGGGCGTGGAGCTGGTGGTCGACGTCCGGACCGCGCCGGGCAGCCGGCGGCACCCGCACGTGGCCCGGGCCGAGCTGGAGCGGTGGCTGCCGGCCGCCGGCATCGACTACCGGTGGGCGCCGGACCTCGGCGGCTTCCGGCGACCGCCGCCGGACTCGCCCGACGTGGGCTGGCGGGAGCCGATGTTCCGGGGCTACGCGGCCTGGATGCGGACCGAGCCGTTCCGGGTGGCGCTGGCGGCGGTGCTCGCCGACGCGGCCCGGCGGCGCACCGCGGTGCTGTGCAGCGAGGCGGTGTGGTGGCGGTGCCATCGGCGGCTGGTGGCCGACGCGGCGGTGCTGCTGCACGACGTGCCGGTGCGGCACCTGATGCCGGACGGCCGGCTGGCGCCGCACCCGCCCTCGCCGGCGGCCCGGGTGGTCGACGGCCGGCTGGTCTACGACGCCGGCGCGCTGCCGGGATAGCCGACGATCTTCACGTTGAAGTGGTTGTGTCCGGCCGCCATCCGGACCGCGACCCAGAAGAGCACGTAGGACTCCAGACCGCGGGCGGCGACCAGGCCGCCGAGGTCGACGACCGCGGCCGCCGGCCAGCCGAGGTCGCCGAGCAGCCCGACGACGACGTCCTTGGCCGCGGCGTCGTCCCCGGCCACGAAGACGTCGTGCTCCCCGGCAACCAGCTCCGGGTGGGCCATCACGTCGCCGTTCATCGTGTTGAGGGTCTTCACCACCCGCGCGTCCGGGTGGGCGCGCTGGATCTGCTCGGCCAGGCTGTCGCCCGGCGGCACCGACAGGACCGGCGGCATCCCGCGGGACCCGTCCAGCGGGTTGGCCACGTCGACGATCACCGTGCCGCGGAGGTCGCCGGCCGCCGCGAGGGCCGCCAGCGACCCGGTGCCGGCGGTGGCATTGACGACCACCTCGGCGCCGGCCGCGGCCGCGGCGAAGTCGCCGTGCCGGGCGCCGGTCCGCCCCGCCCACTCCCGGGCGCCCGGATGGTCCGGGTCCCGGGAGCCCATCGTCACCTCGTGCCCGGCCTCGACCAGCCGGGTCCCGAGCGCCTGTCCCACCGGTCCGGTGCCGAGCACGCCGATCCGCACGGCGCCAGTAGACCGCGGGACGGGCGGCGGCCGTCAAGGATCTTCACTCAGGGCGGACGGCGTCCCGCCGGCGCGGAACACGAAGACCTCCGGCGCGTCGAGCGGCGGTCCACCGACGAGCCGGAGGTCTCCCCCGGCCCGCGGACCCGGCCGGGACCGCGGGCCGCGCGGCTAGCAGAGAATCCCGGGTCGCAGGCACTGCGGATTGCCCGGCGGCGGGGGGTCCCGCCGCCACTGCGAGCCGTTCGACCAGGTGATGAGATCCGGTTCGGCCTGCACCGTCGCGAACGGCGTGTTGCGGTCGTCCGGGAAGTTGATCATGAACAGGGACGGGCTGACGAAGTACCCCATGGCGTCCGGGCGGTGCAGCGTGGCCATGGTGATCTTGACGAATCCGTTGACCTAGGAGATGTGCAGGCCGCCGCTCCAGTTGTCGTTGAGGTCGATCACCGTCGGCCCGGTGAAGACCTTGTGCCAGGTCGACCCGTTGGACCACCGGAGCGAGGTCGGCCCGCCGAGCGTGCCGATGAAGGTGCCCGCATCGGGGAAGGTCACCACGATCGACGACGCGTCGATCACCGCGCCTGTGGCGGTCGGGCGGTGGGCGAAGGACATGTCGATCACGACCACGTTGCCCGCGCTCGCGATGACCGGCTTGGACCGTCCGTCGTCGGTCCAGGGCCCGTTGATGTCGAAGGACAACGCCGCGGTCGCCCGGGCCGGGCCCGGAGCCGGCGCCGCGGCGTACGCCCCGGTGGCCGTGGTCGCCAGCCCGCCCCCGGCGAGCAGCAGGGCCAGCAGCAGCCGGGTCCGCATCAGCTGCCCTCCTGCACCTGGTAGATCTCGTCCGCGACCAGCCCGTGCGCCTCGCGGTGCACCGTGGCGGCGGCCTCGGCGTCGGGCGCCTCGACCAGGCAGAAGATCTGGCCGTGGTCCGCGTCGACCCAGTACCTGACGTAGTCCACGTCGTACGGGCCCTGGGTGGCGAGGTCGGCCTGGTGGGCCTTCGCGACGTCCTCCACCGTCACGCCGGAGCCGACGTGGTGGACGTCCATGAACAGTGGCATCTGTGCTGTCCTCCTCAGGCGGCGGGCCGCGCGGCGCGCGGCTCTCGCTCGACAGCTCAGGTCTACGGCGCGGGGCGGGGCGCCCGTATCGGTAACCAGCACCCATCCGCACTGGCTGCACTACCCAGGTCCGGTCCGGCTGCCCGGACGGGGTGGACCGACCCAGGGCCGGCCGTCCCGGACGGCGTCGGCCGCGGCCGCCGCCGCGAGGTGCCGCGAGGAGACCCCGAGCTTGGTCAGCACGGCCGCCACGTGGTGCTCCACGGTCCGCCGGGACAGCACCAGCCGATCCGCGATGGCGGCGTCCGGCAGACCGTCCGCCACCAGCGCCAGGACCTCGGCCTCCCGGGGGGTCAGCCCCGCGGGGTGGGCCCGGGTCGTGGGCCGTGGCTGGCGCGGCGCCGTCCAGCCGCCGGCCCGCAGCAGGGCCCTCGCCCGGGCGGCCGCGGCGGGGGCGCCGGCCGCCTCGAAGCCGTCGACGGCACGGCGCAGCGCCGGCTCCTGCCCGCTGCGGGCCAGGGCCAGCGCTTCCTGGTACGGGCAGCCCAGGGCGTGCCAGGCCCGCGCCGCCTCCGCCCAGCGCCCGGCGACCTCGAGGGCGAACGGCGCGGCGACGGCGGCGGGCGAGGAGGGCCCGGCCGCGGGGTCGCCGTCCAGCCAGGTCGCGACGGGGCCGAGGTCCCACGGGCTGTCGTCCGCCCGGGCCGACGCCCAGGTCCGCGCGGCGGCCGCGGCGGCGCCGGCGGGGTCACCGGCCAGCCAGGCGATCTCACAGCGCGCCGAGGTGACCGGACCGATCCGCTGCAGCTCACCGGTGCGGTCGGCGAGCGCGGCGGCTTCCTCGAGCGGCTCGGTCCAGTCGTCGCGTCCCTGCCGCGCCCGGCTGCGGGCCAGCACGGTGAGCGGCAGGATCCGACTGACCGGCGCCAGCTCGGGACGGCGCAGCGTGGCCAGGGCGGCGGCCTGCGCCGCCTGCTGGTGGCCGCGGTCGAGGTGCAGCTGGGCCTGCCAGCCGCGCAGGTACAGCGTCCAGGCGTCGAGATCGCGCTCCCCGCAGTACTCCAGCCCCGCGTCGAGGGCGGCGGTGGCCTCGTCGAGCCGGAACTGGGTGGCCGCGAGCGAGGCGGTGTTGGTGTACGCGCGGGCGGCATGCTCCTCGAAGCCGGCGGCCCGCGCCCGCTCCAGGCTCTCGAGCAGCATCCGCCGCCCGGCCACGGCGTCACCCGACGTCGCCTCCGCGGTGCCGAGGTTGGTCAGCGTGTGCACCTCGACCTCCTCCCGGTCCCGGGTCGGGGGGAGCCGCCCGAGGACGTCCAGCGCCCGCCGGGCCCACCGGCGGGTGCCGGCGAGGTCGGCGTCGAGCATGCGCAACTGGGCCATGTTGCTGTACGCCATCGCCAGTTCGACGGAGTCGGCCCCGGCCAGGGCCTCGACCGCGCACCGGGCGTGGTGCTCGGCCAGGTCGCCCTCGCCGGCGAAGTAGCTGAGCCGGGACAGCCACCGGTGGGTGTCGCCGACGCGCCCGCCGTCCCCGACCGCCGACCAGATGGCCAGCGCCTCCTGCCGCGCGGCCAGGGCGTCGTCGACCAGGTTGGTGAGATAGCACTCGTACGCGAGCAGCCCGAGCAGGTCCGCCCGCCGCCGGTCGGTGAGGGGCTCCCGCAGCCGGTCCGCGTTGCGCAGGACCCGCCGGTACTGCTGGGCCGCCTCGCGGTGGGCGTACAGGCCGGCGGCGGCGGTCGCGGCCTCGGTCCCGTACCGGACGGCGGCCTCCGCGTCGGCCGCGGCGTCGGCGTGGTGGGCCAGCAGGGCCAGGTCCGGCCGGGCTGCCTCCGGTGCCGTCAGCGCCGCGAGGATCGCCCGGTGCAGGGCGATCCGCTGGAACACCGGGACCTGCTCGGCGACGGCGACCCGGGCCAGCTCGTGCCGGAACGTCAGCTCGCTGCCGGCCAGCAGCAGGATCCCGCGTTCGATCGGCTCGTCGACGGCAGCCAGGCCGTCGCCGAGGACGGCGCCGACCAGGGCGACGTCAGCACGGGCCCCGGCCAGCGCCACGACGTCCAGGGCGTGCCGGGCCGGCTCCGACAACCGGGCCGTACGGGCCAGGACGGCGTCGCGCACCGTGGGCGGCACCGCGGCCGAGCCGGCGGCGAGCACCTCGGTGACGAAGAACGGGTTGCCTCGGGTCCGGCGGTGCAGGTCGGCCGCGTCGAGGCCGGGTCGGGCCGCCGCGAGCTGCCCGACCGCCGCCGGTGACAGCGGGCCGAGGTCGAGCCGCCGGGCGCCGGTCGCGGTCGCCGCGTCGCCGAGCACGCGGCGCAGCAGGTGGGTGGCGCCGACGTCCTCAGGCCGGTAGGTGACCAGGATCAGCGCCCGACAGGTGTGGATCCGGCGGGAGAGGTGCAGCAGGAGGTCGAGGGTGGACTCGTCACTCCAGTGGGCATCCTCGACGACGAGCAGGTACGGCAGGTCCGGCGGCGCGCGCAGCGCGGCCACCAGGCGCGAGAAGACGTCCTGGCGCACCGCGTCCGCCGGCCAGAGGTCGGGCGGCAGCTCGGGGAGCATCTCGACGAGCGGCCCCAGCGGCGCCGGGGTGGACGTGCCGTCGCACGCGCCCACGGCGATCCGCGCCGACCCGGCGGCGCCGGTGACGACCTGCTGGGTGAACGCCGTCTTGCCCACGCCGGCCTCGCCCGCGACGAAGACGAGGCGCCCGTGACCCGCCGCCGCCTCGGCCAGCCAACCGGCCGCCGCCCGCAGCTGCGGGTCCCTCTCGAGCAGGGCCATGCGCCCATCGTAGGAGCGGCCGCGCGGCCTCCCGGTGGCTCGGACGGCCGCCCGGGCGGGGTCGGGCGGTCGGGCCGGTCGGTCAGCGGAAGTCGGCGGTGATGTCCAGCGGGGTGCCGACCAGGACCCGGCAGGTCGGCGCGGTGCCGGCACAGTCGCCGCCCCACCGGACCGGCCCCGACCCGGTCAGCGTGAGCACGCTGCGCTGCGCGACCCGGGCCGTGCAGCTGGCGGAGCAGGACAGCCCGGCCTGGTCCCCGGTGACGGTGCCTGCGCCGAGCACCGTGACCATGACGGCGTACGAGAGCGGGACGGTCGCGGTGACCTGGACGCTGAGCACACCGGCGTCGTGCGGCAGCACCAGCCGCGCGGCCAGGTCACCGCTGGCCCGGGAGAGCACGGTGACCTCGAGCCGGCAGGTCGCCGAGCCCGGCGCGAGCCGCCGGCCGGAGCAGGTGTCGGCGGTGAGGTCGTACGCCGGTCCGCCGCGCAGCTCGGTCCGGCCCAGCCGGACCGGCCGGCGTCCCGGCCGGACGGTCACCGACGCCGTCGCCGGCCGGGCGAAGTCGATGCGGCCGAAGTCCAGCTCGGCCGGCTCCGCGACCGGCACCGGCGAGGTCGGTGTGGGCGCGGGGCTGGGGGTCGGGCTCGGGGCCGGCGGCGCGGTGGTGGTCCGGACGATCCGCGGACCGCCGTCCCCGCACCCGGCCACCGCCGCCGCGACCAGCACCGCGACCACCGCTCGCCCGGCCCGGATCACCGCGGCATCCTGCCACGCGGCCGGCCCCGCCGGCCCCGGCCCCGCGGCCGGATGATCACCTTTGCGCGCCGCATCGGCGACACGCCTGGCCGACACGCCGACCCGGCGGCGAGCCAGCGCACAAAGACGCGGGTCGCGGTGGGGGTTAGCGGCGGACGGAGCGTTCGGCTTCGGCCAGCCACTCGCGACGGGCCGCGACCGCCGCCTCGGCCTCGGCCACCCGGCCGGCGTCGCCGCTGGCCCGCGCCTTGGCCAGCTGGGCCTCCGCCTTGGCCACGGTGTCCCGCAGCTGGTCGAGCAGCGGGTTGCTGCTGACCGCGCCGCGCCGCCACTCGGTGTCCACGGCCTCCCGGATCCGCTGCTCGGCCGCCCGCATCCGGGCGTCCAGCGTGCGGATCGCGTCCCGCGGCACGTGCCCGACCGCCTCGTACCGCTCCTGGATGTCCCGCAGCCGCGCCTGCGCGCCCTTGAGGTCGGAGCCCGGGTCGAGCGCCTCCGCCTCGGCGATCAGCGCCTCCTTGCTGCGCTGGTTGGCCAGCTGCTCGGCGTCCCGCTCGCTGAAGGTCTCCGCCCGGCGGGCGAAGAACCGGTCCTGGGCCGCCCGGAAGCGGGTCCACAGCTGCTCCTCGGCCTCCTTCGAGGCCCGGCCGGCCGCTTTCCACTCCGTCATCAGGCTCTTCAGCCGGCTCGCGGTCGGGCCCCACTCGGTCGACTCGGACAGCGACTCGGCCTCGGTGACCAGCTGCTCCTTGCGGGCGCGGGCCTCGCCGCGCTGCTCGTCCAGCGCCGCGAAGTGGCTGCCGCGCCGCCGGGTGAAGGTGTCCCGCGCGGCCGCGAACCGCTTCCACAGCGACTCGTCGGCCTTCCGGTCGACGCCGCGGATCGCCTTCCACTCCTCGACGATGGCCCGGAAGCGGTCGCCGGTGGCCTTCCACTGGGAGCTCTGCGCGAGCTCCTCGGCCTCCAGGACCAGCTTCTCCTTCGCCGCCGCGGCCGCCGCCCGGGCCGCCGCCTTCGCCGCGCCGGCCTGCTCCACCTTGCCCTGGGCGGCCTCGGCCAGCGCCTCCAGCCGGGTGTCCAGCGCGGCCAGGTCGCCGACCACGGCGACCGTGTCCAGCGAGCCGCGCATCTCCGCGGCGTGCGCCAGCGTCGCCTTCGGGTCGCCGGCGCCGGACTGCAGCCGGCTCTCCAGCAGGGACACCTCGGTGGCCAGGTCCTCGTACCGCCGGGCGTAGTGGGCGAGGCCCTCCTCGGCGGTCCCCGCATACCAGGAGCCGATCGCCCGCTCACCCGCAGCGGTGCGGACGTACACCGTGCCGTCGGTGTCGACCCGCCCCCACTCGTTGCTGGCAGTCATCGTCTCGCTCCTCCTCGCGCGTCTGCGCTGCGTGCATCCTCTCAGCCTCGCGGCGCCGGCCGGCACCCCCTCCGGGCCGGGGTGCACGTCCTACTCTCCCGGAGTGCTCTGCGCCATCGCCTTCTGCCCCGCGCCGCCGCTGCTGGTGCCGGCCGTGGCGGCGGGTGCGGCGGGTGAGCTGGACGGGCTGCGGGCCGCCTGCGCCGCCGCCGTCGACCGCCTGCTCGGCACCGGACCGGACGAGGTGGTCGTGCTCGGGCCGGCCGCGCGGCCCGGCCGCTTCCCGGGCGGGACCGCCGGCACGCTGACCCGGTACGGCGTGCCGGTCGCCGCGGTCCTGCCGGACGGGGAGCCGCCGGGGCCGCGCGGGTGGTGCGGGGACCCGCTGCCGTTGTCGCTGACGCTGGGGGCGTGGCTGCTGGAGCGGGCCGGGGCCGAGGTGCCCTGCCCGGCGGTCGCGGTCGCGCCGGCCGACGACCCGGCCGCGGTCGCCGCCGCCCTGTCCGGCCGCCGGCACGGGCTGCTGGTGATGGGGGACGGGTCGGCCCGGCGGTCCGTGCGGGCGCCCGGGTACGTCGACCCGCGGGCGGCCGGCTTCGACGCCGCCGTCGCGACCGCGCTGGGCCGCGGCGACGCGGCCGCGCTGCGCGACCTGGACCCGGTGCTGGGTGCGGAGCTGCTCGCCGCCGGCGTGCCGGCCTGGCGGGTGGCCGGCCACGCCGCCGCCGGGCTCGACCCGGCCGCGGAGCTGCTGCACGACGAGGCCCCGTACGGCGTGGGGTATCTCGTCGCGGTGTGGACCGCCCGGTGAGCCGGGTCCTGGCCGTGGTGGGCCCGACCGCCACCGGCAAGTCCGAGCTCGCGGTCACGCTGGCCGAGCAGGCCGGCGGCGAGGTCGTCAACGCCGACTCGATGCAGCTCTACCGCGGCATGGACATCGGCACGGCCAAGCCCGGCCCGGCCGAGCGGCGCGGGGTGCCGCACCACCTGCTCGACGTCTGGGAGGTCACCGAGCGGGCCAGCGTCGCGGAGTACCAGCGGCTGGCCCGGGCCGCGATCGACGCCGTGCTCGCCCGCGGCCGGCTGCCGGTGCTCGTCGGCGGCTCCGGGCTGTACGTCCGGGCCGCGCTGGACGACCTCGACTTCCCCGGCACCGACCCGGTCCTGCGGGCCCGGCTGGAGGCCGAGCTGGCCGCCGCCGGCCCGGCCACCCTCCACGCGCGACTGTCCCAAGTGGACCCGGCCGCGGCCCGCGGGATCCTGCCGTCGAACGGGCGGCGGCTGGTCCGCGCGCTGGAGGTGGTGGAGCTGACCGGCCGGCCGTTCGCGGCGACGCTGCCGGCGCCGGCCCCGGTCTACGACGCGGTGCAGGTCGGCCTGGACCGGTCCGATCTGGACGGTCGGGTGGCGTCCCGGGTGGACCGGATGTGGGCGGCCGGGTTCGTCGGCGGAGGTGCGGGCGCTGGCCGGCCGCGGGCTGCGGGACGGCCCGACGGCGAGCCGGGCGCTGGGCTACCAGCAGGTGCTGGCGTCGCTGGACGGCCGCTACGACGAGGCCACCGCGCGGGCGGAGACCGTGCGGGCGACCCGGCGGTTCGTCCGGCGGCAGCGGTCCTGGTTCCGCCGGGACCCGCGGGTGGCGTGGCTGGATGCCGCCCGGCCGGACCTCGTCGAGGCCGTCCTGCGCCGTACGCTGCCCGGGTGAGCCTGCTCCGCTTCGTCAAGGGCCACGGCACGGAGAACGACTTCGTGCTGCTGCCCGACGCCGACGTGCCGCTGACCGAGGACCTGGTGCGCGGGCTCTGCGACCGGCGGGCCGGGATCGGCGGGGACGGTGTGCTGCGGGTGGAGCGGCGGGCCGAGGGCTGGTTCATGGACTACCGCAACGCCGACGGCTCGGTCGCGGAGATGTGCGGCAACGGGATCCGGGTCTTCGCCCGGCACCTGGTCGACGCCGGGCTGGCCGAGCCGGGCACGTTCCCGGTCCTCACCCGCGCCGGCGAGCGGGTCGTCCAGGTCCCGCCGAGCGGCGACGTGACCGTGGAGATGGGGGTGCCGGCCGCGCTGGAGGCGTCGCCCGCGGTGGACGGGCTGCCCGGCACCGCGGTGAGCATGGGCAACCCCCACGTCGTGGTCGAGCTCGCCGACCTGGAGCAGCTCGGCGCGCTGGACCTGGCCCGGCCCCCGTCCGTACGCCCGGCGCTGCCGGAGGGCCAGAACGTGGAGTACGTGGTGCGGCGCGGCCCGCGGACGCTGGCGATGCGGGTGCACGAGCGGGGCGTGGGGGAGACGCGGTCCTGCGGGACCGGCGTGTGCGCCGCGGTGGTGGCCGCGGTCGCCTGGTCCGGCGGTGAGGGACTCGACGACCCGTGGACGGTCGACGTGCCCGGCGGGCGGCTGACCGTGACCTGGCTGTCGGCCGGCCCGGTGCTGCTGTCCGGCCCGGCCGTGCTGGTGGCCCGCGGTGAGGTCGACACCGCCGCGCTGCCGGTCAGCCCTGGCTGAGCTTCCAGCTCTGGTTGCCGTAGCCGGCCTCCTCGGCCGCGTCCCGGCAGCCGAACTGCTGGATCGGCGCGCCGTCGTCCCGTGACCCGCCGGCCACGTCCAGGCACTTGCCGCTGTGCTCGGCGACGAGCTGCACGTAGCCGTCGGTGCCGGGCAGCTCCCGGAGGGTGAAGAGCTGGTTGGCGCCGCCGTGGCAGGTCCACTGCACCACCGCGACGCCGTCCGCCGGCGAGCCGCCGAACACGTCCGCGCACTTGCCGGTCGCCGCGAACACCAGCGAGTAGGCGTCGTCCCGGCCCTCCTTGGCGACCAGCCGCAAGCCGAGGCCCGGGTCGGCGCCGCAGGTCCGCTGCACCAGCTGGGCGCCGTCGTCGGTGCGGTCGGCCGCCGCGCCCAGGCAGTAGCCGGTGTGCTGGACGACGAACTGCCCGCCGGTCGGCGGCGCCGGACTGGACGGCGCGCTGGACTGCGGGGTGGGCTTCGGGCTGGCCGGCTGCGTCGCGGCGGCCGGCGCGGCCACGGCCTGGGGCTCGTCGGCGGTGAGCCGGGCGATGATCACCAGCGCCACGATGATGAGCAGGACCAGGCCCAGCACGGCGCCGATGACCAGCATCGCGGTCCGCTCGTCCCCGCGCAGGGCGCTGAGCCGGGCGGCGAGCCGGCGGGTGGTGGCGACGGCGCGCTGCGCCGCGGTGGTGGGGGCCGGCTGCCGGGGCGGCTGCGGCGGCGGGGGCTCGGTGTCGCCGCCGAGGCCGGTGAGCAGGACCCGGGTGAAGGTGCCGGTCGAGTCGTCCAGCCCGGTGTGCGGGGCGTACGGCCCCGGGTGCGGCTGGTACGCGCCGGGCGCCGGCGGAGCGGCTGGGCCGCTCGGGATGCCGTGCGGTCGGCGGTGGCCGAAGGCTGGGCCGGTCGGGATGCCGGGCCCTGCGGCCGGCGGTGGTGCGAACGGGCCGGTCGGGATGCCGGGCCCTGCGGCCGGCGGTGGTGCGAAGGCCGGGCCGGTCGGGATGCCGGGCCCTGCGGCCGGCGGTGGTGCGAAGGCTGGGCCGGTCGGGATGCCGGGCCCCGCGGGCGGCGGTGCTCCGAAGGCTGGGCCGGTCGGGATGCCGGGCCCCGCGGCCGGCGGTGGCGCGAAGGCCGGGCCGGTCGCGACACCGGGAGGGACGGCTTGACCGTTCGGGACGCCGTGGCCGGTGACCGGCTGCGGGGGCGCGACGGGAGGGCCGCTCGCCATGCCGGGGCCGGTAGCCCGCTCGGGCAGCTGGTACGTCGCCGGCGCCACCGGCCAGGGCCGCTGCTCGGGCGGCTCCACCGGAGGCCGCTGGATCTGCTGGGTCGGCTGGTCCACGTCGCCGGGTGCGTCCGTCCGGCGGGGGTCGTCCCCCACGGTCTCGGGTGCCCGGTGCCGTGCCACGAGGGACCATGGTGCCCCATGCCGTGCCGGGGGCCCAAAGGCCGCGGTTAGCCCGGGCGGACCGCCGCCTCCGCGTCGTACGACGTCGGCAGCTCCCGCATCGTCCGCAGCGGCGACAGGAACGCGGGCAGGAAGGACAGCGCCATCCCGATCGCGCCGACCCACATCGTGGCCCGGACGCCGATGGTCGAGCCGAGCACGCCGCCGATGAACCCGCCGAGCGGCATGGTGCCCCAGACCAGGAAGCGGATGGTCGCGTTCATCCGGCCGAGCAGCCGCTCCGGGCACAGCCCCTGCCGGAACGAGACCTGGGTGACGTTGTAGATCACCACGAAGAAGCCGATCACCGCCCAGCAGGCGGCGACGATCCACAGCACCCAGCCCTGCTGGACCAGCGGCGTGACCAGCGCGAACGGCGCGCTGACCAGGATCGACAGCCAGATCGTGATGCCCTGGCCGACCCGCCGGGCGACCCGCTCGGCCACGACCGCGCCGAGCAGCCCGCCGACGCTGCCGACGGTGAAGACCAGGCCGATGGTGCCGGCGGACAGGTCCAGCTGGGCCTGGTCGGCGAGCACGATGATGAAGGCCGTGTTGAGGATCGTCGAGAAGAGGTTGGACATGCCGGTGGTGGCGGTGATCGCGCGCAGCAGCCGGTGCCGGAGCACGAAGCTCAGGCCCTCCCGGATCTCCCGCCCCAGGTGCCGGTCCGGGGCCTTCTGCGGTCGCTCCTCCCGGCTGGAGATCGCGCCGACCCAGACCGCCGACCAGAGGTAGGACAGGGCATCGACGACGATCGCGTACGGCGCGGTCAGCCACTGGACGAGCCCGCCGCCGATGCTCGGGCCGGCGATCTGGGCGACCGCCCGGCTGGCCTCCAGCTTCGCGTTGCCCTCCACCAGGTAGTCGCGGCCGACCAGGCTCGGCAGGTAGGACTGGTATGACACGTCGAAGAAGACGGTGAGCACGCCGGTGACCAGCGCGACCAGGTAGAGCTGCGGCAGCGTGAGCAGGTCGAAATACCAGGCCAGCGGCAGCGAGCCGAGCAGCGCCGCCCGACCGATGTCGGTGACGATGAGCACGTTGCGCCGGCGCAGCCGGTCCACCCACGCGCCGGCGGGCAGCCCGACGAGCAGGAACGCCGCCGTCTCGAAGGTGGTGAGCAACCCGACCTCGAACGGCGTGGCGTCCAGCACCTTGATCGCCAGCAGCGGCAGCGCGATGAGGCTCACCGCGGTGCCGATCTGGCTGATCGAGTCGCCGACCCACAGCCGGAGGAAGTCGCGGTGGTGCCAGAGCGACGGGCGTGGTGCGGTCATGGCCGGAAGGGTGGAGCCACTGATTGGGAAATGTCAATCACCTATGCTGACCAGGTGGAGACCGAGCGGCGGGAGGCGACCCTGCAGGAGGCGCGAGCCATCGCGTCGCCCCTCCGGCTGCGCATCCTCCGCCTCTGTCTGGACACGTCGCTGACCAACAAGCAGATCGCCGAGGCGCTCGGTCGCGACCCGGCGAGTGTGCTCTATCACGTCCGGCTCCTGGTCCGCACCGGGTTCCTCCGCGCCGAGCAGGAGCGGCGCGGGACCCGCGGCGCCCGCGAGGTGCCGTACCGGGCGACCGGGAAGTCCTGGAACATGGACATCGTCGACGAGCGGCAGGGCCGGGCCACCACGGCCGCGCTGGTGGAGGCCTTCATCGAGGACGCCCGCCGCGTCGGCCCGGAAAACGTGGAGGCCGCCCGGCTCGGCCTGCGACTGACGCCGGCGGAGTACGAGGAGCTGAAGAAGCGGCTCGCCGACCTGCTCCAGGACTTCGCCGGCCGCGAGTCGGACGGGGAGCCGTGGTCGCTCTTCGTGGGCGTGCACCCGGACGACCGGCCTGTCGGTTCGGCGTAAACCGGCTGCCGCCCGGCACTGACCGTGACACCATCGGAGGACGATGACGACCCCACTCCCGCCCCTCTCCGACCTTGACGCCGACCGACCCGTGTCCCGACCCGCGGTCACTCCCGAGCCGTCGTACGAGTCGTACGACCTGGAGGACCGCCAGGCGCTCCGCCGGATCCCCGGTCTGGCCACCGAGCTCACCGACGTCACCGAGGTCGAATACCGGCAGCTCCGGCTCGAGCGCGTCGTGCTCGTCGGCGTCTGGACCACCGGCACCGTGGCCGACGCGGAAAACTCGCTGGCCGAGCTCGCCCGCCTCGCCGAGACCGCCGGCTCCGAGGTGCTCGAGGCGGTCATGCAGCGTCGCGACCGGCCCGACCCGGCCACCTACCTCGGCTCCGGCAAGGCCAAGGAGCTGCGCGACCTGGTGGTGGCCACCGGCGCCGACACCGTGGTCTGCGACGGTGAGCTGACCCCCGGCCAGCTGCGCAAGCTCGAGGAGATCGTCAAGGTCAAGGTCATCGACCGGACCGCGCTGATCCTCGACATCTTCGCCCAGCACGCCCGCAGCCGGGAGGGCAAGGCGCAGGTCGAGCTGGCCCAGCTGCAATACATGCTGCCGCGGCTGCGCGGCTGGGGTGAGTCGATGTCCCGGCAGGCCGGCGGCCGGGTGGCCGGCGGTGGCGGCATCGGCACCCGCGGTCCCGGTGAGACCAAGATCGAGACCGACCGGCGCCGGATCAACACCCGGATCGCCAAGCTGCGCCGGCAGCTGAGCGGGCTCGGCGCGACCCGGAGCACCCAGCGGCAGGAGCGGGTGCGCCAGGAGGTGCCGTCGGTGGTGCTCGCCGGCTACACCAACGCCGGCAAGTCGTCCCTGCTCAACCGGCTGACCGGGGCCGGGGTGCTGGTCGAGGACGCGCTCTTCGCCACCCTCGACCCGACCGTGCGGCGGTCGCGGACGCCCGAGGGCCGCGAATACACCCTCGCCGACACCGTCGGCTTCGTCCGCCACCTGCCGCACCAGCTGGTGGAGGCCTTCCGGTCCACCCTGGAGGAGGTCGCCGACTCCGACCTCGTGCTGCACGTGGTGGACGGCTCCGACGCCGACCCCGAGGGGCAGATCGCCGCGGTCCGCGAGGTGCTCGGGGAGATCGACGCGCTGCACGTGCCGGAGCTGCTGGTCGTCAACAAGTGCGACGCGGCCGATCCGGAGACCCTCGCCCGGCTGCGCCGGGTCGCACCGGACGCGATCGTCGTCTCGGCGCGGTCCGGACACGGGCTGGACCAGCTCGCCGCCGCCATCGAGGCGCGGCTGCCGCGGCTCTCGGTCGAAGTGAACGTGCTGGTGCCGTACGACCGGGGCGACCTGGTCTCCCGGGTGCACAGCGCCGGCGAGGTGCTGACCGAGGAGCACACCGGCGACGGCACGCTGCTCGCCGCCCGGGTGTCCGGCGACCTGGCCGGCCAGCTCTCCGCGTACGCGGTGCCGAGCGGCTGACCCGTGGCTCGCCGCCCGATGGGGGATCGGGGCAGGGCGTCGCCGAAGGTGCTCATCGGGGCCTTGGCGGTCTTCGCGGTGGTGACGCTCGACGTGCTGCTCGGCGGGCCGCTGACCGCGCTGGACGGGGTGCTGTCCCGATGGGTCCGCACCACCGGCCTGCCGGGCCAGGGCTGGCGCCGACCGTGGCAGCGCGAGCTGGACCAGCTCGTCAACTTCGGCGACCGCGAGGTGGTCGGGACCATCGCCGTCGTGGTGCTGGCGGTGGTCTGCTGGCAGGCGCGCACGCTGCTGCCCCTTCTCCGGCTGGCGGTGCTCGGGGGGCTGACCATCGGCACCGTGTGGAGCCTGAAGGTGCTCTTCGCCCGGCCGGCGCCGTCCGGGGTGCACATCGAGGACGCGCTCCTGTCCTATCCGTCCGGGCACACGGCGACGTCCGTGGTGCTCTGGGGCCTGCTCGCCGGGGTGGTGGCGGAGTATCGGCCGCGCAGCGTGTCGCGGCCGGTCGTGGAGGTGTTGAGCTGGCTCGGTCCGCTGCTGACGATGACCGGCCTGCTGCTGCGGGACTATCACTGGCTCTCCGATCTGATCGCGGGGGCTGCGGTCGGCGTGGTGCTGGTGCAGGCGGAGCGGCTGGCGTTGCGACACTGGCGCGGTGCGCGACGGGGGAGCAGGCCGAGTGAGCGGCCCGACCCGCTGTCCGACCCGCGCCCGACCCGCTCGGCCCGCCGCCTGACCCGCCCGGCCCGGGTCCTGCTGGCCACGGCGCTGGTCCTCGCCGTGCCGACGCCCGCCTCGGCGGCGCCTGAGCAGTCCGCCCCGCGGACGCTCTGCACCATCCGGGACTCGCGCGTCGCCGAGTCCAGCGGTCTCGCCGCGGCCGGGAGCTCGCTCTACACCGTCAACGACGGCGGCTCGCGCCTCCGCGTCTTCGTCCTCGACCGGACCTGCCGGGTGCGCCGCACCATCGAGGCCCCGCTCGACCCGTACGACGTCGAGGACCTGGCCCGGAGCGCCGACGGCAACCTCTGGCTGTCCGACACCGGTGACAACGCCCTGACCCGCTCCACGGTGGCGCTGGAGCGCCTGCGCCCGGACGGGACGGCCACGCTCTTCCGCCTGGCCTACCCGGACGGCCCGCACGATGCCGAGGCCCTGCTCATCGACCGCTCGGGCCGCCCCTACATCGTCACCAAGGAGCCGCTCAGCAGCGGCGTCTACGCGCCCGACGAACCCCTGTCCGCCGAGCGGCCGACCGCACTGCGGAAGGTGCGGACGCTCACCTTCGGGCCCACCGGCACGGCCGGTGGGCCGGTCGGCACCGCCTCCCAGGTCCTCGTCACCGGCGGGGCGGTCTCCGCCGACGGCCGGCTGCTGGTGCTCCGCACCTACACCGACGCCTACGTCTGGCCCGCGCCCGACGGCGATCTGGAGGCCGCTCTGCGCTCGGCGAGCGTGCGCCGGATCCCGCTGCCCGCGACGCCGCAGGGCGAGGCGATCGCGATCTCACCAGACGGCAAGTCGCTGCTGACCAGCACCGAGGGCCTGCCCGGGCCGGTGCACGAGATCCCGCTCGGGGACGCTGCCGTCGTCGCTCCGCCGGCGGACGGCACGGACGGCTCGGCCAGCTCGGACGCCGACGGCACCGCCGCGGACGACAGGTCGTGGTCCGACCGGCTCAGCTCGCTGGCCGGTCCGGCCCTCGCCGTCGTCGTACTCGCCGGGCTGTTGCTCTGGGTGGCCCGCCGGACCCGCCGGCCGGCCACCCGCCGCTGACCCCGCTCAGACCTTCCGCAGCACGGTGACCACCCGGCCGAGCACCGTGGCCTCGTCACCGGGGATCGGCGCGTAGGCCGGGTTGTGCGGCAGCAGCCACACGTGCCCGTCCCGCCGCCGATAGGTCTTGACGGTCGCCTCGCCGTCGATCATCGCCGCGACGATGTCACCGTTGTCGGCCACCGGCTGCTGCCGGACCACGACCCAGTCGCCGTCCGCGATGGCGGCGTCGATCATCGAGTCCCCGACCACCCGGAGCAGGAACAGCGTGCCCTCACCGACCAGCTCCCGGGGCAACGGGAAGACGTCCTCCACATACTGCTCGGCGAGCACCGGGCCACCGGCCGCGATGCGGCCGACCACCGGCACGTACGTCGGGGCGGGGTGCGCGAACCGCTCCGCCGCCTCGTCCGCCGGCTCCGCCGCCGCGCGCGCCGCGCTGCTCTCCGGCGGCCGCACGTCGACCGCGCGGGGCCGGTTGGGGTCGCGGCGGATGTAACCCTTGCGCTCGAGCGTGGTCAGCTGATGGGCGACGCTCGAGGTGGACGTGAGCCCCACCGCCTGGCCGATCTCCCGCACGCTCGGCGGGTAGCCCTGCCGGTCCACCGTCTCGCGGATGACCTCGAGGATCCGGCGCTGCCGCTGGGTGAGGCCGGCGCCGTCCACCGGACCGTCCGGGAAGTCCCGGACCACCGCCGGCTCCGCCGCGCCCGGCGGCTGGGTGCCCGCTGTCCCACGGGCGCCCGTGCCACCCGCTCGTCTCCTGCCGCCCGACCCTGCCGTCATGACCCCTCCTCCTCGGCCCGCCGTGATCGCCAAGCTAGCCGTCGGCACCGACAGTTCTCAAACATCTGTTCGAAGACACGCCGGAGGATCTCGATTTCGTCGTACCCCGGTGCTAGAAAGTCGCACAGAGGTTCGATCGAACTGACGTTCGACTCGCTGGGAGGGATCCGCATGACCGTCGCCCCGGAGCTGCCGCCGGCCTCCGCGCCTCGTCGCCGGGCGGCCGAGCCGCTGGTGGTGCCGCCCGCCCGGGCGGCGCGGCGCCATCCGTTCGGTGCCGCGGCGCATGCGACCACGCGGGTCGTGGTGCCGGCGGCCCGGCCGGTGCCGCGGCGGTCGCCGGAGCAGTCGGCGCCGGTCGTGCCGACCGACCGCGAGCTGGCCGAGCTCGTCGGCCTGCCGGATCCCGCCCGCGGCCCCCGCATCGGTGGGGTCGGAGAGCTGCCGGGCGAGGGGGTGGGCCGGGAGCACCGCCCGGCCGCCCCCGTCCGGCTCCGCCCGGGCGACTCCCGGCCGGTCGGCGTGCGGGTGGTCAGGCCGGCCCGCCCGCGGCCGCGGCTCACCCGGCGCGGCCGGGTGATGGCGGGGCTCGTCGCCCTCTTCGCGCTGTTGACCACCTCGCTGGCCGTCACCGAGCGGATGCAGGCGCTGCACGAGCCGGCGTCCGTGGTGCCGGCGACCGCGCCGGCCGAGGTCGTGGTGGCGCCCGGAGAGACGTTGTGGAGCATCGCCGAGCGTGTCGCTCCGGACCGCGATCCCCGCGGCGTGGTCGACCAGATCCGCCGGATCAACGATCTGCCCGGGGGCGACGTCCAGGTCGGGCAGACCCTCCGCCTGCGCACGCCATAGCTCGTAGGCTGACCATCGTGAGCGAGGGAGAGGGCCTGCCGGCCGGGATCGGCAGACCCGCGACCAGGGCGTTGACCCTGGCGGGATACACGCGGCTGGAGCAGCTGACGCAGGTCAGCGAGAAGGAGCTGCTCAAGCTGCACGGCGTCGGACCCAAGGCGGTCCGCATCCTCCGGGAGACGCTGAGCGAGCAGGGGCTCGCCTTCCGCGCTCCCTGAGCGCGCACGCCCCGGGCCGGGTGCCCGCGGCGAGGTGGACCGTACGACCGGGAGTCGTGAGGCGGGTGCTCGCGACTCGTCGTCTTCCCGAGGATGCCCGGAGCGAGGTGGTGGAACCGCCACGGCCGGGCCGCGAGAGCGGCGGCGTGGCAGGTCTGCCGCGCCGAGCCGGAAGCGGCCGGACACGCCCGGTCGGGTGACCTCGACACGCCGCGCGGTGCTTGCGCCGCCCGGACCGCGGTTCTACGGTCTCCCACTACATCTGGTAGTTACACTGGTGTAAGTCGTCCACAGGTTGGGGTCTCCGGTCCACAAGTGGTCCACAGGAGATCCCCAGCACCATCCACAGCAGGCGACGCGCAGGCGTCACGGGGGAGGAGGTCGGTCCCGGTGCGGTGCCCCTACTGCCGGCATGCCGACTCGCGGGTCGTCGACTCGCGCGAGGTCGACGAGGGCCAGGTCATCCGCCGCCGGCGGTCCTGCCAGGCCTGTGGCCGGCGGTTCACCACCGTCGAGGAGGCCACCCTCGCGGTGATCAAGCGCAGCGGGGTGACCGAGCCGTTCAGCCGGGCCAAGGTGGTCACCGGCGTCCGCCGCGCCTGCCAGGGCCGGCCGGTGGACGAGGACGCGCTCGCCCTGCTCGCCCAGCGGGTGGAGGAGGCCGTCCGGGCGACCGGCTGCGCGGAGATCCCCAGCAACGAGGTCGGCCTGGCCATCCTCGGCCCGCTGCGGGAGCTCGACGAGGTCGCCTACCTGCGCTTCGCCAGCGTCTACCGGTCGTTCGAGTCCATCGAGGACTTCGAGGCGGAGATCGAGGCGCTGCGCCGGCACGGTGAGCCGGCGGCCGGGGAGCGGTCGCGAGCGGCGCCACCGGTGCCGGCGCCGGAGCGCCGCGACGGCCCCGCCCGGGCCGGCCGCGAGCTGGAGCCGGCGCCGTGACCGCCCGGACCGGCCGCCGCCGGGACCGCGATCGCAGCCGGCACGACAGCACCGAGCACGACCCCGGGGACGGGACCGCGATCCGCCGCACGACCAGCACCTCCGCACCACCGGCCGCGACCAGGGGGGCGCCGCCGAATACCGAGAGCCAAGGAAGGGACCAGGTCATGACGGAGATCGTCGGCACCCGGCAGGACGGCGGCGACACGCCGCGGTCGCGCCCGGGCGGGGGGCTGCGGGTCGAGCGCGTCTACACGACTCCCGGCGTGCACCCGTACGACGAGGTCACCTGGCAGCGGCGCGACGTCGTCATGACCAACTGGCGCGACGGCTCGGTGAATTTCGAGCAGCGCGGCGTCGAGTTCCCCGACTTCTGGTCGATCAACGCGACCAACATCGTGACCTCGAAGTACTTCCGCGGCGCGGTCGGCAGCGACCAGCGCGAGTCGAGCCTGCGCCAGCTGGTCGACCGGGTGGTGCACAGCTACCGGCGGGCCGGCGAGGAGCACGGCTACTTCGCCGCCGCCGAGGACGCCGAGGTCTTCGAGCACGAGCTGACCTGGATGCTGGTCCACCAGGTCTTCAGCTTCAACTCGCCGGTCTGGTTCAACGTCGGGACGCCGGCGCCGCAGCAGGTCAGTGCCTGCTTCATCCTCGCGGTCGACGACACCATGGACTCGATCCTGAACTGGTATCGCGAGGAAGGCCTGATCTTCAAGGGCGGTTCCGGCGCCGGGCTCAACCTCTCCCGCATCCGCAGCTCCAAGGAGCTGCTGTCCAGCGGCGGCACCGCGTCCGGCCCGGTCAGCTTCATGCGCGGCGCGGACGCCAGCGCCGGGACGATCAAGTCCGGCGGCGCCACCCGGCGGGCGGCCAAGATGGTCGTGCTCGACGTCGACCACCCGGACGTCGAGGAGTTCATCGAGACCAAGCGCTCGGAGGAGGAGAAGATCCGGGTCCTCCGGGACGCCGGCTTCGACATGGACCTCGGTGGCAAGGACATCACCAGCGTCCAGTACCAGAACGCCAACAACTCCGTCCGCGTCTCCGACGAGTTCATGCGGGCGGTGGCCGACAGCAAGCCGTTCGGGCTGCGGGCGCGGTTGACGCACGAGGTCATCGAGACCGTCGACGCCCGCCAGCTGTTCCACAAGATGGCCCAGGCGGCGTGGGAGTGCGCCGACCCCGGGATCCAGTACGACGACACCATCAACGACTGGCACACCAACCCGGAGACCGGCCGGATCACCGCGAGCAACCCGTGCTCGGAGTACATGAGCCTGGACAACTCGTCCTGCAACCTGGCCTCGCTCAACCTGATGCGGTTCCTGCGCGAGGACGGCACGTTCGACGGCCCGACCTTCGTCAAGGCGGTCGAGCTGGTCATCACCGCGATGGACATCTCGATCTGCTTCGCCGACTTCCCGACCGAGGCGATCGGCGAGACCACCCGGGCCTACCGGCAGCTCGGCATCGGCTACGCCAACCTCGGCGCGCTGCTGATGGCGACCGGCCACGCGTACGACTCCGACGGCGGCCGGGCGCTGGCCGCGGCGATCACCTCGCTGATGACCGGCACGGCGTACCGGCGGTCGGCCGAGCTGGCCGGCGTGGTCGGGGCGTACGACGGCTACGCCCGCAACGCCTCGGCCCACCAGCGGGTGATGCGCAAGCACGCGGCGGCGAGCGACTCGGTCCGCCCGATCGGCGCGGACGACGCGGACGTGCTGCGGCTGGCCACCGAGCAGTGGCAGCGCGGGATCGCGATCGGCGCCGACAACGGCTGGCGCAACGCGCAGGCCTCGGTGCTCGCGCCCACCGGCACGATCGGCTTCATGATGGACTGCGACACCACCGGGATCGAGCCGGACTTCTCGCTGGTGAAGTTCAAGAAGCTGGTCGGCGGCGGCTCGATGCAGATCGTCAACCAGACGGTGCCGCGGGCGCTGCGGTCGCTCGGCTACCAGGAGGAGCAGGTCGAGGCGATCGTCGAGTACGTCGCCGAGCACGGCCACGTGGTGGACGCGCCGGGCCTGCGCGCCGAGCACTACGGGGTCTTCGACTGCGCGATGGGCAAGCGGTCCATCTCCCCGATGGGCCACGTGCGGATGATGGCCGCGGTGCAGCCGTTCATCTCCGGCGCGATCTCCAAGACCGTGAACATGCCGGAGGCGGCGACGGTCGAGGACATCGAGGAGATCTACCGGTCCGGCTGGGAGCTCGGCCTCAAGGCGCTGGCCATCTACCGGGACAACTGCAAGGTCGGGCAGCCGCTGTCCACGCAGAAGAAGCCGGCCGCGGCGGAGGACGCGCCGGCGCCGGTGGTGGAATACCGGCCGACCCGCAAGCGGCTGCCGAAGAAGCGCCCGTCCCAGACGGTGTCCTTCTCCGTGGCCGGCGCGGAGGGCTACGCCACCTCGTCGTCGTACCCGGACGACGGCCTCGGCGAGCTCTTCGTGAAGATGTCCAAGCAGGGCTCCACGCTGGCCGGCGTGATGGACGCCTTCTCCATCGCCATCTCCATCGCCCTGCAGTACGGGGTGCCGCTGGAGACGTACGTGTCGAAGTTCGTCAACATGCGCTTCGACCCGGCCGGCATGACCGACGACCCGGACATCCGGATCGCGTCGTCGGTGATGGACTACCTGTTCCGCCGGCTGGCGCTGGACTACCTGCCGTTCGAGAAGCGGGCCGACCTCGGCATCTTCACCGCCGAGGAGCGGGCGGCGACCGTTGCCGGGTCGTACGGGTCGGACGACGTGACGGACGAGTCCGAAGTGGACGTCGAGGCGCTGCGCTCCTCGGCCCCGGTGGAGAAGCACCACGAGACGGCCGACGCGCCGGAGGCCGCCGCGAAGCCGGCCCCGGTCGAGGTGCACTCCTCCACCGAGCTGCTGGAGCTGCAGCAGGGCACCGTCGCCGATGCCCCGCTCTGCTTCACCTGCGGCACCAAGATGCGCCCGGCCGGCTCCTGCTACGTCTGCGAGGGCTGCGGATCCACCTCCGGCTGCAGCTGACCGGAGCCGGGTCCGGTCCCGCAGGGGACCGGACCCGGCATCGAGCAGCGCGTCGCGATCGGACGGAGGTGTCACGGTGGCGGTCCGGCAGCTGCGGTTGGTGGTGGCGACAGTCGATGCAGCGGACTACGCGGAGGCGGTCGCCTTCTACCGGGACGTGCTCGGGATGGCGGAGCGGGAGGCGATCGCCGGGCCGGGCGGGGCGCACGTCACGATCCTCGACGCCGGCCGGGCGACGTTGGAGCTGGCCAACCCGGCTCAGCGGCGGTACATCGACGAGGTCGAGGTCGGCCCCGGCCGGGACGTGGCGCCGCGGCTGCGGGTCGCGTTCGAGGTGGACGACAGCCGGACCCGCACCGCGGAGCTGACCGCGGCCGGGGCGACGGAGATCGCGCCGCCGACCGTGACGCCGTGGCGGTCGCTCAACGCGCGGCTGGCGGCGCCGGCCGGGCTGCAGATCACGCTCTTCGAGGAGCTCGGGCCCGAGCCGCGACCGTCGCGGGTCGACGGTGAGGTCACCGTCCGGGCGGCCACGGCGGAGGACTGGCCGGCCATCTGGCCGTTCCTGCGCGGAATCATCGCGGCGGGGGACACGTACACCTGGGACCGCGACACCCCCGAGCCCGCCGCCCGGGCCAAGTGGATGCGCGAGCCGCCCGGCCGGACGGTGGTCGCGGTCGACGCCGACGGCACCGTGCTCGGCACCGCGGAGACCCACCCCAACCAGGCCGGCCCCGGCGCGTCCGTGGCCAACGCCGGCTTCATGGTCGACCCGGCGCACGGCGGCCGCGGGATCGGCCGGATCCTCGCCGAGCACGTGCTCGAGCAGGCGCGGGCCGACGGCTACCGGGCGATGCAGTTCAACGCCGTCGTGGAGACCAACGCCGGTGCCGTCGCGCTCTGGCGGTCCCTCGGCTTCGACATCGTCGGGACCGTGCCCGGCGCCTTCGACCATCCGGTGCAGGGCCCGGTCGGCCTCCACGTCATGCACCGCTTCCTCTGACCTGAGGTAGGGCCGTCCCAACGTTGCCACCCGCTACCCGTCGTCGACGGGGTCAGGCGGCGCCGCCGAGGGGCGGAGCGAGGCGAGCGCGCGGAGGGCGTCGGCGCGGGAGATCGGCTGGTCGTGCTCAGGGCGGTCAGCTCGAGCTCGATCCACTCGCGGACGAGGGCCGACATCGCGACGCCCGAGCCTGACCGGATCACGTCAGAGGAGGGCGCGGGCGGCGGTGACGAGCGCGGCGTTGTCCGCGGCTGGTGAGCCGTCCGGCAGCGCCAGGGTGTCCTCGAGGCCGATGCGGGCGTCCAGGCCGAGGCGGATGGCGTCGCGGAGGACCGGCCACGCGGCGGCGCCCTCGCCGTGCAGCAGGACCGGCACGCCGGGGTCGGTGCCCAGGGCGGCGACCAGCCGGCGGGCGGCGTCGACGGGTGCCGGCTCGTCGGCCATGACCTCCAGCAGCACCCGGAGGCAGCGACCGCGGTCCGGCCAGGCGAGCCACGCCTGGACCGCCGCCGGCGTCCACAGGCCGGCCTCCACGCCGACGCCGCGGTCGAGCAGGTCGGCGGCCAGCTCCGCCGACCCGTCCTCGTGCCAGTTGACCGAGGCGAAGTCGGGCAGCGCCGACCAGCCGCGCACCGCCGCCCGGCGGGCCGCGGGACCGGCCGCCGCCCAGGCGCCGGTGGTGACGCCGACGGGCGTGCCCGGTACGGCGGCCCGGACGGCCGCGAGCGTGGCGGCCACCGCGGCGCCGTCGAGGGTGTCGGCGCCCGAGCGGTCCTTGGGGTGGACGTGCAGCGCGTCGGCGCCGGCGGCGACCGCGGCGGCGGCCGCCGCGGCCAGCTCGGCCGGCGTCACCGGCAGCGCCGGGTGGTCCGCCGGGCGGCGGGGACCGTTGAGGCAGGCCTTGAGCAGCACCCGGCCATTGTGCGGTCGGCCGGTGGTCGTCGGCGGCGGGCTGGTCGGCTTCGCCATGGACCGACCCGTCCGCCGACGTCTCCGGTGCGGTGCTGCGCAGGTCCGGTGTCCGGTCAGGCACCGGATCGCTTCGCGGCGGATGGCGGGTGGGCCCGGGCGGAGGACGGGGTGGTGTCAGGCTGTGGGGATGGACAGGGCGGAGTGGGACCGGCGGCTGGACGAGCTGTGGGGGTCGGTCGACGAGCGGTCGGAGAGCGACTTCGTCGCGGCGATGGCGGCGCTGGTCGCGGAGCTGCCGCCCGGCGACCCGGTCGGGCCGTTCGAGCTGGCCTCCGCGTACGACTCGACCGGTGACCCGGCGCGGGCCGTGGACGGCTACCGCCAGGCGCTGGACGCCGGCCTGGCCGGGCCGGGGCGCCGCCGGGCGGTGATCCAGCTGGCCAGCTCGCTGCGCAACCTCGGCCAGGTCGAGGAGAGCGTGGCGCTGCTGACCGCCGAGCGGGACGCCGGCTCCGACGACCTGGACGACGCCGTGGCCGCGTTCCTGGCCCTCGCCCTGGCCAGCGCCGGCCGGGACCGGGAGGCCGCGGCGGTCGCGCTGGCCGCGCTGGCGCCGCACCTCAGCCGCTACACCCGCTCGCTGGCCGCGTACGCCGAGGTGCTCGGCGGGTCCGCGGCGGCCGGACACCTGGTGCGGCCGGTCGGCCGGGTCGAGTCGCCGCTGACCGACCGGGCCGCCGCGCCCAAGCAGGGCGACGAGGGCGCGCCGGACTGCACGATCGCCTTCGAGCCGGGCCTGGCCGAGGCGTACCGGGACATCGCGCCCGGTGCCGAGCTGATCGTGCTGACCTGGCTGGACCGGGCCGACCGGGGCGTGCTGTCGGTCCACCCGCGCGGCGACGCCACCCGCCCCGTCACCGGCGTCTTCAGCACCCGCTCGCCGGACCGGCCCAACCCGATCGGCCTGCACCGGGTGACGGTGCTCGCGGTCGACGGCGCGCGGCTGCGGGTCGGCGGGCTGGAGGCGCTGGACGGCACGCCGGTGCTCGACGTGAAGCCGGTGCTCGGCGGCCTCGCCGAACGCTGATCTTCAGGCCGGGCGGAGGATCTGGACGTCCGGCGGGCCGTCGGGGCGGGTGAAGGCGAGCAGGCGCAGGCCCTCGGCGGTGACCTCGTCCGCGTCCCGAGCCGTCAGCCGCCGGAACGGCTCGACCACCAGGGTCGCCGGCTCCACGGTGCGCCACGTCGCCGACCACACGCCGTCGACCAGCAGGGTGCCGACGACCGCGCCGTTGCCCGGCGGCAGCGGCACCCGGCGGCGGCCGGCGATGACCCGGGACCGGTCCGCGTGCGAGAGCAGCACGTTGTCGTACTCGGGGAGGAACCGCGGCGGCGCCGGCACGTCGGCGCCCGGCAGCGGCCCGTCCGGCACGTCCAGCAGCTCCGTCCCGGCCGCCGACCGGAAGACCCGCAGCCCGGGCCGGAGCCGGTCGACCACCTCGCGCATCCCGGCGAGCCCGGACCACACCGCCACGTCGCGGACCGACGCCGGGCCGAAGGCGGCGAGATACCGCCGGACCAGCCCGTCCGGCGCCGGGTCCGGGTCGAGGGGACGGTCCAGCCAGGACTCCAGCGTGGTCAGCACGGCCGGCCCGCTGCGGCCCCACAGCCCGCGGGGCGGCACCTGGACGAGCGGCACCAGGTAGCTCGCCGCGTAGCTGAGGGTGGAGGCGCCGGCGTCCGGCCAGCGCTCGGCGAGCGCGTCACCCAGGCGGACCCGGGTGAGCGGCTGCTCGGCGACCAGCGCCGCGGCGCGGGCGGACACCGCGGGGAGGTCGAGGCCGGCGATGAGCTTGCCGAACTGCGAATGGAAGGCCCGCTCCAGCACGGACTGCACGACCGGGCGGACGGCCAGGGCGTCGCGGGCCGTCATCAGGTGCACGGTCGCCCGCATGAAGGAGCCGCGGACGGCGGCCCGCGACTCGAGCAGGCCGGTCAGCTCGGCGGCGCGGAAGCCGACCAGCCGGCTCCACAGCCCGACGTACGGCGCCAGCGGCGCCTGCGCCTGCAGCCCGACCAGCCGCTCGATCGCCTCGGCGGCCGGCAGCGGTGCCCGCTCCAGCAGCAGCTGCCGGCCGAGCGTCGCCCGGCCCAGCTCGCGATCGGTCAGCACCGGAACGGTCACGGGGGTGACGCTAGAGCCCCCCACCGACAGTTCCGCGTACGCCAGACTGCTGGCGTGACCGGGCTGGGGGAGTTGCGGGCGGGGATGCGGGCGTTCGTCGACGAGCGGGAGTGGGGACGCTTCCACGACCCGAAGTCGGTGCTGCTCGCGCTCGTCGGCGAGGTCGGGGAGCTGGCCGAGCTGGTGCAGTGGCTGCCGGCGGACGAGGTCCGGGCGCGGGCGGCGCAGGAGCCGCTGCGCAGCCGGCTGGGCGAGGAGCTGGCGGACGTCCAGCTCTACCTGGTGCTGCTCGCCGACGTGCTCGGCGTCGACCTCGGCGCGGCCGCGGCGGCGAAGCTGGCGGCGAATGCCACCCGCTACCCGGCCGCGGCGGTCTCCGGCCGCGTGCCGGACCGGTAGAAAAAGGTTCGACGGGGTTGTCGATCCCGGCGCAGGTCGTTCGTCGGGAGGAGCGTCGAGGCCCGACCGGCGGGCCCGGAGTGAGGGGGAGGGACGCCAGATGGCGCAGTACGTGGTCCTGATCTACGAGGACGAGAAGAACTGGTTCGAGGGCGACCCGGCCGAGATCGAGGCCGGCATGAAGGCGCACGGCGACTTCGCCCAGGCGGCCGGGGAGCGGCTGACCGGCGGCCAGGCGCTGCAGGCGACCACCACCGCGACCACCATCCGCAAGGACGGCGCGGGCGGCTTCACGGTCACCGACGGCCCCTTCGTGGAGAGCAAGGAGGCGCTGGGCGGCTTCTACGTCATCGAGGCCGCCGACCTGGACGAGGCGATGGAGCTGGCCAAGCAGGTGCCGGCGCCGTTCGGCGGGGTCGAGCTGCGGCCGGTCCAGATCTGGGGGTGACGCAGCTCCGGGTGGACGCGGCCGCCGCGGTCGCGACCGCGCACCGTCGCGAGTGGGCCTTCGTGCTCGCCGCGACGGTGCGCGTCACCCGCGACCTCGACCTGGCCGAGGAGTGCGTGCAGGACGCGTACGCGCAGGCGCTGTCCACCTGGGCCGAGCGCGGCGTGCCGGCGAAGCCGGGGGCGTGGCTGACCACGGTGGCCCGGCGGCGGGCGCTCGACCTGCTCCGCCGGGACGCCACGCTGCGGCGGGCGCTGCCGCTGCTGGTGGAGGAGGAGCCGCAGCCGGACCCGGGGCAGGCGTTCCCGGACGACCGGCTGCGGCTGGTCTTCACCTGCTGCCACCCGGCGCTCGCCACCGAGGCGCAGGTGGCGCTCACGCTCCGGCTGCTGTGCGGGCTGAGCACGGCCCAGGTGGCCCGGGCGTTCCTGGTCAGCGAGCCGACGATGGCGGCCCGGATCACCCGGGCGAAGAAGAAGATCGCGGCCGCCCGCATCCCCTACCGGGTGCCCGCGGCCGCGGAGCTGCCGACCCGGGTGGAGGCGGTGCTCGCGGTCGTGCACCTGCTCTTCACCACCGGTCACACCGCGCCGGACGGCGCCGACCTGGTCCGCCGCGACCTGGTCGAGCGGGCCCTGGACCTGGCCCGGATGCTGCGCGGGCTGCTGCCCGGCGACCCGGACGTGGCCGCCGTGCTCGGCCTGATCCTGCTCACCGACGCCCGGCGGGACACCCGGGTCGGCCCGGACGGGCGGCTGCTGCTGCTGGCCGAGCAGGACCGGGCCCGCTGGGACCGGGCGGAGATCGCCGAGGGGGTCGCGCTGGTCCAGGAGGCGGTGCGGCGCCGGCCGCCCAGCCGGTACGGCCTGCAGGCGGCGATCGCGGCGGTGCACGCGGAGGCGCCGAGCTGGGACGAGACCGACTGGGCGCAGGTGGTCGAGCTCTACGACCTGCTGGCCGCGGTGTGGCCGTCGCCGGTGGTGGCGCTCAACCGGGGCGTCGCGATCGGCTTCGCCCGCGGCCCGGCGGCCGGCCTGGCCGAGCTGGACGAGCTGGCGGTCGAGCCGCAGCTGGCCGGCTACGGCTACCTGCCGGCCGCCCGGGCCGCGTTCCTGGCCGAGCTGGGCCGCTTGGAGGAGGCGCGGACCGCGTACGAGGAGGCGATCCTGCTCACCGGCAACGCGGTGGAGCGGGACTTCCTGGCCGGCCGGCTGGCCGCGCTGGCCTGACGGCCCTCAGGCGGACCGGCCGGCCCTGAGGTCGAAGACGCCGACCGAGTCGCCGGTCAGGCTGCCCATGTGGACGGTGCCGTGGTGCTCGCGGACGCCGGTGACGAAGTGGAAGCGGCCGCCCGGCGCCTGCAGGTCGTGCACCACCTCGCCGGCCGGGGACAGCGCGTACACCCACACCGAGGTCCGCGGGCGTGGCTGCACCCGGTCCGGCAGCGCCCACACCACCTGGCGCAGCCGGGGGTGCCGCGGCAGCAGCCGGTCCAGCACGGCGTCGCGCGGGCTGCCCATGGCCACCCAGAACAGCCCGTCGGTGCCGGTGGACACGTTGTCCGGGAAACCGGGCAGGTTGTCCGCGAAGACCTCGGTCTCGCCCGCCCGCGGGCCGGTGATCCACACCTTCCGCAGCCGGTACGCCGCCGTCTCGGCCACCACCACGAACGAGCCGTCCGGGGCCAGCGCCACCCCGTTGGCGAACTGCAGCCCGTCGGCCAGCACGGTCACCTCGGCGGCGAGGCCGCGGCGCAGCAGCCGCCCGGTCCCGGTGTGCTCGAGCAGGTCGGCCTTCCAGGCGTCGATCCCGAAGCGCCGGGACGAGTCGCTGAAGTAGACGGTGCCGTCCGCGGCGACGGCCGCGTTGTTGCAGAAGACCATCGGCTGGCCGTCCACTTCGGACACCAGCTGCTCCACCGCGCCGGTGTCGAGGTCGGCCCGGAGCAGCCCGCGGCGGGCGTCGCAGACCAGCAGCCCGCCGTCCGGCAGCCACTCCAGCCCGAGCGGGCGGCCGCCGGTGTCGGCGACCACCTCGACCCGGCGGTTGTCCGGCGCGAGCCGCAGCACCCGCCCGTCGGCCACCCCGGTGAGCACCCGGCCGGCGTCGTCGACGAGCACGTCCTCCGGGCCCCGGCCGACGACGTCGAGCAGCCGCAGCGGCGGCAGCGGCCGGGCGCTGCGGGGCCGGCGGGACCGCGCCGGGGCGGTGGGCGGCTGCCAGCGGACGGGGGCGATCGGGGGCCGGGCCATGCGACCCATCCTGCCCGCTCGGCGACGGCCCCGGAACGGCCGCGTTTTCACCGCCGGGCCAGCGGGGACGCTACGAGACACCGTCCCCGGCGACGCAGCCCCCACGACGAGGTGGGCCGACGGTGAACGCGAGCCACCAGCACGTCGCCCGCGCCCGGCGGGCCGACCGGAAGGGGCAGCATGGCGGCGACGTCGGGGGCCGGGAGCACCGGCCGGAGCAGGTCCGGGATCTTCGCCCTCAAGTCCGTCCGCGGGCTGACCGGTGACACCGAGAAGGGCGAGCACAAGCTCAAGCGGTCGGTCGGCGCGCTCGACCTCACCGCGCTCGGGCTCGGCGCGATCATCGGCACCGGCATCTTCGTGGTCATCGGCGAGGGTGTCGGCATCGCCGGCCCGGCCGTGGTGCTCTCCTTCGTGCTGGCCGGCATCACCTGCGCCTTCTCGGCGCTGAGCTACGCGGAGCTGTCGTCCTCGATCCCGGTCTCCGGCAGCGCGTACACCTACGCGTACGCGACCCTCGGCGAGCTGGTCGCCTGGATCATCGGCTGGGACCTGATCCTGGAGTACGGCGTGTCCATCGCCGCGGTGGCGGTGGGCTGGGGCGCCAACTTCAACATCTTCCTGGACGAGACCTTCGGCTTCCAGATCCCGGAGAACTTCGCCACCTCGCCGGAGGACGGCGGCATCTTCAACCTGCCCGCGGTGATCATCGTGCTGGCGGTCACCGCGCTGCTGGTCCGCGGGGCCAAGGAGAGCGCCCGGGTCAACACGGTGATGGTCGTGGTCAAGCTGGTCGTGCTGGTGTTCTTCATCGTGGTCGCGGCCACCGCCTTCGACTCCGGCAACCTCAACCCGTTCGCCGCGCAGGGCTGGGACGGGGTGGTCACCGCCGCGTCGATCATCTTCTTCGCGTACATCGGCTTCGACGCGATCTCCACCGGCGGCGAGGAGGCCCGCAACCCCTCCCGCGACCTGCCGCTGGCGATCCTCACCGCGCTCGCCGTCGCCACCCTGCTCTACGTCCTGGTCGCGCTCGGCGCGGTCGGCCTGGTGCCGGCCGAGCAGCTGCAGGAGAGCGAGGCGCCGCTGGCCACCGCGCTGAGCGAGGGCGCGGGCCTCCCGTGGGCGGCGGCGGTGCTCGCCTTCGGCGCGGTGGTGTCGATCACCAGCGTGATCCTGGCCGTCTTCTACGGGCAGACCCGGATCTTCTTCGCGATGTCCCGGGACGGGCTGATCCCGCGGCGCTTCGCCGAGGTCAACCCGCGCACCGGCGCCCCGGTCAAGGTCACCATCGGCCTCGGCGTGCTGATCGCGATCCTGGCCGCGCTGGTCCCGCTCAGCGAGATCGTCAAGCTCGTCAACATCGGCACGCTGTTCGCGTTCCTGCTGGTCAACGTCGGGGTGATCGTGCTGCGGCGGACCCGGCCGGACATGCCGCGCCCGTTCAAGGTGCCGTTCGGGCCGGTGCTGCCGGTGATCGGGATCCTGCTGGTGCTCTACCTGATGACCGACCTGCCGGGCACCACCTGGATCCGGTTCGTCATCTGGCTCGCGGCCGGGCTGGTCATCTACGCGGTGTACGGCTACCGGCACTCGCGGCTGCGCGGCGCCGGCGCGGCCGCCGCCGCGGCCGGGCCGGACCCGGACGGGCCGGACGGGCCGGATCCCGCGGCCGGCGACGCCGGCCGCCACTGAGGTCGGGAGGCGGCCATGGGCGGAGTCGTCATCGGGTTCGACGGGACCGACCGGGCCGAGGACGCGCTGGCCTTCGGGGTCCGGCTGGCCGCGGCCACCGGGGAGGTCCCGGTCGTGGTCACCGTGCACCCGGAGTCGCCGGCCGGCCTCGGCCACGTCGACGTCGAGTGGGTCGCGGCGATGCGGGAGCAGGCCGAGCACATGCTCGACCGGGCCCGCGCGCTGCAGGGCGGGGACGCCGACTACCGGGTGGTCGGCTCCAGCTCGGCCTCGCACGGCCTGGCCGACGTGGCCGAGGAGCTGGACGCGAGCACGATCGTGCTCGGCTCCGGCCGGCGCGGGGCGCAGCGGCGCACCGCCACCGGCACCACCGCCGAGCGGCTGCTGCACGGCACGCTCACCGCGGTGACCGTGGTGCCGCGCGGCTACCGGTCGACCGAGCACCCGCCGGTGGAGGTGGTCGGCTGCGCGTTCGTCGACACCCCGGACGGGCACGAGGCGCTGTGGGCGGCCGCCGACCTGACCCGCCGGACCGGCGGCCGGCTGCGGGTGGTCACCGCGGTCGCCCCGGTGGCCGAGTTCTCCACGTTCTCCGGGCCGGAGACCGAGCGGGCGTTCACCGACTCGGCCCGGGCGGCGTACCAGCGGGCGCTGGACGCGGCCGTGGCCGCGGTGGCGGACCAGGTGCCGGTGACCGGCGAGCTGCTGGAGGGCGGCGTCCCGGAGGCGCTGGCCGCGCTCGACCCGCGGGACGTGGACGTGCTCGTCTGCGGCTCCCGCCGGTACGGGCCGGTCCGGCGGGTGCTGCTCGGCGGCGCCTCCGGGCGGCTGGTCCGGATGGCGGCGAGCCCGGTCATGGTGGTGCCCCGCTCGGGCGACCCGGATCGGACGGTCTGAGCCCACCGGGGAGCACGGCCTCCTGCCGGGAGTGACGTAGCCGACCCGGCCCGGCCGGGCGGCGCCGGTGGCGGCGGGGGACGATGGGCGGGTGACCTTGGTACGCCCCATCGGGCTCGGGCTGGCCTCCCGCGGCGACGTCCGCGACACGGTCGGCTACGCCGAGCAGGCCCGCGCGGCCGGCTGCGAGTCGGTCTGGTTCCACGAGAGCTACTTCGAGCGGGACGCGGTGACGTACGCGACCGCCATCGCCGCGGCGGTGCCCGACATCCGGGTCGCGCTCGGCGCGCTGAGCACGTACGCGCGGCCGGTGGCGCTGACCGCGATGACGGTGAGCGCGCTGGACGACCTGGCCCCGGGGCGGATCACCGTCGCGCTCGGCTCCGCGCTGCCGCTGCGGCTGGCCCAGATGGGCATCCCGTACGACCCGGACGAGGCGATCGCGGCGGCCGAGACGCAGCTCGGGCAGCTGCGGGCGCTGTGGCGGGGGGAGCGGCTGCCCACCGCCGGCCCGGTGCCCGACCTGGAGCCGATGTTCCCGCCGGTGCACCGGGTGCCGCTGTGGGTGGCCGGCTACCGGCGCGCCTTCCACGAGCTGGCCGGCCGGGCCGCCGACGGCTACCTGGCCCGGCCGGCGGAGTCGGTGCCGGCGGTGGCGCTGGCCGCGCGGCGGATCGCCGCCGCGGCCGCCGAAGCCGGGCGGTCGCCCGCCGACATCGCGATCGGCGGCTACCTGCTGGCCCTGGTCGACTCCAGCCGGCGGGCCGCGCTGGACCGGGCCAAGCGCGAGCCGTTCGTGATCTACATGCTGTCCGTGCAGTCGGACACCGCGATGCGGCGGGTCGGGCTGGAGCCGGAGCTGCGGCACCGGATCGCGGCGGCGTGGCGGGCCGAGGACTACCACGGGGCGGCCGGGATGGTGCCGGACGAGCTGGTGGACGCCTTCCTGCTGTGCGGGACCGCGGGGGAGGTGGCCGCGCGGGTGGAGGCGTACGTCGACGCCGGGATGACGCTGCCGATCCTGCAGCCGGTGCTGCAGACCGACGCCCAGGTGTCGGCCGTGCTGGACGCCGCCGGGCAGTACGGCTCCGCGCGCAGCCCGCTGACCGCCGCCCCGGTCCCGGCGGCGGCCCCCCGGACGCCGCGGGCGGAGGCGGAGGCCGCGCCGGCCGGGATGGCGGCCCGGGTCGCCGACCGGGTGCCGGTGGGGCGGCGGCTGCGGGCGCTGGTCGAGATCACCCGCCCGTTCAGCCTGACCGCGTCGATCGTGCCGGTCGCCGCGGCCGGCGCGCTCGCGCTGGTGGACGGGCGGATGCACTGGGCGCTGTTCGGGCTGGCGCTGCTGGCCGGGATCCTGCTGCAGGTCGGCACCAACGTGGTCAACGAGGTCTACGACGTCCGCAAGGGCGTCGACTCGATCACCTCGCCGCGGGCGTCGCAGGCGCTGGTGACCGGGCGGGTGACCGAGCGGGCCGCGTTCCGGCTGGCCGGCACCGCGTTCGCGCTGTGCACCGCGCTCGGCCTGGCCATGGTGGCCGTCCGGGGCTGGCCGCTGGCCGTCGTCGGCGCCGTCGGCATCCTCGGCGGCTGGGGCTACACCGCGCCGCCGCTGCAGTACAAGTACCGTGCGCTCGGCCTGCCGCTGGTCTTCCTGCTGATGGGGCCGCTGATGGTGCTGGGCGGCTACTACGCGGTCACCGGGGAGTGGTCGGTGACCGCGGCGGTGGCCAGCCGTGCCGATCGGCCTGCTGGTCACCGCGATCCTGCACGGCAACGAGTGGCGGGACATCGGCGAGGACGCCCGGGCCGGCATCCGCACCGTCTCGATCAGCGCCGGCCGGAGCGTCGCGCACTGGCTGTACGTCGGGCTGCTGGTCGGCGCCTACATCGCGCTGGCCCTCGGGGTCGCCTTCGACCTGCTGCCCCGGCTGTCGCTGCTGGCCGTGCTGTCCATGCCGCTGCTGGTGCAGGCGCTGCGGGCCTCCGAGCTGGGCGCCACCGGCCAGCAGCGGGAGATCGCCATGATCGACCGCAACACCGCGCGGCTGCACGCCACCTTCGGCGCGCTGTTCGTGCTCGGGCTCGCCGCCGCGGCCTGACCGGCGCCGGGCCCGTACCGCCGACGACAGAGGAGACCCGTGAAGCTGCCCGAGCGACCCCACCCGGCCGTCACCGCGGCCAGCCTGGCCGCGGCGTACGGCGCCTTCGGCGCGGTGTTCCGCGGGCCGCGGTCGCGCTTCTGGCAGCGGATGACCCGCACCGGGCTCGGGCTCGGCGCGGTCGCGCTGGCCACCCAGGGCGAGCTGCGCCGGGCCCGGCCGCGGCCGGTCGACGTCGCCACCGGGCTGGGGATCGCGGCCGCGCTCTACGGGGTGTTCCAGGTCGGCGACCGGGCCGCGCGGCGGATCATGCCGACCGGGGCCGAGGACATCGGCGACATCTACCTGCTGCGCACGCTGCGGCCGAAGGGGGAGATCGCGGCCCGGCTGGGCGCGGTCATCGGCCCGGCGGAGGAGCTCTACTGGCGCGGGCTGGTGCAGGCCGAGCTGAGCCGCCGGCTGGGGCCGGTGCGCGGGGCGGCGGCCGCGGCGGCGATCTACGGCGGCGCGCACGTGGTCACCGGCAACCCGACCCTGGTCGGCGCGGCCACGGTGGCCGGCGCCGGCTGGTCGGCGCTGGCCGCGCTGGGCGTGCCGATGCCGGCGCTGGTGGTCAGCCACGTGGTCTGGGACATCTGGATCTTCCTGGTCCAGCCGACCCAAGCCGTCCCGGCCGCACCCGCCTGACCCCGGCGGCGGCCGCCGGGGTCAGACGCTGCTCAGCCGAGGATGGCGGCGGTGTCGATCCGGCGGACCGTCCCGTCGGCGCGGTCGCCGACGAAGGTCGCCCCGGACTCCGGATCGACCGCGATCACCGTCGGCCCCGGGCCGACCGGCAGGGTCAGCTCCAGCGTCCCGGCCTTGCCGTCGACCAGGCAGAGCCCGTCGTCGGTGGCCACGTAGGCCATGCCGGTGCCGGGCAGCGCGGCGACCGCGCGGGCCGAGCCGGGCAGCAGGACGGTGCGCTGCAGTGTCGGCACCCCGTCCCGGTTGTAGACCAGCAGCCGCGGGTGCACCCCGCCGCCGCCGAGGCAGGCGAGGAAGACCAGGCCGGCCTTGTCGTCGACGGCGACGTCGACCGGCTGGATGAGCGGCTCGGACAGCGTGCTGTCGGCGACGGCGAAGCCGCCGGTCGGCCGGGGGAAGATGCGGGAGTGGCCGGTCACCACCGGTCCCTGCTCGCCGCCGGACCGGAAGCTGCGGGCGACGTACGCCCGCTTGCCGTCCGGGTCGGCGGCCAGGCCGAGCGTGCCGTGGAAGGCCGGCGTGGTCGGCGACGCGGTCAGCAGGGCCAGCTGGGCCAGGTCCTCGGCGCGGAGCACGAAGACCGCCCCGCCGGACACCAGCCAGCGCGAGACGTAGACGAGCTGGCCGCCGGGGGCGACGGCGACGCCCCAGGCGCCGAAGCCGATCGGCGCGGTGGCCTGCTGCTGCAGCGTGACCGGGTCGAGGCGCCGGACGCTGTGGTTGGTGGTCACCGCGTACAGCCGCTTGGTCGTCGGGTCCACGGCGAGGCTGCGCGCGCCGGGGCTGACGGTGGCGGTGAGGCCGGGCTCCAGGTGCTGGCCGAGCCGGTGCAGCGTGCTCGCCGGGGCCGGCGTGCCCTGGGTCGACTGCGGGGCGACCGAGGCGTAGACGACGCCGTTGCCGACGGCGATCGCGGCGACGTTGCCGCCGGTCAGCAGCGTGCGGCTCTCCACCGCCGGCCGCAGCGACGGCACCAGCACGGTGCGGGTCGGCTGCGCGTCGTCGAAGGAGATCGTCAGCTCGCCGCCGGCCTCGATCCACTGGTCGACCTTCCGGTCGACGGCCAGGTGGGCGGTGCGGGTGAGGTAGCCGCGGCGGTAGGCGTACGCGTCGACGGCGGCCAGCTTCCAGTCCGGCAGCACCGCCTCGCCGATCGCGTCGAGGAACTGGCTGCGGAAGCCCTCGGTGCCCTCGCCGTACTTCAGCGCGAACTTGTTGAGCAGGTCGTCCCGCGCGTCGGAGCCCTCGTCGTCGGACTCCCAGAGCGCGGTGGCGACGATCAGCCCACCGTGCCGGGGCACCACCACCTGGGTCGCCGGCATCTCCAGGTCGCGGCTCTCCCCGGAGTCGACCCCCTGGAAGACCCGGCTGCGGCCCTTCACCAGCTGGTCGGCCGCGGGCGAGTTGACCACCTGCAGCAGGAACGGCTCGTCGTCGCCGCTGGTCTGGTCGATGTTGCTCTCCTCGATGCACTCGAGGATCCGCGGGTGTACGGACACCAGCAGCGAGCCGTCCGGCTGGGCGGTGGCGGTGATCCGCCCGTGCACCGTGTAGTCGCCGTCGCCGGTGTAGCGCAGCGCGTAGTCCTGCCCGCCGGCGGCCGCGATGGCCTGCAGCTCCGCCCACGACCGGGTCAGCTTGTCCGAGCCGACGTAGTCGGCGTTGCCGCCGAACAGCGACAGCAGGAACGTCTCGATCCGCTTGAGCAGGTCGCCGAGGATGGACTTCAGGTCCTCCCAGGCCCCCTCGATGATGTCGCCGACGCCGGCGCCGTGGTTGACCAGCGTCATCCCGGTGGGCCGCTGCGCGAACGGGCCGACGACGTACCAGGTGTGGTCGCCCTTCTCGAAGTCGTTGAACTCCAGCAGCCGGTTCTTGTCGCTGCCGTGGTCGAGCCGGAAGGTCTGGTCGCCGATCCGCACGTCGATGTCGGCGTTGGTGCCGGCGTCGAAGTCGTCGTCGGCGGTGTGCAGCTCCAGCCGGACGAACCAGCCCTCGTCGCCGCCGCCCGGGTCCGGCGGGTACGCGCCGGCGGACAGGAACGTCGAGGGCAGCTTGTTCGGCTGCTCGAACTGCTTGAGGTCGGAGTCGGTCGAGGCCAGCGCGCCGGTCAGCGTGGAACCCTGCAGCTCGCCGACCCGGGGCTCGGTGCGGACCCGCTCCCAGAAGTCCCGCTCGGCCGGGCCGAGGCCGTTCATGATCCCGGTCAGCTCCTGCAGCCAGGCCTTGCTGTGCCGGGTGGCCAGCGTCGTCGCGTGGACGAAGAGCTTGAGTCCCATGGCGTTCGGCTCGCCCGGGTCGGGGAGGTCCCGGTTGCGCACGTTGATCCGGGCCAGCCAGGTGTTGTCCAGCGCGATGCCCGGCGGCTCCAGGTAGACGACGTCGACCGGGATCGGGACACCGAAGACGACGTCCGGGTGGGTGGGCACGGAGTCCGACCGGCACTCCCGCCACCGGCGGCACATCCCGGTGTCCGACAGCGGCGAGAAGCCGTTGCAGAGGGTGTCCATGACCTCCTCGCCGACGAGCTCCTTCATGACCGTGCAGTCGAGCGCGTACTTGCCGTGCGGCTTGAAGCCGAAGTCCTCGTCCAGCTCGTACGTGCCGGTGAAGAGGTGCAGGGCGTCGCGCTTCTCCGGCGACGTCTCGCCCCAGGTCTCGATCCGCCGGGTCGGCTCGTCGACCCAGTTGGAGTGCGAGTAGAAGTCCTGCAGCCCGTGCAGGCCGACGCCGACGACGTGCCGGGCGGCGGCGACATCGTCGCGGTGCATCGCCCACAGCAGGCCGGCGACCGTGCCGCCGAGGTAGCGGCCCCACACCCGGTCGATCTGCGCGGTCGAGGTCAGGTCGTCGAAGTGCACCTTGATCAGGTCGGGCTGGGCGAACAGCGCGGCCTTGAACCGGCCCTCGCCGCCGCTGGCGTTCCACAGCGGGTTGTAGAGGTAGGCGTCGACGTTGTCGGCCGGCCAGGCCAGGCCGTTGGCCGCGCTGCGGTCGTCCTCGCCGCCCGGCGGGGTGCCGGTCTCGCCGCCGCGGCTCCAGCCGGCCTCGTGGGCCGCGTCGCGGGTGATCTTCTCGTGGTAGAACGGGTTGCCCTTGACCGGGTCCTCGCCGCCGAAGCGGAACATCAGCCGGGGGAGCGCGGCGAGGGCCGCGGCGATGAACAGGTACATCTGGTGCCTCCTGGGGTCCAGCAGGAAGCTTCGCGACCGGCGGCGGCCGCGACATCGGTACTGACCACGGAACTCCGCCGGCCCGGTACGGACCCCGCCCTCTCCGCTGGTCCCCGGCCGGTCCCGGAGTCAGCCGCTGCCCCCGCAGGTCGGCCAGCACCCGGCGGATCACGCCGCAGCCCACGGTCCGGCCGGTGCCCGCTGTCTGGCCCGGTGCCCGCAGCCCGGGCCGCAGCGCGCCCGGCCGCAGCCGGCCGCAGCCCAGCCAGCGCCTGCCGGACCAGCCGGTGTCCGCGGTCCGGCCGGGCCGGCGAGTCACGGTTGCTCCTGGAGCGCGGCGCGGAGGCGGTCGAGCAGCTCGTCCAGCCCGCCGGCCAGCCCGGCGAAGCGCCCCGGCGCCATCCCGGCGAAGAGCAGCCGGGCCAGCTCCCGGTGGTCCGCGACCAGCCGCGCGGCGGTCTCCGCCCCGTGCGGGGTGAAGCTGACCAGCGCCGCTCGCCGGTCGGCCGGATGCGGCTCGCGGGTGACGAAGCCGCCCTCGACCAGCGCGTCCACCAGCCCGGTCACGTTGCGGGGGCTGACGTGCAACGCGTCCGCGAGGGCCCGCTGCGTGCTCGGCCCGCGGTGCTGCAGCTCCCACAGCACGTGCGCGCGGGCGGCGGTCAGCCCGATCCGGCCGAGGCTGCGGGTCGTGTCGTCGTCGAGCAGCGCGACCAGCTCCAGCACGCGGTCGAGCGTCGCCCGCCACTCGGTCTCGCCCGCCATGTGCTGAGGGTACTACATCGTGAAGTCACTTCACGATATCGAGCACCACCACCGGGATCTCCCGGTCGGTCTTGCGCTGGTAGTCCTCGTACGGCGGCCAGATGCGGGCCATGTCGCGCCACAGCCGCTCCCGCTCCGCACCGGTCGCGGTGCGCGCCCGCGCGGCGAACTCCTCCGCCCTGACCTGCACGTGCACGTCCGGGTCGGCCTCGAGGTTGAGATACCAGGCCGGGTGCCGCGGGTCGCCGCCCTGCGAGGCCACCACCACGTACGCGTCGCCGTCCCGGCCGTAGATCAGCGCGGTCCGGCGCAGCAGCCCGGACCGGCGGCCGCGGGTGGTCAGCAGCAGCGTCGGCACACCGGGTTTCCAGTCGTGCCCGTCCGCGCCGCCGGTCGCCAGGTAGCGCCGGATGTGCTCGTTGACCCACCCTCGTGGGCTGTCCACCACCGGTGGCTCGGTCACCGCTCCTCCTCCGTGCCGGTCGGCTCAGACCGCGCAGCTGTCGTCGGTGCAGGCCTGCCCGCTGTCGGGGCCGGCAACCACGGTCAGCGGGTGGGCGTCGGCCCAGGCCCGGTCCAGCGCCTCCCGCAGCACGCCGGCCGGCTGGGCGCCGGACACCCCGTAGCGCCGGTCCAGCACGAAGAACGGCACGCGCCTGGATGCCGAGCGCGCGGGCCTCGGCCTGGTCGGCGCGGACCTCCGCGAGGTAGTCGTCCGAGTCGAGCACGCGGGCGGTCTCGGCGGCGTCCAGCCCGGCCTCGCCGGCCAGCCGGGCCAGCGTCGGGCGGTCGGCGACCGGTGCGCCCTCGGAGAAGTACGCCCGCAGCAGGCGCTCCTTGACCGCGGACTGGACGCCGCGGTCGGCGGCGAGGTGCAGGACGCGGTGCGCGTCCACGGTGTTGCCCGGGCGGGCCAGGTCGAAGTGGAAGTCCAGGCCCTCGCCGGCCGCCGCCTCGGTCACCCGCTGCTCCATGGCCCGGGCCTGGTCGAGGGACACGCCGTACTTGTCGGCGAGCCGCCGGGTGGCGCTGACGTCGACCGTCGGCGGCGCCGTGGGATCCAGCTCGAAGCTGCGCCACACCACCTCGACGTCGTCGCGGTGCGGGAAGCCGGCCAGCGCCGCCTCGAACCGGCGCTTGCCGATCGCGCACCAGGGACACACCACGTCGGACCAGATCTCGACTCGCACGGTCCCTGCAACCGCCGGGCCGGGCGCGCTCTTCCGCCCCCGGCCGGGCCCCGCCGCGGCGGGACCCGGCCGGGCGTCACCGCCGGGCCCGGCCGGGCGTCACGGCCGGGCCGCCGCCCGCCGGCCGGCGGCCGCCGGGCCGGACTCGGGGGCGGGCCGGCTCAGGGGCGGGGCGGGAGCTCCGGCGGACGGCGGGACGGCCGGGTGGCCGAGTCCGGCGGCCGGGCCGCCGGCTCCCGCTCCAGCGCCTCCAGCACCATCCGCACCGCGGTGTCCAGCTGCGGGTCGCGCCCGGCCGCCCAGTCCTGCGGCGGGATCGGCACCTCGACGTCCGGGTCGACGCCGTAGTTTTCCACGTCCCAGCCGGTGTCGTTGAACCAGAACGAGTAGCGCGGCTGGGTCACCGACGTGCCGTCGACCAGCGTGTAGCGCCCGTCGATGCCGATCACGCCGCCCCAGGTGCGCATCCCCACCACCGGGCCGAGCTCCAGCTGCTTGAACCCGGCGGTGACGATGTCGCCGTCCGAGCCGGCGTGCTCGTTGGCCACCAGGACCATCGGCCCGCGCGGCGCGTTGGACGGGTAGGTGATCGGCGGGCCGTGCCGGGTGGTGTCCCAGCCCTGCACCCGGCGGGCCAGCTTCTCCAGCACCAGCTCGGAGACGTGCCCGCCGTTGTTGTCCCGCACGTCCACCACCAGCCCTTCCCGGGCGACCTCGAGCACGAGGTCGCGGTGCAGCTGGGCCCACCCGTTGGCGACCATGTCCGGGATGTGCAGGTAGCCCACCCGGCCGCCGGAGGCCTCGTGCACCGCGGCCCGGCGGCCGGCCACCCAGGCCTGGTAGCGCAGGGTGCGCTCGTCCTCCAGCGGCACCACGACCACGCGGCGGACCTCGTCGGCGTCCGCCGGCTGCACGGTCAGCTCGACCGGCACCCCGGCCGCGCCGGCCAGCAGCGGCGCCGGCCCCGACTGCGGGTCGACCGGGCGGCCGTCCACGGCCAGGATCGCGTCGCCGGCCCGCACCGCCACCCCGGGCGAGCTGAGCGGCGACCGCGCCCCGCGCACCGACGACTCGCCGGGCAGCACCCGGCGCACCACCCAGCGGTCGCCCTCCCGGGCCAGGTCGGCGCCCAGGTGGCCGAGCGCCCGGCCCGGCGGCACCGGCCGCGGCGGGGGCGTCTCGTACGCGTGCGAGCTGCCGAGCTCGCCGACGACCTCCCAGAACAGCTCGGACAGGTCGTCCCGGGTGGCCACCCGGTCCAGCACCGGGCGGTAGCGCTCCAGCACCCCGGCCCAGTCCACCTCGGCCATGTCGGCGATCCAGAAGTGGTCGCGCATCAGCCGGCCGGCCTCGTCGTACATCTGCTGCCACTGCGCGGCCGGGTCGACCTGCACCCGCAGCCGCTGCAGGTCGACCTCGACGACCGCGTCCCGGTCGCCCTCCTCGTCCGGGTCGACCCGCCGGTCCGCCGGCACCACCCGCAGCGACTTCTCGTCCCGCAGCAGCAGCCGCCGGCCGTCGCCGCTGACCCGGAACGCGTCGACCTCCTCGGCCAGCGTCAGCACCCGCCGCTTGGCGAAGTCCCAGCGCAGCAGCCGGGGCCGGGCCGGCTCGCCGTCCGCGCCCGGGCGGTCCTCGCCGAGCAGCCCGCGCTGCGGGTCCTCCAGCCAGGCCAGCCCGCCGTGCACCGCGCGCAGCGACCGGGCCCGCGCGGTCGCCACCGGCACCGCGATCACCCGCTGCTCGATCGCCTCGGCGTCGAGGATCACCGGCTGCGGCGGCGCGTCGTCCTCGCCGTCGCCGGAGCCGCCACCGCCGCCCGGGCCGCCGGGACCGCCGGCCGGCGGCCGCCCGCCCGGCTCCGGGTGGAACGGCGACGGCGTGGTCGCGGCCAGCGGCACCAGGTAGGGCCGGGTCGCGCCGGGGAACGACAGGTCGAAGACCAGCTCGTCGTACACCGGGTCGAAGGTCCGGGTGGACAGGAAGGCCAGGTGCTGGCCGTCCAGGGTGAAGACGGGGCTGGTGTCCCGGAAGCGCAGCCGGGTGATCTCCACGGTGGCGGCGCCGGCGCCGTCGGCGACCCGGGCGGCGCGGATCTGGGACAGCCCCTCGGCGCCCGGGTGGGACCAGGCCAGCCAGGCCGAGTCGGGGGAGAAGACCAGCCCGGAGGCGTCGTCGTGGCCGGTGCGGGCGACCTCCCGCACCTCGCCGGCGGCCACGTCCACCACCAGCACCCGGCCGTCGTGGGTGGCCACCGCCAGCGAACGCCCGTCCGGCGCGGCGACCAGCTCCAGCACCCGGCCGAGCTGCCCGGCGGCCATCCGCCGCGGCGGCGCGCTGCCGTCGGCCGGGCCCACCTCGATCGCGTCGTCGCCCTCGGCGTCGGTCACCCAGGCGACCTCCGGCACCGCGGCCTCGGCGGCGTGCGCCGGGCCGAGCACCCGCGGCAGCCGGGCCCGCACGCCCGGCTGGTCGACCAGCGCCGGGGCCGGCCCGTCCCGGCTGGTCAGCCAGTGCACGGTGCCGAGCACCTCCAGGGCGGTGGCCCGGCCGGTGCGGTCCACCGCCATGTCGCCGAGCCGGTCGCGCGCCGGCACCGGGTGCGGCTGCCGGCCGGTCCGCGGGCCGGCCAGGCTGATCTCCAGCCGGCGCGGCTGCGCGGCCGGGTCCAGGTCGTCGAGCAGCCACAGCTCGCCGAGCCGCTGGTAGACCGCGCGGGTGCCGTCGGTGCGCAGCGCCCGGGCGTAGCTCTCCCCGTGGTCGGTGTGCCGGCGGAGGTCGGAGCCGTCCGGGAGCGCCGAGTAGACATTCGCCCAGCCCTCGTGGTCGGACAGGAAGACCACCCGGTCGCCCACCCAGTCCGGGTCCTCCAGCTGCCCGTCCAGCTCGGGCAGGAAGCGGCGGAACTCCCCGGACCCGTCCGGGTCGATCCACAGCTTGGGCGCGGTGCCGCCGCGGTAGCGCTTCCAGGTCGCGCCGGCCCGCCGCTGGTCGACCCCGAGCACGGTGCCGCCGCCGGCCCGGGTGGAGACCACCGTGGTCGGCCCGAGCGGCAGCCGCTCCGGCACGCCGCCGTCCAGCGGCAGCGCCCAGGCCCACACCCGGCTGCGGAACGGCTCGCCGACCGCGGTGCTGGCCACCACCCGGCCGTCCGGCAGCCAGCCGGCCACCTTGGTGAACGGGTCGCCCCAGAAGCTCAGCCGGCGGGCCGCGCCGCCGGCCACCGGGACCACGTGCACCTCGGGCGCGCCGTCCCGGGTGCTGGTGTAGGCGACGGTCGCGCCGTCGGGGGACAGCCGGGCGCCGGCGACGGGCACCGCGTCCGCGGTCAGCCGCCAGGCCCGGCCGCCGTCGGTCGAGCCGAGCCAGACGTCGTCCTCCGCGACGAAGGCGACCTGGTCGCCGCGGATGCTCGGGAAGCGCAGGTAGGCCGTCTCGGCACTGGGTGAGCTCACGGCCGACAACTTAACCAGCGGGTCCGACGAAACCAGCACGGGTTTCCGTACCCGGGCGCCGTCCGGTCAGGTGATCTCGTCGGTGGGCGGCCAGGGCACCCCGATCGGGTTCGGCCACGGCACCCCGCCGCCGGCGACGACCTGCCCGGCCAGCCCGTGCAGCGCGGTCAGCAGATCGTCGCAGCGGTCCGGGCCGAGCGCCGCGTACGGACCCAGGGCCAGCCGGTCGGTGTGCCGCTCGATCTCCAGGCGGGCGGTTCGCCCGGCGGCGGTGAGCTCGCCGGTGGCGGTCAGCCAGCCGCGCGCGGCCAGCCCCTCCGCCGCCTCGGCCCACTCCTGCTCGCTCCACTTGCGGGCCTGCCGGAGCACCTCGGCCGGGGCGCGGCCGGCCGCGGCGGCGAGCACCTGCGCCTGGCACGGCTCCACCCCGGCCGCGACCAGCGCGGTCACGTGCCCGTCGCCGCGGTGCTCGCGCAGCACCGTGGTCGCGTGCCAGAGGGCCAGGTGCGGCTCGGCCGGCGGGGGCAGCGCCGCGTTCGCCGCGGCGAGCGGGCGGCCGGCGGTGGAGACCGCGCCGGCGGCCGCGGCGGCCAGCTCGGCGGCGCGGGCCACCACTGAGCCGCCCACCCCGTCGCCGTCCTCGCCGAGCAGCCGCCGGTACGCCGCGTCCACGGCGGTCAGCCGCGTCTCCAGCAGCTGCTCGGGGCTGGCCGCCCGCCAGGCGTCCGGAATGGCCCGGGCCACCATGGCCGGGTGGAAGCCGTAGAAGACGGCGGTCACCACGGCCGCCGGCGCCGGGCCGAGCGGCGCGGCCCGGCAGCCGAAGTAGCTCATCCAGCCGCCCTTCAGCCCGAGCGCGTCGGTGGCGGCCCGGGTCTCCGGCGCGAAGTAGGTGACCGCGTGCAGCGGCTCGACCCGCTGCCAGGCCAGGCGGGCGACGACACTGTCCACGGGTTCCCCTCCGACGGGCGGGCGGCGGGCCCATGCTGGCCGGCCCGGCCGGTCCGGCGCAATCCGCCGGGACGGGTGCGTACCCGCGGCGGCCGGGGTAGTCCGGGGACATGAAGACGACCTGGAAGGCGCCGGAGGGAGCCGGGCACGGCACGCTCGACGCCGATGACCGCAAGGAGCTGCCGGACAGCGCGTACGCGTTCCCGGAGCAGCGCAAGGAGCCGCTGACCGACGCGAAGCACGTACGGACCGCGCTGGCCCGTTTCGACCAGGTGCAGGACGTCACGGACGCCGACCGCGACCTGGCCTTCGCCAACATCGTGAAGGCGGCGAAGCACTTCGACGTCGAGGTCGCGGAGACCGACTGGCGGCAGCTGGGCAAGCGGCCGCACACCCGCAACCCGGCGCACTGACCGGCGCCGGGTCCCTCAGTCGGCGGAACGCCGCGGCCGCAGCGAGCGCGGCCGCAGCAGGCCGTCCCGCCGGCGCCCGGTCGGGTCGGGGTGGTGCGCCGCCGGCGGCCGGCGCACCGCGTCCGCCGGCCGGACCGTTGCCCCGCCCGCGTCCGCGACGCTGACCACGCTGCGGGTGGACAGCCCGGCCAGGTAGTACGTCTCCGCCAGCTCGGCCGGGCCGACCAGCACCACCACGTCGAAGTCGGTGCGCGGCAGCCGCCGCAGGTACGCCGAGCGGGTGGTGGTGGCGACCACCCGGCAGTGCCGGCGCAGTGCCTGGCCGATGTCCCCGCGGGCGGAGCGCAGCTCCTCGCGCGCCGCGGTCAGCTGCTTGAGCCGATCCCGCGGCGTCCCGCCGCCCTCGCCGAGCAGCTCGTCCGGGTGCGGCACCCGGGTGCCGGAGCCGGCCAGCTCGTGCGCGATCCGCTCGGCGGTCCGGCGCGCGGACCGCCGCTGCGCCCGCAGCTCGTGCTGCCGGATGACCAGCGTGTCCGGGTCGGCGCCGCGGCCGCGCCGGCCCAGCCGGACGCCGACCGTGCGCTCCACCAGGTCGTCCACCTGGGCCGCGTGCCGGTCCAGCTCGGCCGCCCGCTGCTCGGCCTCGTCGTAGCGCAGCCGGCCCTCGAGCCGGTCCAGCTCGGCCAGCCGGTCGTCCAGCCGGGTCCGCAGGTCGGCGGCGATGGCCCGGGCGTCCACGTACGGCTCCCAGCGGTCCCGCACCGCGCCCGGGCCGAGCGGGCCGACCCGCTGCACCAGCCCGGACCGCAGCCGGCCGGACCGGGCCAGCCGGTCGCACAGCGCGCCGACGGTCCGGTCCACGCCGTGCCCGGTGGCGCCGGCCAGCAGCACCCGCGCGTCCAGCTCGACCAGCCGGTCCAGCAGCCGGGCGACCAGCGCGCCGGTGTCCGCGCCCGGCGGGGCCTGCACGGCGGCCCAGCGCTGCTGCAGCGCGGCGGACAGCACGTCGGCGGCCCGGTCGTCCAGCCGCCACTCGGCGGCCGAGCCGGCCGCGGTGGCGATCCGGTCCCGCAGCCGGCCGGCGGGCGCGCCGAGGGCCAGCTCGGCCTGGTCGAACCGGTACGTCGCCGGGTCGGGCGGGTCGCCGGCCAGCGCGTCCAGCTTGTCGAGCAGGCCCTGCGCGGGGGCCAGGTTGTCCACCACCAGCCGGCCGCCGAGCACCCGCGGTCCGAGGTCGAGGTCGGTCTCCACCAGGCAGCTCTCGTCCGCCACCGGGCCGAGCCGGCCGGTGCTGGCGCGGTCGCCGGCGGACAGCCGGACCGGCGCGTCCTCGACCAGCGGGACGCCCGGTGGCGGGTCGGTCCGGTAGAGGCAGCCGCCGACCCCGCGGGCCACCCGGGTGGCGTCCACGGCGAATCCGACGGTGCGGGCTCCGGCGCCGCCGGCTTCGGCGGCAGTGATCATCTCCTCGACGGCGGTGCGGACCCGGAAGAGGGTCCGCTGCTGGTCCGGCGTGGTCATTGCTCACCTCCGACCCCGTGCGTCCAACCTAGAGTAATCAAAACGACACGAATTGCGACAGTCACCGGCCGGGTGGCCCTGTTCAGCCGTCCATCCGGCCGATCAGCCAGGACGGCCCGACCGCCCGGGCGCCGACCTGGTCCAGTCGGGCCCGGAGGCCGCGATCCGCGGTGATCACCACGGTAGTCGCACCCTTCGCGGCATTCGTGGCGACCTCCACGAGCGTGTCGTCCCCGGAGCCCGGCGCGGCCACCAACTCCACGCCAGCCGGCGGCTGCTCCCCGGCGACCGCCCGGGCCGCCCCCTCGACCACCACGGTGATCCGCGGCAGCACCGCGTCCAGCCCGCCGGCGTCCACCCCGGGCGGCAGCGCGGCCGGGTCCAGGCGGCGCACCGGCGCCAGCGCGGCCAGCAGCCGGCGGGTGGCGCCGGCCCGGTCCCGCCACCAGCCGTCGCCGGCGCCCCGGGCGCCGACCACGTTGGCCGCGTCGACCACCAGCGCGAGCGGGAGCGGGGCGGCCCGCAGCCGCGGCCAGACGGCGGCGAAGCCGGGGTGCAGCGGCAGCGCGGTCACCGCGTCGGCGTCCACCCAGCGGACGTCCGTGCTCTCCCCGCCGGTCGGCCGCGGGTCCACCGGCGCGGCCGGCTCGGCCAGCACGGTCCGGTACGCCCAGCCGCCGTGGTCGTCCACCACCAGCCCGGTCGGCCGCACCGCGGCGGCGGCGATGCCGGCCTCCTCGCCGGTCTCCCGCAGCGCCGCGGCGACGTCGTCCTCGTCGCTGTCCCGGGCGCCGCCGGGCACGCCCCAGGTGTTGCCCTGGTGGCTCCACCAGGCCCGGTGCTGCAGGACCACCCGGTCCCGGCCGCCCGGCCCGGCGACCCGGTCGCGCAGCAGCAGCCCGGCCGCGCCGTGCCGGCCCCAGTGCCGGTGGCCGGCCGCACACTGCACCCAGCCGTCGCCGTCGCCCCGCACCGGCCCAGCCTGCCAGCCTCCGCGGCCCCTCCCCGTCCCGGCCCCGGCGAGGCCCCGGCGAGGCCCCGGCGAGGCCCCGGCAGCCCGGCCGAGCCAGGCTCAGTCCGGGCGGGCCCGGCGGCCGCGGACCAGGAAGGCGACCACGATGCCGGTCAGCAGCCCGCCGACGTGGGCCTGCCAGCTGATCCCCGGCACCGCGAACGAGATCACCAGGTTGAGCCCGATCAGCGTGACCACCCCGCGGACGTCCGCGCCGACCCGGTCGCGCAGCACCACCAGCGCGCCGAACAGCCCGAAGACCGCCCCGGAGGCGCCCACCCCGAGCGTGTCCGGCGGGCTGAGCAGCATCGCCAGCAGCGAGCCGCCCAGCGCCGAGGCGAGATAGACCACCAGGTAGCGCCCGGTGCCGAGCGCCCGCTCCAGCGGGGCGCCGACGATGTAGAGCGCCAGCATGTTGGAGGCCAGGTGCAGCAGGCTGCCGTGCAGGAAGGCGGAGGTGAGCAGCCGCTCGTACTGGCCGGCCTCGACCGCGAGCGGGAGCAGCCCGTAGCGGTAGGTCAGGCTGGGGTCGGCCGACTGCAGCAGGTAGACCAGCACGTTGACGGCGATCAGGCCGAGCGTGACGGTGGTGCCGCCGCGGGCCCGCACCGGGCGGCGCGGCCCCGGCTGCCGCGGGCCCGGCGGAGTCGGCGGGGCCGGCGGACCGCCGCCCAGCCGCCCGTACGCGGCGTCGCCCGGCGCCCACGGCACGGCGGGGTCAGGGCCGGGTCGCGGATCGGGGCGGCCGTACGGACCGGGCGGGCCGGGCGACGCGTACGGGGAGCCGGCCGGCGGGCCGGGCGGCAGGTAGGGGTGACCGGCCGGCGGGCCGGGCGGCAGGTACGGGTGACCGGCCGGCGGGCCGGGTGGCCAGCCGCCGCTCTCCGCGTACCGCTCCGGGCCGTCGCCCTCCGGCGCCGGCCCCGCCCGTCCTTCGCTCACCCGTCCTCCCGCCGGCGGGCGCCGTCCGCACCCACCTGTCCTGCCAACGCACGGCGGGCCCGCGGGACTCCCGTTCCGCTCACGGCTGATCCGGCGCGCCCGCCTACCATGGACGGACCGTGGCAGGGGAGCCGCGGACCCCCGACGCCGCACCACGAGGAGATCCCGCGTTGCCCGACCCGGACCACCGGCGCCCCCGCCTGCTGCCCTCGGCCGACGTGGAGGCGCTGGCCGCGGCTGTCCACGCGGGGGAGCCGTTCGCGCGGATCGAGCTGGCCCACGCCACCGCGGCCGCGCTGGTCGACGCCGGCCGCGGCGAGGGCGGCCCGGCCACCTCCCGGCTGGTCGACCTGGCCGAGACCGTCGGCCTGGACACGCTGTCCGAGCTGTGGCGGGACGCCCCGCCCGACTCGCTGCCGGGCGCGCTCTGGGCGCTCTACCTGCTGCGCACCTGGACCGAGCGGCAGGGCGACGCGCTGGCGAGGATGTACCGGGCCGGCCGGGCGTACGCGCCGGTGGACGAGGTGGTGGCCGGGGTCTCCGACGACGCCGACCCGGCCGCGGTCCGGGCCTTGGCCGGGGCGGTGCTGACGGGGGCGTACCAGGGGGACTTCGACGTGGCCCTGGAGCGGGCCGCGTCGTTCTTCCGGGTGATCGCGACCGGGCGGCGGGAGCTGGCCGGCGCGGGGGAGGGCGCGGCGGCCGAGCTGGAGCTGGCCGGGCGCAACGAGCGCTGCGCGGAGGCGCTGCAGCGCGCGGCCGCGGCCTGGCGCGAGGGCACCCTGCGCTGACCCCGCGGGAAATTGTCGTACCGGGCGGGTAGGCAGGACCCATGGGAAGGATCCGGGTCGGCACCGCGTCGTGGACGGACAAGACGCTGCTCGCCAGCGGGTGGTATCCGGAGGACGCGAAGTCCGCCGAGGAGCGGCTCAACTTCTACGCGTCCAGGTTTCCGATCGTCGAGGTCGACTCGACGTATTACACCCCGCCCAACGAGCGCAACAGCGAGCTCTGGGCGCAGCGCACGCCGGACGGCTTCACCTTCAACATCAAGGCGTTCTCGCTGCTCACCCAGCATCCGACCCGGGTGGCCGCGCTCTACAAGGACCTCCGGCCGGAGGACGCGAAGGGCAACGTCTACGCCAAGGACCTCGACCAGGCGGTGGTCGACCAGGTCTGGGAGCGCTTCCTGTCCGCGCTCGACCCGCTGCACCAGGCCGGCAAGCTCGGCGCGCTGCTGTTCCAGTTCCCGCAGTGGTTCCCGATCGGCCGGCGCAACAAGGAGTATGTGCTGGAGTGCAAGCGGCGGGCCGACCCGGTGCCGATCTGCGTCGAGTTCCGCAACAAGACCTGGATGTCGGAGGACAACGTCTCCGAGACGCTCGACTTCCTGACGTCGTACGCGGTGCCCTACGTGTGCGTGGACATGCCCCAGGGCCACACGTCCTCGGTGCCGCCGGTGGTGGCGGCGACGGCCGATCTCGCGGTGGTCCGCTTCCACGGGCACAGCGACAAGTGGACGAGCAAGGACATCTACGACCGCTTCGGCTACCACTACTCGCCGCAGGAGCTGCAGGAGTGGGCGCCCAAGGTGGCCGGCCTGGCCGAGCAGGCCGCCGAGACCCACGTGTTCATGAACAACTGCTACCGCGACTACGCCCAGACCAACGCCCAGGACCTCATGGCCCTCCTGACCAGCATCGATGCGGAAGTCGAGGCACCTCATGGCGACTGACAGGCGACGCACAGCGCTTCTAGTCGCGATAACAGTGTAGGCTCCGGGGGCGCGTCGGAGGAGGCGTCCTGTGCTCGAGTTCCTGCCCGAGTGGTCCCTGCACCTGCGCGCCGCCCAGCGCTCACCGCAGACCATCGCCAACTACACGGCCGGCGTGCGCTCGTTCGCCGAGCACGCCGGCGACCTGGAGCCCGCCGAGGTCACACCGTCGCACGTCCGCAAGTGGCTGTCAGCGCTAACAGAGCGCGGCGCCGCCACCAAGACGATCAGTAGTCGATACCAGGCCGTCCGGTCGTTCTTCGACTGGCTGGCCGCGGAGGCTGAGCTGGACGAGTCGCCGGTCCGCAAGGTCGCCCGGCCGAAGCTGCAGGAGCCGGAGATCCGGATCCCGACCATCGAGGAGCTGCGGGCCGTGCTGGCGACCGCCTCGGACGTACGCGCGTTCGCGGACGTCCGGGACGCCGCGGTGATCCGGTTGTGGCTCGACACCGGCCTGCGGCGATCCGAGTTGGCCTGCCTGGCCGTCGCCGACCTCAACGTGGTCGACGGAGAGGTGTCAGTGATGGGCAAGGGCCGCAAGCCGCGGACAGTGGCGTACGGCAATGCCACCGCAAAGGCTCTTGGCCGCTATCTCCGGCTTCGCTCCCGGCACCCGCAGGCCCAGCGGTCCGAGTTGTGGCTTGGCGACCGGGGGAGGGGACCGGTCGATGGTGCGTCGCTCTACGCCATGCTGACCCGCCGCGCAGCCCGCGCTGGCGTGACACTGCACCCGCACCAACTGCGGCACTTCTTTGCGGACGCCTGGCTCAAGGAGAACGGCAGCGAAGGCGGCCTGATGCGCGCCGCCGGCTGGTCGAACCGCGCCATGCTCGACCGCTACGCCAGCGCCAATGCCGCCCAGCGCTCGCGCGCCGAACGCCGACGCCTCACTCTGGGCGACGCCGTCTAAGCAGGCCAACTGCCGCCCGGCCACACACCGCGGAGGGACCACCGCGAGTCGAGCGGGGAGCCGAGCGCCGTCAATCTGGTGTCGGCTTGGTGGCCGCGACAGACCCCCGCTGCGGCACAGAGGCGCCGTCGAAGACGACTGTCCAGCTCTGACCACCGTCCTGGGACTGCTCCCAGAGTTGGTGGACCCCGCCCGCCGGGGAGCGGCGCGGAAGGTCAGCCGTTCCTGCTGCCGGCCGCCATCCGGCAGCGCCGACTCGCCGGCGTAGCGCAGAGCGCCGTCGGCGTAGCTACCGTCGAAGCGCAGAACGCCGCCACCGGTGCTCCACCAGCACCTGGTGCCAGCGCCCGTCGTCGGAGTCGTAGAAGTTCATCGACGAGCCCACCAGCCCGCCGTCACCGGTCCAGCTCTCTAGGACCACTCGGCCCCCGGTGGTCGACTCGATTCGGCTGCGACCCAACTGCGCCGTCCGGGTTGAACACGTCCCACTCGCCGACCCAGAAGTCCAGCTGACGCTCGGGTGCGTCCATACGCTGACCCTAGCGACGGACCGGAGCTGCCCGTGGCCTCAAAGGGGAAGCCGCGGCGCGCGTCCGCGAAACCGGGCCACGGGGCGACGATCTTCGCGCGAGCATGTCCCGAGGGACGGCGCGACCGTGCGACATGCCGGCCGGGGGCAGAGGCACGCACGTCCCGGGGGTGGTTCAGGTGCCGGTGGCGTGTCCGGGTTAGCCCGGCAGCGCCGCCTTATCGGACAGCACCTGGCGGACGGTCCTGAGCGGGGCCACCCCGAGTCTGTCGGTCACCTCGGCGGTGTTCCAGGGCGTGTCAGTCATCGCCATGAGCCGATTCATCCCCATAACGTTGGCCGCGGACGGTGCCAGCGGTGCGAGCGCCTTCTGCGCCAGGACGAACGACGTCGCGGGAAGGCTCACGACGCGGATCCGGCGGCCGAGCAGGTCACCGAAAATCCCGGCGACGTCCGCCCAGGACAGGATCTCCGGACCTCCGACGTCTACCGGCCCGCTCAGATCGGTCGCGTCGACCGCGGCGGCCAGCACGTTCGCTGCGTCGTGCACGGAGATGAAGGCGTGCCGACGGGTGGGCGGACCGGGCAGGGACGAGCACCCCGCGCTCGTCGACAGTCCGGCCGGTCAGCCGCCGGAAGCGGCGGAGGAAGGGATACGGCCGCTCCAGGGTGCCGTTCCGCTCTCCCCGGGTGGGGACCGAGTCGCCGACCAGCGCCAGCCAGACCTCGGTGAATGGCGCGAGCCGCACCGACAGGTGTGACAGGCCGGAGCTGGACAGCCGCTGCTCGGTCGCTCGCTTCAGCCGGACCTCGGGCACCTCCTCGTCCATTGGCGTTACCGGGATGCTGGCGTTGACGAACCGGAGGACTCCCGCCTCCGCGGCCCGCGAGATCAGCTCGGCGTACCCGCGCGCGAGCGCGCCCGGCGTGTCGCCGGGCCGGGACGGCGCCAGAGCGTTGGCCGTCGCGACGACCGCCTGCACGCCGGCGACCGCCGCGGCCAGGCTCGGCCCGTCGCGCAGGTCCCCGCGCACGAGCTCCGGCCCGGTCCCCGAGAGCACCTCCGCAGCGGCGTCGGACCGGACCAGCGCCCGCACCGGACGCCCCTGCTCGCGGAGCCGGCCGACGACAAGGCTGCCGAGCTGACCGGTCGCGCCGAAGACGAGAATCATGCCGCCTCCCCGAGAAGCCAGACGAACTTAGCCCAACCGAGTGATCGTCCCGCCCAGCCCCGGGAAAGGTCCACCCCCAGCCCTGCCACCCCCGATGCCAGCCGCTCGCCCGGATGCTCACCTAATGGGTTCTGTCGGTCAGCACTCCACACATCGGGCGACCTCGAGCAGCCGTGATGATTAGCCGGTCAGGTCGCCCATGATGGTCACGCGCAGGCCAGCAGGATCGACGTACGAGCAGGTCACCGCCTGGCCCCCAACGCCGTTGTTCTCCTGCTTGTCGAGCGTGACGAGCGTGGTGCCGTCGGGGAGCACCACGATGACCCGGAGCGGGACCAGTACACGGGTGGAGTTCACGTCATGTATCGCCGCGGACGTGGTGGTTAGAAACAGAGCCGGTCCGAGTTCGACGGTGAGCATCCCCGCTGCGCCGCAGTCGACGCTGCGAATCCCTCCCGTCCCGGGATCGGCGGCGGCTGGTAATGCGTTCATTCCGAGTACCAGTGCCGCGGCGACGCAGCCGGCCACCGTGCCGAAGCGCATGACTTCCCCTCCGGTCGCCCATCCCGCTACTTCTCGTTTGCAACCGTACGCCGCGTCAGCACGTCGCGGGCCCGATTCCGGTGGGAGACGAATCGCTGTCGTTCGTCAGGTCACGCGGCGGATAGGGAGCAGCTCCACCGTTGCTAGCCTTCCCGGCGCTGGTCTCAATAGGGGACTGGCTCTTGCCGGTTCGGCGCTGGGCCGCCAACTTCCGCTCGCGCTCGACGTCGTTTCTACTGCGACGCCGGGTTGTCCGTCAGGGTGGGCGGCGCAGCCTAGTACTCCAGCCGTAGATCGTGATCTCGGGCGTGGCGGTCCCGGACGCGGCGCCGGCCACCGCTTGATCATCCGCTGGTTGTGTGGACTCGGAACGATTCCGCGGTGGCCGCGGGCGAGAGCGTAGACCCTGCCCGCTGGCAGGCGATGTTCGGAGGAGCTGATGGGGCGGGTCGCGGTCCGCTTCAGGCGGTTGGAGCCCGCGGCGACGAGCTCCAGGCGGTTTGTGGCCGGGCTGCTGGCCGAGCTGCCGCGGAAGAACTGTTGGACGATCGCCGAACATGCCGGGGAGGCAGAGCCCGGATGGCATGCAGCATCTGCTGGCGCGGGCGGTCTGGACGCCGACGCGGTCCGCGACGACGTCCGCGGCTACGTCGTGGAACACCTCGCCGTCCCGGATGCGGTGCTGGTGGTCGACGAGACCGGCGATCTGAAGAAGGGCGCTGCCACTGTCGGGGTGCAGCGGCAGTACACGGGCACCGCCGGGCGGACCGAGCACGCCGGAGGTCACCGTCTGGCTGACCTACGCCACGGCTGCTGGGCACGGGCTGATCCACCGGGCGCTGTATCTGCCCCGCTGCTGGACCGACGA
>CAWKIV010000022.1:0-226519 GCA_963849885.1 uncultured Actinomycetota bacterium | reverse complement strand
TAATGTTCCAGCGGCGACCGATTCCCGCGCGGGCACCTAAGCCGGGCCCATGTCATCGAACTCCAGCGCGCCGGAGCGCGGGTGCTCGAGGTAGCGGATCAGCTCACCGAGAATCCAGGCCTGGTCCGGATCTGCGACGCCGCGGTGCTCCTTCTGCATGACGGCTTCGGCCAGCACCTGTGACTCCACGACCAGGTGGTGCAGCGCGACCTTCCGCAGCTTGCGCTTGTCGACCTTCGTGGGGTGCTGGCCGGCGACGGAGGGTATCTCGTTGCGAGATCGTCAGCACCGCGTCGAAGCCCTGCTCGCGCGCGACGTCGAGGTAGTTCTCCAGCTGCTCGGCGCGAGCGCGTTGCGCCGGTCTTCACCTCGACCAGCGCGGTCCACGACTCTGGCCCCGCGCGACCCGGATCAGCCCATCGGGGTAGACGCGCTTCCCGTCCGAGCGTCGAACGGCACCTCGATGAACGCCTCGACCTGCCCGGCCGGCGCACCAAGCGGCGCAGTGAGCGCGCGGCCGAACTCCCGCACCGCCGTCATGACCGCCAGCAGCGCCGAGGTCGCCCGGCGCTCCTGCTCATCGGCACCGTTGATGCCCGACGTCGGGATCAGCCGCGCCTGGTGCCACGTCTCCTCAGCCACGCCATCTCCGTCTCGCCGAACCAACAGGTCCCGAGACCGTAACCGCATCTTTTCGTCCCGCGCGGGACTTCGTCCAGTCCCCGGCCACGACCGGGCTGTCGGGAGCCGAAAGGCGTGTTCCATCATCTTAGACAGCGTGTAGAAGTCTGACCATCGCAGCGCTCACGAGGTCGCCCCCAGGGGCTGAGTATCTATTCGGCAGGAACTCCTTGCCTACCGCCCAGAACCGGGGGTCGCCGTCCCCTCCAGTGTGCGGCCCTCTCCTGAATCGGCTGACAAGCCGACCCCACCGGAGGATCGTCCTTGCTATGGCTGAGCGCGAGTACCGGCCGCGGTGGACCTGCCGCTTGCACGTCTGGCATCGGTGGCGGACCTACCGGGACCACGACGCCGCCGGCGGCGATGGCGGCCAGTTCCAGCAGTGCATCGACTGCGGCAAGATCCGAGACGTCCCGGTAGCGGGGATTGGCCCGGCTGGCTGACAAGGCCCCACAGTCGGAGGATCGTGTGCGCCATGGCTGAGCGCGTCCATCAGAACGGCCGCGGTGGTGGTGCCGTTTACACCTCTACCACCGTTGGCGTACCTACGGTGTCAAGGACGGCGAGGGATCGTATCGCGGTCCGAGCGGGGACTACCGCGAGAACTACCAAGAGTGTCTCGACTGCGGCAAGTACCGCAGCGCCGGCATCTCAGCTCAGCCTTAGCCCCGGACCAGGCCGTCACGACCGCTGTCCGCCGACACCAAGGCCGTGGGAAGCTGGCCACCCGGCTCGACAACGAGGCCACCGACCGCGCGATCATGGCGCAGCTCCGGCCGCAGCTGCAGTTGAACCGGGGCCTGCTCGGACGATTCTGGTGGCCGTAGTTGGCGTGCCGGATCACCGCCATGCTGCGATGGTGAACTGTCGCCCATCTCAGGAAATCGACCCCGAGTATGCTGCGCTGACAGTACCGCGGCGCCAACCTCGAGCAGGTTGGCGGCCCAGCGCCGAACCGGCAAGAGCCAGTCCCCTATTGAGACGAGCGCCGGGAAGGTTAGCAACGGTGGAGCTGCTCCCTATCCGCCGTGTGACCTGACGAACGGCAGCGATCCGTCTCTACCGGAATCGGGCCCGCGGCGTGCTGACGCGGCGTACAGTTCCAACGAGAAGTCAGCGGGATGGGCGACCGGAGGGGGAAATCATGCGCTTCGGCACGGTGGCCGGCTGCGTCGCCGCGGCACTGGTACTCGGAATGAACGCATTACCAGCCGCCGCCGATCCCGGGACGGGGACGGATTCGCAGCGTCGACTGCGGCGCAGCGGGGATGCCCACCGTCGAACTCGGACCGGCTCAGTTTCTAACCACCACGTCTGCGGCGATACATGACGTGAACTCCACCCGTGTGCTGGTCCCGCGCCGGGTCATCGTGGTGCTACCCGACGGCACCACGCTCGTCACGCTCGACAAGCAGGAGAACAACGGCGTTGGGGGCCAGGCGGCGACCTGCTCGTACGTCGATCCCGCTGGCCTGGGCGTGACCATCATGGGCGACCTGACCGGCTAATCATCACGGCTGCTCGAGGTCACCGCGATCTCCCTCCGGTCGAGCGGGCGGTGCCGCACTACGGTGCGCAACTGACCTCGCCGAGGGGGAATGTCCCTTGGGTGAAAGTGCGCACTCCGGCCCCTGCAGTCAATCGACAATCGCCTGGTCGACAGCGGTCCAGAAGTCGAGCACATCGGCACCCTTCTGGTAGCCCGAGTCCGCCCGCAAGATGATGAAGATCGTCGTCGTGCCCTCGGCGGAATCGTTGTACCAGGCGCGGGCGGGCAGTCGGAGCGCTCACGGCGCACCTCCTGAGAGGGAGCCGCCCTTGCTCTAGAGCCGGCGGGGGCGGGAGACGCGCTGATCCTGTCTGGACGGTAGACCACATTTAGCTTGAGGGCATCTTTCCGCCTCGGCGGTCTTGAACGTTCGGGCGCACGGTCTGCCGCGAGGCCTAAGGGCCCGATGTGTGGAGTGCTGACCGACAGAACCCATTAGATGAGTGCATCCGGGCGAGCGGCTGGCATCGGGGGCGGCTGCGCCAGGGGTGGACCTTTCACGGGGCTGGGCGGGACGATCTTTCGGTTGGGCTAAGTTCGTCTGGCTTCTCGGGGAGGCGGCATGATTCTCGTCGTCGGCGCGACCGGTCAGCTCGGCAGCCTTGTCGTCGGCCGGCTCCGCGAGCAGGGGCGTCCGGTGCGGGCGCTGGTCCGGTCCGACGCCGGTGCGGAGGTGCTCTCGGGGACCGGGGCGGAGCTCGTGCGCGGGGACCTGCGCGACGGGCCGAGCCTGGCCGCGGCGGTAGCCGGCGTGCGGGCGGTCGTCGCGACGGCCAACGCTCTGGCGCCGTCCCGGCCCGGCGACACGCCGGCCGCGCTCGCGCGCGGGTACGCCGAGCTGATCTCGCGGGCCGCGGAGGCGGGAGTCCTCCGGTTCGTCAACGCCGGCATTCCGGTATCGCCGATGGACGAGGAGGTGCCTGAGGTCCGGCTGAAGCGAGTGACCGAGCAGCGGCTGTCCAGCTCCGGCCTGTCACACCTGTCGGTGCGGCTCGCGCCATTCACCGAGGTCTGGCTGGCGCTGGTCGGCAGCTCGGTCCCCACCCGGGGAGAGCGGAACGGCACCCTGGAGCGGCCGTATCCCTTCCTCCGCCGCTTCCGGCGGCTGACCGGCCGGACTGTCGACGAGCGTGGGGTGCTCGTCCTGCCCGGTCCGCCCACCCGTCGGCACGCCTTCATCTCCGTGCACGACGCAGCGAACGTGCTGGCCGCCGCGGTCGACGCGACCGATCTGAGCGGCCCGGTCGACGTCGGAGGTCCGGAGATCCTGTCCTGGGCGGACGTCGCCGGGATTTTCGGTGACCTGCTCGGCCGCCGGATCCGCGTCGTAAGCCTTCCCGCGACGTCGTTCGTCCTGGCGCAGAAGGCGCTCGCACCACTGGCACCGTCCGCGGCCAACGTCATGGGGCTGAACCGGCTGATGGCGATGACCGACACGCCCTGGAACACCGCCGAGGTGACCGACAAACTCGGGGTGGCCCCGCTGCGGACCATCCCGCCAGGTGCTGTCCGATAAGGCGGCACTGCCGGGCTAACCCGGACACGCCCACCGACACCTGAACCACCCCGCAGGACGCGCGTGCCCGGCCTCGGCCGGCATGTCGCACGCTCGCGCCGTCCCTCGGGGGCCGAGCCGGTCGGGCGGCAGGGCGGCCGGTCGGCACCCGAGGATCCCGCGTGTGACGATCCAGATAGGGTCCACGTCAATCGGAGGTGGTGAGCGTGCGGAAGGTCGTCGCCTACGAGCTGTTGTCCCTCGACGGGGTCGCGGAGCAGCCCGATGGGTTCATCGCCTACTGGGACGACGCGATGGACGCCAACTTCGGCGCCGTCATCGCGGCGCAGGACTCTGTCATCCTCGGCCGGCGCAGTTACGAGGAGTGGGCCGAGTCTGGCCTGGCAGCGACATCGACCGTTCGCGACGTTCATCAACGGTGTCACGAAGTACGTCGCCACCTCCACGCCGCTCGATCGGCAGTGGGCCCACACGACCGTGGTCGACGGCGAACCGGTCGAGTTCGTGCGGGATATGAGGAACCAGCCCGGAGCCGACATCGGCGTACATGCAAGCATCTCGGTCGCCCAGGCACTGCTCGCCGCGGGCATCGTCGACGAGCCCCGGCTGGTGATCGCACCGACGATCGCGGGCAGCGGGCGGAGGCTCCTCCACGGCTTGCCGGCGACTCGGCTCGAGCCGATCCGAAGCACGACCTCACCGACCGGCTACCTGCTCCTCGACTACCGGGTCAGCGGTAGGCGAGCAGCCCGTCGCGGACAACCGAGCAGCGCGGCGCCGACCAGCATGTCGGCCAAGTCGCGCTCGACCCGCGGCAGAGTCGCGCGTTCGGCAGCGTGACCCGCCGACGTCGACCTCGAACGCCGTGGCTCAGCCGTTCGCTCACCTCCGGCAGCGCCAGCGCAATCCGACGCACCTGGCCCAGCTCCGCCACACCCACGCCGGCAGTATGGCGACGAATTACCCCGCGACGTCCCGCCGCCGCACGATGCCCTCCCACGCGCAGTGCGGCACGAGCAACGTACGGTCAGCCCGGGCGACGTGTTCGCGGCCGGCGGTCACGGCGTCCGGCTTTGCATCGGTGGGTTCGCCGCTGTCTCCGGCGACGAGGCTTGCCCGCTGAGTCCCGGTCAGACCTTGATTTTGGAGGTCGCTAAGGCGGGCTCGGGGGTGATCGAGGCGTCCGCGCGGCGCATCACGGTCGACCGGGCGGCCCGGTGCGCAGGCATCGGCACTTGGTGCGGGTAGGCCGATCGGAGGCAGCCAGGCAGTTCATCGGCGCATTTTCGTAGGACGACTGTACAGGGGCCGGCGGCCGGAGGACCGTCTCTCACGGGCGCGCCGAGGGGGAACTGGGGGTGATCTCGGCTGGCTGGCCGTGGTGGCCGCGGGCGCCCATAAGCCGGTTGCACGCCTCTCTTCCGGTGCCCGGGGGCTTGATCATTGGGAGGCAGGATGCTTTGTCGCGTGTTCACTGGCGTTCTCGCGGGGGGTCTGTTCCTGCTGTTGGGCGGGACTGCCGTGGCGGCGCCACCGCAGACCGAGACGATCACCCAGAAGAACGTCGTGGATTCGTTCGTCGACGTCGTCCCGTCGTGTGAGGGCGGCGGCCCGCTCTACACGATTACCACGACCAGCAACACCATCGAGCACGTCACGGCGTTCGACGACGGCCGCGTCCACGCCACGTTCACCAGCACGGGCACGTTTGTCGCTGTGCCGCTGAACGACCCGAGCCTGCCGAGCTTCACCGGCAGGTTCAGCACCTGGGGCGGGTTCAACGACACCGGCGGGGCCGTGAACGGGACCAACACGTTCAACGTGCGCGGGACCGGTTCAGGACGGCTCGTCCTTCTCCAACCACGTCACCGACCGCTCCGACGCGACTGTGCAACGACGGAACGGAGTTCCTGCTCGCGCCGTGCGCCGACTGCGGTCAAGTCACCCAAAGCTACGCCGGGCCAATGGCACCGGGCCGGCGGAGCTCCGCTATCCCAGGCCGCTGATCGTCCACGTTGCCGGGTGCACTGGCACGTTCAACTTGGTCGTCTAGTCCGACAAGAGGAGGGGCCATGCGGGGACGTTTCGTTTTTCTCATCGCTGGGCTGGCCATCGCAGGCCTAGCTCGCTAGCACACCCGCTACCGCCCGACCGATCGACAAGGGCCACTTCCACGACATCTTCACCAGCGACGTCTACGACTGCGACGGCACCCCGGCCCAGGACAGCGGGGACGTCTCCGGCAACTTCGTGTTCAACCAGCGCGGCTCGTCACCGTTCCCGTACTACCGGGAGAGCGTGCGTGGCACCGTCGTGACCACCAACCTGGCGACCGGCGGCACCTACACCAACGTGTTCACCGGCAACAGCAGGGACCACACGATCGTCGACAACGGCGACGGCACCATCACCATCACCGTCTTCGCCTCCGGTGGCTCCCGCTTCTACGACAAGAACGGCAAGCTCGTGCTCAAGGACCCCGGCCAGACCCGGTTCGCCATCGACATCGACTACAACGGCACTCCCGGTGACCCCAGCGACGACGTCGAGGTCCCCGACTCGTTCCGGGTCGTGCGCGGATCCACCGGGAACAGCGACCTGTCGGACCGCGACTTCTGTGCGGACCTGGTGGAATTCACCAGCTAGTCCCGGCTCTTCATGATCTTGACTGGGTGTCCCGGTGCACCGCGTCACGGCGTTGCCCTTGGGCCACGGAGGCGAGGACGTTGCGCGGGAAGTCCGCCCGGTAGCGTTGCCAGGCCGCGCCGAGCGGCACGGCGGCGATCGCGGCCTTCAGGCCCTGTGGGCGTCGGAGATCACCAGCTCGCTGCGGCTCGGGTTGATCCCGACAGTGGCGAACTCTGCGCGTAGCGGTGCCCGAAAGACACCACCGGCGTCGAGCCGTCCGCAATCTGCCGTACCCGAGGCGGTGGCCGTGCTGCCATCTCCATCTGCCAGTCAGCGACCACCGAGTCCACCGCCTCACCCGGCAGCGCGACTCACGATGACGTGAGTGCGTTGGTGCTGGCTCCCGGGGTCGATGACTCTGGAGTCTCGGATCGCGCGGTCGTCAACCGTGGCCTACACGAGGAGCCTTTAGCTGGCGCCGGCCGCGGCCAGCTGGCGTCGCCGCCTGACGGATCGGCGTCGAGCACTGCCTGGAGGGCCGGCGCGGTCCTGGCCTCCCTGGCCCACGCGGCCCGCCGGCGAAGCTGCCTCACGAGCCGCCGTCTGCGGACCGCGAGGAGCCGCTCGATCGGGCTTCCCCAGCTCAGGGCGCGGGTCGGGGAGGACGGGATCATGGCGACCTCCGGACGGGGTGACCGTTGCCGCCGCCGAGGTGCGGCAGGCGCCACCATTGGGCCGCCGGGCGCCGCACCCGGCCGGATTCCCGGACTGTATCCGGACAGCTGGCGTATCAGCGCTGCCAGTATCATGCGTCCGACTGGTCAGCACCGGACGACTCCGGAAGGCATCCGTGATCGCGAGTGCAAATGGCCCGGTCGCCGAGTTCTGCGCGGCGCTTCGGGAGCTAGAGAGGTCGTCCGGGATCAGCCGCCCGGCCCTCGCTCGCCAACTGCATTATGGACGGTCCCAGCTCTATGAGATCCTCGACGGCCGGATCCGGCGGCCACCGGAGTGGGATCGGCTCGTCGAGCCGCTGGTGCGGGCGTGCCTTCCTGGCAGCCTGGACCGGGACGGCCGGGAGCGGACGGTCGCCGACTGGCGGCGCCGGCACGACGTGCTGATCAGGGTTTACGACGAGCTCAACCGCCAGGCCGCGCGCGCCACCCTCGGCGCTCCCGAGCCTCCCCGCCTCACGGCCAGCCGCAGCCTGCTCGCGCACTCTGAGCAGCAGTGGTCACAACTCGCCGTCCACCCGTTCGTTCAGGCGGTCGCGCGCGGAGAGCTGAGCGACGAGGTCTTCCGCAGATGGCTGGTGAACGATCACCACTACAACGTGGAATACCAGCGCTTCATCGCCGGGCTGGCCGGGATCGCCCCGACCGACGCGGCTACCGAGGCGATCGCGACCGCGACGTCGGGAAGCCGGCTCGGGCTCAGCCAGCTCCGGAAGCTGGCCGAGCGGTTCGTAGTCGACCTCGACGCCGAACCGGAACCGGCGACTGTGGGACTCACCGCGTTTCTCCAGGCCCAGGTGTCACGCGGGTACCCGACCGCGATGTCCGCGCTCTACGCGGCAGAGAAGGCGTACGTGGACACCTGGTCGGCCGTCCGTCCGACCGCCAACCGCTCGACGCCGTACTGGTTCCTGCTCGACTACTGGTCCTCGGACGCCTACGGGTACTGGAGCGAGAGCCTAGGCCGGCTAATCGATGCCGCCGCACCCGATGGACCAACCCCGGACATGTACCGCGCGTTCAACTGGGTCGTGCGGCTCGAGCTGCAGTTCTTCGGCGCGCTGTACGGCGCCGGGCCGTGATGGGCACTTGAACGTTGCGGCGGTTCAGCCGACGGTGCGTCCGTCCGCCGTGGGACCAGATCGCTGTCTGGACCGCGACGACGCCGCGCCCACGCCGGATCCGGGAGGCAGTCCGGCCGCCAGTCACGGCTGATCGTTGTGCCGGTTCTTGGTGTCTGATGCCACCTGTGGCAGCCGCCGAGAAATCCGCGCAGGAGGTCAACTATCCGACTAGCAGCCCCGCTTGAAGGCCAATCTGGGGAACCGAGGCGGACCGTCGGCGCCAGGCTGTGTCAGCGATCGGCCCTCGCCATGGCACGAAGCTGCAACCCGATCGAGCGCTACTACGGCTGCCAAGCGCTTACCTTCAGCTGGGGTACGGCCCGTTGCGGAAAGTGCGGGTCGCCAGCGTAGAACTATCGTGTGCCATGGAGAGGCGCGGGATGTAGTCCCACGTACTGAAGGAGGTTTCAGCGGACCGTCGCAGTGGGCGGGGACGAGTTTCGACGCCGCGTTACGAGGCGATCGGCTTCCCCGAGTCCGGCGATGAGCGCGGCTGGATCGTCGGGCGCGCCGTTGCCTGACTCATCGCCGTCACCGGCGACGGGTCCGCGAGAGGCGGCTCCCGAATCTTCTCGCCGCGCAGCCTTCCCCGCAGAGAGCAATGCGACTGAACCCCGGGACACCGTTGCAGGAGCGAGCCTGCTGCGTCGCTCCATGGCACATCGGTCGTGGGCGCTCACCGCTGACCGGAGCCGTCGCACCGCTCCTGCACGCGCTGCCTTCCTTGCTCGGTTCGAGCGGGAGGTCGACCCGGACGGCGCGCTGCCGGCGGAGGAACGCGCCCGCCGCGCTGAGAGCGCCCTACGCGCGCACATGCTCGATCTTGCCCGGAGGTCCGCTCGAGCTCGTCGCGGCCGCCGCTGACTCCAGATCACCTCAGTCCGGTGGCTCCGATGGTTTCCTGCTAGAGGCGGTCGCCCAGGGAGAGGCGGCGGTGGGCTTCGCGAGCCCGCTCGTCGGCGGTGGATGAGGCGTATCGGCTGAGCATCTGGCGGGACTTCCAGCCGAAGAGGCGCATGGCGTCGCCCTCGGCGCCGCCGTTGGCGAGCCAGGCGTGCACGGCCGAGTGCCGGAGTTGGTGCGGGTGCAGGCCGGCGATGCCCGCAGCGAGCCCGCGTCGCTTGAGCATCTGCGCGATGCCGCCGGACTGCATCGCGTCCGCGGCCCTTCTCGGCCAGCCACAGAGCATCGGACGATGCAGCGCCTCGCTGCGCCGTACGGACGCGAAGGTAGCGATCGAGCGCTTGGGCGGTCTTGGCGCCGAAGGGGCAGGCTCGCGGCCGGCGGCCCTTGCCGAGCACGGCGGCGGTCCCGATGTCGAGGTCGACGTCGTCGAGCTGGTCAGGCCGGCCAATTCGGACAGCCGCATGCCGGTGTCGGCGAAGAGCCGGATGATCGCTGCGTCGCGCCGGGAGACGAAGTCGCGTCCCTCGCAGGCCTTGAGTAGTGCGCGGATCTGGTCGGTGGTCAGCACCTCGACCGGCTGCTCGGGGATCTGCGGCGGACGCATCCGGGCGGTGGGGTTCTCCTCGATCTCGCCTTCTTCGGCATCCAGGCGAACCACTGCTGGATCGCCCGGTAGCGGTTGTTGGCGGTGGCGGCGGAGCGGGTCTGCAGGAGCTGGCCGATCCAGTCCTCGAGCGCAGCTCGGTCGACCTCCCCGCCGTGGCGACGCTGCGGTCGGCGAGGAACGCGGTGAGCTGCCTGGCCCCGGCGGAGTAGGTCGTCAGGGTCGCGGCGACACATTGCGGGCGCGCAGAGACCTCAACCAGGACGCCAGCAGCCCCTCGAGATCAGTCGAAACCGGACGTTGCGACCGAGCTGCCACGGCCAGTTATATGCTCGCTGAGCGCTGTGCCGCAAGCATGATCCGAGCCTGTTAGGCAAAGCTGCAGGTCAGAGGGGTGGGTGCGCCCGGCAGGACTCGAACCTGCGACCAAGTGCTTAGAAGGCACCTGCTCTGTCCGCTGAGCTACGGGCGCGCGGACGAACCGGGAGAGATTACCGTGGACGGTCCTTACCGTGATCGGGCGGGCGGGGGCGGGGGTTCACAGCGAGCACCCAGGTTGCGCACAGGGAAGTCCCAGGCGCGGGGCCCACGCTCTGAGCATGACCGAGACGCCGGACGGGCCGCACACCCCGCAGGACCCGCAGACCCCGCAGACCCCGCACATCCCTCCGCACGCCGGACGGCACCCGTACGCCGGGCCCGAGTGGCGTCGACCCGAGGCGACCGGCGCGCCCCGGGCGTACGGCGTCCCGGCCGACGATCGCGCCGGCAACCCGGCGACCGGCCCGCACACCCCGCCGGCCGGCGCGCCGGACTTCGCCCGACCGGGTAGCCCGGCCGGCGTGCCGCACTTCGGCGCGCCCACCGGCCCCGGCCCGTACGCCGGCGGTCCGGCCAGCGCTCCGACCGGCGCGGTCCGATCGGGGGCCCGGCCGGCGCGCCCTGGCAGGCGCCGGTCGCGGCTGAGCCGCGCCCGGCCCGCACCGGCGGCGCCCGCCGGCTGGTCGCCGTGGCCGCGCTGACCGCGGTGCTCGGCGGCGTGGCCGGCGGCGGAGCGGTGGTCCTGCTCGACCGCAACGACACCGCCCCGGTGGCCAGCGCCGGCCTGTCCCGCGACTCCGGCAACGCGCCGGCCGCCGCGGTCACCGCCGGCACCGCCGAGGCCGCGGCCGCCACCGCGCTGAAGAGCGTGGTCACCCTCAACGTGACCGGCGGCCAGGAGAGCGGCACCGGCTCCGGCGTGATCATCCGCGCCGACGGCTACATCCTGACCAACCAGCACGTGGTCGCGGTCGCCGAGGACGGCGGCAGCGTCACCGCGACGCTGCCGGACGGCCGCACCGTGCCGGCCACCATCGTCGGCACCGACGCGGTCACCGACCTCGCGGTGGTCAAGGTGTCGGAGTCCGGGCTGACCGCCGCCACCTTCGCCGACTCCGACCAGGTCAAGATCGGCCAGACCGTGGTCGCGGTCGGCTCGCCGCTCGGCCTGGACGGCACCGTCACCGAGGGCATCGTCAGCGCGCTGCACCGGCCGACGAGCGGTGGGTCGGACAACAGCGCGGTGATCGACGCGCTGCAGACCGACGCGGCGATCAACCCGGGCAACTCCGGCGGCCCGCTGGTCGACCTGGCCGGCCGGGTGGTCGGCATCAACCAGTCGATCGCGACGGCCGGCTCCGGCGGCCAGGGCGGCAGCGCGGGCAACATCGGCATCGGCTTCGCGATCCCGTCGGACACCGCGACCCGGGTGGCCGAGCAGCTGATCACCTCCGGCAAGGCGACGCACGCCTACCTCGGCGTGCAGGCCGGCACGAGTGGCTCGGCCCCGACCCCGGGCAGCGGCGCGCCGGTGGCCTCGGTCGAGGCGGGCGGACCGGCCGCGGCGGCCGGGCTCAAGGCCGGCGACGTGGTCGTCAAGATCGACGACCGGGTGATCGACGCCTCCGACGAGCTGGTGGCGGCCGTCCGGTCGTACGCGCCGGGCGAGAAGGTCACGCTGACCGTCCGCCGGGGCGGCGAGGAGCAGACCCTCACGGTGACGCTCGGCTCGGACGACCGGCAGTAGCCGAGCTTCCCAGAGAGGAGTGGTGGGGCGGGATCTCCCGCCCCACCACTCCGTCCATTCAGGACTATGCGCGGGATCCGTTCAGGACGGTGCGGACCTGGGTGGCGATCTCCAGGTCCTCGCGGGCGGTGACCACGGCGACGCCCGCCGGCGGAGCCGGGGGCGGAGATGTTCGCGTCGCCGCGGGCGGCCTCGTTCTGGCCCGGGTTGACCGCGACGCCGAGATACTCCAGCCCGGCCACCCCGCCCTCCCGCACCGCCGGTGACGCCTCCCCGATCCCGCCGGTGAACGCGACCGCGTCCACACCGGACATCGCCGCCACCATCGCGGCGATCGCCGCCCGCAGCCGGTAGACGTACACCCGGAACGCCGCGTCGGCCGTCTCGTCCCCACTGTCCATCCGGGACAGCACCTCGCGCATGTCCGCGGTGCCGGCCAGTCCGGTCAGCCCGGAGCGGTGCTCCAGCGCGTCGGACGACCTCGGCCGCGGAGAGGCCCTGCCGCTCCTGCAGCCAGAGCACCAGCCCGGGGTCGACCGTGCCGGACCGGGTGGCCATCATCAGGCCCTCCAGCGGGGTGAAGCCCATGGTGGTGTCCACCGACCGCCCGCCGGAGACCGCGCACAGCGACGCGCCCGCGCCGAGATGGCAGCTGACCAGCCGCAGCGTGCCGGGCTCCCGGCCCAGCACCTCCGCGGCCCGGCGGGACGCGTACGCGTGGGACAGCCCGTGGAAGCCGTACCGCCGGACCCCGAGGTCCGACCGCCAGGCCGCCGGCACCGGGTAGGTCACCGCCTCCGGCGGCATGGTCGCGTGGAACGCGGTGTCGAAGCAGGCGACGGCCGGCACGTCCGGCAGCGCCGCCCGCACGGCGTCGATCCCGGCGAGCGACGCCGGCTGGTGCAGCGGCGCGAGGTCCACCAGGGACTCCAGCTCGGCCCGGACGTCGTCGTCCACGGCCACCGGCCCGGTGAAGCGCTGGCCGCCGTGCACCACCCGGTGCCCGACCGCGTCCACACCGGACCCGGACGACGAGACCAGCGAGTCGATCGCCGACCGCACCGCACCACCGTCCAGCTCGGACGGTGCGCCCAGGTCGACCCGGCCGACCACCTCGTCGTCGGCGGCCAGCAGCCGCAGCTTGACCGAGCTGGAGCCGGCGTTGACGACCAGCACCCTCATCCCGACGCCGCCTGCGCGTCCTCGCCGCCGGCGCTCTGCGTCCCGGTGGCGGCCACGTTGTCGTCGCCGGTGTCGGCCCCGGAGCCGGCCCGCACGTCGTCCCGACGGGTGCCGTCCGGCTCGTACGGCCAGACCCAGCCGCTGATCTCGGGCGAGTCCTCCCCGTGCTCCCGGGTGTACGCCCGGGCGTCCAGCCGGGCGTCCGCCATCCGCTGCCGCAGCGCGCCGCACCGGGAGCCGAGGCCGGGCACGTTGTCGATGACGTCGATGACCAGCCGGAAGCGGTCCAGGTCGTTGAGCATCACCATGTCGAACGGCGTGGTGGTGGTGCCCTCCTCCCTGAAGCCACGCACGTGCATGTTGCGGTGGTTGGTCCGCCGGTAGGTGAGCCGGTGGATCAGGGTCGGATAGCCGTGGTAGGCGAAGATGACCGGTCGGTCGGTCGTGAAGAGCGTGTCGAACTCGCGGTTGCTCAGCCCGTGCGGGTGCTCCTTCTCGTCCTGCAGCCGCATCAGGTCGACGACGTTGACCACCCGGACCTTGACCTCCGGCAGGTGCTGGCGGATCAGGTCGACGGCGGCCAACGTCTCCAGGGTCGGGATGTCCCCGGCGCAGGCCAGCACCACGTCCGGCTGCTGACCGTCGTCGTTGGACGCCCACTCCCAGATGCCCAGACCGCGGGTGCAGTGGGCGATCGCGTCCGGCATGGACAGGTAGTTCAACGCCGGCTGCTTGCCAGCCACCACGACGTTGACGTAGTTGCGGCTGCGCAGGCAGTGGTCGTACGTGGACAGCAGCGTGTTCGCGTCCGGCGGCAGGTAGACCCGGACGACGTTGGCCTTCTTGTTCACGACCACGTCGATGAAGCCGGGGTCCTGGTGCGAGAAGCCGTTGTGGTCCTGCCGCCAGACGTGGCTGGAGAGAAGGTAGTTCAGCGACGCGATGGGGCGTCGCCACGGGATGTCCTGAGTGGACTCCAGCCACTTCGCGTGCTGGTTGAACATCGCGTCCACGATGTGGATGAACGCCTCGTAGCAGTTGAAGAGCCCGTGCCGGCCGGTCAGCAGGTAGCCCTCCAGCCACCCCTGGCACAGGTGCTCGGACAGCACCTCCATCACCCGGCCGTGCGGGGCGAGGTGGTCGTCGGTGATCGGGTCGATCTCGGACTCCCAGACCCGGTCGGTGGCCTCGAAGACCGGGCTCAGCCGGTTGGACGCGGTCTCGTCCGGCCCCATGATCCGGAACGTCGTGGGGTTCATCCGGATCACGTCGCGCAGCCAGGTGCCGAGCACCCTGGTCGCCTCGGACAGCCCGCGGCCCGGCTCGGCCACCTCCACGCCGTAGTCGCGGAAGTCCGGCAGCCGCAGGTCGCGCAGCAGCAGCCCGCCGTTCGCGTGTGGAGTGTCGCTCATCCGGCGCTCGCCGACCGGCGAGAGCGCGGCCAGCTCGGGCCGGAGCGTGCCGTCGTCGTCGAAGAGCTCCTCCGGCCGGTACGACCGGAGCCACTCCTCCAGCTGGCTCAGGTGGTCCGGACGGGTGGCCAGCTCGGACAGCGGCACCTGGTGCGCCCGGTATGTCCCCTCGACCTGGATGCCGTCGACCTTCCGCGGGCCGGTCCACCCCTTCGGCGTCCGCAGCACCAGCATCGGCCACTGTGGACGGGCGGTCTCCTCGCCGGAGCGGGCCGCGCGCTGGATCGACGCGATCCGGTCCAGGATCTCGTCCAGAGTGGACGCCATCCGGCGGTGCACCGCCATCGAGTCCTCGCCGTCGAAACCGCCCTCCACCACGAAGGGCTGGTAGCCGTAGCCGCGCATCAGGTCGAGCAGCTCCGGCTCCGGGATCCGGGCGAGCACGGTCGGATTCGCGATCTTGAAGCCGTTGAGGTGCAGGACGGGCAGCACCGCGCCGTCCGACACCGGGTCGAGGAACTTGTTCGAGTGCCAGGACGTCGCCAACGGCCCGGTCTCCGCCTCGCCGTCCCCGATCACGCAGGCGACGACGAGGTCCGGGTTGTCGAAGGCGGCCCCGTACGCGTGCATCAGCGAGTAGCCGAGCTCGCCGCCCTCGTGGATGGAGCCGGGCGTCTCCGGCGCGGCGTGGCTGGGGATGCCGCCCGGGAAGGAGAACTGCCGGAAGAGCCGGCGCATCCCCTCCCGATCCTGGGTGACCGAGGAGTAGACCTCGCTGTAAGTCCCCTCCAGGTACGCCGTCGCCACCACGCCGGGGCCGCCGTGACCCGGCCCGGTGACGTACAGCATCTGCACGTCCCGGTCGATGATCGCCCGGTTGAGGTGGGCCCAGAGGAAGGTGAGGCCGGGCGTGGTGCCCCAGTGCCCGAGCAGCCGCGGCTTGACGTGCTCGAGCCGCAGCGGCTCCCGCAGCAGCGGGTTGTCGAGCAGGTAGATCTGCCCGACGGACAGGTAGTTCGCCGCGCGCCACCAGGCGTCCAACAGCCGCAGCCGCTCGTCGTCCGGGGCCGGGCGCCGGGTCGTGGGCGCGGCGGAGAAGCCTGTCGTCACTGATCCTCCCAGGGTCGGGTCAGCCGTAGCCTTCCCGCCCCGGGCGGATTCCACCAGGGTCGTACGCCCTCAGCGAGCGGTCGCCGCGGCCTCGACCGGGCGTTCGTGAGCGGTGTCGGTCGGCAGCACGACCACCGGGCACGGCGCCTGCCGCAGGCAGGACAGTGTGGTCGAGCCGGGCCCCGACTCGCCCGGCCGGCCGCCGGCCGCGCCGGAGCGGGTGGCCACCACCAGCAGCTCCGCGTCCCGGGCGTGGTCGAGCAGCGCCGGCACCACCGCCCGGTCGTCGACCAGCTCGCGCACCGGCACCGGTGGCGACGCACCGAAGGCCGCGCGCACCGTCTCGGCGAGCCGGGCCGCGGCCCGCCGGGCGCACTCGTCCGGGGTGCCGCGGTCGGCGACAGGCGCGTACGACGCCGGGCGCAGTGGGTTGCCCCAGGCGTGCACCGCGTGCAGCTCCGCGTCCCGCCGCATCGCCTCGGCCGCGGCCCAGCGCAGCGCGGCCACCGTCCGGGGCGTGCCGTCCACGCCCACCACGACCCGGCGGGGATTCTCCGGATGCATCGTCCCTCGTCCTCTCCAGCGCCATTGCGGGGTGACGATCAGCGGCCGCGGTCTACCCCGAATTGCGCAGGTCTTACCGCCGGACGGGGTAGTACCGTCCCGACACCCTGCTCTTTCCCGCGGAGGTTCGATGGACGGCGCGCCGACGTACGGGCACATCGTCGTGGGGGTGGACGGCTCGCCGCTGTCCCGGCAGGCGCTGCGCTGGGCGGCCCGGGAGGCGGAGCTGCGCAACTGCCCGCTCGACGTCGTCTACGGGTGGCAGGTGTCCAGCGAGCCGCGCCCGCCGGGCGAGTGGGGCGGGGTGGCGCCGCCGCTGAGCGCCTTCCAGGAGCAGGCCGAGCGCAAGGTGCGGGCGATCATCGACGAGGAGCTGCCCGGCGGGCTGTCCTGCGAGGTCACCGTGCACGCGCTGCACAAGCCGCCGGGCCGGGCGCTGCTGTCCTTCTGCGGCCGCGCCGACATGCTGGTGGTCGGCTCCCGCCCGCACGGCCGGCTGGCCACCTGGCTGGTCGGCTCGGTCAGCGACAACACCCTGAAGAACGCGTCGTGCACGGTCGTGGTGGTCCGCCCATCGGTGCCGGAGTCGGCCGACTGACCGCCCGGGTTGCGCGGCCTCCTGGCCGCCGGGCGGTGTGGTCCCGTGCCTGCGGGCGGGCCTGGCCGGCTGTCAGCGGGCCGGCAGATTGCCGGGCGGCCCGGCCGGCTGGCACCGGGCCGCGGGCGGCCTGGCTTCCGGGCGGCCTGGCCGGCCGTTGGCCGGGCGGCGTGGCCGGCTGTGGACCGGCCGCGCGGCCGGCCGCCGAACCCGGCAGAATCGGACCGGGCAGGCAGCGGAGCCGGCCGGGGAGGGTTCGATGAGCCGGGTGGACGAGGTACGGGCCGCGGTGGCCGAGCACCTGGAGGTGGACGGGGAGCGGCTGACCGAGCAGACCTCGCTGAGCGAGGACCTCGGGCTCGACTCGCTGGCCGGGATCGAGCTGGCGACCGCGCTGGAGGACCGGTTCTCCATGCGGATCACCGACGACGAGCTGGCCGCGCTGCGGACGTACGGGGATCTGGAGCGGCTGGTGCTGCGGAAGGTCGCCGCCTGAGGTCGGCTCAGCCGGCGGGGTCGGCTGGCTGGTGCTCCTGCTGCGCGGCGAGGTGCTCGGCGAGGCGGCGGACCAGCGCGGCGGCGGCGATCGCGTGGCCGCGGCGGGTGGCGAAGCGCAGGTCCGCGCCGTAGACGTCCGGCACCCCGGCGGCGGAGTGCTCGGCGAGGTCGAGGTGCACCGTCCCGCGGGCGCGGGCGACCAGCCGGATCTGGCCGGCGAGGTGCTCCAGCCGGCGGCGCAGCGGGGCCCGGCGGCTGGCCGGCACCCGCGGTGAGCGGGTGACGTCGAAGATCGTCGCGGTCACGACGTCGGCGCCGGCCTCCTGCAGCGCGGTGACGATGGCGTCGTAGTCGGTCAGCAGGTCGTCGCAGCGGTCGAAGTCCCGGCGCAGGATGTCGTTGCTGCCGGCGACCACGAGCGCCAGGTCCGGCCGGAAGTCGAGCACCGGGCCCAGCTGGGTGGCGCGGACCTCGGCGGTGCGCGGACCCGGCTCGGCGACGTTGGTGTACGCGAGGTCCGGCTGGCGGCGGGCGAGCGCGGCGGCGACCCGGTCACCCCAGCCGGCGTCCTGGTAGCCGGGGACGCCGTCGCCGCCGGCCGCGGCCAGCCCGTCGCCGAGGACGGCGAAGCGGCGCCATGGCGCGCCAGCGAGCAGCCGGTCGGCGTCGGCGGGGGAGAGGCAGTACGGGTCGGCGTCCTCGCCGGGTGGCACGCGGTCGGCGCCGTCGAGCCGCCCGCGGCCGGCTCGGGCAGGCGGCTGCGGTCTGGTGCCGTTGCCTGGCTGATGCCTGGCGCCGTCCGGGGCATGGCGGCCGGCTCCGTCGAGTGCCTGGCGGCTGGCGCCGTTGGCTGGTTGGCGGCTGGCGCCGTCTCGGGGCTGGCGGCCGGCTCCGTTGGGGCTGGCGGCTGGCGCCGTTGGCTGGTTGGCGCTGGCGCCGTCTCGGGGCTGGCGGCCGGCTCCGTCGGGTGACCGGGGGTCGGTGCCGTTGCCTGGCTGATGCCTGGCGCCATCGGCTGGCTGGCGGCCGGCTCCGGTGGGCGGCTGGGGGCCGGCGCCGTTGGCTGGCTGGCGCTTGTCGGTGCCTGGCCGGCGGCCGACGCCGTCGGGTGGCTGGCGCTCGGCGGTGGGTGGCTGGCGCGGCCCGGGGATCGGCCGGCGGGGTGCCTGGCCGTTCGGCTGGCCGTGCGGCGCCGGGGCGGGTTGCGGCTCGGCCGGCGCGGTCATACGGGCTCCTTGCGGACCGGTTATTCCCGTCTGTCCGAATCTAGTCTTCTCACGTCGAAACGGTCAATCGGCTGATAACCAAGTGAGAGCGTACGGAAATGGCCGCGTTGATGGCGGCAAGCTTTAGCCTGAACGGGTGAGCCTTGTTCGTACGGTCACGAACCGACGGGCGAGATGTCCGCTATAGAGCGCTTGTCTCCTTCTTGATCTCACCCGATACAGTGATATTCGGTGGGTGTCGGTGACCCGCTGCAGCCATCGGTGGCGTATTGTCCTGACATGCCCACCCATGCCGCCCGTTCCGAGGCCACCCGTGGCGCGCTGGTGCTCGCCGCCCGTCGTCTCTTCGGGGAGCGGGGCTTCGCCGGAGCGCCGCTGGACGAGGTGGTCCGGCAGGCGGGGGTCACCAAGGGCGCGCTCTACCACCACTTCCCGAGCAAGGAGGCGCTCTTCCTGGCGGTGTTCGAGGACGTCGAGCAGAGCCTGGTGGACCGGGTGCTGGTCGAGGCGAAGGGCGGCGCCGACCCGCGGGCGCGGGTGCGGATGGGTGTCCGGGCGTTCGTGATCGCCTGCCAGGACCCGGTGGTGCAGCGGATCGTGCTGCAGGACGCGCCGGCGGTGCTCGGCTGGGAGGTGTGGCGGGCGGTCGACTCCTGCCACTTCTCGGCGCTGCTCCAGGAGGGGCTGACCAAGGCGATGACCGACGAGCAGCGGCGGCGGCGGCCGGTCGAGCTGCTCACCCAGGTGCTGCGCGGGGCGTTGACCGAGGCGGCGCAGCTGGCCGGGCGAGACAGCAACCCGGACACGCTGGCCTCCGCGCTCGAGGTCATTGACGACCTGCTCGACGGGTTGGTGCCGGCGCAGCAGCCGACCCCCGCCTGAGCGAGCCTTCCGCCCGGCTCCGTCCCGCCCGGCCCGTCCCGCCCGGCTCCGTCCCGCCCGGCTCCGCTCCCGCCGCGGCTCCGCTCCCGCGCGACTCCGCTCCCGCGCGACTCCAGTCCTGCGCGGCTCCGCTTCAGCGGGGCGGCGGGTGGCGCGGTGCCCGGCCGGCTAGGGCAGGCGGGTCCAGGACTCGGCCACGGCGAGGAATGCCGAGGACGACGGCCGGTCTGTCGATGCGTCGACGTCGGGACTGCCGGGCACCGGGGCGCCGCCCACGGTGATGCGGGCGTCCCGGCAGGGGGCGTACACGTTCGACAGGGCGTACCGGACGCCGCCGAGCGTCAGGTCGTCGGCGGCGAACACCCGCCGGTCCAGCAGGCCGGAGATCTCGACGGTCACGTCCGCCGCCTTCGCGGTGAGCCCGCGGCCGAGGTCGAGGTCCAGGTCGACCGCCGCCTCCTCGACGGCGGGCTCCCACGGCAGGCCGCCGACCTCGCCGAAGTGCCGGACGAACGTGTCGGCGAGCCACCCGGAGAGCACCGGATCCGGGCCGAGGAGCCGGACGCGGCCGGCGTGCCAGAGCACCACGGCCGGCCCGGGACCGCGCTCGGACCAGTCCACCTGCCAGACGGACGCGAACGCGGTGACCTCGCCGCCGGCCCGCAGCAGCACGCCGGGGTTCGCCCCGACCAGCACGATGCCCATGCGGCTTCCCCTTCCCCCCGATGCGCCGCTCATGCCCCCGCGGCGTGGCGGTGGTCGGGCCGCCGAGGCTTGGGGGCGGTCAGCCGGCGTCGTTCAGCAGCACCCGGGCGGACCCGCCGCTGGAACGCACCACGATCAGCCGGGTCGAGGCGGGATCGGTGGGCACCTCGACCAGCTGGTTGCCGCCGCTGGCGGAGGCCTCCACCCGGTAGCCGCCGTCGACCCGCGGCAGCAGCACCTCCACCCGGCCGCCGCTGCTGCCGGCCTGCACCGAGGTGGGCGGGGTGTCGAAGGTCAGCCGGACACTGCCACCGGACGAGTCGGCCCGAGCGTCGCCGCGCAACCCGTTGCCGACGATGCTGCCGCCGGACGAGTTCAGATCGACGTCGCCGGTCACCGCGGTGACCCGCACGCTGCCGCCCGAGCTGCGCGCGCGGACATCGCCGGCCGCCTGCGTGACCGTGACCGAACCGCCGGAGCTCTCCGTGTCGATGTCACCGGACACGCCCTGAACCGTGACGGAGCCGCCGGAGCTGTCCGCCTTGACCGCCATCCCGGTGGGGACGGTGACGTCGTAGTCCACTGAGCAGAAGCTGGAGAACCAGGGGCAGGAGGCGTCCAGGTGAACGCCGTCCGGTCCGGACTCCTGGCGCAGCCGGGGTGCGGACAGCCCGTACTCCAGGTGGGCGACGACGCGGATGTCGGAGACGTCGCCGGCCGTGATCCGGATGCCACCGCCGGAGCTCGACACCACCAGCTGGCTGCCGGTCACGGGCAACGTGCCGCTGCGGTCCTCGGTGGTGCGGCCCAGCAGGTTGATCAGCAGCAGGGCACCCCAGGCGATCGCCAGCACCGACAGCACGACGCCGACGGCCAGCACCCAGCGCCGGGCCGGGCTCAGCGGGGCGCGCGACGGCGCCGTACCGGTCGTCATCGACCCTCCAGGTAGGACAGGACGGCCAGCACCCGGCGGTGGTCGCCTTCGGTCGGGGTGAGCCCGAGCTTGGTGAAGATGCTGCTCACGTGCTTCTCCACCGCGCCCTCGGTGACCACCAGGTGGGCGGCGATCGCGCCGTTGGACCGGCCCTCCGCCATCAGCTTGAGGACGTCCTGCTCGCGCGGGGTCAGCGCGTCCAGGGGCCGGCGGCGGCCGCGGGCCAGCAGCTGGGAGACCACCTCGGGGTCCAGCGCGGTGCCGCCGCGGCCGACCCGGCGCAGCGCCTCGGTGAACTCGTCCACGTCCGCGACCCGGTCCTTGAGCAGGTAGCCGACGCCGCGGGTGTCGCCGGCGAGGAGCTCGGTCGCATACCGCTCCTCCACGTACTGGGACAGCACCAGCACCGCCGTCTCCGGCCACCGCTGCCGGATGACCAGCGCGGCGCGCACGCCCTCGTCGCGGTGGGTCGGCGGCATCCGCACGTCGGCGACCACCACCTCCGGCCGGTGTTCGCCGACCGAGCGGAGCAGCTGTTCGCCGTCGCCGACGGCGTCCACCACCTCGAAGCCGGCTTCCCCGAGCAGGCGGGCCAGACCCTCCCGCAGCAGGACGGAGTCCTCGGCGATCACGACGCGCACGGCAGCTCCACGGTGAGCACGGTCGGTCCCCCCGAGGGGCTGTCCACGAACAACCGGCCGTCCACTCCGGACACCCGGTCGGCCAGGCCGCGCAGCCCGGTGCCCCGGCTCGCGTTGGCGCCGCCCACGCCGTCGTCGGTCACCACGATCCGCAGCAGCCCGTCCAACCGGCGGACCACCACCGCGGCGCGGGTGGCCCGCGAGTGCTTGGCGATGTTGGTCAGCGCCTCGGCGACCACGAAGTAGGCGATCGCCTCGACCACCTGGGACGGCCGGCCGGTCGCGTCGCGGCCCGGGTCGACCTCCACGGTCACCGGCACCGGTGACCGGGCGGCCAGGCCGGACAGCGCGGCATCCAGGCCCCGGTCGGCCAGCACCGCGGGGTGCAGGCCGCGGGCGAGATCGCGCAGCTCGGCCAGCGCCTGCTTGGCGTCGGCGTGCGCCTCGTCGATGAGCGCGCGGGCGGCCTCCGGGTCCTGGTCGTAGCGGGCCTTGGCCCGCCCCAGGTTCATCGCCAGGGCCACCAGCCGCTGCTGCGCGCCGTCGTGGAGGTCGCGCTCGATCCGGCGGCGCTCCTGCTCGGCGGCGTCGACCACCCGGGCCCGGCTGCGCTCCAGCTCACCCACCCGGGCGGCGAGCTCCCCGCTCGGTCCGAGCATGCGGCGGGCGAAGGCGATGTCCACGATGCCGAGCCAGCGGACCAGCCGCGGCGACAGCACCAGCAGCACGAGGCCGAGCACCGCCACCAGCGTGGTCGACCACCAGGACCGGACCGTGATGCCGAAGCCGAGCGCGGCCCCGCCGTTGGGCAGCGCCCAGTTGTAGATCGGCAGCGTGAGCAGCGCGATCGGGACCGACCAGAAGGCGACGGTGAGGGCGAACTGGAGGATCCCGAGCGGCAGCCGGAGCAGCAGGTAGCCCACTTCCCGCCAGCCGGCGGCCGAGCCCATCCGGGTCCGGAGCTGCTCCAGCACGCCGCCGGACAGCCGCCGCGGCTGCGAGTCGGGGATGTCCACGCCGAGCACCAGCCGGAACCGGCCCCGCTCGAGGCGCGCCATCAGTCGGGTCAGCCACAGCGTGACGCCGAGCACCGGCACCCCGATCAGGAAGACCGGCAGCAGCCCGACCGACAGGGCCAGCAGCACGACCGTGGGGATGAAGACCGCGAGGCCGACCCACATGCCGAGCAGCAGGTGGGTCGTGGTCAGCCAGGCGTCCGCGCTGACCAGCTCGCGCAACCCGACGCGCGGGCCGGCCGGCTCGGAGTCGGCGACCCCGTCCGCCCGCTCTGCCTGCGCTGTCACCGTGTCCTCCGTCCGCGCCGGACCGTACCGCGGTCCTGATCGGGAGCAGCCCGCCACCGCGGTCCGTCGCAACCCACCGTAGGGACGGGCACCGACACTTCCCATCCCGCCAGCCGGCCGGCTCGGGGTGGGGCAAACCCCACCGCCGGTTCGGGTGCTCGCGGCACAGACCCGGCGACCTCCGGCCGGAACGCTCGACAGCGCTGGGCGCGGCCGTCGCCGCGCGGCGGGAGGAGGCAGTGGTGAGCGGGTACAGCAGGCGCCCCGGACGGGTGGTCCGGGTGGCGCGGTGGAGCGCGGAACACCGGTGGCGGGCGGTGCTCGCCTGGCTCGCCTTCGTCGCGCTGTGCGTGGCCGTCGGCGGCGCGACCGGGACGCGCTCGCAGTCCGACTCGGACGCCGCGGTGGGGGAGTGGGGCCGGGCCGAGCGCATCGTGGAGGACGGCCGCTTCGCCGATCCCGCGGTGGAGAACGTCCTGATCACCAGCCGGGCCGGCGCGCTGGACCGGGATCGGGCGGCCGCCGCGGCCGCCGACGCCCGCGGCCGGCTGGACGCGCTGCCCCAGGTGGGCACGCTGACCGGGCCGATCGACTCGCCACCGGGCGACGCGGTCCTGGTCCGGGCGGAGATGGTCGGCGCCGCCGATGATGCGGCCGACCACGTCGGACCGCTGCTCGCCGCGACGGCGGCGGTCCAGGCCGCGTACCCGGACCTGCGGGTGGAGCAGATCGGTGGAGCGACCATCGACAAGGCCCTGGGTGACGCATACGAGGGGGACTTCCGGCAGGCCGAGCTGCTCAGCCTGCCGGTCACGCTGGTCATCCTGATCGTGACCTTCGGCGCGCTGCTGGCCGCCGCGGTGCCGGTGCTGCTCGCGCTCACCTCGGTGGCGGCGGCGATGGGACTCTCCGCGCTGGCCTCCCATCTGCTGCCGGTCACCGACACCACCGCGAGCGTGGTGTTGCTGATCGGGATGGCCGTCGGCGTCGACTACTCGCTCTTCTACGTCCGGCGGGCCCGTGAGGAGCGGGCCCGCGGCCGCACCGCCCTGGACGCGGTGGAGATCGCGGCGGCGACCTCCGGGCGGGCCGTGGTCGTCTCCGGCGGCACGGTCGCGGTCGCGATGGCCGGCATGTTCCTCACCGGCAGCGCGATCTTCAGCTCGCTGGCGGTCGGCGCGATCCTCGTCGTCGCGGTGGCGGTGCTCGGCTCGATCACCGTGCTGCCGGCCGTGCTGGCCGGGCTCGGCCGATGGGTGGACCGGCCGCGGGTGCCCTTCCTGCACCGGCTCACCCTGCGGCCGGAGCGGCGCTCCCGGCTCTGGTCGGCGCTGCTCCGGCCGGCGCTGCGTCGCCCCGTCGCCGCGCTGGTGGTCGGCGCCGGCGTGCTGGTCCTGCTGGCGCTGCCGGCAGCCGGGATGCGCACGTCGCTGCCCGGACTCGCCGACCTGCCGCGGTCCATCCCCGCGATGCAGTCGTACGACCGGCTCACCGCCGCCTTCCCGACCGAGGGCGCGGTGCACGTGGTCGCGGTCCGGGCTCCGGCGGAGCGATCCGGCGAGGTCCGGTCGGCGCTGCTCGACCTCGCCGGCCGGGCCGGCGCCAGCCCGCGCTTCGCGGCCCGCGGCGAGCCGGATCTCGAGGTGTCCGCGGACGGCCGGGTCAGCGTCCTCACGCTGGCGATCCCGGACGCCGACGACTCCCCTGGCGCCGAGCAGTCGTTGCGGGAGCTGCGCGGCGCGCTGGTCCCGCAGACCGTCGGGCGAGTGCCGGACGCCTCCGTGGCGGTCGGCGGCGGCACCGCGGCGTCGGTGGACTTCTCGGCCGTGCTGTCCTCGCGGCTGCCGTTCGTGATCGCCTTCGTGCTCGGGCTGACTTTCCTGCTCGTGCTGGTCACCTTCCGCTCGGTGGTGGTCGCGGCGACCGCGATCGTGCTCAACCTGCTCTCCGTCGCGGCCGCGTACGGCCTGCTGGTGCTGGTCTTCCAGCACAGCTGGGCCGAGGGGCTGCTGGACTTCCGGTCCAACGGCGCGGTGGTGGCGTGGCTGCCGATGTTCCTGTTCGTGGTGCTCTTCGGGCTGTCGATGGACTACCACGTCTTCGTGGTCAGCCGGATCCGCGAGCTGGCGCTGCGCGGGCTGCCGACCCGGGACGCGGTGCGGGAGGGCATCGTGTCGTCGGCCGGCACGGTGACCAGCGCGGCCGTGGTCATGGTGGCGGTCTTCGCCATCTTCGCCACGCTGACCGGCCTGGAGTTCAAGCAGATGGGCGTCGGGCTGGCCACGGCGATCCTGCTCGACGCGACGCTGGTCCGCGCGGTGCTGCTGCCGGCCGCGATGACCCTGCTCGGCCGGTGGAACTGGTGGGCGCCCGAGGTGCTCCGCCGCCGGCTGCCGGAGCTGGACGTGGAGGCGGCGGGTGAGCCGGCCGGGCCACCGGCGCGGCCTCCGCAGCCGGTGCCGGTCGGGTAGCCGGCGCGGATCGCCCAGCCTCCGCTGGCAGCCGCTGTCACCAGGGTGACCGCGGCTGCCAGCGGCGCGTGCGCGTCCTGCCAGCGGCCGGGGCCAGCCTGGGTGCCGAGCGAAGGAGGACGACGTGACGTACGCGATCGAGGCAGCGGGCCTCGTGAAGCGCTTCGGCGACACGACCGCGCTGGCCGGCGTGGACCTGGCCGCCCGGCCGGGCACCGTGCTCGGAGTGCTCGGTCCGAACGGGGCGGGCAAGACCACCGCGGTCCGGGTGCTGGCGACGCTGCTCCGCCCGGACGCCGGCACGGCCCGGGTGGGCGGCCTGGACGTGGTCGCCGACGCCGGCCGGGTGCGCCGGCTGATCGGACTGACCGGCCAGTACGCCTCGGTGGACGAGGACCTGACCGGCCTGGAGAACCTGACCCTGATCGGGCGGCTGCTCGACCTCGGTGGCGCGGAGTCGCGCCGGCGGGCGACCGCGCTGCTGGCCGACTTCGACCTGACCGAGGCCGGCGACCGGCTGGCCCGGACGTACTCCGGCGGCATGCGGCGGCGGCTGGACCTGGCGGCGAGCCTGGTCGGCCGGCCGTCGGTGATCTTCCTGGACGAGCCGACCACCGGGCTGGACCCGACCAAGCGGGACGAGGTGTGGACCACCGTCCGGCGGCTGGTGCGGGACGGGGCCACGGTCTTGCTGACCACGCAGTATCTGGAGGAGGCGGACGCGCTGGCCGACGAGATCTCGGTCTTCGACCGCGGTCGGATCATCGCCCACGGCACGCCGCACCAGCTCAAGCGGATCGTGGGCGGCCAGAGCCTGGAGGTCCGCCCGGTCGACGAGGCGCGGCTGGGGGAGACCGCCGCAGTGCTCGCCGCGGTGTCCGGCCGGGAGCCGGAGTCGCCCCGGCGCGGCGTGCTGCAGGTGGCGGTCGACGGGGACGGCGCGCTCACCGACGCCGTCCGCCGGCTGGCCGAGGCCGGCATCGCCGTGACCGAGCTGTCGCTGCGGCTCCCCGGACTGGACGAGGTCTTCGCGGCACTGACCGGCGCCGCGCGCACCCGAGAGGAGGAGGCGGCATGACCGCCACCCTGACCACCGAGCCGGAGGCGCCGACCCCGGCGCCACCAGCGGAGCCCGGGCCGCGGCCCTTCGCGCTCGCCCGGCACAGCCTGGCCCTGGCCTGGCGCAACGTGCTCAAGATCCGCCGCACGCCCGAGCAGCTGATCGACGTGACGCTGCAGCCGGTGATCTTCGTGCTGCTGTTCGTCTACATCTTCGGCGGCGCCATCGCCGGCTCCACCCACGACTACCTGCAGTACGTCCTCGCCGCGATCATGGTGCAGACCGTGCTCTTCTCGTCGCTGAGCATCGGGGTCAACCTCAACACCGACATCAAGAAGGGCGTCTTCGACCGCTTCCGCAGCCTGCCCATCGCGCGCTCGGCGCCGCTGGTGGGAGCGGTGCTCGCTGACGTCGTCCGCTTCGGTGTCTCCGTGCTGGTGCTGATGGGCTTCGGCTATGCGCTCGGCTTCCGGATCGGCACCGACCCGCTGTCCGCGCTCGCCGGCTGCCTGCTGGTGATCGTCTTCGCGCTGTGCCTGTCCTGGGTCTTCGTCTACCTCGGCGTGCGGCTGCGCGAGCCCGGGGCGGTGCAGGGCATCGGCTTCCTGCTGATGTTTCCGCTCACCTTCGGCAGCAACATGTTCGTCCCCGTCGACTCGCTGCCCGGCTGGCTGCAGGCGTGGGTGAAGGTCAACCCCGTCAGCCACCTGGTGGAGGCGGTCCGCGGGCTGCTGATCGGCGGCCCGGTGGCCACCCCGGTGGTGCAGTCGCTGGCCGCGGCGGCCGTGCTGCTGGCGGTCTTCGCGCCGCTCGCCGTTCGCGCCTACCGCCGGCGGACCTGAGCCGGTCACGGCAGGTCGGCGTCGCCGCGGAGCAGGGCCAGCGCCCGGTCCCGCGGCAGCGCCGCTCCGTCCGCATACCGGCGGTCGAGCTCCGCCCGGCCGAGCGCCGCGGTGAGCTCGCGCCGCAACCGCACCACCTCGGGACTGGCGCGCTCCTCGGTGCCGCGCAGGGCGAAGGCGGCGCCGAGGAGGACGGCCGCCTCCGTCGGCTCGCCATCCAGCAACGCGACGCACCCGGCGGCCAGCGCGAGCTGGCCCATCACCGGCATGTCCCGAGTGGCTCCGGGCAGCGTCGCCGCCTCGGCGATCCGCGCCCGGGCACGAGCCACTGCGCCGTCCTCCGCGTCGAGGCAGGCGAGAGTCGCCAGCACCATCGCGCGGGCCTGCGGTGGGATTGTCGGATCCTGGCTGCTGAGCGGCAAGCCCGCCCTCGGCCAGGCGGCGGGCCTCGACGGCGTCGCCGTCCTGACGGGCCAGGTCCGCCAGCGCGATCGTCACCATCAGCCGGCCGAGGTCGGAGCCGGACCGCTCCGCCTCCGCCTGCGCCGTCGCCAGCTCCGCGCGGGCCCGCGCCGGATCACCGGCGCGTGCATAGACGCCGGCCAGCCGGATCCGCGTGTAGGACACGTCCTCGTTCGCGGTGATCTCGGCCATCAGACCGCGGGCCTCCGCGTAGGCGGCCATCGACCCCTCCAGGTCGCCGTCGGCCAGGCGGAGCCCACCCAGGGCCGCGAGTGTCGAGGCCAGCCCCCAGCGGTCCCCGACCTGTCGGAAGCCGGCCAGTGCCCGGGTGAGGCGCTCGCGGTGCTCCTCGAAGCGCCCGGCGTTCTCGTACAGCAACGCCGCGAGGAAGTCGCCGGTCGCGCGGGCCCACGGGTTGCTCGGCTCGGCCCGGGTGGCCAGCGTCTCCAGCGCCTTCTCCTCGTCGCCGCCGATCAGCGCGGCGACGAGGTCGAGGAGTCCGAGCAGGGGGTGGCTGGTCCACTTCGCGGAGCTGAGCTCCTTGGCCCGGGCCATCGGGCCGGTCAGCCGGGCGAAGTCGTGCTCGGCGGCGGCATAGCTGATCGCACCGAGCGCCAGGCAGACGGCGCGCGCCTCGGCCGGCGCCGGTCCCGGGAGGTCGGCCACCGCCGCCAGCCAGGTGGCCGCCGTGCCGTGCTCGCTGCGCACCGTCCAATACCACGCCAGGGCGGCGCCCAGCCGGATCGCGGTGTCCGCGTCACCGGCGTCGACGGCGAAGCGCAGCGCGGCCAGCAGGTTGTCCCGCTCGGTGGTCAACCGGGCGATCCACCCCACCTGCTCGGGCCGGCGCAGGTGCGGCTCCGCCTCTTCGGCGAGAGCCAGGAAGCACGCCGCGTGCGCCCGCCGGATGTCCTCGGCGGTGCCGTCCTCGGCGAGCCGCTCCTGGCCGTACTCCCGGAGCGTCTCCAGCATTCGATAGCGGGGCTCGGCGCCGGGAACCGCCTGCAGCAGCGACTTGTCGGCCAGGGCCGCGAGCAGGTCGGGCACCTCCTCCGCCGGCACGTCCGGGCCGGCGCAGACCCGCTCGGCCGCGTCCGCGCCGATGCTGCCGGGGAAGACCGACAGCCGGTCGGCCAGCCGGCGCTCGGCCGGCTCCAGCAGGTCCCAGCTCCACGCGACGACGGCCCGCAGCGTCCGGTGCCGGGGCAGCGCGGTGCGGCTGCCGCCGGTGAGCAGCCGGAACCGGTCGTCCAGCCGGTCGGCGACCTCCTCGACCGGCACCGACCGCATCCGGGCCGCGGCCAGCTCGATGGCCAGCGGCAGCCCGTCCAGCCGGCGGCAGATCTCCACCACGGGACCGACGGTTACCTCGTCGACGGCGAACCCCGGCCGCACGGCCGCGGCCCGGTCGGCGAGCAGCCGGACCGCCGGGTGCTCCAGGGCCCGCTGCGGCGGCGCGCCAGCCGGCGGCAGGCCGAGCGGCGCGACCGGGGCCAGTGCCTCGCCGGTGATGCCGAGCGGCTCCCGGCTGGTGGCCAGCACCCGCAGGTCCGGACAGCGGGCGAGCAACTCCCCGGCCGTGTGCGCGGCCGCCTCGATCAGGTGCTCGCAGTTGTCGAGCAGGATCAGGGTCCGGCGGCGGGCGAGCAGGTCGACCAGCCGGCCGAGAGTGTCCCGCGGCGACGACACATCGGTCTCCGGTCCGGCGGCCGGCAGGCCGATGCCGGCCAGCACCGCCTGTGGCACCTGGTCGCCGCCGGTGGCCGGGGCCAGCTCGGCCAACCAGACCCCGTCCGGGAAGCGGTCGAGCAGCCGGACTCCGACCTCGCCGGCGAGCCGGGTCTTGCCCGAGCCACCCGGGCCCACCAGCGTGACGAGCCGGTGCCGGTCGAGCAGGTCCACGACGGCGGTGACGTCGGCATCCCGGCCGACAAAGCTGGTGAGCTGGGCCGGCACGTTGGTGCGGGCACCGCTCCCGGCGGTCGGCGCGGCCAGGGCAGGATCGGCGCGCAGCACCGCGAGGTGGATCTCCTGCAGCTCGGGCGAGGGATCGACGCCGAGCTCGTCGGCCAGCCGGCGGCGGACGTCCTCGTAGGCGGCCAGCGCCTCGGCCTGGCGACCGGCCCCGTACAGGGCGCGGAGCAGCTGGCCGCGCGGCCGCTCCCGCAGCGGGTGCTCGGCGACGAGGAGCTCCAGGCCCGGCACCGCGGCGGCGTGCCGCCCGAGCGCGAGCTCCGCCTCGTAGCGGTCCTCGACGGCGGCGAGCCGGCGCTCGTCCAGCGCGGCCCGGGCCGCGATCGCCCAGGGCAACCCGTCGGCGTCGGCGAGCGCCGGGCCTCGCCACAGCGCCAGCGCCTGCCCGAGCAGGTCGGCGGCGCCGGCCGGGTCGCCCTCGGCGAGCGCGTGGTGGCCGGCGGCGGCGAGCCGCTCGAACCGGGTGGCGTCGGCCGCCTCCGGCCGCAACGCGAGCCGGTAGCCGGCCGGACCGGACTGGACCGCGCTGGCATCGGGCAGCGTGCGGCGGAGCCGGGACATCAGGGACTGCAGCGCGTTGGCCTCGTCGGCCGGTGGGGCGTCGCCCCACAGCGCGGTGACCAGCGCACCGGCGCTGACCGGGCGGCCGGCGTCGAGCGCCAGCCGGGTCAGCAGCGTGCGCAGCCGGGCTCCGCCGATCTCGACCGGCCGGCCGGCGTCGTCCTCGACCTCGAGCGGGCCCAGGATCGCCACGCGCACTCGTCCACTGTCCCAGGTCGGGCGCCTCGTGAAGGTCATGGCTAGGTGGTAGCAACGCCGGCCGGGTCGGCGCGAACGGTTGTCCACAGGCGGGTCGGCTGTCCACAGATCGCGGATCAGGGCTTCCGGCGGGGTTGCGCCGGCGGCAGCGTGCCGGTCAGCACCGCCGCACCGTGCGGCGGCAGGCCGAGGAGGCGATGGGATGAACGAGACGAGCGTGACCCTGGTCGGCAACCTGGTGGACGACCCGCGGCTGCGGACCACCGAGTCCGGCGTGGACGTGGCCGGATTCCGGGTGGCTTCCACCACCCGACGCTGGGACCGGGCCGCCGGCCGGTGGTCGGACGGGGGATCGCTGTTCCTGAGCGTCACCTGCTGGCGCGCCCTCGCCGGCAACGCGGTGGCCTCGCTGCGCAAGGGTGATCCGGTGGTGGTGACCGGCCGGCTGTCCACCCGGACGTACGAGAAGGACGGGCAGACCCGGTCCACCTGCGAGCTGGAGGCGGTCGCGATCGGGCCTGACCTCGCCCGCGGCACCGCGGTCTTCCGCCGGTCGCCGCGGCCGCCCGGCACCGCCGCGGACGAGTCGGCGATGGACGCCGGCGCGGCGCCGTCCGGCGTGGTGGAGGCGGAGCCGGCGCTCGCCGGAGCCGCCGTGTGACCTCCGGCCTGCGGGCTGGGACACTGGACGGGATATCAGGCGACGGGAGTTCCAGGCAGCATGGCGCAGTACATCTACTCGATGCGCAAGGTGCGCAAGGCGCACGGCGACAAGGTCATCCTCGACGACGTCACGCTCGCGTTCCTGCCGGGCGCGAAGATCGGCGTGGTCGGCCCCAACGGGGCCGGCAAGTCCAGCGTGCTCAAGATCATGGCCGGGCTCGACCATCCCTCCAACGGGGACGCGACGCTGTCCCCGGGCTACTCGGTCGGCATCCTCATGCAGGAGCCGGAGCTGGACGAGAGCAAGGACGTCCGGGGCAACGTGGAGGAGGCGGTCGCCGAGACCCGCTCGGTCCTGCAGCGGTTCGAAGAGGTCAGCGCTGCGATGGGCGAGCCCGACGCGGACTTCGACTCGCTGCTGGCCGAGCAGGGCGAGCTGATGGAGCAGATCGAGCACCACAACGGCTGGGAGCTCGACAGCACCATCGAGCAGGCGATGGACGCGCTGCGCTGCCCGCCGGCGGATGCGCCGGTGGCCACCCTGTCCGGCGGCGAGAAGCGGCGGGTCGCGCTGTGCGCGCTGCTGCTGCGCCAGCCGGACCTGTTGCTGCTCGACGAGCCGACCAACCACCTCGACGCCGAGAGCGTGCAGTGGCTGGAGCAGCACTTGGCGAAGTATCCGGGCGCCGTCCTGGCCGTGACCCACGATCGCTACTTCCTCGACAACGTCGCCGAGTGGATCCTCGAGATCGACCGCGGCCACCTCTACCCGTACGAGGGCAACTACTCCACCTACCTGGAGACCAAGCAGTCCCGGCTCAAGGTCGAGGGCCGCAAGGACGCCAAGCGGCAGCGGATCCTGGAGCAGGAGCTCGAGTGGGTCCGCAGCAACCCCAAGGCGCGGCAAGCGAAGAGCAAGGCCCGGCTGCAGCGGTACGAGGAGCTGGCGGCCGAGGCCGAGCGGGCGCGCAAGCTCGACTTCGAGGAGATCCAGATTCCGGCCGGCCCGCGGCTGGGGTCGGTGGTCGTCGAGGCGGAGGACCTGGACAAGGGCTACGGGGACCGCCGGCTGATCAACGATCTGTCGTTCTCCCTGCCGCGCGGTGGCATCGTCGGCATCATCGGGCCGAACGGGGTGGGCAAGACCACCCTGTTCCGCACCATCATCGGCGAGGAGAAGCCGGACGACGGCATCCTGCGGATCGGCGAGACCGTCCGACTGTCGTACGTCGACCAGGACCGATCGGGGCTGGATCCCACGAAGTCGGTCTGGCAGGTGGTGTCGGACGGGCTGGACCACATCAAGGTCGGCAACGTCGAGATGCCGTCCCGGGCGTACGTGAGCGCCTTCGGGTTCAAGGGCCCGGACCAGCAGAAGCCGACCGGGGTGCTGTCCGGTGGCGAGCGCAACCGGCTCAACCTGGCGTTGACCCTCAAGCAGGGCGGCAACCTGCTGCTTCTCGACGAGCCGACGAACGACCTCGACGTGGAGACTCTCCAGTCGCTGGAGAACGCGCTGCTGGAGTTCCCCGGCTGCGCGGTGGTCATCTCCCACGACCGGTGGTTCCTGGACCGGGTGGCGACGCACATCCTCGCCTGGGAGGGGACCGACGCCGAGCCGGACAAGTGGTTCTGGTTCGAGGGCAACTTCGCCGACTACGAGGCCAACAAGGTCGACCGGCTCGGGGTCGAGGCGGCCAGGCCGCACCGCGTCACCTACCGCAAACTCACGCGCGACTAGGACGGTGACACCTCGGTCGGAGCCGCCGGCGGGCGGCGCTCCGGCGCCCGCCCGCTCCGGTGCGCAGGCGACCGGTCGCGGGCTCCGGCCGCGGGGTCCGGCGGACGGCGGCGACGCCGCCGTCTTCCTCGGGCGGGTGACCGGGCTGGATCCCGCTGCCTTGGTGCGGCTTCGGGACGGCGGTGGTCGGGTTACCGGCTACGCCCGGCTGCCGTTCGGCGTGCTGGTCAGCCGGACGATCGGGGGAGCCGTGGAGCCGGCGGACGTGACGGTCGCCGCGGCCGACCTGCTCGCCGCCGTCGATCCGGGGCAAGGCCCGCCCGCTGAGGTGCCGCTCCCGGCGAGCCGGGACGTGGAGTGGCGGGCGCCGCTGCCGCCGCTGTCCGGCTGGCAGCGGCTGGACGAGGTGCCGGCGGACGTCGTCCGGTCGCTGGTCCGAGCCGGGGCCGACACGCTCCGGGCCCTGCCCGCAGACGCGGCCGCGGCCGCCGGGGAGTCGCTCCTGGACCACGAGGCGCTGACGGTCAGCTCCGCGGACCTGACCGTCACGGTGCCGCTGCGGACACTCACCGCGTTGGCGAGGATGGGCTTCCTCGGACCGCAGGTCGGGACCGGCGGAGGCACGGCGGCCGGGCCCGTCGGCAACAGTGCTCCGGCCGGCGGGACCGGTGAGGAGGCGCTGGCCGACCCGGCGGACGGGCCGGTGCCGGCCGGCGGGACCGGCGCCGATCTGGTCGTCGTCTCGGCGGTCGGTGGCTGGGTCCGGCTGGCGGCCGCGTACGGCTCGGCGTACCACCACCGGCTCGCGGGGCTCGGTCTCAGCCCGCGCTGAGAGAGCCCAGGAGCGCGCTGCCGGGCGTCGGCGTCGGTCGGCGTCGGCTCAGGCGAGCCAGACGGCGGTGTCCGCCGGCAGCGAGTCGGCCGCGTCCAGCGGGCTGCTGGCGAGCAGCACCTCGCCCGGTGGCATCGGCACGGACGAGTCGGAGGCGTTGAGCGCGCAGAGCAGGCCTCCCGGCCGGCGGAACGCCAGGCAGCCGGCCGGTGCGCTGAACCACTCGAGCGACTCGCCGGACACCGCCGGGTGGTCGCGACGCAGCTCGAGGGCGTGACGGTAGAGCGAGAGGGTGGAGTCCGGGTCCTCCAGCTGGGTCTCCACGGTCAGCTCGGCCCACCCCTCGGGCATCGGCAGCCAGGTCGTCGGTCCGGTGCTGAAGTCGTACGGCGGCTTCTCGCCGCCCCACGGCATCGGCACCCGCTCGCCGTCCCGGCCGCGCTCGGTGTGGCCGCTGCGCTCCCACACGGGGTCCTGCAGCGCCTCGTCGGGCAGCTCCACGTTGGGCAGGGCCAGCTCGTCGCCGTAGTACAGGTACGCGACGCCGGGCAGGCCCAGCTGGACCAGCGCGGCGGCCCGGGCGCGGCGCCGGCCGGTCGCCTCGTCGCCGTCCGCGTAGCGGGTGGTGTGCCGGACGACGTCGTGGTTGGACAGCACCCAGGTGGTCGGCGCGCCGACCGAGCTCATCGCCTGGACCGAGTGGTCGATGGCCTCCCGGAGCTCGGCCGCGTCCCACTTCGCCTCCATCAGCCGGAAGTTGAAGGCGAGGTGCAGCTCGTCCGGCCGGACGTAGCGGGCCAGGCGCTCGTCGTCGGTCACCCAGACCTCGCCGACCGCCATCCGGTCCGGGTACGAGTCGAGCACCCGGCGGAAGTGCCGGTGCACGTCGTGGACGCCGTCCACGTCGAAGCGCGGGTCCCGCTCGCCGCTGTCGTCGAGCAGGCCACCCGCCTCCTCCGCGGACGGGGTGACGTCCGGCAGGCCCGGTTCCTTGGCCATGCCGTGTGCCACGTCGATGCGGAAGCCGTCCACCCCGCGGTCCAGCCAGAAGCGCAGCGTGCGCTCCAGGTCGGCGGCCACCTCGGGGTTGGTCCAGTCCAGGTCCGGCTGCTCGGGAGCGAAGAGATGGAGATACCACTGGCCGTCCGGGACCCGGGTCCAGGCCGGACCGCCGAAGAGGGACTGCCAGTTGTTCGGCGGCTCGGCGCCGTCCTCGCCGGTGCCGTCCCGGAAGACGTACCGCTGGCGGTGCGGGCTGGACGGATCCGTGCGCGCCGCCGCGAAGCTGGCGTGCCGGTCGGAGTCGTGGTTGGGCACCAGATCGATGGTGACCTTGAGGCCGCGCTGGTGCGCGCCGGCGACCAGCGCGTCGAAGCCGGCCAGGTCGCCGAAGAGCGGGTCCACGTCGCGCGGGTCGGCGACGTCGTAGCCGTGGTCGGCGCCGGGCGAGGGGTAGAACGGCGTCAGCCAGAGTGCGTCGACGCCGAGCAGCTGCAGGTAGTCCAGCCGGTCGCGGATGCCGGCCAGGTCGCCGACGCCGTCGCCGTCGGTGTCGGCGAAGCTGCGGACATACACCTGGTAGAAGACGGCGTCGCGCCACCACGGTGCGCCGTCGCCTCCGGCCCGGGACGTGGTCGAACGGCTGTCGGGGGAGCGGTGCACAGATCTCCTCGGCGTCTGTCAGGTCGGCCCCACCCGGTCAGCGGGTGCCGGGCGCTCCGGCTGGGCCGGCGGACCTTACCCGGTGCGGGTGGAATCCCACCGGTTCTGCATGCTGTGCGCCGCCATCTCGAGGTAGCGCCACAACGGCTGCTCCTGCTCCGGTGGGAGGTCGAGCGAGTCGACCGCGTCCCGCATGTGCCGCAGCCAGGCGTCCCGCTCCCGGTCGCCGATGGCGAACGGCACGTGCCGCATCCGCAGGCGCGGATGCCCCCGCCGCTCCGAGTAGGTCCGCGGGCCGCCCCAGTATTGCACCAGGAACATCCGCAGCCGCTCCTCCGCCGGACCGAGGTCCTCCTCCGGGTAGAGCCGGCGGAGCACCGGGTCGGCGGCGACGCCGGCGTAGAACCGGGCCACCAGCCGGCGGAACGTCTCCTCGCCGCCCACGAGGTCGTAGAGCGTCGGGCCGGGCTGCGGGTCGGTCACCCGTCGATTGTCCCGCACCGCGCGGACTGGTCGGTGACCCGCCGCTCCCGGCGAGCCTGACCGGGACCTACTGCCGCAGGTGACCGGCGAGGAAGCCGGCGGTCTCCACCCAGGCCGCGATGGCCACCTGCTCCCGGTAGGCCGGGCGGTCGGCGTTGGCGAACCCCGGCGGAACGCCGGACCAGGTCCGCACGGTGACCGCGGTGCCGCCGGCGCGCAGGTCACGGATGAAGCTCCGCGCCTCCGCGTCCTGCTCGGCGGGTCCGCCGGTGAGATGGAGCAGGGTCGGGCAGGGCAGCAGCGCCCGCTCGGACGGTGGCAGCACCGCGGAGACCGCGACGACCGCGTCCAGGGTGCCGGTCGTCCCGGTGAGCAGCGCCACCCGGCCCCCGAGACCGAACCCGACGGCGCCGACCCGGCGGGGCCGCACCTTGGGCCGGGCCAGCAACTGGGTCGCGGCCGTCGCCAGCAGGCCGCGGGCACGGATCACGTCGAGCCCGCCGGCCAGCCGCTCCGCCTCGGGTGGCTCCTCGGCGATCCGGCCGGCGTAGAGATCGACCGCGAGCGCGACGAACCCGGCCTCGGCCAGCCAGTCGCACCGCCGCCGGACATGCGGGAGCAGCCCGTATTCGTCGTGCACGACGACGACGCCGGGGCCTGCCCGCGGTGGCTCGCTGAGGTAGCCGCGGCCGCTCCGCCCAGCCGCGCCCAGCGTGACTTCGGTCCCCACCAACTTCACCCCTTCGGGCACGATCGTTCGAACACATGTTCGATAGGGTGACCGTACAAGCGGCGCAGGGGGCGGGCAAGCGGCCGGTGACGGCAGGACGGGGGTCGGACGTGCTGGCTCTACGCGGGGTCGTGCTGGTGGTCGGGGCCGCTCTCGGCTTGGCCGGCCGGGTGGTGGGGCGCGCTCTCCGCCGCAGCGGCCAGATTGGTCGCCATCCGGGCGAAGACGGCCTTGTGCAGCGGGAGGTTCGCCCACCAGTAGACGTGTCCGGCGAGCCCGTGCGGCCGGAAGGTCGAGCGCTGGTGCAGCAGCGTTCGGCCAGCGGTGTCCCGCGACGCGCGGAGCTCCAGCCAGGCCACCCCGGGCAGCCGCGTCTCCGCCCGCAGCCGGATCAGCTCGCCGGGGCGGATCTCCTCGACCCGCCAGAAGTCCAGCGGCTCGCCGGCCCGCAGCCGGTGGGGATCCCGGCGACCGCGCCGGCGTCCGACGCCGCCGGCCAGCCGGTCGACCGCGCCGCGGACGGCCCAGACGAGCTCGGGGGAATACCAGCCGCGGGCGCCGCCGATGCCCTCGACGACCCGCCACAGCTGCGCCGGCGAGGCGGCCGACGGGCGGGTGCGCTCGTCGACGTACGGCTCGGCGCGGGACATGCCGTCAGTCTCATCGGCCGGTCGCGGGCCGGCATCCCGGGCGCCGGCGGCCGGCTACGGAGGCGGGTCGGCGGGCGGCGGCTCGGTTCCGGGGGCGACCGCGGCCTCGTCCCGGGCCGGCCGGGTGCTCACCGCCAGCTCCTCGGTCCGCTTGCGCGGCGTGCCGTCGGCGTCAAGCCGCTCGGCGATCCGGCGCCGGAGCTCGCGGGCCAGCTGCCACTGGTCGGCCGGGCGGACCTTCACGGTCACCCGCAGCACCACCTTCTCGCCGATCTGCTCCACGCCGAGCAGCTGCGGCTCCTCGAGCACGGCCTCCTCCCAGGCCGGCTCGGCCGCCAGCTCGTCGGCCGCGGCCTTCATCGTCGCGCCGACCGCGGAGAGGTCCGCGCCGTACGGGACCGGCAGGTCGACGATGACCTGGGCGAAACCCTGGCTGCGGTTGCCGACGCGGAGCACCTCGCCGTTGCGGACGTACCAGACGGTCCCGTTGACGTCCCGCAGCCGGCTCACCCGCAGCCCGATGGCCTCCACCGTGCCGGTGACCTCGCCGAGGTCGACGACGTCCCCGACGCCGTACTGGTCCTCGAGGATCATGAAGATCCCGGACAGGAAGTCCTTCACCAGATTCTGCGCGCCGAAGCCGAGCGCGATGCCGACGATCCCGGCGCCGGCGATGAAGGGCCCGAGCTGGAAGCCGATCTCGCCGAGCACGAGCATCGACGCGAGCACGCCGATCACCAGCGAGGCGACGCTGCGCAGCAGCGAGCCGACGGTCTCCGCGCGCTGTCGGCGGCGCTCCGAGACCAGCCCGGTCGTCTCCAGCACCCCCGGGCCGAGGCGTTCCTTGAGCGGCTTGAGCACGACCGGCACGTCGCTGTCGGTCGTCGACCGGACGGCCCGGGTGATCGCCCGGTGCACCAGCCAGCGCGTCACCAGCGCGAGGAGGATGATGATCAGGATCCTCAGCGGCTTGACGAGGAGCACCTCGCGGTGCTCCTCCAGGAAGTCGCGAAAGGTCCGGCTCTCCGATGCGACCTCCGACAGCAGGTTCTCGATCACAGCGACAGCCCCAGGCGGTCGGCGAGGAAGGCCAGCTGGTCCACCGCCAGTTGCACGGTCCGGCTGACCGAGCGCGCGCCATGACCGACGTCCCGCTCCCGGCGCAGCAGCACCGGCCGCGTCCCGGCAGTGGCGTGCTGCAGCGCCGCGCACATCTTCCGGGCGTGCAGCGGGTCGACCCGGGTGTCGCTGTCGAAGGTGGTGAAGAGGACCGCCGGGTAGTCGACGCCGTCCACCACCCGGTGGTATGGCGAGTACGAGGCGAGCCAGCCCAGCTCCTCCGGGTCGTCCGCGGTGCCGTACTCGTCGTTCCAGGTGCGGCCGAGGCCGAAGAGCTCGTAGCGGACCATGTCCAGCAGCGGCGCGCTGCAGACCACCGCGGCGTAGAGGTCCGGCCGCTGGGTGAGCGCCGCGCCGACGAGCAGGCCGCCGTTGGACCCGCCGTAGATGCCGAGCTGCCCGGTCGTGGTCCAGCCGGTCGCGACCAGGTGCTCCGCCGCGGCGGTGAAGTCGTCGAAGACGTTCTGCTTGCGCTCCCGCATGCCGGCCCGGTGCCACTCCTCGCCGTGCTCCGAGCCGCCGCGCAGGTTGGCCACCGCCCAGACGCCGCCGGCCTCGACCCAGGCCAGCATCGACGGCGTGTAGGTCGGGGTCAGGGCGTTGTTGAAGCCTCCATAGCCGTAGAGCACGGTCGGGCGCGGTCGGTCCGGTTCGGCGATCGGCGCGACGACGAACATGTGCACCTGGGTCCCGTCCGCGGACGAGTAGTGCAGCCGGCTCACGTGGACCGCGGGTGTCTCGACGGCGCCGGGCGCGTGGGCCCAGGTGTCGACCGTCCCGGGTGCGTCGGCGGTCCAGTGCAGCACCATCGGCGGGGTGACGTGGTCGGTGAAGCCGACCCACGCCTCCCGGCCACCCTCCGGCCGGCTGGTCAGCGCGGTGATGCTGCCGGCGGCCGGGCCCGGGACGGCGCCGAGCCGGCGCGCGGCGTCCGGGTCCCACCAGGTCAGCGAGTCGGCGGCGTCCCGCGTGTGCACGGCGAGCACAGTGGCCACGTCGCCGGCGCCGTCCGCCGAGGAGAGCAGCGCCACGCCGCCGAGCACCTCGTCCGGCGCCTCCGGCACCACGTCCACCCAGCGCTCGTACGCGGGGTCGGCCGGGTCCACCCGGGCCAGCCGGCCGCGTGGCGCGTCCCGGTCCGTGGTCAGGTAGAGCAGGCCGTCCGGCCCGACCCGGGGATGCACCCGGGCGTCCACACCGACCTGGATCTCCCGCAACTCCCGGTCACCCGCCGCCGAGGCGAGGTCGGCGATCCAGACGTCGTCCCGCGGCGCGGTGCCCGCCGAGGCGGTGACCAGCAGCCAGCGGCCGTCCCGGGACACCGAGACGTCGTAGTAGTTCGTCGGGTCCAGGCCGGCGCCGTGCACCTCGACGTCGGTGGCCGGGTCGGCGCCGAGCCGGTGCCGCCAGACCCGCCGGTGAAACTGCTCCTCGCCGGCCGGCACCGCACCCGGCGCCAGCCGGCGGACGTAGTAGAACTCCTCGCCGCCGGGCAGCCAGGCGATGGGGGAGTAGCGGCAGCGGTCGATCGGACCGTCGACCCGCTCGCCGGTGCCGACGTCGACGACGTGGAGCCGGGACTCCTCGTCCCCGCCGGTGGACAGCTGGTAGGCCAGCAGCTCGCCCTCGTGGCTGGCCACGGCGGCGTCCAGCGTGGTGGTTCCGGTCGGGTCCAGCGCGCCCGGGTCGACCAGCACGCGCTCGCTGCCGTCCGGCTCGCCGACCAACAGCGCCTCGTGCTCCTGGCCGGGCTCGCGCCGGGTGAAGAAGCGCCGCCGACCACGCCAGACGGGCGCTCGCACGGCACCCGCGCGGTGCAGGGTGGTGAGCCGCTCGGCGAGCCGGTCGCGGCCGGGCAGGTCGTCCAGGTAGGCGCGGGCCAGGTCGTCCTGGGCCGCCGCCCAGGCGACGGTGCGGGGGTCCGCGGGGTCCTCCAGCCAGCGGTACGGGTCGGCCAGGGTGAGCCCGTGCCGCTGCTCGACCAGGTCCAGCCGCTCGGCGGCCGGGTAGGCGGGGCGGCGATCGGCGTCCACGGAGGTCACCCGGACGAGATTAGAGGCCGGCGATGGGCCGCCGGCCGCTGCCCTCGAGCCGCCAGGGAGCCGGGGCGGTCGAACGGGCGACGCGAAGACACGGCATCGGCGACCCGCCGCACGCTGCCCTCGGGGCCGCGGCGGAGCCGTCGGTCGAGCGGGCGACGCGAAGGACGCGGCGTCGGCGACCTGCCGCACGTTGCCCCCGGGGCCGCGGCGGAGCCGTCGGTCGATCAGGCGTCGCGAAGGACGCGGCATCGACGGCCCGGCCGCGCTCTGCGCTCGTGGCCGCGGCGGAGCCGGTCGGTGGGGGGCGTGGCGAAGGACACGACGCCGTTGGCAGGGTCATCTGTATCGATCAAGTAGGGTGGAGATGGCAGAGAGAACCACATCGAAAGGAAGCAATTCATGTTCACCACCCTGTCCACCGCGGTCGGCGGTCGGGTTGCCGACCTCCGGGCCCGCCGGGCCGCTCGCCGGGCGCTGCGCGCCCGCCGCGACCGGCTGCGGGCCGAGCTGGCGTCGTACTCGACGCCAGCCCAGCGGGCCGACCTGGAGGCGATCTTCGGCCGGCACACCGAGGACGAGCTCGCCCAGCTCAGCGCCATGCTGCGGTAAGCCCTCGCCGCGACCAGGGCCGACGCGTGGTGACGAGGATCGTAAACGCGTGCGTCCGGGCCGACCTTCGGGTTGACTGTTGGTCACCTCCGGGAGGTGAGCCCGTGGTCGCGCACGTGTCCGTCACGTTGCTGCTCAACGCGACGTACGAGCCGCTGTGCGTCGTGTCCTCCCGCCGTGCCGTAGTACTCGTGCTCACCGAGAAGGCCGTCCCCGTCGAAGACGGGGACGGCGCATTTCACAGCGTCACCACGGCCGTCCGGATCCCGGCGGTCGTCCGGCTCACCCGCTACGTCCGGGTGCCGTACCGGGCGCAGGTGCCGCTGACCCGCCGGGCGGTCTTCGCCCGGGACGGCGGCCGCTGCGTCTACTGCGGGGCCGCCGCCACCTCCCTCGACCACGTCGTGCCGCGCAGCCGCGGCGGAGCCCACGCCTGGGACAACGTGGTCGCCTCCTGCGCGCGGTGCAACCACACCAAGGCCGACCGCGCGATCGGGGAGCTCGGCTGGCGCCTGCGGACGGCGCCAAGAGCCCCGTCCGGGACGGCCTGGCGGGTGCTCGGATTCCGCACCCCGGATCCCCGGTGGCAGGCCTACCTGGACGACGGCGAAGCCGCGACAGCCTGAGACGGACGCCCGGTCGTACGACGACGGGGCGTCGTTGTTTGAAGCCTTACGGTGATGCCGCTCGCCATCGTTACCTTTCCTTGATACAAACTTCCGCGGACCGCCGCGACGGGCGGTTTCGCAGGACCCGGAGCGCGCGGTGAGGCGGGCTCCGGACCGGTGCGGCGGGTGGGCGCAGTGCCGGGTTTGGCCGCGTCGGAGCGGCCGGTCACGGGGGGACTTGGCCTTGGTCACGCACGCGCTGAGAGGAACTCGATGGCTTCTCCCCCCACCCACCACCGCGATCGCGCCCTGCGGCGGCTGTCGCTGGTCAGCAAGGGGGTGGCAGCCGGTTCGGTGATCGCGACCGGCGCCCTGGCGGCGGCGATCGCGAACGCGACGCCGGCCCAGAAACCGGTCGCGGAGGTCAAGCCGGCCGGGACGGTCAAGCCGGCGCCGGGCGCGCGCAAGTCGCCGGCGGCGTCCCGGGCGACGCGGCCGGCGCCGAAGGCGACACCACGCAAGAAGGCGACCATCGCGCCGGCGGCGCCGACCGGCGGGTCGGACGGGTCCAGCAGCGCGCCGCCGCCGGCCCCGCGGCGCACCGAGAGCACGCCGCCGCCGGCGCCGAAGCCCACCAAGACCAGCACCGCGCCGAAGCCGCCGCCCGCGCCGCCGACCAGCGAGGCGCCGCCGCCGCCCGAGCCGGAGCCGACGACGCCGCCTCCGCCGGAGCCCACCCCGACCGGAGGGTCGTGAGCACGGTCGACACGACGCCGGTGCCGAGCGGCACCGGGAGATCCGCCGCCCGGCGCGAGCAGCTGCTCGCGCCGGGCGCTTCCCGCCCGGACCCATCCGCCGGTACGCCCGCCGCGGTTCGCCTCGGCGACGGTGCGTCCGGCTCGGCGGGTGGGCCGCTCGGGGCGACGGTCCGCGGCGGTGGGTCCGGCTCGGCGACGGGTGCTTCGCCCGGACCGGCCCGCCTCGGCGGTGGTACGGGGGAGGTGGCTGGTTCGCCGGGGGCGGCGGCTCGACGGCGGCGCGGGGGAGTCCGGGGGTCGGGCGGCTCGGGGCGGCGCGGGGGAGTCCGAGGCCCGGGCGGCCCGGGGCGGCCGTGGGGCGTCGGTGGTGCGGAGCCGGTTCGAGGCGTACGGGACGTACGGGGAGCTGCTGCTCGCCGGCCGCGCGGCCGCGCTCGGCACCGCGGTCCGGGCGCTGCGGGCCGAGCTGGCCGCGATCGACGTCGCCTGCAGCCGGTTCCGGGACGACTCCGAGCTGGTCGCGGTCAACGCGGCCGCCGGCCGTACCGTCAGCGTCTCCGACCTGCTCGCCGAGGCCGTCGAGGTCGCGCTGACCGCGGCCGCGCAGACCGGCGGCGACGTCGACCCCACGCTGGGCGCCGCGCTCGCCGCCGCCGGCTACGACGCCGACTACGAGACGCTGCCCGCCGACCGCCCGGCCGCCGCGCCGGCCGAGCCCCGGCCCGGGGCCTGGCAGGAGGTCGAGCTGGACCGGGCCGCCGGCACGCTCCGGATCCCGGCCGGCACCGCGCTCGACCTCGGCGCCACCGCCAAGGCGCTGGCCGTCGACCGCGCGGCCGCCGCGATCGCGGCCGCCACCGGCGCGGGCGTGCTGGTCAACGTCGGCGGCGACCTCGCCGCGGCCGGCCCGGTGCCCGCCCGGGGCTGGCCGGTCCGGCTCACCGACGACACCGAACGCACCGGCGTCACCCGCCCCGGCCCGGCCGGCCCGGTGATCCAGCTGCACGGCGGCGGGCTGGCCACGTCGAGCACCGCGGTCCGCCGGTGGCGCCGCGGTGGCGACACGTACCACCACGTCCTCGACCCGCGCACCGGCCGGCCGGCCGAGCCGGTCTGGCGGACGGTGACCGTGACCGCGGCGAGCTGTGTCGACGCCAACACAGCCAGCACCGCCGCGATCGTCCGGGGCCGGGGCGCCCCGGGCTGGCTGGTCGAGCTCGGGTTACCGTCTCGTCTGGTCGACTCCGCCGGGACCGTGTACCGGGTGGCGGGCTGGCCACCGGACCGGCACCGGGACGCCGGCTCCGACGCGGACGCGGACCGGCGGGAGGGCAGCGGGTGACGGACCTGCTCACCGACCCGCAGCTGACCTGGTTCGTGGCCCGGGCGACCGGCTTCATCAGCCTGGTCCTCATCACCCTCAGCCTGGTCCTCGGCATCGGGTCGAGCACCCGGATGTCCACGGCCGGCTGGCCCCGCTTCGTCACCCAGGCGCTGCACCGCAACATCTCGCTGTTCGTGCTGGTGCTGCTGGGCATCCACATCGTCGCGGTGATCCTGGACGACTTCGTCACGATCACGATCACCGACTCGTTCATCCCGTTCGTGGGGTCGTACCGGCCGATCTGGCTGGGGCTCGGCGTGCTCGCCTCCGACCTGCTCGTCGCGCTGGTGGTGACCAGCGAGCTGCGGCACCGGATCGGGTACGGGACGTGGCGGGCGATCCACTGGACCGCGTACGCGTGCTGGCCGCTGGCGATCGTGCACAGCCTCGGCACCGGCACGGACACCCGGAAGGGCTGGGCGGTCTGGATCGTCGTCGCCTGCGTCGCCCTGGTGCTGCTGGCGGTGGCCTGGCGGATCGTCGAGGGCTGGCCGCGGCGGGCGGTGCTGCGCGCCGGCGCGGTGGTGGTGACCGCCTGCGCGGTCGCGGTCGTCTTCGCCTGGGCCAAGCAGGGACCGTTCGCGCCCGGCTGGTCGAAGCGCGCCGGTACGCCGCCGGCGGTGAGCAGCAAGTGACCGCCCAGCCGACCTGGCGGTCCCGCACCGGCCACGGGCGGGGGTCCTGGCCGGACCCGCAGGCCACCGGGGAGTGGGTGGCCGAGCCGTTCCCGGGGCAGCGGGCGCCGGCCGCGGCGGCGGCCGGGGAGATCACCGGCGAGTGGCCGACCGGGGCGTGGCGCAGCCGCCAGGTCGCGGAGCCGGCCCCGGTCGGCGAGCCGGCCGCGCCGGCCGGTGGGGTGCCCCGGTTGCTCGCGTCCGTGCGTCCGGACGGCCGGCCGCAGTCGCTGGCCGACCACCAGCGTGCGCACGGACCGCTGCGGGCGGCGGGCGCGTTCCGGCTCATCGCGGAGAGCGGGCTGCGCGGCCGCGGCGGGGCCGGCTTCCCGGTGGAGGCGAAGATCCGGTCGGTCCGGGCGGTCCGGGGCAAGGCCGTGGTGGTCGTCAACGGTGCCGCCGGCGACCCGCTGGGGGAGAAGGACGCCTTCCTGATCAGCCGGCTGCCGCACCTCGTGCTGGACGGTGCCCAGGTCGCCGCGGAGGCGGTCGAGGCCCGCCAGGTGATGGTGTATGTGGTGGAGCGCCCGGGCGTGCTCGAGGTGATGGAACGGGCGCTGGCCGAGCGGCGCCGGGCCCGGCTGGACGAGGTGCCGATGAAGCTCGTCGCCGCGCCCGACCGGTACGTGACCGGCGAGTCGTCGGCGACCGCCCAGCACCTCTCCGGCGGGGCGGCGCTGCCCGTCTTCCGGCCGCCGCACACCGCCGAACGCGGGGTGAAGGGCCGCCCGACCCTGGTGCAGAACGTGGAGACGCTGGCCAACCTCGGCCTGCTGGCCCGGCACGGCAGCGGCTGGTTCCGCCGGGTCGGCGCGCCCGAGGAGCCGGGCACGCTGGTGCTCACCGTGCGGGGGGCGGTGGCGCAGCCGGCGGTGGTCGAGGTGCCGGTCGGCGCGACCGTCGAGCAGGCGCTGTCCGCGGTGGGCTGGCTGACCGAGCCGGTCGGCGCGGTGCTGGTCGGCGGCTGCGCCGGGCGCTGGCTGCCGGCGGCCACCGCGCTGGCCGCGCCGCTGTCGCACGCCGGGATGGCCGCGGTCGGCGGCACGCTCGGCGCCGGCATCGTGATCGCGCTGCCGGACCGGGCCTGCGGGCTGGACGAGACCGCCCGGCTGGCCCGCTACCTGGCCGAGCAGTCCGCCGGGCAGTGCGGCGCCTGCCTCAACGGGCTGCCCGCGATCGCCGGCGCGCTGACCGCGCTGGCCACCGGCAGCGGCGACCCCGGCACGGTGCAGCGGCTGCACCGCTGGTGCTCCTCGGTGGCCGGCCGCGGCGCGTGCACCCACCCGGACGGGACGGCCGGGCTGGTCGCCAGCGCGCTGGAGGTGTTCGCCGAGGACGTCCAGCGGCACCTCAACGGCTGGTGCGGGCGGCCGCTGCGCGGCGTGCTGCCGGTGCCGGAGGAGCGCCGCCCGCGCCGCCGGGCGGCGGCCCGGTGAGCCGGCACCGGCGGCCCGACGACGAGGACGAGCTGGTCGAGGAGCCGCGGTACGGGACGGCTCCCCGGCCGGGCTACGAGGCGCCCCGGTATGAGCGGCCCCGCGCCGAGCCGGGCTACGAGGCGCCGCGGTACGCAGCGCGGCAGTACGAGCCGCCGGCTTACGAGCCGCCGGCCTACGAGGCGCCGGCTTACGAGGCGCCGGCCGCGTACCGGGCGGCGCCGGCCTACGAGCCGCCGTCGCCGTACCAGCCGGCCGCCGACGAGCCGGCGGCGTACCGGCCGGCACCGGCGTACGAGTCGCCCGGGTACGAGCGCCCGGCGGCGTACCGGTCGCCGGCGGCTCAGCCCCCGCCGCCGGCCTACGAGCCGCCGCGGTACGAGCCGCCGGCGTACGAGCCGCCCGCTACCGTGCGGCGCCCGCCTACGAGTCCCCGTCGGGTCACGGGGCGCCGCCGGCCCACGAGCGGCCGGTGTACGAGCGTCCGGCGTATCAGTCGCCGCCGGCCCAGCCCTCGCCGCCCGCCTACGAGCCGCCGGTCCAGCCCGCGGCGCCCGCCTACGAGGCGCCGCCGCGCCTACGAGCCGCCCGCCTATGAGCCGCCGCCGGCCTACGAGCCGCCGCCGGCCTACGAGCCGCCGCCTGCCTACGAGCCGCCGCCGGCCTACGAGGCGCCGGTCCAGCCCGCGGCGCCCGCCTACGAGGCGGCGCCCGCCTACGAGCCGCCCCAGCAGGCTGCGCAGGCGCCGGCGGCGTACCAGCGCCCGACCCCGACAGCCACGCCAATCCCGCCGACCCCGCCGGCGGCGTACGTCCCGCCGCCGGACCCGCCGCTGTCCGGCTACGTCACCCGCCGGCCCACCCCGCCGCTGCCCAGCGCTTCCCGCGCCCGCAAGCCGCCGAAGCCGACCCGGGCGCAGCCGCAGCCGCAACAGCCGCCGGCCAAGCCCCCGCAGTCACCGTCCCGGGCCGGCCGGCTGCGCCTCCGGGTCAACCCGATCACCTGCGACGGGCACGGGCTGTGCGCGGAGCTGCTGCCCGAGCTGCTCACCGTGGACGAGTGGGGCTTCCCGTCGCCGGTGGTCGCCGAGGTGCCGGCCGAGCTGGAGGGGCACGCCCAGCGCGCCGCCCAGCAGTGCCCCACGCTGGCCATCGTGCTGGAGCGCCGCCGCCCCCGCCGCGACAGCGCCTAGCAGACCGCGCCGAGCCCGCGCCGGGACCGCGCCGCGACCGCCAGGACCGCGCCGGGACCGGCGCCGGGACGGCACCGCGCCGGCACCGCGCCGGCACGGCGCCGGGGACGGCGTCGGCTCAGGTCACCCGACCCGGCTCGGCCGGGTACTTGAGGTGGTCGCCGGCCGCCACCAGATCACGGACCAGCGCCAGCGCGTCGTGCACGTCGACGTACCGGGTGGTCAGCGGCGCCGGCCCGAGCCGCAGCCGGTCCGGCGTCCGGTAGTCCGGCACCACGCCGCGGTCGATCATCGCCTGGCAGACCTGCCAGGCCTCCGGGTGGTGCAGCGAGACGTGCGAGCCGCGCCGGGCCGGGTCGCGCGGCGAGGCCAGCCGGAAGCCGAGCGGGGCCAGCCACTCGTCGGCCAGGGTGACCAGGTAGGACGTCATCGCCATGCCCTTGGCCCGCAGCCGGTCGATGCCCGCCTCCGCGGTCAGCCGGACGCCCTCCTCCACCGCGGCCACCGCGAGGATCGGCGGCGAGCCGACCAGGAAGCGGTCGATCCCGGGCACCGGCTCGTACGCCGGTCCCATCCCGAACTGGTCCACGGTCCCGAACCAGCCCTGGATCGGCTGCCGCAGCGAGTCCTGCAGGTCGGCGCGGACGTAGAGGTAGGCGGGCGCGCCCGGCCCGCCGTTGAGGTACTTGTACGTGCAGCCCACCGCCAGGTCGGCCCGGGCCCGGGCCAGGTCGACCGGCACCGAGCCGCCGGAGTGGGACAGGTCCCACAGCACCAGCGCGCCCACCGAGTGCGCGGCCTCGGTGATCGCCGCCAGGTCGGCCAGCGCGCCGGACCGGTATGCCACCTGGGACAGGCAGACCAGCGCCACCGAGGAGTCCAGCGCCTCCCGCACGGCGGACACCGAGAGCCCCTCGTCGATGTCCGTCGGCACCGACCGCAGCGAGAGCCCGCGGGCGGAGCACAGCCCCTCCAGCACGTACCGGTCCGTCGGGAACTCGTCCGCCGACCCGAGCACCACGCTCCGCCCCGGCCGGGCGTCGAGCGCGGCCGCGGCCAGCTTGTAGAGGTTGACCGTGGTGGAGTCGGACACGACCACCTCGCCGGGCCGGGCGCCCACCACCGAGGCGGCGATGGCGTCGCCGACGGAGCGGCACAGCCCGATCCAGGACGACCAGGACCGGATCAGCCCGCGGCCCCACTCCTCGGTGACCACCGTGGCGAGCCGGTCGACGGTGGCCCGGGGCAGCCGGCCCAGCGAGTTGCCGTCCAGGTAGCGCAGGTCCTCCTCGGGCCGCACGAAGCGGTCCCGGAAGCCGGCCAGCGGGTCGGACCGGTCCAGCTCCTCCGCGTGCTCCCGGCTCAGGGCGTCAGCCACCCCGACATCCTGCCCTACCCGGGCGGCGATAAGGTCGGTCATGGCCGAGTTGCACGATCTGACCGCTCTGGAGCAGGCGGGCGCCGTCCGGCGGCGCGAGGTCAGCCCGGTCGAGCTGGTCGACCACCACCTGGCCCGGCTGCACCGGCGCAACGACGAGCTCGGCGCGTTCGTCACGGTCACCGAGGACGCCGCCCGGGAGCAGGCCAAGGACGCCGAGGCGCGGGTCGCCGCGGAGGACCCGGCGCTGCTGCCGGCGCTGTTCGGGGTGCCGACCGCGATCAAGGACCTCAACCTCACCGCCGGCGTGCGGACCACCCTCGGCTCCCGGGTGTACGAGCAGTTCGTGCCGCCCGTCGACGACCACGTGGTCGAGCTGCTCCGCCGGGCCGGCACCATCAGCCTCGGCAAGACCAACACCCCGGAGTTCGGCCTGCCCTGCTACACCGAGCCCGTGGTCGCGCCGCCGGCGCGCACGCCGTGGGACCCGAGCCGGTCCGCCGGCGGGTCCAGCGGCGGGGCCGGGGCCGCGGTGGCCGCCGGGCTGGTGCCGTTCGCGCAGGGCAGCGACGGTGGCGGCTCGATCCGCATCCCGGCCAGCGTGTGCGGGCTGGTCGGCATCAAGGTCTCCCGCGGCCGGGTCAGCAACGGCCCGGTCGGCGGCGACACCACCGGCCTGGCCTGGAACGGTCCGCTCGCCCGCAACGTCCGCGACGCGGCCGCGCTGCTGGACGCGATGGCGGTGCCGATGCCCGGCGACCCGCACTGGGCGCCGCCGCTGACCGGCGGCGAGACCTTCCTGTCGTACGCGGGACGAGACCCCGGCACGCTGCGCATCGGCCGGTGGGCGACCCCGGTGGTGGCGCAGACCGAGGTGCATCCCGACTGCCTGGCCGCGTACGAGGAGGCGACCCGGGCGCTGGTCGAGCTCGGCCACGAGGTCGAGGACGTCGACGCGCCGTTCCCGCCGGACGTGATCCCGCTGTTCGAGACGGTGTGGGGGGTCGCCTCCCAGGGCGCCCCGGTCGAGCCGGGCCGGGAGGGCGAGCTGCAGCCGCTGACCCGGTGGCTGCGGGAGCGCGGCGCCGCCACCTCGGGACCCGAGTTCGTCCAGGCGATGGCCCGGCTGCAGATGCTCACCCGGCAGTGGATCACCCGGACGGCCGGGTACGACGCGGTGCTCAGCCCGACGCTGGCCAGCCCGCCGGTGCCGGTCGGGCACTTCACCGCGGCCGATGACCCGGCCGAGGACTTCGCCCGGCAGGAGCGCTTCACCCCGTTCACCGCGGTCTACAACGTGACCGGCCAGCCGGCGGTGTCGCTGCCGCTGCACTGGACCGAGGCCACCGACGAGCAGCCGGTGCTCCCGATCGGCGTGATGCTGGCCGGCCGGCCGGCCCAGGAGGCCACGCTGATCATGCTGTCGGCGCAGCTGGAGGACGCCCGCCCCTGGGTGGACCGCCGGGCGCCCGGTTGGGCCGACTGATCGGCGGGGTGGCGGCGCCGACGGCAGCCGGGTTCGCTACCGTAACGCCGTGACCGTGTGGGAGACCGTGCTGGTGTTCGGCGTGCTGCCGCTCGCCTGCCTGGGTGTGCTGGCGCTGCTGATCTTCGCGCCGGGCGCCACGCGCACGCCGCGCTACCGGGTCGGCCGGCCGTGGGACCACGAGCCGGTCTGGTATGTCGCGCGGCCGGATGTCGACGCGCCCGCCGGCTCCGCGGCCGGCCGGGCCGCGATCGCGGCCGCCAGCGGCCGGCGGGAGCTGCCCGGCGGGGTGCCGGCGCCGGAGTCCGCGACGCTGCTCGACGCCCGCACGGGCACGGCGAGGGGTGGGGCCAATGGTGAGTGGTGAGCTCAGCCGCGGGACCGTGACGCACCCGGGCGGGGACAACGGCCCGGACGCGGAGCTCGGCCCGCGCGAGGCGGCGCCCGGGCGCGGCGTCGCCGGTGGCGGCTCACCGGACAGCGCCGTGGTCGACCGCACCGCGGCCGTGGTCGGCCGCACCCCCGGCCCGTTCTCGCCGCGGCAGCTGTCCCGGCTGGACGAGGCGCTCACCATGGCCAGCCGGGAGACCGGCCTCGACTTCAGCGTGTACGTCGGGGCGCTGGACGAGCCGACCCGGCAGCACGCCGAGCGGCTGCACGCGGGGCTCGGCGCCAAGGCGCGCAACGGGGTGCTGCTCGCGGTCTCGCCCGGCCAGCGGGTGCTGCACATCGTCACCGGCGAGCTGTCCGCCCGCCGGCTGCCGGACCGGGCCTGCGCGCTGGCCGCGCTGTCCATGCGCGCCTCGTTCTCCCTCGGCGACCTGGTCGGCGGCATCGTCAGCGGGCTGCGCATGCTCTCCGACCAGTCCGGTCGGCTCGAGCGCCGCCCGGGCGCCGCGCCGCACTAGGCACCGCCCGACCGGCGCCGCCCGGGCGCGCTAGTCCGCCACCGGCGGCGCCGCCCGGGCGCTAGACCGCCACCGGCGGCGCCGCCCGGGCCACCCAGTCGAGCACCAGCCGCAGCGGCCGCGGGTCGGCCGGGTCCAGCCGGTCCACCCAGACCGGCGTGCTGCGGTACGCGCGGGCGGCTCGCCGCACCGCGGCGCCCGACCCGGTGCGGTCGCCGACCACCAGGATCGGCGGGTTGCCCCGCGGCGGGTCCGCGGGCCGGGACAGCGTCGCCTGCCAGCGCACCAGCGCCGGCTCCGGCCCGGTCGGGAGCGTCGACCGGGCCGGCGGGGCGAGCAGCACCGCGGCCCGCGCCGGGTAGCGGGCCAGCACCCGGGCCACCACCAGCGCGCCGAGCCCGTGCCCGACCAGCACCGGCCGCACCGGCGCCGCCACCGCCGCCTGCAGCACGTCGTGCTCGTAGTCGCGCAGCAGCGTCCGGGCGCGCAGCTCGCCGCCGCCGCTGCCGCCGTGGCCCCGCAGCGAGACCGCGTACGCCGGGAAGCCCCGGTCCGCCGCCGCCGGCAGCCAGACGGGCGCGAAAGCCCCGGCACCCGTCCCCGAGACGAACAGCAGCGGCGGGCAGCGGGTGTCCATGGCCGGCAGCGCGCTGAGCAGCTCCCGGTGCACCGGCGGCGGCGGGACGGCCCAGTCCCACCGGCGCATCACCCCCCGGACCCGGCTCACCGGGCCGCCCGCAGCTCGGCGATGGTCCGTTCCAGCCCGCTCAGGTAGTGCTGGTGCGCCACCTCGAACCAGTGCCGGGTGGAGTCCGCGTACCGGGCGCCGCCGGTCCACCGCCGGTCCAGCCGCCGGGCCGCCCGGGCCAGGAACGCCCGGGCCGCGGCCGGCCGGCTGCGCAGCAGCTCGGCGATCGCCACCGCCTGCCAGTGCGCCACCGCGAACTGCCCGGAGTCGGTCTGCACCAGCCCGGCGACGGCCAGCGAGGCGTGCCGCGGGGTGAAGACCTGCTGGTAGAGGTGCGGCCGGCCGTCCCGCCAGTTGAGGTGCTCCCGGTCCAGGAACTCGAAGCGGACCCGGTAGCCGGTCGCGTAGATGACCAGGTCGACCTGCTCGGCGCTGCCGTCGGTGAAGACCACCCGGTCGTCGTCGAAGCGGGCCACGTCCGGCTTCGGGGTGATCGAGCCGTGGCCGAGGTGGTAGACGAGCTGGCTGTTGATGATCGAGTGGGTCTCCAGCGGCCGGTGGTCCGGCCGGGGCAGCCCGTAGGAGGCGAGGTCGCCGACGAAGCCGCGCAGCACCGCCGCGATGGCCCACTGCCGCAGCCGCAGCGGCAGCCGCAGCGCGAGCAGCAGGTCGCCGATCTGGTCGGCCGGCCGGCCGGCGATGTACTTCGGCACGTACCAGTAGCCCCGCCGGCTGGAGTGGAAGGTCCGCTCGGCGTGCAGGGCGCCCTCCACCGCGATGTCGCAGCCGGTGTTGCCGGCGCCGACCACCAGCACCCGCTTGCCGCGCAGCACGTCCGCGCTCTTGTAGTCGGCCGAGTGCAGCACCTCGCCGCTGAAGGTGCCCGGGTGCCGGGGCAGCTTCGGGTGCCAGTTGTGCCCGTTCGCGGCGACCAGCGCGTCGTACCGGCGGGTCACCTCGCCGCCGCCGGGCGGCAGCACGGTGACGTCCCAGCCGTCCCCGGCCGGCGCGGCCCGGGCGACCCGGTGCCCGAAGCGCAGGTGCGGCCCGAGCTCGAAGTGCCGCGCGTACGCCTGGAGGTAGTCCTGCAGCTGGGAGTGGTGCGGGTAGTCGGGCAGCTCGTCGGCCATCGGGAAGTCGGGGTACTGGGTGAACGGCTTGGACGAGATCGCGTGCGTGCTCTCGTAGACCCGGCTGGTGGGGCCGCCGAAGTTCCAGTTGCCGCCGACCTCGCCGGCCTGCTCGTAGGTGTCGACGGCGAAGCCGTACTCCAGCAGGTTCTTCGTCACCGTCAACCCGCTGCTGCCGGCACCGACCACACAGACCTTTTCGCGCCCCATGAGTGACACCGTGGCATAAGTCGGGCACGAGCCGCCAGCCGGCTACACCCATTCGGCCCAGCAGGTCAAGACCGCCCGGCTCAGCCGGCGGTGGCGTCCCGCTCCCGGGCCCGCAGCGCCCGCAGCACGTCGTCCCGGCCCTCGGCGACCAGCCGGCGCAGCGCCGGCGGCACCGACCCGTCGGCCAGGAACGCGTCCGCCGCCGCCACCGTCTCCGGCGCGAGCGCGTCCGGGAACAGGCCGACGACCACGTTCTGGGCGATCTCGCTGGTCCGCCGCTCCCACACGTCCTGGATGACGGCGAAGTACGGCTGCACGTACGGCGCGGTCAGCTCGTGCTGGGCCGGGTGGTGGAAGCCGGCGATGATCGCCTCGTTGATCGCGTTGGGCAGCTCGTCGTCCTCGGTGGCCCGCCGCCACGCCTCCGCCTTGGCCGCGGCGGTCGGCCGCAGCGCGGTCGCGGTCGCCGCCCGGCGCTGCCCGGACGCGGTCGGGTCGCGCTCCAGCTCGGCGTCGATCTCCGCGTCGCCGGCCGCGCCGACCGCGACCAGCGCCTGCAGCAGCGTCCAGCGCAGGTCGGCGTCCACGGCCAGGCCGGGCACCGGGTCGGTGCCGTCGAGCAGCCCGCGCAGCACCGCGACGTGCTCCGGCGTGCGCGCGGCCGCCGCCAAGGTCCGGGTCCAGGCGAGCTGGTGGTCCGAGCCCGGCTCGGCCGCCCGCATCGCCTCCGCCGCGAGCGCGGCCAGCCGGGCCCACCCGTCGGGCGTCCAGCCCGGGTCGGCGAACCGGTCCAGCGCGCTGCGCAGCTTGCCCTGCAGCGACTGCACCACGCCGATCTCGGTCTCGCCCTGGATGCCGGCCAGGGTCAGCGCCACGTAGTCCCGGGCGGCCATCTCGCCGTCCCGGGTCATGTCCCAGGCCGCGCCCCAGCACAGCGCCCGGGGCAGCGGGTCGTCGATGTCGGCCACCCGGGCCACCGCGGTGGCCAGCGAGCGGTCGTCCAGCCGGACCTTCCCGTACGTCAGGTCGTCGTCGTTGATCAGCAGCAGGTCCGGCCGGGCCTCCCCGACCAGCTCCGGCACCTCGGTGCGCGGGCCGCTGACGTCGATCTCCACCCGCCCGGAGCGCACCACCTTGGCCCCGTCGGCGTTGTAGAGCCCGATCGCCAGCCGGTGGTCGCGCCGCGGCCCGCCGCCCGGCTCGGCCGCGCCCTGCAGCACCGCGAAGGAGGCGTACCGGCCCTGCTCGTCCAGGGTGAAGTCGGCCCGCAGGGTGTTGATCCCGGCGGTCTCCAGCCACTGCGTGGACCACTGCGACAGGTCCCGGCCGGACTCCTCGGCCAGCGCGCGGAGCAGGTCGGCCAGCGTGGTGTTGCCGTACTCGTGGCGGCGGAAGTAGACCCGCATCGCCCGCAGGAACTCCTCGATCCCCACGTAGGCGGCCAGCTGCTTGAGCACGCTGGCGCCCTTCGCGTACGTGATCCCGTCGAAGTTGACCTCCACCGCCTGCACGTCCGGGATGTCGGCGGCGATCGGGTGGGTGGAGGAGAGCTGGTCCTGCCGGTACGCCCAGGTCTTCTCGATGTTCGCGAACGTGGTCCAGGCCGAGGTCCACCGGGTCGCCTGCGCCTGGCAGAGCACCGAGACGAAGGTGGCGAACGACTCGTTCAGCCAGAGGTCGTCCCACCAGCGCATGGTGACCAGGTCGCCGAACCACATGTGCGCCATCTCGTGCAGGATCGTCTCGGCGCGCCGCTCGTAGGAGTAGTCGGTCACCTTCGACCGGAAGACGTAGTCCTCCAGGAAGGTCACGCAGGCCGCATTCTCCATCGCGCCGGCGTTGAACTCCGGGACGAAGAGCTGGTCGTACTTGTCGAACGGGTAGCGGTAGTCGAAGGCCCGGTGATACCAGTCGAAGCCCTGCTTGGTGACCAGCAGGATCTCCTCGGCGTCCAGGTGCTCGGCCAGCGAGGCCCGGCAGTAGACGCCGAGGTCGATGCCGTCGTGGGTGTCGGTGACCTTGTGGTACGGCCCCGCCACCAGCGCCGTCACGTACGGCGAGAGCGGGGGAGTGGTGGCGAAGCGGACCACCTGGGCGCCGCCGATGCCCTCGTGCCGCTCGACCGCGCGGCCGTTGGAGACCACCTCCCAGTCGTACGGCGCGGTCACCGTGAGCGTGAACGGCGCCTTGAGGTCCGGCTGGTCGAAGCAGGCGTACATCCGCTTGGCGTCCGCGGTCTCGAACTGCGAGTAGAGGTAGACCGCCCCGTCCACCGGGTCGACGAAGCGGTGCAGCCCCTCGCCGGTGTTGGTGTAGAGGCAGTCGGCGTCCACCACCAGCACGTTGTCCGCGGCCAGGGCGGGCAGCGCGATGCCGGTCTCCGGCGTGTAGCCGGTGGTGTCGACGGGCTCGCCGTTGAGCGTCACCTCGCGGAAGCCGGCCGCGATGACGTCCACGAAGCTCGCCTCGCCCGGGCGCCGCGCGGTGAAGCGCACCGTGGTGCGGGAGAGGAAGGTGCGCTCCCCGGGCTTCCCGCCGCCGTCGGTGAGGTCGAGCTCCACCTCGTACGAGGTGACCGCGAGCAGGTCGGCGCGGGTGCGCGCCTCGGTGCGGGTGAGGTTGGGGACGCCCATCCGTCGAGTCTGACATGGCGGCCGGTCCGGGGAATGCCGGTCCGGGTCCCGGCGCTGGTCATGGTCGGGACCGGACACCAGGATCGATCGAGGAGGAAGCGTGGCGGACGAGCGGACGAGGGTTGACTTCTGGTTCGACCCGCTGTGCCCCTGGGCGTGGATCACCTCCCGCTGGATGCTCCAGGTGGCCGAGGTCCGGCCTGTCGACCTGCATTTCCACGTGATGTCGCTGTCGGTGCTCAACGAGGGCCGCGACGACCTGCCGGAGCGCTACCGCGAGCTGCTGGACACCGGCTGGGGACCGGTCCGGGTCGCGATCGCGGCCGAGCAGAAGCTCGGCAACGAGGTGCTGGCCCCGCTCTACACCGCGCTGGGCACCCGGATCCACCACGGCAAGGAGGGCCTCGGCCGGGACACGGTGGTCGCCGCGCTGGCCGACGCGGGGCTGCCGGCCGAGCTGGCCGACGCGTTCGACTCGACCGAGTACGACGAGGCGCTGCGGGCGTCGCACCACCAGGGCATGGACCCGGTGGGCTACGAGGTGGGCACGCCGGTCATCCACGTGGACGGGACCGCCTTCTTCGGCCCGGTGCTGTCCCGCATCCCGACCGGCGACGAGGCGACCCGGCTCTGGGACGGCGCCCGCCTGCTCGCCGGCTACCCCCACTTCTACGAGCTCAAGCGCACCCGCACCGAAGGCCCCCAGCTCGACTGATCACGTTTGCGCGCGTCCTCGTTCCGACACGCCGGTACGGCGGGGTTTCTGAGCGAGCCAGCGCGCAAACGTGATCGTCAGCGGTCGAGGAGGCGGAGGGCGCCGAGCTCGGGGGGTTCGGCGGGGGTGGTGGCGCCGGTGGCGGCGGTGAAGGCGTCGCGGACCGGGGCGCACCGGAAGATGCCGCCGGCGCCGGCGACCGGGAGCGGGCCGAGCCGGGCGCGGACCGCGGTGGCCAGGTCGACCAGGTGCGCGGCCGCCTCGGCGAGGATCCGCTCCGCCTCCCGGTCGCCGGGTCCGGCCGGCCCGGGCGTGCCGTGTCCGAGCGTGGGCGTGGGCGGGTCGGCCGGGGTGTGCCCGGCGGCCGCGGCGGCCACCGCGGGCACCAGCCGGGCCAGCAGCTGCCGGTCGGTGGGCTGCTCGTGCACCTGCCGCTCGGCCGCGGCCAGGTCCCCGAAGGCGGCCCGCACCACCTCGACCAGTGCGGTCGGCGGACCGGTGCCGTCGTGGGCCCGCAGCGCGGCGCGGACCGCCTCCCGGCCGATCCAGTAGCCGCTGCCCTCGTCGCCGAGCAGGAAGCCGTGCCCGCCGACCCGGGCCACCCGGCCGGCGGCGTCCCGGCCGGCCGCGCCGGAGCCGGTGCCGGCGATCACCACCACGCCCGGCGCGCCGCGGAAGGCGCCGGCGAGCGCCGCGTCGGTGTCGTCGCCGACCGCGATCCGGGCGCCGGTCCGCGCGGTCAGCTCGGCGGCCACCCGCTCGGCGTCCGCGGCCGACCGGAGCCCGGCCAGGCCCAGCCCGGCCGCGGTCGCGCCCGTCGCCGCGAGCAGCGCGGCGAGGCGGTCGATCGCGTCCGCGTGCAGGATCAGGTTGAGCGGGCCGAGATCGCGCCGCTCCACCACGGCCCCGTCCCGCACCACCACCGCCCGACTCCCCGTCCCTCCGGCGTCCACGCCCACCACGGTGCCCCGGGCGGCGGCCACGAGCGGCTGCGCCTCTGCTCCGCCGGAAGAGGCGCCAGGGGCAGGGTCGGCCGCCTCGGTCACGGGGTCGCGCCGGTGAGGACCTCGGCGGCGGCGAGTGCGCTCGCCCGGGAGGCGCCGGCGGTGGCGACCCAGCCGCGGGCGGGCGGCGGCGGCCCGGGCAGGCCCATCTCCACCACCACCGCGTCCGGCCGGGCCGCGAGCAGCGCGGTCACCGCGCGGCCGACCCAGCCGACCCGGGTGGCGTCGCGGGCGACCACCACCACCGGCCGGTCCGCCGGCAGCGGCGGCACCGGGTCGTCCGGTCCCAGCCGGTGCTCGACCGCGCCGGGCAGCAGCCCGGTCAGCCCCCAGGCCGTCCGGCCGACCGCGATCGTCGGCGCCGGGTCCAGCTCGACCAGGACCGGCGCCGCGCCGACCCGGACGTCCCCGACCACCCGCAGCGCCCGCCGCGCCGCCGCCAATCCCAACGCCCCGAGCCCGCCCTCCGGCCCGCCGGACCCGCCGCCGGCCGCGCTCCCGTACGCCGCACTGGCCCCGCCGCCGGCCGCGCTCCCGCGCCGTGCCGGCCCGGTGCTGGCCGCGCTCCCGTCGGCCGTGCCGGCTCCGGTCCGGCTGGCCGCACGGGTCCGGGTCCCCGCTGTGGCCGGCGCCCGCTCCAGGGCGCGGGCGGCGAAGGCGGCGCCGAGGGTGGCGGTCCGGGCGGCGGCTTCGCCGAGGCGCTCCTCGGCCAGCCGCCCGGACCGCACCGCCGCCACCAGCGCGTCCCTTGCCACGTCCGCGATCGGCTCGCCGGCCTCATCGCCACCCAGGCAGAGCGCGTCCACCCCGGCCAGCACCGCCTGCACCGCGGCCTCGGCCAGCCCCACCGTGCCGGCCACCGCCCCCATCTCCAACGCGTCCGAGACGACCGCGCCGCGGAAGCCCAGCCCGCCGCGGAGCAGCCCGGTGACCAGCGCCGGGTTGAGCGTCGCCGGCCGCGGCCCGTACCCCGGCACCACCAGATGCCCGGTCATCACCGCCGCCACCCCGGCGTCGACCGCGGCCCGGAACGGCTCGACCGCCAGCTCCCGGACCGTCGGCAGCCCGACGTGCGAGTCGACCGTGGTGTCCCCGTGGCCCGGGAAGTGCTTGGCGCACGCGGCCACCCCGGCCGCCTGCGTGCCGGCCACCGCGGCGACCACGTGCCGGGCCACCAGCTCCGGGGTCGCGCCGAAGGACCGGACCCCGATCACCGGGTTGTCCGGGGCGCTGTTCACGTCCGCGACCGGGGCCAGGTTCAGCGTCACGCCGGCCGCCGCCAGCCGGGCGGCCACCGCGGCCGACACCGCCCGGGTCAGCTCGACGTCGTCCACCACGCCGAGCGCGTACGCCCCCGGCGCCGGCGAGCCGACCCCCGCGTCCAGCCGGGTGACGTCCCCGCCCTCCTCGTCGGTGGCGACCACCAGACCGTCCCGCTCCGCCCGGAGCGCGGCGGTGAGCGCCGCGACCTGCGCCGCCGACTCGCAGTTGCGGGCGAAGAGCACCACCCCGCCGAGGCCGCCGGCCACCCGGCGGCGCACCCAGTCCGGCGCGGTGGTCCCGGCGAAGCCCGGCAGCAGCACCGCGTCGGCGAGGGCGGCGAGCCTCATCCCTTGACCGCGCCGGCCGCCGCGCCGGTGACGATCCGGCCCTGCAGCACCACCGCGAAGATGACCACCGGAATCGCGAAGATCGTCGAGCCGGCCATCAGCCCGCCCCAGTCGGTGCCCTGCGCGGTCTTGAAGGTGCCCAGCCAGACCGGCAGCGTCTGGTTGTCCCGCTCCATCAGGGTGAGCGCGAGGATGAACTCGTTCCACGCCTGGATGAAGGCGAAGACCGCGGTGGCGATCAGCCCCGGCGCCATCAGCGGGAAGGTGATCCGCCAGAAGGCGCCCCACCGGGAGGCGCCGTCGATCATCGCCGCCTCCTCCAGCTCCACCGGCAGCGCGGCCACGAAACCGCGCAGCGTCCAGACCGTGAAGGGCAGCACGAAGGCCATGTACGTGGCCACCAGCATCGGCAGCAGGTCGAGCAGGTCGGCATCCCGCAGCGTCAGGTACATCGGGATGACCAGCGCCTCCAGCGGCACCATCATCACGATGAGGATGGCCACCAGGTAGCCGCGGCGGCCGCGGAAGCGGAACCGCGCCACCGCGGTGGCGGCGAGCAGCGCGACCAGCACGGACAGCACGGTCACCGACAGCGCGACCACCACGCTGTTGCGGAAGTAGGTCCAGAAGCCGGCGCTGGACACGGCGGTGCGGAAGTGCTCGAGCGTCAGCGTGGTCGGGAAGAGCTTGACGTCGAAGGTGCGGATCTCGCCGGACGGCTTCAGCGCGGTGCTGACCATCCAGTAGACCGGGAAGGCGAAGAAGCCGAAGACGAGCAGGGCGGCGACGTTCGCGGCGACCGAGCCCCGCCGGCGCCGCCGTCGGCCGCCCGGCGCCCGGCGCCGCGGGCCGTCGCTCGGCGCCCGCCGCGACGCGGTCAGCACGCTCACATGTCCTCCTCGCCGACGCGGACCATCGTCCGGACGTACCAGACGGTCACCGACAGGGTCAGCAGCACCATGATCACCGCCGCGGCCGAGGCGAGACCGAACCGGCTGGCCCCGAAGCCCAGGTTGTACGTGTAGAGGTTGATCAGCACGGTCTGCCGGTCCGGGCCGCCGCGGGTGATCACGTACACCTGGATGAAGACCTTGAGGTCCCAGATCACCGACAGCGAGGTGAGGATCAGGAAGACCCCCTTGAGCATCGGCCCGGTCACCGACCAGAACGTGCGCCAGGCGTTGGCGCCGTCGATCCGGGCCGCCTCGAAGATCTCCTCCGGGATGGTGGTCAGCCCGGCGTAGAGGGTCAGCGCGACGAACGGAACGGCCTGCCAGACGACGCAGAGCACGATCACCGTGAAGGCAGGCAGCTGCCCGGCGAACCACGAGTGCTGGCTCCAGTCCAGCGGGGTCAGCGCGGTGACGGCCCAGTTGACCACGCCGTACTGCTCGTCGAAGAGCCAGCGGAAGACGGTGGCCGCGCTGACCGGCGGGGTGGCCCAGGCCAGCAGCATCCCGGCGGAGACGAGCAGCCGCATCGGCCGGCTGATCCGCCGCATGAGCAGCGCGACCAGGGTGCCGGCGGCGATGGTGAGCCCGACGCAGACCGCGGCGAAGACCAGCGTGCGGACGGTGACCGACCAGAACTCGCGGTCGGTCAGGATGGTCGCGTAGTTGTCCAGGCCGACCCAGACGGTCTCCCGGCGGACCAGCTGGCGCAGGTCGAGCTTCTGGAACGAGGCCCGGCCCAGGACCACCAGCGGGTACGCGAGCAGCGCGACCAGCAGGGCGATGCTCGGCAGGACCAGCGTGTACGGAAGGGCGCCGGCGGACCGGCGGCGGCGCCGGGGCCGGACCGGGGCGGCGCCCGGCACCGGGGCGGTCGCCGCGACCGGCGGCACCGGTCCGCCCCCGGCCGCCCCGGTCGGCGGCACGGTCGCGGCGAGGTCCGCCGCCACCACCCCGATCCCGCCGCCCGGGGCGCCGGGCACCGGGGCGCCGTCCCGCGCCCCGCCGCCCGGGGCGCCGTCCCGCGCCCCGCCGCCCGGGGCGCCGTCCCGCGCCCCGCCGCCCGGGGCGCCGTCCCGCGCCCCGCCCGTCCGGGGCGCCGTCCCGCGCCCGACCCGCCCGGTCCGGGGCGCCGTCCCGCGCCCCGTCGTGCGGCGAGCCGGTCGGGTCGGCCGGCCCGGTCGGATCGGTCCACTCCAGGGCGGCGCCGGGTCCCGGCCCGGTCGGGGTGGCTTCCCGTTCCACTCGCGCTCCTCCCGGCTCGCCGGCCCGTAGGTGCTCCCCGGCCGGCGGGAGGCCGGCCGGGGAGCGGCTCGGAGGGACCTACTCGTTCAGCGTCTTGGTGATCGCCTCGCTGGCGTCGCGAGTGGCGTCCGCGACCGTCTTCTTGTCGCTGAAGATGGCGACCAGCATGTCCTGCAGGATCGTGCTGCTCTCCACGTTCGCCCACTTCGGCGTGGCCGGGGTGAACTTGGAGTTCTTCGCCGCCGTGTCGAAGACCGACAGGATCGGGTCCTTGGCGTGCAGGTCGAGCAGCGAGGTCGTGTTCGGGATCACGCCGCCGACGGTGGCCAGCTGGGTCTGCGCCTTCTCCCCGGCCAGCAGCTTCACCCACTCGTACGCCAGGTCCGGCGCGTCGCTGCCCTCGGCCACGGCCAGGTTGGACCCGCCGAGGAAGACCGGTGCCGTCCGGTCCGCGCTCTTGCCCGGGATCGGGAAGACCGCGATCTGGTTCTTCAGCGCCGGCTCGTTCTTCGTGACGACGCCGACCTTCCAGCCCGGGTCGATGATCATGGCGGCCTTGCCCTCGCCGAGCGGGACGGCCGGGTCGTTGTCGTTCTCGTTGCCGTTGACCGGGGCCTTGGAGTACTTCTGCACGACGTCCTTGAGCCAGCTCAGCCCGGCCTGGGACTCGGCCGAGTCGAGCGTGCCCTTCCAGGCGTCGCCGTCCTGGACCGCGATGTCGCCGCCCTCGTCCCAGACGAACGGCAGCGCGGCGTACCAGTACTGCCCCGGGAAGTAGAGCGCGGAGAACTTCGGGTCCGAGCCGAAGGTGCGCTGCAGCTTGTCCGCGGCCGCGACGAAGGACGCCCGGTCGGTGGGCGGGCTGGTGATGCCGGCCTTGGCGAAGAGGTCCTTGCGGTAGATCACCGCGCGGTCACCGGCGTAGTAGGGGACGCCGTAGAGCTTGCCGTCGAGCGTGCCGGCGTCGGTCAGGCCCTGCAGCCACGAGTCGCCGCCGAGGTCCGACTTCTTGTCGGTGAGGTCGGCCAGCCCGCCGGACTCGGCGAACTTCGACACCAGCGTGTTGCCGATCTCCAGCACGTCCGGCGGGTTGTTGCCGGCCAGCGCGGTGGTCGTCTTCTCCTGGATGCCGTCCCACTGCTGGATCTCGACCTTCACCGTGGTGCCCGGGTGCGCGGCGGTGAAGTCCGCGTTGACCGCCTTGATCACCGCGTCCGGGGCGCTGCCGTTCATCAGCCAGACCGTGATGTCCTTGGCCTGGGAGGTCTGGGCCGCCGGGTCGGCGTTGTCCTGGTCGTCTCCGCAGCCGGCGGCGCCCAAGACCAGCGCCGCCACGACGCCGGCCACCGCCGCCGTGCGCTTGTTCCGATGCATCCCGCCATCCTCCTGGTCTGCCTGGTGCGACGCCCGTACTGGTCCGTACTGGTCCAGACCAGTGACCGGAAGATGGCACAGCGGGGTGGGGCTGTCAAGGACATAGGTTGGGCTCGTGACCACATCGGTGCAGATGCCTTCGGAGCTCGGCTCAGTGTTCGTGAACGGCGACTGGGAGGCACCCTCAGGGTCCGAGCGGCTCACTGTCGTCAACCCGACCACCGAGCAGGAGCTGGCGGCGGTGCCGGCCGGCACGCCGGCCGACGTGGACCGCGCGGTGGCGGCCGCCCGGGCCGCCTTCCCGGCCTGGTCGGCCACCCCGCCGGCGGAGCGGGCCGCGCTGCTGGGCGCGCTCGCCGACGGGCTGGCCGCCCGCGCCGACGGCATCGCCGCGCTGATCGCCACCGAGGTCGGCTCGCCGCTGAAGTTCGCCCGCTCGGTGCAGGCCGGGCTGCCCCCGACCGTCCTGCGGTCGTACGCGGAGCTGCTGCCGGGCTACGCGTTCGAGGAGCGGATCGGCAACTCGCTGGTGCTGCGCGAGCCGGTCGGCGTGGTCGGCGCGATCACCCCGTGGAACTACCCGCTGCACCAGGTGGTGGCCAAGGTCGCGGCCGCGCTGGCCGCCGGCTGCACCGTGGTGCTCAAGCCGAGCGAGGTGGCGCCGCTGTCGGCGTACGTGCTGGCCGAGGTGGCCGCGGCGGCCGGCCTGCCGGCCGGCGTGCTCAACGTGGTGCCGGGCACCGGGCCGGTGGTGGGGGAGGCCATCGCGGCCCACCCGGACGTGGACATGGTGTCCTTCACCGGCTCGACCCGGGCCGGCCGGCGGGTCAGCGAGGTGGCGGCCGGCACGGTGAAGCGGGTCGCGCTGGAGCTGGGCGGAAAGTCCGCCAACCTCATCCTCGACGACGCGGACTTTCCCACCGCGGTCAAGGTCGGCCTGGCCAACTGCTTCATCAACGCCGGCCAGACCTGCACGGCCTGGACCCGGATGCTGGTGCCCGCGGCCCGGCACGACGAGGCGGTCGAGCTCGCCGCCGCCGGCACGGCCAAGTACGCCGTCGGCGACCCGCTCGCCGACGGCACCCGGATCGGTCCGCTGGTCACCGCCGCCCAGCGCGACCGGGTGCGCGGCTACATCGAGCGCGGCGTGGCCGAGGGCGCCACCCTGGCCGCGGGCGGCGCCGAGCCGCCGGACGGGCTGGACCGCGGCTGGTTCGTCCGGCCGACCGTCTTCGCCGGGGTCCGCCCGGACGCCACCGTCGCCCAGGAGGAGATCTTCGGCCCGGTGCTGTCGGTGATCCCGTACGCGGACGAGGACGAGGCCGTCGGGATCGCCAACGGCACCCCGTACGGGCTGGCCGGCGCGGTCTGGTCGGCCGACCAGGACCGGGCCGTCGCGGTGGCCCGGCGGCTGCGGACCGGGCAGGTCGACGTCAACGGCGGGCGGTTCAACCCGCTGGCGCCCTTCGGCGGCTACCGGCAGTCCGGCACCGGGCGGGAGCTCGGCCGGTACGGGCTGGAGGAGTTTCTCGAGGTCAAGTCACTGCAGCTGTAGGTACGCCCGCTCGACCGCCTGCTCGGCGTGCTCGCCGAAGTAGGGCAGGTCGCGGGCGGCGTCCGCGGCCGGCCGGCCCTCGGCGTGCGCGGCCCGGGCCACCTCGGCCAGCCGGGCCAGCTCCGCCCGCTGCGCCTGCACGTACGCCTTGTCCACGACCGCGCCGTGCCCGGGCACCACCGGGCCGGTCACCAGGTCGAGCAAGGCGTCCATGGTGGCCGGCCAGTCCAGCGGGAAGCCGTCGCCGGACTGCGGCGGCGCTCCCTCCTCGACCAGGTCGCCGGCCAGCAGCAGGGCCGCGTCCGGCAGCAGCACGACCAGGTCGCTGTCGGTGTGCCCGCGGCCGAGGTGGCGCAGGTGCACCGGCCGGCCGCCGACGGTCAGCGTGGCCACGTCGTCCACCAGCTGGTCCGGCGGCACGATCTCGACCGCCTCGATCCGCTCCGCCGGCTCCGGCTGCCCGGCCCGCCGGTAGAGCCCGGCGATCCGGGTCCGCATCCGCTCGCCGTCCGGCCCGGCCAGCACCTCCGCGCAGCGCCGGTGTCCCCAGATCGGCGCCGGCCGGAACGCGGCGTTGCCGAAGGAGTGGTCGAAGTGGAAGTGGGTGTTGACCACCACCCACGGGTGCGGCGTGACCGTCCGGACCGCGTCGGCCAGCTCCCGGCCCTGGACCAGGTCGGCCCGGGTGTCCACGACCAGGCAGGCGCCCTCGCCCACCACCAGCGTCACGTTGAGGTCCATCGACCGGTGTCGCCGGACGAAGACCCGGTCCGCCACCTCGGCCCACGTGTCCGCCACCGCGTCAGCCACCGCCGGCCTCCCGCCGCTCCGCGACCGTGACGTCCCCGGCCGCCCAGTGGGTGGCCGGCACCTCGCGCAGCACCACCCGGATGCTGGGCCGCGGCGCGGCCACGGCCGACTCGACCGCGTCGGTCAGCGCCGAGACCAGCGTCCGCAGCTGCTCCGGGGAGCGGCCCTCCACCAGCGTGACCTCGACGAGTGGCACGGCCTCTCCTCCGGGTCGGATCACCGCCTAGTCTGTCACCCGCGAAAACTGGCCACACGGGTGCAGAGCGGAAGGGACCGTGCGCAATGGCGACCGAGGACCCCACCGCGCTCACACTGACGCTCTACCGCGCCATGACCGCCTTCGACCGGGCCGAGTCGGCCGGGCTGGCGCCGCACGGGCTGACCGTCAGCCAGCTCAACATCCTCACCGTGCTGCACCGGGCCGAGCGGCCGCTCACCATGGGTGAGCTGGGCCAGGCGGTGTCCGTGCGGCCGGCCAACCTCACCGGCGTGGTCGACGGGCTGACCCGCCGGTCGCTGGTGGAGCGGCAGATCAACCCGTACGACCGGCGCTCCTACCTGATCACCCCGACGGCGGCCGGGCAGCAGTTCCTGGCCGACTTCCTGCCCGGCCACCGGCAGCATCTGGAGCGGCTGCTGGGCGGGCTGTCCGGCGAGGAGCGGACCCTGCTCGCCGACCTGCTGGAGCGGCTGCGGCGGTCGGTGGAGACCGCCGGCGAGGTCACCGGCGCACCGGCCGGCTAGACCGGCACCCGCTCCGTGCGCACCAGCGGCCGGAGCAGGACAAGCGCCGCCGCCGGCGCGAGCGGCAGCAGCGCGAAGGCCGTCGTCCAGCCCGGCCCGGCGACGGCCAGCCCGAAGCCGATCGGGGCGAGCGTGCCGGCGATCACGACCGCGGTGTTCTGCAGGCCGAGCGCGGCACCGCGGCGGCTCGGCGGCGCGGTCTCGGCGACGGTGAGGAAGGCCAGCCCGTTCCAGCACAGCGCGAGCACCGCGGCCAGCCCGAGGCCGGCGACGGTCACCGCGACCGGGGCGCGCAGCAGCACCACCCCGACGACCAGGGTGCCGGCGAAGACCACGACCAGCCGGCGGAGCAGCCGCAGCCGGGTGCCCAGCCGGTCCGACCGGAGCCCCACCGCGATCCGGGCGGCCACCCCGACGAGCTGGGCGACGGCCAGCACCGCGCCGGCCGCCACCGCGGACAGCCCGCGCTCGTCGTGCAGGTAGAGCGCGACGAAGCTGAGCAGCGCCAGCTGCGGGAGGACGAGCAGGAAGCTGACCGCGGTGAGCTGCCAGACCCGCCCGTTCCGGATCGGATGCGGGTCGGCCACCGGGCCGGTGACCGCCGCCGGCGCCGGGTCCCGCATGCCCACGGCCGCGGCCAGCGCGCCGGCGGCGCAGACGGCGGCGAGCACGGCCAGCGCCCGGGGCGCGTCGTCGGCGCCGGCGATCGCCGGCAGGGTGGCCGCGGCCGCGGCCCCGCCCAGCGGCAGCGCGCCCTGCCGCACGCCCATCGCCAGCCCCCGCTCGGCCGCCGGGAACCAGCCGGCGACCGCCCGGCCGCTGGCCGCGTTGACGCTCGCGCCGAAGCAGCCCGCCAGCGCGAGCGCCCCGGTCAGCTGGCCGGCCCCGCCGGCGCGGGTGGCCAGCAGCATCGCCGCGGCGGCGCCGACCAGCCCGATCGACATGACCAGCCGCTCCCCGATGCGGTCGGCCAGCATGCCCCAGCCGAGCATCGTCACGATCATCCCGCCGGCCACCGCGGCCAGCGCGACGCCCACCTCGGCGATGGACAGCCCGTAGTGCTGCCGCAGCGCCGGGGCGATCGCGGGCAGCCCGAGCGACACCGCGGCGAACGCGGCCTGGGCGACGACGCCCACCCCCAGCACCACCCAGCGGTACGCCGGCCGGCCGGTCACAGCCGGATCTCCGTCCGCGGCCCGCGCCCGTCCCGGTCGCCGGTCCCGCGCGCGGTCCGCTCCGGCTCGACCACCCGCGGGTCCAGCCGGCGGAACGACAGCTCGGGATGCACCTCCACCACCTTCCGCTGCCGCTCCGGGGTGATCCAACGGTCCACCTCGGTGATCCTCGCCACGATGTGCCCGGCCCGGACGGACAGGCCGGAGGCGGCCCGGGCCCGGCAGGCGGCCACCGGCCGCCGGGGCACCCGTCGCCGAGCACTGCCACACTGCGCAGCATGCGCGTCTACCTCGGCTCCGACCACGCCGGCTTCGAGCTCAAGGCGTACCTGATCGAGCACCTCGCCGCCGCCGGGCACGAGACCGTGGACTGCGGTCCGGAGGCGTACGACCCGGAGGACGACTACCCGCCGTACTGCATCGCGGTGGGGGAGCGGGTGCTGGCCGACCCGGGCAGCCTCGGCGTGGTGATCGGCGGGTCCGGCAACGGCGAGCAGATCGCGGCGAACAAGGTCCGCGGCATCCGGGCCGCGCTGGCCTGGAGCGAGGAGACCGCGCGGCTCGGGCGGCAGCACAACGACGCGCAGGTGGTCGCCGTCGGGGCGCGGATGCACCCGCCGGAGGAGGCGGCCCGGTTCGTCGACGTCTTCCTGGCCACGCCGTTCTCCGGGGGTGAGCGGCACACCCGCCGGCTGGGGCTGCTCGCCGACTACGAGGCGAGCCGCTGACGGCTCAGCGCGGCTCGGGGTCCGGCGGGACGTAGTGCCGGCGGACGATCACCAGGTCCCGCTCGGCCGCGGCCAGGTCGGCCGCGGTGGGCCGGGCCGCGTCCCGGGCCCGCATCGCGCCGGCCACGCCGACCTGCGACGGTCCGGAGCCCACGATGCCGCGCAGCCCCCGCTCGGTGTCCGCCCGGCGGGCCGGCCGCTTCCCCCGCGCCGCCTCACCCTCGGCCCCAGCCGCCCCACCGGTCCGGCCGTTGCCCCCACCCCGATCGACCCCGCCCCGGTCGGTCCCGGTCCGCTCGACGCCCGCCCCGGTCGGCCGCGGCCCGGCCGCGGAGGTCGGCACCTTCTCGGTCGGCCCGGGCGCTCGCGCCGGCTCCGCCGGGCTCGGCGGCCCGGCCGGCTCCGGCGCCCGGGTCGGCTGGGCCGGTCGGTCGGGGGCGGGCCGGCGGGAGCGGTCCGCCCGGCCGCCCGCCGCCCGAACCGCCGGGCCGGCCGGTCCCGCCCGGCCGGCACCTCGGCCGGCGCCTCGGCGGGCGCCGCGGCCGGCGGGCTCTCGGCGGGCGCATCCCCGGCGGGCGCCGCAGACTCCCCTGACGTCCCGCCGGCGCCGGCCGGTGGCGTCCCCGTCCCGGCTGCCCGGCGGCGGTGTCGCTCGCGCCGCCGGTGCCGCCGCGGAGCCGGCTCGGTCACCCATCACCTCCGGAGGAAACGCCCACCGTGCCTGAGGCCACACCATCCACCGGCTCGCCCGGGAGCACAACCGGCTGCTGGTCGGCCACCCGGTCCGCGCGTCCAGCCCGCAGGGCCGGTTCGCCGCCGGCGCCGCCCGATGGGCGACTGTCCACCGCGGGCCGGGCTGCCCTGCCGGGTCTGCGGCACCGAGGTCCGGACGGAGGTCATGGCCGGCCGGAACCTCTTCTGGTGCCCTACCGGCCAGCGGTGACGTACGCGCGCCGGGTCTCCACCTCCACCCCGGGGTAGGCGTCCCGCTCCTCGACCGACCGCACGGCGAAGCCGGCCGCGGCCAGCCACCCGGTCAGCTCGGCGACCCGGAAGAACCGGAAGTCGACCGACACCGGCTCGCCCCACCACTCGTCCAGGTGCCGGACCTCGTCGCCGACGTGCACGGCGGCCAGCAGCGTGCCGCCCGGCCGCAGCACCCGCCGCACCTCGGCCAGCGCGGCCAGCTCCGATCCCGGCGGCAGGTGGATCAGCGAGTAGAAGGCGACCGCGGCGGCCAGCGCGCCGTCGGCGAGCGGCAGCGCCCGCAGGTCACCGGCCGCGACCGGCACCTCCGCCGGCGCCTGCCGCAGCATGCCGGGGGACAGGTCGACGCCGACCACCCGGACCCCGCGCCCGGCCAGGTACGCCGCCACGTGCCCCGGCCCGCACCCCAGGTCCCCGACCAGCCCACCGGCGCCGGCGCCGGCGGCGAGCGCGTCGAGCAGCCGCCGGTCCGCCGGCTTGCCGGCCAGCTCCCCGCCCACGTGCGCCGCGTACTCCCGGGCGACCCGGTCGTAGCTGGCCCTCAGAACACCTCCGGGCACCACGGCTGCCGATCCCCGGCGAACGCCCGGCCGGCCGCCCGCAGCGCGCCGGCGGTCCGCTCCTCGACCCGACCGGCCGCGCCCAGCACGACCAGCGTCGGCCCGCCGAGGTGCACCGCGCCGAGGTCGGCCGCGGCCAGCGCCAGGTCGGCCGGGTCGGTGGTGCGCTCGCAGGTCGCGCCCGACTCGTCGCCGGACAGCCGCCAACGCCCCGCGTTCCACGGGCAGAAGTCGTCGGCCACCTCGAGCACCACGTCGACCGGCGTGCTGTAGCCCCGCTCGGCGAGCGCGCGGCCGACGTCGGCCAGCCGCACCCAGAGCGAGTCGTACACCTCCGCGCGCAGCGCCCGCGCGTCCCACAGCAGGTGCTGCACCGGGTCGTCCACCGGCGACCGGTCCTTCCGCAGCTTGGGATAGAGGTCGATGCTCGCCACGTACGCCCAGAGCGCCGCGTACGCCGCCGGGGTGGTGGCGAACAGGTCGGCCACCCGGACCTCGCTGTCGTTGCGGCCGGGCTCCCACTCCTCCTTCAACCGGTACGTCACGAAGCCGGTGACCGAGCCGTCCTGCTCGGTGTAGAGCGCGTGCCGGCGGATGGTGGAGCCGCCGCGGCGGTGCTCGGGGTCCCACAGGATCCGGTCCCACCACGCGTCCGAGCGGCCCAGGAAGCCGACCGTGACCGGCCGGACCTGCTCGTACACCGCGATCTCGTGCGGCCGGGCCTGCTCCGGGGAGGCCAGCACGACCCGGCCGGTGCCGACCGGGGCGCCGGGCCGCAGCCGGATCCGGGCCTTGTCCCCGGTCAGGCCGACCTGCCGGGCGGCCACCCCGTAGCCGAACCGGCCGTAGATGCTGCCCTCGGACGCCCACAGCGCGGCAACGGGCTCGCGCTGCCGCTCGTGCAGCTCGGTCAGCTGCTTGCGCATCATCTCGGTGAGCAGCCCGCGGCGGCGGTGGGTGGGCAGCACCCCGACGATGGTCACGCCGGCGACCGGCCGCGGGCCGCCGGGCAGCGTCATCTCCAGGCTGTACGCCCCCGCCGTCGCGACCACCTCGCCGCCGTCGAAGGCGGCGATGCTGCGCTCCGGCTCGAAGGTCTGGGCGAAGTGCTCCCGCTCGTCGTCACGCGGGTCCTCCCCGAAGGTCTCCGACAGGGTCCGGTAGAAGCCGGGCAGCTCGGCGAGGTCGATGGGACGGAGCTCGACGTCGGTCATGGCGCCTTCCTACTCCCCGCCACCGACAAGAAGCGATCGCTTTCCGCGCCGCCGTACGCGGCAGTCGTCCCGGGTCGCTACTGTGCGGCCGGTCATGGTGGGGAATGCGTGGGCTCGGGCTGCCGGCAGCCTGCACCGGTTGCGGCGCCGGCTGGGCGACGCCGGAGTGGCGGCCGCGCTCGTCGGGCTGGCCGGCCTGCTCGCGCTGGCGTCGCTGGTCTGGCCGGACCAGATGCGTCCCATCGGCGTGCTGGCCATCCCGGTGCTGATCGGCGGGCTGACGCTGCCCCGCCGGGAGGTCGGCCTGCTGGTGCTCGGCTCGGTCCTGCTCACCGTGCTGGTCACCTCGGCCCGCGGCTGGAGCGCCCTGAACGTCGGCACGGTGACCGTCTTCGTGGTCGTCGCGATCGTGTCGTACGAACAGGCCCGGCGCCGGGACCTGGTCGGCGTCCGGCAGGCCCGCCCGGACCGCATCCTGCTCGAGCTGCGCGAGCGGCTGCGCGTGCAGGGCGAGGTGCCGCCGCTGCCGGCCGGGTGGGGGATCGAGGTCGAGCTGCGCCCCGCGTACGACTCCGGGCTGGCCGGCGACTTCGTGGTGTCCCGGCTGCACGCCACCGTGCTGGACCTCGCCCTGGTGGACGTGTCCGGCAAGGGCGTCGACGCGGGGACCCGGGCGCTGCTGCTGTCCGGCGCGTTCGGCGGGCTGCTCGGGGCGGTGCCGCCGGAGCGGTTCCTCGGTGAGGCCAACCGCTACCTGCGCCAGCAGCGCTGGAGCGAGGGCTTCGCCACCGCGGTCTACCTGCGGGTCGACCTGCGCACGGGGGAGTACCGGCTGGAGAGCGCCGGCCACCCGCCGGCCGCCCACCTCGACGCCGGCAGCGGCACCTGGCAGCTGTCCCAGCCCCGTGGCCCGCTGCTCGGCGTGGTCGCCCAGGTCGGCCACCCGCCGGAGACCGGCCTGCTCCGCCGCGGCGACGCCGTGCTGCTCTACTCCGACGGCGTGGTCGAGGACCGCAACCGGGACTTCGAGGTCGGCGTCGACCGCCTGCTCGGCGCGGCCGAGCGCCTGGTCCAGCGCGGCGACTACACCGGCGGCGCCGCCTCCCTGGTCACCCAGGTCCCGTCCCGCACCGACGACGACCGCGCCGTCGTGCTGCTCTGGCGCGAGTACTGATCCTGATACAGTCCTGGTCCGCGCGCGGACCAGGAGCTCCGCTGATCGCCGAGGAAGCCAGCAGCCGGCGATCGAGCGGAGGAGACCATGCACCCCCGGGCGTCACCCGCGCTCGTCCACTGGCGGTCGGCCAGCCGCACCGAGATCAGTCACCTGCTCGACGCGCACCTCATCGTCCGTGCCCTCGGCCCGGCCGGTGCCCCGGCGGCCGAGCAGGTCCTGCACGCCGTGGTCGTGCAGCTGGCGGGCCGGTTCCAGCGCTACTGCCGGGACCTGCACGACGCCGCCGTCGACGCCCTGGTCGCCGCCGCCCCGGCCCGCTACCGGAGCTTGCTGAAGACCGTGCTCGAAGCCGACCGCCGGCTCGATCGGCAGAACGCCACGTCCGCGGTGTTGGAGAGCGACTTCCGGCGCTTCGACCTCCGCCTCTGGGCAGCCCTCGGCCATCCCGCCGCGGAGGCCCGCCGGACTCTCGACGAAATGAACGCGCTGCGCAACGCGATCGCCCATCAGGACGCGCAGAAGCTCGACGGCCTTTGCATGGACCTCGCCACCGTCCGCCGGTGGTGGAGCGTCCTCGACGAGCTGGCCACCGCCGTCGACCGCGTCGTCGGGCACCGGATCGCCGAGGTCATCGAGCATTTCCCATGGAGCGCACGGTGAGAGGGGTTCTACGCTCATGACCATGGCCAGCGATCAGGTCTTCCATGTCGGCGACCGGGCCTGGCTGGTCGTCGGGAGTCACGACGTCGAGGTCGAGGTCATCGAGGAGCGGGGCCCGCTCGGCGTCGGCGGCCGGCACCTCGTCCGGATCCGGGAGCCGATGGACTACGCGGAGCCGCTGGAATACACCGTGGCCGAGGCGGACCTGCGGCCGATCTCCGGCGCCGCCTGAGCCGCTCAGCCGCGGTCGATCGTCAGCGCGGAGACCCCGGCCGCGGCGTCGATGTCGTAGCGGTCGGCCGCGGCCGAGCTGCGCACCGTCGTCCCGCCGGACAGCCCGGTCCGGCGCACCCCGTCGACCTGCACCGACCCGGCCCCGCCGCCCACCCGGACGCCGGCGTCCACCCCGGCCGGCAGGTGCACGGTGAAGTCCGACGCCCCACCGGACATCCGGACCGGCACCGCCCCGCGCGGCTCCGGCAGGCTCAGCTCGATCCGGTTGGCGCCCGCGGTGAAGTCGACCCCGTCCACCCGCCCGCCGCGCAGGTCGACCACCTCGCTGCTGGCCCCGCCGGACAGCCGCACCCGCCAGCGCACCTGCCGGTCGAGCACGACGGTCAGGTCGGCCGGGCCGCTCAGCCCGGTCGACACCAGGCTGACCCGCACCACCGCGCCGGCCCGGTCGACCCGGGGCGCCACCTGCGAGTCCTCCGGCGTGCTGGCCCGCACCAGCTCCGGCGCCAGGTCGGCGACCCGCACGGTCACCGACGTCGACCCGCTGACCACGTCCAGCTGCGCCGCCGCCAGGTCCCCGCGCGGCTCGGCGACGTCGTGGCGCGGCCCCGGGGTCTCCGACGGCGGCGGCAGCGGCTGGGTCAGCGGCCCCCGCGCGGTCGGCTGCGGGTCGTCGGTGCACCCGGCCGCCAGCACGGCCAGCGCTCCCAGCGCCAGCAGGCGGCTCCGTCGGGCCCGCATGCCCGGTGCGTACCCGATCCGCCCCGTCCCCTACCGCCCGCCCCGCCGCTGCCGGGCGGCGGCCCAGTCGGTCAGCCGCGGCCAGATCTGGTCCACCAGCTCGTCCAGCGTCCCGGGCGTCGGCAGCGCCGCGACGGCCCGGGCCGCCGCGACCGTCTCCGGCTCCACCGCCTCGTTGCGGTCGAGCCGCTGCTGGTGCCCGCGGGCGACCGCGGGCTGCAGGAAGAGCGCGTTCGCCAGGATCGCCCACGGCGCCAGCTCGGGCTGCCCGACGGTCGGGTCCTCGACCACGCCCGCCCGCACGTCGCCGGTGGCCACGAACGCCGGGTCGGCCGCGAGGTAGCGGGTGGTCCCGACCCCGCAGAACGCGATGGCGGCGGTGCACATCGAGCACGGCTGCTGGGTGCTCCACAGGGTCTCGCCGGCCGGGTCGTGGTCGCTCGGCAGCCGGGCCAGCACGTTCAGCTCGGCGTGGGCCAGCGGGTTGCCCTCCAACGGATCGGTGCCGGTGGCCGGGTCGTACGCGTGGTTGCGGCCGCGGGCGACCACGCGCCCGTCCTCGGCGACCAGCGCCGCGCCGCACGGCAGCCCGCCGGCCCGCCACGCCGCGAACGCGCCCTCGAGCGCCACCCATGCCCCCGCCGCCAGCCCGTCCCGCCCGCCGCCGTCCACGGCGCGACGCTACCCGCCCGCGGAGCGGGACATCGCGATCCGGCAACGGCCGGAACTCCTCGCCGGCCGGGTCGCATCACAGCCCCGTCGCCGACGGAGAGGGGCTGGACATGCGCAGGGTTCTGCTGGTGCTGGCGGCGGCGGTGCTGGCCGCCGGATGCGCCGGCACGGAAGGGCCGGCGACCGCCGACTCGGTGTCCAGGGCGGAGCCGGCGGTGTGGACGGCGGTGCCCGCGGGTCCGCTGGCGGCCCGGCACAGCGCGGTCGCGGCGTGGGTCGGCGGACGGTTCGTCGTGGTCGGCGGCCGGTCGGACTCGCCGTGCCCGGAGGGCGCGGGCTGCGCGCCGCCGCGGGAGCCCGCGCTGCGGGACGGCGCGATCCTCGACCCGGCCGCCGGCAGGTGGCGGCGGATCGCCGCCGCGCCGGTCCCGGTGGCCCGCCATGGGGGGCCACCGGTGGTCGCCGGCGACCGGGTCTACCTGCTGACCGACGCCCCCGCGGCCTTCCTCTCCTACGACCCGGCGAGCGACCGCTGGCAGCGGCTGCCGGCGCCGCCGGTCGCCGGTGCGCTGGTCGCCGCGGGCGACAAGGTCCTGATCGTCTCCACCGACAGCCCGCGCGACGCGGTCTACGAGCCGCGGACCGGCACCTGGCGCAGCCTGCCCCGCGACCCGCTCGGGCCGAGCTTCGACCGGTCCGCCGTGTGGCTCGGTGACCGGGTGCTGCTGTCGGCGAAGAAGCTGGTCCCCAACCCGGGCGCCGACGCGCCCGCGCTCGTCCGGCTGGCCACCCTGGACGCGGGGCTGACCCGGTGGTCGGCACTGCCGGACTCGGAGATCATCGGCTACGCCCCGGTCGTCGCCGCCGGGCGGGCGGTGTGGCCGTACACCGGGTCGTCGGACGGCGGTCAGACCGGCAACTGGGGACGGTCCTATCCCGAGGGCGCGATCCTCGACCCGGCGACCGGGACCTGGCAGCCGCTGCCGACAGTGCCGTGGCCGGCCGAGCCGCCGAGGTGCTGCGTCGCCGCCGTGGGCGACCGGGTCCTGGTGGACGGCCACCTGCTCCACCCGACCACCCGCGAGTGGACCCGGGTGCCGCCGCTGCCCGGCGGCGAACGGCTGGACGCGGCCACCGCCGCCGGGCCGGACCTGCTGCTGGTCTGGGGCGGCGCGACGAAGCAGGACAGCCGGACCACCCTGGCGACGGGCTACCTGCTTCGACCCTGACCTCCTGCCCGTCCGGTACACGGATGAGGATCGACGCGGCGTCCAGGAACCGAACCCCCTGGAGAGAGGGATCGGGATGACGGAGCTCGAGGAGTACGTCGCGGCACGCGGACCGGCGCTGCTGCGCACGGCGTACATGCTCTGCGGCGACCGGTACCTGGCCGAGGACATGGTGCAGGAGGTCCTCGCCCGGGTGCACGGCCGCTGGCGGCGGCAGCGGATCGAGCACCTGGAGGCGTACCTCAAGGCGGCCGTGGTCCGGCAGTTCCTGACCTGGCGGCGCCGGCGCAGCGGCAACGAGCCGCTGCTGGATCCCGGACGCGAGCCGACGGCTCCCGGCCGGGCCGACACCGCCGACGAGCACGCCGAGCGGGACGCGGTCTGGACCGAGCTGGCCGGCCTGCCGCGGCAGCAGCGGGCCGTCTGGTGCTGCGCTACTACGAGGACCTGCCCGACGAGCAGATCGCCGGCGCGATCGGCTGCGCGCGGGACGTGCGCCAGCCGCCCGCCGCCTGGCCACCCGGCGAACGCGGCCGACTCCCCACCCGTACCCGCGACGAGCGACCCCATGACCGACGTGGAGGAGCTGCTGCGGCGGACGTTCACCGAGCGCGAGCGCGACCTCGCCGGCGCCGCTCCGTCCCTCGCCGGCGTCCGGGAGCGTTCCCGCCACCGGCGGCGCCAACAGGCTGCCGGGCTTGCCGGGCCGCGGCCGTCGCGGCCGTCCTGGTCGGCAGCACGGTCGCGCTGACCGGCGGCCCGCAGCAGGCGGCGACCGCACCCTCCGCCTCGCCGGCCCCGACTACCACGGAGGCGCCGGCCGGCCGCCTTCCTGGTTTCCGGGATGAGCCGCTCACCAGCGCGGGAGGCCGGACGAGCGCCGTCATCCGCTGGGCGCCCACCTGGCTGCCGGACGGGATCGGGGAGACCGGCCGGTGGTGTATCCAGCAGATCCGGTTCTACGGTCGGACCGTGCAGGGCCCCATGGTCCGGGTCATGTCCATCGTCGAAGGTTGTGGCACCCCCGGTGGCGGCGGCGGACCCGCCCCGTCGCCGGTCGGCCGGGACCCGGCGAGTGGCCCGGCCGCCCCGGCCCGGGTCCGTGCATCAGCGTCGCGATGTCCACCTCGTGGGTGTCGGTCCGGGCGGACCACGGCGGGACCGGCCGGTTGCCGGCTGCGCTCGGCACCGGCAACGCCGATGCCGAGCTGGGACCGCCCGACCCGGACGGCCCGCCGCCGAACACCACGGTGGACGGTCGCCCGGCCCACCTGACCTCCTCCGCGGCCGGGGGTGCGGTCCTGACCGTGCCGCTGGGTTCGGACCTGGAGGCGGTGTTCACCGCACACTTCCCGGACAACACCCCCGCTCAGAACCGGGACTCCGTCCTCACCAGCGCCCGCGGCCTGCAGCTCGGCGCGACACCGGACTACAGCTGGCTGTCCCGCTGACCCTGGTGACCTGAGGCGCACGCCGTCTGCCTGCGGCGGAGGACGAGAGCGGGTGACGGGAATCGAACCCGCATGGCCAGCTTGGAAGGCTGGGGCTCTGCCATTGAGCTACACCCGCGTGCAGCGGGACCAGCGTAGCGGCCCGGGGGAGCGCACCCGTCTACACTCGCGAACGGCCCCGGGGTGTGGCGCAGCTTGGTAGCGCACTCGCTTTGGGAGCGAGGGGCCGTGGGTTCGAATCCCGCCACCCCGACCAGCTGGACCGAGCCACCCCCCACCACGAGGAGACGAGCGCGTTGAAGAGCACAGTCGAGACCCTGAGCCCCACGCGGGTCCGGCTCGCCGTCGAGGTGCCTTTCGACGAGCTCAAGCCCAGCCTGGACAAGGCGTACGCGAGCATCGCCAAGCAGGTCCGGGTGCCCGGCTTCCGGCCGGGCAAGGCGCCGCAGCGGATCATCGACCAGCGGGTCGGCCGGGCCGCCGTGCTGGACGAGGCGGTGCAGGACGCCGTCCCGCGGGCGTACTCGGACGCGGTCCGGGAAAACGACGTGCGCGTGCTGGGCCAGCCGCAGATCGAGCTGACCAAGCTGGAGGACGGCGACCTGATCGCCTTCACGGCCGAGGTGGACGTGCGGCCGGAGGTGACCCTCCCGGCGTACGACGGGATCGCGGTCGCCGTGGACGACGCCGAGGTCACCGACGAGCAGATCGAGGAGCAGGTCAGCGGGCTGCGGGACCGGTTCGCGGTGCTCAAGGCGGCGGACCGGCCGGTGGCCGACGGCGACTACGTGTCGATCGACCTGCGGGCCACCGTGGACGGCGAGGAGGTGCCGGGCGGCTCGACCACCGGCCTGTCGTACGAGGTGGGCGGCGGCTCGCTGATGAGCGGGCTGGACGAGGCGCTGGTCGGCATGTCCGCCGGCGAGGAGCGGCAGTTCACCACCGAGCTGGTCGGCGGCGAGCTGGCCGGGCGGACCGCGGACGTGTCGGTCACGGTCCGGTCGGTGAAGGAGAAGGAGCTGCCCGAGCTGGACGACGAGTTCGCGCAGACCGCGAGCGAGTTCGACACGCTGGCGGACCTGCGCGCGGACGTCCGCGAGCGGCTGACCCGGGTGCGGGCGCTGGAGCAGGGCGCGCAGGCCCGGGACAAGGTGCTCGAGGCGCTGCTGGCCGCGACCGAGGTGCCGCTGCCGGAGTCGGTGGTGCAGGGCGAGGTCGAGTGGCGCCAGCACGACATCGGCCACCAGCTGGAGGGCGCCGGCCTCGACCTGGACGCCTACCTGTCCGCCGAGGGCCGCACCCGCGAGGACTTCGAGGCGGAGGTCCAGACCAACTCCGAGACCGCGGTGAAGACCCAGCTCGTGCTGGACGCGGTGGCGGACGCCGAGCAGCTGGGCGTCTCGGACGCCGAGCTGACCGAGCACGTCATCGGGCAGGCCGCGCGGTACGGGATGTCGCCGCAGGACTTCGCCCAGCAGCTCACCCAGGGCGGCAACCTGCCGGCCCTGGTCGCGGACGTGCGCCGGTCCAAGGCGCTGGCCACGGTGCTGGAGCGGGCCACGGTGACCGACGCCTCCGGCCGCCCGGTCGACCTGTCCGCGCTGCGTCGCCCGGCGGCTCCGGAGGAGGCCGAGGAGGCGCCGACCCCGCCGCCGGCGGCCCCGGCCGGCCCCGCGTCGGCCACCTCGATCCTGCCGGTCGGGTCCTGACCGAGCCCGCCGATCCACCCTGCGCCGACAGCGAACACCGACACGGGTCGCCGGACGTCGCGAGTTAGTGTCGGCGTACAGCCAGCCCTCGTACCACGACAGGAGCGCCGTGAGCACCATCGATCCCGCGATGCCGATCCGCGTGCTGCCCGACCTGCGGTCGCCGGGCGCGGGGATGTCCCTCAACGACTCCGTCTACGACCGGCTGCTGCGGGAGCGGATCATCTTCCTCGGCCAGCCGGTGGACGACCCGATCGCGAACCAGATCAGCGCCCAGCTGCTCCTCCTCGCGGCCGAGGACCCCAAGCGGGACATCCACCTCTACATCAACTCGCCCGGCGGCTCCGTCACCGCCGGCATGGCGATCTACGACACCATGCAGCTGGTCGAGTGCGACGTGGCGACGTTCGCGATGGGCCTGGCCGCGTCGATGGGGCAGTTCCTGCTGTCGTCCGGCGAGCCGGGCAAGCGCTACGCGCTGCCGCACGCGCGGATCCTCATGCACCAGCCGTCCGCGGGCATCGGCGGCACCGCGTCGGACATCGCCATCCAGGCCGAGCAGTACAAGCTGACCAAGCGGGAGATGGCCGAGCTCATCGCCCAGCAGACCGGCCAGACGGTCGAGCAGATCGAGCGCGACTCCGACCGCGACCGCTGGTTCACCGCCGCCCAGGCGCAGGAGTACGGCTTCGTCGACCAGGTGCTGGCCCGCGCCGAGCAGCTCCCCGGCCCGGCCGGCACCGCGCCGGCGTGACCTCCCCGACCACCGACCAGCCCTGCCCGGAGGAGACGCCATGAGCGCCCCACAGTCCCGGTACGTGCTCCCCTCCTTCGTGGAGCGCACGAACTACGGGATCAAGGAGTCCAACCCGTACAACAAGCTCTTCGAGGAGCGGATCATCTTCCTCGGGGTGCAGATCGACGACGCGTCGGCCAACGACGTGATGGCCCAGCTGCTGACGCTGGAGTCCAACGACCCGGACCGCGACATCATCATGTACATCAACTCGCCGGGCGGCTCGTTCACCGCGCTGACCGCGATCTACGACACGATGATGTACGTCCGGCCGGACATCCAGACCGTCTGCATGGGGCAGGCCGCGTCCGCCGCGGCCGTGCTGCTGGCCGCCGGCACGCCGGGCAAGCGGGCCGCGCTGGAGCACGCCCGGGTGCTCATCCACCAGCCGTCCGCGGAGGGCCAGGGCCAGGTCAGCGACCTGGAGATCCAGGCCAACGAGATCCTGCGGATGCGCCGGCTGGAGGAGAAGATCCTGGCCCGGCACACCGGCCGCACCGAGGAGCAGGTCCGCGCGGACATCGAGCGGGACACGATCCTGACCGCGGAGCAGGCCAAGGAGTACGGCTTCATCGACGACGTGATCCTCACCCGCAAGCTCAACACGCTGAAGTCCTGAGCGCGGGGCCTGCTGACCCGTCCGGGTGACCAGTCCGGGCGTGGCCGGGTCCGTCCGGGTGACGGACCCGGCCGGAGCAGGTCCGTCCGGGTGATCGGCCGCGCCGCGCCGGAAAGGGGGGTGCATCCGTGCTCGGAGGAGGTAGCGTCAACGAATGCACCGGCTCAGCGGCCCGGTGCCCGAGAGGGAGAGGGTCGTAGAGTGGCACGCATCGGAGACGGCGGTGATCTGCTGAAGTGCTCTTTCTGCGGCAAGAGCCAGAAGCAGGTGAAGAAGCTCATCGCCGGCCCAGGCGTGTACATCTGTGACGAGTGCATCGACCTCTGCAACGAGATCATCGAGGAGGAGCTCTCCGAGTCCTCCGAGCTGAAGTTCGACGAGCTGCCCAAGCCGGCGGAGATCTTCGACTTCCTCAACCAGTACGTGGTGGGCCAGGACACGGCCAAGAAGCAGCTGTCCGTCGCGGTCTACAACCACTACAAGCGGGTCCAGGCCGGCGGCGACGCCGGGCCGCGCTCGCCCGAGGGCCAGGTCGAGCTGGCGAAGTCCAACATCCTGCTGCTCGGGCCCGACCGGCTGCGGCAAGACCCTGCTGGCCCAGACGCTGGCCCGGATGCTCAACGTGCCGTTCGCGATCGCGGACGCCACGGCGCTGACCGAGGCCGGCTACGTCGGCGAGGACGTCGAAAACATCCTGCTCAAGCTCATCCAGGCCGCGGACTACGACGTCAAGCGGGCCGAGACCGGGATCATCTACATCGACGAGGTCGACAAGATCGCCCGCAAGTCGGAAAACCCGTCGATCACCCGGGACGTCTCCGGCGAGGGCGTGCAGCAGGCGCTGCTGAAGATCCTCGAGGGCACCACCGCGTCGGTGCCGCCGCAGGGCGGGCGCAAGCACCCGCACCAGGAGTTCATCCAGATCGACACGACCAACGTGCTCTTCATCGTCGGCGGCGCGTTCGCCGGGCTGGAGAAGATCATCGAGGCCCGGGTCGGGCGCAAGGGCATCGGCTTCGGCGCCGAGCTGCGCAGCAAGTTCGACGTGGACTCCTCGGACGTCTTCGGTGACGTGATGCCGGAGGACCTGCTCAAGTTCGGCATGATCCCCGAGTTCATCGGCCGGCTGCCGGTGATCACCAGCGTGCGCAACCTCGACCGCGAGGCGCTCATCTGCATCCTCACCGAGCCGCGCAACGCGCTGACCCGGCAGTACGGGAAGCTTTTCGAGCTCGACGGGGTCGAGCTGGAGTTCACCGACGACGCGCTGGAGGCGATCGCCGACCAGGCGATCCTGCGCGGGACCGGCGCCCGCGGGCTGCGGGCGATCATGGAAGAGGTCCTGCTCTCGGTGATGTACGAGGTGCCCAGCCGGGACGACGTCGCCCGCGTGGTGATCACCCGCGAGGCGGTGCTCGAGCACGTCAACCCGACGATCGTCCCCCGGGAGACCCCGAAGCGGGAGCGGCGCGAGAAGTCTGCGTGAGCGGGCGCGCGGGCTGACCCAGCCTGCACCGCTTGCCGGCTGACGGCTCCTGCTCCGCTTCGCCGGCCTGCCATGCCGGCCGGGGATGACCCCCGAACCCCCCGCAGTGGCCGGCGCCCACGCCTGGTGATGAGTTCCGCCGATTGCGCTGCTGGCGTGGTCGTTCCTGGCGGGTGATCCGTCGGCCCGCCGCTCGCCCGGCCGGCGCCCGAGCGCCGGTGCGCTCACCGCGGCCCGGGACCGGGGCCTGCGCCGGCCCCGAGCCGGGTCACCTCAGGTCGTGGTCGCCCCCTCGCCGGCGCGGGGCCGCCCGGAGGGTCCTTCGAGGATCTCGCGCATGTCCCGGCGCATCGTGGAGCGCAGGTCGGCGCGGAGCTCGCCGAGGCGCTGGTCGCCCTCACCCAGACCGGACTCGATCCGCTCCAGCCGGACCGCGACCGTCTCCACCGTCTTGGCCATCGACCACACCTCGTCGCGCACCCGGTCGACCCGGTCGATCGAGTGGAACAGCGCGCGGGCCAGCAACACGATCAGCGCGCCCATCGCCACTGTGAAGACCAGCAGCGCGGACCACGCGAACACCACCACCGAAATGCTCCCTTCCGGACCGACCCCCGATGCCGGACCGTAGAGGCTGGCCCGGCACCGGACCAGCGCGGCCGGTGATCTGTGGATGACCGCCACGCTTGTGGATAGCCGTTCGCACTGCCCGCTCCCGCCTCCGTACCATCCCTGCGTGACCGTGACAGACCCCACCCACCGCGCCCCCGCCGGGCCGACGCCCGGTGCCGACCTGCCCAGCCAGTACGTTCCGGCGCAGGTAGAGGGGCCGCTCTACGAGCGGTGGATCGAGCGGGGCTACTTCGCGGCCGGCGGACCGGAGGCGGCCGACAAGCCGCCGTTCTGCATCGTCATCCCGCCGCCCAACGTCACCGGCTCGCTGCACCTCGGCCATGCCTTCGAGCACACGCTGATGGATGCGCTGACCCGCCGCCGCCGCATGCAGGGCTACGACGCGCTCTGGCTGCCGGGCATGGACCACGCCGGCATCGCCACCCAAAACGTGGTCGAGCGGGAGCTGGCCAAGGAGGGCCTCTCGCGGCACGACCTCGGTCGCGAGGCGTTCGTCGAGCGGGTCTGGCAGTGGAAGGAGGAGTCCGGCGGCCGGATCCTCGGCCAGATGCGCCGCCTCGGCGACGGGGTGGACTGGTCGCGGGAGCGCTTCACCATGGACCCGGGGCTGTCCCGGGCGGTGCAGACCGTCTTCAAGCGGATGTACGACGACGGCCTGATCTACCGGGCCGAGCGGATCATCAACTGGTGTCCCCGGTGCCTGACGGCGCTGTCGGACATCGAGGTGGAGCACTCCGACGACGACGGCGAGCTGGTGTCGATCCGCTACGGGTCGGGCGACGCCTCGATCGTGGTGGCGACCACCCGGGCCGAGACCATGCTCGGCGACACCGCGGTGGCGGTGCACCCGGAGGACGAGCGCTACCGGCACCTGGTGGGGACCGAGGTCGAGCTGCCGCTCACCGGCCGCCGGATCCCGGTGGTCGCCGACGACCACGTCGACCCCGCCTTCGGCACCGGCGCGGTGAAGGTGACGCCGGCCCACGACCCCAACGACTTCGAGATCGGCCGGCGGCACGGGCTGCCGTCGCTGACCATCCTGGACGAGCGCGGGGTGGTGACCGCGCCCGGACCGTTCGAGGGCCTCGACCGCTACGAGGCGCGGCCGGCGGTGGTGGCGGCGCTGCGCGAGGACGGCCGGATCGTGGCGGAGAAGCGGCCGTACGTGCATGCCGTCGGCCACTGCTCCCGCTGCCACACGGCGGTCGAGCCGCGGCTGTCGCTGCAGTGGTTCGTGCGGGTGGAGTCGCTGGCCAAGGCGGCCGGCGACGCGGTGCGCGACGGCCGGGTGCGCATCCACCCGCCGGCGCTGGAGCCGCGCTACTTCGCCTGGGTCGACGACATGCACGACTGGTGCATCTCGCGGCAGCTGTGGTGGGGCCACCGCATCCCGGTGTGGTATGGGCCGGACGGCGAGGTGGTCTGCGTCGGGCCGGACGACGAGCCGCCCACCGGCGACGGCTGGCAGCAGGACTCCGACGTGCTGGACACCTGGTTCTCCTCCGGTCTGTGGCCGTTCTCCACGCTCGGCTGGCCGGACGACACCGACGACCTCCGGCGCTTCTATCCGACCAGCGTGCTGGTCACCGGCTACGACATCCTCTTCTTCTGGGTCGCCCGGATGATGCTCTTCGGGCTGTACGCGATGGACGGCGTCCAGCCGTTCGACGTGGTCGCGCTGCACGGCATGGTGCGCGACAAGCACGGCAAGAAGATGTCGAAGTCGTTCGGCAACGCGGTCGACCCGCTCGACTGGATGGACGCGTACGGGTCGGACGCGCTGCGCTTCACCCTCGCCCGCGGGGCCAACCCCGGCACCGACGTGCCGATCGGCGAGGAGTGGGTGCAGGGCAGCCGCAACTTCTGCAACAAGCTGTGGAACGCGGCCCGCTTCGCGCTCCTCAACGGCGCCACCGTCGCCGCCCCACCGCCGCCGGCAGCCGAGCTGTCCACTGTGGACCGCTGGCTGCTGTCCCGGCTGTCCGCCGTGGTGGCGGAGGTGGACGCCGACTACGAGGGCTTCGAGTTCGCCAAGGCGGCCGAGGCGCTCTACCACTTCATCTGGGACGACTTCTGCGACTGGTACGTCGAGCTGGCCAAGGTGCCGCTCGCGGCCGGCGGGGAGGCGGCCGACCGGACCCGCCGGGTGCTCGGCCACGTGCTGGACACGGTGCTGCGGCTGCTGCACCCGATCGTGCCGTTCGTGACCGAGACGCTGTGGACGGCGCTGACCAGCGGCGAGTCGGTGGTCGTCGCGCCGTGGCCGGCGGCCGACCCGGAGCGGCGGGACCCGGCCGCCGAGGCCGAGTTCACGGCGCTGCAGGACGTGGTCACCGAGGTCCGCCGGTTCCGGTCCGACCAGGGCCTGCGGCCGGCGCAGCGGGTGGCGGCGCGGCTCGGCGGGCTGGACGCGGCCGGCCTGGCCGGCCACGAGCCGCTGGTGCGGTCGCTGACCCGGCTGGAGGAGCCGGCCGCCGGGTTCGCGCCGACGGCGTCGGTGTCCGTGCGGGGAGCCCGGATCGAGCTGGACCTGTCCGGCGCCATCGACGTCGCCGCCGAGCGCGGCCGGCTGGCCAAGGACCTGGCCGCGGCGCAGAAGGAGCTGCAGACCGTGACGGCCAAGCTCGGCAACGCCGACTTCGTCGCCAAGGCGCCCGAGCCGGTGGTCGCCAAGGTGCGCGGCCGGCTGAGCGCCGCGGAGGCCGACATCCAGCGGATCTCCGCCCAGCTCGACGCGCTGCCCTCGCCGTGACCAGCGGCCAGGCCGACCAGGACCGGGCCGAGCTGGCCCGGGTCCAGGCCGAGCTGCGGGAGCGGTGGCCGGAGTCCCGGCTGGACCCGTCGCTGGACCGGATCCGGGCGCTGGTCGACCTGCTCGGCGACCCGCAGCGCGGCTACCCGGTGATCCACGTCGGCGGGACCAACGGCAAGACGACCACCGCCCGCATGATCGACGCCGTGCTGCGCGGCTTCGGGCTGCGGGTCGGCCGGTTCACCAGCCCGGACCTGTCCTCGGTGACCGAGCGGATCAGCCTGGACGGGGAGCCGATCAGCGCGCGCCGGTTCGTGGAGGTCTACGACGACATCCGGCCCTACCTGACGCTGGTGGACAAGGACCAGCCGATCCCGCTGTCGTACTTCGAGGTGCTGACCGCGATGGGCTTCGCCGCCTTCGCGGACGCGCCGGTCGACGTGGCCGTGGTCGAGGTCGGCATGGGCGGTGCCTGGGACTCCACCAACGTCGCGGACGGCCGGGTCAGCGTGGTCACCCCGGTGGCCCTCGACCACACGGCATACCTCGGCGACACGATCGAGCAGATCGCGGTGGAGAAGGCGGGGATCATCAAGCCCGGCTCGGTCGCCGTCCTGGCGACCCAGCCGCCGGCGGCCGCGGAGGTGCTGCTGCGGCGGGTGGCCGAGGTCGGCGCGACGGTGGCCCGGGAGGGCTCCGAGTTCGGCGTCGCGGCGCGGTCGGTCGCGGTCGGCGGGCAGGTGCTCACGGTGCAGGGCCTCGGCGGGGTGTACGACGAGCTCTTCCTGCCGTTGCACGGCGCCCACCAGGCCGAGAACGCCGCGGTCGCGGTGGCGGCGGTGGAGGCGTTCCTCGGCGCCGGGGCGGACACCGGGGTGATCGACGTCGAGGTGGTCCGCGAGGCGCTGCTCGCCGTCAGCTCGCCCGGTCGGCTGGAGGCGCTGCGCAGCGCGCCGACGGTGCTGGTGGACGCGGCGCACAACCCGCACGGGATGGCGGCGACGGTGGCCGCGCTGGCGGAGTCGTTCTCGTTCCGCCGGCTGATCGGCGTGGTCGCGGTGCTCGGCGACAAGGACGTCGGCGGCATGCTCGCCGTGCTGGAGCCGGTCCTCGACGAGATCGTGGTGACGGAGAATTCGTCGCCCCGGCGGTTGCCGGTGGACGACCTGGCCGCGATCGCGGTGGAGGTGTTCGGCGCGGAGCGGGTGGCGGTCGAGCCGCGGCTGGACGACGCGATCGAGACCGCGGTGCAGCTCGCCGAGGAGGGCGAGGAGCAGCTCGGCGGGTCCGGCGTGCTGGTCACCGGCTCGGTGGTCACCGCGGGGGAGGCGCGCACCCTGCTCGGCGGCGGCACCCCCCGATGAGCGGCCCACCCGAGGCCGACGAGCCACCCGCCGCACCCGGCCGGCCGCGTGCGGCCGGCCCCGCCCCCGAGCGACCCGAGGTTGCGCCCGGCGCGGGTCAGCCTCGGCCGGCCCCGAGCGGCGACGCCCCACCCGACGGCCCGGCGGCCGGCGGTGCGGCGGGCGGTGGTGCGGCGGCCGGCGGTGTGGCGGCCGGTGGTGCGGCGGGCGGTGTGGCGCCCGGCGGTGCGGCGGGCGGTGGTGCGGCGGGCGGTGGTGCGGCGGCCGGCGGTGTGGCGGCCGGCGGTGCGGCGGGCGGTGGTGCGGCGCCGGGTGGTGCGGCGGGCGGTGGTGCGGCGGCCGGGTGGTGCGGCGGCCGGCGGTGCGGCGGCCGGCGGTGCGGCGGGTGGTGCGGCGGGCGGCGGTGCGGCGCCGCCGGGTGGTGAGGCGGGCGGCGGTCGCGGCCGGCGGTGCGGCGCCGGGTGGTGCCGCGGGCGGCGGTGTGGCGGGTGGCGCGGCAGGCGGCCGCGCGGTCGGCGGGGATGCGGCCGGTGGGGGTGCGGCGGCCGATGACGGTGCGGGTGAGGCGGCGCGGCGGGCGCGGGCGGAGCGAGCGGTCCGCGGCACGCTGTCCGGCGCGCTGATCCTCGAGGCGATCATGGTCCTCTTCGTGCCGCGCGCCATCGCGCCGCTCTCCGACGACGGACTGACCGGCGGCCGGCTGGCTTTCCTGCTCGGGCTCTCCGGCGCGCTGATCGTCGCCTCCGTCCTGCAGCGGCGCCGGGCCGGCCTGGTGCTCGGCACCGTCTTGCAGCTACCCGTCATCGCCGCCGGCTTCCTGGTCGGCGCCATGTTCGTGCTCGGACTGATCTTCGCCGGGGTGTGGCTCTACCTGCTCCGGGTCCGCCAGGACCTGCTCGGCTCGGCCCGGCCGCCGGCGGCGTCGTAGCAGGTCCTAGGCTTCGGGTTGTCCGGCCCGACCATCAAGGAGTTCCGTGGAGACCGAGCGCACCCTCGTCCTCGTCAAGCCCGACGGCGTCGCCCGCGGCCTGGTCGGCGACGTCGTCGGCCGGGTGGAACGCAAGGGCTTGCGCCTCGCCGCGCTGGAGCTGCGCACGCTGGACCGGCAGACCGCCGAGACCCACTACGCGGAGCACCGGGAGAAGCCGTTCTTCGGCTCGCTGGTCGAGTTCATCACCTCCGGACCGCTGGTGGCCGCCGTGGTGGAGGGGCCGCGCGCGATCGAGGCGTTCCGGCAGCTGGCCGGCGCCACCGACCCGGTCAAGGCGGCCACCGGCAGCATCCGCGCCGACCACGCCCTCGAGGTGCAGAACAACATCGTCCACGGCTCGGACGGCCCCGAGTCGGCCAAGCGGGAGATCGCGCTCTTCTTCCCCCACCTCTGATCCGCCGCTCTGCCCGCGGCGGCTGAGCGCCGCGCGTCCGCCGCGCGCGAAGTGACGGCATACCGGAACGAGTGACGGCCCACGCGCCGTCACTCACGAGCCGCCGCCGTCACTCGCGGGCCGTCAGCGAGCCGCCGTCCTCGCGGACCAGCGCGGCGAGCCCGCGGCGCGAGTGACGGCCTGCCGGAACGAGTGACGGCGTGCGGACCGTCACTCGGGGCCGCCGCCGTCACTCGGCGGGCGGTGCCGTCACTCGGGCCAGCCGTCACCTCGGGTGGGCGCCGTCACTCGCGGGCCGCCGCCGTACTCGCGGGCCGCCGCGTCACTCGCGGGCCGCCGTCCTCGCGGGCCAGCGCGCGAGCCCGCGGCGCGAGTGACGGCCTGCCGGAACCAGTGACGGCGCGCGGGCCGTCACTCGGGGGCCGCCGCCGTCACTCGCGGGCCGGTGCCGTCACTCGGGGGGCGGTGCCGTCACTCGTGGACGCGGGCCGGCACTCGCGGGTCAGCAAGGAGCCGTTCGCTGGGCGGGAAACTCGCGCGATTCTGTCGGACCCGCTGGGTAGCGTCCCGACCATGACCGAGACCCCGACCGAGCCGCTGGTGTACGCGCGTGGCCTGACCAAGCGCTTCGGTGACTTCACCGCCGTCGACGGCATCGACGTCGAGGTGCGCCGCGGCGAGGCCTTCGGGTTCCTCGGTCCCAACGGGGCCGGCAAGAGCTCCACCATGCGGATGATCGGCTGCGTCTCCCCGATCACCGGCGGCACCCTGCGGGTCCTCGGCATGGACCCGGTCACCGACGGCTCCCGGATCCGGGCCCGGCTCGGCGTGGTCCCGCAGGACGACTCGCTCGACATGGAGCTGACCGTCCGGGAAAACCTGCTGGTCTACGGGCGCTACTTCGGGCTGGCCAAGCCGCTGATCCGGGACCGGGCCGAGCAGCTGCTCGACTTCGTCCAGCTCGGCGACAAGCGCGACGCCAAGGTGGAGTCGCTGTCCGGCGGCATGAAGCGCCGGCTGACCATCGCCCGCAGCCTGATCAGCGAGCCGGAGCTGCTGCTGCTGGACGAGCCCACCACCGGCCTCGACCCGCAGGCCCGGCACGTGCTGTGGGACCGGCTGTTCCGGCTCAAGCAGCAGGGCGTGACGCTGATCCTCACCACCCACTACATGGACGAGGCCGAGCAGCTGTGCGACCGGCTGGTGGTGATGGACAAGGCCCACATCGTCGCCGAGGGCTCGCCGGCGCAGCTGATCGCCCGCTGGTCCAGCCGGGAGGTGGTGGAGGTCCGCTTCCAGCCCGGCGAGCACGAGGCGATGGCCGAGAAGCTCGGCGACCTGGCCGACCGGGTCGAGGTGCTGCCGGACCGGATCCTGCTCTACACCGACGAGGGCGACGCGGCCGCCTCGGCGGTGCACGAGCGCGGGCTGCGGCCGGTCGGGGTGCTGGTGCGCCGCTCGACGCTGGAGGACGTCTTCCTCCGGCTGACCGGCCGGACGCTGGTGGACTGAGACATGTCCACGTTGAGCCTCCCGCTGGCGCTGCGGTCCTACGAATACTGGATCTTCCAGTACAAGCGGACCTGGCGCGGGTCCGTGGTGAGCACCGTGCTGTTCCCGGTGCTCTTCCTGGCCTCGATGGGGCTGGGCCTGGGCTCGCTGGTCGACTCGTCCGCGTCCGGCGGCGTCGACGGCATGCCCTACCTGGTCTTCCTCGCTCCCGGCCTGCTCGCCGCGACGGCCATGCAGACCGCCGTCGGCGAGTCGACCTACCCGGTGATGGGCGCGATCAAGTGGATCAAGACCTACCACGCGATGCTGGCCACCCCGATCGGGGTGCTCGACGTGCTGGTCGGCCACCTGCTCTACATCGCCAGCCGGGTGCTGTTCGGCTCGGCGATCTTCCTCGCCGTGATGGGGCTCTTCGGCGCCCTGGACTCGCCGCTGGCGCTGCTCGCGCTGCCGGCGGCGGTGCTGACCGGCATGGCGTTCTCCGCGCCGGTGGTCGCCTTCGCCGCGGTCAACGACAACGACGCCGGCTTCGCCGCGCTGTTCCGCTTCGTGGTGACGCCGCTGTTCCTCTTCGGCGGGGTGTTCTTCCCGGTGGAGCAGCTGCCGCCGGTGCTGGAGCAGGTGGCGTACGTGACGCCGCTCTGGCACGGGGTGGTGCTGTCCCGCGAGCTCTCCCTGGGCACCGCCACCGTCGGTGGGGTGCTGCTCAACGTCGTCTACCTGTCCGCCTGGATCGCGGTCGGCAGCTGGCTCGCCGCCCGCGCCTTCCAGCGCCGGCTGGCCGTCTGAGAGGGGAGCAAGTGACCGCCACGCTGGCCACCCGCACCACCCCGCTGCCGCTCGCCGGCAGCCGGGCCTGGCTGCTGGTCGAGCGCAACCTCATGGTCTACCGGCGCATCTGGCTGCTGATCCTGTCCGGCTTCTTCGAGCCGGTGTTCTACCTCTTCTCCCTCGGCATCGGGATCGGGGCGCTGGTCGGCACCGTCGCCGGCCCGGACGGCCAGCCGATCGAGTACACCGCGTTCGTCGCGCCCGCCCTGCTCGCCTCCTCGGCGATGAACGGCGCCATCTACGACTCGACGATGAACGTGTTCTTCAAGCTGAAGTTCGCCCACACGTACGACGCGATGCTGGCGACCCCGCTGGAGCCGTCCGACGTCGCGGTCGGCGAGATCACCTGGGCGCAGCTGCGCGGCACGCTCTACTCGGCCGCGTTCCTGCTGGTGATGCTGGTCATGGGGCTGATCGGGTCGTGGTGGGCGCTGCTGGCCCTGCCGGCGACGATGCTCATCGGGCTGGCCTTCGCGGCGGTCGGCATGGCCTGCACGTCGTTCATGCGCAGCTGGCAGGACTTCGAGTTCGTCCAGCTCGCGATCCTGCCGATGTTCCTGTTCTCCACCACGTTCTTCCCGCTGTCGGTCTATCCGCGGCCGCTGCAGCTGATCGTGCAGGTCACCCCGCTCTACCAGGGGATCGAGCTGGTCCGGCCGCTGACCACCGGCGCCGGCGTGGGCCTCGGCCTGATCGGGCACGCGTTCTACTTCGTCGTCCTGGCCGCGCTCGGACTCACGGTCACGGCACGCCGGCTGGAGAGGCTTCTCCTGAAGTAGTCAGCCGGGTCCCGCGGGTAGCATCGGAGCCGCCCGGACGACCGCCAGCGCGCCCCGAGGAGAGCTCACCGGATGTCCCGCACCACGCTGTCCTTCCTGGGCCGCGACATGGCGATCGACCTCGGCACGGCGAACACGCTGGTGTACGTCCGCGGCCGGGGCATAGTCCTCAACGAGCCGTCGGTGGTGGCCACCAACACCAATTCCGGCGAGATCCTCGCGGTCGGCATCGAGGCCAAGCGGATGATCGGCCGCACCCCGGCCAACATCGTCGCGGTGCGGCCGCTGAAGGACGGCGTGATCGCCGACTTCGACACCACCGAGCGGATGCTGCGCTACTTCATCCGCAAGGTGCACCGCCGGCGCTACCTGGTGCGCGGTCCCCGCGTCGTGGTCTGCGTGCCCTCCGGCATCACCGGCGTGGAGCAGCGGGCGGTCAAGGAGTCGACGTACGCGGCCGGCGCCAGCAAGGTCTTCATCATCGAGGAGCCGATGGCCGCGGCGATCGGCGCCGGGCTGCCGGTCAGCGAGCCGACCGGCAACATGGTCGTCGACATCGGCGGCGGCACCACCGAGGTGGCGGTCATCTCGCTCGGCGGGATCGTCACCAACACCAGCATCCGCATCGCCGGCGACGAGATCGACCAGGCGATCATCTCGTACGTCAAGAAGGAGTATTCGCTCATGCTCGGCGAGCGGACCTCCGAGGAGATCAAGATCGCCATCGGCTCGGCGTTCCCGATGCCGGAGGAGGACCAGGCCGAGATCCGCGGCCGGGACCTGGTCACCGGGCTGCCGAAGACGATCGTGGTGTCCGGCGAGGAGATCCGCCGGGCGATCGAGGAGCCGGTCAACGCGATCGTCGACGCGGTCAAGAACACGCTGGACAAGTGCCCGCCGGAGCTGTCCGGCGACATCATGGACCGGGGCATCGTGCTCGCCGGCGGCGGCGCCAACCTGCGCGGCCTGGACGAGCGGCTCCGGCACGAGACCGGGATGCCGATCCTCGTCGCCGACAACCCGCTGCACTCGGTCGCGATCGGCTCCGGGCGCTGCGTCGAGGACTTCGACGCGCTGCAGCAGGTGCTGGTCTCCGAGCGGAAGCGGCACTGACCCCGGCCCGCCACCGGTCCGTCCGCAGCGGACGCCGGTGGGGCGGGCGGGGCCGGTGTCAACCTACGGCCGCAGTTAGGCGTCACCAGACGGGGGAGTGCGTGTCGGATCGGGGGGAGACCGCGCCGAGACCGGGGGAGGGAACGCCGTGACGGCACCGACGCGCGGGCAGCGCCGCGCCCTCGTGCTGCTCGCGCTCCTGTCCGTCGTGCTGGTGACCGTGGACGCCCGCGGCGACTCCTTCTCCGGGCTGCGCTCCGCCGCCCGCTCGGTCGTCGACCCGGCCCAGGACGGGATGACCACGCTGGTCGCGCCGGTCGGCCGCTTCTTCGGCGGCCTCGGCGACCTCAACGACTCCCGCCGCCGCATCGACCAGCTGGAGGCGCAGAACGCGGACCTCGCCCGCCGGCTGCGGGAGAGCGAGCTGACCGGCGCCCGGGCCGAGGAGCTGCGCCGGCTCAAGCTGCTGGCCGGCGCCGGGCAGTTCGGCGTGCTGCCGGCGACCGTCACCGGGCTCGGCCCGGCGCTCGGCTTCGAGTGGGCGGTGACGGTCGACGCCGGCCGCCGCGACGGGATCCGGCCGGACATGACCGTGGTCAACGCGGACGGCCTGGTCGGCCGGGTGAAGGACGTGACCGACTCGTCCGCCGTGGTGGTGCTGGCGGTCGACCCCGGCTCGTCGGTCGGGGTCCGGCTGGCCGGCGGGCGGCAGCTCGGCCTGGCCTCCGGCAACGGGCTCGGCCCGCTCACCTTCACCCCGATCGACCCGCAGACCCGGGTCAAGGTCGGCGACCGGCTGCTGACGGGACCGTACGGCGGCTCCACGTACGTCGCCGGCATCCCGGTCGGCGAGGTGATCGCGGTCTCCGGTGACCCGGGCGCGCCGGCCCGGGAGGCGACCGTCCGGCCGTACGCGGCCTTCAGCTCGCTGGACCTGGTCGGCATCCTGGTCGGCGTCCCGCGCACCGACCCCCGCGACCGGCTGGTCCCGGCGTCCCCGATCCCGAGCCCGGCCCCGAGCCCGACCGTGAGCCCGGCCCCGAGCCCGACGCCGAGCGGGACGCCGTGAGGACCGGGACCGCGCCCGGCGTCGCGGTGGCGCTCGCGGTGGCCCTCGCCGTGGTGCTGCAGTCGTCGGTGCTGGCCCGGCTGCCGCTGCCCGGCGGCCCGCCCAACCTGGTGCTGGTCCTGGTGGTCGCCGTCGGCCTGGCCGGCGGCGCGTCCGCCGGGCTGGCCACCGGGTTCGCCGCCGGGCTGCTCACCGACCTGCTGTCCGCGCACCCGGTCGGCCTGCTCGCGCTGTGCTTCGCGCTGGCCGGCTTCGTCGCCGGGCTGCTCGAGGCCGACGTGGAGCGGAGCGTGCTGCTGCCGATGGTGGTGGTCGGGCTGGCCACGCTCGCCGTCGGCCTGACCTACCTGGCCGTGCTCGGCCTGCTCGGCCGGCAGTCCGCGGACGGGATCGGCGCACTGCCCGGGACCGTTCTCTACAACGTGATGCTCACGCCCTTCGTCGTCCCGCTGGTGGCGGTGATCAGCCGCCGGCTGACCTCGGTGAGGCGCTGATGCCCGACCCGTACCCGCTGCGCCTGGCCGTCCTGAAGATCCTGGTCCTCTCCCTGGTGCTGACCCTCGGCGCCCGGCTCTACTACCTGCAGGTGCTCGACCAGGACAAGCTGGTGCAGACGGCCAACCGGCAGCACACCCGGGAGGTGATCCTGCCGGCCCCGCGCGGCGCGGTGGTCGACGACCGCGGCCGGCCCCTGGTCACCAACCGCACGAGCCTGGTCGTCTCGGTCAACCGCAGCGAGCTGCAGGCCGAGCCGGACGACGGCGCCGCGGTGCTGGCCCGGCTGAGCCGGCTGATCAAGGTCCCCGCGGCCGAGCTGGGCCGGCGGATCACCCCGTGCGGCAAGGACGTGCCCAAGCCGTGCTGGAACGGCTCGCCGTACCAGCCGGTCCCGGTGCTCACCGACACCACCCCGGACGTGGTGCTCAAGATCGCCGAGCGGCGGGAGGACTACCCGGGCGTGTCCGCGGACGCGCTGACGCTCCGGCAGTATCCGTACGGGAGCCTGGCCGCGCACTCGCTCGGCTACGTCGGCCCGGTCAACCAGGGCGAGCTGGACGCGGCCGAGAAGGCCGGCCGCACCGACCTGCACCTCAACGCGCAGATCGGCCGGGCCGGGCTGGAGAAGACCTACGACGCCGACCTGCGCGGCACCGACGGCGTCCGCTACGTGACCGTGGACAACCGGGGCACCGTGCTCGGAGTGCAGCGGGAGACCGAGGCCAAGCGCGGCGACACGCTGGTGACCAGCCTGGACCGGGACGTGCAGCGGATCGCCGAGCAGGCGCTGACCGCGCAGATCCAGAAGCGCCGGCAGCAGGTGGACAAGGACGGCAAGAAGTACGCGGCGCCGAGCGGCGCGGCGGTGGTGATGGACCCGCAGACCGGCCGGGTGATCGCGCTGGCGACCACCCCGACGTACGACCCGACGGTCTTCGTCGGCGGCATCTCCCGCACCGAGCTGTCCCGGCTGACCGACGAGGACGCCGGCGTGCCGCTGATTTCCCGGGCGGTGGCCGGGCAGTTCGCGCCCGGGTCGACCTTCAAGCTGTCCTCCACCTCGGCCGAGGTGATGAGCGGGCGGGCGCCGCTGTCCGGCCGGTACTCCTGCCCGGGCTCGCTGCAGGTCGGCAACCGGGAGAAGAGAAACTTCGAGGGCCGCGGCATCGCCGGCTCCATCGACCTGCGGATCGCGCTGGCCAAGTCCTGCGACACGATCTACTACGGCTTCGCCCAGACCGACTGGTACGCCGACGAGGCCCGGGTGGACGACGGGCAGAAGCCGGCCGAGGTGCTGCAGCGGATGGCCCGGGCGTACGGCTTCGGCCAGGAGCCGGGCCTCGACCTGCCGGCCGGCGAGCAGACGTCCGGCCGGATCGTGGACCGGGCGTTCAAGAAGGCGCGCTGGGACGCCGAGAAGGCGCAGTACTGCGCGGACGCCAGGCGCGGCTACCCGGACGTCACCGACGCGGCCCGGCGCAGCTTCCTGACCCGGCTGGCCCAGGAAAACTGCTCGGACGGCTGGCGGTTCCGGGTCGGCGACGCGGCCGACCTGTCCATCGGGCAGGGCGAGACCACGGTCAGCCCGCTGCAGCTGGCGGTGGCGTACTCGGCGCTGGTCAACGGCGGCCGGGTCTTCGAGCCGCGGATCGGCCGGGCGGTGCTCGGCCCGGACGGCCGGCTGGTCCGGGAGATCAAGCCGAAGGTGCGCACCAAGGTGCCGGTGCGGGCCGGGGTGCTCGACTACATCCGCTCGTCGCTGGCCTTCACCCCGGCGAACGGCGCGTCCGGGTCGGCCGCGTTCGCCGGCTTCCCGCTGGACAAGGTGCTGGTCGGCGGCAAGACCGGCACCGCGGAGGTCTTCGGCAAGCAGGACACCTCCTGGTTCGCGTCCTGGGCGCCGGCCGACCGCAAGGCCCGGTACGTCGTGGTGGCGATGATCGAGCAGGCCGGGCTGGGCGCGCAGGCGGCGGCGCCGGTCGCCCGGGCCATCTACGAGGGGATCTACGGGCTGACCGGGAAGCCGGCCGCGTTCCCGGCCGGGGCCGCGCCGGCCGGGGTGCCGCGGGTGACCGGGGACGTCGCCGCCCGGTCCGACCGCCGCCCGCCGGCGCCGTCTCCCACTCCCGGGGCCGAGCCGCCGGCCACCGCCCCGACGCCGGCGACGACCCGCGCACCGCGGCGACGGGGGCGGCGGCGGTGAACACGATCCGGGTGCGGCCCGGCGGGTCGCGGGGGTTGCCGCCGCTGGGGCAGGCGCCGCTCGGCCGCGGGCTGGTGGGGCCGCGGGAGCGGGACAGCGTCTGGTGGCGGGTCGACTGGGTGATCGCCGGCTGCGCGCTGGTGCTGTCCCTGCTCGGCGCGCTGCTGGTCTGGTCGGCCACCCGGCCACGGCTGCTGGAGGCCGGCGACGACCCCGACGCGTACCTCAAGCGCCACCTGCTCAACCTCGCCATCGGCCTGGTCCTCGGCCTGCTCTTCGCGGTGGTCGACTACCGGGCGCTGCGGGCGTACGCGCCGCTGATCTACGTGGCGTCCTGCATCGGCCTGGTCTCGGTCCTGGTGGTCGGCACCACGATCAACGGGGCGCACTCGTGGATCGTGGTCGGCGGCGGCTTCCAGGTGCAGCCGAGCGAGTTCGCGAAGGTGGCGCTCGTCGCCGGGATGGCCGTGCTGCTGGCCGAGCGGCGCACCCAGGAGCGCGCGTCCCGGGGCAGCGACGTGCCGCTGGTGCTCGCCCTGGCCGCGGTGCCGCTCGGGCTGGTCATGCTGCAGCCGGACCTCGGCACCGCGATGGTCTTCGTCTTCACCGTGCTCGGCGTGCTCGCGCTGGCCGGCGCGCCGGCCCGGTGGCTGCTCGGGCTGATCCTGCTCGGCGTGGTCGTCGTGGTCGGGGCGGTGCGCTTCGGGGTGCTGGAGGACTACCAGCTGGAGCGGTTCCGGGCGTTCACCAACCAGGACGTGGACACGCTCGGCGCCGCGTACAACATCACCCAGGCCCGGATCGCGATCGGCAACGGCGGGCTGACCGGCACCGGGCTGTTCGACGGCACCCAGACCAACGGCAAGTTCGTGCCCGAGCAGCAGACCGACTTCGTCTTCACGGTGGCCGGCGAGGAGCTGGGGCTGCTCGGCGCCGGCGGGATCGTGCTGCTGTTCGGCCTGCTGCTGTGGCGGGCGCTGCGGCTGGCCGGGCGGTCGCCGGACCTCTTCGGCCGGCTGGTCGCGGGCGGGGTGGCCTGCTGGTTCGCGTTCCAGGTCTTCGTCAACATCGGCATGACGCTCGGCATCATGCCGATCACCGGGCTGCCGCTGCCGTTCGTGTCGTACGGCGGGTCGTCGATGTTCGCGAACTGGATGGCGGTCGGCCTGCTGCTCAACGTGCACGCCCGCAGCCGCGAGGTCGAAATCTGACATACTGGCACGCATGGGACCTGCGCTGGGTGGCCTCGTCCTCTGGTTCCTGCTGCTCGCCGTCTTCCTCCTCTGGCGCCGGCGGTCCGGCGGCGCCGGGGACGGCGGGGGCGGCGGGGGCGGCGGCTGGACGTCGGGGTCCACCGGCTCGGGCGGCGGCGGGAGCAGCGACCTCGGCGGGTTCCACGGCGGGTCCTCCGGCTCCGACGGCGGGGGCGGCGGCTCCGGCGACGGTGGTGGGGGCGGCGGGAGCTGGTAGCCCGGCGGGCGCCGGCCCGGGAGTCGCCTACGCTGGGGACCCATGACCGTCGAGTCGGTGTTCCCGCGACTGGAGCCGCTGCTGCCGTTGGTGCAGAAGCCGATCCAGTACGTCGGCGGCGAGCTGAACAGCACGGTCAAGGACTGGGACGCCGTCGCGGTCCGGTGGGCGCTGATGTATCCGGACGCGTACGAGGTCGGCCTGCCCAACCAGGGCGTGATGATCCTCTACGAGGTGCTCAACGAGCGCCCGGACGCGCTCGCCGAGCGGACGTACGCGGTCTGGCCGGACCTCGAGAAGCTCATGCGCGAGCACGGCGTCCCGCAGTTCACCGTCGACGGGCACCGGCCGGTGGGCGCCTTCGACGTGCTGGGCGTGTCCTTCTCCACCGAGCTCGGCTACACCAACCTGCTCACCGCGCTCGACCTGGCCGGCATCCCGCTGACCGCCGCCGACCGCGACGACAGCCACCCGCTGGTGATCGCCGGCGGGCACGCCGCCTTCAACCCGGAGCCGATCGCGGAGTTCCTGGACGCGGCCGTGCTCGGCGACGGCGAGCAGGCGGTCGGCGAGATCACCTCCCTGATGGCCGCGTGGAAGGCGGAAGGGTGCCCCGGCGGGCGGGCGGAGATCCTGCTCCGGCTGGCCCGCGCCGGCGGCGTCTACGTGCCGCGCTTCTACGACGTCGACCACCTGCCGGACGGGCGGATCCAGCGGGTGGTGCCCAACCGGCCGGACGTGCCGCACCGGGTCTACAAGCGCACCGTGATGGACCTGGACGACTGGCCGTACCCGAAGCAGCCGCTGGTCCCGCTGGCCGAGTCCGTGCACGAGCGGATGTCGGTGGAGATCTTCCGCGGCTGCACCCGGGGCTGCCGCTTCTGCCAGGCCGGGATGATCACCCGGCCGGTGCGGGAGCGGTCCATCACCGGGATCGGCGAGATGGTCTCGCGCGGGCTGGAGGCGACCGGCTTCCAGGAGGTCGGCCTGCTGTCGCTGTCGTCGGCCGACCACAGCGAGATCGCCGGGATCACCAAGGGGCTGGCCGACCGGTACGAGGGGACCAACACCTCGCTGTCGCTGCCGTCCACCCGGGTGGACGCGTTCAACGTCGACCTGGCCAACGAGCTGTCCCGCAACGGCCGCCGGTCCGGGCTGACCTTCGCCCCCGAGGGCGGGTCCGAGCGTCTCCGGCGCGTGATCAACAAGATGGTCTCCCGCGAGGACCTCATCCGGACGGTCACGACGGCGTACGCGAACGGCTGGCGCCAGGTGAAGCTCTACTTCATGTGCGGCCTGCCGACCGAGACGGACGAGGACGTGCTGGAGATCGCGTCCATGGCGCACGAGGTGATCCGGGCCGGGCGGGCGGCGGCCGGGACGAAGGACGTGCGCTGCACGGTGTCGATCGGCGCGTTCGTGCCGAAGCCGCACACCCCGTTCCAGTGGGCCGGGCAGGCGGCGCCCGAGGTGGTCGACCGGCGGCTGAAGCTGCTGCGGGAGGCGATCAACGCGGACCGGTCGCTCGGCCGCGCGATCGGCTACCGCTACCACGACGGCGAGCCGTCGATCGTGGAGGGCCTGCTGTCCCGCGGCGACCGGCGCGTCGCCGCGGTGATCCGGCGGGTGTGGGAGGACGGCGGCCGGTTCGACGGGTGGAGCGAGCACTTCTCGTACGCGCGGTGGATGAAGGCCGCCTCGGACGTGGGCGTGTCGGTGGACTGGTACACCACCCGCGAGCGCGGCGAGACCGAGGTGCTGCCCTGGGACCACCTCGACTCCGGGCTGGACAAGGAGTGGCTCTGGGCCGACTGGCAGGACGCGATCGCCGAGCACGAGCTGGACGACTGCCGGTGGACGCCCTGCTACGACTGCGGCGTCTGCCCGGGGATGGGCACCGAGATCCAGATCGGCCCGACCGGGCGCACGCTGCTGCCGCTGCCGACGGTCCGCCCCGCGCTCGCCCCGGCGGATGGCGCTGCGCTCGCCGCGGATGGCGCTGGGCTCTGCTGCGGCGGATGGCGCTGGGCTCGCCGCGGCGGATGGCGCTGCGCTCGCCGCGGCGGATGCCTGACGCCGAGGTCCGCCTGGTCGGCCCCGAGGAGGTCGGGCTCGTCGCCGCGCTGCGCCGGGCCTGGACCGAGGAGCAGCTCGGCGAGGTCCTGGACGACCCGGCGTACGCGGGCCGCTTCGCCGACTGGTGGGCGGCCGAGACCGGCCGGCGGCTGCTCTGGGTCGCCTCGGTCGCCGGCACGCCGGTCGGCATGCTCAACGTGACGGTCTTCGAGCGGATGCCGCGGCCGGACCGGCCGCCGTCGCGGTGGGGCTACCTGGGCAACGCCTTCGTGCTGCGGGCGCACCGCAACGCCGGGATCGGCGCCGAGCTGCTGGCCGCCGCGGTCGCGCACGCCCGGGACGCCGGCTTCGTCCGGCTGGTGCTGGCGCCCAGCGAGCGGTCGGTGCCGTTCTACCGGCGGGCCGGCTTCCGCCCGGCGAACGACCTGATGCTGCTCGAGCTGTCCTGACCGCCGCCGCCTAGGCTGGGGTCGGCCTGTGGACGACGGGAGCGGGGCAGCGCGACGATGGGCAACGATGATCCTCGGGAGGAGGTGCCGATGACCGCCGAGCTGCTGGAGGACGTACTGCTGCGCACGCGTGGCCGCGACTGGACCTGGGCCGACCTGGAGAGACTGCCGGAGCGCGACGGGCACCGCTACGAGATCATCGACGGGAGCCTGCACGTGTCCGCCAGCCCGACGCCCCGCCACCAGCTGGTCGCCTCGCGGACTGCTCGGCGATGGCTGCCGCGGCCCCCGAGGTAGATCGAGCCTGCTGACTTGGACGGCGTGGACGTCGACTTCGGGACGAGCGTCCTCGAGCCCGACGTCCTCGTCGTGCACGACGCCGCCGCGATACGCGGACGCGACCCGGTTCCTGCCGGCCGGACGTGCTGCTCGTCGTGGAGGTGGTGTCGCCGTCGTCCCGCCGGATGGACCGGCTGATCAAGCCGTCGATCCTGCGCCGCGGCCGGCATCCCGGCGTACTGGCGGGTTTGCCTCGACGAGCCGGAGGCGCCGACCATCGTGGTCTCCGCGCTGGACGGCGGGGGCTACCGGGAGGTGGCCACGGTGCGGGCGGGGGAGTCGAGGCTCGTGGACGTGCCGTTCCCGGTGGAGCTGCGGCCGGCCGAGCTGGTCGGCCCGAGACGGAGGGGTTGAGCTGGCTCGGCAGCCGGAGGGCCCACCGCCGCCACCGGTGGTGCAGCGGGTCCGGGTGCGGTATGCGAAGCGGGACCGGTTGCGGTTCACCTCGCACCGGGACTTCGCGCGCGCCTTCGAGCGGGCGCTGCGGCGCGGCGCGGTCCCGATGGCGTACTCGGCGGGCTTCAGCCCGCACCCCAAGGTGTCGTACGTCGGCGCCGCGCCGACCGGGGTGGCCAGCGAGGCGGAATACCTGGAGATCGGGCTGGCCGCGGTGGTCGACGTGCAGCGGCTGCGGGACGTGCTGGACGCCTCGCTGCCGCCCGGCCTGGACGTGCTGGAGTGCGTGGAGGCCCGGCCGGGCGGCGGCGGGCTGGCCGACCGGGTCGACGCGAGCGCCTGGCGGGTGGAGCTGCCGGGCGTGCCGGTGGCGGCGGCGGAGGCCGCGGTGGCGGCGTTCCTGGACCGTGCCGAGGTGCAGGTCGAGCGCCTGACCAAGGACGGCCGGCGGCTGCTGGACGCCCGCGCAGCGGTGGTCACCGCCACCGTGGGCGCGCCGCCGGACGGGGCGGGCGGGCCCTGTGCGATACTTGACCTGGTCGTTCGACAGGTCACGCCTGCCGTTCGACCCGACGACGTGCTCGCCGCGTTGCGTGCCGTCGCCGGCCTCGCGCCGACCGCCCCACACCGGGCGACCCGGTTGGCGCAGGGTCGGCTTGACGACCGTAGCCGGCTCGCCGACCCGCTCGCGCCGGATCGTTCGGCGGTCATCCCGGCCACAGCGGCCACGGATGCCCCCGATTCGGTCGAGCAGGCGGTGCCGTCGGCCGGCACCACCCCTGCGGGATGATCGACATCGGTTGACCCGTGGGGCCACGCAGACTTGCGCGGCCCGCCCGCCCGACCTGAGCGGCGGCCGCCGAAGATCGCTCCCGTGCGGTCGCGTGCCCATCGTGCGCGCCCGGGAGCCGAAACGGAGACAACCGGATGCTCGACAACGAGCCCACCGGCACCGAGGGCGACAAGACCCGCGGCACCGGCAGCACGGACAGTTCAGAGGTCGCGCCGGCGCGGACGCGCCGACGCCGGGCGACGGCGCCGGCGGGCGCCGCGGCGACCGCTCCCGAGGGTGGTGCCACCGACGGCGGCGCGCCTGAGGTGGCTGCGTCGGAGGCCGCCGCTCCCGCGGCGACCGCGCCTGGGGCCGCCGCTCCGGCGGCGGCCGCTCCCGAGGCGGCCACGCCGCCGCCGCGGCGGCGGACCCGGAAGGTGACGGCCCCCGCGGCCGCCCCGGCAGAGCCGGCTGGCTCCGCTCCGGCGGCTCGGCTGGCTCCGCTCCGGCGGTCGTCGGCCGGCTCCGCTCCGGCGGTCTCGGCTGGCTCCGCCCCGGTGGAGCCGGCGGGGGAGGCCGCTCCGGCGGCCAAGCGGACCCGGACCCGCCGGACCGCCGCCGCGGCGGCGGTCCCGGCCGACGTGGCCGCCGGTGCCGGCACGCCGGACGCCCCGGCCGGTGCGTCGGCCGACGCACCGGCGGAGAGCCCGCCGCCGGCCCGCCGACGGCGCTCCCGCGCCGCCACTCCGGCCACCGAGACCTCGGCGCCCCTCCGGCCGGCGACACGCCGCCGGACGCGCGGGCCGCCGACGCCCCGTCGGGCGCTCGGGCCGGCGACACCCCGGCGGCCACTTCGGCCACTGGGACCCCGGCGGCCGCTCGGGCCGCCGAGAGCCCGGCCGGCAGCGCGGTCGCGGCGGTCGGCCCGGCCGGCCTGACCGGCGGCGCCGCCGCCTGGGCCGAGCCGCTCCTCGAGCCCACCGGCACCGCCGCGGAGCCGGCCGCTCCGGCGCGGCGGGGCCGGCGCCGGGCCACCGCGCCCGCGGCGTCGCCGGAGGCGGGCCGCCCGGACGCCGAGCCGCCGACCACCGAAGCCGCCCCGGCGACCCGCACGGATGCCGAGCCGGCCACCGCCGGGATCGCGCCGGCGGCCCGCCCGGACGCCGAGCCGGCCGCCGCCGGGGCCGCGCCGGAGGCCGCCCCGCCGGCCCGCCGCACCCGCCGCCGCGCCGCCGCGCCCGCGGCGACCCCTGAGCCGGCAGCCGGGGCCGAGCCGGTGACCGCCGAGGCGCCCGCGGCCGAGCCGGCCGCCGCGGAGACCGAGGAGCCGACCGCGGCGTCCCCGTTCTCCGCGCCCGATCGCCCGTCCCGCCGGCGCCGCGCCACCGCTCCGGAGACCTCACCGCCGGCGGTCATGTTCGTCGCCCCGGTCGCCGTCCCGTTCGAGGCGCCGGTCCCGGCCGAGGGCGAGCCGGAGGCGCCGGCCCGCCGCCGCCGCGCCAAGGCGACCGCCGAGCCGGTCGAGGCGCCCGAGGCCGCGGCCGCGGAGCAGCCGCCCCCGCGGCGGCGGCGCAGCCGCGGCAAGGCCGCGGATCAGGCGGAGGCGACCGAGCCGGCGGAGACGCCGGTCGCGGAGCCCGAGCCGGGGGCCGCCGCGAGCGACGCGGACGACACCGACACCGAGGACACCGACGAGGCCGGCGACCGCCGCCGGCGCCGCCGCGGCCGGCGCGGCCGCGGCCGGGCTCGTACCAACGGTGACGCCGAGGCGACCGACGAGGACGCCGACGAGGCGACCGACGAGGCCGAGGAGCCGGACGAGGAGGCGGAGTCCGGCGACGACGCCGACCGCCCGTCCTCGCGCCGCCGGCGCCGGCGTCGGCGTCGCGGCGGCGGCGGCGGCGACAGCGACGAGACCCACGACGACGACCCGCCGGACACCGTCGTGCACGTCCGCGAGACCCGCCGCGGCGACCGCGACCGGTCCGATCGGTCCGACCGGTCCGACCGGTCCGGCGACGACGAGGTCCGCGGCGTCCGCGGCTCGACCCGGCTGGAGGCCAAGCGGCAGCGCCGCCGGGAGGGCCGGGACACCGGCCGGCGGCGGCCGCCGATCCTGACCGAGTCGGAGTTCCTGGCCCGGCGGGAGGCCGTGGACCGGGCGATGGTGGTCCGGCAGCGCGGCGACCGCACCCAGATCGCCGTGCTCGAGGACGACATCCTGGTCGAGCACTACGTGACCAAGGCGAGCAGCAGCTCGTACGCCGGGAACGTCTACCTCGGCCGGGTGCAGAACGTGCTGCCCAGCATGGAGGCGGCGTTCGTCGACATCGGCAAGGGCCGCAACGCGGTGCTCTACGCCGGCGAGGTCAACTGGGACGTGGCCGGCCTGGAGGGCCGGGCCCGCTCCATCGAGCACGCGCTGAAGTCCGGCGACAACATCGTCGTCCAGGTCACCAAGGACCCGATCGGGCACAAGGGCGCGCGGCTGACCAGCCAGGTGAGCCTGCCGGGGCGCTACCTGGTGTATGTGCCGAACGGGTCGATGACCGGCATCAGCCGCAAGCTGCCGGACACCGAGCGGTCCCGGCTGAAGGACATCCTGCGCCGGATCGTGCCCGAGGACGCCGGCGTGATCATCCGTACCGCCGCCGAGGGCGCCAGCGAGGACGAGCTGACCCGCGACGTCGAGCGGCTCAAGGCGCAGTGGGAGACCATCCAGCAGAAGGCGGCCGGCACCAAGAGCGCGCCCACCCTGCTGTACGCGGAGCCGGACCTGGAGCTGCGGGTCGTCCGCGACGTCTTCAACGAGGACTTCACCAAGCTGGTCGTCTCCGGCGAGGGTGCCTGGGAGATGATCAGCCAGTACGTCGAGCACGTCGCGCCCGACCTGCTGCCCCGGCTGGAGCGGTGGACCGGGGAGGGCGACGCCTTCCACGACCTGCGCATCGACGAGCAGCTGCTCAAGGGGCTGGACCGCAAGGTCTGGCTGCCGTCCGGCGGCTCGCTGGTGATCGACCGCACCGAGGCGATGACGGTCATCGACGTCAACACCGGGAAGTTCGTCGGGCAGGGCGGCAACCTCGAGCAGACGGTCACCCGCAACAACCTGGAGGCGGCCGAGGAGATCGTCCGCCAGCTCCGGCTGCGGGACATCGGCGGCATCATCGTCATCGACTTCATCGACATGGTGCTGGAGAGCAACCGCGACCTGGTGCTCCGTCGACTTACCGAGTGCCTGGGCCGGGACCGGACCAAGCACCAGGTGGCCGAGGTGACCTCGCTCGGGCTGGTGCAGATGACCCGGAAGCGGGTCGGGCAGGGGCTGCTGGAGGCGTTCTCCGAGCCGTGCCCGACCTGTGGCGGGCGCGGGCTGCTGGTGCACACCGAGCCGGTGGACGACGCGCGGAAGCGCGACTCGGCGCCGGCGGCGGGGTCCGGGTCCGGGTCGGGACGCGGGCGGCGCGGCCGGCGCGGTGCCGCGGCGGAGGCCGGGCCGCCGAGCCCGGCGCTGCTGGCCGGCAGCACGCCGCCGGCCACGGCCCAGGAGGCGGCCGCGGCGGTGGCTCCGGCCGGGGCGGTCGACGCGGCCGGCGAGACGGCGGACGGTGCGCCGGCCGAGCCGCCGGCGACCGAGGCCCGTACGCCGGCCGAAGCTGCCACCACCGAGCCCGGCATGGTCGCGGCCACTGCGGCCGAGTCCGGCGCGGCCGAGGCCGACGTTGCCCCGTCCGGCGTGGCTGGGTCGGGCGCGGGGGAGGGTGAGCCGGCGGCGGTTGTCGTCGAGCCGGCCGACGGGCCGGTCCTGGCGGTCGAGCCCGGCGACGGGCCCACCGAAGCCGAGATCGACGTCGCGTCCGAGGACCACCGCCCGGCGGACGAGGCCCTCGACACCGTCGAGGCGGTCGAGCCGGAGGCGGACGTCACGGTCGCGGCCGGTTCGAACGGTCTGGTCACCCTGACCCCCGGCACGCCCGTACCGGGGTCCGACCCGGCGCCGGACCTGCCGGTGGCCGGCTCGAACGGCGTCCCCGACGCCGCCGCCGGCAACGGCCAGGCCCCCCGCCGCCGGCGTCGGGCGGCCAGCCGCCCGGCCGGCCCGCCGCAGCCGGTGGTCCCCGAGTAGCACGCAGGGACCGGGCGGTTTGACCCGTCCACCGCCCGGTCCGTACCCTGTCCGGTGGCCCACCGGAAGGTGGGCCCATCCTTGCGTGCCGCGCACGCACCCAGCGAAGACCCAAGGAGCCGAGCGTCCGATGTACGCCATCGTCAAGACCGGCGGAAAGCAGTACAAGGTGGCGGTCGGCGACGTCGTCGAGGTCGAGAAGATCGTCGGCGAGCCGGGCGCCAGCGTGGCGCTGCCGGCGCTCCTGCTGGTCGACGGCGACGACGTCACCACCGACGCGGACGCCCTGGCCAAGGTGGCGGTGACCGGCGAGGTCGTCGCGCACACCAAGGGCCCCAAGATCCGCATCCACCACTTCAAGAACAAGACCGGCTACCACCGCCGCCTCGGTCACCGCCAGCCGCTGACCCAGGTGAAGGTGACCGGCATCGAGAGCGGGAAGTAGGCAGCCATGGCCCACAAGAAGGGCGCGTCCAGCTCCCGCAACGGCCGCGACTCCGCCGCGCAGCGGCTCGGCGTGAAGCGGTACGGCGGCCAGCTGGTCAACGCCGGCGAGATCCTGGTCCGGCAGCGCGGCACCAAGTTCCACCCCGGCGACCTGGTCGGGCGCGGCGGCGACGACACCCTGTTCGCGCTGGCCTCGGGACACGTGAAGTTCGGCGAGAGCCGCGGCCGCAAGGTCGTGAGCATCCAGCCGACTGCGCCGTCGGAGGGCTGACAGCCCCGAGATCATCCGGAGGGCGGGCCCGAGCTTCTCGGGCCCGCCCTTCTCGTACGAGAGGAGGTGGACCGTGGCGTCCTTCGTGGACCGCGTAGTGCTGCACGCCGCCGCCGGCAACGGCGGGCACGGCGCCGCCTCGGTGCACCGGGAGAAGTTCAAGCCGCTGGGCGGGCCGGACGGCGGCAACGGCGGCGACGGCGGCGACGTCGCGCTCGTCGTCGACCCCGGCGTGCACACGCTGCTGGACTTCCACTTCCATCCGCACCAGCGGGCCGGCAACGGCAAGCAGGGCATGGGCAGCCTGCGCGCCGGCGCGGCCGGCCGGTCGCTCGAGCTGCGGGTGCCGGACGGCACCGTCGTCCAGGACGCCGACGGCACCGTGCTCGCGGACCTCACCGGGGTCGGCACCCGGTACGTGGCCGCGCGCGGCGGCCGCGGCGGGCTCGGCAACCACGCGCTCGCCTCGAAGCGCCGCAAGGCGCCGGGCTTCGCGCTGCTGGGGGAGCCGGGCGAGGTCCGCGACCTCGTGCTGGAGCTGAAGAGCGTCGCCGACGTCGGCCTGGTCGGCTTCCCCAGCGCGGGCAAGTCGTCGCTGATCGCCGCGCTGTCCGCGGCCCGGCCCAAGATCGCCGACTACCCGTTCACCACGCTGCAGCCCAACCTCGGCGTGGTCCGGGCCGGCGACGTGACGTACACGATCGCGGACGTCCCCGGCCTCATCCCCGGCGCCGCGCAGGGCAAGGGGCTGGGGCTGGAGTTCCTCCGGCACGTCGAGCGGTGCGCGGTGCTGCTGCACGTCGTCGACTGCGCGACCGAGGAGCCCGGCCGCGACCCGCTGTCCGACCTCGACGCGATCGAGCACGAGCTGGCGCAGTACAGCAGCTCGCTGGCCGGCCGGCCCCGGCTGGTCGCGCTGAACAAGCTGGACGTGCCGTCGGCGCGGGACATGGCCGAGCTGGTGCGGCCGGACCTCGCCGCCCGCGGCTGGCCGGTCTTCGAGATCAGCGCGGCGACCCGGGAGGGCCTGACCGAGCTGTCGTACGCGCTGGCGACCGAGGTGGCCCGCCACCGCGCCAGCCTGCCGCCGCCGGAGCCGACCCGGATCGTGCTGCGGCCGGTGGCGGTCGACGACGGCGGCTTCACCGTGGTCCGGGACCCGGACGACCCGTCCGCGTTCGTGGTCCGCGGGCCGCGGCCGGAGCGGTGGGTGCGGCAGACCGACTTCGGCAACGACGAGGCGGTCGGCTACCTGGCCGACCGGCTGGCCCGGCTCGGGGTCGAGGACGCGCTGGTCGCCGCGGGAGCCGTGGCCGGGGTCGGGGTGACCATCGGCGAGGTGACCTTCGACTGGGAGCCGACGCTCGGCGCGGCGGCGCAGGTCGGCAGCGGTCCGCGGGGGACCGACATGCGGGTGGAGACGAACGCGCGGCGCGGGGCGGCGGAGCGGCTGGAGACCTACCGGGCGCGGCACACGCCGGCGGCCGACTCCTCGGAGCCGGCGGTGTCGGCGGAGGCGTCGGTGCCGGCGGAGGCGTCGGAGCCGGCGGAGGCGTCGGTGCCGTCAGAGCCGGCGGTGCCTGCGGTGCCAGCGGTGCCGGCGGGGGCGCGGCACCGGCGGCCCGGACGCGGCGGACCCCGCCGATGAGCCGCCCGTACGAGGCCGGAGCCGGGAGCGGGAGTCCGGCGCCGGCCGGCGGGACGGGAGCCGGGCCGGTGGCGCGGTCGGCCGGTCCGGGCGAGCCGGAGTCCGGGCCGGTGGCCGAGGACGGGCGTGCTGGCGGTTCCGCTCTGGCCGGCGGGACCGGGGCCGGGCCGGTGGCGCGGTCGGCTGGTCCGGGCGAGCCGGAGTCCGGGCGGAGCGGCGGGCGTGCCGGCGGCGCGGGCAGGACCGCGCGGCGGACGGCCGGCTCGGGCGCCGTGGCCACGGTGCGCGCGGGCGTCCGGGACGCGGCCCGGCTGGTGGTCAAGGTCGGCTCGTCCTCGCTGACCACCGCGGCCGGCGGGCTGGACCCCGAGCGCCTCGACCGGCTGGTCGAGGCGCTCGCCGCCCGCCGCCGTACCGGCTCCCAGGTCGTGCTCGTCTCCTCCGGCGCCATCGCCGCCGGCCTCGCGCCGCTGGCCCTGCCGGCCCGGCCGCGCGACCTCGCCACCCAGCAGGCCGCCGCCAGCGTGGGGCAGCTGCTGCTGGTCGAGCGGTACGCGGCGGCGTTCGGCCGGGCCGGCCTCACCGTCGGGCAGGTGCTGCTGACCGCGGACGACATGATCCGCCGCGCGCACTACCGCAACGCCTCGCGCACGCTGGAGCGGCTGCTGGCCCTCGGCGTGGTCCCGGTGATCAACGAGAACGACGCCGTCGCCACCGAGGAGATCCGGTTCGGCGACAACGACCGGCTGGCCGCGCTCGTCGCCCACCTCGTGCAGGCCGACGCGCTCGTCCTGCTGTCCGATGTGGACGGTCTGTACGACGGCGACCCGCGGCGGCCCGGCGTGCAGCTGGTGCCGGAGGTGCGCGACGACGCCGACCTGGCCGGCGTCCGGGTCGGTGGCGCGGCGAAGCTCGGCACCGGCGGGATGGCCAGCAAGCTGGACGCCGCCCGGATCGCCGCCGGGGCCGGCGTGCCGGTGCTGCTCGCGGCGGCCGAGGCGGTCGGCCCGGCGCTGGCCGGCGAGCCGGTGGGCACCGCGTTCCCCGCCACCGCCCGCCGTACCACTTCCCGCCTCTTCTGGCTCCGCCACGCGACCACGCCGCGGGGCCGGCTGGTGCTCGACGCGGGCGCGGTGGAGGCGGTGGTCCGCCGGCGCACCTCGCTGCTGTCCGCGGGGGTGACCGCGGTGCAGGGCGACTTCGGAGCCGGCGACCCGGTCGAGCTGGTCGATCCGGACGGCGCGCCGGTGGCCCGCGGGCTGGTCGGCTACGACGCCGGCGAGCTGCCGCCGCTGCTCGGCCGGTCCAGCCGCGAGCTGGCGCCGGAGCACCGCCGCGAGGTCGTACACCGGGACGATCTGGTGCTGCTGCGGACAAGCTGACCCGCGTCCCGGCGACGGAAAGTGATATCTGACGCCTCTGCGCACATGGTCAGATCGAGTCTTGGTGGACCTCTCCCATCCCTGCCACAATCCAGGATCCGAAGATCAGGTCGTGCCCAGGGGGAAGCGTTCAGATGCCCGACCCGCACCAGCCGGTTCCGTTCGACGTGGCGCTCCGCGGCTACGACCGAGATCAGGTCGACGCCCACCTCGCCTCCATCGAGTCCGAGTTCAGCAGCGCCGTGGCCGAGCGCGACCGGCTGGCCGAGCGGGTCAAGCACCTGGAGGGCCGGGTCGAGGACCTCCACCTCAACGGCGACGAGGACGGGCGGTCCGGGTCGTCGCTGACCGGCTTCGGCGCGCGGATCGAGAAGATCATGCGGGTCGCCGAGGAGGAGGCCACCGCGGCCCGCGAGGAGGCCGACGCCCAGATCGAGCGGGAGCGGTCCGACGCGGCGAAGCGGGTCACCGCGGTGCAGCAGGCCGCGGAGAAGGACGCGGTCGCGCACCGGCGGAAGGTCGAGCAGGAGGCGTCCCAGCTGCTGGACAAGGCCCGCCAGGAGGCGGCCCGGCTGCGCGCGGAAGCGGAGTCGCAGGCGGCCGCCACCCGCGAGGAGGCCAGCGGGCACCTCGAGGCGGTGCGGGCGAAGGCCGCGCAGGCCGCCGCCGACTTCGAGACCGCGCTCGCCAAGCGCCGGCAGAAGGCCGAGGCCGACCACGTCTCCCGGACCAACGCCGCCGAGCGCGAGCTGGCCGAGACCGTGGCCCGGACCGACCAGCTGCGCGCCGAGGCGGAGAAGATGCGCAACGACGCGGAGCGGCGCTCGCAGGAGATGCTGCAGGCCGCGCAGCGGGAGTCGGGCGAGCTGGTGGCCGAGGCCCGCGCCCAGGCCGACCGCACCCGGCGGGAGAGCGAGCGCGAGCTGACCACCCTGTCCAAGCGCCGGGACGCGATCACCGACCAGCTGCGCAACGTGCGGGAGATGCTCAGCACGCTGACCGGCGGCGGGGTGTCCACTTCGGACCCGGCGCCGGAGGCGGAGGAGGACGACGTGCCGGCGCCCCGGCCCACCGCGGAGGCCCGCCGCTCCTAGACCCGGCACGTTCGGCGGCCGCCCTCCCGGCGGCCGCGGCCCTGTCCGTGCCGGCCGGCGCGGTGCTCGCACGCCGCCCTGCCGGGGCGGCTGTGCGGTGGCGGTGGGAGAGGGTGGCGGCGGATCAGTCGAGGGGCTTGGCCGCGGTCTGGAGGAGCGCGAGGAGCCGGCGCTGCTCGTCCGGGTCGAGCGGGGTGAACAGCTCCTCGGCGGCCCGGCGGCGGGCCTCGGCGAGGTCGCCGAGGGTGCCGCGACCGTGGTCGGTCAGCTCGACCAGGATCGACCGCCGATTGGCCGGGTCGATGCCGCGCCGGACCAGGCCGCGCTCCTCGAGCGCGTCCACCACCCCGGTCGCCGACCGTGGCACCACGTGCAGCAGCTTGGCCAGCTCCGCCATCCGCAGCGGCTCGCCGGCGCGGGACAGCACCGACAGCGCGCGGCCCTGACCCGGAGTCAGCCCGAGGGGCGCCAGCCGCTCACCGGTGCCGTGCCGCAGCCGGCGGCTCAGCACCTGCACGAGCTCGGCGAGCTGACCGGCGAGAGGCTCCACCCGCTGAGCGTACCCTATTGTGAGCTAAACTCACTATGAGCTAGACTCTCAGTGCACCCGACTCAAGGAGCTGCCTGTGCCTCGACTTCCCGACGTCCGCCCGGACGACCCCACCGCCGTGGACCCGCGCCGGGTCCTCCGTCTCTTCCGCCCGCACGCCGGCCGGCTCGCCGCCGTCGGGCTGCTCATCGCCCTGTCCTCGCTGGTCGGGCTGGCTTCCCCGTTCCTGCTGCGTGGGGTGATCGACCAGGCCATCCCGCAGCGGGACACCGGCCTGCTCGCCGTCCTGGTGCTCGGCATGGTCGCCGTGTCGGTGGTGAGCACCGTCGTCGGCGTCTACCAGACGCTGCTGTCCACCACCGTCGGCCAGCGGATCATGCGTGACCTCCGAGTGGAGGTCTACGCCCACCTCCAGCGCATGTCGCTCGCCTTCTTCACCCGCACCCGCACCGGTGAGGTGCAGTCCCGCATCGCCAACGACATCGGCGGCATGCAGGCGATCGTCACCAACACCGCCACCTCGATCGTGTCCAACGCGACCGTCGTCGTGGCCAGCGCCGTCGCCATGCTGGTGATGGACTGGCGGCTCGCGCTGCTGTCGTTCGTGCTGCTGCCCGGCACGGTGTGGGTCAACCGCCGGGTCGGCGACATGCGCCGCCGGCTGACCACCGAGCGGCAGCGGCAGCTGGCGGCGATGACCTCGCACGTCCAGGAGTCGCTGTCGGTCAGCGGCATCCTGCTCGGCCGCAGCATGGGCCGGTCGCCCGCGCTGGTCGAGCAGTTCACCGGCGCCTCCGGCGAGCTCGCCGACCTCGAGGTGCGCTCGCAGATGGCCGGCAAGTGGCAGCAGTCCACGATCTCGATCGCGTTCGCGGCGATCCCCGCGCTGACGTACTGGCTGGGTGGCCTCGCCCTGGCCGGCGGCGCCCCCGCGGTCTCCATCGGCACGCTCGTCGCCTTCACCACCCTGCAGAGCTCGCTGTTCAACCCGCTCAACGCGCTGATGCGGACCGGGGTGCAGATCCAGAGCTCGCTCGCCCTCTTCGCCCGCATCTTCGAATACCTGGACCTCCCGGTCGACATCCGGGAGCGCGAGGAGCCCGTCGAGCTGCCCGAGGTCCGCGGCGACGTCCGTTTCGAGGGCGTGAGCTTCGCGTACGAGCCGGGCTCGCCGACGCTGACCGACGTCACGCTCGACGTGCCGGCCGGCAGCACGCTCGCCGTCGTCGGCGCCACCGGCTCGGGCAAGACCACCCTCGGCTACCTGCTGGCCCGGCTGTACGACCCGGACGCCGGCCGGGTCACCGTCGACGGCGTCGACGTGCGGGACCTGAGCCTGGCCGGGCTGGCCCGGACGGTCGGCATCGTGTCCCAGGAGGCGTACCTGCTGCACGCGTCGATCGCGGACAACCTCCGCTTCGCCAAGCCGGACGCGACCGACGAGGAGCTGGTCGCGGCCGCCCGCGCGGCGCGCATCGACGACCTGATCGCCTCCCTGCCGGACGGCTACGACACCGTCGTGGGGGAGCGGGGCTACCGCTTCTCCGGCGGGGAGAAGCAGCGGCTGGCCATCGCCCGCACCGTGCTGCGCAACCCGCCCGTGCTGGTCCTGGACGAGGCGACCAGCGCGCTGGACACCCGGACCGAGCGCGCCGTGCAGGAGGCGCTGGACGAGCTGAGCGCCGGCCGGACGACGGTCACGGTGGCGCACCGGCTGTCCACGGTCCGGCACGCGGACCGGATCGCCGTCCTCGACGGCGGCCGGGTGGTGGAGCTCGGCAGCCACGAGGAGCTGCTGGCCCGGGGCGGCCGGTACGCGGAGCTGGTCGCCGCCGACGAGCCGCTCGCCCTCGCCGCCTAGTCGGTGCGGACGGCGTAGACCACCACGTTGTCGCGGTAGGAGCGCTTGGCCTGGTCGAAGGACCCGCCGCAGGTGATCAGCCGCAGCGCCCGGTCCGGCGTCGGGCCGTGCACCCGCTGCGTGGGGAACGCCGCCTTGGGGTAGCGCTCCACGCCGGTGACCGCGAAGCGGGCGGTGACCCCGTCGGTCCGCCGGACCTCGACGACGTCGCCGACCCGCAGCTCGCGGAGCCGGAAGAAGATCGCCGGGCCGCGGCGGGAGTCGACGTGGCCGGCGATGACCGCGGGGCCGGGGTCGCCGGGGGTCGGGCCGTCCGCGTACCAGCCGGCCTGGTCGAAGTCGGCCGGCGCGGCCAGCTCGCCGGTGGCGGGGAGGAGCGCCAGCGGGATGAGCGAGGAGCGGACGCCGAGCGACGGGATGGACACCGAGACCGGGCGCGTCCGGGCGGCGCGGGCGGTCGGCGGGGCGACCGGCGACTGCGGCGCGGTGACCGGGCCCCAGGAGGGGGCGGCCGGGTTCCTCGTCGCAGCGGCGGCCGGCGGCGGGGCGGCCGCGTCGGTGGGGTGGACGGCGGCCGGCTCGTCCCGCGCCGGGCCGGCGGCGGCGCGGGCGCCGAAGCCGGCGGCGACGAGCACGAGCAGGACGCCGGCGCCGGCCAGCACCCGGCTCAGCGGGTCCCCGCGCCGATGACGAGCCGGGCGGACGGGCTGCGGCGGGCCGGCCGCGTCCCTCCCCGCCCCGTCGCTGGGCGGGGCGGACTCAGCGGGGCGCCGGTTGGCCGCGCTGGGGTTGGCCGCGCTGGGGTTGGCCGCGCTGGGGTTGGCCGCGCTGGGGTTGGCCGCGCCGGGTTGGGGCGCGCCAGGTTGGGTGGCGCCGGGTTTGGCCGCGCCGGGGTCGGACGTCGGGGGGTGGTCCGGGCCGGACATGGATGACCTCTCTCGGGGTGGCGCCGGCCGCCCGGCGCCCGTCTCCGCCGCGCCCGAGGGCGGTCGGCGGTGGCGGCGCCGGGCGGCGGCTCCGCTCAGGCGCGGGGCCCGGTCGGGGTTCGGCGGGACCGGACGTACGCGCCCACCAGCAGCGCCGCGGCGAGCCCGCCGGCGCCGAGCGGCACCCAGCCGCCGCCCCACTCCGCCGTACCGCCCGCGCCGGTCTCCACCGACCCCGTCGGCGTGACCGCGGCGGACACGGCGTCGGTGTGCGTCGCCAGCGTCAGGCCGCCGTCCGCCGCGTCCAGCACGACCACGGAGTAGACGTCGCCGGCGGACAGGTTCACCGCCGCGGTCGCCTTCAGCTCGGCCTGCTCCTTCGACCCCACCTGCAGGGTCCACTTGCCCGCCGGCACCGCCGCGTACGGCGTCGTCTTGGCGAAGGCGATCCCGCTCGTCACCGCCGGCCCGTCCACCGCGCTGACGGCGACGGTCTTGGCCCGGGCCGAGCCCTGCAGCACCCGCACCCGGACCTCGTCCTTCGCCGGCAGCGTGAGGTCGTCGTTGATGACGACCAGGCCGAGGTCCGCGTACGGCCCCACGCCGGCGACCGTGAACGCCTTGCCGGACGTGGCGTTGACGTTGGTGGACAGCACCGGCGGGGTGGACGCGGCGGCGCCGGCCGGCCGCATGCTCACCGCGTACCGGTCGGGCTGGACCCGCTGGTACGGCGAGACGGCGCCGTAGCCGACGCCCTTGATGAGCAGCTTCCACTGGGGCCGGGTGTACGAGGTCATGTAGACGTCGACCTTCGGCGTGTCCGGCGACAGGTGCGCCAGCCGGACGTAGCTCGGCGTCGCGGCGCCGGCGGGGCTGCCGCCGAGCGCCAACCCGGCGGCGGCGCCGGCGAGTCCGACCAGGCCGGCCGCGCCGACTCTGCGCACCGTCCTTCGCAGGGAGCGGGTCACGGGTACCTCCTGGGAGAGTGCGGGGTTGGAGCGGGACCTGCGAGGGCTTCGGGCCGCCTCACGGGGGCAGCAGGCCGGTGCCGCCCAGCGCGTCGTAGCGCAGGACGAGCACGTCGCGGCCGTCGAGCCGGGTCAGCTCGGTGCCGGCGGGGCGGTACGGCGGCTGCTGGGCGCGCAGCCACTGCTCGAGCAGCGTGACGGGCTCAGCGCCGGGGGCGACGGGCTGGCCGTCGATGGCGGTCACGGCGATCAGCCGGCGGGGCTGCGCGGGGTCCTCGCCCGCGACCGCCGGGAAGTCGGCGACGGCCAGCGAGTGCTGCCCGGTGACGGCGGCCAGCACGGCCACCGCGCGGGCGTCGACCCGGCCCAGGCGGAGCAGCTCGGCGGCCACCGGCTGCAGCCCGAGCCGGGGGTTGACGGCCAGCGCGATGCCGGCGTCGAGCCGGGTGGACGCGTCCGCGCGGGCCCGGGCCGCCGTGTCGGGGTCGGTGAGCACCCGCCGTACGGTCACCTGGTCGGCACCGGAGCCGAAGCTCGCCACCGGCGCCGAGTGGTCCCGCGCCGGGCCCGCCGGCTCGCGGTCGTCCTCGGCGAGCGGCGCCGGGTCCCGGCCGACCACGTACTGCGCCTCGGAGCCGCCCACCGGCGCCGCCGAGGGGCCGAGGCCGCCGGCCGCGGCCAGCTGCTCGGCCGGGTAGCCGGCCTGCACCAACGCGGCCCAGACCACGTCGTCGACCGCGAGCCGGGGGTGGCTCGGCAGGTTGGTCAGCACCCAGTCGCGGGCGCCCTCCACCGCGGCGCGCGCCGGCTGGTCGGGCGGGTCGCCGAGGGTGCGGGCGGCGGGAACCCAGGCGATCACCGCGACCGCCGCCAGCACGCCGGCCGCGGCGGCCGGCAGCCAGGCGACCCGGCCCGGGGCGGGGGAGCGCGCCAGCCGGGCGGACAGGGCCGCGACCAGGGAGTCCGCCGTGGCCGGCAGCACCACGGCGGCGACCGGCAGGGCGACGATCAGCAGGGAACCGCGGACCGGTCCGGCCACCGCGGCCGCGACCGCGGTGCCGAGCAGGGCCAGCGCGAGCGGGCGCAGCCAGCGGCTCCGGAGGCCGGCGACGCCGGCGGCCACCGCCGCGACCGCCAGCCCCACGTCCAGGGCGGTCAACGGCGGCACCGCGGCCCGGGGGTCGGCCAGGACGCCCCGGTCGGCCAGCACCACCAGCCCGGCCCAGACCAGCACGCCGAGCACCGCGACCAGCCGGCGCCGCCGGCCGGGCACCCGACCGAGGTCACCGGACCACAGCAGCGTCGCGAAGAGCGGGACCAGCGCGACCAGCACCAGCGGCGAGGTCGCCGCGGCCGCCGCCAGGTAGCACGCCGAGGCGACGGCGGCACCGGTACGCCGGGTCCCGCCGCCGGCCAGGGCCAGCGCCACGCAGGCCCACAGCACTCCGAGCTGGGCCGGGTCGGCCGTCCGGTGCAACAGCACCGCGGCCGGCGCCAGCCCGAAGAGCACCGGCACCGCCACGGTGGCCGGGCCGCTCAGCCGCAGCCGGCGGGCGGCCAGGGTGAGCGCGACCGCGGAGAGCAGCGAGGCGACCACCATCGCCTCCCGGGCGGCGTCGACCGCCGTGGTGGCCCGCCGCAGCGCACCGCTGACCGTCTCGTAGCCGGCGACCTGCAGAGCCGCCAGGCCGCCGTCGTACCAGGACAGCCCGGCAGCGCCCAGGCCGAACCGGTTGACCGCGAACGCCCGGACCGCGAAGCCGGCCTCGCCGGCCGACACGGCCGGAGCGGCGCCGACGGCCCGGAGCAGCACCCAGGCCGTCGCGGCCAGCACGCCCGCGGCGAGCACCAGCGGCACGGCGCCACCGCGCCGCCACGGTCCGGCGTCGCGGCGCCCGGCCGGCACCGGCCGCGCCCGTACCGGCGCGCCGGGCAGCCCGACGTCCATCGGGTCCCCCCATTCACCCCGGCGGACGGTTCCCCGTCTGCGTCCACGCACTACCCGAGGTGCGTTCGCAACACACCCACCAGGTGGATTCGCAGCACGGCAAGAACTACTGTGCGTGATCGAAGCGGTGTCGATCACCTGACGTGACCGTCAGGCGCAGGAGCGCAGCCTCAGTCCGCGCTCGGCGCTGCGGGCGACCTCCGCCCGACCACGTCGAGTAGCGACCCAGCCGGCCAGGTCCCGCAGCAGCTGGTCCCGGGCCGCGGCGTCGGCGAGGATCACGTTGCCGTACGTGCACAGCCCGCCGGCCGTCCGGAAGGTGCCGTAGCTGTCGCCGAGCCAGTTGCTGGTGGCGCTGACGTTGAGCACCCGCCGGCCTCCGGTGACCAGTGCCGCCAGCCCGAACTGGCCGAGCGTCCCCGAGTCGACCCGCCGCCCCTCGCCCGGCGGCGCCCGCACACCCAGCGGCTCGGAGCCGGCCAGGTATTCGCGCGGGTCGATGACCTGCGCGGTCGACACCGGCGGCCGGGCGAACGCCCCGTCCACCGCCGCGTTGCCCCCGTGGTCGGCCAGCGCGGTCGCGAACTCCCGCCCCACCGTCGCCGGGAAGCTGCGCTCCAGCTCGCCGTACGCCCGGGGCGCGGGCTGACCGAGGCGCTGCACCGCGGCCCGGTCGGCCGCCGGCAGCGTCGCGACGTACGCCGCCTCCACCCGCCGCGCGTCGCCCTCCACCAGCGCGGCGAGGGCCCGCGCCCGGTCGCCGTCCGCGCCCGCGGCCCGCAGCAGGCGCAGCACGTCGAAGGACTGGTCCTGCAGCGCCCGGGTCAGCTCCCGCAGCAGGACCACCCGCGCGTACGCGTCGAAGGCCGTGCCGCGGCGGACGTAGACGGTGTGCCGCGGGTAGCTGTAGTGGGCCGGTGACGTCTCGGCGGCCGCCGCCGGGGCCAGGCCGAGCGCCCGGGTGGTCGACGCCCGGTCGCCCGCTCCCTCGGCCGCGGGCAGCGACTCGGCCCGGACCCGGGCGAACGCCGCCGGTTCCACCACCTCCACCCGCGGCGGGGTGCGGAACCGCAGCTCCCGGGCCTGCTCGGCGAAGCCGGCCAGCACCGGGACCGCCGCGGCCACCGGGTCGGTGGTGCCCGCGTCGTACGCCGACCGCCCCGGCGGCACCGGCCGGCCACCGGCCAGCGCGAGCAGGCCGGCCACCGCGACGACCACGACGCCGGCCGCCAGCCCGATGCGCAGCCGGCCGCGGCGCTCCTCGGCCGCCGCCCGGTCGCGCTCCGCCCGCAGCGACGTCACGCGGGCACCCTACTGATGCGGCGCTTCGCGAGCCTCGTCTGCTCTGTCCGGACCCGTCCGGTACGCGGTGCGGCACGATGGAGGTGTGCAGGCACCCCTCTTCGCGTCGGCGGGGGAGGTCGGCGAGCGACTCGGCGCCGCCGGCTACCTCGCCGACGACGCGACCGCGACCACCGTCTTCCTGGCCGACCGGCTGGGCAAGCCGCTGCTGGTGGAGGGGCCCGCCGGGGTCGGCAAGACCGAGCTGGCCAAGGCGGTGGCGACGGCGACCGGCGCCGGGCTGGTCCGGCTGCAGTGCTACGAGGGGATCGACGAGGCCCGCGCGCTCTACGAGTGGGACTACCGCAAGCAGCTGCTGCGGCTGCAGGTGGACCGGGACGCCGGCGAGACCGGCTGGGAGACCGAGCGGGGGCACATCTTCTCGGAGGAGTTCCTGCTGTCCCGCCCGCTGCTGACCGCCATCCGGCAGACCGAGCCCACCGTGCTGCTGGTCGACGAGACCGACAAGGCCGACGTCGAGGTCGAGGGCCTGCTGCTGGAGGTGCTCTCCGACTTCCAGGTGACCATCCCGGAGCTCGGCACGCTGGTCGCGACGCGGCGCCCCTTCGTGGTGCTGACCTCGAACGCGACGCGCGAGCTGACCGAGGCGCTCAAGCGCCGCTGCCTCTACCTGCACCTGGACTACCCGGACGCGGAGCGCGAGCGGGCGATCGTGCTGGAGAGGGTGCCGGAGGCGGCCGAGCAGCTGGCCGAGCAGGTGGTGCGGACGGTGCGGGCGCTGCGCGCGATGGAGCTGAAGAAGGCGCCGTCGATCGCGGAGACCATCGACTGGGCGCGCACGCTGGTCACGCTCGGCCTGGACACCCTCGATGCGGACGCCGTCCGGACCACGCTCGGCGTGGTCCTCAAGCACGCCAGCGACGCCGCCCGGGCGACCGCCGAGCTGAAGCTCAACTGACATGGCCAGCCCCGGCCTGCTCGGCACCCTGGAGGGCTTCGTCGGCGCGCTGCGCGAGGCCGGCGTGCCGGCCGGCACCAGCGAGGTGCTCGACGCGACCCGGGTGCTGGGCGCGGTCGACCTGCTCGACCGGGAGCAGCTGCGGGCCGGACTGGCCGCGACCCTGCTGAAGCGGTCCGCACACCGGCCGGCCTTCGACACGCTCTTCGACCTGTGGTGGCCGGCGGCGGTCGGCGAGCCCACGGCGGACAACCCGGAGGCCGGGCCGGTCCCGGAGCCCGACGACGTGCGCGACGAGCTGCGGGAACAGCTGCGGGCGCTGCTGCTGGACGGCGACGACGCCGAGCTGCGCCGCTTCGCCCGCCGGGCCGTCGCGCTGCTCGGCCGCGCGGAGACCCAGCCGGGCCGGCAGTCCTGGTTCGCCTACCGGGTGCTGCGGGCGCTGTCCGCGGACACCCTGATCGCCTCGCTGCTGGAGGCGCTGCTGGCCGGCGAGCCGCGCGGCGGGCTCGCCGAGCAGGTCGCCCGGCAGACGGTCCGGGAGCGGATCGACGCCCTGCAGGCGTACGTGGACGCGGAGGTGCGCCGCCGCGTCGCCGAGGAGCGGGACCGCGACCAGGTGGCCAGGACGGCGCTGCGGCCGCTGGTCGACCAGGTGGACTTCCTCCGCGCCCAGCGGGAGGACCTGGCCGCCATGCGCCGCACCGTGCACCCGCTCGCCCGCCGGCTCGCCGCCCGGCTGGCGGCTCGGCGCCGGCTCGGCCGGGAGGGCCGGCTCGACGTGCGGCGGACCGTGCGGGCATCGCTGGGCACCGGCGGCGTCCCGCTGGACACCCACCACCGGCCGCGCCGGCCGCACAAGCCGGAGCTGGTCGTGCTCTGCGACGTCAGCGGCTCGGTGGCCGGCTTCGCGCACTTCACGCTGATGCTGACCGCGGCGCTGCGGGAGCAGTTCGCCCGGGTGCGCGCCTTCGCCTTCGTCGACACCTGCGACGAGGTGACCCGGCTCTTCGCACCGGGCGCCGACCTGGCCGACGCGGTCACCCGGCTGTCCCGCGAGGCGGACCTCGTCTGGTACGACGGGCACAGCGACTACGGCCACGCGCTGGCCGTCTTCACCGAGCGGTGGCCGGACGCCGTCGGGCCGAAGACTTCGCTGCTGGTGCTCGGCGACGGCCGCACCAACTACCGCGACCCGGGCCTGCCGCTGCTCAAGGCGCTGGTGGAGAAGTCCCGCCACGCCTACTGGCTGAACCCGGAGCCCCGCCGGCAGTGGGGCAGCGGCGACTCGGCGGCGACGCGCTACGGCGAGGTCGTCGAGATGGTCGAGTGCCGGACGGTCGGGCAGCTGGCCGACTTCGTCGGCCGGCTGCTCCCGGGTTAGCGTCCGCCCCGTGCATCGGACACGACTCGGGATCATGGGCGGCACCTTCGACCCGGTGCACCACGGCCACCTCGTGGCCGCCAGTGAGGTGCAGAGCCTCTTCTCCCTCGACCAGGTCGCCTTCGTGCCGAGCGGCCAGCCGTGGCAGAAGGCCGGCACCCCGGTCAGCCCGGCCGAGCACCGGTATCTGATGACCGTGATCGCGACCGCGTCCAACCCCCGCTTCTGGGTCAGTCGGGTGGACATCGACCGGCCGGGTCCGACGTACACCATCGACACGCTGCGCGACCTGGCCGGGCAGTGGCCGGAGGCCGAGCTCTTCTTCATCACCGGCGCCGACGCCCTGGAGCAGATCCTGTCCTGGAAGGACGCCGACGAGCTCTTCGAGCTGGCCCACTTCGTGGGCGTCACCCGCCCCGGGTACGTGCTCTCCGACGCCCACCTCCCGCGGGACGCGGTGAGCCTCGTCGAGGTGCCGGCCATGGCGATCTCCTCCAGTGCGTGCCGCCAGCGGGTGCTGGCCGGACGTCCGGTCTGGTACCTGGTGCCCGATGGCGTCGTGCAGTACATCGGCAAGCACCGGCTGTACCGTGGGACCCCAGCAGAGAACAGCGGCCCGGTCGCCCGGTCCGCAGACAGGGAGTGACCTGCCTCGTGACCGCTACGGACCGCGCCCGCGAGATCGCCCTCGCTGCCGCGCAGGCCGCCGCCGACAAGCTCGCCACCGACGTGGTGCTGCTCGACGTGAGCGACCGGCTCGTGATCACCGACGTCTTCCTGATCGCCTCGGCGCCGAACGAGAGGCAGGTGGAGTCCATCGTCGATGCGATCGAGGAGCGGCTCCGCCGGGACGGGGTCAAGCCGGTGCGGCGGGAGGGCGAGCGGGACGGCCGATGGGTCCTGCTCGACTTCGTCGACGTGGTGGTGCACGTGCAGCACGCCGAGGAGCGGGCCTTCTACGCGCTCGAGCGGCTGTGGAAGGACTGCCCGGTGATCCCCTTCGTGGACCGGTCGGTGCCGGCCGGATCGGGCGGTACGGGGGAGCGGACCGGCTCGTGACCGCCCGCCGGGTGCTGCTGTGGCGGCACGGGCGCACCGCATGGAACGTCGAGCACCGCTTCCAGGGGCAGGCCGACCCGCCGCTGGACGAGGTCGGGCAGGCCCAGGCGGCCGCCGCCGCCCCGCTGGTCGCGGCCTTCTCGCCGGTCGCCATCGTGTCCTCGGACCTGCGCCGCGCGACCGAGACCGCCCGCTCGCTCGCTGAGCGGCTCGGCCTGCCGGTCGCGCTGGACCGCCGGCTGCGGGAACGCTCGCTCGGCCGCTGGGAGGGGCTGACCCGGGACGAGGTCGGCCGCCGGTATCCCGTCGAGTACGCGCACTGGCTGGCCGGTCGGGAGGACTGCCAGCACGGCAGCGAGCCGCGCCCCGACCTCGGCGACCGGGCCGTCGCGGCGCTGACCGCCACGGTCGGCGAGACCGTCGTGCTGGTCACCCACAGCGCCACCGCGATCGCCCTCACCGGCCGGCTGCTCGGGCTGCCGGTGCCGGCCTGGCGGGCCGTGGGTCCGCTGGCCAACTGCCACTGGAGCGAGCTGCGGGAGGACGAGCACGGCTGGCGGCTGCGGGCGCACAACGTCGGCCCGGCCGGCCTGGTGGTGCCGGCGCCGGCGGGCACGTCGACCGCCGACGTGCCGGCCGACGCCGAGGCGCTGGATGCCGGCGCGGCCGGCGCGCCGGCCCGGTGAGCCTGCTCGTCGTCGCCGACTCGCTGGCCTTCCACGGGCCCGAGCGCGGCGAGCTCACCACCCATCCGGGCCTGTACGGGAACGTCGCCGCGACCGCGCTCGGCACGACCCTGGATCTGGTCGCCCGCCGCGGCTGGACCGCCCGCGACGCGTGGTGGGCGCTGACCAAGGACCCGCTGGTCTACTCCGTGCTGCTGCCGCGCGCGGACGCGGTGCTGCTGGCGGTCGGCGGGATGGACTACCTGCCGGCGGTGCTGCCGACCTACCTGCGGGAGGGCATCCCGTACCTGCGGCCGCCGGCGCTGCGCCGCGCCGCGCGCACCGCGTACCGCGCGGCCCAACCGGTCGGCGCCCGGCTGACCGGCGGCCGCTGGCGGACCCTGCCCCAGCCGCTCACCGACGCGTACCTCTCCCGCTGCGTCGGCGGCATCCGATACTTCCATCCGGGCGTGCCGGTGCTGGGCATCCTGCCGCCGCCGCACGCCGCTCCGCTCTACGGGCACGTCACCGCCGGGCACCCGTCGGCGGTCGCCGCCGCCCGGGCCTGGGGTGCCCGGGAGGGCGTCCCGATGGTGGACGTCACCTCGATCGTCGCGCGGCATCTCGCCGCGGGGTCGCTCAACCCGGACGGCATGCACTGGGGGTGGGAGTGCCACGCCGAGGTCGGGCGGGCCGTGGCGACCGCGGTGCGAGATCAGGTGGACGGGCGCGCTACCATCGAGGCGTGAGCACTGCCGCACGCCTGCTCCTTCCCGGGCCGCGCTGACCAAGTTCCACGTCAGCGCGGCGAGCCCTCGTGTCACGAGGGCTCTTTTTCTGCCCGCAGCCGGGACCGAGCCTCGACAGGAGCGACGACGATGACCGAAGACCGCTACGACTGGCGGGCGATCCAGGAGCGGTGGCTGCCCGAGTGGGAGAAGCTGGACCCGTTCCGCGCCGGGCAGCGCGGGCCGGACGCCCCGCGCAAGTACGTCCTGGACATGTTCCCGTACCCGTCGGGTGACCTGCACATGGGCCACGCCGAGGCGTTCGCCATCGGGGACGTGGTGGCCCGCTACTGGTTCCAGCAGGGCTTCGATGTGCTGCACCCCATCGGCTGGGACTCCTTCGGGCTGCCGGCGGAGAACGCGGCGATCAAGCGCAACACGAACCCGGCGGAGTACACGTACGCCAACATCGCGACGCAGGCGGAGTCCTTCCGCCGGTACGCGATCTCCTTCGACTGGTCGCGCCGGCTGCACACGTCCGATCCGGAGTACTACCGCTGGACGCAGTGGCTGTTCCTGCAGCTGCACCGCCGCGGGCTGGCGTACCGGAAGGCCTCGCAGGTCAACTGGTGCCCGAAGGACCAGACCGTGCTGGCCAACGAGCAGGTCGTCGGCGGCGCCTGCGAGCGCTGCGGCACCCAGGTGGTCAAGCGCGAGCTGACCCAGTGGTACTTCCGCATCACCGACTACGCCGAGCGGCTGCTGGACGACATGACGCAGCTGGAGGGCCGCTGGCCCGAGCGCGTGCTGACCATGCAGCGCAACTGGATCGGCCGCTCGGTCGGGGCGCAGGTCGACTTCGTCGTCGACGGCCGGGACGAGCCGGTCACCGTCTTCACCACCCGCCCCGACACCCTGTTCGGCGCGACCTTCTTCGTCGTCGCGGCCGACTCGCCGCTGGCGCTGGAGCTGTGCGCGCCCGAGCAGCGGGAGGCCCTGGAGGCGTACCGGCAGCAGACCGGCCGGCTGACCGAGATCGACCGGCTGGCCGAGGGCCGGGAGAAGACCGGCGTGCCGCTGGGCCGGCACGCGGTCAACCCGGTCAACGGCGAGCGCATCCCGGTCTGGGCCGCGGACTACGTGCTGGCCGACTACGGCACCGGCGCGATCATGGCGGTGCCCGCGCACGACCAGCGTGACCTGGACTTCGCCCGCACCTTCGGGCTGCCGGTGCGCATCGTGGTGGACACCGGCGAGCCGGACCCGGCCGAGACCGGGATCGCCACCGGCGGCGACGGCGTGCTGGTCAACTCCGGCCCGCTGGACGGACTGCGCAAGGAGGCGGCGATCGCCGCCATCACCCGCGAGCTGGAGGAGCGGGGCGGCGGGCACGGCGCGCTGAACTACCGGCTGCGCGACTGGCTGATCTCCCGGCAGCGCTACTGGGGCCCGCCGATCCCGGTCGTGCACTGCCCGGTCGACGGCGAGGTCCCGGTGCCGGAGGACCAGCTGCCGGTGCGGCTGCCCGACCTGCGCGGCGCTGACCTGGCGCCGAAGGGCGTCTCGCCGCTGGCGGCGGCGACCGACTGGGTGCGCACGCAGTGTCCGCGCTGCGGCGGCGAGGCGTCGCGCGACACCGACACCATGGACACCTTCGTCGACTCGTCCTGGTACTTCCTGCGCTTCGTCTCCCCTCATCGCGACGACGTCCCCTTCGACGCGGACGAGCTGCGGCGGTGGATGCCGGTCGACCAGTACGTCGGTGGCGTCGAGCACGCGATCCTGCACCTGCTGTACAGCCGCTTCGTCACCAAGGTGCTGTACGACATCGGCATGGTGGAGACCGCCGAGCCCTTCGCCGCGCTGCTGAACCAGGGCCAGGTCATCAACCAGGGCAAGTCGATGAGCAAGTCGCTGGGCAACGGCGTCGATCTGGGCGAGGAGCTGGAGGCGCACGGCGTCGACGCGATCCGGCTGACGATGGTCTTCGCCGGCCCGCCGGACGAGGACATCGACTGGGCGGACGTCTCACCGGCCGGATCCGGGAAGTTCCTGGCGAGGGCGTGGCGGCTGGCCCGGGACGTCGGCTCGGCCCCGGGCGTCGACGTGACGACCGGCGACCCGGCGCTGCGGGCCGCGACGCACCGGACGGTGGCCGAGGTCAGGTCGCTGGTCGAGTCCTTCCGCTTCAACGTCGCGGTCGCCCGGCTGATGGAGCTGGTGAGCGCGGCGCGCAAGGTGATCGACTCCGGAGCCGGCGGGGCGGACCCGGCGGTGCGGGAGGCGGCCGAGGCGGTCGCCGTGATGCTGTCCCTGTTCGCCCCGTACTGCGCCGAGGACATGTGGGCCACTCTGGGCCACGATCCGACCGTGGCCCTGGCGGGCTGGCCCGTCGTGGACGAGTCGCTGCTGGTCGAGGAGAGCGTCACGGCCGTCGTCCAGGTCGCCGGGAAGGTGCGGGCGCGGCTGACCGTGCCGCCGGACGTGACCGCCGAGGTGCTGCAGGAGATGGCGCTGGCGGACCCGGCGGTGGTCCGGGCGCTGGGCGAGCGCTCGGTCCGGACCGTGGTCGTGCGGCCGCCGAAGCTGGTGAACGTCGTCCCCGGCTGACGCCCGCTACGGTGCATCCGTGGCCGGGCCTGTCGTGGTGGTGACCGACTCGACGGCCTATCTGCCGGACGGCCTCGCCGACCGGTTGTCGATCCGGGTTGTCCCGCTGCGGGTCGTGCTCGGTGGCCGGTCCGGCGTCGAGGGCGACGGCGTGACGCCGGCCGACATCGCCTCGGCCCTGTCGGCCCGGATGGCGGTGAGCACGTCCCGGCCGACGCCGGCCGAGCTGGCGGCGGTCTACCGGGCGGTCCTGGCCGGCGGCGCCGCCGGGATCGTCTCCCTGCACCTCTCCCGGGAGCTGTCCGGCACCTGGGACTCCGCCCGGATGGCCGCGGAGGAGGTCGGCGCGGACCGAATCCGCGTCGTCGACTCCCGCTCGACGGCCATGGGGCTCGGCTTCCCGGTCCTCGCGGCCGCCTCCGCCGCCGCTGCCGGGGCGTCGCTCGAGGACGTCTACAGGGCCGCGATCGACACCGCCGAGCGCACCACAACGCTCTTCTACGTCGACACGCTGGAGCACCTGCGCCGCGGCGGCCGCATCGGGGCGGCTGAGGCGCTGCTGGGCACCGCGCTGTCGGTGAAGCCGATCCTGCACGTGCACGAGGGGCGGATCCTGCCGCTGGAGAAGGTGCGGACGGCGTCGAAGGGCGTCGCCCGGCTGGAGGCGCTGGCGGTCGCCGCGGCGGGCGACGGGCCGGTCGACATCGCTGTGCACCACCTCGCCGCCCCGTACCGCGCCGCGGCGCTGACCGACCGGCTGCGGTCCCGGCTGCCACGGCTGGGTGACCTGCACTCGTCCGAGGTGGGTGCGGTGGTCGGCGCGCATGTCGGGCCGGGCGTGCTCGGGGTGGTCGTCGTTCGGCGGTGAGCAGCTCTGCCGACCGGGTCGCGCCGACTGGTCCGAGCGCCACTGGCCGGCACCGCCCGACCGCCGCTGCATCACACCGCCGATCGCCGGTATCAGCCGCATCACACCGCCGATCGCCGGTATCAGGAGCGGTGCCACGGTCCTCTTAGCAGGCAAAGGTGGCCAGTGACCGTCGGCGGGGTCCAGCGGCCAGCAGGACTTTGTCGACACGAGAACTGGTAGGGGTCTGATGACGTCGCGGCGGAGCGGTGTGACCAGCAGCGAGGAGGGGGCGAGGTGACCATCCTCAACGGCGACGACGACCTCCTTCGGGAGCTGCGCTGCCTCTTCACCCATCTCGATCCGGTCCGTCCCGACCTGCTGGACCAGGCGCGCTTCGCCTACTGCTGGCGATCCGTCGACAGCGAGCTGGCGGAGCTGTCCTTCGACTCCTTGGTCGACCACGACATGGCGCTCGCCGTCCGCGCCGCCGGCGACCCCGCGACCGAGCCCCGGATGCTGGGCTTCGGCGCAGTCGTCGGCGACGAGGACGTCGCGATCGAGGTCGAGGTGACGCCCGGACCCGGGCGACCCAGCCTCATCGGGCAGTTGCTGCCCCCGGTCCCGACCGCGGTGGAGTTGCAGGCCGGGACCGGCGAGCTGCAGACGGTGCAGGCGGACGAGCTGGGCCGCTTCCTCATCGAGCCGGTGCCGAGCGGCCCGGTCCGGCTGCGGGTCCGGCACGGCGACCGGCACGTGCACACCACCTGGGTGTCGTACGTCCGGCCCTGAGCCGGACCGAGGTGCCCGCGTCGTCGTCATGGCGGCGACCGTAGGAGTCCCCGAGGACATCGCCAACCGACTGTCCACAGGCGGATCCGTCATCCACAGATTCCGCAGCGCCCTTCCTGGTGCGGCGTCCGGCTTCCTACGGTCGGCCGCGTGCGATCCATGCTGCGAGGACGAGCTCCGTCCATAAGCGACACCGCGGTCCGGCGGCTGCGGGCCGTGCTGGCCGGGGAGAGTTTGACCATCGCGCCCGTCCCCGACCGGGCCGGCGCCTCTGATCAGTCCACTGTGGAGGACGTGGATCCCGGCCGGCATCGGGCCAGGCCATCCGCGCCGGACCGGCCGGAGCGCCGACCACAGTCGCGGTGGCAGCGGTTGGCGGACCGGTGGGCTCCGGAGGGCCTCCGGGCGGCCCGGGTGGATCCGGGCCGGCGCGGGGCCGCCGCGCTGACAGCTGCCGTGCTCGCCGCGGCGTTGGTGGTCTCGGTCCTGGTCTGGCGAGGTCGACCCCGGCTGGAGGCGGTCGCGCCGCCGCCCGTGGTGGCCGCGTCGCCGAGCTCCCCGGGCGGTGTCGGGGGACCGACGTCCGCCCCGCTCGTCGTCGCGGTGACCGGCCGGGTGCGGCGACCCGGGGTCGTCACGCTGCCCGCCGGCGCGCGGGTCATCGACGCGCTGCGGGCCGCCGGAGGACCGCTGCCGGGCGCCGACCTGGCGCTGCTCAACCTGGCGCGCAAGCTGACCGACGGCGAGCTGGTGGTGGTCGGTGTGCCGGGCGGAGATCCGGCTGCCCCACCGGCCGGTGCCGCCGGCGGGGCCCCCGGCGGCTCTCCAGGCGGCGGTGCACAGGCGGCGATCGACCTCAACACCGCGACACTGGCCCAGCTCGACACGCTGCCGGGAGTCGGGCCGGTGCTGGCGCAGCGCATCCTCGACTGGCGGACCGAGCACGGCCGGTTCACCACCGTCGACCAGCTCGCTGACGTGCCCGGCATCGGCGAGTCGCGGCTGTCCCAGCTGCGCGACCTGGTCCGGGTGTGACCGGTGGACCCGACGCCGTCACCGCGACCGGTCGCCGACCTGCGGCTCGTCGTCGGCGGACTCGCTGCTTGGCTGGCCGTTCTGGCCACGTTCGCGGTGCCGGCGAAGGTCGGGCTCGCCGCCGGCATCGTCGCGTCCGCCGGCGCCGTCGTGGCGACGGCCGGCCGGCGGGCCTGGACGCCGACCGTCGCCGTCCTCCTCGGGTGTGCGGGGGCGGCGGTGCTCGCCACCGCAGTGCGCTTGGCCGCGGCCGAGAGCTCGCCGCTGGCCGACCTCGCGGTCGAGCGCGCGAGCGTCTCCGTGCGCCTCGTGGTCGCGGAGGACCCGCAGCCCCTGCGCTCCGGCTCCGGGCCGCCCCGCGTCGCGGTCGCCGCCGACGTGGAGCATGTGACTTCGGCCGGACGCGGCTGGTCGACGTCCGGCCGGGTGCTGGTCTTCGCCCCGGCGGACGGATGGCGCGGGTTGCTGCCCGGCCAGCAGCTGCAGGCCGAGGGCCGGCTGGCATTGCCGCTACGCCGGGACCTCACGGTGGCGGTGTTGTCGGCCCGGGACGCGCCGGTCGAGGTCCAGTCCCCGCCGGTGACCCAGAGCGTCGCCGGCCGGATCCGCTCGGGCCTGCGAGATGCCGCCCAGGTCCTCCCCGACGGTCCACGCGGGTTGCTGCCGGGGTTGGCGCTGGGCGACACCAGTGCTCTGGATCCGACGCTGGCCGAGGACTTCCGCACGGCCGGGCTGTCGCACCTGACCGCGGTCAGCGGCACCAACTGCACCATCGTGACCGGCGCGGTGCTGCTGCTGTTGCGCGCCGCGACGCTCGGCCCCCGGCTGTCGGCGGTTGCCGCCGGGGTGGCGCTGGTCGGCTTCGTCATCCTGGTGCGGCCCTCGCCGAGCGTGCTGCGCGCCGCGGTGATGGGCGGCATCGGGTTGCTGGCGTTGGCCTCCGGGCGGCCGCGCTCGGCGTTGCCAGCCCTGGGAGCGGCCGTGCTGGGCCTGGTGCTGATCGCTCCGCCGCTGGCCGCCGACCCCGGCTTCGCCCTGTCCGTGCTGGCCACCCTGGGCCTGATCGTGCTGGCACCGCCCTGGGCCGAGCGGCTCCGCGCGCGGCACCTCCCGCGAGGCGTCGCCGAGGCGATCACGGTGCCGGTCGCGGCCGCGCTGGTGACCGCGCCGGTCATCGCCGCGCTCAGCGGCGGCGTCAGCCTGGTCACGGTGCCGGCCAACCTGCTCGCCGCCCCGGCGGTGGCGCCGGCCACGGTGCTCGGTGTGCTGGCCGCGGTCGTCTCCCCGGTGTCCGCCGGCGCCGCCGAGTGGCTGGTGCGGCTGGCCGGGTTGCCGGTCGCCTGGCTGGCCGCTGTCGGCACCCGGGCGGCGCAGGTGCCGGGGGCGACGCTGTCCTGGCCGGGCGGCGTGACCGGTGGCCTGGCGCTCGCCGCCGCACTGGTGGCCGGTGTCGCGGCCGCCCGCTCACCGCTGCTCCGCCGCCTTGCCTTGGCCGGCGCCGTCGGTGCTGCGGCGGTGCTCATTCCGGTCCGGGTGGTGGCGCCCGGCTGGCCGCCGGCCGGCTGGCTCCTCGTCGCCTGTTCCGTCGGCCAGGGCGACGCGGTGGTGGTGCGCGCCGGTGCGAATGCGGCGGTCGTGGTGGACGCCGGTCCGGAGCCGGTCGCGGTCGACGGCTGCCTGCGGCGGCTGGGCGTGCGGGCGGTGCCGCTGCTGGTCCTCAGCCATCTGCACGCGGATCACGTCGGCGGACTCGCCGGCGTGCTGAAGGGGCGGGCGGTCGGCGAGATCGATGTCGGGCCGGCACGCGAGCCGGCCCTGGCCTGGCGGGAGGTCGAGCGGCTCGCCACGGCCCGCGGCATCCCGGTTCGCACGGCGGAGGTGGGCGAGCGCCGAGACCTCGGCGGAGCCGTCCTCGAGGTCCTCGGCCCGCCCCGCGCCTACCGCGGCACCCGCTCCGACCCGAACAACTCCTCGGTGGTGATCCGCGTCCACACCGCGGGTCGCACGCTGCTGCTGACCGGCGACATCGAGGTGGAGGCCCAGCAGGCGATGGTCCGGGACGGGGTGGACCTGCGGGCGGACGTGCTCAAGGTGCCGCACCACGGCAGCCCCTACCAGGATCGGGGCTTCCTGCAGGCGACCCGGGCGTCCGTCGCGGTGGTGTCGGTCGGCGCCGGCAACGACTACGGCCACCCGTCCGAGGTGTTGCTCGGCGCGCTGGCCGCCTCCGGCGCCCGAGTCGTGCGGACGGATCTCGGCGGCGACGCGGCGGTGTGCGAGCGCGACGGCCGGCTCGCCGTGGTGACCCGGTCGCGGGCGCCGCCGTAGCGCGCCCCGGTGCTGCCCCTGAGGGGGCCCGGGGCCGGCGGGGGATGGTGGGCGGGAGCAGGGCGCGGGAGGGAGGTGCAGTGGGAGCCGGAAGTGTCGGACGGGCGTGCCAGGATGGCGCCGTGCCCGATCCCTACGCCGCCCCGCTCCGGCTCGTGCTCGGGGACGAGGAGCTGCTCGTCTCGCGGGCGGTCGCCGAGGTGATCGCCGCCGCCCGGGCGGCCGACGCCGAGGCGGACGTGCGCGAGCTGGCGGCCGCGGAGCTGACCGCCGGCGATCTCTTCGACCTGCTGAGCCCGTCGCTGTTCGGCGGCCGCCGGGTGGTCGTGGTCCGCGGCGCGCACGAGGCCAAGCAGGACGTCGCGGAGGCGCTGCGGGGCTACGTCGCCGACCCGGCCGAGGAGGTCGTCCTCGTCGTCGTGCACCCGGGCGGTGCGCGCGGCAAGGCGCTGGTGGACGCGGTGCGGGCCGCCGGCGCGGTCGTGGTCGAGTGCGCGAAGGTGACCCGGGCGGAGGAGCGGCTGGCCTTCGTCCGCGCCGAGGTCGCCCGGGCCGGCGGGTCGATCACGCCGGAGGCGGTCGCGCTGCTGATCGACGCGGTCGGCAACGACCTGCGCGAGCTGGCGACGGCGTGCTCGCAGCTGGTCGCCGACACCGGCGGCCGGGTCGACGGCGCGGCGGTCACCCGCTACCACCGCGGGCGGGCCGAGGTGACCGGCTTCGCGGTGGCGGACCGGGCGGTGATCGGGGACGTCCCCGGTGCGCTGGAGGCGCTCCGCTGGGCCCTCGCGGTCGGCGTTGCGCACGTGCTGGTCGCGGACGCGCTGGCGGACGGGATCCGGTCGATCGCGCGGGTGAGCGCCGCCGGGCGCGGCAATCCGTACGCGATGGCCGCCGCGCTCGGCATGCCGCCGTGGAAGGTGAAGCGCGCCCAGTCCCAGGCGCGGGGCTGGAGCGAGGCCGGGCTGAGCTGGGCGATGCAGGTGGTGGCCCAGCTCAACGCCGGCGTCAAGGGCGTCGCGGCCGACCCGGCGTACGCGTTGGAGGCGGCGATCCGGGAGCTCGCCGCCGCCCGCGCCGATCACGGCTGACGGAGGCGGGACGTGACTGAGCCGGCCCGCAGGGGGCCGGCTCGGAGGTGGAGCGGGGCGCTGGGCTCAGAGCGCGTTGGCGCGCTGCGCCATCGCGGACTTCTTGTTCGCCGCCTGGTTGGGGTGGATGACACCCTTGCTCGCGGCCTTGTCCAGCTGGCGGGACGCCTGCTGCATGGCGGTGACCGCCTGCTCGCGCTCACCCGCGTCGGCGGCCTCGCGGAAGCGGCGGACGGCCGTCTTCAGCGACGACTTCACCGACTTGTTGCGAAGGCGCGCCTTCTCGTTGGTCTTGATGCGCTTGAGCTGGGACTTGATGTTCGCCACGCGGAAGCCTCAGAAGATCGTCGGGGATCGGGACGCGCGGCAGCCGTAGGGCTCCGGCGCGACAACGGAGGGTACCAGCCGGCCGCCGACCCGCCCAAACCGCCGCCGCGTCGACCGCGCGACGAGCCGGCCACGCGGGCCGGACCCGCCGCCATGGGACGATCGGAGGCGACCGGACCCACGACCCGAACGGACCTGAGTGACCAGCCCCGCCACCGACCCGGCCAGCATCCGCAACTTCTGCATCATCGCCCACATCGACCACGGCAAGTCGACGCTGGCCGACCGGATGCTCGAGGTCACCGGGGTCATCGAGCAGCGCAACATGCGCGCGCAGTACCTGGACCGGATGGACATCGAGCGCGAGCGCGGCATCACCATCAAGGCGCAGAACGTGCGGCTGCCCTGGCGCGGCCACGTCCTGGACCTGATCGACACCCCCGGGCACGTGGACTTCAGCTACGAGGTGTCGCGGTCACTGGCCGCCTGCGAGGGCGCCGTGCTGCTGGTCGACGCCGCGCAGGGCATCGAGGCGCAGACGCTCGCCAACCTCTACATGGCGCTGGAGAACGACCTGCAGGTCATCCCGGTGCTCAACAAGATCGACCTGCCGGCCGCGCAGCCGGAGAAGTACGCGGCGGAGATCGCCCACATCCTCGGCTGCGAGCCGGGCGACGTGCTGCGGGTGAGCGCGAAGACCGGGGAGGGCGTCACCGCCCTGCTCGACAAGATCGTCGCGGTCGTGCCGGCGCCGACCGGCGACCCGGACGCCCCGGCGCGGGCGATGATCTTCGACTCCGTGTACGACTCGTACCGCGGCGTGGTCACGTACGTCCGGATGATCGACGGCTTCCTCAGCCCCCGGCAGCGGGTCCGGATGATGGCCACCCGGGCCACCCACGAGCTGCTCGAGGTCGGCGTCATCTCGCCGGAGCCGAAGCCGACCGAGGGTCTCGGCGTCGGCGAGGTGGGCTACCTGATCACCGGCGTGAAGGACGTGCGGCAGTCCCGGGTGGGCGACACGGTGACCGACGCGGCGAAGCCGGCCGCGGCCGCGCTCAGCGGCTACCGCGACCCGAAGCCGATGGTCTACTCCGGTCTCTATCCGATGGACGGCTCGGACTACCCGCTGCTCCGCGACGCGCTGGACAAGCTGCGCCTCAACGACGCCGCCCTGGTCTACGAGCCGGAGTCGTCCGGAGCGCTCGGCTTCGGCTACCGGGTCGGCTTCCTCGGCCTGCTGCACCTGGAGATCGTGCGGGAGCGGCTGGAGCGCGAGTTCGGCCTCGACCTCATCTCCACCGCGCCGAACGTGGTGTATCGCGTGCTGATGGAGGACGCCGCGGAGCACGTGGTGACCAACCCGAGCGACTGGCCCGGGGGGAAGATCGCCGAGGTGTACGAGCCGGTGGTCAAGGCGATGATCATCGCGCCGAGCGAGTACATCGGGGCGATCATGGAGCTGTGCCAGGCCCGGCGCGGCGCGCTCGGCGGCATGGACTACCTGTCCGAGTCCCGGGTCGAGCTGCGGTACACGCTGCCCCTGGCGGAGATCATCTTCGACTTCTTCGACGCGCTGAAGTCGCGCACCCGCGGGTACGCGTCGCTGGACTACGAGGCCGCCGGCGAGCAGCAGGCGGAGCTGGTCAAGGTCGACATCCTGCTGCAGGGCGAGACGGTGGACGCGTTCAGCGCGATCGTGCACAAGGACAAGGCGTACGGCTACGGCGTCTCGATGGTCTCCAAGCTGCGGGAGCTGATCCCGCGGCAGCAGTTCGAGGTGCCCATCCAGGCCGCCATCGGGTCCCGGGTGATCGCCCGGGAGAACATCCGCGCCATCCGCAAGGACGTGCTGGCGAAGTGCTACGGCGGGGACATCACCCGCAAGCGCAAGCTGCTGGAGCGGCAGAAGGAAGGCAAGAAGCGGATGAAGATGGTCGGCCGGGTGGAGGTGCCGCAGGAGGCCTTCATCGCCGCGCTGTCCACCGCGGACGAGAAGCGCGGCTGACCCTCCTCGGGGCGGGCTGTCAAGGCCTCCGCCGCGGTCTGTGGACGGCCGATCGGGGCTGTGGACACGGCTCCGGTTCTGTCGGTGCCGTTGCCCATCCTCGGGTTCGAGTCGACCCGAGGAGGACCGATGATCACCGAGATGTTCGACGGTGCGGTGTTCGTGAGCCCGTCCCCCGGGTTCGGGCACGTGGACGCCGTGCTCACACTGGCCGGCCGGCTGCGGGCGGTCGCGCCGCCTTGGCTGCGGGTGCTGGCGGCCCCGTTCCCGGTGCGGCTGGGCCGGCACACCGAGCTGTGCCCCGACCTGGTGGTCGCCCGCTACGTCGACCTCACCCGGGACGCGCTGACCGCGCCGCCGCTGCTGGCCGTCGAGGTCCGGTCGCCGGGGACCGGTCTGCTCGACCTGAGCGTCCGGCGGCTGGTGTATGCGCGGCACCGGATCGAGTCGCTCTGGGTGGTCGACCCGGAGACGCCGGCGCTGACCGCGCTGGAGCTGGCCGAGGACGGTGACTACCGGGTGGTTGCCGACCTGCTCGGCGGTGAGGTCTTCACCGCGGAGCGGCCGTTCCCGGTCCGGTTCAGCGCGCTCGACCTGGTCGCCGGACTGCGGCCGTGTTGAGCCGGGCGGCCCGGCCGGGGCGGTGGCAGGATCGGGGGCGTGCTGGTCCACCCGTGGGATGCGCCGCTCGACGACGCCGAGTGGCGGAAGTGGCTGGGGCGGCACGACTTCGGGCAGCTGATCGCGCCGGGCGACGGGCGGGATCTGCCGGTGGTGGTGCCGACCCACTTCCTCTTCGACGGCGACCGGACGGTGCGGCTGCACCTGGCCCGGCCCAACCCGGTGTGGGCGGCGCTGACCGAGCGGTCGCGGGCGCTGCTGACCGTCGTGGACGACTACACCTACGTGCCCTCGGCGTGGGGCGCGGCGCCCGGCACGCCGCCGGAGTTGGGCGTGCCGACGTCGTACTACGCGACGGTCCAGCTGTCCTGCGACACCAGCATCGTCGACGACCGGGCGGAGAAGGCGGCCATCCTCAGCCAGCAGCTGAGCCACCACGAGCCGGCCGGGGGCTACGTCGAGCCGGACCCGGCGCACGAGCACTTCCGGCGCCGGCTGCCCGGCATCCGCGGGCTGGTGCTGACCGTGACCGGCGTGCGGGCGAAGTTCAAGTACGGCGGCAACAAGGAGCCGGATCACCGCGAGCTGCTGGCGCTGCGGCTGGCCGAGCGGGACGGGCCGGCGGACGCGCAGGCCCGCGACCACCTGCTGCGGCGACACCAGGGCATCTGAGCCGGCCGGCGGTTCGCCGCTGGTTGGTGCGTGTCGGCGGGTCGGCGCGGCGGTGGGTGCGGCGCCGACCCGGTCAGTCGACGGTGAGGACGATCTTGCCGGCCGTGTCGCCGGCCGCCATCGCGGCCAGGCCCTCGGCGGCCCGGTCCAGCGGCAGGGTCCGGCCGATGGCCGGGCGGACGCCGGTGCTCACCAGCAGCGACAGCAGGTGCTCCAGCTCGGCCCGGGTGCCCATGGTCGAGCCGACGATGCTGAGCTGGCGGAAGAAGACGCGGGAGAGGTCGGCCGGCGGGTTGGGCCCGCTGGTGGCGCCCGAGACGACGACCCGGCCGCCCGGCTCCAGTGCCTTGAGCGAGTGCGACCAGGTGGCCTCGCCGACCGTCTCCATCACGGCGTGGACCCGACGAGGCAGCCGGGCGCCCGGCTCGAAGGCGGCTTCCGCGCCCAGCTCGAGCGCGGCCCGCCGCTTCTCCTCCGACCGGCCGGTGACCCACATCCGGTATCCGGTGGCCGCGCCCAGGGCGATCAGGGCCGTCGCCACGCCACCGCTGGCCCCCTGCACCAGGATCGTGCCGCCGGGCCGGACGCCGGAGTTGACGAAGAGCATCCGGTACGCGGTGAGCCAGGCGGTGCCCAGACAGGCCGCCTCCTGGTGGGACAGCTCCGCGGGCTTGGGCAGCACGTTCCGGGTCGGCACGGCGACGCGCTCGGCGAAGGTGCCAGGGTGCACCTCGGAGAGCAGCGTGCGGCCGGGGTCGAGGGTCTCGTCACCGGCCCAGCCGGGCGACGTGATGACGCTGTGCACGACCACGTCGCGGCCCTCGGCGTCCAGGCCGGAGGCGTCGCAGCCGAGGATCATCGGGAAGCGGTCCTTGCCGATCCCGACCCCGCGCAGGGTCCACAGGTCGTGGTGGTTGAGCGAGGCGGCCCGGACGGCGACCGTGGTCCAGCCGTCCGGGACCTCCGGCTCCGGCCGGTCACCCACTTCCAGCGCGGCCAGCGGGTCGGACGGATTCGGCGCGGTGGCGAAGGCGGCGAGCACGAGCGCCACCCTAGGACGCCGGCGGACAGCTGTGGTGGTGAGCGTCGCCACGGTCCCCCGCGCGGCCGTTCGGGTGGACGGCCCGCGGCCGGCGTCGGCCGGCTGCACGGCGTGCTGGGGACGCGGCCGGCCGCGCGGGACGGGTGGCCGTAGGGTGGGCGGGTGCTCCGCACGCGCCGGCCGTTGCTCGCGCTGGTCCTGCTCGGGGTGCTGCTCGCGGGGGGATACCTGCTGTCCGCGGTGCGCTCCGGATCGGGCCAGGACGGGGCGAGCGGCCCGGCGGCGACCTCGGCCTCCCGCCCGCCCGGCGCCAGCACACCGACCGCGACCCGGACGGCCACCGGCGGTCTGGCGACCGTGGCCGCCTCGGCCCTGCCGGCGGAGGCCCGCCGGACATTGCTGCTCATCGAGCGGGGCGGGCCATACCCCTACGCGCGGGACGGCAGCGTCTTCGGCAACGTGGAGCGGCTCCTGCCCCGGCAGCCGCGCGGGTGGTATCGGGAGTACACGGTGCCCACACCAGGGGAGAGCGACCGCGGTGCCCGGCGGATCGTCGCCGGCCGGGACGGGACCCGCTACTACACCGCCGACCACTACGAGTCGTTCGCGATCGTGGACGCGCAACGGTGAGGCGGCGGCTGCGCCCCGGCGTCCGCACCGTCCGGGGCCGGCGATCGGCGGCGGAGGTGCTCGCGGATGCCCGCGACCGGGGCATGCCGGCGCACCTGGCGCGCCCGGCGGCCAGCAAGGCCGAGCTCCTCGACGCGGTCGCCGATGCGCTCGACTTCCCGTCCTGGACCGGCCGCAACTGGGACGCGCTGGCCGACGCGCTCGGCGACCTGTCCTGGCTCCCGCCGGGACCGCAGGTGCTGGTCTGGACGGCCCCCGAGCGGCTGCGGGCGGCCGACCCGACGGCGTACGGCACCGCGGTCGACGTGCTCCGCGAGGCTGCGCAGGGTTCGGTCGGCTCCGCGCGGCCGCTGACCGTCCTGCTCGTGCCGGGCTGTCGTCGCGTCGACGGTGGTGGTGGCGGTGGATGTGGGCAAGACGGCGGCGGCGTTGTCGGCGACTGATGACGGTCGGTGGCGGCTGCTGGGTCCGGTGGAGTTCGCCATGACCCGGTCGGCGCTGAGCGAGGTGATCGGTCGGCTGCGGGCGGTGCTGCCGGCCGGGCCGGTTCGGGTGCGGGTGGGGGTGGAGGCGGCCGGGCATTACCACCTGCCGCTGCTGTCGGCCTCGGCGTGGCCGGCCGGCTGGGAGCTGGTCGAGCTCAATCCGGCGCACGTGACCGAACAGCGGCGGGTGGCCGGTCGGCGGCGGGTGAAGACCGACGCGATCGACCTGGAGGCGATCACCGAGCTGCTGCTGGCCGGTCGGGGTGTGCCGGTCACGGCGGCGGACGCGGTGCTGGTGGAGTTGGCGGCGTGGGCAGGGCATCGGGCCCGGCGGGTGGCGACCCGGACGGCGACGAAGAACCAGCTGCTCGGGCAGTTGGATCGGGCGTTCCCGGGGCTGACCCGGGTGCTGCCGGACGTGCTGGGCACCAAGGTCGGCCGGCTGGTCGCCGCCGAGTTCGCTGATCCGGGCAGGCTGGCCGCACTCGGGGTAGGCCGGTTCATCCGGTTCGCCGCCGCTCGCGATCTGCAGGTCCGCCGGCCGCTGGCTGAGCGGCTGGTCGCCGCCGCCCGGGACGCGCTGCCCACCGTGCAGGCCACTGTCGCCCGGCAGGTGCTGGCTGCCGACCTGCGGCTGCTGGATGACCTGGACGCCCAGATCGGCCAGGCCGAGGCCGAGCTGGCCCGGCTGCTGCCGGACAGCCCGTACCGCACCCTGACCAGCGTCCCGGGCTGGGGCGTGGTCCGCACCGCGAACTACGGCGCCGCGGTCGGTGACCCGGCCCGCTGGCCGGGGCCCCGGCAGCTCTACCGGGCCGCCGGGCTGTCCCCGATGCAGTACGAGTCGGCCGGCAAACGCCGCGACGGCGGCATCACCCGCGAAGGCAGCGTGCACCTGCGACGTGCCCTGATCGAAAGGTCCGGGCCGGCGGCACCCACGGGGCCGGGCGCTTGGCGGCGAAGGCCGCCATGCCTTCCCGGCCCTCCTGGCCGGCGAAGTGCTCCGCGGACAGCGCCGCCATGGCCGCGAAGTCCGCCGCCATCGAGCCGGCCGGCTCCCGACGGAGCATCTCCTTGGTCGCGGCGAGCGCGCCCGGCGCTCCGCGGACCAGCATGTCGACGTAGCGGTCGACCTCCGTGTCCAGGTCCGCGTCCTCGACGGCGCTGTTGACCAGCCCGATCGCGGCCGCCCGGTCGGCGTCGAAGACCTCGCCGGTGAGGAAGAGCTCGTGGGCGGCTCGCGGTGCCAGCCGCGGCAGCACCGGCACCGAGATGACCGCCGGCACCACGCCGATCCGGACCTCGGTGAAGGCGAAGGTCGCCGACCGGCCCGCGACTGCGACGTCGCACGCGGCGACCAGCCCGATCCCGCCGGCCCGGGCCGGTCCGCCGACGCGGGCGACCACCGGCTTCGGCGACGTCCAGAGCGTGGTGAGGATCTCCGGGAAGGCGGTGATCGGCATGTCGCCGGCCCCGGCCGCCCCGGCCGCCGCCTTGAGGTCCATCCCGGAGCAGAAGACCCGCCCGGTGTGCGAGAGCACCAGCACCCGGACCTCCGGGTCGGCCAGCGCGGACCGCAGCCCGGCCGCCAGCTCGCCCATCAGCTGCGGGGACAGCGCGTTGCGGTTGGGCGGCGAGTCCAGCGTGAGGGTCGCGACGCCGTCGGCGACGGCGGAATGCACCAGCTCGGTCACTCCCGCAACCCTAGGGCGTGCCCGGGTGGAACACTGGTCCGCCGTGCCCTCCCGTCTCCCGGACGGCGTCCCGGCTCCGGCCGACGGCGCCCTGCCCGCCGCCGCGCTGCGCGAGCTCGGGCGGCGGCCCTTCGGGATCTACGTGCACGTGCCGTTCTGCACCACCCGCTGCGGTTACTGCGACTTCACCACGTACACGGCGGAGGAGCTGGGACCGGGCGTGTCCCGGGCGGCGTACGCGGACACGGTGATGCTGGAGCTCCGGCTCGCCCGGCACGTGCTCGGCGACCGGGTGCCGCGGGTCGAGACGGTCTTCTTCGGCGGCGGTACGCCGACGCTGCTGCCGGCCGGACACCTCGGCGCGGTGCTGCGCGAGATCGGCGACCTCTTCGGGCTCGCGCCGGACGTCGAGGTGACGACCGAGGCCAACCCCGAGTCGGTCACGCCGGCCTACCTGGAGCGGCTGCGGGAAGCCGGCTTCACCCGCATCTCGTTCGGCATGCAGTCGGCGGTGCCGCACGTGCTGCGCACGCTCGACCGCACCCACACGCCCGGCCGCCCGGCCGAGGTGACAGCCGAGGCGCGGCGGGCCGGCTTCCGGCACGTCAACCTGGACCTGATCTACGGCACGCCGGGGGAGACCGAGGCGGACTGGCAGCGGTCCCTCGACGCGGCGGTGGCGGCCGGGCCGGACCACATCTCCGCGTATGCGTTGGTGGTCGAGGAGGGCACCGCGCTGGCGCGCCGGGTGAAGCGGGGCGAGGTGGCGGAGCCGGACGACGACGTGCTCGCCGACCGGTACGCGCAGGCCGACGAGGTGCTGGCCCGGTCCGGCTTCGGCTGGTACGAGGTGTCGAACTGGGCGCGCGGCACGGCCGCCCGCTCCCGGCACAACCGGCTCTACTGGACCGGCGGCGACTGGTGGGGTGCCGGTCCGGGAGCGCACAGCCACGTCGGCGGGGTGCGGTGGTGGAACGTGCGGCACCCGGCCCCGTACACGGCCCGGCTGCACGCCGGCACCAGCCCGGCGGCCGGGCGCGAGCTGCTGGACGAGCCGGCCCGGCGGATGGAGCACACGATGCTCGGGCTCCGGTTGCGGGAAGGGCTGCCGGTCGGCGACCTCTCCGTCCGGGGACGGGACGCGGCCAGCCGCGCGGTCGGATACGGGCTGCTGGATCGCCGCGCGCTCGGCGAGGGGCGGGCGGTGCTCACCCTCCGCGGGCGCCTGCTCGCCGACGCGCTCGTCCGCGACCTGCTCGACTAGGGAGTGGTCGGAGCGCCGGGTGGTTCCTCGGCGCCGCCGCCCGGGTCGGGAAGCGGCGGGTCGTCCTCCGGCGCGTCCTCGTCCGCCGGCGGCTCGGTCGTCGGCTCCGCGGGCGGCTCGGTGGTGGGGTCGGGCTCGGTCTGCTCGGGCGGCTGGGTCGTCTCGGCGGGCGTGGTCGGCTCGGCCGGCGGGACGGTAGGCTCCGCCGTCGCGGTGGGCTGGGAGGGCACCGCGGGCGGAGCGGGCTCGGCGGGGATCGGCAGCGAGGTGCCGGGCCCGGGTGGGAGCCGGCCGGGTGCGCCGGGCACCGGTGCGGGCGGCAACGGTACGCCGGGTGCCACCGGGTAGCCGGGATCGACCGGTCCGCCGACGGGTTGGTCGGACGGGAGCCGGCCGGGGAGCAGGGCTCCGGTGTGGTCGGTGGACTCCACCCCGGCCGGCACGGGGGCGGCCGGCGGCGCCGGGTCGGGTGCACCGCGGGCACCACCGATCGGGAGGACGACCATGCGCTCGACGGTGTCCACCAGGCCGGGCGGTCCGGTGCCGAGCGCGGCCGCGATCACCAGACCGGTCGCCGCGACCACCGTCGAACCCAGTGCCCACATCCCGGCCAGCCGCCAGCCGGTCGGGTTGTCCGTCCCCGGCCGGAGCCACCGCCGGGCCGGGCCGGCCGGCGGCGGGTCGTCGGACGAGATCGAGTCGCCCCGCGGCCGCGGGGCGAAGAGGGAGCGTGGGTCCTCGGTCATGGCGTGCCCGGAGGTGGCGGCTCGGTCGTCGGTGTCGGCGACGGAGTGGGCGAGGGCGTCGGGGACGGGGTGGGCGACGGGGTGGGCGACGGCGTGTTCGGGCGGGTGGTCGGCGGCGGGGCCGGCGCAGAGACCCGGGTGGTCGGCGGGGCGGACGGGGTGGTCGCACCGGAGGCCGGCGGCACGTACACCGTCTGTGCCGGCGGGCTGGGGACCCGGGTCGTCGACGTGGCGGAGCCGGGGCCGGGTTGCGTCGCCGTGGTCGGTCCGGTGGAGTCGCCGACCGACTCCTCCGCCGGCGCCGGCAGGCCCGGGCCGGGCGCCGGTGTGTCGGTACGGTCGAAGGCGATGGTCGCGCCGACCAGGGCGAGCGCGACGACGACCACGCCGGCCGCAGCGCCGGCTTCGGCGAGGCGGCGCCGGCTCGTGGACGGGAGGCCGACGGGCACTCCGCCGGCGGGCTTGTCCGGCTCCGGCTCGGGCGGGTCGCGCCGCGGCGGGCCGCCGAGGACCGCGCCGAGCCGCCGGTCGGCCGGGTCGGAGGCGGGCCGGACCCGGTCCAGCAGCCCGCGGGCGCGGCCGAGCAGAGGGGAGCCGCCGGTGCCGGCGCGGCCCAGGACGGCACCGAGCCGGGAGTCCGACAGTTCGGTCGACGGCGGCTCGGCGGCGGAGCGGGCACGGTCCAGCACGGCGCCGAGCTGGCGCTCGGACGGAGCCGGCCGCGCGCCGGCGACGGCCGCGGCGCCCGCCGCGGCACCGGCGCCGATCCCGAGGGTCCGGGCGGCACCGGACCCGGCTCCGGCGTCGCCCGGTCGACCGGCCGCCCGACTGCCACCGGCGTCCGCGGCGCCGGTGGCGCGGCTCCCGTTCGGGGAGAAGCCGCGGCCCGCGATGTCGAAGGCGCCGGCGTCCGCGTCCGCCGATGTGGTGCTGCCGGCAGCCGGGCTCGGGAGGTCGAAGGTGGCGGCGTCCGGCTCGCTCGGCGCGGAGCCGGTCGCACCGGCAGCCGGGCTCGCGGTGTCGGAGGGGGCGGCGTCCGGGCTGGTCGGTGTGGAGTCGGTGGCAGCGGACGCAACTGGACCCGGGGCGTCGAAGCCGGCGGCATGCGGCTCGCTCGGTGCGGAGTCGGTGGCAGCGGACGCTGCCCGGCTCGGGAGGTCGACGGTGGCGATGTCCGGCTCGCTCGGTGCGGAGTCTGTGGCAGCGGACGTGGCCGAGCCCGGGGGGTCGAAGGCGGTGGCGTCCGGGGCCGTGGGACCGCTGGCCTCAGGGGTGGTGGCCGGCCTCGTGACGACGACGGTCGCGTCCGGGTCCGGCGACCTGGTGCCGGCGGTCGCGCCGGTGTCAGGACTGGTGCCCGGGTTCGCGGCCTCGAACCAGGTGGATCCAGGGTCCGTCGGTCCGGCATTGCCGGACGCTCCTGTGACAGGGATCTCGCTGCCGATCCGGGTCGCCTCCGAGTCGGTCCCAGCCGGAGGCGCGCCGGCTCCCGCGCCGGCCGGCGGTGCCTCGGTGCCGTCGCCCGCCGCGGTCTCCGGCGACTCGGGCGAGCCGGCGCGCGGGTCGTCCCCGTGCATCGGCGACGAGCCCGACGAGCCCTCGGTCATCCTGCTTCTCCCACCCCTGCCGAGCCGCGGCATGCTCACCGCGGGAACGTCGCCCCTGGCCCACCCCCGGAGCCGTACCGGGATATCACGCCGGGCCCCTGTCCCGCTGGGGAAGACCGCCGGTCCGCCCGTCCGTGACGCCGGATCCTTCCCCGGCGGCCGATGTCCGTCCCGGCCGGCCCACCCAACCGGCCTAACCGGCTTACCCGACTGGCCGGCCGGTCCATCCGAGCGTCCGGCTCATCCGGGCGGCCGGTCCATCCGAGCGTCCGGCTCATCCGGGCGGCCGGTCCATCCGAGTGGCCGGTCCATCCGGGCGGCCGGTCCATCTGAGTGGCCGGTCCATCCGGGCGGCCGGTCCATCCGAGCGGCCGGTCCGTCCGGGCGGCCGGTCGACCGGGCCGATCGGCCGGGGCGGGGTCAGGTCTGGGCCGGCTCCTCCTCGTCCAGGCTGAGCACCCGCACGTGCAGGCTGTTGCGCTGCTGCAGGGCCGCCCGCAGCGCGCGGTGCAGCCCGTCCTCCAGGTAGAGGTCGCCCTCCCACTGGACCGCGTGCGGGAAGAGGTCGCCGTAGAAGGTCGAGTCCTCGTCCAGCAGCCGGTCCAGCTCGAGCTCCCGCTTGGTGGTGATCAGCTCGTCCAGCCGCACCTGTCGGGGCGGCAGCTTCGCCCAGTCGCGGGTGGACAAGCCGTGGTCCGGGTAGGGCCGGCCGTCACGCACCGCCTTGAAGATCACGTCGCTCCCTCGTCCCGCCGTCCGGCCCGTCGCAGGCCGGCCCTCCGAAGATCCGACAGAGCGTAACCGGATCGTCCCGTCGTGGGTCACGGGCCGGAAACGATCCCTGCTGTCCGACCCGACCGGCCGGTAGGCTGGCACTGACCAGTGCTGAGTGCCAGCACCGGCCCGCGCCGGCTTCGCGCGCCAGCCGGGCGCCGGACCCGCCGCGCAGGTGCGCAGCCGCAGCAGGGAGGTGGCTCGTGTCCCTCGAGGAGCGCAAGCTCGAGGTGCTGCGCGCCATCATCGAGGACTACATCGCGACCGAGGAGCCGGTCGGCAGCAAGGCGCTGGCCGAGCGCCACCACCTGGGCGTGTCCCCGGCGACGATCCGCAACGACATGGCGGTGCTGGAGGAGGAGGGCTACATCGCCCAGCCGCACACCAGCGCCGGGCGGGTGCCCACCGACAAGGGCTACCGGCTCTTCGTCGACCGGCTGTCCTCGCTCAAGCCGCTGTCCGGCGCGGAGCGGCGGGCGATCGCCAGCTTCCTGGAGGGTGCGGTCGACCTCGACGACGTGCTGCACCGGACCGTGCGGCTGCTGGCCCAGCTGACCCGCCAGGTCGCCGTCGTGCAATACCCGTCGCTGGCCCGGTCCGCGGTCCGCCACCTGGAGGTGGTGCACCTGGCCGCGACCCGGCTGATGCTGGTGCTCATCACCGACACCGGCCGGGTCGAGCAGCGGGTGGTCGAGCTGCCCGCCGCGGTGTCCGAGCCGCTGGTCGGCGAGCTGCGCTCGGTGCTCAACGCGGCGCTGCGGGAGCGCCGGCTGGCCGACGCGCCGGAGATCGTCACGGCGCTGCCGGAGGCGGCCGGTCCGGAGCTGCGCCCGCTGCTCACCACCATGACCAGCGTGCTGCTGGAGACCCTGGTGGAGCGGCCGGAGGAGCGGGTGGTGCTCGGCGGCACCGCCAACCTGACCCGCAGCGCGCTCGACTTCCCGGGCACCATCCGGCCGGTGCTGGAGGCGCTGGAGGAGCAGGTCGTGCTGCTCCGGCTGATCGGCGAGGTGCAGAGCCCGAGCCGGGTGCTGGTCCGCATCGGCGAGGAGAACCCGTACGAGGGGCTCCGGTCGACCTCGGTGGTCAGCGTCGGGTACGGGCCGGGCGACCGGGCCCTGGGCGGGCTCGGCGTGCTCGGCCCGACCCGGATGGACTACGCGGGCACGATGGCGTCGGTGGCCGCGGTGGCCCGCTACATCGGCCAGATCCTCGGCCCGAGCCGCTAGCCACGCCAGCCGGCCCGGCCGGACCGGCCGGCCGGTCAGGGCCGGCCGGTCAGGGCGGCGTCAGGGCAGGCAGCAGGTCAGGGCAGGCCGGCCGGTCAGCCGACCGGCGCGCCCGGCGGGCAGGCGCCGCCCGGCTCCCGGCGGCGCAGCGTCCCCTCCGGGTCCAGCCCGTCCAGCACGGTGGTGAGGGCCTCGCCCAGCGCCCGCGTCTGCTCCGGGGTGAGCCGGTCGAAGAGCGCGGCCCGGACGGCGGCCACGTGCCCGGGTGCCGTGGCGACCAGCACCTCCCAGCCGGCGTCGGTGAGCGTCGCCACGGTGCCGCGGCCGTCCTCGCTGGCCCGGCAGCGGGTCACCCAGCCGCGTTCCTCCAGCCGGGCCATCGCGTGCGACAACCGGCTCGGGGTCGAGTTGGCCAGCCGGGCCAGGTCGGTCATCCGCAGCGACCGGTCCGGCGCCTCGGAGAGCATGGCGAGGACCACGTACGTCCCGTGGGTCATCCCGGCCTCGCGTTGCAGCTGCCGGTCCAGCGTCGCGTACAGCAGCTCGGACATGGCCAGGTACGCCCGCCAGGTCCGCTGCTCCTCCTCGTCGAGCCAGCGCGTCATTGCCGCCACACTACTTGAAGTTTCAAGGAAACCCCCGTACGCTCGAGGCATGCCGGTGCAAAGACTGAACCATGCCGTCCTCTACGTCCGCGACGTCGAGCGCAGCGTCGCCTTCTACTCCGAGGTGCTCGGCTTCCGCACCGTGATGGGGATGCCGGGCGCCGCCTTCCTGCAGGCCGAGGGCTCGGCCAACGACCACGACCTCGGCCTGTTCCAGATCGGGGCCGGGGCCGGCGACTCGCCGGCCGGCCGGACCGCGGTCGGGCTCTACCACCTGGCCTGGGAGGTCGACACGCTCGACGAGCTGGAGCGGATCGCCGGCCGGCTGGCCGAGGCGGGCGCGCTGGCCGGCGCCTCCGACCACGGCACCACCAAGGCGCTCTACGCCAAGGACCCGGACGGGCTGGAGTTCGAGGTGTCCTGGCTGCTGCCGGCGGACCTGGTCACCGACGACGTGCTGGCCGCCCGCGAGACCATCGGCCGGCTCGACATCGCCGCGGAGAAGGCCCGGTACGGCGGCGGCACCCGCGGCGGCGTCGGCGTCTCGGTGCCCGCCGCGCGGTGACCGGCCGACCTGACCCGGCAGGGTGACGACCGGCACCCAGACCGGGCGAGCACGGCGTACCGACCCGTAGACTGGCAGTCTGGACAACCGAGTGCCAGGAAGCTGGGGTGTCGTGGCGACGGATTACTACGGCGTGCTCGGGGTGCGCCGGGACGCGTCGGGCGAGGAGATCAAGCGGGCCTACCGCAAGCTCGCCCGGGAGCTGCACCCGGATGTCAACCCGGACCCGGCGGCCCAGGACCGCTTCAAGCAGGCCACGGCGGCGTACGAGGTCCTGTCCGACCCGCAGAAGCGGGAGATCGTGGACCTCGGCGGCGACCCGCTGGCGCCCGGCGGCGGCGCGACCGGCAGCCCGTTCGGCGCCGGCTTCGGCGGCCTCGGCGACATCATGGACGCCTTCTTCGGCGCGTCCACCGCGCGCGGCCCGCGCAGCCGGGTCCGGCAGGGCGCGGACGCGCTGATCCGGCTGGACCTGGAGCTGGCCGAGACCGCGTTCGGCACCACCCGGGACCTCGCCGTCGACACCGCGGTGGTCTGCTCGACCTGCTCCGGCGCCGGCACCGCGCCGGGCACCCACCCGGCCACCTGCGACACCTGCCAGGGCCGCGGCGAGATCCAGAGCGTGCAGCGGTCCTTCCTCGGCCAGGTGATGACCAGCCGGCCGTGCCCGACCTGCGCCGGCATCGGCACGGTGATCCCGCACCCCTGCGGCAGCTGCGGCGGCGACGGCCGGGTGCGGGCCCGGCGGACGGTGCCGGTGAAGGTCCCCGCCGGCGTCGAGGACGGCATGCGGATCCGGCTGTCCGGCCAGGGTGAGGTCGGACCGGGCGGCGGCCCCGCCGGCGACCTCTACATCGAGATCCGCGAGCTGCCGCACGACATCTTCACCCGCGAGGGCGACGACCTGCACTGCCACGTCTCGCTGCCGATGACGGCGGCGGCGCTGGGCACCTCGCTCACCCTGGACACGCTCGACGGCGAGGAGAAGATCGACATCCGGCCGGGCACCCAGCCGGACACCGTGGTGCCGCTGCGCGCCCGCGGCGTGCCCCACCTGCGCGGCGTCGGCCGCGGCGACCTGCACATCCACGTCAGCGTCAAGACGCCGACCCGGCTCGACGACGAGCAGGAGCGGCTGCTGCGCGAGCTGGCCCGGCTGCGCGGCGAGGACCTGCCCGTGTCCACCCGGGCGCAGGGTGGCGGCGGGCTGTTCTCCAAGATGCGGGACGCGTTCAACGGCCGGTGAGCACACCACCGGTCTTCCTGGTCGACTCGCTGCCGGACGGCGGCGAGACCGTGCTGGGCGGGGCGGAGGGCCACCACGCGGCCGCGGTACGGCGGCTGCGGCCGGGTGAGGCGGTCCGGCTCGCGGACGGCGCCGGCGGGCTGGCCGAGTGCACCGTGCTCGGGCCGGCGGGCGGCGGGTTGCGGCTCGCCGTGGGTGCGGTCCGCCGGCTGAGCCCGCCCAGCCCCCGCTTCGTGCTGGTCCAGGCGCTGGCCAAGGGCGACCGCGGCGAGCTGGCGGTGGAGCTGGCCACCGAGCTCGGGGTGGACGAGGTGCTGCCGTGGGCGGCCGCCCGGTCGGTCGCCCGGTGGGAGGGTGCGCGGGGCGAGCGGTCGCTGGCCCGGTGGCGGTCCACCGCCCGGGAGGCGGCCAAGCAGGCGCGCCGGCCCTGGGTGCCGGTGGTGGCCGACCTGCACGGCACCGGGCAGGTCGCGGCCCGGCTGGCCGGGTCCGCCGCCCTGGTCCTGCACGAGGGCGCCGCCGAGCCGCTGACCGGGGTGGAGCTGCCGGCCGCCGGGGACCTCGTGCTCGTGGTCGGCCCGGAGGGCGGGCTGGACCCCGCGGAGCTGGCCGCCTTCACCGCGGCCGGCGCCCGGCCGGTCCGGCTCGGCGAGCCGGTGCTGCGCACCTCGACCGCCGGCGCGGCCGCGCTGGCCGTGCTCTCCGCCCGCACCGGCCGCTGGAGCTAGCGGGCCACCACGGCGGTCGCTGGCGCTAGCGGGCCACCACGGCGGTCGCTGGAGCTAGCGGGCCACCACGGAGGTCGCGGCGAAGGCGATCACGTCCCCGTCCTCGTCCGTGGTCCAGGCCGCGACCACGTCGACCCGCTCGCCCGGCTGCCGGCCCAGCCGGGCCGTCCAGGTGCCGGCGGCCACGGTGCCCTCCGCCGCCGCGGTCGGCTGGTCCGCGCCCGGGGCCCGCAGCTGGACGTCCAGCCGCCCGGCCGAGTGCTTGGTGCCGCCGGCGGTGAGCTCCCCGTCCAGCACCCGCGGCGCGACCGGCGGCAGCAGCGTCAGCGAGCCCGGCGCGAACGCGTCCACCACCACGTACGGCGCGTCGTTGCCGACCCGCACCCGGACCAGGTAGACCAGCGACACCGGCACGTCCCCGCGGCGCACCTCCATCCGCAGCCCGGCCTGCCAGGCGCCCACCGACACCGCGGTCAGCTCGCGGTCCGAGCCCAGGTACGACCGGACGAAGGCGGTCGCCGCCCGCTCCGGCCGGGTGAGGTCCGGGACGGTGCCGTCGGCGATGTCCTGCTCGGCCTGGGCGAACCCGACGCCGCGGCTCGCGTACGGCCAGATGGTGGCCATGTCGGCCACGCCGGCGCCGGGGATCAGCACCGCGGACGGAGCCGGGGCCGGGGTCGGCGGCGTGGCCATCAGCGAGGGGGCGGTCGCGACCAGGTCCGGCGGTCCCGCGGGGATCGTGGCGGTCGGGGTGGGCTCGTCCGGCGACGGCAGCGCGGTCGGTGCCGGCGCGGCCGGCGGCGCCGGCGCCTCGGCCGGCAGCAGCCGCGGCAGCACGGTGACCGCGGCCAGCACGGCGGTCGCCCCGACCAGCGCGAGCGCGGGCGTCGACCAGCGCGACCACCGGGTCCGCCAGCCCGGCCGGGCGGTGCGCTCCCGGATCCGGCGCAGCCCGTCGCCGGCCGGCTCGATGCCGCCGGCCTCGTCGGCCAGCGCCCGGCGCAGCAGCGCCTCCAGCTCCCGGTCCTCGGCGTTCACGGGGTCCGCTCCAGGGCGGCGCGCAGCGCGGCCATCCCGCGCGACGCGTGGCTCTTCACTGCACCTCTGCTGATCCCCATCGCCTCCGCGATCTGCACCTCCGACAGGTCACCGTAGTAGCGCAGCACCAGGCACTCCCGCTGCCGCGGGGGCAGGGTCCGCAGGGCCCGGACCACCCGGTCGCGCTCCAGCCGGTCCAGCGCCCCCTGCTCCGCGGACGGGGCGTCCGGCGGCGGCTTCTCCGGGTGCCGCCGCACCACCTGCCGGTGCCGCAGCCGGGACCGGGCCAGGTTGACCACGGTGGTCCGCAGGTAGCCGAGCGCCGCCTCCGGCTCCCGGATCCGCCGCCACGCGCCGTGCATCTTCACGTACGCGTCCTGGACGACCTCTTCGCTCGCCCCGACGTCGTCGAGCAGCAGCGCGGCCAGCCGGACCAGCGACCGGTAGTGCGCCGTGTAGAGGGCGGTGACGGCCGCGTCCGGGTCCAGCCGGAGCGCCTCCGGGGTCACGGCTGGCACCGTACCGGTCTCGAAGGCCGCTCCAGGCAGGGACAGGACGCCGGTCACGACTGAGAGGACGCGTGGCCCGGCCGGACGGTTTACCGCCCGCACCCGTACGATCCCGGCCGTGGCCGACTGCCTGTTCTGCCGGTTGGTCGCCGGGGAGATCCCGGCGACCGTGGTCCGCGAGGACGAGCTGACCGTCGCCTTCCGGGACGTCAACCCGCAGGCCCCGACGCACGTGCTGGTGATCCCGCGGGCGCACCACGCGGACGTCGGCGCGCTCGCCGCGGACGACCCGGATGCGCTGGTCGCGGTGCACCGCGCCGCCGCCGCGGTGGCCGGGGACGAGGGCGTCGCCGGCTCCGGCTGGCGGCTGGTCTTCAACACCGGCGCCGACGCCGGCCAGTCGGTGCCGCACGTGCACGGCCACCTCCTCGGAGGCCGGCAAATCGGGTGGCCGCCCGGGTAAGCTGGGCCGCACCACGTTCCCGTCCAGAGGAAGCAGGGCCGTCCCGACCCGTGCCCACGACACCGACCCGCGAGGGCGCCGGCAGCACCCAGACCAAGATCGTCGTCCCGGGTTCCCAGGCGATGGTGAGCCTGCTCGGCTCCCGGGACGAGCTGCTGCGGATCATCGAAGAGGCGCTCGCCAGCGACATCCACGTCCGCGGCAACGAGATCACCATCAGCGGTGACCCGGCCGACAACGCGCTCGCGGTCCGGCTCTTCGAGGAGCTGCTCGAGCTCGTCGCCGCCGGTCAGACGCTCACCGCCGACTCGGTGACGCACGCCCTCGGCATGCTGCGGGCCGGCGAGACCGAGCGGCCGGCCGAGGTGCTCAGCCTCAACATCCTGTCCCGCCGCGGCCGCACCATCCGGCCCAAGACGCTGAACCAGAAGCGGTACGTCGACGCGATCGACCGGCACACCATCGTCTTCGGCATCGGCCCGGCCGGCACCGGCAAGACCTACCTGGCCGTCGCCAAGGCCGTGCAGGCGCTGCAGTCCAAGCAGGTCAACCGGATCATCCTGACCCGGCCGGCGGTCGAGGCGGGGGAGCGGCTGGGCTACCTGCCCGGCACCCTCTACGACAAGATCGACCCGTACCTGCGGCCCCTGCTGGACGCGCTGCACGACATGGTCGACCCGGAGTCGATCCCGCGGCTGACCCAGGGCGGCACGATCGAGATCGCCCCGCTGGCCTACATGCGCGGCCGCACGCTCAACGACGCCTTCATCATCCTGGACGAGGCGCAGAACACCACGCCCGAGCAGATGAAGATGTTCCTCACCCGGCTCGGCTTCGGCTCCCGGATCGTGGTCACCGGCGACGTGACCCAGGTCGACCTGCCGGCCGGCCAGCGCAGCGGGCTGCGGGTGGTGCGGGACATCCTGGACGGCGTCGAGGACGTCCACTTCGCCGAGCTGACCAGCACCGACGTGGTGCGGCACCGGCTCGTCGGCGACATCGTCGACGCGTACGCGCGGTACGACGCCGAGGTGGTGCAGACGGCCACCCCGCGGACCGCGGCCGGCGGCCGCGGCGGACGGGACCAGGCCCGGGGCCGGCGCCGGTGAGCGGGCGGGCCCGGAGCGCGGGGAGCCGGGGCGGCCCGGCATGAGCGTCGAGGTCGCGAACGAGTCGGGGATCGAGGTCGACGAGGCCGAGCTGTCCTCGGTGGCCCGGCACGCGCTGGAGCGGCTCGGGGTCAACCCGCTGGCCGAGCTGTCGGTGATCGTGGTCGACACCGGCACCATGTCCGCGCTGCACGAGCGGTGGATGGGCGAGCCGGGACCGACCGACGTGCTCGCCTTCCCGATGGACGAGCTGGACACCTCCCGCGGGCCGGACGACGACGAGCCCGGGCCGACGCTGCTCGGCGACGTGGTGCTCTGCCCGGAGTACGCGCGCCGCGGCGCCCGCGCCGCCGGCCACTCGCTGTCCGACGAGCTGCACCTGCTGACCACCCACGGCGTCCTGCACCTGCTCGGCTACGACCACGCCGAGCCGGAGGAGGAGCGCGAGATGTTCGCGCTGCAGGCCGAGCTGCTGGCGTCCTGGCGAGGGAGCGCGCGAGCCCGATGAGCGGCATCCGCCTGCCGGCCTCGGCCCGGCGGCGCAGCGACGGGGGACCAGCATGAGCCGGCCGGACGTGGTGCTGCTCGTGGTCGCGGCGGTGCTGGTGCCGCTGGCCGGCGTGCTCGCCGGCATCGACGCCGCGCTGGTGCGGGTGTCCGCGGCCCGGGTCGAGGAGATGGAGCGGGAGGGCCTGCGCGGGGCGCGCACGCTGGCCGCGGTCATCGCCGACCGGCCCCGGCACACCAACCTGCTGCTGCTGCTCCGGATCGCCTGCGAGCTGGGCGCGACCACGCTGGTCACGCTGGTGGTGATCGACTGGCTGGGCGCCGGCTGGGCCGCGGTCGGCTTCACCGTCGGCGGTGATGGTGCTGGTCACGTACGTGCTGGTGGGCGTCGGGCCGCGCACCCTGGGCCGGCAGCACCCGTACCGGGTGGCGCTGGCCGCCGCCGGCCCGGTCCGCGCGCTGGCCCGGCTGCTCGGCCCGCTGACCAGCCTGCTGATCCTGCTCGGCAACGCGATCACGCCGGGCCGCGGCTTCCGGGAGGGCCCGTTCGCCACCGAGGTCGAGCTGCGCGAGCTGGTCGACCTGGCCGAGCAGCGCGGCGTGGTCGAGCACGGCGAGCGCAACATGATCCACTCGGTCTTCGAGCTCGGCGACACCATCGCCCGGGAGGTGATGGTGCCGCGTACCGAGGTGGTGTGGATCGAGCGCGGCAAGAGCGTCCGGCAGGCGCTCGCGCTGGCGCTGCGCTCCGGCTTCTCCCGGATCCCGGTGATCGGGGACAACGTCGACGACGTGGTCGGCATCGCGTACCTCAAGGACCTGGCCGCCCGCGCCCAGGAGCCGCAGGCCCGCAACACCAAGGTCGAGGAGCTGATGCGGCCGCCGACCTTCGTGCCGGAGTCCAAGCCGGTGGACGAGCTGCTGCGGGAGATGCAGGCGCGGCGGACGCACATCGCGATCGTCATCGACGAGTACGGCGGCACGGCCGGCCTGGTCACCATCGAGGACATCCTCGAGGAGATCGTCGGGGAGATCGCCGACGAGTACGACACCGAGCGGTCGCCGGTGGAGTGGGTGGACGACGACACCGCCCGGGTGACCGCCCGGATGGCGGTGGAGGACCTCGGCGACCTCTTCGACGTCGAGGTGCCCGACCTCGGCGACGTGGAGACCGTCGGCGGGCTGCTGGCCCGGGAGCTGGGCCGGGTGCCGATCCCGGGCGCGTCGGTGTCGGTGGCCGGGCTGGTGCTCACCGCGGACACCACCGGCGGCCGGCGCAACCGGATCGACACCGTGCTGGTGCGCCGCGAGCCGCGGTCGGAGCCGCCGGCCCAGCCGGAGCAGCGCCGGTCCCGGCAGCCGGCGGAGCAGTCCGCCGACAGCTGACCGCGATCACGTTTGCGCGTGTCCTCGTTCCGACACGCCGGCCGGGGCGGGCTCCGGGAACGAGCCGGCGCGCGAAGGTGATCGTCGCGGTGGCTGGTTGGATGGGGCGGTGGATGCGGAGGACGCGAAGATCGTGACGCTGGCCCGGTCGGCCCGGGCCCGGACCGGCGCGGCCGAGGGCGCCGCGGTCCGGGACACCGACGGGCGGACGTACGTGGGCACCACCGTGGCCCTGCCGTCGCTGACGCTGACCGCGCTGCAGGCCGCGGTGGCGGCCGCGGTGTCCAGCGGCGCGACCGCGCTGGAGGCCGCCGCCGTCGTCACCGCCGCCGCCGCCTCCGACGACCCCGGCCGCGCAGCCGTCGCCGACCTGACCCCCACCGCCCCCGTCCTCACCGCCGACCCCACCGGCACCCTGCGATCGCCGACCCCGGCCGAGTGACGGTCTTCGCGCGCGAGTGACGCCCCGCGGGCCGTCTTCCGGCGGGCGAGTCCGTCACTGGGCGCCGCGGGCCGTCACTCGGCGGGCGGGTCCGGCCGGCCGGAGACGCCGAGAGGGCGGCTCCACGGGGAGCCGCCCTCTCAGACGTCCGCACCGGCCCGGCTGGTCGCCTCTCGGCGAGTGGTCGCTCTCGGCGACTGAAGTTGGAGCCCGGGGACACAGATCCAGGTCGGTGCGTCCGTCCCAACGTACCCCCGGCCCCGGCGATTCCCGGTTGCGTCGGAGTAAATCCCGCCGGCTGGCAGGATGGCTGGATGGTCACCCGCTCCGGCTTCGCCAGCCTCGTCGGCCGGCCCAACGCGGGCAAGTCCACGCTGACCAACGCGCTGGTCGGGGAGAAGGTGGCGATCACCAGCAGCCGCCCGCAGACCACCCGGCACGCGGTCCGCGGCATCCTCACCCGGCCGGACGCCCAGCTCGTGCTGGTCGACACGCCCGGGCTGCACCGGCCCCGCACGCTGCTCGGCCAGCGGCTCAACGCGGTCGTCCGGGAGACCTGGGCCGAGGTGGACGTGGTCGCGCTGTGCCTGCCGGCGGACGCCGAGGTCGGCCCGGGCGACCGCTTCATCGCCCGCGAGCTGGCCGGGCTGGGCGGCACCCCGGTGCTGGCCGTGGTCACCAAGACCGACCTGGTCGACCGGGACCGGGTGGCGGCCGCGCTGGTCGCCGCCCAGCAGCTGGGTGAGCGGACCGGGCTCGCCTTCGCCGACATCGTGCCGGTCTCCGCGGTGTCCCGGTTCCAGGTCGACCTGCTCGCCGACCTGCTCGTCGCCCGGCTGCCGGAGGGGCCGCCGCTCTACCCGGACAACGAGCTGACCGACGAGCCGACCGAGACCCGGATCGCCGAGCTGATCCGGGAGGCGGCGCTGGAGGGCGTCCGGGACGAGCTGCCGCACTCGCTGGCCGTCTCGATCGACGAGATGGGCACCGAGCGGGACCTCACGGTGATCCACGCGACCGTGTACGTGGAGCGGGACAGCCAGAAGCCGATCGTGCTCGGCGCCGGCGGGGCCCGGCTGCGCGACGTCGGCACCGCGGCCCGGCAGGAGATCGAGGCCCTGCTCGGCGGCCGGGTCTACCTCGACCTGCACGTGACGGTGCTCAAGGACTGGCAGCGCGACCCCCGCCAGCTCCGCCGGCTCGGGTTCTGAGGTGCTGGGCCCGTACCGGAGGGTGCTGGCGGTGCCGGGCGGCGCCGCCTTCTCGCTGGCCGGCTTCGTGGCCCGACTGCCGATCTCCATGCAGACGCTCGGCATCGTGCTGCTGGTCGCGGCCGCCCGCGACTCGTACGGGCTGGCCGGCGGCGTGTCCGCGACCTTCCTGGTCGCCGGGGCGGCGGCCGCCCCGGTGCTGGGCCGGCTGGTGGACCGGATCGGCCAGGCCCGGGTGCTGTTCGGCGCGCTGGCCGTGCACACGGTCGGGCTCATCGGACTGGTCGTGCTGGTGCTCGCGGACGCGCCGGCCTGGTCGCTGTTCCCGGCCGCGGTGGTGGCCGGCGGCAGCTACGCCCAGCCCGGCTCGCTCGTCCGGGCCCGCTGGTCGCACGTGCTGGCCGGGCAGCCGCTGCTGCCCACCGCGTTCTCCTGGGAGTCGGTGGTCGACGAGGTGATCTTCGTGGTCGGGCCGGTGCTGGTCACCGTGCTGGCCACCGGGATCGCGCCGGCCGCCGGCCTGCTCACCGCGTACTGCTTCACGCTCATCGGCTGCCTCGCGCTGGCCGTGCAGCGGCGCACCCAGCCGCCGCCGCACCCGGTGGCCGCCGGGGACCGCCGCGGCTCGGCGCTGCTCCAGCCCGGGGTGGCGGTGCTGGTGGGCGTGGCCATCGGGCTCGGCTCGATCTTCGGCTCGGTCGAGGTGGCCACCGTCGCGTTCACCGCCGAGCGGGGCCAGCCGGCCGCGGCCGGGCTGGTGCTCGCCCTGCTGGCCGGGGGCAGCCTGGTCGCCGGCCTCTGGTACGGCACGGTCGCCTGGCGGGCGCCGGCGCACCGCCGCTTCGTCGTCGGCGTGCTGCTGCTGGCCGTGGCCACGCTGCCGCTGCCGCTGGCGCCGAACGTGGCGGTCCTGGCCGTGCTGGTGTTCGTGGGCGGCTTCGCCATCTCGCCCGGGCTGATCGCCGGCTTCGCGCTGCTCGACCTGCTGGTGCCGCAGCGGCTGCGGACCGAGGGGCTGGCCTGGTTCAGCACCGGGATCGGGATCGGGCTGGCGGTGTCCTCGTCGGTGGCCGGCCAGGTGGTGGACGCGGCCAGCGGGCGGGCCGCGCTCGGCGTGACGGTGGTCGCGGGGATGCTGAGCGCCGCGCTGGTCCTGCTCGGCGCCCGCTGGCTGCGCCCGCGCGAGGCGCCCCGGGAGGCACCGCGGGAGCCGGCGCCGGAGGCACAGCAGGAGGTGCCGCCGGAGACGGCGCCGGAGGCACCGCGGGAGCCGCCGCCGGAGGCACAGCGGGAGGTGCCGCCGGAGACGGCGCCGGAGGCACCGCGGGAGCCGCCGCCGCAGACGCCGCCGGAGGCACCGCCAAATGGGAGACTGGTCCGGTGAGCCTCTACCGGGACGAGGCGGTGGTGCTCCGGGTGCAGAAGCTCGGTGAGGCCGACCGGATCGTCACCCTGCTCACCCGCCGCAACGGCCGCGTCCGCGCGGTCGGCAAGGGCGTCCGGCGGACCACGTCCCGGTTCGGCGCCCGGCTGGAGCCGTTCAGCTACGTCGACCTGCAGCTCTACACCGGCCGGTCGCTGGACATCGTGACCCAGGCGGTGACCCTGGAGGCGTACGGCAAGGACATCGTCGGCGACTACGCGCGCTACACGGCCGGCACCGCGGTGCTGGAGACGGCCGAGCGGCTCACCGCGGAGGAGCGGGAGCCGGCGCTGCGGCTGCACCTGCTGGTCGTCGGCGCGCTGCGGGCGCTGGCCACCGGCGCGCACGACCCGTCGCTGGTGCTGGACGCGTTCCTGGTCCGGGCGATGTCGGTGGCCGGCTGGGAGCCGGCGCTGGTCGAGTGCGCGCGGTGCGGGCGGCCCGGGCCGCACCGGGCCTTCTCGGTGCCGGCCGGGGGAGCGGTGTGCGCGGACTGCCGGCCCGCCGGCTCGGCCACCCCGGACGAGACGTCGGTGGCGCTGATGGTCGCGCTGCTCTCCGGGGACTGGGACACCGCGGACGCCAGCCCGCCGGAGGCCCGGCGGGAAGCCAGCGGGCTGGTCGCTGCCCACCTGCAGTGGCACCTGGAGCGCGGCCTGCGCTCCCTGCCGCTGGTCGAGCGATGATGCAGCCCGTGACCTACGACAACCGGATGATCCGCGCCGCCACGGCGGCGGGATTGCCGGTGGCGTCGCCGGGAAGCGCGGCGGCGTGACCCGGTTGCGGAGGGCGGCCGGTGGCGGTGCGCCGGGAGGTGGTGGCGCCGCCGCCGCATCCGTCGGGGGCACGGCCGCCGGCGATCCCGGCCGAGCTGGTGCCGCGGCACGTGGCGCTGGTGATGGACGGCAACGGCCGGTGGGCCAACCAGCGCGGCCTGCCCCGCACCCGCGGCCACGAGGCGGGCGAGGCGGCGCTGCTCGACGTCATCCACGGCGCGATCGAGCTGGGCGTCGGCACCCTGTCGGCCTACGCGTTCTCCACCGAAAACTGGAAGCGCTCGCCGGACGAGGTCCGCTTCCTGATGGGCTTCAACCGGCAGGTGATCCGCCGCCGCCGGGACGAGCTGCACGCGATGGGCGTGCGCATCCGGTGGGCCGGCCGGCGGCCCCGGCTGTGGCGGTCGGTGATCTCCGAGCTGGAGGACGCCGAGCGGATGACCGTGCACAACGACGTCATCACCTTGCAGTTCTGCGTCAACTACGGCGGCCGGGCGGAGATCGCGGACGCGGCCCGGGCGATCGCCCGCGAGGTGGCGGCCGGCCGGCTGGACCCGGAGAAGGTGGACGAGCGGACCGTCGCCCACCACCTCGACGAGCCCGACCTGCCGGACGTGGACCTGTTCGTCCGCTCCTCCGGCGAGCAGCGGACCAGCAACTTCCTGCTCTGGCAGTCGGCGTACGCGGAGCTGGTCTTCCTGGACACGCTGTGGCCCGACTTCGACCGCCGGCACCTGTGGCGGGCCTGCGCGCAGTTCGCGGCCCGGGACCGCCGGTTCGGCGGAGCGCTGGACCCGGTCGGCGAATCCGAAGGTCCGTAATTCCGTAAGTCCGGGGGTCCTCGGCCTGCTGGCCGGCCTGCTGCTGGTGTGGCTGACCGACTGGATCGACAACCCGTTCTGGGTGATGGCGATCGGCATCGGTGTCGGGGCCGTGCTGGCCAACACCGCCCCGATGGTCAAGCGGGACCTGGAGGGCGGGTCGGAGTAGCGTCAGCCCGGCTGGCCGCCGGCGGCCCGCAGCAGGGCCGCGAGCGCGGGGTCGCTGACCTCGCCGGCCGCCCGCTGCAGCACCGCGGCCGGCACCGCCGCGGCCAGCGCCCGGGCCGCGGCACCCGGGTCGGCCGGACTCGGCACGCTGCCCATCCGGCTGGTGCTCAGCGCCGGCCGCGAGCCCTGCACCTCGACCAGCGCGGCCGCGGGGTCGGGCGAGCCGGCGAGCTCCTCCAGCCGGACCAGCCGGCCCAGCACGGCCGGGTTGGAGATCTTCGCCCGCTGCCCGCTCATCAGCTGGCTCAGCATCGGCGGGCTCAGCCCGAGGACGGCGGCCAGCCGGGCCTGGGAGATCTGGTACGCGGCCAGCAGCCGGCCGATCCGCTGACCCAGCGGCTCGCCGTACATCTCCGTCTGCGCGGCCAGGACCGCCTGCACGTCCATGCCGCCTCCGCTCGGTCCGAGGGCTCGCCTACCGTGGTCCGGCGCCGCACTTGCGCGGTGCGTTCGCATCTGCAAACATCCACCTCGGACGTTTGCACCTGCGAACCCTAACCGGAGGGCCGCCCGATGTCACGCCCCTGCCGCCGCCCGGCGCTCGCCGCGCTGATGCTGCTGGTGCCGCTCCTGGTCACCGCCCTCGCCCCGGCCGCTGCGGCGGTGCCCCCGCCGGCCACGCCGACCGAGTCCACGCCGGTCATGGTGGTGCTGGACGCGTCCGGCTCCATGAAGCAGGCCGACGCTCCCGGTCCGCGCATCGACGCGGCCAAGCGGGCCGTCGGCGAGCTGGTGGCCGCGCTGCCCGACGACGCCCGGGTCGGGCTGACCGTCTACGGGACCGGCACCGGCTCGTCGGACGCGGAGAAGGCCCGCGGCTGCAAGGACATCACGCAGCTGGTGCCGGTCGAGCGGGTGGACCGGGCCGCCTTCGGCCGGGCCGTGGCCGGGCTGCGGGCCTCCGGCTACACGCCGATCGGGGAGTCGCTGCGGGTGGCGGCGCGCGGCCTGCCGGCCGAAGGCCCGCGCAGCATCGTGCTGGTCTCCGACGGAGAGGACACCTGCGCGCCGCCGCCGCCGTGCGAGGTGGCCAAGCAGCTCAAGCAGTCCGGCATCGACCTGGTCGTGCACACCATCGGCTTCAAGGTCGGCGCGGCCGCGCGGGCCCAGCTCACCTGCATCGCCTCGGCCACCGGCGGCAGCTACCGGGAGGCGTCGTCCGGGGCCGCGCTCGGCGCCGAGCTGACCAGCCGGGTCAAGCGGGCCATCCGGCCGTACCAGGCCGTGGGCACGCCGATCCGCGGCGGCGCCGCGCCGGCCGACGCGCCGGAGATCCGGCCGGGGCAGTACCTGGACACGTACGAGCGGGGGGCGCCCCCGGCGGAGGACGGCACCCGGAAGTTCTACGCGGTGCAGCTCAAGCCGGGCGACACCCCACACTTCAGCGCCACCATCGCCCCGCCGGCGGTGCGGGCCTCGAACATCACCGCGCTGATGGTGCAGCTGGCCATCGTCGACGCCGAGGGGGAGAGCTGCGGGCCGAGCAGCAACGGCGGCGCCGACGTCGCGGTCTTCGGCAAGGTCACCGCACAGACGGCGGTGCTCGACCCGCCTCCGGTCGGCGACCGGCCGTGGCGGGAGTCGTGCTCGGCCGGCGACCGGCCGCTCTACGTCCAGGTGACCCGGGGCGGCAGCGCCTTCGGCACCCAGCAGCTCCCGGTCGAGCTCGCCTTCCGGCTGGAGCCCGCCGTCCGCGACGCCGGCCCGCCCGCGATCGTCGCCATGGCCGAGAAGCTGCCGGCCCCGGCGTCCGGTCCGGCCCGGCCGGTCGAGGCGGGCACCAGCTTCAACGACGCGCCGGTGCTCAGCCCGGGGACGTACCGGGACTCGATCACCACCGGCGAGACCCGCTACTTCCGGGTCCCGCTGGGCTGGGGCCAGCGGCTGGCCTACCGGGTGTCGATCCCGACCCAGGGGCTGCCCATCCAGACCGCCGCGCTGTACGCCGTGCTCGCCTCGCCGCTGCGGGCGAAGGCCGAGCAGGTCACCGACTCCGGCACGTACGAGCTGCTGGGCGGGAAGACCGACCAGGAGGTGTCCGGGTCGAGCGCGGTGCCGGTCCGCTACCTCAACCGGGAGAGCTCGCTCAGCGCGGCCGACGAGTACTCGGTCGACGGCACCTACTACCTCGTGCTCGACCTCAGCTACCGGCTGGGGAAGGACGAGCCGGTCTCCTTCCCGTTCACGCTCACCGTGGCGACCAGCGGCGGCGAGCCGGGACCGGCGTACCTGACCGACCCGGAGCCGGGCGGCGGTGGCACCGCCTCGCCGACCGCGCCGCCGACGGTGGCCGCGTCACCCGCGAGCACGGGTGGCAGCGGCTCCGGGGGCTCGGGCGGGCCGGCGCCGTGGGTGCTGGCCGCGGCCGGGACCGGGGCGGTGCTGGTCGCCGGGGCGCTCGCGCTGCCCTGGTGGCGGCGCCGGCGGTCGGCCGGCTGAGCAGCCCGGCTGGGTCAGGGCGTCTGCCAGCGGTAGCCGTCGCCGATCCGGACGCAGGTGACGGTCCGGCCGTCGCTGGCCGTGGCCACGTCGCCCTCCTGCTGCCAGCCGCACGGGTCGCCGGCGGCGGCCGGCACGGCGGGCGGCGGGGTGGTCGGGGAGGTGGACGGATCCGACGGGCCGCCGGGGGTGTCCCGGTCGGCCAGCAGCGCGACCCCGGCGGTGCCGCCCGCGGCGAGCAACACCACCGCGGTGGCAGCAACCGTCCGCCGCCGCAGTCGCCGCCGGCCCGGGTCTGCCGGTCGTCCGGTCGGCGGCGGCGCCCCGCCGGCCGGGGCGGTGGGCAGGTCGCGGCGGGTGCCGCCGGGCTGCGCCCGCACCGGTCCGGTAGGCGGATCCAGGACCCGCTCCCGGTCCTCGGCGGGGGTGGTGCCCGGGGGTGGACCGGTGGGGGTCCAGCCGGCCGGGAGTGGCGGCAGCTGGACCAGGACGGTCACCGGCTCGCCGGCCGCGGTCAGCGGCGGCTCGGCCGGCCGGACCGGGGCCAGCGCCCGCCGGGCCGCCGCGGCCGAGTCCGGCCGGTCCGCCGGGTCGGCCGCGACCAGCGCGGCCACCACCTCCCGCAGCGGCGATCCGGTGTCGCCCGGTGGGGGAGCGTCCGCCCCGCCGTCCGGCTCGGCCCCGGTCAGCAGCGCCACCGCGACCCGCCCGGCCGCGAACAGGTCGGCGGCCGGGGCCGGCAGCGCCCCGGCCAGCGCCTCGGGCGGGAGGTAGCCGGGGGTGCCGACCACCGTGCCCAGCCCGGTCAGCCGCGGCTCGCCGGACCGCACCGCCAGCCCGAAGTCGGCCAGCCGCAGCTGCGGCCGGCCGTCGCCGGTGGCGTCCAGCAGCAGGTTGGCCGGGGTGACGTCGCGGTGTACCACGCCGGCACCGTGCGCGTGCTCCAGCCCGGCCAGCAGCTGGTCGAGCAGGTCGGTGACCAGGTCCCCGGACAGCGGCCCGTAGTCGCCGAGCAGCGTGTGCACCGACCCGCCGGCGACCAGCGGGCTGGCCACGACCACGTGCTCGTCCTCGGCCGCCCACGAGTACGGCGTCAGCAGGTGCGGGTGGGTGAGCCGCACGCCCTGCTCGCGGGCGAACCGCAGCGGGTCGGCGGCGTCCCGCTGCCGCATCACCTTGGCCGCGCAGTACGCCTCCCGGCGCAGGTCCCAGGCCCGCCAGACGGTGCCGGTGGCGCCCCGGGCGAGCGGGTCGCACAGCGCGAACCGGCCCGCCACCACGTCCGGGCGCACCGCGCGGCCGCTCAGGTCTCCAGCACCCGCTGGACGACCGCGAGGACCACCAGCGCCAGCACGGCCAGCCGGGCCGCCCGGGCGCCGCCGGTCAGCTGCGGCCAGGCCAGGAAGGTCAGCCAGCCGAGCAGCAGCAGCAGCGCGACCAGCAGCACGGCGCCGAGCAGCGGCGGCGCGAACAGCCCGCCGACGAGCAGCGCGAGCACCAGCACGAACGGCACCCAGCGCGGCCGGCTGGCCAGCCAGGCGAGCGGGACCGCGCTGCGCTGCTCCACGGCGCGGCGGAGCGGGGGAGTCACGGGCGTCCGCCCCCTTCGGTACGGTTTCGGCGGCGGGCCCGGTGCGGGCCCGGTCCGATCCTCCCAGGCCGCCGGTCCTGGGGCAGCCGCCGGGGGTGTGGGGTGCTGGTGGTGTCGCGCTTCGCGGTCGCGGAGGCGGACGGCGGCGACTTCGCCGCGCGGGCCCGGACGGCGCTGGCCGCGCTGGCGGACCGGCCCGGCTTCCGGCGCGGCCGGGTCGGCCGGTCGGTGGACGACCCGACCGAGTGGGTGCTGGTCACCGAGTGGGACGGGGTGGGGGCCTACCGGCGGGCCCTGTCGGCGTACCAGGTGAAGGTGGACGCGACGCCGCTGCTCGCGCAGGCCCGGGACGAGCCGGGTGCGTACGAGGTGCTGGTGGCGGCGGACGGCCCCGGCGCCGAGCTGACCGCGGCGGCGAGCGACCGGGCCGCGGACGCCGCCAGCGCCGGCCCGCAGCGGCGCGCGCCGGAGCACCCGTGACCAGCCCACCACCCGGCCAGCCCCCACCGCCCGGGCCGACCGGCCAGCCCGGGCCGACCGGCCAGCCCGGCCCGACCGGCCAACCCGGGCCGACCGGGCCGACCGGCCAGCCCGGCCCGCCGGGGCCGTACGGGCGGCCGGGCGCCTACGGGGGTGGCGGGGAGCCGGCGGACTCGCCGTGGCGGCGGCCGCCGCCCGGTGCCCCCGCCGACGGCCCGCCCGGCCTCGGCGGCGGCCAGCCACCCTCGGCGTACCAGCCGCCACCCGACTACCGCCCCGGCTACGCGCCGCCCCCGCCCCCACCGGCCTACCCGCCGCCCCCGCCGACCGGCCGCCGCCCGGTGCCGCCAGCCGCCCGGCCCGGGGCCCCGCCCCGGCCGCCGCCTGCTCGCCGTCGTCGGCACCGGCGCCGTCGCCGCGGTCGTGCTCGTCGGCCTGCTCGTCTTCCTGGTCTTCCGCGGCAACCCCCGGGACACCGCGGACGCCTTCATGACCGCGCTGCAGGCCAAGGACGTCGACAAGGCGCACGGCCTGCTCTGCCAGGACGGCCAGCAGAAGGCGAGCACGGAGGAGCTGCGCCGCAGCTTCGACCTCGAGTCGCGCACCATCACCGGCTACCGGCTCGGCACCGAGCGGGAGCGGCAGCGGGAGGGCAAGGACGAGACCCTGGTCCCGGTGACGATCACCTACGACCAGGGCGCCGAGGTGGAGCTCGACCTCGGCATCTGGGACGAGGGCGGCCAGAAGGTCTGCAGCTTCAACGCACCCGGCGGCTGACCGGCGGATATCCGCGGGCCGGGCCCGCACCCGCCCCGGTAGCCTGGGAAGTCTCGACAACCCAGCCGGGGAGCATGCAGTGCCAGCGGACCGCATCGACACGATCGTCAACCTCGCCAAGCGGCGGGGCTTCGTCTACCCGTCCAGCGAGATCTACGGCGGGCAGCGGTCGGCGTGGGACTACGGTCCGCTCGGCGTCGAGCTCAAGGACAACATCAAGCGCCAGTGGTGGCGCTTCATGGTGCAGAGCCGGGACGACGTGGTCGGCCTGGACTCCTCGATCATCCTGGCCCGGGAGGTGTGGGAGGCCTCCGGCCACGTCAACGAGTTCGTCGACCCGCTGACGGAGTGCCAGTCCTGCCACAAGCGGTTCCGCGCGGACCACCTCGAGGAGGCGTACGAGGAGAAGCACGGCCGCCCGCCGGCCAACGGGCTGGCCGACGTGGTCTGCCCCAACTGCGGCACCCGCGGCGCGTTCACCGAGCCGCGGATGTTCAACGGGCTGCTCAGGACCCACCTCGGCCCGGTCGAGGACGAGTCCGGGCTGGCCTACCTGCGGCCGGAGACGGCGCAGGGCATCTTCATCAACTTCCTCAACGTGCTGCAGTCCAGCCGGCGCAAGCCGCCGTTCGGCATCGGCCAGATCGGCAAGTCGTTCCGCAACGAGATCACCCCGGGCAACTTCATCTTCCGGACCCGCGAGTTCGAGCAGATGGAGATGGAGTTCTTCGTCGAGCCCGGCTCCGACGAGGAGTGGCACGACTACTGGATCGCCGAGCGCACGCGGTGGTATACGGAGCTCGGCATCGCCGCGGACAACCTGCGGCACTTCGAGCACCCGAAGGAGAAGCTCTCCCACTACGCGAAGCGCACGGTCGACATCGAATACCGGTTCCGCTTCGCCGGGGCCGAGTGGGGTGAGCTGGAGGGCATCGCCAACCGCACCGACTTCGACCTGAGCACGCACGCCAAGCACTCCGGCGCCGACCTGTCGTACTTCGACCAGGAGAAGGGCGAGCGCTGGGTGCCGTACGTCATCGAGCCGGCCGCCGGGGTGGGCCGGCCGATGATGGCCTTCCTGATCGACGCGTACAGCGAGGACGAGGCGCCGAACGCGAAGGGCGTGCTGGAGAAGCGCACCGTGCTGCGGCTGGACCGCCGGCTGGCCCCGGTGAAGGCCGCGGTGCTGCCGCTGTCCCGCAACGCCGACCTCTCCCCGAAGGCGCGCGACCTGGCCGCGCTGCTGCGCCGCAGCTGGAACGTCGACTTCGACGACGCCGGCGCGATCGGCCGCCGCTACCGCCGGCAGGACGAGATCGGCACCCCGTTCTGCCTGACCGTCGACTTCGACACGCTCACCGACGACGCGGTGACCGTCCGGGACCGGGACACGATGGCCCAGGAGCGGGTCGGGCTGGACCGGGTGCAGGGCTACCTGGCGGAGCGGCTCGGCGGCTGTTAGGGCGGCCCGGACGTATCTCGGCCGGCCGCCGCGGACTCTGTCCACCGACGCGGGAGACCGCGGCGGAGGGAGTGGCCGGTGCCGGGGCAGGGGGACGGGTTCGTCGGCCGGGCCGTCGAGCTCGGCCGGTTGGCCGAGGCGTGCCGGGACGTCCGGGCCGGCCGCGGCCGGGTGCTGGTCCTCTCCGGTGCCGCCGGGGTGGGCAAGACCCGGCTCGCCGAGCGCGGCGAGGCGCTCGCCCGGGAGGCCGGGCTGCGGGTGGCCTGGGGCCGGTGCTGGACCGGCGGCGGCGCGCCGGCGCTGTGGCCGTGGCCGCCGGTGCTGGCCGAGCTGTGCGGGCGGGCGGCCGCGGCGCTGCTCGCCGACGACGACGCCGGCACGGCCGTGGTGGACCCGGAGCGGTTCGCCCGCTTCGTCGCCGTCGGTGAGCGGCTCGCCGCCGCCTGCGCCGCGACCCCGGCGTACCTGGTCCTCGACGACCTGCACGGTGCCGAGCCGGCCGCACTGCTGCTCACCCGCTACCTGGCCCGGCTGCGGCCGCGGCCGGCGCTGCTGCTCGTGGTCACCGCCCGGGACGGCCCGGGCGCCGCGGAGCTGGCCGCCGACCTGGAGGCCACGTCGCTGCCGCTGCGCGACTTCGACCTCGCCGACACCCGCGCCTTCCTCGCCGCGCAGTGCCAGGCCGGGGTCGAGCCGGCGCTGACCCGGGCCGCGCACCAGGTCACCGGCGGCAACCCGCTGCAGCTGCAGCGGCTGGTCGCGCTGGCCCGGGCCGACCCGGCCGGCGCGTTCCCGGACGGGCTGCGCAACCTGGTCGGCGAGTCGGTCGGCCGGATCCCGGCCCCGGCCCGGGCGCTGGTCGCGACGGCCGCGGTGCTCGGGCCGGCCCCGTCGGTGGCGCTGACCGCGGCGGTCGCCGGCCGGCCGGCCGAGGCGGTGCTGGACGCGGTCGCGGCCGCGCCCGGGCTGGTCGCGCAGACCGGGCCGGACCAGCTGGCCTTCACCCACGACCTGGTCCGGGACGCGCTGACCGGCCTGCTGTCGGCCGGCGAGCTGCTCGACCGGCACGCCGCGGCGGCCGCCGTGCTGCGCGGCTGGGGCGCGGTCGACCCGCACGAGCGGCTCGCCCGGCGCGCCCACCACGCGCTGCGGGCGGCGGCCCGGTCAGCGGCGGACGCCCGGCTGGCCGTGGCCGCCTGCCGGGCGGCGGCCGCGTCGATGGTGGCCCGGTTCGCGTACGAGGAGGCGGCCCGGCTGCTCGGCACCGCCGCCGGCCTGGCCACCGGCGCGCCGGCGCCGGCCGCGCTGCTGCTGGAGTGGGCCCGGGCGGTGCTGTGGTCCGGCCGGCTGACCGAGGCCCGGGGGCTGTTCGACCGCGCCGCCGACGCGGCCGAGGCGGAGGGCGAGCCGGTGCTGGCCGGGCACGCCGCGCTCGGTCTCGGCGGGGTGTGGGTGGACGAGCACCGCGAGCCGGCCGAGCGGCAGCGGGTCCGCGCCCGGCAGCAGGCCGCGCTGGCCGCGCTCGGCCACGACCCGGCGCACGCGGTGCTGCGGCAGCGGCTGCGGACCCGGCTGGCCGCCGAGGCCGTCTACACCGGGGCGCCGCTGACCCCGGTGCTGGCCGCGCTGGCCGGCACCCGGCGGCTCGGCGACCGGCAGGCGCTGGCCGAGGCGCTGTCGCTGGCCCACCACGCGCTGCTCCGGCCGGACCACGCCGCCGACCGGCTGCCGCTGGCCGACGAGCTGGTCGCGGTGGCCGCCGCGGCCGGCGACGGCGTGCTGGTGCTGATGGGCCTGTGCTGGCGGGCCGTCGACCTCTTCACGCTCGGCGACCCCGGCGCGGAGCGGGCGCTGGCCGAGCTGCGGGCCCGCGCCGACGCGGTCGGCTGCCGCAGCATCCTCTACGTCGTCTCCGCCATGGACGTGATGCTGCTGATCCGGGCCGGCCGGCTGGCCGAGGCGGAGCGGGCGGCCGAGGCGAGCGCCCGGCTGGGCGCCGAGGTCGGCGACGCGGACACGGCGGCGTACGCGGCCGCGCACCTGCTCACCATCCGCTGGCTGCAGGGCCGCGGCGGCGAGCTGCTGGAGCTGGCCGACCAGGTGGCCGGCTCGCCGGCGCTGGTGCAGGCGGAGTTCGCGTTCCGGGCCACGGTGGCCCGGCTCGCCGCCGAGGCCGGGCAGCCGGCCCGGGCCCGGCGCGCGCTGGACCGGCTGACCGCCGGCGGGCTGGCCGCGCTGCCGCTGTCCAGCACCTGGCTGGTCGGCATGCTCGCGGTGGTCGAGGCGGCCGCCGCGCTCGGCGACGCCCGGGTCGCGGCGGAGGCGTACGAGCTGCTCCGGCCGTACGCGGACCTGCCGATGACCGCCTCGGTCGCGGTGTCCTGCTTCGGCTCCACCGAGCGGGCGCTCGGCCTGGCCGCGCTGACCGCCGGCCGGCCGGACGCCGCCGTCCGGCACCTCGACCGCGCGGTCGCCGCGAACGCCCGGCTCGGCCACCGGCCGATGACCGCGGTCAGCCGGGCCGACCTGGCGGTCGCGCTGCGGCGCCGCGGCGCCCCGGGCGACCGGGACCGGGCCGCCGCGCTGCTGGCCGCGGCCGCGGCCGAGGCCGACGGGCTGGACCTGCCGGTCCGGGCGCGGGCCTGGCGGGCGCTCGGCGCGGCCGGCGACCCGGTGCGGGCCCGCCGGGAGCAGCGGCACTGGGTGGTCAGCTGGGGCGACCGGCGGGCGGTGGTCGAGGACCTGGTCGGCATGCGGCACCTGGCCCGGCTGCTGGCCCGGCCGGGCCAGGAGGTGCCCGCGCTGGAGCTGGCCGCGGACGCGGACTCGCTCGCCGGGCCGGGCCGGCAGCCGGTGCTCGACGGGCGGGCCCGCCGGGCGTACGCGGACCGCGCCCGCCGGCTGGTCGCCGAGCTGGCCGACGCCCGGGAGCGGGCCGACCGCGGCCGGGTGGCGGTGCTGGAGCGGGAGGCGGACGCGCTCGCCGACGAGCTGGGTCGCTCGACCGGGCTCGGCCGGACCCGGGACTTCCCGGACCCGGCCGAGCGGGCCCGGACCGCGGTGCGCAAGGCGATCAAGCGGGCGGTGGCGGCGGTGACGGCGGCCGACCCCGCCATCGGGGCCGAGCTGCGCGCCACCGTCACCACCGGCTCCGCCTGCGCCTACACGCCCCCGGTCAGGCGAACAGCCGCCAGTCGTACGTGACGCTGTACTGGCCGCCGTGCCCCTTGACGGTCACGGTCCGCTCCGGGCTGTCCGTCCGGCCGCCGGTCCAGCGGGCGGTCAGCGACGGGATCGAGGTGCTCACCGAGACCGGCGGGAAGACGTCGTCGTTCCAGACGTTCGAGAGCAGGTCGAAGATCTTGCCGACCACCCAGCCGACCGCGAGGCCGATGACGACGCCGATCGGGCCGCCGCTGGCCCCGATGGCGCCGCCGATGGCGGCGGTGAGGTAGGCGATCACCCGCTCCCGGACCTTCTCCATCAGCTTCTTGAGGAAGTCGTTGAAGCCGCCGGAGTCGATCTCGGCCAGCACCAGGGTGGCCACGTACCCCTTCGGGAACGCGGTGCCCTCGGTCAGGTTGAAGAAGGTGAACCGCCGCGGCGGGCTGAAGACCTTCTGGTCGCCGTCGTCGCCGAAGGACGCCACCCGGAACGGCGAGACCTTGTGGGTGTCCCCGGACTCGTCGACGGTGGTGCCGCCGAGGTCGATCTCGTCCGAGCCGGCCTCGGAGCCGAGGAAGCCGTTGGTCTCGTCGTCGCAGCGCACCTTGTGGATGCGCAGCTCCAGCTTGGTCAGCCGCTGGGCCGCGGCGGGCGGGGTGGCCGCGTCCTTCACCTGCGCCGCGCCGGCGGCGGCCGCCTCGGCGACCAGCTGCGCCCGGGTCAGCCGGACCTTCGGGGCGCCGAGCGCCGCCGCCTGCTTCTCGATCGCGGTCGGCTTGGCCAGGTCGACCGCCGCCAGCTCCAGCAGCCGCCGCTGCTGCACCGCGGCCGGCGCCTTGATCCGCTTCGCCACCGCGACGCCGGCCGCCTTGCGGTCGGTCGCCGGCAGCGCCCGGAACCGCCGGGCCAGCACCTGCTCGATGCTGCCCGACTCCTCCGGCAGCGGGAACGCGGCCGGCTCGGCCGAGTTGGCGGCGACCTTCTCCGCCGCCAGCTCGAACTCCCGCACGACCCGCTTCAGCACGGCGCGCAGGGCCGGGTCCTTCGGCTGCCCGACCCGCGCGTCGACGATGTCCACCATGGGGATCCCCCTCCGGTACGGGGCCGCCTCGGTGACGGCTCCCACCCGGACGGCGTGCCGGGCCCGTGCCACCCGGTGGCACACCGCCCCGCGGCACCCGGCGGCGGCGTTGCCTTAGGGTCGAGCGGTGCGCACGGTCCTGGACGACGTCTCGGTCGTCGACGTGATCGCCGGACGCACGCTCCAGCGCCGGCAGGTCGTGCTCGACGGCGACCGGATCGCCACGGTCGCCGACGCCGGCGCGCCGGCGGATCCCGAAGCGGACCGGCCGGATGTCGCCGGGCTCACCGTGGTCCCCGGGCTGATCGACTGCCACGTGCACGTCAAGGCGTGGACCGCGGACCTGGCCGAGGTGTCCCGGCAGCCGGCGTCGTACACCGCGGTGCGGGCCGCCGAGCTGCTGACCGCCATGCTGCACCGCGGCTTCACCACGGTCCGGGACGCCGGCGGCGCCGACGCCGGGCTGGCCCGCGCGGTCGCCGAGGGCCGGGTCGCCGGGCCCCGGCTGCGCTACTGCGGACACGCGCTCAGCCAGACCGGCGGGCACGGCGACACCCGCGGCGCCGGCGAGGCGTGCTGGTCCGGTGCCGGGGAGAGCCTGTCCCGGGTCGCCGACGGCGTCGACGGGCTGCGCGTCGCCTGCCGGGACGAGCTGCGCCAGGGCGCGCACTTCCTCAAGGTCATGGTGTCCGGCGGGATCAGCTCGCCGACCGACCGGCTCGACTCCCTGCAGTACGGCGCGGCCGAGCTGGCCGCCGCGGTGGAGGAGGCGACCAACGCGGGCCGGTACGTGACCGGCCACGCGTACACGGCCGCCTCGATCCGGCGCGCGGCCGAGGCCGGCTTCCGCTCGGTCGAGCACGCCAACCTCATCGACGCCCCGACCGCCGACCTGCTCGCCGAGAAGGGCATGTTCGTGGTCGGCACCCTGGCCACGTACGAGGCGCTGGCCGTCCGCGGCGCCGAGCAGGGCATGCCGGCCGACCAGCTGGCCAAGCTGCAGCGGGTCCGGGACGCCGGGCTGAAGTCGCTGGAGCTGGTCTCCGCGGCCGGCGCCCGGCTGGTCTACGGCACCGACCTGCTCGGGGCCATGCACGACGCCCAGCTGTCCGAGTTCACCCTGCGGGCCCAGGCCCAGCCCGCCGCGGACGTGCTGCGGGCGGCCACCGTCAACGCGGCCGCCCTGCTCGGCGAGGACGACCTGGGCGCGATCCGCCCCGGCGCCCGCGCCGACCTGCTGCTGCTCGACGCCGACCCGCTCGCCGACCTCGCCGTGCTGACCCGGCCGGAGCGGCACCTGCGGGCGGTCGTCCAGGGCGGGCGCCCCGTGGTCGGGAGCCTCGCCCGCCACCCCCGATAGGCTTTCCAGCAAGAACCGCCGTGGAGGAGTTCACCGTGCCCAAGTTCGTCTACGACTTCGCCGAGGGAAACCGGGACCTCAAGGACCTGCTGGGAGGCAAGGGCGCCAACCTGGCCGAGATGACCAACCTCGGCCTCCCGGTCCCGCCCGGCTTCACCATCAGCACCGAGGCCTGTCAGGCGTACCTGCAGACGGGCAGCGAGCCGGCCGAGCTGGCCGACGAGGTGACCAGTCACCTGGAGGCGATGGAGAAGGCGATCGGCCGCCGGCTCGGCGACCCGGCCGACCCGCTGCTGGTCTCGGTGCGGTCCGGGGCCAAGTTCTCCATGCCCGGGATGATGGAGACGGTCCTCAACATCGGCCTCAACGACGAGTCCGTGCAGGGGCTGGCCCGGCAGGCCGGCAACGAGCGGTTCGCCTGGGACTCCTACCGGCGGCTCATCCAGATGTTCGGCAAGACCGTGCTCGGCATCGAGGGTGAGCACTTCGAGGACGGCATCGACGCGGCCAAGCAGGCCAAGGGCACCAAGAACGACCTCGACCTGGACGCCACCGACCTGCAGAAGCTGGTCGAGACGTTCAAGGGCGTCATCCGCGAGCACGGCGGCCGCGACTTCCCGCAGGACCCGCGCGAGCAGATGAACCTGGCCATCCAGGCGGTCTTCAACTCCTGGAACGCCGACCGCGCGATCCTCTACCGCCGCCAGGAGCGCATCCCGGCCGACCTCGGCACCGCGGTCAACGTGCAGTCGATGGTCTTCGGCAACACCGGCATGGACTCCGGCACCGGCGTCGCCTTCACCCGCGACCCCGCCTCCGGCGCCCAGGGCGTCTACGGCGACTACCTGCAGAATGCGCAGGGCGAGGACGTCGTCGCCGGCATCCGCAACACGCTGCCGCTGGCCGACCTCGAGGGCATCGACAAGCCGGCGTACGACCAGCTGATGCAGATCATGGCGACGCTGGAGGGGCACTACAAGGACCTCTGCGACATCGAGTTCACGGTCGAGAAGAACAAGCTCTGGATGCTGCAGACCCGGGTCGGCAAGCGGACCGCGGGCGCGGCGTTCGTGATCGCGTCGCAGCTGGTGGACGAGGGCGTCATCGACGTCTCCGAGGCGCTCACCCGGGTCACCGGCGCGCAGCTGGCCCAGCTGATGTTCCCCACCTTCGACGAGAAGGCGGACAAGGAGCAGATCGCCAAGGGGATGAACGCCTCGCCCGGCGCCGCCGTCGGCAAGGCCGTCTTCGAGTCGCACCGGGCCGCCGAGCTGGCGTCGAAGGGCGAGCAGGTCATCCTGGTGCGCCGGGAGACCAACCCGGACGACCTGGTCGGCATGATCGCCGCGCAGGGCATCCTCACCTCCCGCGGCGGCAAGACCTCGCACGCGGCGGTGGTCGCCCGCGGCATGGGCAAGACCTGCGTCTGCGGCGCCGAGGAGCTCGAGGTCGACCTGAAGGGGCGGAAGTTCACCGCCCCCGGCGGCGTGGTCGTCTCCGAGGGCGACGTGATCTCCATCGACGGCACCTCCGGCCGGGTCTACCTCGGCGAGGTGCCGGTGCAGCCGTCCCCGGTGGTGCAGTACTTCGAGGGCACCCTCGCCGCCGACTCCGACCCGCTGGTCGCGGCGGTGGACCGGCTCGCCACGCACGCCGACGAGGTGCGCCGGCTGGGCGTGCGGGCCAACTCCGACACCCCGGAGGACTCCGAGCGGGCCCGCCGGTTCGGCGCCCAGGGCATCGGGCTGTGCCGGACCGAGCACATGTTCCTCGGCGACCGCCGGCAGCTGGTCGAGGACCTGGTCCTGGCCGAGTCCGACGACGAGCGGCAGGCGGCGCTGGACGCGCTGGAGCCGCTGCAGAAGGAGGACTTCGTCGGGATCTTCACCGCGATGGACGGCCTCCCGGTCACCGTCCGGCTGATCGACCCGCCGCTGCACGAGTTCCTCCCCGACATCACCGAGCTGTCGGTGCAGGTCGCCCTCGCCGAGGCCAAGGGCGAGGACCCGGGCCGGGACAAGACGCTGCTGGAGGCGGTGCACCGGCTGCACGAGGCCAACCCGATGCTCGGCCTGCGCGGCGTCCGGCTCGGCCTGGTCATCCCCGGCCTGTTCGGGATGCAGGTCAAGGCGATCGCCGAGGCCGCGGCGGAGCGGAAGAAGGCCGGCGGCGACCCGAAGCCGGAGATCATGATCCCGCTGGTCGGCGCGGTGCAGGAGCTCGAGGTCATCAAGGACGAGGCGGAGAGCGTGCTGGCGTCCGTGGCCGAGGAGTCCGGCGTCGAGGTGCACACGCTGATCGGCACCATGATCGAGGTGCCGCGGGCGGCGCTGACCGCCGGGCAGATCGCCGAGGCGGCGGAGTTCTTCTCCTTCGGCACCAACGACCTGACCCAGATGGGCTGGGGCTTCTCCCGGGACGACGTCGAGGCCGCGTTCTTCAGCCGCTACCTCGACCTCGGCATCTTCGGGGTGTCGCCGTTCGAGTCGCTGGACACCGAGGGCATCGGGCGGCTGGTGAAGATCGCCACCGAGGAGGGCCGGGCGGCGCGGCCGGACCTCAAGGTCGGCGTCTGCGGGGAGCACGGCGGCGACCCGGACTCCGTGCACTTCTTCCACCAGGTCGGGCTCGACTACGTGTCCTGCTCGCCCTTCCGCATCCCGGTCGCCCGGCTCGAGGCCGGCCGCGCGGCCATCGAGTCCGCCGGCTCCGACTCCCGCTGAGCCGCTGGTGTGGTGGGCGGTCCGCCGCCCACCACACCGGCGTCAGCGCAGGGCGGCGGCCATCCGGTCGACGGTCTCGGTGAGCAGGTCGCGGGTGGTGCCGAAGTTGAGCCGGGCGTGCCCGGCGCCCGGCCGGCCGAACGCCAGCCCGGGCTCCAGCGCGACCCGCCCCCGCTCCCGGATCAGCGCCGCCGGATGGTCGCCCAGCCCGTACGCCCGGAGGTCCAGCCAGGCCAGGAAGCTCGCCCCGGGCGGCCGGTAGCCCACCTCGGGCAGCCGCTCCGCGAGCAGGTCGGCCAGCAGCCGGCGGTTGCGGTCGAGGTGCCCCCGCAGCGCGTCCAGCCACGGCTGGCCCTCGGTGAAGGCGACCTCCGCGGCCAGCACGCCGAGGATGCCGGACCGGTAGCGCACCGACGGCGCCAGCCGGCCGAGCAGCCGCCGACCGCGCGCCCCGCTGGTCACCGCGACCGCGCACTTGAGACCGGCCAGGTTCCACGCCTTGGACGCGGCCCAGAACGCGACGCACCGGTCCCCGGCCAGCGTCGCCAGCGGGGTGTGCCGCTCGCCCGGCAGCGTCAGCGGCGCGTGGATCTCGTCGCCGAGCAGCAGCACCCCGTAGCGGTCGGCCAGCTCCACCACCCCGGCCAGCTCGTCCGGCCGCCACACCCGGCCGAGCGGGTTGTGCGGGGAGCAGAGCAGGTAGGTCCGGGCGCCGGCCCGGAACGCGGCGGCCAGCCCGTCGAGGTCGAGCGTCCAGCCGTCGCCGTCGCGGGCCAGCGGCACCTCGACCACCCGCCGCCCGGCCTCCGGGACGTCGTCGAAGAACGGGGGATAGACGGGTGGGTTGACGACCACGCCGCCGCCCGGCTCCCCGGTCGCCCGCAGCACCTCGACGATGCCCGCCATCACCTCCGGGACGACGTGCACGTCCGCCGGGTCGAGGTCCCACCCGTACGTCCGGCGGGCGTAGCCGGCGAACGCCTCCGGCAGCCCGGCCGGATGCGAGTAGCTGACGTCGCCGCGGTCGACCGCGGCCGCCAGCGCCCGGCGGACCGGCTCGGCCAGCGGCACGTCCAGCTCCGCGACGAAGGACGGCAGCACGTCCGGCGGGAACGTCAGCCACTTCTCGCTGCGCCGCCGCCGCAGGAAGTCGAGCGCCAGCCCGTCGAAGTCGGTGTCGTCGGCCATGCCCGCATCCTGCCGCCCGGGTCCGACAGTTTCCGGCCGCCCGGCCCAGGGCGTGTCTCCCAACCCGCGGCGGCGCCGCGGACCGAGAGACACGCCCTAGGCTCACCGGGTGGCGTACGGCGAGCACGAGCGGGCCCGCCGGGTGCCCGAGCCCGGCAAGCGGGCCCAGCCGGCCGGCTCGGGCGCCGTGCCCCGCACCGACTTCGAGCGCGACCGGGCCCGCGTGCTGCACTCCTCGGCGCTGCGCCGGCTCGCCGCGACCACCCAGGTGGTGGAGGCCGGCTCGGCCGACTTCCCGCGCACCCGGCTGACGCACTCGCTGGAGGTCGCCCAGATCGCCCGCACGCTGGGTGCGGCCCTCGGCTGCGACCCGGACGTGGTGGACGCGGCCGGGCTGGCCCACGACACCGGCCACCCGCCGTTCGGGCACAACGGGGAGGCCGCGCTGGACGCGGTCGCCCAGGCCTGCGGCGGCTTCGAGGGCAACGCGCAGACGCTGCGCACGCTGACCCGGCTGGAGGCGAAGGTCCTCGGCCCGGACGGCGCGCCGGCCGGGCTCAACCTGACCCGGGCGGTGCTGGACGCGACGGCGAAGTACCCGTGGCCCCGCCGCCCCGGCGAGCCCAAGTACGGCGTGTACGCCGACGACCGCCCGGTCTTCGACTGGCTGCGCGCGGGCGCCCCGGACGGCCGGCGCTGCCTGGAGGCGCAGGTCATGGACTGGGCCGACGACGTGGCCTACTCGGTGCACGACGTCGAGGACGGCATCCACACCGGCCACGTCCGGCTGGCCGACCTGGCCGACCCGGCCGAGCGGGCCGCGGTCTGCGCCCAGGCCGCCACCGCGTACTCCGGGGAGACCCCGGCCGACCTGGCCACCGTGCTGGCCGACCTGCTCGCCCTGCCGGCGCTGCGGGAGGTGGCCGGCTACGACGGCACCCGCGGCGCGCAGGTCGCGCTCAAGCGGGCCACCAGCGAGCTGACCGGCCGCTTCGTCACCGCCGCGGTCACCGCGACCCGGGCCGTCGCCGGGGACGGCCCGCTGGCCCGCTACCAGGCCGACCTGGCGGTGCCGCGCCGGGTGGCGGCCGAGTGCGCGCTGCTCAAGGCGGTCGCCGCCCGCTACGTGATGCTCCGCCGGGAGGCCGCCGCCCTGCAGGTCCGGCAGCGCGAGGTGATCACCGAGCTGGTCACCGTGCTGGCCGACCGGGCCCCGGACGCGCTCGACCCGGCGCTGCGCCCGGACTGGCTGGCCGCCGCCGACGACGCCGCCCGGCTGCGGGTCGTGGTCGACCAGGTGGCCGGCCTCACCGATCTGTCCGCGCCGGCCTGGCACGCGCGGCTCACCACCCGTTGAAGGAGGACCCGTGGACCCGTACGTCATCGTGGGCGCCGGCCTGGCCGGCGCGAAGGCGGCCGAGACGCTGCGCGCCGAGGGCTTCGACGGGCCGGTGGTGCTGCTCGGCGACGAGGACGAGGCGCCGTACGAGCGACCGCCGCTGTCCAAGGGCTACCTGCTCGGCAAGCAGGAGCGGGAGTCGGCCCGGGTGCACCCGCCGGAGTGGTACGCCGAGCACGACGTCGACCTGCGGCTCGGCGCGGCGGTCAGCGCGCTGCAGCCGGCCGAGCACGAGGTCGAGCTGGCCGGCGGCGAGCGGCTGCGGTACGCGAAGCTGCTGCTGGCCACCGGCTCGGTGGTGCGCCCGCTGCCGGTGCCCGGCGGCGACACCGTGCTGACGCTGCGCCGGCTGCCGGACGCCGACCGGATCCGCGCCGCGTTCCGCCCCGGCGCCCGGGTGGTCGTGGTCGGCGCCGGCTGGATCGGGCTGGAGACGACCGCGGCCGCCCGCGAGCACGGCGCCGAGGTCACCCTGGTGGAGGCCGACCCGCAGCCGCTGCACCGGGTCCTCGGCGACGAGATGGGACAGGTCTTCGCCGACCTGCACCGGGAGCACGGGGTCGACCTGCGGCTGGGCTCCGGGGTGCGGGAGGTCCGGGCCGGGGAGGTCGTCCTCGCCGACGGCACGGCCGTGCCGGCCGACACCGTGCTGGCCGGGGTCGGCATCCGGCCGGACACCCGGCTGGCCGAGGCGGCCGGCCTGGCCGTGGACGACGGGGTCCTGGTCGACGCGTCGCTGCGCACCTCCGACCCGGACGTCTACGCCGCCGGCGACGTCGCCAACGTGGACAGCCCGCTCTTCGGCCGCATCCGGGTCGAGCACTGGGCCAACGCGCTCAACGGCGGCCCGGCCGCGGCCAGGGCCATGCTCGGCCAGGAGGTCAGCTACGACCGGGTGCCGTACTTCTTCTCCGACCAGTACGACCTCGGCATGGAGTATTCCGGCTGGGCCCCGCCCGGCTCGTACGACTCCGTGGTCGTCCGGGGCGACCTCGCCGGCCGGGAGTTCGTCGCCTTCTGGCTGTCCGGCGGCCGCGTGCTGGCCGGCATGAACGTCAACGTCTGGGACGTCACCGACCCCATCCAGACCCTCATCCGCCGCGGCACCCCGGTCGACCCGACCCGCCTCACCGACCCCTCGATCGACCTCGCCGACCTCTAGCGAGGCCGGCGCCGGCGCCGGGTCAGCTGGCCGGGCGGAGGCGGCGCAGGATGCGCCGGTGCAGCGTCTCGGGCAGGTCGTCGCCGGCGGTGAGCACGTGCGGGAGCAGGTCCGCGTCGGTCATCAGCGCGCGGAAGGACTCGCCGATGGTGACGCCGTGCCCTGGCCGGTGCACCACCTCGACCGGGTCGCCGGCGGTGATCGAGCCGGGCGACAGCACCCGCAGGTAGGCCCCCGGCGCCCCCCGCTCGGTGAACCGGCGCACCCAGTGCTGCTCGTCCAGCCAGGCCGCGAAGGTGCCGCACGGGATCCGGGCCGAGGTCACCTGCAGCAGCGCCGACCCGACCCGCCACCGCTCGCCGAGCACCGCGCCGGTCACGTCGATCCCCGTCGTGGTCAGGTTTTCCCCGAAGCAGCCCGGCGGCAGCGGCCGGCCCAGCTCCGCGCTCCACGCGTCCATGTCCTCGCGGGCGTACGCGTACACCGCCTGGTCCTCGCCGCCGTGGTGCTTGCTGTCCACGATCCGGTCGCCGGCCAGCCCGGGGGCGCCGCGCTCCGCCGGCGCGCGGACCGGCACCGGCCCGTCCGCCGGGCGCTTGTCGATGCCGCTGATGCCGCCCACGCCGGCGGCGTTGGGCCCGACGCGGCCCAGGTTCACCGAGAGCACGCCCCCGGTGCCGGCGGTCCGTGGCTCGGTCACCGGACCAGGGTAGGGCCGGCATAGGATCGCCGGGTGGCGGGGCGGATCAGGGACGAGGACATCGCGCTCGTCCGTGAGCGGTCGCCGATCGAGGACGTGATCGGCGAGCGGGTCGCGCTCCGCTCGGCCGGCGGCGGCAACCTCAAGGGCCTCTGCCCCTTCCACGACGAGAAGTCCCCGTCCTTCAACGTCACCCCGGCCCGAGGACTCTTTCACTGCCTTGCCGGGGAGACCCGGGTGCTCACCTGGGACGGGCCGCGGGAGATCCGTGAGCTGGCCGGCGGCACCCACCGCATCCTGAGCCGGTCCGGCGACTGGGTGGAGGCACCCTTCCGGTCGTACGGGGTGCAGCGTCTGCTGCGCATCACGGTCGGCCGCAACGGTCAGCGCAAGGAGCTCTACGCCACCGACGAGCACCGCTGGTTCGCCAAGACCGGAGGAGGTCCTCGGCACCGGGAGGTGCTGACCCGGGACCTTCGACCCGGGCACCGCCTCGCGGCGACCTTCCCGCGCTCCCGGATCCGGCGGACCACACCGTCGCCGTTCGGGATCGCGCACGGCTTCACCTTCGGCGACGGCCATCGCAACGGGTCGGGCAGCGTCGCCCAGCTCGATCCGGTCAAGGACGCGCAGCTGCTCAAGTGGTTCCCCAACAGCATGGTCACCGACTACGGCGACCGGCTGCTCGTCCACCACCTGCCGCGGTTCTTCAAGGAGCTGCCACCGGTCGACGAGTCGGTGTCCTACCTGTACGGCTGGCTGGCCGGGTACGTCGCCGCGGACGGCCACGTGGCGAAGGACGGCACCGTCATGCTCCACTGCGCCAACCGGGCCACGCTGGACTCGGTGCGCACCCTCTGCACCCGGCTCGGGATCGGCACGTACGGGATCACCGAGCAGCAGCGGGAAGGCTTCCCCGGCCGGGAGAAGAGCGGGATCTACCGCATCCATTTCGTCAACGACGACCTGACCGAGGACTTCTTCCTCCTCGACGAGGCACGGTTCCGGTTCTCCTCCGCGACCAAGAAGTTCGCCCGCCGCGCCTGGACTGTCCACGCGGTGGAGAGCACCGATCGGGTGGAGGAGGTGTTCTGCGCGGAGGTCGAGCAGGGCCACGCCTTCGTCCTCGAGGACAACATCCTCACCGGCAACTGCTTCGGGTGCGGGGTCGGCGGGGACGCGATCGCGTTCGTGCAGAAGACGGACGGGTTGAGCTTCGCCGAGGCGGTGGAGCGGCTCGCGGACCGGGCCGGGGTGCAGCTGCGGTACGAGCAGGGCGGCGCGGCGCCGAGCCGCCCGCAGGGCCAGCGCACCCGGCTGGTGGAGGCCAACCGGCTGGCCGCCGAGTTCTACGCCGCCCAGCTGCGCACGCCGGAGGCGCAGGTCGCCCGGGACTTCCTCACCGCGCGCGGCTTCGACGGCGCCGCCGCGGGGACGTACGGCTGCGGCTACGCCCCGGCCGGCTGGGACGCGCTGACCAAGCACCTGCTCGACCGCGGCTTCACCCAGGCCGAGCTGGTCACCGCCGGGCTGTCCCGGCAGTCCAGCCGGGGCAGCCTGATCGACCGCTTCCACCGGCGGCTGCTCTGGCCGATCCGGGACGTCTCCGGCGACGTGGTCGGCTTCGGCGCCCGCCGGCTGCACGACGACGACCCGATCGAGGCGAAGTACCTCAACACCCCGGAGACCCCGATCTACCACAAGGGCCAGGTGCTGTACGGCGCGGACCTGGCCAAGAAGGAGATCGGCCGGCGCCGGCAGGCGGTGGTGGTGGAGGGCTACACCGACGTGATGGCCTGCCACCTGGCCGGGGTGCCGACCGCGGTGGCGACCTGCGGGACCGCGTTCGGCACCGAGCACATCGGGGTGCTGCGCCGGCTGCTGCTGGACTCGGACGAGTTCGCCGGCGAGATGGTCTTCGTCTTCGACGGCGACGAGGCCGGCCAGCGGGCCGCGCTGCGGGCCTTCGAGGAGGACCAGCGCTTCGTCATGTCGACCTTCGTCGCGGTCGAGGAGTCCGGGCTGGACCCGTGCGACCTGCGGCTGAGCAAGGGCGACACCGCGGTGCGGGACCTGGTCGCCCGCCGGCAGCCGGCGGTCGCCTTCGCGCTGCGCGCGTTGCTGCGCGGCTACGACCTGGACACCGCCGAGGGCCGGGTGCGGGCGCTGGAGCGGGCGGCGCCGATGGTGGCCCGGATCAAGGACCGGGCGCTGCGCCCGGAGTACGCGCGGCGGCTGGCCGGCGAGCTCGGCATGGAGGTCGAGCCGGTGCTGGCCCGGGTGATGGAGCTGACCGGCGACTCCCGGCCGGCCGGCGGGCGGCGGCCCCCGCCGCGGCCGAGCGCGGACGACCCGGCGGTCGCGGTCGAGCGCGAGGTGCTCAAGCTGGCCGTGCAGGTGCCGCAGCTGGCCGGGCCGGTCTTCGACGCGCTGGACGAGACGGCGTTCACCGAGCCGACGTACGCGGCGATAAGGCGGGCGGTGGCCGGCGCCGGCGGGACCGCCGCGGCCGGGTCCGGGCCGGAGTGGCTGGACGCGATCTCGGAGTACTGCCCGGACCTGCTGACCAAGTCCACGCTGACCGAGCTGGCGGTGGAGCGGCCGCGGACCTCCGGCCGGCCGGACGAGCGGTACGTCGGGGCCCAGCTGTCCCGGCTGCAGGAGCTGGCCGTGTCCCGGCAGATCAAGGCGCTGCGGTCGAGGCTGCAGCGGGTCAACCCGCTGGAGGAGCCGGACGAGCACGTCCGGCTGTTCGGCGAGCTGGTCGCGCTGGAGCAGTACGGCCGGGGCCTGCGCGAGCAGGCCATGGGCGGCTCCGGGTGAAGGTCTTCGGCCGGCGGGAGCGCCCGCCCGCGGAGGCGACCGGGCGGCTGGACCGGGACGAGCGGGTGGTGTCCTGGGCGACCGCCGCCGACGGCGGCGCGGTGCTGGCCACCCCGCTCGGGCTCTGGCTCCCCGGGCGCGGCCGAGCGGATCTGGTGGCACCTGGTCGACAAGGCGACCTGGCGGGAGGGCGTGCTGACCGTCGTCGCGGCCCGGGACACCGGCGACGGCGTGCTCGAGGAGCTGCCGCCGCGGTCGGTGCGGATCGCGGTGCCGCGGGACCTGCCGCAGACCGTCCGGGTCCGGGTGGAGCGGACGATCGCGTCCACCCGGCACTACCGGCTGGCCGCCGGCGGCGGGGTCCGGGTGGTGGGCCGGCGGGTGCCCGGCCAGGACGGCGTGGGCTGGCAGCTGGTCTTCGACCAGGGCGTGGACCGGGACGACCCGGCCGTCCGGGCTGCCTCGGTCGAGATGGTGCGGCAGTCCCGCTCCCTGCTCGGCCTGTAACTCCGGCGCCGGGAGACCCGCCGGCGGACGACCGAGGAGGACGCACCAGTGCGTACCACGCTGCGGACAGCGATCGTCGGCATCGCGCCGCGCCGCGACCCGGCCGCCGCCCGGACGTGACGGGCGGCGGCCGGTGCCGCATGATCCGGCCATGACACTCGTCGCCGGCGTCGACTGCTCGACCCAGTCCACGAAGGTGGTCGTCTGCGAGGCGGAGACCGGCCGGGTGCTGCGGTCCGGCTCGGCGCCGCACCCGGACGCCACCGAGGTCGACCCGGCGGTCTGGGCGGCCGCGTACGGGACGGCGACCGGCGGTGGCCTGCTCGACGGCGTCGAGGCGCTCGCCGTCGGCGGCCAGCAGCACGGGATGGTGACCCTGGACGAGGCCGGCGCGGTCGTCCGCCCGGCCCTGCTGTGGAACGACACCCGCTCGGCCGGCGCGGCCGCCGAGCTGACCGCGGAGCTGGGCGGCCCGGCGGCGTGGGCGGAGGCGGTCGGCCTGGTGCCGGTGGCCAGCTTCACGGTGACCAAGCTGCGCTGGCTGGCCGAGCACGAGCCGGACCTGGCCCGGCGGGTGACCCGGGTGCTGCTGCCGCACGACTGGCTCACCCTCGGGCTGGCCGCCGAGGGCGGGCCGGCCACCGACCGGGGCGACGCCTCCGGCACCGGCTACTGGTCGCCGGCCACCGGCGACTACCGCCCCGACCTGCTCCGGCTCGCCTTCGGCCGGGACCTCGAGGTGCCCCGGGTGGCCGGGCCGGCCGAGCCGGTGGGCCGGACCGCGAGCGGTGCGGTGCTCGGCCCGGGCACCGGCGACAACATGGCCGCCGCGCTCGGGCTGGGCGCGGTGACCGGCGACGTGGTGGTGTCCATCGGCACCAGCGGGACGGCCTTCGCGGTCAGCGAGGCGCCGACCGCGGACGCCACCGGCGCGGTGGCCGGGTTCGCCGACGCCACCGGCCGGTTCCTGCCGCTGGTCGCCACCCTCAACGCGGCCCGGGTGCTGACCGCGACCGCCGGCCTGCTCGGGGTGGACCTGGCCCGGCTGGACGAGCTGGCGCTGTCCGCCGCGGACAGCGGCGGGCTGGTCCTGCTGCCGTACCTGGACGGCGAGCGCACCCCGGACCTGCCGGCTGCCCGCGGCCTGCTGTACGGGCTGAGCCGGGCCAACGCGACGCCGGCGCACCTGGCCCGGGCCGCGGTGGAGGGGCTGCTGTGCGGGCTGGCCGACGGCGTCGACGCGCTGCGCGCCCAGGGTGTCCGGATCGAGCGGGCGCTGCTCATCGGCGGGGGAGCGCGGTCGGCCGCGGTCCGCGCGCTGGCCCCGGCCGTGCTCGGGGTGCCGGTGCTGCTGCCCGAGCCGGCCGAGTACGTGGCGCTGGGCGCGGCCCGGCAGGCCGCCTGGGCGCTGGCCGGCACCCCGGAGCCGCCGCCGTGGTCGGTGCCGGCCGAGCCGCTGCCGGCCACGACCCGGGCGACCGGGCTGCGCCGGGCGTACGCGGACACGCTCGCCGCCGCCCGACCGCTCCTCGACTGACCGGTTCCGGCCCAAATGGGGGGTCGCCGCGGAGATCACCCGGCGGCGCTGGTCACAGCGCGCTAGCGTAATCCCCATGGCGGTCGTTCGTCCGGAAAACGGGCAGCAGGCGCGCCTGCTCCGGCTGCTGCGCGACGACGGTCCGCGCTCCCGTGCCGAGCTGGGCGACGCGGTGGAGCTGTCCCGGTCCCGGCTCGCGGTCGAGCTGGACCGGCTGACCCACCTCGGGCTGGTGGAGACGGCCGGGCTGGCCGCCTCCCGCGGCGGCCGGCGGTCCGCGATCGTGCAGATCGACCGGCAGACCCGTTTCCTCGGCATCGACATCGGCGCCACCTCGATCGACGTCGCGGTCACCGACGGCGAGCTGCGGGTGCTGTCCCGGGAGTCCGAGCCGGCCGACGTGCGGCAGGGCCCGGAGGTGGTGATCCGCCGGGCGCTGGAGATGGTCGGCAAGCTGCGGGCCGGCGACGTCGCCCCGGGCTTCGCCGGCGCCGGCGCCGGGCTGCCCGGCCCGGTGAGCTTCGCCGGGGGCGTGCCGGTGGCCCCGCCGATCATGCCGGGCTGGAACCACTTCCCGGTCCGGGAGGCCTTCGCCAGCGAGCTGGGCTGCCCGGTGCTGGTGGACAACGACGTGAACATCATGGCGCTCGGCGAGCGGCACGCCGGCCTGGCCCGCTCGATCGACGACTTCCTGTTCGTCAAGATCGGCACCGGCATCGGCTGCGGCATCGTGGTCAACGGCCAGGTCTACCGCGGGGTGTCCGGCAGCGCCGGCGACATCGGGCACATCCGGGTCGACGACAACGGACCGATCTGCACCTGCGGCAACACCGGCTGCCTGGAGGCGTTCTTCGGCGGGACCGCGCTGGCCCGGGACGCGCTGGCCGCGGCCCGGTCCGAGCGGTCCGACGAGCTGGCCCGGCTGCTGCGCCGGGAGGGCACGCTGACCGCGGCGGACGTGGCCGCGGCGGCCGCGGCCGGCGACCCGGTGGCGGTCGGCATGATCCGCGACGGCGGCCGCCGGGTCGGTCAGGTGCTGGCCGGGCTGGTCAGCTTCTTCAACCCGGGCCTGGTGGTGATCGGCGGCGGCGTCGCCGGCATCGGGCACGCGCTGCTGGCCGAGATCCGCGGCGTGGTCTACCGCCGGTCGCTGCCGCTGGCCACCGGCAACATGCCGATCGTGCTGTCCGAGCTCGCCGGCGAGGCCGGCGTGGTCGGCGCGGCCCGGCTGATCAGCGACCACGTCTTCTCGGCCGGCTAGCACCCGCGAAAGTGGGGGCGCCGCCCGTCCGGCGGCGCCCCCTGGTGTTTCAGGCGACCCTGGGTGTTTCAGGCGACCCTGGGGTCGCGGGGGCGCCGCCGCGGCGGCGCCCCCGCATCAGCATCGTCAGCCGCCACCGCCGGTCGGCACGAGGACGACCTCGTCCGACCCTGTGAGCGCCGGCAGGCCCTCGCCCGGGTCGTCGGTGTACTCGGCGACGAAGACGCCGCTGAGGTTCGCGCTGGGGTCATGACCCCCGGACGTGGTCTGGATCGTGCCGGTGCAGCCGAACGCCGTCGTCAGCGGGTGGCCGTGCGTGTCGTGACCCAGGATGTAGGTCACCTGCACGCGCGAGCAGTCGACCGGCTGGTCGTCCGTCACGCTGACCTCGAACGGCACCGCATCGCCGAAGGCGAACGTGTCGCCGTCCTGCGGAGTGATGAACTCCACGACCGGCGGCGTGTTGCCGACGATGATCGTCACGTAGTCCGACGCGGAGCGCCCACCCTGGTCGGTCACCTTGAGCGTCGCGTTGAACACGCCGTTCTCGGTGAACGTGTAGGTCGGGTTGGGCGAGCGCGAGTCGACCACGCCGTCCGCGTTGAAGTCCCACTCGTAGCGGATCCGCTGGCCCTCGGGGTCACTCACCGTGCTCGTGAAGCTGGACCGTGAGCGGAGCGAGCCCGTTCGTGGTGTCGGACTCGATGCTCACCGTCGGGGCGAAGTTGCCGGGCTTCTGCTTGTTACCCAGGTAGTCGATCCGGACGAGCTCGGCGCCGGGCTGGTTCTGGCCGAAGAACCCGTTGCCGTAGTTGAGCACGTACAGCGAGCCTTCCGGACCGAACTCGATGTCGATCGGGTTCTGGAGGTCGAACGACGCGAGCACGTCGTTGATGTCGACCACCTCGGTCCGGCTCGCATCGAGCCGGAACTCCTTGATGTAGTCGCGCGTCCACTCGTAGAAGAGCGGGACGTTGTCGTAGTACTCCGGCCACGCGGTCGGGTTGCGGCCGTGCGTGTTCTTGCGGTCGAACTGGTAGGCCGGGCCGGCCATCGGGCCGATGCCGCCGGTCTCGAGCTCTGGGAACTCCGCCGACAGGGTGTAGGTGTACCAGACCTGCGGCTGCGTCGTCGGCGGCAGGTTGGTGAGCCCGGTGTTGTGCGGTGACTCGTTCACCGGGTTGGCACAGTCGAAGTACTCGCCCGACACGCCCGTGGCGAAGTCGTAGTCCCGGTACGGCAGCTCGGGCGTCGCGCAGTACGGCCAACCGTAGTTGCCGGGCTCGGTGGCGATGAACCACTTGCCGTGGCCGGCCGGCCCGCGCAGCGGATCCGCGGTCTGGGCGTCCGGGGAGTAGTCGGCGACGTAGAGCTCGCCCTCTTCGAGGTTGTACTCGATCCGGAACGGGTTCCGCAGGCCCATCAGGTAGATCTCCGGGCGGGTCAGCGGGTCGTTGTCCTCGAAGAGGTTGCCGTCGGGGATCGTGTAGCCGCCGCCAGCGGTCGGCGTGATCCGCAGGATCTTGCCGCGCAGGTCGTTCGTGTTCGCGGCGGTGCGCTGTGCGTCGAACGCCGGGTTGCGGCCCTCGCGTTCGTCGATCGGCGTGTAGCCCTGGGACTCGAACGGGTTCGTGTCGTCCCCGGTCGACAGGTACAGGTTGCCTGCGGCGTCGAAGACGATGTCCCCGCCGACGTGGCAGCAGATGCCGCGGTCGACCGGCACGTCGAGGATCTGCTCCTCCGAGCCGAGGTCGACGGTGTCGGTGCTCTCGTCCCACTGGAAGCGCGAGAGGCGGATGACGCCCTTGAAGCGCTCCCAGTCCGCCTCGCGTCCCGAAGAACGGCGCGTCGCCCTCGTTGACCGTCGGCGTCGCCGGGTCGTCGACGGGCGTGTTCAGGGGCGGTGAGTAGTAGAGGTAGATCCACCCGTTCTGCTCGAAGTTGGGATCGAGCGCGATGTTCTGCAGCCCCTCCTCGTCGTGCTGGTACACGTCGAGATGAGCGGCGAGCGTCTTCAGGCCGGTGTCCGGATCGTGCAGCCAGACATGGCCCTGGCGCGTGACGTGCAGCACGCGGCCGTCCGGCAGCACGGCCAGGTCCATCGGCTCACCAGGCGAGTCGTCGATGACGACCTTCTGGAACTGCGAGTCGGGCGGCGGCGCGGCCGGCGCGGCCGCGGCGGTGGTGGGTGCGGCGGCTAGCCCGCCGAGCACCAGGACGGAGCAGGACAGCGTGAGCAGAGCTCTGCGCATGAGTTCCTCCTCGGAACGAGGATCGGTGCGAACCGGGTGGGAAGGAGTGCTTCAGAAGCGGATGGTGCGGAGGAAGTCGTAGCCGACCCGGGCGGTGACGAGGGCGTCCGCAGGTGTGCGGGGCGGAGAGCCGGCGTCGTCGCGCTCGACGATGTACTCGTCGACCGCGTGCGCGCGGAAGATGCGGGCGAAGTCGATCAGGCCCTGGCCGGGGTCGGCGAAGCTGCCGTTCTGCGCGAGGTCCTTGACGTGGTATTGCCGGACCCGGTTGCCGGCCTGCCGGAACAGGTCGACCGGGTCGGCGGCACCCCGCCAGGCCCAGAAGAGGTCCAGCTCGAGGTGCACGTAACGCGGGTCGGTCTCCTCGACCAGGACGTCGAAGGCGCGGTCGCCGGAGCCGTCGTCCAGCCGGAAGAACTCCCAGTTGTGGTTGTGGTAGCCCAGCCGCAGCCCGGCGTCGCGGGCCATCCGGCCGGCCCGGTTGAGGTCGTGCGCGAAGGCGGCCCAGGTGGCCCGGTCCCGGACGACCTCGCCGGTGCCGAAGTTGATGCCGAAGAACGGGTGGACGATGAAGCGCGAGCCGAGCACCTGGGCGTCGGCCAGCGAGGCGCGCCACGCCGCCGCGTCGAAGGGCTGCGGGATGCCCACGTGCCCGGAGCTGGCCCAGATGCCGGCCGCGTCCAGCGCGGCCTTGAACTCGGTGACGGTGCGGCCGACGAAGCCGGCGTGCTCGACCCGGCGGTAGCCGATGTCCGCGAGCGCGGCGAGCGTGCCCTCCAGGTCGATCGCGAGCTGGTTGCGCAGCGTGTAGAGCTGGATGCTGATCTTGCCGGGCGGCACCCGCCGATTGCCGCCGCCGTGGCCGTGGCCCTCGGACGCCGCCGCCGGGGTGGCGAGGGCGCCAGTGGTGCCGGCGACCGCGACGCCGGCGGCCCCCACGGCGGCCGTGCGCAGGAAGCCGCGGCGGCTGACCAGCCGGGCGATCTCGTCGTGGGAGGCGGTGGCGTCGTGCTCAGTGCACATAGGCGATCTCCCTCACGCGTGGCTAAGGCGTCTCCCCGACCGTGACGTGCAAGTTTCGTTGCGTACCGTACGGACTTCTGTCCGTAACCGGAAGATGTCGTCCGGGATTGGTCTGAAGAAAGATCGCCCGGAGCGGTAAGCCCGTCGGCCGCGGCCCTCCCTGGTGGGTCTGGATCGAGACCACTCCGTTACTTTTGCTTGGATCGAGCAAAAGCGTGGCCGCATCTGGCAGAAGCGCTTGTCAGCCCGCTCATTCCTGCTCTACGTTTCCGACAACCCCCGCCGGAAGACGAGCGGGTGACCGGGAGGTGGGCCGGTGGAGGCGTTACTCAAGGTCAGCGGGGTCGTGAAGGTCTTCCCGGGGGTGCGGGCGCTGGACGGTGTCGACCTCGAGGTCGACACCGGCGAGGTGCACTGCCTGCTCGGGCAGAACGGCGCCGGCAAGTCCACCCTGATCAAGGTGCTGTCCGGCGCGCACCAGCCCGACGGCGGCGAGATCACGTGGAAGGACGAGCCGGCGAAGTTCGCGACCCCGATCGCCGCCCTGCGGGCGGGCCTGGCCACCATCTACCAGGAGCTGGACCTGGTCGACGGCCTGTCGGTGGCGGAAAACGTGTTCCTGGGACACGAGTCGACCACCCTCGGCTTCAGCCGGCGCGGCGAGATGAACGAGGCCGCCGCCGCGCTGCTGGCCCGGCTCGGCCACTCCGAAATCCGGCCGGCCCAGGAGGTCGGCTCGCTGTCCGCGGCCGGCAAACAGGTGGTCAGCATGGCCCGGGCGCTGTCCCACGAGGCCCAGCTGATCATCATGGACGAGCCGTCCGCGGTGCTGGACAGCGGCGAGGTGGGCAACCTCTTCCGCGTCATCCGCCAGCTCACGGCCGACGGGGTCGCGGTCATCTACATCTCGCACCGGCTCGACGAGATCCGGGACATCGGCGACCGGGTCACCGTGCTGAAGGACGGCCGAACGGTCGCCGTCGGGCTGCCGGCCCGATCCACGCCCACCTCCGAGGTCGTGCGCCTGATGACCGGCCGTAACGTCGAGTACGCCTTCCCCCGCTCCGAGGGGGCGCCGGCCGACGCGGCCGAGATCCTGCGGGTGGAGGGGCTCGCCCGCACCGGCGAGTTCTCCGACGTCTCCTTCAGTGTCCACAGTGGAGAGATCGTCGGCCTGGCCGGTCTGGTCGGTTCGGGTCGGTCCGAGATCGTCGAGACCATCTACGGCGCGCGCAAGGCGGACGCCGGCCGGGTCACCGTGGACGGCAGGAAGCTCCGGCCAGGCTCGGTCGGCGCCGCCATCCGGGCCGGGCTGGGGCTGGCGCCGGAGGAGCGCAAGAGCCAGGGCCTGCTGCTGGGCGAGCCCGTCTACCGCAACGTGTCCGTGTCCAGCCTGGGGCGCTTCTCCCGCGGCGGCTTCATCGCCCGGGGGCGCGAGCTGGCCGAGGCCACGCGTGTCACCGAGCAGCTCGACGTCCGGCCCCCCGACCCGACTCGGGTCATCCGGACGCTGTCCGGCGGCAACCAGCAGAAGGTCGTGCTGGCGAGGTGGCTGCTGCGCGGATGCCGGCTGCTGATCCTGGACGAGCCGACCCGCGGCGTGGACGTGGGTGCCCGGTCCGAGATCTACCGCCTGGTCCGCCAACTCGCCGACTCCGGAGTGGGAGTACTGATGGTGTCGAGCGAAATCCCCGAGGTGCTCGGGCTGTCCGACCGCGTCCTGGTCGTCCGTGAAGGCCGCGTCGTCCACAGCGGCGCCGCAAGCGAGATCGATGAGTCGAGGGTTCTCGACCTGGTGATGGAAGGGGCGGTGGCATGAGCGACCGAACCGACGGGACGCCGGAGCCGGCCCCCGAAGCCCAGCCGCCTGCTGGCCGGACGTCGACGGTCGCCCCGTCCGGCGGGGCCGGCGTCGAGGTTCCGCCGGTCGACGAACACACCCGCATCGAGGAGGCGGCTGCCACGGCCGGCACCCCTCGCCAACCGTCCTGGGCCCTGGGCCGGCTCTCCGAGGTGCGCAACCTCGGCCTCGTCGGTGTCCTGATCATCCTCGGGATCGTCGGCGTGGTCACGACCGACGGGCAGTTCCTCACCACCAACAACATCATCAACATCCTGGTGAGCGCGTCGATCATCGGTGTGGTCACGGTCGGGATGACCTTCGTGATCATCGGCGGCGGCATCGACCTGTCGGTCGGCGCGCTCGTCGCGCTGGCGTCGGTGTGGGCGACGACCCTGCAGACCCAGTCGTACGGGTGGTTCGTCATGGTGATCACCGCGCTGCTCGTCGGGATGGGCGCCGGCCTGATCAACGGCGCGCTCATCGCCTACGGCCGGCTCGTCCCGTTCATCGTCACGCTGGCCATGCTGGTCTCCGCCCGCGGTCTGGCCCAGTGCGATGTCCGACCGCCGGACCCAGCTGGTCACGGTCAGCGAGATCACCAACATCGCCAAGAACGAGTGGCTCGGCATCCCGATCCTGGTCTACCTCTTCGCGGCGGTCGTCGCGGTCGGCTGGGTGGTGCTCAACCGGACCACCTTCGGCCGGCGGACCTTCGCCATCGGCGGCAACTCCGAGGCCGCCCGGCTGGCCGGCATCGACGTGAGCCGGCACACCGCGCTGCTCTACGTGCTGTCCGGGCTGTGCTGCGGCATCGCCGCCGTGATGATCATGGCGCGGACCACCACCGGCTCGAGCACCCACGGCGACCTCTACGAGCTGGACGCCATCGCCGCCGTGATCATCGGCGGCACGCTGCTGACCGGCGGCCGGGGCACCCTGATCGGGTCGGTCCTCGGTGTCCTCGTCTTCACCACCATCACGAACCTGTTCGTGCTGAACAACCTGGCCACCGACGTCCAGAACATCGCCAAGGGCCTCATCATCATCGCCGCGGTGCTGCTGCAGCGCCGGGGCCAGTCGTCCTCTCCATAGCTTCCCGGGCGGCGGCGGCCCGGGTCGGAACCGCCGTCGCTCGCTGACCCGTCCGCTGGTCGACCACCCGTTCAGAAGGAGCGCTTCATGTCCGATCTCCGTTCCGCCGGCCTCGACCGGCGCCGTTTCCTCGCGGTGGGCGGGGTGGTCGGCGCCGGCGCGGTTCTCGCCGCCTGCACGAGCAACGAGCCGGACACGCCGGCCGCCGAGAACAACGGCCAGGCCGCGGCCCCCGCCGGCGACAACGCCGCCCCCGGCAAGGAGGTCACGATCGGCTTCTCCGGCCCGCAGGGCGACCACGGCTGGATCGCCGCGATCAGCAAGAACGCGGAGGCGCAGGCCAAGCAGTACTCTGACGTGAGCTACCAGCCGGTCGAGGCGACCAACGAGGTGACCAAGCAGATCTCCTCGATCGAGACGCTCATCGCGAAGAAGGTCAACTCGCTGGTGATCCTGCCCTTCGATGGCAAGGCGCTGACCGCCGTCGCGCAGAAGGCGATGGACGCCGGCATCCCGGTGGTCAACCTCGACCGCGAGTTCGACACGCCGCTGGCGTACCGGACGCTGATCAAGGGCGACAACTACGGCATGGGCGTCGCCGCCGCGACCTACATGGTCGAGCAGCTCAAGGCCAAGAACGTCAGCAACCCGGTGATCGTCGAGATCGCCGGGATCGACAACCTGCAGCTGACCCAGGACCGCAGCCGCGGGTTCAAGGAGACGCTGGCGAAGGCCGGCTTCACGATCAAGGCCCGGCAGGCCGCCTCGTTCACCGTCGAGTCCGGCCAGCAGGTGGCGGCGAACATCCTGCAGGCGGAGCCGAAGATCGACGCGATGTGGAACCACGACGACGACCAGGGCGTCGGCGTGCTGGCCGCGATCGAGCAGGCCGGCCGGGACGAGTTCTTCATGGTCGGCGGCGCCGGCTCGGCGAACGCGATGCGGGCGATCAAGGAGGACCAGAGCGTGCTGAAGGCCACGGTGACCTACAGCCCGAGCATGGCCTCCTCGGCGATCTCGCTGGCCCGGCTGATCGCCCAGGACAAGGGCATGTCCGACCTGGTGGAGAAGGGCGTGCCGGCCTCCATCACGCTCGCCTCCGAGACCATCACGAAGGACAACGTCGACCAGTACATGTCGCTCGGCTTCGAGTCCTGAGAGGAGCTTCCTCATGTCCGCACAGGCCGCGTCGCCGACGACCCGGTTGGGAGTCGGCATGGTGGGTTACGCCTTCATGGGCGCGGCCCACTCCCAGGCCTGGCGCAACGTCGGCCGGGTCTTCGACCTCCCGCTGGACGTCCGCATGTCGGTCCTGTGTGGACGCAACCGGGCGGCCGCCGCCGCGGCGGCGGCCAAGCTCGGCTGGGACTCGGTGGAGACCGACTGGGAGGAGGTGATCAAGCGGGAGGACGTGGGGCTGGTGGACATCTGCACGCCGGGCTCCAGCCACGCGGACATCACCATCGCCGCGTTGGCCGCCGGCAAGCACGTGCTCTGTGAGAAGCCGCTGGCCAACACGGTGCCGGAGGCGCGGGCGATGGTGGAGGCGGCGCGCGCGGCCCGGACCGCGGGGGTGCGCTCGATGGTCGGCTTCAACTACCGGCGGGTTCCGGCGGTCACCCTCGCCCGGCAGATGGTCGCGGACGGCCGGATCGGCACGGTCCGGCACGTCCGCGCGCAGTACCTGCAGGACTGGATCGTCGACCCGGACTTCCCGCTGGTGTGGCGGCTGCGGGCGGAGGAGGCCGGCAGCGGTGCGCTCGGCGACATCGGCGCGCACATCGTCGATGTCACCCAGTTCGTCAGCGGCCAGCAGTTGACCGGGGTCAACGCGCTGCTGGAGACCTTCGTCAAGCAGCGGCCGTTGCCGGCGGCCAGCTCGGGGCTGTCCGCGACCGGCGGCGCCGAGCTCGGCGACGTGACCGTCGACGACGCGGCGCTGTTCGTCGGCCGGCTCGACGGCGGCAGCGATCGCCTCGTACGAGGCGACCCGCTTCGCCACCGGCCGGAAGAACGCCATCCGGGTCGAGCTCAACGGCTCGGCCGGCAGCCTTGCCTTCGACCTGGAACGGCTCAACGAGCTGGAGTTCTACGACGGCACGGGGGACGCCGCCGACGAGGGCTTCCGGCGGATCCTGGTGACCGAGCCGACCCACCCGTACCTCGGCGCCTGGTGGCCGCCGGGGCACACGCTGGGCTGGGCGGAGACCTTCACGCACGAGGTCAAGGACCTGGTCGAGGCGGTGGCCGCCGGGACCGACCCGCTACCGTCGTTCGAGGACGGACTGCAGGTGCAGCTGGTGCTCGACGCGGTGCAGCGCTCCGCCGCCGACCGCGGCTGCTGGACCGACGTGGAGGCGGTATGACACTCACACCGGTGGCCGCCCGCGAGGACCGGTTCACCTTCGGGCTGTGGACGGTCGGCTGGCTCGGCCGGGACCCGTTCGGCGAGGCCACCCGGTCGCCGCTGGACCCGGTCGAGTCCGTGCACCGGCTGGCCGAGCTCGGCGCGGCCGGGGTCACCTTCCACGACGACGACCTGATCCCGTTCGGCTCCTCGGACGCGGACCGGGCGAAGATCGTGCAGCGGTTCAAGGACGCGCTGGAGGAGACCGGCCTGGTGGTGCCGATGGCGACCACCAACCTGTTCACCCACCCGGTCTTCAAGGACGGCGCGTTCACCGCGAACGACCGGGACATCCGGCGGTACGCGCTGCGCAAGGTGATGCGCAACATCGAGCTGGCCGCCGAGCTGGGCGCGAGCACGTACGTGATGTGGGGCGGCCGGGAGGGCGCCGAGAGCGACGCGGCCAAGGACCTCAAGGCCGCGTACGACCGCTTCAAGGAGGCGGTCGACACGCTCTGCCAGTACGTCCTGGACCGCGGCTACGACCTGCGCTTCGCGCTGGAGCCGAAGCCGAACGAGCCGCGCGGCGACATCTTCCTGCCCACGGTGGGCCACGCGCTGGCCTTCATCGCCACCCTGGAGCACCCCGAGATGGTCGGGGTCAACCCGGAGACCGGGCACGAGCAGATGGCCGGGCTCAACTACACGCACGGCATCGCCCAGGCGCTGTGGGCCGGCAAGCTCTTCCACATCGACCTGAACGGGCAGCACGGCATCAAGTACGACCAGGACCTCCGCTTCGGCGCCGGCGACCTGCGCAGCGCGTTCGCCACCGTCGACCTGCTGGAGGGCGCCGGCGGCACCGGGCCGGTCTACACCGGACCGCGGCACTTCGACTTCAAGCCGCCGCGGACCGAGGACGTCTCCGGGGTGTGGGAGTCGGCGGCGGGCTGCATGCGCACCTATCTCCTGCTCCAGGAGCGGGTCGCGGCGTTCCGGGCCGACCCGGAGGTGGCCGAGGCGCTGGCCGCGTCCCGGGTGCCGGAGCTGTCCCGATCCACTCTGGACGCCGGGGAGGGCTGGGAGGCGCTGCTGTCGGCCGGTTCGGACTTCGACCCGGAGGCTGCGGCCGCCCGCGGGATGCACTACGAGCGGCTCGACCAGCTCGCCCTGGAGCATCTGCTCGGCGCCCGCTGACGACCCGGCCTGCGCCCGTCCCTGACTCCGCCGGGCCGTCCGCACCGCTCGACGAGGAGTCCAGCCATGGTCGTTCCCCCGACCTCCCCGGCCGCCGCTCCCGGCGCCGGCCCGGAGCGCCCGGCGCCCGGCCGGACCGGGGTCTGGCTGGTGGGGGCGCGGGGTTCGGTGGCCACGTCGGCGGTCTGCGGGGCGGCCGCCCTGGCCACCGGGCTGGTCCAGCCGGTCGGCTGCGTGACCGAGCGGGCGGACTTCGCCGGCGCCGGGCTGCCGGCGTACCCGGACCTGGTCTTCGGCGGGCACGACGTGGTCGGCACGCCGCTGGAGAAGCGGGCCGAGCTGCTCGCCGACGGCGGGGTGCTGCCGCACCGGCTGGTCGAGCAGGTCCGGGCCGAGCTGCGGGCGGCGGACGCGGAGGTGCGGCCCGGGTACGAGCCGGCGGCCGGCGGCGGGCAGGCGGCGGCGGCCGAGCGGCTGGTCGCCGACCTGGCCGGCTTCCGGGACCGGCACCGGCTGGCCCGGGTGGTGGTGGTCGACGTGGCCGCCACCGAGCCGCCGTACCGGCCCGGCCCGGAGACCGAGTCGGCGGACGCGCTGGCCGCGGCGCTGCGGGCCGGCGCGCCGCTGCCGCCGAGCGCCCTCTACGCGTGGGCGGCGTTCACCGCCGGCTGCTCGTTCGTCGAGTTCACCCCCTCGGTCGGGCCGCGGCTGCCGGCGCTGGCCGAGCTCGCCCTGGCCGCCGGGGTGCCGTGGGCCGGCAGCGACGGCAAGACCGGCGAGACGCTGGTCAAGGCGGCGCTGGCACCGATGTTCGCGACCCGGGCGCTGCGGGTCCGGTCCTGGGCCAGCGTCAACCTGCTCGGCGGCGGCGACGGCGCCAACCTGGCCGACCCCGCGGTGGCCCGCAGCAAGCTCGCCTCCAAGGGCCGCGGGCTGGCCGAGGTGCTCGGCCACCCGGTGCCCGGCCCGATGCACATCGACCACGTCCCGGACCTGGGGGAGTGGAAGACCGCCTGGGACCACGTGTCCTTCGAGGGCTTCCTCGGCGCCCGGATGACGCTGCAGTTCACCTGGGCCGGCTGCGACTCGGCGCTGGCCGCGCCGCTGGTGCTGGACCTGGCCCGGCTGGTCGCCCGGGCCCACCAGGCCGGCCGGTCCGGGCCGCTGGCCCCGCTCGGCTTCTTCTTCAAGGACCCGGTCGGGGAGGGCAGCCACTCGCTCGAGGTCCAGTACGCGGCGCTGTGCGACTGGGCGGCCGGGCTCGGCGGGGGTGCGGGGCCCGCCGGGGGTGCGGGGTGAGCGCGCGGCTGGGGGCCCTGGCCGAGCTGGTGCGGCTGCCCGCGGCGCTGTCCGTGCCCGGCGACGTGCTGGTCGGCGCGGCCGCGGCCGGCTGGCCGTCCGGGCGGCGCACCGCCGGGCTGGTCGGCGCCTCGGTCAGCCTCTACTGGGCCGGCATGGTGCTCAACGACTGGGCCGACCGGGAGGAGGACGCGCGGGAGCGGCCGCAGCGGCCGATCCCGTCCGGGCGGGTCCGGCCGGCCGCGGCGCTGGCGCTGGCCTCCGGGCTGACGGCGGTCGGGCTCGGTGCGGCCGCGGTGGCCGGCGGCCGCCGCTCGGTCGCCGTCGCGGTCCCGCTGGCCGCCACGGTGTGGACGTACGACCTGGGCCGGCGCGGCCCGGTGCTGATGGCCGCCGCGCGGGCCCTGGACGTCCTGCTCGGCGCCGGCGGCCGCGGCCGGGCGCTGCCCGCGGCGGCCACCGTCTTCGCGCACACCGCCGTGCTCACCGGCCTCTCCGCGGCCGAGACCACCGGCGGGCCGGCCGGATCGCGGCGGGCCTGGGCCGCGCTGGGCGGGACCGCGCTGGTGACCGCGCTCGCCGCCCGGGCGCCGCGCCGGCGGCGGCCTGCTCGCCCTGCCGTCGCCCGGCGGGGCCGGCCTGCTCGGCGCGTACGCGGGCAGCGTCGGCGGGGCGCAGCTGGCGGCGGCCCGTGACCCCCGGCCGGCGACCGTGCAGCGGGCGGTCGGGGCCGGCGTGCTCGGGCTGATCCCGCTGGAGGCGGCGCTGCTGGACCGCGCCGGCGCGCCCCGGCTGGCCGCCGGGCTGGTCACGCTCTGGCCGCTGGCCCGGCGGCTGTCCCGGCGGGTGAGCCCGACATGACGCGGTTCGGGTACGGCACCAACGGGCTGGCCGACCTCCGGCTGGCCGACGCGCTCGGCCTGCTCGCCGACCTCGGCTACGACGGGGTCGCGCTGACCCTCGACCACATGCACCTCGACCCGCTCGCCCCCGACCTGGCCGCCCGCACCGCCGCGGTGGCCGCCCGGCTGGACCGGCTCGGGCTCGCGGTCGTGGTCGAGACCGGTGCCCGCTACGTGCTCGACGCCCGGCGCAAGCACCACCCGACGCTGCTCGACGACGACGCCGGACCCCGGCTGGACCTGCTGCGCCGGGCGATCCGGGTCGGCGCCGACCTCGGCGCCGAGGCGGTCTCCTTCTGGTCCGGGATCCGGCCGTCCACTGTGGATCCTGCTGTCGCCCGGGACCGGCTGGTCCGGGCCTGCGCCGAGCTGGTGCCGCTGGCCGGGTCGGCCGGGGTGCGGCTCGCCCTGGAGCCGGAGCCGGGCATGCTGGTGGAGACGCTCGCCGACTGGACCGCGCTGGCCGGGGAGGTCGGTCCCGGCCTCGGGCTGACCCTCGACATCGGACACTGCCGCTGCCTGGAGCCGGAGCCCGAGGCGGCGTGCGTGCGGCGGGCCGGGTCGCGGCTGGCGAACGTGCAGCTCGACGACATGCGCCGCGGCGTGCACGAGCACCTGCCGTTCGGCGCCGGGGAGGTGGACCTGCCGGCGGTGCTGGCGGCGCTGCGGGCGGTCGGCTACGGCGGGCTCGCCTCGGTCGAGCTGCCGCGGCACAGCCACGCCGGCCCCGAGCTGGCCGCGCGCTCCCTCGCCGCCCTCCGCGCCGCCGAAGCGGCGATCCCCGCCGGGACGGGGGTGACGCGGTGAACGGCGCCGACCCGACGGCCGGGCTCCGGGCGCGGCTGGACCCGGCCGCCGACGCCTGGCTCGACGAGGCGCTGGCGGGCGCCGGCGACCCGGCCGCGCTGCGGCGGGCGTTCCCCGCGGTCGGCCGCCGGCTCGGCCGCGGCCCGCTCGACCCGGCCGCCGACCCGGCCGACCCGCACGCCTGGACCGTGGACGACGCCGGCCGGGCCGCCCTGCTCCGGGCGGCCGCCGGCGACCCGCCCCGGCCGCTCGACGACCTGCTCCGGGCCCTGTACGAGCGCGGCGACAGCGCCGAGCGCCGCGGCGTGCTGCGCGCGCTGGAGGTGCTGCCCGCGGCCGCCGCCGGCACCGCCGGCCCGGCGCTGCTGCGTGACGCGCTGCGGACCAACGACGTCCGGCTGGTCGCCGCCGCGGCCGGCGGGCGGGCCGCGCTCGCCGCGCTCACCGACGCCGAGCTGGCCCAGGCGCTGCTGAAGTGCCTGTTCGTCGGGGTCCCGCTCGGGCCGGTGGCCGCGGTCGGCGGGCGGGTGCCGCCGGACGCGGCGCGGATGGCCGCGGACCTGGTCCGGGAGCGGGTCGCGGCCGGCCGGGACGTCCCGGCCGACGCCTGGCTGCTGCTGGACGCCCACCCGGGCGCGCTCGACCTGGCCGACCTGCGGGACTCGCCGGATCCGGACCGCCGGGCCGCGGCCCGCCGCTTCCTGGACTCCCGTCCGGACCGCACCACCCCGAGGGAGGGATGAGTCGTGCGCATCTTCGACCCCCACATCCACATGACCTCCCGGACCACCGACGACTACGAGCGGATGGCCGCGGCCGGCGTGCGCGCGGTCTGCGAGCCGGCGTTCTGGCTGGGCCAGCCGCGGACCAGCGTCGGCACGTTCCTCGACTACTTCGACTCGCTGGTCGGCTGGGAGCGGTTCCGGGCCGCGCAGTTCGGCATCACCCACCACTGCGCGCTCGCGCTCAACCCGAAGGAGGCCAACGACCCGCGGCTGCGCGGGGTGCTGGACGTGCTGCCGGACTACCTGGAGAAGGACGGGGTGGTCGCGGTCGGGGAGGTCGGCTACGACAGCATGACCCCGGAGGAGGACCAGGTCTTCGCGGCCCAGCTGGCGCTGGCGATCGAGCACGACCTGCCGGTCCTGGTGCACACGCCGCACCGGGACAAGCCGGCCGGCACCCGGCGCACCCTCGACGTCGTCCGCGAGTCCGGCATCGACCCGGGCCGGGTGCTGGTCGACCACCTCAACGAGCTCACCGCCCCGCTGGTCGCCGGCACCGGCTGCTGGCTGGCCTTCTCCGTCTACCCGGACACCAAGATGGACGAGCGGCGGACGGTGGCCGTCCTGCGCGAGCTGGGCACCGAGCGGATGCTGGTCAACTCGGCCGCCGACTGGGGCCGCAGCGACCCGCTGAAGACCGCGTACACCGCGGCCGCGATGCGCGCGGCCGGGTTCGACGAGTCCGATGTGGACACGGTCCTGTGGCGCAACCCGGTCGAGTTCTACGGCCAGAGCGGCCGGCTGCTGCCCGAGGTGGCCGGCGAGCGGGACGACGCGGCCCTCTTCGCCGGCAACTCGGTGCTGCGCGGCGCCCGGCCGGAGGCGTGATGCGCTTCCGCCACCCGGACGGCAGCCTCGTGCACGTCGCGTACTGCACCAACGTCCACCCCACCGACACGCTGGCCGGCGTGCTCGCCGCGCTGGACCGGTACGCGGTGCCGGTGCGGGAGACGCTGGGCGTGCGCCGGCTCGGGCTCGGCCTGTGGCTGGCCCGGGACGCGGTGACCGAGCTGCTGTCCACTCCGGACGGCGTGCCGCGGCTCGCCGCCGCGCTGGCCGACCGGGACCTGGAGGTGGTCACCCTCAACGCCTTCCCGTACCGGGCCTTCGGCGCCGAGGTGGTCAAGGGCGAGGTCTACCTGCCGGACTGGACCACGGTGGACCGGCTGCGCTACACGGTCGACTGCGCCCGGGTGCTGGCCGGGCTGCTGCCGGCCGACGCCGCGTACGGCAGCGTCTCCACCCTGCCGCTGGCCTGGCGGGAGCCGTGGGACGACGCCCGCCGGCGGGCCGCGGCCACCCACCTGGCCGAGCTGCGGGCCGAGCTGGCCGCGCTGGCCGCGGAGACCGGCCGGGACGTCCGGGTGGGGCTGGAGCCGGAGCCGGGCTGCGTGGTGGAGACCACCGCGGAGGCGGCGGCCCGGATCGCGCCGGGGGACCGGCTCGGGGTCTGCCTGGACGCGTGCCATCTCGCGGTCGCCTTCGAGGAGCCGGCCGCCGCCGTCGGCCGGCTCGCCGCGGCCGGGCTGCCGGTGGTGAAGGCGCAGGTGTCCTGCGCGCTGGAGGCCGAGGTCGCGGACGCGGCCACCCGGGCCGCGCTGGCCCGCTTCGTCGAGCCGCGCTACCTGCACCAGGTGCGCACCCCGGCGGCCGGCACCGACGACCTGGACGAGGCGCTGGCCGGCGGCCTGCCGGACGGCCCGCCCTGGCGGGTGCACTTCCACGTCCCGCTGCACGCCGCACCGGACGGGCCGCTGCGCAGCACCCGGGAAGCGCTGGTCCGCACGCTGGCCGTCCTGGTCGGCGGTCCGCGCCCGCTGACCGCGCACCTGGAGGTCGAGACGTACACCTGGCAGGTGCTCCCGCCGGGTCAGCGCCCGGCCGGCGACGCCGACCTGGTCGCCGGCATCGCGGCCGAGCTGGCCTGGACCCGGGACCGGCTGCGGTCCGACGGCCTGGAGGAGGTCGCATGAGGACAGTGGTGGTGCTGGACGTGGTCGGGCTGACCCCGCGGATGCTCGCCCGCATGCCGCGGCTGGCCGCCTTCGCCGACCGGGGCTCGCGGGCCCGGCTCGACCCGGCCTTCCCGGCGGTGACCTGCACGGTGCAGTCGTCGATGCTGACCGGGCTGACCCCCGCCGGGCACGGGATCGTCGGCAACGGCTGGTACTTCCGGGACACCGGCGAGGTCCACCTGTGGCGGCAGCACAACGCGCTGGTGCAGGGGGAGAAGGTGTGGGACGCGGCCCGCCGGGCGGCGCCGGGCTACCGGGTGGCCAACGTCTGCTGGTGGTATGCGATGGGCGCGGCCACCGACGTGCTGGTCACCCCGCGGCCGATCTACCACGCCGACGGGCGCAAGTCGCCGGACTGCTACACCCGCCCGCCCGCGCTGCACGACCGGCTGGTCGGCGCGCTCGGGGACTTCCCGCTCTTCTCGTACTGGGGGCCGGGCGCGGGGATCGCCTCCTCGGCCTGGATCGCCGGCGCGGCCCGGCAGGTGCTCGCCGCGGACCGGCCGGACCTGCTCCTGGTCTACCTGCCGCACCTGGACTACGACCTGCAGCGCTTCGGCCCGGGCAGCGACCGGGCCGCGGCCGCCGCGGCCGAGCTGGACGGCGTGCTCGCCCCGCTGCTGGACGCCTGCCTCGCCTCCGGGGCGGTCGTCGTGGTGCTCTCCGAGTACGGCATCACGCCGGTCGCCCGGCCGGTCGACGTCAACCGGGCGCTGCGCCGGGCCGGACTGCTGGAGGTGTACACCCAGGCCGGTATGGAATACCTGGACCCGTGGACGTCCCGGGCCTTCGCGGTGGCCGACCACCAGGTGGCGCACGTCTACGTCCGCGACCCGGCCGAGGTCCCTGAGGTCCGGTCCCTGCTGGCCGGGCTGCCCGGCATCGAGCAGGTGCTGGACGGTCCCGGCAAGGCGGCCGCCGGCATCGACCACCCGCGGGCCGGGGAGCTGGTCTGCGTGGCCGAGCCGGACTCGTGGTTCACGTACTACTACTGGCTGGACGACCGCCGGGCGCCCGACTTCGCCCGCGGCGTCGACATCCACCGCAAGCCCGGCTACGACCCGGCCGAGCTCTTCCTCGACCCGGCCGACCGGCTGGTGAAGGCGCGCGCCGGCGCGGCGCTGCTGCGCAAGAAGCTCGGCCTGCGCTACACCATGTCCGTGGTGCCGCTGGACCCGGCGCCGGTCAGCGGCTCGCACGGCCGGCTGCCGGAGGCGGAGGCCGACGCGCCGGTGCTGCTCTGCTCCGCCCCGGACGCGGTGCCGGACCGCCTGGCCGCGACCGACGTCAAGGACCTGCTGCTCCGCCTCGGCGAGGTGGAGCCGGCCGCCGCCCGTACCCGTCCCGCGAAGTCCGCGGGAAGTCCTAGGAGGACAGTGCCCATGCCCCGACCTGTCACGCTGTTCACCGGCCAGTGGGCCGACCTGCCGTTCATCGAGGTGTGCCGGCTCGCCTCCGAGTGGGGGTACGACGGCCTGGAGATCGCCTGCTGGGGCGACCACTTCGAGGTCGACAAGGCCGTCTCCGACCCGTCCTACGTGGAGGACCGCAAGGAGATCCTCGGCAAGCACAACCTGCAGGTCTTCGCGATCTCCAACCACCTCGTCGGGCAGGCCGTCTGCGACGACCCGATCGACGAGCGCCACCAGGGCATCCTGCCCGCCCGGATCTGGGGCGACGGGTCACCGGAGGGCGTCCGGCAGCGGGCCGCGGAGGAGATGAAGGACACCGCCCGGGCCGCGGCCAGGCTCGGGGTGTCCACTGTGGTCGGCTTCACCGGCTCGGCGATCTGGAAGACGGTGGCGATGTTCCCGCCGGTGCCGGAGTCCATGGTGGACGCCGGCTACCAGGACTTCGCCGACCGGTGGAACCCGATCCTCGACGTCTTCGACGAGGTCGGCGTCCGCTTCGCGCACGAGGTGCACCCGTCGGAGATCGCGTACGACTACTGGACGACCGTGCGCACCATGGAGGCGATCGGGCACCGCCCGGCCTTCGGCCTCAACTGGGACCCGTCCCACTTCGTCTGGCAGGACCTCGACCCGGTCGGGTTCATCTGGGACTTCAAGGACCGGATCTACCACGTCGACTGCAAGGACGCCAAGCGCCGGGTCGGCAACGGCCGCAACGGCCGGCTCTCCTCGCACCTGCCGTGGGCGGACCTGCGCCGCGGCTGGGACTTCGTGTCCACCGGGCACGGCGACGTGCCGTGGGAGGACTGCTTCCGCATGCTCAACTCGATCGGCTACGACGGGCCGATCTCGATCGAGTGGGAGGACGCCGGCATGGACCGGCTCCTCGGCGCGCCCGAGGCGCTGTCCTTCGTCCGCGCGCTGGTCGCGATCGAGCCGCCGGCCGCCGCCTTCGACGCGGCCTTCTCCTCGCAGTGACGCGGCGGAGGGGCGGGCCGTCGTGGCCCGCCCCTCCGCTCCGCGCGCGTCGTCGCGCCCCCTGCCTAGGGGTTGGAGCCGTTGGTGCCCGCCTGGTTCTTCGGGGCGAGTGGGTCCGTCGTGGTGGTGGTCGGCTCGAAGAGGTCGCCGCTGGCGGCCCCCGGCGTCGTGCCGGCCTCGTACGTCGCCGTCGACGTCGGCGCGGTGTAGGTCGAGGTGGACGTGTCGTCGTCGCCCGAGCCGCGGCCCACGGCCTGCTTGGCCTTGGTCACCACGTCCGAGTCCTTGGCCTTGTTGACCAGGTCGGTCGCCTGGGTCTGCAGGACGCCCGCGGTGCTCTGCACGGTCTGGCTGCCGGCGACCTTGCGGGCCTGCGCGACGATCTCCTCGTACCGCTGGCGGCCGGCCTTGCTGCCGAGCACGTACCCGGCCACGAACCCCACGGCCAGGGTCAGCTTCCCTTGCATGTGATGCACACTCCTTCGATGGACGACGCTTGCCAGCCGGTCACCTGCTGACTACCCGCGCGTCGGCGCCCGTACTCCCCATCGGGTATCCTCGGTCCCCGCCGCCCCCGCGCGGCCGGTCCCCCGTAGCTCAATTGGCAGAGCATGCGACTGTTAATCGCAGGGTTAGTGGTTCGAGTCCACTCGGGGGAGCCCTTCCCGCAGGTCAGAGCCTCGTAGGCCGGCTCCTCCAAGATCACACTCACCGGAAACTCACCGCTTACATAGTCGCGCTGGTCTTCCGCTGCCACGCGACCGGGGGACTGCTCGCGTCCACTGCCGAGGTCGACGACTTGCGCTGGCTGCACCGCGACGAGCTCGCGGCGCTAGTGACGCCGGCCTACGCCGTGCGGCTGACCGACGCGCTGGACTACGCCGGTACCCCAGCGGTCCGGGCCCACGATGGCACGCACGTCCTGGCCGGACTCTGACCCGGCATCCGTGTCGTACTCCACATGATCCGCAACCGATCGGCTCCCCCTGGCGGGTGACGCTTCGAATCCAGCGGTCGTTGCCGCCGGGGGATTCGGCTCAGACAGTCGCTCCATGCCGCTGATCTTCTCGAGGGCCTTCACCGTGCCCGACTTCGGGCGTCATCTGAGCGATCACGCGTGACCGTCGCGTGGTTGCCATTGGTTTGGTGCGCCAGCGACCAGCCGATGACGCCCCAAGCGAGCATCATCGGCCACATGCCGAGGGCTTGGGTCGAGAGGGCCACGAGGCCGATGCTTAGGGGCAAGTCGAGGACGATGACCCAGGCGGCGAACCGCGGCCGGAAGCCGCCCCGCAGCAGCCCGATGCCGAGCAGGATGTTGCCGAAGACCCCGATCAGCATGGCGAGCAGGACGACCAGGTAGGCGCCGTCGCTGACCTCGATGTAGTAGGCCACGAGCTGACCGCCGAGCATCAGCACCAAGCTCGCGATGGTCAGCCGCCAGCCCCAGCGCTCCGTCCACGACTGGCGGTGCGGGCGCAGGCTTCGAGCGGCAAGGGCGCAGGCAAGGACGGCGAGTATCGCGATCGCGTAGAACTTGCCGTAGGTCTCGTAGACCGTGTCCGGGTCCGCGAAGTCCAGGAACCACGGGGTCAGGGCATCGAGTGAGGGCTTGGCCCACCACGCGACCAGCCCGTTGTCGAGGTCACTTCTCCCGCTCTCGGTGCGCATCCGAGCCAGGGCGTTCAGCGGCGCCAGCACGACGCTGGCGATCGCGAGGACGACCACCGCCTGGCCACTGCGCCGGATCGTGTCGTCGTTCATGTGGATCCCTCCTCCGGTCGAGCTTTCGACGCTAGGGACGGGGACCTGTCGCTGGCGTCGGCCCAGCGGCCAGGCGATGTCCACCCGCGGGTTGATCCCGAGGTCCCCCGGGACACGTACGCTCGTCAGGCATGGAGCGCGCGCGGGTGCCGCTCAGGCGTGGTGACTGGCTGGTGCCGGCCGCGCTGGCGACGGCCGCGGTGGCGGAGGTCTTCACGGTCGACGACCTGCCCCGGGGGGTCGCGATCGGGACCGCCGTCGTTGCATGCCTGGTGCTGGTGGGCCGGCGGCGATATGCACTGGTGTGCGCGACGGCGGCGTGGCTGGTCCTTCTCTCGCGCACCTGGCTGGGGCTCCCCGACGACGACCGGCTGAGTGCTCCGCTGCTGATCCTCTTTCTCGCCTGCTTCGCGCTTGGCAGGCACGTTGCCTCGTTGTGGGGCCTGGCCGGCATCGCGGTGATCAACCTGACGTTGCACTTGTCCGCCGGCGCCACCGTGCCTAAGCTCGACGACCTGCTTTGGGCAGGAGTGCTGACCCTCGGCCCCTACGTCTTTGGCCGGCTGGTGCTGGCCCACGCACGGGCCAACGCCACCCTGGCCGACCAAGCCAGACGGTTGGTGGAGGAGCAGCGCCACGTGGCGGAGCGCGCGGTCGCGGACGAGCGACGCCGCATCGCGCGGGAGCTGCACGATGTGATCGCCCACTCGCTCAGCGTCATGGTGGTGCAAGCGGGTGCCGCGCGCGAGGTGCTCGACACCGATCGGGCCACCGTGGAGGGGGCGCTAGAGGAGATCCAGCGCGCCGGCCGCAGTGCGCTCGGTGAGACCGGACGCCTGCTCGGCCTGTTGCGCGAGGAGGTCGACTCCGAGCTCGTCCCGCAGCCCGCGGCCTGCGACCTGCCACGACTCGTCGAGGCCTTCCGGACATCAGGCCTCGACGTGAAGCTGGCGATGGAGGGGCCGACCGACGCGCTGCCGGCAGGGGTCGACCTCTCGGTGTTCCGGATCGTTGAGGAGGGCCTCACCAACGCGCTCAAGCATGCGCCGGGCGGGACGGTCCACGTGCGCTACCGCCGCGGGCCGGACCGGGTCGACGTCGACCTCGCCAGCACCTCGGTTGGGGTCGCCCGACAGCTCGCCTCGAACGGTCACGGCCTGGTCGGCATGCGCGAGCGGGTCGCCGTGTTTGGTGGTTCGTTCACCGCCACGCCCACCGACGACGGCGGCTTCCTGGTCAGCGCCCGGCTTCCCGTCCCGGACCCGACATGACACTCCCAGAGCCGACATGATGGTCCAGGCCCCGGCATGACAGGGGTCGTGATCGTCGACGACCAGGAAATGATCCGGGTCGGGCTCCGGGTCATGCTCGAGGCGCACGGCCTCACTGTGCTCGGCGAGGCGGCCGACGGCCTCGGGGGGGTCGAGCAGGTACGCCGCCTGCGTCCCGACGTGTGCCTTATGGACCTCCGGATGCCGGTGCTCGACGGCATCGCGGCCACCAAACAAATCGTCGCGGGACAGATCGTCACGGGCGGGTCGCCGACCAGGGTGCTGGTGCTGACGACGTACGACCTCGACGACCTCGTATATGCCGCGCTGCGCAACGGGGCCGCCGGGTTCCTCCTCAAGAGCACCCCAGTGGAGAGGTTGGTCAACGGGATCGAGGTGGTGGCCGCCGGGGAGGCGTTGCTGTCGCCGTCTCTCACCCGGCGGCTGATCGAGCGACACGTCCGCGGTCCCGCTCCCGGGCACACCACCGAGTTGCTCGGCCGCCTGACCGAGCGAGAGCGCGAAGTGCTCAAGCTGGTCGCCCGCGGTCGCTCCAACGAGGAGATCGCCGTCCAGCTCTTCGTCTCCCCGGCCACGGTCAAGACGCACATCAATCGGCTGTTCGCGAAGCTCCGCGTGACCAGCAGGGTGCAGGCGGTGGTGCTCGCCTACGAGAGCGGGCTTGTCGTGCCGGGCGTCGGACCAGCGAGCACCGGCCCGGGAGACGCCTGAGCCACGTGGAGGCAGCACCGAGGTCGGGCTGGCTGGGCCTCCCGGTCCCGCGGGACGTCCAGCCACGCGGCGGCGCAATCCCCACCACCCCGACGAGCAGGCCACCCGGTGTTGGCGGCACATGCCTGGCCGCCAGAATCAACCAAGGTCGAAGGGGCATTCTGAACCGCCCCGGCGAGTCCGGAGACTCGATTCGTTGACTACCCGGCCTCGGTGGGGTCGGTGTGACGGTAGTGCGCCTGCTCCAGCTCGACTGGTGGCAGGTCGCCGTTGACCTCGAGCAGCCGGTGCCGGTTGAACCAGTCGACCCAGTTCAGGGTGGCGGCCTCGATGTGCTCGATGGTGCGCCACGGCCCACGGCGGCGGATCAGCTCGGTCTTGAACAACCCGATCACCGACTCGGCCAGCGCGTTGTCCAGCGCGTCGCCGACCGCACCAACGGAGGGGTCGACGCCGGCGGCGGCGAGGCGCTCGGTGAAGGCGATCGAGACGTATTGCGACCCGTTGTCGTGGTGGTGGATGAGTCCGGTCAGGTTGGTGACGCCCAGCCGGCCGGCCAGGCGGCGCACGAGCGCCCGTGGGCGCTGTCCACTGTGGACGTATCGCCACAGGAAACTCATGTCTACCTCGGCGGGCGACGCCCAGCGACGGCAAGGCATGGACGGATCGGTCCTGTCAAACTGCCAGGTGACAACGGCGATGACGACGATTGCCAACCACGCAGAGTCGTCGCAATTACTCGCAGGGTTAGTGGTTCGAGTCCACTCGGGGAACCCTTCCCGCAGGTCCGAGGCCTGTAGCCCGACCGGGTCAAGATCACCAATACCGTCGTTGTTGGCTTGCCGCCCGACCGAGTCGCTCCTGCGCCGCCCGCAGACCGGTGGAGGAGACGTCCAGCACCGTCACGTCGTTGAAGCCGCGTTCCACCAGGGCGTCCACCAGCGTCGACGCTCCGCCGCCGGCGTCGATCACGCTCGCCGCCGGAGTCACCTCGGCGGCGTCAAGCATCCGCAGCGATGAGAGCGGCTCGGACTGGAACCAGCTCTGTGTCCGATTCCCTCGCTGTACGCACGGTCCCCGTGCTCGGCGACTTGGGTGGTGTCCACCGCTCCGTCCCCCTCGATGCCCTTGACGGCCAACCTTCGTAAGAGAATGCTTACCGTTCATGTCCGCTTACCAAGGCGAGGACGGATGGGCCGCGCTGGGTGACCCCACCCGGCGCGCCATCATCGCGGCGCTGGCCGAGCGGCCCCGCGCGGTGGGCGAGCTCGCCGCGGAACTCCCGGTGAGCCGGCCGGCCGTCTCCCAGGCACTGAAGATCCTCAAGGACGCCGGCCTGGTCAGCGAACGCGCATCCGGAACCCGGCGGATCTACCGACTCAACCCGACCGCGGTGGCCGCGCTGCGGGACCAGCTCGACACCTTCTGGAGCCGCGCGCTGGCCAGCTACGAGGACCTCGTCGAGCACCGGACAACCGAAGAACAAGGACACCCGGAGGACAAGTCATGACCCAGGCAGCGGCCCAGGTGGTCCGCCGGCACGTCGTGGTCGACGCGCCGATCGACGAGGCGTTCACGACCTTCATCGGCCGCTTCGGCGACTTCAAGCCGCGGGAACACAACATGCTCGCGGCACCGATCGCCGAGACCATCTTCGAACCGCGCGTCGGCGGCCACATCTACGACCGCGCCACCGACGGGACCGAGTGCCGGTGGGCCCGCGTGCTCGCCTACGAGCCGCCGGGCCGAGTCGTGTTCAGCTGGGACATCGGCCCCACCTGGCAGGTCGAGACCGAGCCGGACAACACCAGCGAGGTCGAGGTCCGCTTCATCCCGGAGACCCCGCAGCGGACCCGCGTCGAGCTTGAGCACCGCAACCTCGACCGGCACGGCCCCGGCTGGGAAGCCGTCCGCGACGGCGTCGCCCACGACGAGGGCTGGCCGCTCTACCTCGACCGGTACGCCGCTCTGCTCCAGGGTGACCCTCGATGACTGCCATCCTGCTCGGGCTTGCGACCGGCTCCTTCATCGGCCTCACGTCGTCCGCCTCGAAGGAGCTGCGGCAGGGTCGCTCGTCCTCGCGACACGCGCGGTAATGTGTGTCGCCGCTGCGCACGACCGAGCCTGATCGAGCTCAGCCCTGCGGCAGCCACAGGCCACCTGAGCCAAGGAGTTGTCATGACGACCAAGGCCGCCTTTTCTCCCGAAGAATGGACGTCGGTCCTTCAGGGACCGCCGAGCGCCGGCATGATCGTCGTCACGGCGGCCGGCGGCGGGATGTTCCGAGAGACGGTGGCGATGTCGAAAGCGTACGTCGAAGCGCGCGCCGTGCATGGCCAGAGTGAACTGCTCGATGAGATCGTGGCGGCCAAGCCCAAAATGGAGCACCCGCGTTACCACTCCGTGGAAGAGCTCAAGGACGCCGGACTGCAACACCTGCGGACCGCGGTGGCGCTGCTCGAGAGCAAGGCGACGCCCGAAGAGGTCGACGAGTACCGGCGCTTCATCCTCACCCTCGCCAACAAGGTCGCGGCCGCCCACCGGGAGGAAGGCCAGGACGTGAGCCCGGCCGAGGCCACGGCCATCGATCAGATCGCCGGAGCACTCGGCTCGAAGGAATCCTGACCGGAGCTGATCTCAGCGGGCGGAATCTAGGAATTGTCACCCGGCTCCGAAACGAACAGGTCCAGGCCGAGTTGGCGGGAGAGGAAGGCTGCAGCGAGCTGGCCTTTCACACTGTTGCCGGCCACGTCGAGCCGGGGCGCGAGGTCCCTAGCCCGCCCTTGCCGGGTGACACCATGACGATCCCGCCCCCGATGCCGCTCTTGCCCGGCAACCCGATGGTGTCCAGCCACTCGCCGGAGGTTTCGTACAGCCCGGCCGTCGCCATCACAACAAGGGCGGCCCGGCAGCTCACCTGGTTCCACGACCCTGTCACCGGTCAACGGATCGCGCCGCCGGGGCGGGCCGGCGGCCGCGGGACGGTCAGGTCACCCCATGTACCACCACTGGTCGGTGCCGGCGGTCTGCCACTGCACCACCGCGGCGCCGTTGGCGGTGGATCCGCTGGCCACGCCGATGACCTTGCCGGACTTCATGTTGAAGTACAGGTTCTTGTGGTAGTCGAGCATCCTCTCGTACCAGTACTGGTCGGTGCTCCCGGTGCACCGGTAGCCGAGGATGCGGGCCCCGTTGGCGGTGCTGCCGCCGTTCACCGCCAGGCACTGACCGTTGCCGTTGATCAGCATCTTGTAGACGCCGGACTGGGCGGTGCTCCAGTGCCAGGACTGGTCCGGGTTGCGGGTGCAGTTCCACAGCCCGGCCAGGCCGTTGGAGATGCCGATGCACCGGCCGGGGGCCTTGACGCTGCGGATCTGGTAGCCGACGACCGCGCTGGTCGCCGCCGTGCCGGCAGCGGTCGCGTTCGCGGTCGCGGGCGGCGGCGCGGCTCCGGCCGCCGGAGCACCGGCGAGGACGAGCGCGGCGGAGGCCACGGCGACGCCGAGGGCCTTGAGTCGGGTGGTCACGGACGCCGGCATGGCGCCTCCTCGGATCGGACGGCGCGCCCTGACAGGGCGGGGAGGCGAAGCCTTCCGCGCCGGCCTTGGCGAATCCTTGGCGACGCGACGCGACGCGACGCGACGCGACGCGACGCGGGGCGGGGCGGGGCGACGCGACGCGGGGTCGGGTCAGCGGGCGGGGGACAGCAGCGCGGCGAGGGTGTCGAGGGCGCCGGGGACGAGCCGGTAGTAGGCCCACTTGCCGCGTTGCTCCCGGTGCAGGATGCCGGCGTCGGTGAGCACCTTCATGTGGTGGGAGACGGTCGGCTGGGACAGGGCGACCGGGGCGGTGAGGTCGCAGATGCAGGCCTCGCCGTCCGGGCGGGCGGCGACCAGGGAGAGCAGCCGCAGGCGGGTGGGCTCGGCCAGCGCCTTGAGGACGGCGGCGAGCCGCTCGGCCGCGGCGAGGTCGAGCGGCTCGCCGCTGACCGGGGAGCAGCAGTCGTCCTCGAGCAGGGGCAGCAGGCTGGCCGGCATCCGTCCAGCGTGCCACACGCATTGACATCCGTCGATTGGTGAGCCACCCTGCACCCATCGATCGAAGTCGATGAGAGGTGGCGGGATGACGACCAGTGACGTCGAGCTGCGGGAGCAGGTGCGGGCCCGGTACGCGGCGGCGGCCACCGCGGTGAGCACCGGCCAGGCCTGCGGGTGCGGCACCGACCCCGCGGCGGAGGCGTGTTGCGAACCGGCCGGGTCCGGCTCGTGCTGCGCGCCGGCGGCGGTCGACGCCGGTGGGTCGTTCGGCTCCGGGCTCTACGGCGCCGACGAGCAGGACGAGCTGCCGGCGGCGGCGGTGCTGGCCAGCCTCGGCTGCGGCAACCCGGTCGCGGTGGCCGAGCTGCGGGCGGGGGAGCGGGTGCTGGACCTCGGCTCCGGCGGCGGCATCGACGTGCTGCTGTCGGCCCGGCGGGTCGGCCCGACCGGCCGCGCGTACGGGGTGGACATGACCGACGAGATGCTCGCGCTCGCCCGGGACAACGCCGCGAAGGCCGGCGTGTCCAATGTGGACTTCCTTCGCGGCACCATCGAGGCGATCCCGCTGCCGGCCGGGTCGGTGGACGTGGTGATCTCCAACTGCGTGATCAACCTGTCCGTGGACAAGCCCGCGGTGCTGGCGGAGATGTTCCGGGTGCTCACGCCGGGCGGCCGGGTCGGCATCTCCGATGTCGTCGCCGAGGACGAGCTGAGCCCGGCCGACCGGGCCGGGCGCGGCTCGTACGTCGGCTGCATCGCCGGAGCGCTCAGCCGCTCCGAGTACCTCGACGGGCTGGCCGCGGTCGGCTTCAGCGACGCCTCGGTCACCTTCACCCACGAGGCCGCGCCCGGCCTGCACGCGGCCATCGTCCGGGCGGTCAAGCCGTGAGCCGACCGGTCGACGCAGCGGCGCGACGCCGGAGCAGGTCAGCCGGCAGCCTCGGGCGGCGAGCCGCCGACGGCTCGCCGGGCCGGGTCAGATGGGCAGGCCGACCCCGGGCACGTCCCGGCTGGCGCCGCAGCCGAGGCAGCGCTGGAAGCGCATCCCGTCGGGCGTCCGCTGCGTGCGCCAGCGGTGGAAGAGGTGCAGCCGGCAGGTCAGCGGCCACTCGCTCCGCGGCGGGCGCGCCAGCTCCGGCGCGTAGAAGTCGCCGTACCCCAAGCGCTTGCCCAGCGCCCGCATGCCGACGACGAACAGATAAGGGCCCGCGGCGAAGACGCCGAAGAAGACCAGAACCCCGATGAACAGGTTCATCGCGCGCCTCTTCCGATCCTCCGTCATGGTGCAGCCCGATTATGCGCCCGGGCCGGCCCCGGCGAGGGCACGGGTAGCATGAGCAGGGCCGTCGGCACTCCGCACACCGCCAGCCCGGGCGATGTCGTCCTCGGTTATCGAGCGACAGGGCTCCCAGCTCGGATCGGCCCACGCCATGTCCGCCTCGCCCGATCCCGCCTTTCCGCCGTACCCCGAGCCCCTGGTCGGCGCCTTCTCCGGGCTCCAGTCGCTGCTGCTCGACTCGCCGAGCCTCGACGCGTTCCTCACCGACGTGGCCAAACTGGCCGCGGCCGTCGTGCCGTCGGCGTCCTGCGGGATCACGGCTCGCCGCGACGGCCGGCCGCTGACCGTGGCGAGCAGTGACGCGCGGGCCGAGGAAGTCGACGAGGTCCAGTACGGCGCGGACGAAGGACCGTGCCTGGAGACGCTGCGGACCGGCGCCGCTGTCGACGTCCCCGACCTGTCCACGGACGGGCGCTGGCCGAAGTACCAGCCGCACGCGCTGGACCACGGAGTGCGCAGCTCCCTGTCGCTGCCGCTCGCGGTGGACGGCAGCACCGCCGGCGCGCTCAACCTGTACGGCTTCCAGCCCGCCGCCTTCGACGGCGCGGCCCGCCAGCAGGCCGAGCTCTTCGCCGCGCAGGCCGCGGCGGCGCTCACCCTGGTCCTGCGCACCATCGGCCTGGTGGAGGATCGGGCCAACCTGGAGCAGGCGCTGATCTCCCGTACGGTCATCGACCAGGCCGTGGGCATCCTGATGGCCCAGCAGGGGTGCACCGGCGACGAGGCCTTCGGGCTGCTGCGCGCCCACTCGCAGAACCACAACCGCAAGCTGCGGGACGTGGCCGCCGACCTGATCACCCGCGTCACCGGCCGGCCGCCGGTCGCGGTCCACGGGTTCCGCCGCACGCCCGGTCGGGCCGAGAGGTAGGCGGAGCGGCTCCGCCGGCTCTGGTCCGAACCGGCGGAGCCTGGCGACGGTGGCCCCTAGGAAGACACCGGCGCCTGCCCTGTCCTACCCCTGCTCGTCCGGCCGGTGCAGCCGGATGTCGCCGCGCCGCGCCGACGAGGCGGTCGCCCGCCAGCCGGCGACGGTCTGGCCGCCGGGCAGGTCCAGCATTCCGGTGTCCCCGACCTCGGTGGCGATGTCGGAGAGCTTGCGGTTGGCATTCTGGCTGGCCACCCGGAGCCAGCAGGAACAAGGCAGCCTCGTGCGGAATCGGCATGACACCGGGGACTCCGGAGGCTGTGGGCCCAACCTGCACCGACCCTAGTACATCGTCCGGGCGCGGCCGGCGGGGAGCCGGAAGCTCAGCCGGTCAGCCGGCCGGCGAGGAAGGCGCGCTCGGCCGGGTTGGTGGCCAGCTCCAGCGCCCGCTCGTACGCCTCCCGCGCCTCGCCGGTGCGCCCGAGCCGGGTCAGCAGGTCGGCCCGGGCGGCGTGGTAGAGGTGGTAGCCGGGCAGGTCGAGGCCGTCGAGCTCGGCCAGCCCGGCGGCCGGCCCGCGCAGCTCGGCGACCGCGACGGCCCGGTTCAAGGCGACCACGGCGGTCGGGGCGACCGCGAGCAGCTGGTCGTAGAGCGCGAGCACCTGGGACCAGTCGGTGTCCGCGGCGCGGGGCGCGTCCGAGTGGACGGCGGCGATGGCGGCCTGGATCTGGTACGGGCCGGGCCGGTTGCGGCGCAGGCAGGCCCGCACGATCGCCTGCCCCTCGGCGACCAGCGCCCGGTCCCAGCGGGACCGGTCCTGGTCCGGCAGCAGCACCAGCGAGCCGTCCGGGCCGGTGCGGGCCGGCCGCCGGGACTGCACCAGCAGCATCAGCGCGAGCAGCCCGGCCACCTCCGGCTCGTCCGGCATCAGCTCGGCCAGCTGCCGGGTGAGCCGGATCGCCTCCGCGCAGAGGTCCTCGCGGACCAGCTCGGGCCCGGCGCTCGCGTACCCCTCGTTGAAGACGAGGTAGAGCACCGCGAGCACCGGGGGGAGCCGGCGGGGCAGCTCGGCCTCGGTCGGGATCCGGTACGGGATGCCGGCGTCCTTGATCTTGCGCTTGGCCCGGACGATCCGCTGCGCCATGGTCGTCTCCGGGACCAGGAAGGCCCGGGCGATCTCCGGCGTCTCCAGCCCGCCGAGCAGCCGCAGCGTGAGCGCGACCTGGGTGGCCGGGGCCAGCGCCGGGTGGCAGCAGGTGAAGATCAGCCGCAGCTGGTCGTCGCGCACCGGTCCCACCTCCTGCGGCTCGTCCGGCTGGTGCAGCAGCAGCGCCTGGGCCTGCTTGTCGTCGCGGGCGGCCTCCCGGCGGAGCCGGTCGATCGCCCGGTTGCGGGCGGTGGTGGTGATCCAGGCGCCGGGGTTGGGTGGCAGGCCGGTGGCCGGCCACCGCTCCACCGCGGTCGCGAACGCGTCCTGGACCGCCTCCTCGGCGAGGTCGATGTCGCCCAGGACGCGGACCAGGGTGGCCACGCACCGGCCGTACTCCTGCCGGTAGACGCGGGCCACCCCGTCCGGGTCGGTCATCAGCTCTCGGGCTCGTCCTGGAACGGCCGGACCTGCACCGGCGCCCGGCAGGCCACCGTCGCCTTCTCGGCCCAGGCCAGCGCCTCGTCCAGGTCCTTCGCCCTGATCACCCAGAAGCCGCCGAGCTGCTCCTTGGTCTCCCCGTACGGGCCGTCGGTGGTCAGCACCTTGCCGCCCTCGACCCGGACCACGGTCGCGTCGGACGGGTCGGTCAGACCGCCGCCGAACACCCAGGCGCCGGCCGCCTGCATCTCCTGGTTGACCTTGTCGACGTCGTCGAACATCTGCTGCATGACGTCCGGCGGCGGCAGCTCGCCGTAGGTGTCGTGCACGGCCAGCATGTACTGCTTCATGGTCGTCTCCTTCGCTCGGGCGTGGATGGTGCCAGGTCTGGGGGTCGGGGCCGGCCGGCCGGTCTCTCACCCTGGCTACGAACGCCCCCCGGGCCGATCGACACCTGCCCCGAGAAATCTTCCGCTCAGGCGGTGGGCCGCCGCGCGCCCCAGACCGCGCCCTGGTCGCGCGGGTCGTACGTGGTGCGCTCGCGGCCGCACCGGCGGCAGTCCTCGTACAGGGCCTCGCGGCCGCCCATCTCCGGGTTGCGGCGCAGCGTCCAGTGGTGCTTGCCGAGGCGGCAGAGCAGCCGGGAGCGCCACCGGTACGCCGCGCGGAGCAGCCGCTCGGCCCGGCCGACCTGGTCCGGTCCCCCCGCCATCAGCCGACGGTGCGGCGCGGCGGCGGCGCTGTCAAGTCGGGGGGAGGCCCGCCCGGGCCCGGACGAGGAAGTCCCGCTCGGCCGCGTTGTCGGCCCGCTCGACCGCCGCGTCGTACGCGGCCCGCGCCGCCGGCACCCGGCCCAGCCGGCGCAGCAGCTCGGCCCGGATGGCGTGCCAGCGGTGGTGGCCGGTCAGGTCCAGCTCGTCGACCAGGTCCAGCGCGGCCGCCGGGCCGGCCACCTCGGCCACCGCGACGGCCCGGTTGAGCGCCACCACCGGCCCCGGCGCCACCGCGAACAGCTGGTCGTAGAGCGCCACCACCTGGCCCCAGTCGGTGTCGGCCACGCTCGGCGCGTCGCTGTGCACGGCCTGGATCGCCGCCTGGATCTGGTACGGCCCCGGGCGGCCGCGGCGCAGGCAGCGCCGGACCAGCCGCTGGCCCTCGGCCACCAGCGCGGCGTCCCAGCGGCCGCGGTCCTGGTCGGCCAGCAGCACCAGCTCGCCGGCCGGCCCGGTCCGGGCCGGTCGCCGGGACTGCACCAGCAGCATCAGCGCGAGCAGGCCGAGCACCTCCGGCTCGTCCGGCATCAGCTCGGCCAGCAGCCGGCCGAGCCGGATCGCCTCCGCGCACAGGTCCTCGCGGACCAGCCGGTCGCCGGAGCTGGCCGCGTACCCCTCGGTGAAGATCAGGTAGACCACCGCGAGGACCGCATGCAGCCGGTCGGGCAGGTCCGCCTCCCTCGGCACCCGGTACGGGATGCCGGCGTCGCGGATCTTGGCCTTGGCCCGGACCAGCCGCTGCGCCATGGTCGGCTCCGGCACCAGGAAGGCCCGCGCGATCTCCGCGGTGGTCAGCCCGCCGAGCAGGCGCAGGGTCAGCGCGACCCGGGCGGCCGGGGCCAGCGCAGGGTGGCAGCAGGTGAAGATCAGCCGGAGCCGGTCGTCGCGCACCGGGCCCTCCTCGACGGGTTCGGCGCCGGCGTGCAGCAGGGCGGCCTGGGCCTGCTTGTCCGCCCGGGCGGCGTCCCGGCGCAGCCGGTCGATCGCCCGGTTGCGGGCGGTGGTGATGATCCAGCCGGCCGGGGCGGGCGGCGGGCCGTCGACCGGCCACCGCCGGACGGCGGTGGCGAAGGCGTCCTGGACCGCGTCCTCGGCGACGGTGATGTCGCCGAAGACGCGGACCAGCACCGCGACCGCCCGGCCGTACTCGGCGCGGAAGACGCGCTCGACATCGGCGGTGTCCGGCACGCTCAGCCGCACGCGCCGGCGACCGGGCGGACCTCGATCGGCAGGGTGGTGGCCGCGCTGGCCCGCCGGCCCCACTCCAGCGCGGCGTCCAGGTCCGCGGCGTCGATCACCCAGAAGCCGCCGATGTGCTCGGTGCCCTCCAGGTACGGCCCGTCGGTGGTGAGCACGTCGCCGTCCTTGGCGTGCACCACGGTCGCGGTGGCCGGCGGGTGCAGCCCAGCGGTGCACACCCAGGCGCCGGCGGCCCGGATGTCCGCATTGAGCGTCGCCAGGTCGCGCATGATCGGCTCCAGGAACTCCGGCGCCGGCGGCTCGCCGTCGGGCTGGTAGATGCTCAGCAGGTAGTGCGCCATCTCCGGGTCCTCCTCGTGTCGGCTCACCCCTGTACGAACGGGCCGGCGCCGGATCGACAGCTCAGTGGTGATAGTGGTGGACCACCGCGTGGCCGCGGCCCCGGCCGATCATCCACCGGTTCACCGGCACGGTGACCACGAAGGCGACCGCGAGCGCGAAGGCCAGGCTGGCCCAGAACAGCCAGCTGGCCAGGCCGGCCTCCATCGCGCCGGGCACGGCCAGCACCACCGCGTTGTCGACCACCTCCATCACCGTGATGGACAGCGTGTCCGCGGCCAGCGCGACGCCGAGCGCGGCCCGCAGGCCGAGGCCGGCGCGCAGCACCGGGGCCAGGGTCAGCGAGTAGCCGAAGACGAAGGCCAGGGCGACCGCCAGCACGATGGTCGGGAGGGTGTCCCAGCCCAGCGCGGTGCCGATCACCAGGCCGAGCACCTCACCGATGGCGCAGCCGGTCAGGCAGTGCAGGGTGGCGCTGACCGCCTGCCGGGTCAGCGTGCGTCCGGTCGTGGTCTGCATGCTTCCGGTATACCCCTGGGGGGTACTGTGGTCAAGCGGTGACGCCGAGGCCGCCGACCACGGTGGTCTCCTGGCCGGTGAACTCGCCGGTCAGCATCGGCATCGCCCGGGAGATCGCCTCCCGCGTCGCCGGCAGCTGCAGGGACGCGTCGTGCGCCTCCTTGCTGTCCCACACCTCGGTGACCCAGACCAGGTCCGGGTCGGCGTCGGCCACGCTGACCACGTACAGCTGGCAGCCGGCGGCCCCCAGACCGTCCACTCCGGACAGCAGGATGGCGACCACCTCGTCCCGGTGGCCGGGCCGCGTCCGCATGGTGCCGGTGTACCCGTACGACACGGCGCCCCCTTCCCGGCCGCGGACCGGCGCCGCGGCGACCCGCCCACCCTAGGGTCTGGGCCGTGGCGGAGACCGAGGAGCGGACCCGGCTGCGGCTGCTCGTCCTCGCGCCCGCCGGAGACGAGGTGCTGGTCACCGCGGACGGCGGGCTGCCCGGGGCCGAGCTGCCCGGTCGGCCGCCGGCCTCCGGCGCGGTGGTCCCGGCCGCCCGGGAGGTGCTCGGCGCCGACGTGGGGCTGCTCCGGGTGATCCACGAGCCGGAGCAGCCCGACGGGCAGCGGATCGTCGCCGTGGTCGTGCTCCGCGGGGACCCACCGGCGGGCACGCGGTGGGGCGCGGCACCGGCGGAGCTCGCCCCGGTGCTCGCCGAGGCGACCGGCCCGCGGGCGCTCACGCAGCCCTGGCGGCACCGCGACTGGCCGCCCGCGGCCGAGGCCTGGCTGCTCGCGGCGGTCCGGGCCGCCGGCCGGGCGGTGACCGGCCCGGTCGAGCTGGTCCGGAGCTGGGAACTGTCCTGCGTGCTGCGCGTGCCCACCGACGGCGGCCGGGTCTACCTGAAGGCCACGGTGCGCGCGCCGCTGTTCGCCGACGAGGTCGCGGTCACCCCGGCGCTGGCCCGGCTCTTCCCCGGCCGGGTGCCGGCCCCGCTGGCCGCGGACCGCGAGCGGGGCCTGCTCGCGCTCGAGGACGTGGGGGAGGAGGTGGGCTGGGAGGCGCCACCGGAGGACTGGGAGGGGCTGGTCCGGGAGTTCGGCCGGCTGCAGCGGGCCTCCGTCCCGTACGCGGCCGAGCTGCGGGCGGCCGGCTGCGGGGACCGGTCGCTGGAGTGGCTGGCCGGGCAGCTGCCGGTCTGGTTCGACGCCGGCCTGCTGGGCCGCTTCGCGCCGCCGGAGGTGGCCGGGCGGCTGGCGGCCGCGGTCCCGCGGCTGGTCGAGGTGTGCGCCGAGCTGGCCGCGCACGGGGTGCCCACCGCGCTCCTGCACGGGGACATGCATCCCGGCAACGTGGCCCGCGGCCCGGACGGCTACGTCTACTTCGACTGGACCGACTGCGCGCTCGGCCACCCCTTCCTCGACGTGATCGCGATCGACCTGGCCGGGGCCGACCGGGACCGGCTGCGGGACGCGTACCTGGCCGAGTGGTCCGGGCTCGCCCCGGTGGACCGGCTGCGGGCGCTGTGGCCGCTGGTCGAGGTGCTCGCGCCGGCCAACCAGGCGGTCAGCTACCTGTCCCTCGGTCTCTTCCTCGGAAACAGTGAGCCCAGCTCACTCTTCGGGTCGTTCACCGTGCAGTGGCTGGAGAACGTGCTGGCCGCGCTGGACCGGCTGCGCTGAGCGCCGGCCGGGATGGCAGCATGGCCGCCGTGAGCGCTGTGTCCGGGCCGGTGCCGCGCGGGTTGCGGCTGGCCTTCGTCGTGCTGACCGTCGCCGCGGCCACCCTGGCCGCCTTCGCCGCCGTGCGCGGCGTCTGGCTGCTCGTCGTCATCGGCGCGGTCTTCGCGCTGTCCAACCTCGCGGTGCTCTGGTCCACCCGCACGCCGCGGAAGTGATCTAGGGCGTGTCTCTCAACGCCGCCAGCGGGCTGAGAGACACGCCTAGCCCGGCAGCGAGTCCCGACCAGCTCGGCGAACCGGGCCGCCCCCACGTTGCCCCCCGAGAGGGTGACCCCGACCCGCTTGCCGGCCGTCCCCGGCACCCGCCCGGCCAGCACCGCGGCCAGCGCGCTGGCCCCGCTCGGCTCCAGCACCACCTTCATCCGCTCGAACGCCAGCACCATGGTGGCCACGATCTCCTCGTCGGTGACCGTGACCACGTCCTCCACCAGCCGCTGGATGATCGGGAAGTTCAGCTCGCCCGGGGACGTGGTCTGCTGCCCGTCGGCGATGGTGCGCGGCACCGGGATGGTCACCCGGCGGCCGGCGGCCAGCGACTGCCGGACGTCGTCGCCCGCGGCCGGCTCCACCCCGACGACCCGCACGCCCGGGCTGACCGCGGTGGCCGCGGTGGCGCAGCCGGCCAGCAGCCCGCCGCCGCCCACGCACACCACCAGCACGTCCACCGGGCCGGCGTCCTCGACCAGCTCCAGCGCGACCGTGCCCTGGCCGGCGATCACGTCCGGATGGTCGTACGGCGGGATCAGCGTCAGCCCGCGCTCGTCGGCCAGGTCGCGGCCGAGATCCTCACGGTGCTGCGTGTAGCGGTCGTAGCGGACCAGCTCGGCGCCGTAGCCGGCGGTGGCGTCCGCCTTGGTCGGCGGCGCGTCGTGCGGCATCACGATCACCGCCGGGACGCCGTGCAGCCGGGCCGCCAGCGCGATCGCCTGGGCGTGGTTGCCGGAGGAGTACGCCAGCACGCCGGCCGCCCGGACCTCCGGGCGCAGCGACGCGATCGCGTTGTACGCGCCGCGGAACTTGAAGGCCCCGCCGCGCTGGAAGCACTCGGCCTTGGCCAGCACGGTCGCCCCGGTCAGCGCGTCCACCGTCCGCGAGGTCAGCACCGGCGTCCGGTGCGCCACCCCGGCGATCCGTCCCGCCGCCGCCCGCACGTCCTCGATCCCGATCACGCCGCCGAGTCTGCCCGCTCGACCGCCCGGCGGCGCGCCCGGCCGGTCGGGCCGGTCGGGCCGGCCGGTCGCGCCGGGCGGTAGGGCCCGGTGGCGCGGTCAGGCCGGGCGGTCCCACTCCGGCTGCCACGGCCGCAGCCGGGGCAACCAGCCGGGCACCGCCCGCCGGTACTCCGCGTACCGCGAGCCGAACCGGGCCGCCAGCACCGGCTCCTCCCGCCAGTGCACGAAGGCGGCGACCGCGACCAGCACCACCGCCGCGTACGGCACCAGCACCGGCTGCCCGAGCAGCAGCGCCTGGCCGAGGATCACCGCGATCAGCGCGACGTAGATCGGGTTGCGCACGTGCCGGTAGAGCCCGCCGACGATGAGGTGCTCGGCCGGGGCCACCGGTGCCGGCGTGCCGGCGCCCTCCCGGACGAACCGCACGAACGAGCTGACGATCACGCCCGCCCCGGCCACCACCAGCGCCCCGCCGAGCACCTGCAGCGGCACCGCCCAGCCGGACGACCAGCGCACCTCCCAGCGGGTCAGCGCCCACGGCAGCACCCCGGTCAGCACCCCCGGCGCGACCAGGAAGAATGCCGAGCTCCCGGCCGCCGCCACCCCTCTGCGCACCCGCGCCTACCCGAGCGGCCGGCGGCGGCGCCGGTGCTGATCCGTCATCGAAGCTCCTCGATATCCATCGGACGGCCCTGTGTCGCACAGCTTGCACTATTCGCCCCGGCCGGCCCAGACCGGGCCGCCCGACCGCCGGCCCGGGCGGTTGCGGCCGACCGGCCCCGCGGCCAGGCTGGCCCCGTGACGTCTCCTTCCGGACAGCAGGTCGAGCTGCGGCACGGCGGCCAGCGCGCGGTCGTGGTCGAGGTCGGCGGCGGCCTGCGGGCCTACCAGGTGGACGGCGCCGACGTCCTGGACGGCTACGCCGAGGACCGGATGTGCAGCGGCGGCCGCGGCCAGCTGCTCGTCCCGTGGCCCAACCGGATCGAGGACGGCCGGTACGAGCTGGCCGGCCGGCGGCTGCAGCTCGCGCTCACCGAGCCGGCCACCGGGCACGCCATCCACGGGCTGACCCGGTGGCTGCCGTGGCGGCTGGACCAGGAGGCCGCCGGGGAGGCGGTCGCCCGCTGCGTGGTGCACCCGCAGCCCGGCTACCCGTTCCGGCTCGACTGCCAGGCCGCGTACCGGCTGGACGGCGACGGGCTGGCGGTCACCGTCACCGTGGTCAACCGGGCCGGCGAGCCGGCCCCGGTCGGGCTCGGCGCCCATCCGTACCTGGCCGCCGGGCCCGGCCTGGTCGACGCCGCCGGGCTCCGGGTGCCCGCGGCCACCCGGCTGGTCACCGACGACCGGTCCATCCCGCGCGGCCGGTCACCGGTCGACGGCACCGACTTCGACTTCCGGACCGGGCGGCCGATCGGCCCGGTCGTGCTGGACACCGCGTACACCGACCTGGAGCGCGACCCGGACGGCCTGGCCCGGGTGCGGCTGACCCGCGCCGACGGCCGGGAGGTCACCCTGTGGGCGGACGGGACCTGGACGCACCTGCAGGTCTTCACCGGCGAGACGCTGCCGGAGCCGGAGCGCCGGCGGGCGGTCGCGGTGGAGCCGATGACCTGCCCGCCGAACGCGTTCGCCAGCGGCGACGGCCGCCGGCTGCTGGCGCCGGGGGAGACGCTGACCGGACGCTGGGGGATCGCCGTCGGCTGACCGGGCTCAGCCCGTCTCGGCGGCGAACTTCTCCACCAGGTTGGTCGCGCCGGACACGATCAGCAGGTCGCCGGCGCCGACCCGGGTGTCCGGCTGCGCGTACGTGAAGTCCTGCCCGGGCCGCTTCACCCCGACCACGGTGACGCCGTACCGGCTGCGCAGCGCCGCCTCGGCCAGCGTCCGTCCGTGCGCCTCCCGTGGCGCCCGCAGCTTGGCGATGGCGAAGCCGTCGTCGAACTCGATGTAGTCGATCAGCTTCCCGCTGATCAGGTGCGCGACCCGCTTGCCGGTGTCCCGCTCCGGGTAGACGACGTGCCCGGCGCCGATCCGCTCCAGGATCCGGCCGTGCGAGGCGGTGATCGCCTTGGCCCAGACCTCCCGCACGCCGAGGTCGATGAGCACCCCGGTGCTCAGCACGCTCGCCTCGATGCCGGTCCCGATCGCCACCACCGCCACCGTGAAGCCGTCCGCGCCGAGCTGCCGCATCGCCGCTTCGTTGGTCGCGTCGGCCTGCACGACGTGGGTGAGCCGGTCCGACCACTCCTGCACCAGCGTCCCGCTGGCGTCCACCGCCAGCACGTCGTGCCCGAGCCGCTGCAGGTCCTCGGCCAGCGCGCTGCCGAACCGGCCCAGCCCGACCACCAGCACCGAGCCCTCGTGGATGCTCTTCGCCACGCCGTCCTGCCTTCCTGCCCGACCTAGCCGACGATCGGGCGCTCCTCCGGCAACCGGAAGAGCTTGCGCCGCTCCCGCAGGGCCAGCGCCGACGCCACGGTGATCGGCCCCAGCCGGCCGGCGAACATCAGCCCCACCAGAACGTACTGCGCGGACGCCGGCAGCGTGGGGGTGATCCCGGTGGACAACCCGGTGGTGGCGAACGCGGAGATCACCTCGAACAGCACCCGGTCCAGGTCGAGCCCGGACAGCGCCAGCACGGCCAGCGTGCCGCTGACCACCAGCGCCACCCCGAGCAGCGCCACCGACAGCGCCTGCCGGATCACCGCGCTGGAGATCTCCCGGCCGAACGCGCTCACCGCCGGGTCGCCGCGCACCTCGGCCACGATGGCGAAGAAGAGCAGCATGAACGTGGTCACCTTGATCCCGCCGCCCATCCCGGCGCTGCCGCCGCCGATGAACATCAGGCAGTCGGTGACCAGCCAGCTGGTCTCGTTCATGGCGCCGACGTCGACGGTGTTGAAGCCGGCCGAGCGGGCCTGGGTGCCGCCCATGAAGAAGCCGACCAGCAGCTTGTCCGCCCAGCCGTACTGGCCCAGGGTGGCCACGTTGCGCCACTCGAAGCCGATGAACGCGACGGTCCCGACGACCAGCAGCATCGCGTACGCGCTCACGGTGATCTTGGTGTGCAGGCTCCAGGTCCGCGGGCTGGTCAGCTCGCGGCGCAGCTCGAACAGCACCGGGAAGCCGAGCGCGCCGAGCACCACCGCGGCCGCGACCGGCAGGCAGATCCACGGGTCGGTCGCGTACCCGACCAGGTTGTCCCGGTAGAGCGCGAAGCCGGCGTTGTTGAACGCCATCACCGAATGGAAGACGCCCTCGTACGCGGCCCGGCCGAGCGGCATGTCGTAGCCGAGCCACAGCCGCAGCGTCAGCACGACGGCGAGGATCCCCTCGACGGTGAAGCTGATCAGCGCGACCCCGCGGACCACCCGGCGGATGTCGCCGAGGCCGAGCGTGCGGGTCTCCGCGGCGGCCAGGATGCGGGTGCGCAGGCCCAGCCGCCGGGCCGCGCCGAGCCCGAGCAGCGACGCCGAGGTCATGAAGCCCAGCCCGCCGAACTGGACCCCGAGGATGATCAGCACCTCGCCGGACCCGGACCAGTACGCCGGGGTGTCCACCGCGGACAGCCCGGTCACGCAGATCGCCGAGGTGGCGGTGAACAGGGCGACCACGAAACTGGCCTGCTGCCCGGCCTCCCGGCTGGTCGGCAGCAGCAGGAGCAGCGTCAGCACCAGGATCGCGGCGGCGAAGCCGAGCAGCACGACCAGCCCGGGCCGGCGCGCCTGCAGGCCGGCGAAGCCGCCGAAGCGGCGTGGACCCGACCCCACCGCACTGCCGCCCCGTCGTGGCACCGCCCCTCCTCACCCGCCGCCCCCCCGGGGCCGTCGGCGAGTGAAGCACACCGGAGCGCTACCAGTCGCGCCCCCGCAGCACGCAGAACTCGTTGCCCTCCGGGTCGGCGAGCACGATGAAGCCCGCGTCCGCCGGCTGCCCCAGGTCGACCCGGGTCGCCCCCAGCCCGACCAGCCGGTCCGCCTCCGCCTCGGCGTCGATGTCGGTGACCAGGTCGGGATGGTCCCGGTTCTTGACCGTCTTGGGCCCGGCGCAGGCCTGCAGCCACACCGTGGGCGTCTTCGGCGCGGCGTCCGCGGGCGGGTGCAGGTGCACCGACTTCCCGTCGTCGTCCGGGACTATCCGGTAGCCCAGCGCCTGCGACCAGAAGCGCGCCATCACCTCGACGTCCTGCACGTCCAGCGTCCACTGCCCGATGCGGCTGACCATGCCGGCCCCTCCCTGCTCTCTCCCGGATCCAGCCGGCCTACCCACTACGCTCGGTCCCACCACCCCGGGGCGGTAGCTCAGCCGGTCAGAGCAGCGGACTCATAATCCGTCGGTCGTGGGTTCGAGCCCCACCCGCCCCACCGAGGTCAGCGCCTCGTCGAGCCGACCACGGATCAGATCTCGACATCAAACTCGATGCGAGTTGCCGTGGGATCGGATCGACTTCGGCACCGGCATCCTGACCCTGCGCTCGAGCATCGCCCAGGACCGGGGCCGCACCTGGGAGAAGGACACCAAGAGCCACCAGCAGCGCCGGATCACCCTCGATCCACCGACCCTCGAGCTGCTCCGGCTCTGGCCTGAGCAGGCGGTCGAGGCGTGGCCGCGTGGTCGGCGACCATAGCAATCCATTCACGTTCAGCGTCGCCAGCGGCCAGCTCACGCGCCAGACAGCACGCCCGCGCATCGGCCGCAGCCGAGCCTTCAACCGGGCGCCTTTCGGGCTCCGGCCCGCAGCCCTGAGGTGACACCCTTCACGGTGCACCGGCCGATCCAGCCGGCAGGTCTACGCCGCGCTCTCAGAGACCGCCCACGCCGGCTGCCCGAGCGGGCGTCAAGACTGCCCTTCCGTCCTATTTGATCGGCCCGCGGCCGGACCTAGGCTGCTGAGATGGCGGATGCCGATGACCAGCTGATGCCGGAGTATTTCCCCGCGCTCACCGGTGCCGACGGCACGCTCGCCGGCCAGGTGGCCACGGCGCTCGCGGACGCGGGGGTGGTCTTCGTGCGCAGCGTGCCGGGCGGCTTCCTCACCGCCGCCGAGCAGGCCGCCGCCGCCCGCGCGGAGTCGATCCGGACGGCCCGGGGCGCGCTGCGGGTGTTCCTCGACCAGCTGGACAAGCCGGTGCCGGACCTGCCGGTCTCAGTGGCCGGGCTGCTCGCCCGGATCTACGACCGGATCCGGCGGCGCTCGTTCGGCCCGGCGCTCGGTGACATCGACAAGCTCGCCGGCCTGAGGGTGCCGATGCCGGAGCTGACCGCCGCGCGGATCTCGGCCGCGTTCACCAGCTCGGACGTGGAGTTCGCGGTGCTCGGACCGATCGTGGACCCGAACGAGCCGGAGCACCTGCGCCGCAAGCTGATCAACCGGCTCCCCCGCTACCGCGGCCCCCGGCTGTCCGCCACCCAGACCGCCGGGCTGCTGGCGCTGCGGGACCTGCTCGCCGACGATCCGGAGCGCGACTTCCGGGTCCGGCTGTGGCGGGCCGAGTGCCACGTCGGGCAGGCGCGCGCGCACGCGGCCGGCGACCCGCTGCCGGCGCCGGAGCACTACCGGCTGGCCCTGCTGGAATACCAGCGACTGCTGCCGCCCGGGACGCGGGCGCTGTCCGACCGGCAGCGCACGGTGGCCGTCCGGGCCGCCTCCGCCCAGATCGGCCGCGGCGACGTGCTCTTCCGCCGGTCCTTCCGGCTCAGCAGCGCGGAGCGGTCGGACGTCGTCGAGGCATACTGTGCCGCGATCGGGCTGCTGCGCCGGCTCGGCACCGCCGGCGGGCCCGAGGCCGACCGGCTCGACCGGTACGCCCAGCAGCAGCTGACCAAGCTCGGCGTCGGGCAGAATTTCCTCGGCTACCGGGACAGCCACGTCCCCGACCTCGGCCCGGCGACGCTGGCCGGCCTGGCCAGCGCCCGCATCGACGCCGCCCGGGACACCAGCAGCCGGTTCCTGGACTTCCGGACGCGGGCCGACCAGCTCGTCGACGAGCTCGCCGAGATGGGCGAGGAGCTGCGCAAGCGGGAGCTCGGCGTCCAGATCGCCGCGCAGACGGCGGCCAGCGCGGCCGACCGGGCCGGCGCCGCCGCGACCGCGGTCGAGGCCTTGCGGGGGAAGTCCGACAACCTGCTGGCCGGGCTCGGGGCCGGGCTCGGCCAGGCCGTGTTCGGCACCCTGACCGTGGGCGGCGGCGGGGTGGTGCTCGGCGGCCAGGCGTCCGGGCCGGGGGTGGTCAGCAGCCTGGTGCAGTACCTGGGCGCCCGGGAGGACCTGGCCAACCAGATCGAGGCGGCCCAGACCGCGGCCCGCATCGCCGAGCGCGACGAGACCATCGCCCGGCTGGAGCAGGAGGTCGCCGAGGGCAGCGCGGACTTCATCGCCGACGCGATCGACGCGAAGGAGCGCGGCGAGTTCGGCACGGACCGGTTCTACGCGGTCGCCAACGCGTACGAGGACCTCACCCGCCGGCACCTCGACCGGGCCTGCGAGCTGCTCTACCTCTACGAGCGGGCGGTGTCCTTCCGGCGGCTCAAGCCGCTGTCGATCGTGGAGTCCGCGGCGGCGGGGGGCGACGTGCTGCTGTCGCCGGCGGAGCTGCACGACGCGTTCGTCACCCTGACCGAGGAGGCGAAGCACCAGGGCCCGGGGCAGAACGCGTTCCCGCTGCCGCCGTGGTCGCTGCGGGTCCGCTACCCGCTGGAGTTCGCGCGCTTCGTGCAGACCGGCGAGATGGAGTTCGTCATCTCGGTGTACGAGCTGGAGAAGCTCCTGCACGGGCGGCACAACGTGCGGATCCGGCGGGTCGGGGTCGAGGTGGACGGGCTGCTGCCGGCGGCCGGCTTCGTCGGCACCCTCACCCACCGCGGCGTCACGTTGGTGCGGGACCGGGACGCGACGCTGCAGCCGGCCACCACCCGACTGACCCCGACCACGGCCGAGCTGCGGGCCGCGCTGGGCGCGCTGGAGGGCGGCAGCAGCGACCGGGTGGTCGCGCAGGGCCTGGTCCCGTTCGTGCTGACCGACGCCGAGGACGCCTCGCTGAGCATCAGCTCGGAGCGGGAGGTGTCGCTGCCCGAGGGCGACCTGCCGTTCGACCTGCTGCCGATCGAGAACTACGGCCTGACCGGCGCGTGGCGGCTGGAGGTGCCGGACACCGACCTGCGCGAGGTCACCGACGTGCGGCTGGTCTTCTCGTCAGCGTGCCGGCGGCGTCGACGACCCTCGACAACCGCGTCCGCGCGCTGATCGACGCGTACGAGGACGAGCTGCGCGGCGACAGGGAGCTCGACTCGGTCGTCGCGGTGTCGGTGCGCCAGCGCTTCCCGGACGCGTTCGCCGCGCTGTCCGGCGGGGACCGGTGCCGGTCGGGCTGACCGAGGACGACTTCCCCGGCACCGGGCCGGGGTCGCGGGTGACCGCCGCCGTCGTCCAGGCGGTCGACACCGACGGCGCCGGGCTGGCCGGCATCGAGCTGGAGATCGCCACCGACCCGGGCCTCACGCTGGTGCGCACCACCGGCGCCGACGGCTTCACCGAGGACCTCCGCCGAGCTGCCGGTGCTGCCGGAGCCGGACCGGCCGCCGCCGGCCGGGATCTGGCGGCTGCGGCTCGCCGACCCGGCCCGGTTCGGCGAGCTCGGCGACCTCACCCTGTTCCTCGTGCACACGCTGCAGTGAGCCGGTGAGCCGGTGAGCGAGAAGTCGGGGTTCGGGGCGCCGGCGATCACGCTGCCCGCCGGCGGCGGCGCGCTGGCCGGCCTCGGGGAGGCCGTCACCCCGGACCTGTTCACCGGCGCCGGCAGCCTGGACGTCCCGCTCGAGCTGCCGCCCGGCCGGCACGGCTTCCAGCCGCGGCTCGGCCTGTCCTACAGCACCACCGCCGGCGCCGGGCCGTACAGACTGCAGAGTTGGCCATCCCGGTGCCGTCGGTGCAGCGCAAGACCTCGGCCGGCGTGCCCCGGTACGCCGACGACGACGTCTTCGTGCTGGCCGGCGAGGAGGACCTGGTCCCGGTGGGCACGCCGGAGCCGGGGACGACCCGGTACCGGCCGCGCACCGAGGGGCTGTTCGCCCGGGTCGACCGGGTCCGCCGGGACGGCGCCGACACCTGGCGCGTCAGCGGCCGGGACGGGCTGGTCAGCAGCTACGGTGGCGCCGCGGCCACGGTGGCCGACCCGGCCGCGCGGAGCCGGGCCTTCCGCTGGCTGCTGACCGAGACCACCGACCCGTTCGGCAACCGGATCCGGTACGACTACCAGCGCGACACCGGGCCGGGCCCGCCGGAGGAGTGGGACCAGCTCTACCTGCGCCGGGTGGAGCTACGTGGACGTGGCCCGGGACCGCTTCCTGGTCACGGTGACGTTCACGTACGAGCAGCGGCCCGACCCGCTGGTCGAGCATCGGGCCGGCTTCGCGGTGCGGACGCGGCTGCGCTGCCGCCGGATCGAGGTCCGCACGCACGCGCACGAGGAGCTGCTCACCCGCACGTACGAGCTGGCGTACGTGGACGAGCTGGTCGCCCGCGGCGAGCGGCCGGCCGCCGAGCTGCCGGCGAACGGGACCTCGCTGCTGGCCCGGATCCGGATCGTCGGCCACGACGGGGACCGGACCCAGGAGCTGCCGCCGCTGGAGTTCGGCTACACCTCCTTCGAGCCGGGCCGGCAGCGCTTCCAGCCGGTGCCGGCCGACCGGGACGCGCTGCCGCCGCGCTCGCTGGCCGATCCCGGCCTTGAGACGGTCAGCCTGTTCGGCAACGGCCTGCCCGACCTCGTCCAGATCGACGACACCGCCCGGTTCTGGCGCAACCTCGGCGGCGGCCGGTTCGACCGGCCGCAGCCGATGGCCGAGGTGCCGGCCGGGGTGCGGCTGG
>CAWKIV010000021.1:0-243294 GCA_963849885.1 uncultured Actinomycetota bacterium | reverse complement strand
TCCGCAGCACCGTACACATCAATTGACTGGTTCGTGTGTACGGTGGGGTGGTGCGGACGAACATCGACATCGACGACGAGCTGCTCGCCGAGGCGCAGGCGCTCGCCGGCACGCGGACCAAGAAGGCCACGGTGGAGTTCGCGCTGGCCGAGCTGATCCGTCGGCGGCGGGCGAAGTCGATGCTGCAGCTGCGCGGCGCCGTGGACTTCGATCTCGACCTCGACGAGTCCCGGCGCGGCCGCCTTTGATCGTCGACACCAGCGTCTGGATCGACTACTTCGCCGGCCGGGCCACGTGGCAGGTGGAGCTGGTGGCCGCAGAGCTCGAGGCGGAGCAGCCGGTCGGGCTGACCGACGTCGTCTACACCGAGATCCTCCAGGGCATCCGGCATGACCGGGATCTGCACGCGATCGAGCGGCAGCTGCTCGCCCTGGACATCGCCCGCCTCGAGGGGCTGGACGACTTCCGGGCGGCCGCGGAGCTCTACCGGGCGGCCCGGCGGCGTGGCTTCACGATCCGCCGCACCGCCGACTGCCTGATCGCCGTCGCCTGCATCCGGGCCGGCCGGCCGCTGCTGCACCACGACAGCGACTTCGACGCGCTGGCGGAGGTGTCCGCACTGGAGGTGGTCAAGCAGGGGTGAGCGGGACCGTACGGTGTGGACCGTGACGGGGGTGCCGTGGTGGGGGGTGGCGTCGGCGGCGGCCGCGCCGGTGCTGCTGGTCGGCGGGTGGACGCTGGCCGCGGCGCGGCAGCGCGGCGGCTTCGACCCCGGGGTGGAGACGATCAGCGCGCTGGCCGCGCTGGATGCCGAGGACCGCTGGCTGATGACCGCCGCGCTGGCCGGGCTGGGCTGCTGCCACCTGACCACGGCGGCGGCGCTGCGGCCGGCCGCCCCCGCCGGGCGGCTGCTGCTGGCGGCCGGCGGGGTCGGCACCGTGCTGGTCGCGACGTACCCGCTGCCGGTGGGCGACGGGGACTCCCCGGCCCACACCGCGGCGGCGGCGCTGGCCTTCGGCGCGCTCGCCGTCTGGCCCGCGCTCGGCCGGCGGCGCGGCGGCCCGCTCGCGCTGCGGCCCGCGGTGGCCGGCACCGCCGGCCCGCTCGCGCTGCGGCCGGCGGTGGCCGGCACCGCCGCGGCGACCCTGCTCGGCCTGGTCGGCTGGTTCGTCGTCGAGCTGGTCCGGGACGGGGACGCCGTCGGCTTCACCGAGCGGCTGGCCGCGGGCGCGCAGGCGGTCTGGCCGCTGGTCGCGGTGCTCTCCGCCCGCCGCCGCCGCGCTTGAGCAGTCCCGCCCGCGGCTGAGCAGTCCCGCCCCCGGCTGAGCACCTACTGCTGCTCAGCCGGCCGGCGGACTGCTCAGCCGGCCGGCTAACCGCTCAGCCGGCCGGCTAACCGCTCAGTCGGCCGGCGGACTGCTCGGCCGGCACCGGCGGGTCCGGGGCCGGGTCCGGGGCCGAGCGGCGGGTGGCGAGGAGGCTGGTCGCGGTGACCAGGGCCAGGATGCCGATGATCACGCCGAGGCTGGCCAGCGTCGGGATCTCCGGCACCGCCGGCCACTCGGTGTGCGCCCAGTGCAGGGCCAGCTTGACCCCGATGAAGGCGAGGATCGCGGCCAGCCCGTAGCCGAGGTGCACCAGCCGGGACAGCGCGCCGGCGAGCAGGAAGTAGAGCGCGCGCAGGCCGAGCAGGGCGAAGGCGTTGGTGGCGAAGACCAGGTACGGGTCGTCGGTGATCCCGTACACCGCCGGCACCGAGTCGACCGCGAAGACCACGTCGGTGGCGAAGACGGCGACGACCACCACCGCCAGCGGGGTGAGCGCGCGCCGGCCGCCCTCGCGGACCAGCATCCGGGGCCCGCGGTAGTCGTCGGTGACCGGGAGGAAGCGCCGCAGCGCCCGCACCGACCGCATCCGGTCGACGTCGACCTGCTGGCCGTGCCCGCTGCGGGCGTCCCGGTAGACCTTGACCGCGGTCGCCACCAGGATCAGCCCGAAGACCAGGAAGGTGAGCGTGAATGCCTGCAACGCGGCCGCGCCGAGCGCGATGAAGACGCCGCGCAGCACCAGCGCGCCGACGATCCCGTAGAGCAGCACCCGCTGCTGCAGCGCCGCCGGCACCGCGAAGGAGGCCAGCAGCAGCATGAAGACGAAGAGGTTGTCCACCGACAGCGACTTCTCGACCAGGTAGCCGGCCAGGAACTCGGTGCCCCGCCCGGAGCCGTACTGCGCCCACACCCAGCCGCCGAAGGCCAGCGGCAGCGCCACGTAGAAGGCGGACCAGCCGGCGGCCTCGCGCATCGAGACCTCGTGCGGGCGGCGGGTGAGCAGGAAGTCGACGGCGATCAGCGCGATGACGGCGGCGATGGTGACGGCCCACAGCGTGGGCGTCCCGACGACGGGCATCCAGGGGTCCTCTCGGTCAGGTCTGCACCTGGCCGAGGTCTCCTCCGCCCCTGTCCGGGGCCGCCGCCCGGGGACGCCATCGGGGCGTCCGGACTGACCGGGTCGGCGCGCGGGAGTACTCCCCTCGCCGACTCCAGTCTACGGGGGCGCCCGGGACCCGGCCACCGCGCCCGCATAGCAGACTGGCGAGGTGACCCGACTCCCCCGCACCCTGCATCCGGGGGCGTGGTGGCTGTGGGCGCTGGGGCTGGCCGCGGCGGCCAGCCGGACCACGAACCCGCTGCTCCTGGCGCTGATCGTGGTGGTGGCCGGGGTCGTGGTGGCCAACCGGCGGGGGGACGCGCCGTGGGCGTTCGCGTTCCGCTACTACCTGTGGGCCGGGCTGTTCGTGGTGGTGTCCCGGGTGTTCTTCCGGGTCGTCTTCGGCGGCGGGTACGGCGAGGTGATAGTGGTCACCCTGCCGACGGTGCAGCTGCCGGAGTGGGCTGCCGGGATCCGGCTGTTCGGCCCGGTCGCGGCCGAGCAGGTGCTCGGCGGGCTGTACGACGGGATGCGGCTGGCCACGATGCTGATCTGCCTCGGCGCCGCGAACGCGCTGGCCGACCCGAAGCGGCTGCTGAAGGCCGTGCCGGGCGCGCTGTACGAGGTCGGCACGGCGGTGGTGGTGGCCTTGTCGGTCGCGCCGCAGCTGGTGGAGAGCGTGCTGCGGGTGCGCCGGGCCCGCCGGCTGCGCGGGGCCCGGCAGCGCGGGTTGCGGGCGTTGCGCGGCATCGCCATGCCGGTGCTGGTGGACGCGCTGGACCGGTCGCTGGCGCTGGCGGCCGCGATGGACTCCCGCGGCTACGGCCGGCGCGCCGGGGTGTCCCGCCGCGGCGCCGGGGCGCTGGTCGTCACCGGGCTGCTGGGGATCTGCATCGGGGTGTACGGGGTGCTCGACGCGACCACGCCGCGCTACCTGGGGCTGCCGATGCTGGTGTTCGGCCTGGTGCTGGCCGGCGTCGGGCTGCCGGCCGCCGGCCGCCGGGTCCGGCGCAGCGTCTACCGGCCGGACCGGTGGCGGGCGGCGGAGACGCTGGTCGCGGCGAGCGGGCTGGGCGCGGCGGCGGTGCTGATCCTGACCAGCCGGGTGGACCCCGCCGACCTCTACCCGTCGCTGAGCCCGCTGACCTGGCCGGAGCTGCCGGTGGCGGGCGCGCTCGGGGTGCTGCTGGCGGTGCTGCCGGCCTGGCTGTCGCCGCCCCCGCCGCCGGCGGTCCCGGCGACCCCGGCGGCGGAGCCGGTCCCGGTGGGGGCGCCGCGGTGATCATCTTCGACGCGGTGACCGTGACCTATGCCGACGCGCCGCGGCCGGTGCTGGACGATCTCCGGCTGGAGATCGAGGAGGGCGAGCTGTGCCTGGTGGCCGGCCGCACCGGCAGCGGCAAGTCCACCCTGCTCGGCGCGGTCAACGGCCTGGTGCCGCACTTCACCGGCGGCCGGCTGGCCGGCCGGGTGCTGGTGGCCGGCCTGGACACCCGGAGCGCGCCGCCCCGGGATCTCGCGCACGCGGTCGGCGTGGTCGGTCAGGACCCGCTGGCCGGCTTCGTGACCGACACGGTGGAGGACGAGCTCGCGTACACCATGGAGCAGCTGGCCGTCCCCCCGGACGCGATGCGCAAGCGGGTCGAGGAGACGCTCGACCTGCTCGGCATCGCGGAGCTGCGCCGCCGTCCACTGCGGACACTGTCCGGCGGGCAGCAGCAGCGGGTGGCGATCGGGGCGGCGCTGACCGCGCACCCACAGGTGCTGGTGCTGGACGAGCCGACGTCGGCGCTGGACCCGACCGCGGCCGAGGACGTGCTGGCCGCGATCACCCGGCTGGTGCACGACCTCGGCGTCACCGTCGTGGTGGCCGAGCACCGGCTGGAGCGGGTGGCCCAGTACGCGGACCGGATGGTGCTGCTGACCGGCGACGGCCGCGCGGTGTCCGGGCCGCCGGCGGCGGTGCTGGCCGACTCGCCGGTCGCGCCGCCGGTGGTGGAGCTCGGCCGGCTGGCCGGCTGGGACCCGCTGCCGCTGTCCGTCCGGGACGCCCGCCGCCGGGCCGGCGGCCTGCGCGACCGGCTGGTCGGGCTCGACCCGCCCCCGCGGGCGTCCACTTCGGACGGTGTCGGGCTGGCCGCCCGGGGCGTGACGGTGCGGTACGGCGACGTGCTGGCCGTCCGGGACGTGGACCTCGACCTGCGGGCCGGCGAGGTGGTCGCGATGATGGGCCGCAACGGCTCGGGGAAGTCGTCGCTGCTCTGGGCGGTGCAGGGCTCCGGGCCGCGGCACGCCGGCACCGTCTCGGTCGGGGCGGGGGTGGATCCCCGGGAGCTGCCCGCCCACGAGGCCCGCCGGCACGTCGGGCTGGTGCCGCAGACCCCGAGCGACCTGCTCTACCTGGACACCGTCGCGGCGGAGTGCGAGCAGGCCGACCGCGAGTCGGAGGTCGCCGCCGGCACCTGCCGCGGCCTGCTGGACCGGCTGGTGCCGGGCATCCCCGGCGACCGGCACCCCCGCGACCTGTCCGAGGGACAGCGGCTCTCGCTGGTGCTGGCGATCCAGCTGGCCGCCGCACCGTCGGTGGTGCTGCTGGACGAGCCGACCCGGGGCCTGGACTACCCGGGCAAGCGGCACCTGCGCGCGCTGCTGCGGGAGCTGGCGGCGAAGGGCCGGTCGGTGGTGCTGGCCACCCACGACGTCGAGTTCGTCGCGGCGGCGGCGGACCGGGTGGTGGTGCTGGCCGAGGGCGAGGTGATCGCGGACGGGCCGACCGCGGACGTGGTGGTCGCCTCGCCGGCCTTCGCGCCGCAGGTGGCCAAGGTGCTGGCGCCGGCGCGGTGGCTGACCGTGGCCGACGTGGCCGCCGCGCTGGACGGCTCCACGGCCCGGGCGGGTGAGCCGCGGTGACCGGGGTGGCCGCGCGCGCCCGGTCCGGCGGGCTCCGGACCCTGCCGGTGACCGTGCGCTCCGCGCTGGTGCTCCTGCTGGCCTCGGCGGCCGGCCTGGCCGTCTTCGTCTGGCCGCTGCTCATCTCGCCGCGGCCGGACGCCGCCGGGCACACCACGGACGCGCCGCTGATCTTCGTGCTCACCCTGCCGGTGCTGGTGGTCGTCGTGCTCGCCGAGATCTCCTCCGGCGGGATCGACGCGAAGGCGCTGGCGCTGCTCGGCGTGCTGTCCGCGGTCAACGCCGCGCTCCGCCCGCTCGGCGCCGGCACCGCCGGCATCGAGACGGTCTTCTTCCTGCTCGTGCTCGCCGGCCGGGTGTTCGGACCGGGTTTCGGCTTCGTCCTCGGCTCCACCTCGCTGTTCGCCTCGGCACTGCTCACCGCCGGGGTGGGGCCGTGGCTGCCGTTCCAGATGCTGGCCGCGTCCTGGGTCGGGCTCGGCGCCGGACTGCTCCCCCGCGCCCGCGGCAGGGCCGAGATCGCCCTGCTGGCGGCGTACGGGGTGCTGGCCGCGTACGCGTACGGCCTGCTGATGAACCTGTCCTACTGGCCGTACGCGACCGGCCCGGGCACCGAGCTGTCCTATGTGGCCGGCGCGCCGCTGCTGGACAACCTGCACCGCTTCCTGGTGTTCAGCGTGGTCACCTCGACCGCCGGCTGGGACACCGGCCGGGCGCTGACCAACCTGGTCGCGATCGTGCTGGTCGGCCCGGCCGTGCTGGTCGCGCTGCGCCGCGCGGCCCGCCGGGCGGCCTTCGACGCGCCGGTGTCGTTCGCCGCCCCGCCGGAGTCGCGTTAGGACGGCGCCCGGCGGCGGCGGGCGACCAGGAAGCCGCCGGCGGCGAGCGCGGCGACCACGGCGGCGCCGAGGACCGACCGGCCGAGCCCGGAGGAGTTGCTGACCGGCTCGGTGACCGGGGTGGCCGGCGCGGCGGCCGGGTCGGACGGCGGCACGGTGGCGCTGCCGGCGGCGGACTCCGTCGGCGGGCCGGTCGTCGGCGTCCGGGACGGCGTCGCGGTCCCGCCGGCGGACCGGCCGGGCGGCGCGGCGGTCCCGCCGCCACCCGGGCCCGGCGCGGCCGAGCTGCCCGGTCGGGACGGGGCCCCCGGCGCCGGCGCCGGCGCGGGCGGGGCGGGGGCTCGGGTGGTCGGCCTGACGGTCGGCTTCGGCGCCGGCGGCGGGGGCGGCGGGGCGGCCGCGGGCGCCGGCGGGGCGACGCCCGGGCGCGCGCCGGCACCGAAGGCCCAGCCCTCGACGCTGCCGGCGCGCGGGTTGTACGTCCCCGCGCCGGACGTGCTGTAGCTCCACGACCCGCCGCGGCTGGCGTGCCAGTAGGACCAGTACGCGTTCGTCGGCGCGCCGTTGCACGGGTTGGGCTTGCTGTTGACCTGGCAGACCAGCCCGGGTTGCCGCGGCACGAAGGAGTAGCCGTAGCCCGCGGCGGACAGCGCGGCCAGCCCGCTGGACGGGTCTCCTGGCGCGCAGGACACCCGCACCCCGCCGCCCAGCGGGCCGTAGTCCACCACCACCGTGACGCCGGACGTGCCGCTGCAGGCGGCCGCGGCCGCGGGCGGCGCCGGGCCCAGCAGGGTCACCGCCGCCGCGATCCCCACTGCCAGCGCGCCCGCCCCGGCCCGGGGGCGACGGCTCACGGCGAGCTCGGCCGGCGGCGGCGCGCCACGACGGCGAGCACCGCACCGGCGCCGACCAGCGCGACGCCGAGCCAGGCCACCGGCACCGGGTCGGTACCGGTCGCCGGCAGCTCCCCGCCGGCCGCCGGCGGGGTCACCGGCACGACCGGGGACGCGGTGGGCTGCTGGGTCGGCGCCGGCGCGGTCGGCGTCGGCGCCGGGGTGGTCGGGGTGGGCGTCGGAGCACAGGCGAGCACCGGCGCGGCCGCCGCGCCGCCGGTGCCGTCGAGCTCGGCGAGCCCGGTGCCGGCCAGGCCCAGCACCGCCTGCGCGGTCGCCCGGGGCGCGGTGGCGGAGTCGAACGCGCCGGCCTGGTAGCGGACCGCACCGCGCTGCCCGGCCGGCGCCGCGCACCCGGACTGCAGCGTCCTGAGGTACGCGACCGCCGCCGCGGCCGCCTCGTCCTCGCCGGCCGCGGCCAGCGCCTGGGCGGCCACCCCGGTGCTGTTCGCGTTCGGCGCCTCGGTGCTGGTGCCGCCGCCGAACGAGCCGTCCGGCCGCTGCTGGTCGAGCAGCCAGTCCACCGCGCCGCGGGCGGCCCCGGTCGCCCCGGCCGCGGCCAGGGCCTGGGCCACCAGGGCGGTGGCGTCGGTGTCCGGCGTGCAGGTCGGCTTCTCGAAGTCGAGCGGGTAGCCGCCGGCCTCGCACTCGGACTCGGCCAGGTAGGTGACCGCGGCGGCCGGAGCGCCGCCGGCCCGGTCCAGGGCCAGGATCGCGTACGACTGGCCGAAGGCGTTGCTGAAGTCGCCGTACTGCGACTTGTCGGAGAAGCGGCCGGACGGCGCCAGCAGCGCCCGCAGCCGGGCCAGCAGGTCGACGTCGGCCGAGCCGTACGCGGCCGGGTCCAGCCCCTCCACCTGCGCGGTCAGCGACAGCTTGGCCAGCGCGCCGGCGTACGACTCGGTGGTCCCGTCCCCGACGTAGGTGCCGAGGTTGGCCGGCTGCCCCAGCCAGGCCAGCGCGCTGGTCGCGCCGTCGCCGGCCACCCCGGCGGCGGCGAAGGCGAGGACGGCGTCCAGGGTGAGCCCGGCGTCCGGGTAGGCGGTCCCGCCGACGACGGTCTCCAGGTGGGAGCCGTCGACCAGCTGCCGGGCCAGCCACCCGGCGGCGGCCTCGGCCGGCGCCGACGTGGTCGGCGCGGCCGCCGGAGCGGGCGCGGCGGTGGCCGGGGCGGCGACCAGCAGCAGGGCGAGACCGGCGGTGGCAACCGCGGCGATCCCCCGTCGAGCGCCGGGCACGGCGCGGCGGGGAGGGCGCGGGTCGGACTGCGACGGGACGGACGGGGCCACCAGCGGCCGCCTTTCGGCACCGGTCCGCGCGAGGAGCTCGGGCCGCGGTGGGGTGCTGAGCCGGGACGATCCAGCTCGGCCACCGCCGACGTCCCGGGCACCGTCCCGCAGACCTCGACGGGAGGGGGAGACGGCGCGGAAGTGGGTGATCGGGCTCGCAGGACCGGGATCCTGCCTACCGTTGCGGGTCAGCGCCGGAATTGGACCGGACTTCCCCCACCACCGCGCGATGCAGTTGTGGGGGTCAGCTTCCTGTCCGCCACCCACCGCTGTCAAACCTGTCCGAGAAGTCCCCCGACTGCCCTATTCCGAAGATCGCGCTGTTCCTGGCACATTCAGTCACATGCGACGTCGATGGCTGGGTGCGCTGGGAATCGGGATCGTCGTGGCCGGCGTGCTGCTGCCGGCCACCAGCGCCGCCGCGGCGCCGACCTTCAAAGTGCCGTTCCCCTGTGGACAGACCTGGTCCGGGCAGACCCGGACCGGCCACAGCCCGGCCAACGCGATCGACTTCAACCGGGCCGGCGACGACGGCGACCCGGTGGTGGCCAGCGCGCCGGGCACCGTGATCACGGTGCGCAACCTCGGCAGCGAGAGCTACGGCCGCTACGTGGTCGTCGACCACGGCGGCGGCTACACCAGCTACTACGCGCACCTGTCCAGCTTCAGCGCCACCGTCGGTGAGGGGGTGAGCTACGGCGAGGTGATCGGCTACGTCGGCACCAGCGGCAACTCGTCCGGCCCGCACCTGCACTACGAGCAGCGCTCCGGCGGCAGCGCGGTCCGGGTCCGGTTCAACGGCAACCTGGCGCTCTACTGGGGCACCCGCAACTACACCAGCGACAACGGCTGCGGCGGCAGCGGCTACGAGGCCACCGTCAACACCGCCGGCGCGCCGCTGACCGTCCGGTCCGGACCGGGCACCGGCTACGCCGCGGTCGGCTCCGTCGCGGATGGACAGACGGTCCGCATCGCCTGCCAGACCTCGGGCACCCAGGTGACGGGGACGTACGGGACGTCCACGATCTGGGACCGGATCGGCAGCGGCCGGTACGTCTCCGACGCGTACGTCTACACCGGACACGACGGCTACGTGCCGGGCGTGCCCCGCTGCTGACCGGCCCCGGCCCCGGCACCGGCGGCGCCGGTGGTGCCGAGCCGGGAGCGGTCCAGGGCGTCGAGCAGGGCGGCCGGGTCGTCGTGCACCTCGGCGGCCCCGGCCCCGGTCAGCTCGGCCGCGGAGATCCCGCCGCAGCGCAGCGCGACGCAGGGCAACCCGGCCCGCTCCGCAGCCTGCACGTCCCAGACCGTGTCGCCGACGACGACCGTGCGCTCCGGGTCCAGCCCGTGGTCGCGTACCGCCACCTGCAGCAGGTCCGGCCGCGGCTTGGCCGCGTCCACGTCCGCGGAGGTGGTGGCGCCGGCCAGCACGCCCTCGGCCGCGCCGATCGCCGGCACCATCCAGTCCAGGTCGTCCTGCTTGCCGCTGGTCGCCAGCACCACCCGCAGGCCGCGGGCGGCGCAGGCGGCGAGCAGCTCGGCCGCCCGCGGGAAGGCGGTCACCTGGTCGCGCAGCGCCTCGTACCGGCGGGAGTGCGCGTCCACGGTGTCCTGGTCGGGGTGGCCGAGCACGCGCTGCACCAGCTCCTCGCTGCCGATGCCGATGGCCCGGTGCAGCGTCCACATGCCCACGTCGGGGTGCCCGGTGTCCCGGCAGGCCTGCGTCCAGGCGAGAACGTGCAGGTAGTTGGTGTCCAGCAGGGTGCCGTCGACGTCGAAGAGCACGCCCGGCGCGAGGTCCGCAGCCACCTCGGCGGTCTCCCCGCCGTGGCCGGGCGCCACACCCGGCGCGGCGGTCGGCCGGCCGCCGCCGGCCCGATACGGTGAGGTGTGGCTCCGACGGCCCGGCGCGGGCGCACCCGGCGGTCGGCCACGCTCGCCTCGCTGGCGGCCGAGCTCGGGATCTCCCGCACCACGGTGTCCAACGCGTACAACCGGCCGGACCAGCTCTCCCCGGAGCTGCGGCAGCGGGTGCTGGACACCGCCCGCCGGCTCGGCTACGCCGGCCCGGACCCGGTGGCCCGCAGCCTGCGCACCCGCAAGGCCGGCGCGATCGGGCTGATCTTCACCGAGACCCTGTCGTACGCGTTCCGCGACCCGGCCGCGGTCGCGTTCCTGGAGGGGCTGGGGCTGGCCTGCGAGAGCGCCGGCTCCGGCCTGCTGCTGGTGCCGGCCGCGCCCGGTGACGACGTCGGACGCGCGGATCGTGCACCGGGCCGCGGTGGACGGCTTCGTCGTCTACTCGATGCCCAAGGACGACCCGCACGTGGCCGCGGTGCTGGAGCGGCCGGTGCCGGCGGTGGTGGTGGACCAGCCGGTCGGGCTGGCCGGCGTCGACTTCGTCGGGCTGGACGACCGGGCCGCCGCGGCCGCGGTCGGCCGGCACCTGGGCGAGCTGGGCCACCAGCGGGTCGGGGTGGTGGCCGGCCGGCTGGGCACCGACCGGCACGACGGGCCGGCGGACGCCGACCGGCAGGCCCGCTGCCCGTACGCGGTGGTGCGGGCCCGGCTGGCCGGCCTGTCCGAGGGGCTGGCCGGGTACGGCGTCGACTGGGCCGATGTGCAGGTCGAGGAGCGCTTCGACAACTCCACCGCCGCCGGGGAGTCGGCCGCCGCCGCGCTGCTGGACCGGCACCCCGAGCTGACCGCCCTCGCCTGCACCACCGACGTCTTCGCGCTGGCCACGGTGGAGACCGCCCGCCGGCGCGGCTGGCGGGTGCCGGCCGACCTGTCGGTGACCGGCTTCGACGACGTGCCGGAGGCGGCCGCCGTCGGTCTCACCACCGTGCAGCAGCCGATGCTGGAGAAGGGCCGGGTCGCCGGCCAGCTGCTGCTGGACGAGGGCGAGCGCCCGGCCGCCCGCCACGTGCAGCTGCCCACCGAGCTGGTGGTACGCCGCAGCACCGCCCCACCCCGCCCCTGAGGAGACCCGCTCCCGTGCGGCGATGGTCGCAGTCCTGCGCCTCGACTCACCCGTACGGCTCTGAAGTTGATCGGCCGATCGGCGCTATGTTCCGCCCGAGGAAAGAACTGGGCGAAAGCGTTCGCCGCGCTGATCGGCGTCTTCGTCGCGCTGACGCTCGGGCTGTTCGGCCAGCCCGCGGCCCAGGCGGCGACGCCGGCCGGCGGCGTCACCCCGTCGGTGGTCGGCGGGACCGACGCCGCGCTCGGCGAGTTCCCGTGGATGGTGCGGCTGTCCATGGGCTGCGGCGGCGCCGTCGTCGCGCGCCGCGTCGTGCTCACCGCGGCGCACTGCGTCCGACCGACCGGGTCGTACACCGGCTACACCGCGACGATCGGCCGGGTCCGGCTGTCCGACACCTCGACCGGCCAGGTGATCCGGTCCAGCTACGTCTACCGCAGCCCGCAGTACCCGAGCACCGGCACGTACGACTGGGCGCTGGTCGAGCTGCAGTCGGCCACCACGGCGCCGCTGCTGGCGCTGGCCAACCAGGGCGACACCTCGCTCAACTCGGGCTCCTTCACCATCCTCGGCTGGGGCGCGACCCGGGAGGGCGGGCCGCAGTCGCCGACGCTGAAGAAGGCGACCGTGCCGTTCGTCAGCGACGCGTCCTGCGACAACGCCTATCCGGAGCTGGCGCCGGCCACCGAGATCTGCGCGGGCTACGCGCAGGGCGGCGTGGACACCTGCCAGGGTGACTCCGGTGGCCCGATGGTCAAGCGGGCGGCGACCGGCGAGTGGCGCGAGGTCGGCATCGTGTCCTACGGCTACGGCTGCGCGCGGGCCGGCTACCCCGGCGTGTACGGCGAGGTCCAGGCCTTCTCCAACGCGATCAAGGCCCGGATCAGCAGCACCGGCACGATCGTCCGCTGAGTGACGGGCCGGTCCGGGCTCCGGCCCGGGCCGGCCCGCTCCGCGGTGTCAACGGCACCGGCCCGCTCCGCTGCGTCAGCGGCACCGGCCCAGCACCGAGCTCAGCGCGGCCCGGTCGGCCGGCGTCACCGCGAGCTGGTAGCGGGTGGACACCTGCACCCAGCGCACCGCGTACGCGCACCGGTAGCCCTGGCGGGGCAGCCACTCGGCCGGCGCGTCGTCGCCCTTGCCGAGGTTGGCCGACGCGACGGTGGCCTGCAGGTTGACCGGGTCGTTCGCGAACCGCTCGCGCTGCTCCTGCCGCCAGTCCCGGGCCCCGCGCGCCCACGCCGCCGCCAGCGGGACCAGGTGGTCGATCTGCACCGCGTCGGCGTCCGCCTTGGCGAAGGTCACCCGCTGCCCGGTGTACGGGTCGGCCAGCACGCCGGCCACGACCGTGCAGCGCCCACGCAGCTGCACCTTGGTGAGATCGCGGCGCAGGATGTCGTCCCGGGTGCCGCACCCGTTGCGGTCGACGTCCACCGACCACGCCGGCCCGAAGTCGCGGGTCCGCTGGTAGCCGCCCACCCGGGCCGCCTTGACCGGCAGCGTGGCCAGCCGCGCCTTCGCCGTCGTCACCTGCTCCGCGGTCACCCGGTCCCCCGGCACCGGGGCCTGCGCCGGCGAACCGACCGCCGGCAGGTCGCTGCATCCCGCACCGGTGACGGCCGCAACCGCCACGGCGACAACCCCGACGAACCGGCGCACTCCGCACCTCCGACGTCCTTCGACCCCTCCTTGAGGACATACCCCCGGCACCGGCCGCGGCATGCTCCCTCGCCGGGCCTCGTACGATCGGCTCGTCGCCGCCTTAGCTCAGTCGGCAGAGCAGCCGCCTTGTAAGCGGCAGGTCGTCGGTTCGATCCCGACAGGCGGCTCGGTCCTCACCAGCATCGACGCGCTGCCTGGGATCATGGGTTCGAATCCGGACAGGACCACGGATCGGGGAGACAACCTGCTCCTGTGCCCTTCAGGCGTCGCGGCGGGCGGTGTGGAGGCGGAGCGTCCCTGGGACGCCCTTGAGCTCGACCGGCCCGATCTCGATGAACGTCACGGGCCCTGCGTCCGCCGCGTCGACGACCTCCTGGCTGACTAGCACCTCGCCGGGTCTGGCGTAGTCGGCGATCCTCGCCGCGAGGTTCACGGTCCGGCCGAAGTAGTCACCCTCCTGGAAGACCACCGGCCCCGCGTGGATCCCGACGTGCGCCGGTGGAAGGTCGTGGCTCCCGACCACCTCCACCATCTCAACGGCGGCCAGCACGGCATCTCTCGGCTCTCGGAAGTAGAACAACACGCCGTCGCCGAGCCACTTCACCGGCGTCCCCCCGTGCTCCTGGGAGGACCGCCGGACCAGGCCAGCCAGCCGCGCCGCCAGGTCCGCGGCCGCCTCGTCCCCCCGCTCCTCGGTCAGCCGCGTGTACCCGGTGAGGTCGAGGAAGCACATTGCCGGCGGATGGTCCAACCGGCAGTGCAGGCCCGCCCGCTCCAGTGCGCCCTCGACGTGCTCGACGAACCCCTGGGTCCAGGCGTGTTCCTGCTGCCCGTGGTAGATGGCGAGGAGGGCCTGCTCGCGGAGGGGAGCGATCCGCGACGCGAGGTCGGCCTGAGCTTCGAGCAGGTCGACCTCCGCCATGCCCGACGCCAGCAGCGGCACCTCGACCTCGCTGCGCCACCCCCCCGTCTCGGTCTCGGCGATCCGGCGCAAGCTGTCTCCGCAGACCCGAAGCCACCGCTCAATGTGAGCGGGGCGGAACCCCGCTGCGAGCTGAAGCTCGATCGCCGGCACGACCGACAGCTCGTCCTCGCGGACGGTGTCCTCCGGCCGTGGCTCCGCGAGGCCGAAGGCCTCGCGGACCTCCATCAGGAGGTTCAGAGGGATACCAGTGCCTGCGCTCAGCTCCTGGAAGGTCGTGCCGGCGAGCCCGGCGAACCGATCATAAGCGGTCTCATCCATGAAGGAGAACGACAGAACTCCATCCCGGACAGCGGCAGCCATTCCGGTGAGCGGCACGCCAGCTTGCTCCAAGCTCTGCACCCAACGCGCCCTGAGCACGTCACCTGGCGAGAACGCGTCTCCCACAGCTGGCGTCAGGATCCCGAACTCGACCAAGCGGTCGACGTAGTCGGGGTCGACCCCGGCCCGCTGGGCGACCTCCTGCCTCGTGTATCCGCTCACGGCTTCGCGAGCATAGCCTCGTGCGTACGGGAGGCGTCGCGTGCTCCCGGGCGAGGGCTCACCGAAGCAGCGGCCAGCGCGTGGGGTGGTGCTGCTCTGTGAGTCATCCCCTCATGCCGGTTCGGACCCGGCACTGTTCCCGCCACCCGGTGCGGTGAGGTCGGGCGTGCGGCCTTCGGCCAGCTCTTCGAGCGCCTGGCGATCGATCCGCTCACCGGGCACGACCGCGACCCGGCACGGCGTCACTGCCCGCAGGGTCGCAGTCCGCCGGCTCCCTTGGAGCAACGCCATCTCACCGAGGATGGCACCCGGCCCGACCTCGGTGATCGTCTCACCGTCCACCTCGACGGCCAGGATGCCGTCGAACAGCAGAAACAGCTCGTAGCCCGGCTCGCCCTGCTCAACCAGGGACTCGCTCGGCCGCAGCCTCCGGAATGGGGGGTCGGCGCCGATGATCAGCCGCGAGAGTTGACGCTCCAGGGCGCTCTCCACCGCGGTTACGATGGCCGGTGACTCCTCCTCGCCCCACGGGCTATGCCGCGGGGAGGCCTCCAGGTGCCACTTGTGGAAGTCGATCAGCCCGGTCTTGGCCGCCAGCCGACCGGCGTGGTCGTAGATCCAGTGCCGGGGAAACGAGCTGGCTCCCACCATCTCGAAGTCGCTGGACCCCTCGGCCCGGATGGTCAGCGCAAGCGTCGACCACACCGTGGGCCCGACGATACGCACGTACGGCCGGTCGCGGACTCGGCGAGGCACCGGCATCCCTGGTCGGCCGCCGGCGGTCTGCACGAACCGGACCCAGCCGTCCCCGACCTCGGGCGCGGGCCGTAGGTCGGGGAAGGGGACCGCCGCGAACTGCAGCCGCACTCCCGCCAACCGCATCCGGGTACTCCCGATGTGTCCGCGACCTGCCTGCCCATAGTCGGTGATCCGCCCGTCCTGGACCTCGATCCACGCGCGAAGCTCGTTGGCGAACCGGGCGGCGTCTGAGGCGAGCAGCCCCTCCGGGTCCTTCAGGACGTCGGGTGGCGGCAGGTCGTAGTGGGCGACGCCCAGATTCCAAGCGAGCCGCGTATAACCTTCGACCGCCTCCCGAGGGATCCAGGAGACCGAGGTGACCGACGACTCGACGCGCATGGCAGCCTCCGCGGGACGACCGCGCCCAGGACTACTGGCCACCGCCGATGCTAAGCGCTGGTGGCACGACGCTGCGAGGATGCACATGCAGTGAACTGCCATCGGAGGGCCGCTGGGTTCAGGGCACGAGCAGCAGCGCGGAAGGGTTTGCTAAGTCCAACAGCCGGAGGTAAAAAGCGCCGATGCCAGCAATACCGGTCATGAGACCGAGCGGCTGGTCGGCCGCGCCGCAGTCATTTCTGCCTGCAGAGGCTGCCATGCCCACCTCGTGAGCGAGTTCCCGATCGGCTCCGGACCCGACGTCCGGAGCCATCTGAAGCAGCGCATCGGCGTTACCTGCCAGGCCGTGGCATAACCCCCAGCTGGGGTCGGCTCGCGCAAGCGACCGCTCGATCGCCGCACGCACCGTTCCGATCGCCTGCGCCGCCTCCATCGCGGATTCCTGGTCGTCCAGAAGCTGAGCGATCCGGGATCGGGTGAGGCCGATTCCAGTCGCCCCGTGGCACCAGACCGTCGAGAAGCCACTCGATGTGGAGTTGGCTCGGCGGTCTTTGCGGAAGTCAGGCCAGTTCACCGCCACCGGATCGAAGCAGCTGCGCTCATAAGCCCGTGCTCGCTCGGACCCGGAACGGAACTCCACCCTCCCAGAGGCGTGAGCAAGCTCGGCGAGTGCCCAGGCCGGCCCAGCTGCGCCGTGCGAGAGGCCCGTGAGGTCTTGGTCAGCCGGAATCTGCGCGGATGTCCATGAATCCGCCGCGCCGGTCCGGTTCGCAGTCGCCATCAACCTGGTGCCTACGTCGGCTGCCACTTTCAGGAGAACGTTGGATTGCCAAGCGCGATGCAGGACAAGTAGACCCACGACAACGCCTGCCCGGCCGGAAACCAGATCGAATCCCGCATCAGCGGACAGTCCCATCGTGGGCAACCGTCGCCCGATGACCGTCCTGGCCTCGCTCCGAAGGTCGTCGTCTCCGAGCAATGCAGCGACCCGCTCACTCGCGATGCAGATCCCCAGGATTCCGGTGAACAGCCCATCCCCGAGCTCCGCCGCACTGTCGTCAGCCGCCCACAGTGCATGGCGGATGGCACCGGCGGCCGTAGTCGCGGCGCGAGGATCGCCGGTGGTGACGGCAAGTTGCGCGAGGAACCATGCCAGTCCACTGGTCCCGCCGTACAGATCCGGGCCCAGCGAGGCGTAGTCGGGCTCCATGCCGACGCGACATGCTTGCCGACCCACCCAGGTGCAGGCGTCGGCGTGCCAGACCGCTTCATCGCACAATCGCTTCCCTATCGCCAAAGGGACGTCAACGAAGTCCTTGGTGCTCCGAATCTTTGGGCGTGGCTTTCGCTTCCCCGGCGGGTTGTCAGAAAGGGGAGTCAGAGGGTCCAGGTCGAGTACGCGTTGATAGGGCCGATCCAGGTCGATGCCGGCCTCGGCAAAGCAGGCTGCTATGAACGAGAGCCGGTCGCCGGAACTCTTCGCCCCGGATTCGTGTGCCCGGAGGATGCCTTCGGCCAGCAAGGCACACCGGTGCGTACCGAAGCTTTCACCGCCGCCAGGATCCTCGGCTACGGCTAAACCGGCCGCCAGCCGCCGCGTCAGCATCGGAACATGGTTGCGCAGCTCGGCTGACATTGCTCGGTGGGCATGGCCGACCAGGCCCATGACCTCACTGGCGACGGTGGCTGGCACGTAGAGGACAGCACTGTCGCTGCGCGCGTACCGGGACGGGTGGTTGACCAGCTTCAACTGGAATGGCAGGCGTTCGCGGTTCAGGCGCGTGCTCAATTCCACCAGAAGTCCTGGTGCGCCGACACTCGTCACGTTCCAGTAGAACCGCACGAGTGGACCATGTCCCCCGATCGGCTCCTCGCCGAGCACGAGATAGAAGCCGGGCAGGGCGTACCGGAGTTCGCCCTGGTAGCGCAGCTCAACGGCACTCCCCGGGCAGAGGTCCACATGAGGTCGGCATTCATCAGTGCGTGCCCACACCGTGAGGGCGTCGCGTTCGATGACGAGTCCACCGCGCCTGGCGTGGCGGACCCGCCAACCCGCCTGCCAACCGCCCGAACTCTTGTTCCGGTCCGACAGAAGCGCCACGAAAGCCGGATCGCCGCCGCTCCAAGCGGTTCCTTGACCGGCCGATTGGTCGGTCGTCCCCTGGCTGTAGAACCGGTCGTACAGAACGGTCGTCAGCTGGTTGCGGAGTCGGCTGCGCACACCGGACGGGTCGAGAAGTTTCAGGGTGTCCCGCGGCGCAGCCAAGATCGGAGTTCCGGACCAGGCGAACGAGTGCGCGGAGAGCAGCCGGATGTCACCGACAACGTCGTCGATCTGCGTGCGATAGACGGTCATGGGACCCGACCGAGGTCGAGTGCGAGCAGATGGGCGGCCGCTTCGCGGGAACGGGTCAGCAGGTTGAGCCCGAGCTGAAGGCAGATGACCGACTGCGTCGGCACCCGGGTGCTTCGGTCGGCCCGCTCGAAGCCGGTCTGCACCAATCGGCATCCGGCATACCTGACCGCCCTCAACCGCAACGCCCTCAGATCGTCATCGCCGATCCGCGCGTCGCAGTAGGAGTCCCAGAACGTGCGTACCGGTCTGTGGATCCGCTCAACCGGCATGCGGGCCGCTGCCAATACCTGGTCCGGAGGCACCTCCGCGGAGGCGGGCAGCGATGCCGTCCATGCGGCGAGGTATTCGGCGAACACCGAGCCCAGGTCCCAGGCGGGGTCACCGACCCTGGCCAGTTCCCAGTCGACCAGCTTGAGGCGCGTCCGACGAGCCGAGCCGGCCAGGCCGAACACCAGGCAGTTGTCCCAACGAACGTCGCCGTGAATGACGCTCTCGCATCGCCACTCGCCGGACGCGCTATCGAGTGCATCCCCGAACCCGGGTGCGGCTTGGATCATCGAGATCACGGCCCGGCCGGCTCGGCTGGTGACATCGACCGCAGCCGTGGTCGGCCGATGAATGGACAACGCCTCGGCGGGAGCGCGACGAAGCTGGGCCGGCGAGTCGCCAGCCAGGCCGCCGTTGTGCAGGTGCGCCAGAGCACGGGCAAGGTGACGAGCAGCCATCAGCGGAAGATGCCGGGTACGCACGTGGTGGTCACGCAGACTCGTCGCAGATGGCACAAGGCTGAGTACCTGGATTGCCCGGACGGGGTCGAAATGCCGTGCGCGGACGAGGTACTTTCCGAGTGACTCGAAGTCCGCCAGCATCCGGTAGGCGGCTGCCTCGGCGCCAACCGACAGGCGCTTGTCCACGCCGAGCCCTTGTTTGACGAACAAGCCCCCCTCACCGCAGTGGACCAGGAAGTTGAGGTTGCGACGCGAGCGTTCCTCCACCCGAACCTTCCCCCGGACCACAAGCGCTGCGTCCAGCAGGCCCACGCCAATCAGGTATCTGACGACCCCCGCCGGCGATAGCGGCGCAACCTCATCGCCGTCCATCAGCCGCCACGGATCACCCGGTGGGGGTGTCGGTGTCCGGTTCGTCGCCGTCGCCGGGCTCGTCCGGCCCCTCTCCATCGCCGTCGTCGTCGTCATCGTCGTCGTCGTCGTCATCGTCATCGTCGTCGTCGTCGCGGTCGTCCTCGTCATCGCATATCAGGGGTACGGAGATGTCCTCGCAGGACGGCGTGACGCACAGCGTCCAGGTGATCGAGATGGTCGCGCAGACCAAGGTCGTGGTGAAGCAGGCCTGGACGAAGTCATCGCTGACGCTCTCGGGCAGATAGTGCTCGATCAATTCGCCCTTCAACAGCTCGGCCTGCATCTGCTTCGCGGAGATTTCTCCGTGCCCGACCACTGCGCTCTGCTTCACCCACAGCACCGTGACGTCGAGAGTCTGCGGTCCTTTCTCCAAGGCCTCCCGGTGTCTGACATCGCGCCGGGCGACCTCGATCCAGCTCCGCAGCTCCGGATCGAGATAGAGGCGCACATGGTCGGGTCGGTCACTCTCACCCAGGTACCCGGTGAAACGCACCGACTTATTCGGCACACGCGGATTGCGCCGCAGTCCCCGGGTCAGTGGATTTGGTGTCAGATCGACCTGGTCTCGATTGACCGAGCCCGCTCCTGCGGTGGGCTCTGCTGGTCGGCTCATCATCGGTCCTCTCTGGGGTGGGTAAGGGCTCAGGGAAGTGCGGCGTAGTCGTGCCAGAATCGAACGATCGATTCCGTGGCGTCGAAGTGGCTTGCGACCGGCGGGTTCCGGCGCGTCGTTGGCGTCGGCCAGTTGTGACCGCCGTGGATCACTGTGGCCATCGCTCGCCATCACCTGAAGGGTGAAGGAAAGTTGTCGCGTTCTGGCCACCGCCGTGGAAACGCTGATCACCGGCGCAACGGCCTGGCCCGGGTCGTCAGGAAGGTGGACGTGGTTAGTTGCGGCGCAGGCGTGAGATGAGTGTCTGACCGGACAACAAAGGCATCAGGACCCCTCGCGAGAAGCGCGGGTGGCTTCTCGGCTTCACTGTGCGGGTCGGTTCACCCGAGCAGTCAGGTCAGCTGGTACTCAACTTCAACGCGACAACTACTTATCTTTCGGCCGGCGTGGGCAGTCACCCTGGCCAGGACCGACGGAGGCGCCGGCTCCCCGCGGCGGCGTACGGGATTACAAGGTCAACGAGCGGGGCGCAGGCTTGCCGCCTGGACGGGCGAGGCGGTCGGGGCGCACCGCGCGGACGGGTGGTCTCAGTCGGTTCGATCCCGACAGGCGGCTCGGCCCTCACCTGGGTGAACAGGGCACGCCGGCGGACCGGCGGCCCCTGCTGGTCTCAGTTGGGTGCTCCGGGTGCCGGAGGCGGCTGGACCTCGCGGGCGAGGGCGTCCTCGAGCTGTCGCTGAGCTTGCCGGGCGGCGCCGAGCCGTTCCGGATCGTGGACATCGGGCGCGACGTACGCATCCATTGCTCTGCCGAGGCCGGTCACCGCGTCCCGCAGCGGGTCGAGGCGGCCTATCTCGTCGCTCGGGGCCGACGCGACGAGCTCGCTCAGGTTCCGGTGCAGAGCGCCCACCCGTGGGCGGAAGGCGGTCCACAGGTCCCGCCGGGCGGCCGGGCTCTGCGCGCTCAGCGCGTTCGGCACCAGCTCGTGCGCCAGCCACGTCGACTCCGTAACCGCACCGGCACGCCGGGCGGACCAGGCCTTCCGGGCGCGCTGGCGCCGAACGGCCAGCACGAGCGCGACTCCGGCGCCGACGATCAGCAGGCCGATCAGCCACCAGACCCACGGCGACGGCGAGGAGGACACGGGCGTCGCCGCCGGGGCCGGCTGTGGCGTGGACCCGGACGTCGACGTCGGGGCGGCGGCCGACGTGGAGGGCATCGTCCGGCTCGGCGTGGGCGTCGAGGTCTGCGTCGGCGTACCGGGCGTGCGCGTGGGCGCCGGGGGCGGGGCCGGCCTCGACTCGGTCGGCGTCGTCGGGTCCGGCGCCGAGGGACTGGGCGGCGGCGCCGCCACCGCCGATCGCGTCGGCGTGGGCCGCGGCGTACGCGAGGCGGACGCCTCCGGCACCGCGGACCTCGTCGGCACGGAAGCCGACAGGGTGGGCAGCGCGGGGCTGGGCCGCGGGGAGGAGACCGGGCCGCCGCCGCCCTCGCAGGCGGCGAGGGCGAGGACGAGAAGTCCTGCTGGCAGCACGACCCGAAGCAGGCCGGCCACGCACCTGGCGTCCACCCACCCTCCTTCATGCTGCGGCAGCTGGATCGGGGACCGGAGGGGCCGGATCTCGACGCCGGTCCGCTCGCGGCGACCAGGATGCCGAATCACGGCCGCCCGCTTCCTCCTCCGCGGCGGATGAGGAGGCGAGGCATCCGCCTCGCGAGACTCCTGTCTGCGGAGATGTGCACCGCACCGTCTCATCAGTGGAGAGGAATGCCATGGCAACCGGAGAGGCGCCCGTCCTCGAGGCTCTGGCGGACATCAACGGGGTGTCGCTGGCCCGCACCGAGCTCGACCCGGTGCCGCTGCTCCTGGTGCGGCTCGCCGCGCTCGCGGCGGTCGATGCCCCGTCGGCGTCCTATCTCATGCACGTCGGCGCGGCGGCGGAGGCGGGCGTGACGGTGGACGACGTCCAGGACGTCCTCGTCGCGGTCTCTCCCATCATCGGGGCGCCGCGGGTCCTCTCGGCCGCGCTGAAGATCACCGAGGCGCTCGGCTTCGTCGTCGCTGTCGCGGAGGCTGCCGAGGCGGAGGAGGAGGCCAGGTCCGGCGTCTGAGAGCGACCGGTCCAGCCCGGGGGACCGGTGCGGCCACCGCGGGTCGTCGAGCCCGAGCGGATCCGGCGGTGGCCCGGCACCCGGGTGTCCTCAGCCGATGTCGTCCAGGCAGGACCGGGTCCTGACCCAGAGTGCCTCGTACGCCGCGGTCGCGGGGCTGCGCGGCGCGAAGTCCGGGACCGGTGCGCGCTGCCGGGCCATCTGCTCGACCACCGCCAGGTTCGGGATCACCTCGGGCACCACGAAGCGCCGCTCCAGCGGCAGCCGCTCGGCCAGCTCCCGGTGGGCCTTCTTGCGCCGGTCGACCATGGAGAGGAACGCCATCAGCCGGGGCTTGCGACCGGGGAGTCCGTCGACGAAGTCGGTGAGCTGGTCGAACGTGCGCAGTGACAGGACGGCCGGGATCAGCGGGACCAGCAGCAGGTGGCAGGCCCGGACCACGTTCTCCGACACCAACGACACGCTGGGTGGGCAGTCGAGGATCACCAGGTCGTACTCGTGGCGGAGCGGAGCGACCAGGCGGCGGAGCCGGTCCGTGGGGCGTTTGGTGGAGTCCAGGTCCAGGTCGAGGTTGCGGTAGCTGAAGTCGGCCGGCATCAGGTCGAGCCGGTCGAAGTCGGTCTCCTTGATCGCCTGGTCCAGCGACCGCCGGCCGGCGACGAGCGCCTTGCCGCCGCCCTTGACCTTGGGCTTCACCCGGAGCAGGTAGGTCGCCGAGCCCTGCGGGTCGAGATCCCAGAGCAGCGTACGGAGGCCGTCCCGGGCGGCCAGGTAGCCGAGGTTCACCGCCGCCGACGTCTTCCCGACGCCGCCCTTGATGTTGTACGTGGCCACCACTCTCATCACGCCGCTCCCCCGGGAAGGACGGTGGCCGGCGTCGGGTCGGGCCGGCTCAGTCGCGCCATCCGCCCCGGCACGGACAGCCGCGCGTACCGCTCGAACGTGGCCATGAACTCGGAGCGCGAGGAGAGCATCGACTCCTGCATCCGGGCCGCGACCTCCCCCATGGCGAGGATGGTCGAGGCGGAGGCATCGCCGCGCGCCACCATCTCGGCGGCGACCGCGTAGATGGTCTCGCGCTGTGCCTCGCTGTCCTGGAACGCTCCCAGCACGTCCTGCACTGTCTTCAGCTCCTTGACGGCGTTGCGCACTCCGCTCGGGTCCAGCAGCGGGGCGAAGATCTCCAGCAGGTAGCGCAGCTCCTTGCACCGCTTGCGCAGGTCGTGCAGGTCGTCCGCGGGCGAGGCGGGCGTGATCCGCCGGCCGCGGCGGAGCACCCGGCGGTAGGCATGGGCGATCCGCTCCCGGCCGATCTCCTGGACGGACGGTACCGCGGACGGCTCCCCCTCCCGGGCCGCCAGCTCTGCCAGCGAGGTACGCCACCGGGTGCGCCACCGCTCGAACCGGGCCGAGCGCAGGCCGCGGACCAACCGGCGCCGCTCGGTCGCCCGCAACCGAGCCAGGTGCAGCGCCATCGGCTCCAGGTCCTCGGGCCGGCCGAGGGTAAGGCGCGCGGTGAGGGACGGGAGCTCCTGCAGGTGCACGTCGAAGTCGCGGGAGGGCGCGGTGAGGGCGCCGAGCCACTTGAGCTCCGCTGCCGCCCAGGCGGCGAGATCGGGCGGCAGGAGGTCGCCGAGCAGCTTGACCGACGAGCGGCTCCGCCGCACCGCCACCCGGAAGTCGTGCAGGAACTCGATGTCGACGTCCGCCACGGTGCCGTCCCAGGCGGCCTCCAGCTCGTCGAGGAAGGACAGCAGCGCCCTCGCCACGGCCACGTCACCGGGAAGCTCCGGCCGGATCACCGGCGGTGCGGTCGCGTCCGGATCGAACCCGGCGGCCTCCAGCGCCGCCGCGTAGCCGGAGCGGTCGTCGGGAACGAGCCCGGCACTCCGGACGATCCGACCGGCGCGCGCGGCAGCGGTGCCGTATCCCCGCAGCGGGATCAGCCGCAGCCGACCGGACAGTCGGGCCGGGCTCCCGGCGATCGTTGCCGGCCGGTCGTGGACCAGCCGCACCACGGTCTTGCCCTCCGCGTCGCGCAGGCTGCCGGTGACCGAGCTGCCGGTGGCCTGCACCACCGGCAGCAGGGCGCGCACCCCGAGCACCGGCTCCAGGCGGGGCCGCAGCTCGTCGGGAAGGCCGGCCAGCAGGCGCGGCCAGCCCAGCGTGTCGGGCCCGGCGGTGATGGTCGGCGCCGCCGGCGCCGCTGAGCTCCAAGGTCGCTGCCTCGCCGTCCGCCCGGGCCGTGGCGGTCAGCGTCAGGCCGGCGTGGTGCAGCCGCCAGTCGGCGCTGTCCAGCCAGGTCCGCCGCGTCCGCACCGGGCGGCCCATCGCGACCGTGTACGTGCTCGCCAGCGCGCGCAAGGCGGCGGGTATCGCCGAGGGATCCGGTCCCCCGGAGAAGTACGTGCCGTCGGGGACACTCACTCACATCCCTCCCTGCCGACACCGATCCGAGCTGCCAGACTGCCCCGGCCGCCCCCGGTGCCCACCATCCGTCACGGATGATGCGGCCGCACCGCGGGTGTCGGTCGTCAGCGGCGGGCGAGATCGTGCCCGTCGATGCGGCGTCTGGCGACGTAGTAGAGCGTCGTCTCCGCCGGGATCGGGGTGTCCCACGGCGGGCTGACCACCAGGCTGCCGTTCGCGCGGATCGCCAGCAGGGTCGCGCCGAAGGTGCGGCCGAAGTGCGTCTGGCAGTCGCCGAAGGTGGCGTGCGGAAAACCGGCCGGGACCAGCATCGAGTACGTGTTGCCGTGCCCGCCGCTGCTCATGAGGTCGTTGTAGATCTGGGTGATGCCGGGGTCGGTGGCCTCCTCGCTCAGCAGGAACGGCATGTGCCACTGCACGACCTGCACGCCCTCGTTGACGTAGCGAAGGCTCTCCCGCCGGCCCAGGTCGCGGACCGCCGCGACCAGGTGGATCCGCGGGTTGGCGTGGTCGACGGCCACCGCGATCGCCAACGTCTCGTTGTCGTCCCGGCCGTCGATGACCGCTGTCCGCGCGGACCGGACACAGGCGCGGGTCATCACGTCCTCGTGGGCGAGGTCGCCCCGGACGAAGTGGACCGCGTCGCTGTGCGGGAGCGGATTTTCCGGGACGTCGTTCCAGGCGCACAGCGCGACCTGGAACCGGCCCTCGGCGGTCAGCTCGGCGACGACGCGCTCGGTGCGGCCCGGCCAGTAGCCGAGCAGCACCACGTGGTCGGACAGGTCCAGGGGGACCACACCTCTCAAGCGTCGGCCCCGGATCGACTGCAGGGCGGTGGCCAGCTGGGTGAACAGGAGGGTGAGCGTCACGATGCCGCCCACGATCACGTACAGGCCGACGATGCGGCCGGCCGGCGACACCGGGAAGACGTCGCCGTAGCCGACCGTGGCCGACGTGACGACGAAATACCACCAGTACGTGCTCGGCGCGGCGATGTCGCTGTCGGCCGACTCGACCAGGGACATCGCCAGCCAGCTGGTGAGGAACACGAAGGTCGACACCGCCAGCGGTATCCGCCAGCCGCGCAGCCGCAGGCGGAGGAACCGCGACAGGCGGTAGAACAGGAACGGCACGGCCGACTCCTCCCACGGCGCGAGGGACACCGCAAGCTACCGCCGCCCGCCCGGCTCGGGTCATGGGCGGCCGACGCGGTAGCGCAGGTGCAGGACCTGCTGCGCGGCCTCCTCCACGTCCGGGGTGGACAGTCGGCGGACCAGGTCGAGCTCGATGTGCTGCGCCGGCAGGTGCTCGAACAGCCGCCGTCCCTGCCCGAGCAGGACCGGTACGACGTGCAGCTCCAGCTCGTCGAGCTGCCCGGCCCGCAGCAGCGCCTGCGCGGCCCCGGCCCCGTGCACCATCACGTCGCCGTCCCCGGCCGCCGCCCGGGCCTGCGAGGCGCACTCGCGCACGTCGGTGACGTAGCGGACGCTGCCCGGCGGCGGGTCGGCCGGCACGTCGTGGGTGAGGACGAAGACCGGCACGCCGTCGTGGTGGTCGCCCTGCCAGCGGCCGGCCAGCTCGTAGGTGCGGCGGCCGGAGATGACGGCGCGGGTGGACAACACCTCGGCGTACACCTGGCCGCTCGGTCCGGGGTCGTGGCGCCGGTCGAGCCAGTCGAAGAGGCGGAAACCGCCGATGCCCATCGGCGCGTCCGCGCTGTCCTGCGGCCCGGCGACGTAGCCGTCCAGGGACATGGTCATGTAGAGCCGGATGAGCGCCATCGGCTCAGGCCGCCGACCGCACGCGATAGCGCAGGTGCAGCACACCCGGCGCGTCCAGGGCCCGGAGCAGCTCGAGCTCGATGTGGTCCGGCGGCAGGTCCTCGAAGAGCCGGCGGCCCTGCCCGAGCAGCACGGGGATCAGCTGCAGCTCCAGCTCGTCCAGCAGGCCGGCGCGCAGGCACTCCTGCGCGGTCGCGGCGCCGTGCAGCAGGATGTCGCGGCCCCCGGCGGCGGCCTTGGCCTGTGCGACGCAGGACTCGATGCCGTCGGTGACGTAGCGCGCGTGCCCCGGCGCGGGCTCCTCGGGTGCGGCGTGGGTGAGCACGAAGATCGGGACCCCGCCGTGGTGGTCGCCGGCCCAGCCGCCCGCGAAGTCGAAGGTGCGCCGACCGACGATCACCGCCCCGGTGCCCATCACCTCGTCGAAGACGGCCGCGCTGGGTCCACCGACCGGCCGGTGCGATGCCGGATCCACACCGCCGGCCGACAGCCAGTCGTGCAGCCGCTCCCCGCCGACGCCGAGCCCGTGCTCCGGCCCGTCGTCCGGACCGGTGATGAAGCCGTCCACCGACATCGACATGTACAGCACGACCTTGCTCACGGCCCTCCAACCTAGACCAACTGCCGGGACGCACCGCGGTCGCCGCCGACCGTCAGCCGAAGCGGTCGGCGAGCCAGGTGAGGGCGGCGGGGGCTTCGCTGAGGACGGAGAGGTGGCCGGCGTCGGGAACGAGGCGGAGCTCGGCGCCGGGGATGCGGGCCGCCAGCCACTCGGCGTGGGTGCTGGGGACCATGCGGTCGGCCGTGCCGTGGAAGAGGAGGACCGGTACGCGGATGGCCGCCGGGTCGAAGCGCCACGGCCGGACGTGGGCGAGGTCGTCGTCGATCAGCGGACCCGGGCCGTTCGCGACCGCGGGGTTCACCACCTTCATGAACCAGGACCACGGACCGGCGAGCGCCTCGTGGTCGGCCGGGATGAAGCCCGGGTCCTCCTCGCCGGCGGCGGCCTCGTACGCCTCCTTGGCGGCCCGGCCCTGAGCCGCGGCGGCGAGCGAGGCCCGCCCGACGTCCGACATGCCGGCGAACCAGTCGAGCCCCTCGGCGTCGTACGGCGCCATGCCGGAGCCGCTGACCACGGCGATGATCCGGTCCGGCAGCAGGGCGCCGCAGGCCAGCGCGCGCGGCCCGCCGCCGGAGTGGCCCATCACCGCGAAGCGCTCGACCCCGAGGGCATCCGCGACCGCCGCCGTGTCCGCGGCGTCCGAGGCGAGGTCCCGGTCGGGCAGCGGCGTGGAGCCGCCGTAACCCGGCCGGTCGTAGCCGACCCAGCGGATGCCGAGCGGCTCGGACACCGGGAAGAGCGGCTCCGGCGGCAGCCCGATGTTCGGCGTGCCGGCGTGCCAGAGGACGACGTGACGACCCTCGCCTCCGGTGTCGTAGGCGTGCAGCGTCCGCCCGTCAGCCAGCGTCAGATCCGTCTCCGTCACCACCCCCGGACCGTACGCGAGTGGGGCGGGCGCGGACGTGGGCGCGCTCGCCCTGGGGTCCGAAGAGGATGAGCAGCTCGACCGGCTCCGGGCCGGGGTTGCCGAGCCAGTGCGGCGTGCGGGTGTCGAACTCGGCGACCTCACCGGCGGCGAGCTCGAGGTCGTGCGCGCCGAGCAGCAGCCGCAGCCGGCCGGCCAGCACGTACAGCCACTCGTAGCCCTCGTGGGTCTTCGGCTCGGGCGGACCGGACGGCCGGTGCGGCGGGATGATCAGCTTGTACGCCTGCACGCCGCCGGGGCGCCGGCTCAGCGGCAGGAAGGTCATCCCGTGCCGCCGGACCGGCCGCGGGTGCACCCGCGGGTCGCCGGTCGGCGGGGCGTCGACCAGCTCGTCCAGCGGCACCTGGTACGCCCGGGCCAGCGGGAGCAGCAGCTCCAGGGTGGGCCGGCGCTGCCCGGACTCCAGCCGGGACAGCGTGCTGACCGAGATGCCGGTGGTCGTGGACAGCTGGGCCAGTGTCGCGCCGCGGTCCCGCCGCAGCTCGCGCAGCCGCGGCCCCACCGCCCGCAGCACGTCGTCGGTCATCCCCGCACTTTGCCGGATCGGCAACGGGAGTTGTCAACCCGGGAGGGCGCGGAGGATGGTCGGGCGCATGGCGGACAGGGAGTACGACGTGGTGGTGGTCGGCGGTGGCCCGGCCGGGTTGAGCGGGGCGCTGGCGCTGGCCCGGGCGCGCCGCCGGGTGCTGGTGGTGGACGCCGGCCGCCCGCGCAACGCGCCCGCCGACGGGGTGCACAACTATCTCGGCCGGGAGGGCACGCCGCCGGGCGAGCTGCTCGCGGCCGGCCGGGCCGAGGTGACCGGCTACGGCGGCGAGGTGGTCACCGGCACCGTGACCGGGGCCAAGCCGGACGGCACCGGCTTCCGGGTCACCCTGGCCGAGGGCGGCGAAGTCCACACGCGACGGTTGCTGGTGACCACCGGGCTGGTGGACGAGCTGCCGGCCGTGCCCGGCCTGGCCGAGCGGTGGGGACACACGGTCCTGCACTGCCCGTACTGCCACGGTTGGGAGATGCGCGACCAGCCGGTCGGCGTGCTGGCCACCGGCCCGATGGCGGTGCACCAGGCCCTGCTCTGGACACAGTGGACGAACGACGTCGTCTACTTCGGACCCGAGCCGGCGGCGGGCGATCGCGAGCGGCTCGCGGTCCGCGGCGTGCGCTTCGTCACCGGCGAGGTGGCGGCGGTGGAGGGCGAGGCCGACGTGCGCCTGGTCGACGGCACCCTGATCCCGCGCCGCGCCCTGGTGGTGACGCCGCGCTTCACCGCCCGTTCCGAGGTGCTGGAGGGCCTCGGCCTGCAGCCGGTCGAGCTCGAGATGGGCATCGGCGCCCGGATCCCCGCCGACCCGACCGGCGCGACGGCCGTGCCCGGCGTCTGGGTGGCCGGCAACGTCACCGACCCGATGGGCCAGGTGATCGCCTCGGCGGCGGCCGGCCTGATGGCCGGCGCGCGGATCAACGCCGATCTGGTGGAGGCGGAGACAGCCGAGCTGCTCGCCCGTGCAGGTAGCGCTGCTGAGGCAGGCTGAGCGTCCGCTCCGCCGCGGCCAGGTAGGCCGCGCGGGCGCCGGCGGCGTCGCCGGCCAGCTCCAGCAGGTGCGCGCGGACCGCGTGCAACCGGTGGTCGCCGGCGACCCGCTCGTCCGCGGCGAGGCCGGCGAGCAGCTCGAGCCCGGCGGCCGGGCCGTGCACCATCGCCACCGCGACAGCATGGTTGAGCGCCACCACCGGGTTGTCGGCCATCCCGCGGAGCACCTCGTACAGCGCGAGGATCTGCGGCCAGTCGGTCTCCGCCGCGCTGGGCGCCTCGTCGTGCACGGCCGCGATCGCCGCCTGCAGCTGGTACGGCCCGGTCGGGCCGCGCGGGCAGCGCTTCGGTGACCAGCGCGACGCCCTCGGCGATGTACGCCCCGTTCCACCGGCCGCGGTCCTGCTCGGCCATCGGCACCAGCTCGCCGTGCGGACCGGTCCGGGCCGGCCGGCGGGCGTCGGTGAGCAGCATCAGCGCGAGCAGGCCGGCGACCTCGCTGTCGTCGGGCAGCAGCTGGTGCAGCAGCCGGGTCAGCCGGATCGCCTCGGTGGCCAGCTCGACCCGGTGCAGCCGCGGGCCGGCCGTGCTCGCGTAGCCCTCGTTGAAGACGAGGTAGAGCACGTGCAGCACGGCGGCGAGCCGCTCGGCCCGCTCCGCCGCCGGCGGCAGCCCGAACCGGCCGCCGCCGGCGGCGATCCGCTGCTTGGCCCGGGTGATCCGGCGGGTCATCGTCGCCTCCGGCACCAGGAACGCCCGGGCGATCTCGGCCGTGCTGAGCCCGCCGACCGCGCGCAGCGTGAGCGCGATCTGGGACGCCGGCGACAGCGCCGGGTGGCAGCACAGGAACAGCAGCACCAGCGTGTCGTCACCCGCCTCGGTGGGCCGGTCGGCGGCCGGGGCCAGCCAGTCCTCCGGCAGCGCCTGCCGGGCCACCGCGTCCTCCCGGCGCCGCCGGGCCTGCTCGCTGCGCAGCAGGTCGGTCAGCCGGCGGGAGGCGACGGTGATCAGCCAGCCGCGCGGGTTGTCCGGGACCCCGGTCTCCGGCCACCGCAGCGCGGCGGCCAGCAGCGCCTCCTGGACCGCGTCCTCGGCCGCGTCGAAGTGCCCGTACCGGCGGACCAGCGCGCCGAGGACCTGCGGCGCCAGCCGGCGCAGCAGATCCTCGGCGCGACCGGCGCCCCCGGCCCCGGCGCTCCCGGCGCTCCCGGCGCGCCCGGCGCTCCCGGCGCTCCCGGCACCCCCGGCGCTCCCGGCGCGACCGGCGCCCCCGGCGCCCCCGGCGCCCGAGGCATCCGCGGCGTCCCCGGTGGATGCGGTCGGCACGGCCGTGGACCGTCAGACCTCGAGGTCCTCGACCGAGTCGATGACCGGGCGGACGTCGACGTACTCCCCCTCGGCGTTCGGATCGACGAACTGCGCGGCGATCTCGACGGCCCGGTCGATGCTCGCCACGTCGACGACCGTGAAGCCGGCCAGGACCTCCTGGGTCTCCGGGTACGGGCCGTCGGTCACCACCGGGACGCCGCCGGCCAGCTGCACCCGGCGGGCGTGCACCGGCGCGGACAGCCCGCGGGCGTCGACCAGCTCGCCCGACTCCTCCAGCTTCTGGTGCAGGGCGCCCATGTGCTCGTGCACGGCGGCGATCTGCTCCGGCGTCATGGCCGGCTCGCCGCCGGGCTTGCCGGCGAAGGCGTCGTAGTTCCGCTGCGAGCCGTACAGCAGGATCATGTACTTCACGGGAGTCTCCCCTTCCTCCGGCGCCCTCGCGGCGCCGCTCACCGGGGACGTCGGAGCCGCCGGCCCGGTCCGGACACGGCCGCCCGACAATCCTCCCGCTCGACCCCGTCGCCGGTGAGTTTCCGGGCTGCGGGTGCAGCGTGTCACTCACCGACGCGAGGTCAAGCGGGGACGTGGCGAGGGCCGGCGCCCCGGGGTGGGGGTGCCGGCCCTCGTGGGAGTCGGTCAGTCGCTGAGGCGTTCACCGGTTTCGGGGTGGAAGAGGTGGAGGGCGGAGGGGTCGACGACCAGGTGCATGGTGTCGCCGAGGTGGGGGACCTGTTTGCCGTCGACGCGCACGACCATCTGCTCTTCGCCGCCTTCGAGGGCGGCGGTGCCGTAGACGTAGGCGTCGGCGCCGAGCTCTTCGGCCAGGTCGACCCGCAGCGGCAGGCCGTCCTGCCCGTCGGTGGCCACCGAGAACGCCTCCGGCCGCACCCCCAGGGTGACCTGGGACAGGCCCTCGGCGGTGCCGCGGGGCAGCGGCACCGCCAGCGGCCCGAGCTTGGCCGCGCCGTCGGCGACCGGGACGGTCTTCAGGTTCATCGCCGGGGAGCCGATGAACCCGGCCACGAACGCGTTACCCGGCTTGTCATACAACGACCGCGGGGTGTTGACCTGCTGCAACACCCCGTCCTTGAGCACCGCGACCCGATGCCCCATCGTCATCGCCTCGACCTGGTCATGGGTCACGTAGATCGTCGTGGTCCCCAACCGGGCCTGCAGGGCGGCGATGTTCGCCCGCGTCTCCACCCGCAACTTCGCGTCCAGGTTCGACAACGGCTCATCCATCAAGAACACCGCCGGCGACTCGGACGATCGCCCGGCCCATCGCCACCCGCTGCCGCTGCCCACCCGAGAGCGCCTTCGGCTTCCGATCCAGATACCGCTCCAGATCCAGCAGCTGCGCCGCCTCCCGCACCTTCTGCTCCCGCTCGGTCTTGTTGACCCCGGCCAGCTTCAGCGCGAACCCCATGTTGTCCGCCACCGTCATATGCGGATACAACGCATAATTCTGGAACACCATCGCGATGTCCCGATCCTTCGGCGGCCGACGCGACACATCCTTACCCGAGATGCGGATCTCCCCCTCATCCACATCCTCCAACCCCGCCAACATCCGCAACGCCGTCGACTTCCCACACCCCGACGGCCCCACCAACACCAGAAACTCGCCATCAGCGACATCCAGATTCAGATTCTTCACCGCCTTCACCGGCGGGTTCCCCGGATAGATCCTCGACGCCTCGACGTACTGAACCTCAGCCATGCCGCTGCTCCCTCGTCCCGATCAGCCGGCGATGCTGCGCCGGAGGAACTACCTGCGACAACAGTAGAAGACCCGGCCGCCAGGTGACCAGGATGACCGCTGTGGGACACCCGCTCTTGCAAACAGTTGCCGAGATTGTGCAAAGTGTGGCCAGGCAGCGACCAGCGGGCCGGGGAGGGCAGCGGTGCCAGGTCTGGCCGAGATCGCCGCAGCGGCCGGCGTCAGCATCTCGACGGTGAGCCGGGTGCTCAACCGGCGCCCCGGGGTGAACGAGGAGACCCGCCGCCGGGTGCTCAAGGTGCTCACCGAGCGGCCGTACGCGCCGCGCGGGCTGGGCGCGCTGCAGCGCACCGGCACCCTCGGCCTGCTCGTGCCCGAGCTGTCCAACCCGGTCTTCCCCGCGTTCGCCGAGGCGCTGGAGACGCGGGCGGCCGGTCGCGGCTACTCCAGCGTGCTCTGCAACACGCGCTCGGCCACCATGCGCGAGGAGGAGTACGTCCGGATGCTGCTGGCCCGCGGCGTCGAGGGCATGGTCTTCGTCTCCCCCGAGTCGACCGACACCGCCGCGTCGCACGACCACTACCGGCAGCTCAAGGACGAGGGCGTGCACATGGTCTTCGTCAACGGCGGGATGCCGTCGCTGGAGGTGCCCGAGGTCGGCGTGGACGAGCAGGCCGCCGGCTACCTGGCCACCCGACACCTGCTGGAGCTCGGGCACCGGCGGATCGGCTTCGTCAGCGGACCGGCCCGGTCGATGCCGAGCCGGCTCAAGGCGGCCGGCTGGGTGGTCGCGCTGGAGGAGGCCGGGGTCGGGCACTGCCCGGAGCTGGTCGCGACCGCGCCGTACGGGCCGGCCGGCGGGGCCGAGGCGATGGCCCGGCTGCTGGAGGCGGCGCGGCCGACCGCGGTGATCTGCTCGTCCGACCTGATGGCGCTCGGCGCGATCAGCGAGGCGCAGCACCGCGGGCTGCAGGTGCCGCGGGACCTGTCCGTGGTCGGCTTCGACGACATCCCGCTGGCGTCGTACTGCACGCCGGCGCTGACCACGCTGGCCCAGCCGATCCCGGAGATCGCGGCGGCCGCGGTGGACGGGCTGCTGGCCGAGCTGGAGAGCGACCCGGCGCCGGCGCACTCCCGCGTCTTCCGCCCCCGCCTCGTCGTCCGCGACTCCACCGCACCCCCGCCGCCCGCTGTCTGACGGCACACCCGCCCGACTGACGGCACGCCCCGCCCGAGTCGACCGGCGACGGCGCCGCCCGACTGAGCGGCGACGCGCGCCGTCACTCGGGGACGGCGTGACGCGCCGTCACTCGGGGGCGCGGGCCGGAAGGCAGGGGCGGCAGGGTGGGGGGCCGGGTCAGGGGGTGCGGCGGCGGCGGGCTATGTCGGCGAGGGTGACGGCGGCGGCGATGCCGGCGTTGAGCGACTCGGTGTCCGCGGTCATCGGGATCGACACCCGCAGGTCGCAGGTCTCGCCGACCAGCCGGGACAGCCCGCGGCCCTCGGAGCCGATCACCAGCAGCAGCGGGTCGACCGCCGCCTCCAGGTCGTCCAGCGGCACGTCGCCGTCCGCGTCCAACCCGACCACCACCAGCCCGGCCTGCTGGGCCGCCTTGAGCGCGCGGACCAGGTTGGTCACCCGGGCGATCGGCAGCCGGGCGGCCGCGCCGGCGCTGGTCCGCCAGGCGGTCGCGGTCATCGGGGTCGACCGCCGCTCGGGCACGATCACCCCGTGCGCGCCGAACGCGGCCGCCGACCGCACCACCGCGCCCAGATTGCGCGGGTCGGTCACCCCGTCCAGCGCCACCAGCAGCGCCGGGTCCGGCGACTCGGTCGCGCGGGCCAGGACGTCGTCCAGGTGCGCGTACGAGTACGGCGGGACCTGCAGGCCGATGCCCTGGTGCAGCACCCCGCCGGTCATCCGGTCCAGCTCGGCCCGGCCGACCTCCATGACCGGCACTCCGCGGTCGGCGGCCCGGCGGACCGCCTCGGCGACCCGCTCGTCCGGCTCGATGCCCTGCGCCACGTAGAGCGCCGTGGTCGGGATCTGCGCGCGCAGCGCCTCCACCACCGGGTTGCGGCCGACCAGCAGCTCGGGCGTCTCGCCGCGGGCGCGGGCCGGCTTGCGGGCCGCGTTCTTGGACGCGGCGGCGGCGCGGCGCTGGGCCGGGTGACCCTTGCGGGCCTCGGCCGGCGGCGTCGGGCCGCGGCCCTCCAGGCCACGCCGGCGGACCCCGCCGGAGCCGACCACCGCGCCCTTCTTGCTGCCGGTCCCCCGCCGGGCCCCCCGCCGCTGCGAATTGCCGGCCATCTACGCCACCCCTACGTCGATCTTGGCCGGGTCAACCTCGACGGAGGCCCGACAGCGTTGAGTCAACCAAGATCGGCGGGTCATGTGAGGGTCCAGCGGGAGCCGGAGGGGGTGTCCTCGACGGTGATGCCGGCCGCGGTGAGCCGGGCCCGGATGGTGTCCGCGGCCGCGTAGTCCTTGCGGCGGCGGGCCTCCTGCCGCTGGTCCAGCGCGACGCCGACCAGCGCGTCCACCACCCCGGTGAGATCGGTGTGCCGGTCGTCCCGCCACGGCTCGGCCAGCGGGTCGAGGCCGAGCACGCCGAGCATCGCCCGGACCTCCCCGTACCGCTCGGTCACCAGCGCCTTGTCCCCCGAGCCGAGCGCGGCGTTGCCCTCCCGGACGGCGCTGTGCACCACCGCCAGCGCCTGCGGCACGGCCAGGTCGTCGTCCATGGCCGCGGCGAACGCGGCCGGCAGCGGGCCGGGCGGCTGCTCGCCGACCAGCTCGCCGGCCCGGACCAGGAAGCCCTCCAGCCGCCGGTAGCCGGCCGCGGCCTCACCCAGCGCCTCCTCCGAGTAGTCCACAGTGGACCGGTAGTGCGATGCGGTGAGGTAGTAGCGCAGCTCCACCGGCCGCCACCGCCGGAGCATGTCGGCGACGATGAGCGAGTTGCCCAGCGACTTGCTCATCTTCTCGCCGCCGAGCGTCAGGATCCCGTTGTGGAACCACCAGCGGGCGAAGCCGTCCCCGACCGCGTGCGACTGGGCCTGCTCGTTCTCGTGGTGCGGGAAGACCAGGTCCAGGCCGCCGCCGTGGATGTCGAAGGTCGGCCCCAGGTACTTCGTCGACATCGCCGAGCACTCCAGGTGCCAGCCCGGCCGGCCGGCGCCCCACGGGGTGTCCCAGGCCGGCTCGCCCGGCTTCGCGCCCTTCCAGAGCGCGAAGTCGACCGGGTCCCGCTTCGCCCCGGTCGGCTCGCCCTGCTGCATGGCCGACACCTGCTGGCCGGACAGCTGCCCGTACGCCGGCCAGGTGCGGACCGCGAAGTAGACGTCGCCGCCGGCCGCGTACGCATGGCCGGCGTCGATCAGCCGGCGCATCAGCACGATCATCTCCGGCACGTGCCCGGTGGCCCGCGGCTCGACGGTCGGCGGGAGCACGCCGAGCGCCTCGTACGCCGCCGTGAAGGCCCGCTCGTTGCGGAAGGCGATCTGCCACCAGGGCACGCCCTCGGCCGCCCCGACGGCGAGGATCTTGTCGTCGATGTCGGTGACGTTGCGCGCCATCGTCACGGTCAGGCCGGAGTGCTCCAGCCAGCGCCGCAGCACGTCGACGTTGAGCCCGGAGCGGAGGTGACCGATGTGTGGCGCGGCCTGGACGGTGGCGCCGCAGTAGTAGACCGACGCCTGACCGGGGACGAGCGGGATGAACTCCCGCACCGAACGGGTGCCCGTGTCGTACAGCGCCAAGCTCACCCGACCGAGGATACGGGCGTGCCGGCACTCCTCGACTCACGGCATGTCCGCGACGCGGCTGCTGGTGCTCGGCGCGGGCTCACGGCGGCCCTGGCGGTGCTCGGCAGGTGGTACGGCACCCGCGCCTCCCGACGCGAGTCGGGCTGAGTCATTCCGGCCGGGGTGAGCCTGCTCAGCCGAGGAGGCGGTGGACGGTTGCCAGGGTGACGATGCCGGAGGAGACGGCGAACTCGACCAGCTGCTCCTTGCGGCCGCCGCGGCGGGGCGCGCCGGACCGCTCCCGGGCCAGCGCCTGCTCCTGCTCGGCCTCGGTGGCCCGGCGGGCCCGGGCGGCCGACCACGGCCGCTCGCCGACCGGGAGCTTCTCCCGGACGTCGTCCAGCCGGCGGTCCACCCAGTCGGCGGTCCGCGCCTCCGGCAGCAGCCCGCGCTCGAACAGTCGGTCCGCGACCTGCTGGCTGGTCGGGATCCACGGGCTGTCCGGGTGCCGCAGGGTGGGCTCGCACAGCGCCACCAGGCAGGCGAAGTACGCGGTGCCCTCCAGCAGCGACCACGCCGGCCGGGTCTGCTCCGCGGTCGTCTCGGCCGCGCCCGGCCCGCCGGCCGCGTCCGCGGGCCGGACGGCGCCGGTCACCTCCAGCTCCACCCCGTCCTCGGTGCCGGGGAAGCCGATCCGCACCCGGCCGTCGGTGACCAGGTGCGCCTGCCCCGCCCGGATGGTGTGCCGGGTGGCCGCCTCGTCCACGAAGAGCGGGTTGGAGCCGGTGTTGGACAGCAGCACGCCGAACGGCGTGACGTCCAGGGTGCCGGCGCGCCGGCTCACCCGCGGGCTGTCGCTCACCACGAGGTCCACTGTGGATCGCGGCGCGGACCGGCCGAAGGACAGCGCCTCACCCGGGACGAGCGGCAGCTCCGGCTGGCCGGTACGGAGCAGCCGGGCGCGGACGAGCCCCGGGGGCTGGAGGGGGAGCACCGGTCAGGGGACGCTTCCGGTCCGGACCTGGTCGATGAACACGGCGACCCGGTCGGCCACCCGGGTCGGCGTCGTGTCGAAGAGCGCGGCGGCGCCGACCACCCCGACGACCACGAAGAGCACCAGCACCACGGCCAGGGTGACGAGCCGGCGGACGATCCGGCGCAGCGCCCGGCCGGCGCCGGCGCCGGGACGGGACGCCGGGAGCGGGGGCGGCGCCGGCGGGGGCGGGGCGGCCGGGCGGGCCGGGGCGGGGCGGCGGCGCAGCAGGCCGGGCCGGTGGGCCCGGTCGGCCCGGGTGTCCGTCGTGGACGGTGGGACGGGGGCCGGCCGGGGATCCACGGCGAGCACCCGGGTCGGCTCCCGCTCGACCACCTGCCGGGCCCCGGCGGCGGCCCGCTCCAGCCGGTCCAGCCGGCCGGCGAGGATCTCGTAGTCCCGGCGCAGCCGGTCCCGGTCGGCGGCCACGTCGTCCCGGGACCGGGCCAGCCGGTCGCGGTCCGCGGCCAGCCGGTCCCGCTGCCGGGACACGCTCTCGGTGAGCTGCCGGGTCCGCTCCAGCTCCGCGGTGGTCACCACCAGGGTGTCGGCCGGGTCCGCCCCGGCGGCACCACCGACCGCGCCGGCACCGATCCCGCTACCGGCCGCACCGCCGGCACCCGCCGCGTCACGGCCATGGGCCGCGCCGCCGCCGTGCATCGCGCCGCCCGCGCCGCCCGGCACGCCGGCGGATCCCGGCACCGGACGACCCGGCTCGTGACCCGCCGCCGGCGGGCCCGGCAGCGGACGATCCGGCCGGTGTCCCGCCGCGGCCGGCGACCGACCCGGCGGCGGACCGCAGCGACGGGCCGGCGCCGCCGAAGGCCAGCGTCGCCCCGGCCATCGCGGCGGCCAGCGTCGCCGTCGCAGGCGGCGGCGATGACGGGGCGGCCAGCGCCGGCAGCACGTCCTCGGCCAGGTGCCGGGCCACCGCGGGCAGCACGCCGCCGGCCGGCAGCAGCTCGCCGGCCACCCGCCCGCCGGGCCGGTCCAGGGTGAGCGCGAGCAGCGGCCCGCCGGCCGCCGGGTCCAGGTCGAGCAGCGCGGCCAGCCGGGGGGCGCCGGGCGGCCATGGCGCCCCGGCGTACCCGGGCGGGACGGCCAGCTCGGCCAGCCGCCGGCGCAGCTCGGCGGCGGTGCTGACCCGGCGCCGGCTCGGCTCGTGCACCAGGCAGTCCTCGAGCAGCCGCCGCCAGCCGGCGCCGAGCCGGCCGTCCACTGAGTATTTGCCGAGGCAGACCAGCTCGTACTGCTGCTCCGGGGTGGTGCCGGCGGTGATGTGCCGGCCGGTGAGCATCCGGTGCGCGCTCACCGCCAGCGCCCACACGTCGCCGGCCTGGCTGGCCCGCCAGCCCTCGACCGGCGGCCGGCGCACCCCGTCGGCCTGCAGCACGCCCTGGCTGGCCGACTCCGGCGGCCAGAACGCGATGGTCCGGGCCAGCCCGATGCCGGCCGACCGGGTCGACTCCAGCGGCGCCGACACCCCGAAGTCGGCCACCGCGAACCGGCCGCCCAGGCGCAGCACGTTCGTCGGCTTGATGTCGCCGTGCACGATGCGGCGGGCGTGGATGTGCTCCAGGCCGGCGGCGACCTGCTCGAAGACCGCCGCCCAGGCCCGCTCGCCCGGCGCCACCCGGGCGCCGAAGGTGGGCAGGTCCTCGTCCGCCAGCTCCAGCACCAGCCCGACGTGGTGGTGCGGGGCCGCGGCCCGCTCGAACCGGAACGCGGTCACCAGCTCCAGCACCCCGGGGTGCCCGTCCACCTCGCGGATCCGGACCGCCTCGCCGTTCATCGCGGTGAGCTCGGCCGGGGTGCCCCAGACGCACTTCAGCGCGCGCGGCGCGCCGCCGTGCCGGTCGACCGTCTCCGGGTTGGCCGGGCGCACCTCGTACACCGAGGAGAAGCCGCCGTCGGCGACGTGCCGGACCACCCGCCACCGGTTGTCCGGCGGCTCGCCGACCGTCTCGCCGGGCTCCAGCGGGACCGTGCGCAGCGCCGGCACCATGGACACCGTCCCGCTCACCGCGCCCGCACCTCCGCCCCCTCGCCGGCATACCGAGTATCGCTGGTCGTCCCGCACGCCGCCACGGTGTCCAGGTCGACCAGCAGCGCGGTCGCGTCGTCCCGGCCGCCGGCGTCCACCGCCGCCCGGACCAGGTCGGCCGCGCCGACACCGGGCCGGGCCAGCAGCCCGGCCAGCACCGGCACCGGCAGCGCGCCGGTGACCCCGTCGCTGGCGACCAGCACGCGGTCACCCGGCCGGATCCGTACGGTGTCCAGCTGCGGACAGACCGTACCGGGCATGCCGAGGAAGCGGGTGAGCAGCCCACCGAGCCGGCGCTCGGCCGCCGAGCCGCGCTCCACCGCCCCGGCCGCGACCAGCGCGGCCGCGTGCGTGTGCGCCTCGGTGAGCCGGCGCAGCCGGCCGCGCCGGAGCAGCCAGCAGCTGGAGTCGCCGACGTGCGCGAGGTGCAGCCGGCGGCCGGTGGCCACGGCCGCGGTCAGCGTGGTGCCGGCGCGCAGCGCGATCGGCACGCCGTCCGCGGCGAGCGCGCGGACCCGCCGGTGCGCGGCGGCGACGGCGGCGCCGAGCGCCTCCTCGGTGACCGGCTCCGAGCCGTCCAGCGCGTCGAGCAGCGCGGCCAGCGCGGCGGTCGCCGCCTCCCCGCCGCCGAGCGTGCCGCCCATCCCGTCGGCGACCGCGAGCACCAGGCCGGCGTCGCCGGTGACGGCGACCCAGCGGTCCTCGCTCGCCTCCCGGCCCACCCCGGTGCGACTCGCGGCGGTCAGATCCACGTCGGCAGCCTCTCCCGCGTACGAGCGGGCGCGCAGGGGGGTTTCCCCCCTTCGCAGCGGCCCGGCGCGGGAGCAGGGTCTGCTCGTCCGCTTGCCGAGCCTTCCCGGAGGACCCGATGACCGCCACGGTGCCGCTACCGACCGCCGACCGCGCCGCGACCGGCGGTGCGACGGACGGTGCGGCCGGCGCGGCGTGGGCCGGGGTGCTGGACGCGCACCGCGGTGACCTGGTCCGGTCCGCCCGCTCCCGACTGGGCGGCGGCGGCGCGGACGCCGAGGACGTGGTGCACGACGTGGTCGTCCGGGTGCTCAAGGGCGGCCGGCACACCGAGGACGTCGGCGCCCCCGCGGCCTACCTGCGCCGGGCCGTCGGCAACGAGTGCATCAGCCGGTGGCGGCGGACCGCGCACGAGGTGGTCGTGGCCGAGCTGCCGGACCGGCCGCGGCCGCCGCACGACGAGGCGGTGCTGGACCGGATGGCGCTGGCCGACGCGGTCGCCGCGCTGACCGACCGGCAGCGCCGGGTGATCGTGCTGACCGTGCTCGACGACCGGCCGGACGCCGAGGTCGCCGACCAGCTCGGGATCAGCGAGATCACCGTGCGGACCACCCGGAGCCGGGCACTGGCCCGGCTGCGGGCCCGGCTGACCGCGGCCGAGCCGGCCGGGCCGGCCGAGGTCGCCGACATCACCCGGGCACGGCGGGTGCCGCTGCGCCGGCCGGCCTGACGGTCGCGGCCCGGCGCCGGCCGGCCACCACCGCGGCGGCCGTGGCGGCCAGCACGGCCAGCACGGCGGCGGCCCGCGCCGCGGGCAGCTGCCCCAGCATGGACGCGGGCACCACGCCGAGCAGGGCGGCCGCGCCGGCCACGACGAGCAGCACCACCAGCCCGGCCCGCCGGTCGGCCCGGGCCAGCCGGGTGACGGCGGCGCGCGCCGGCGCCGGCTGCGCCTGCCAGCGCAGCCAGCCGAACCCGCCGAGCAGCACGACCGCGCCGGTCAGCACGCCGACCGTGTACGGCGCGGTGCGGTCGTACGCGAGGCCGAGGTAGGCGGCGGCGCAGACCAGCCACTCGACCCGGATGAGCAGCGCGGTGCCGGTCCGCCAGGCGGCTTCCAGGTCCCACTGGTACGCGGTCGGCCCGGCCGACGGGCCCGGCGGAGCGGTCGGGCCGGTCGCCGACGGGCCCGGCGGGACGCCCGGGGCAGCCGGCGGGCCGGTCAGCGCCGCGGCCAGCGGCGGGCCGGCCGGGAAGGCGGCGGTCGGCCGGGCGGCCGCGGTCGGCTGGGCGGCGGCGATCGGCTGGGCGGGGCTGGGCGGTGGCCGTCGGCGAGGCGGCGGCCGGGTGGAGGCCGACGGCCGGCTGGACGCCGGTCGCCGACGTCAGGCCGGTCGGTCCGATCAGCCCGGTCAGGCCGTCCCGGGCGGCGGGATGCGCCGGATCGAGCAGCAGCGCGTGCCGGTACGCCGCCGTGGCCTGCCGGGTGTCCCCCAGCGCGGCGGCGACCGCGCCGACCGCGGCGTGCGCACCGGCCGCCGCCGGGCCCAGCTCGACCGCCCGGGCGGCGGCGTCCCAGCCGTCCCGGGCCCGGTCCGCGCCGACCAGCGCGCCGGCCAGCGCCGCCTGCGCCTGCCAGTCGTCCGGGGCGAGCCGGGCGGCCTGCTCGGCCGCCTCCACCGCCAGCCCGGACCGGCCGAGCCGGTCGAGCGCGGCCGCGGCCAGCCGGTGGCCGGTGGCGGTCTCCGGCTCCAGCCGGACCAGCCGGTCGGCCGCGTCCAGGGCGTCGGCCGGGCGGCCGGCGGCGAGCAGCGCGGCGGCCAGCCGTTCGAGCAGGTCGGCCCGCTCCAGGCCGGCGGCCAGCGCGTCCGCGAGCAGCTCGGCGGCCTCGGCCGGGCGGCCCTGGCCGACCAGCGCGTCCGCCGGCCGCGCCGCTGGATGGCTGCCGACCGGCCCGTCCCCGATCACGGCCCCCGAGGCTAGTGCCCCGCGTGCATCGGCCGCGACGACAACGCCGCCGGTCGTCGTCCGGGCGCCGGGAAACGGTGCGAGGACGTCTGACGCGGGGCACCAGGGCATCGGAGCGTGCCCTGATCCGGCTGCTGCGTGCTCTGCTCAGCGTGGAACCCGACTTCAGCCGACCCGGCCGCCCGGTGGGGACGGATCGGTGCGATCCTGGGCATCCCCGCGATCAAGGACAGCTCGTGACGACGACGCCGGCAGGCGCCCGGTCGGAGACGCCCACCGGCAAGATCGTGCCGCTGGCGCTGCCGTCCGGGCTGGTGGACCGCCCCGCCCTGCGCACGCGCCTGGACGGCGCCGCCGGGCGGCGGCTGACCACCGTGGTGGCCGGCGCCGGATTCGGCAAGTCGACCCTGCTCGCCGGGTGGGCGGCCGGCGTCCGCGCGGCCTGGTACACGGTGGGTCCGGAGGACGCGGCGCTGCCGGTGCTGCTGCGCGGGCTGCTGGACGCGCTGCGGCTGCGGCTGCCCGCGCTGCCGGCCGCGGCGGCCGCGGTGCTGGGCAGCTCGCTCGGCCCGGACTCCGACGAGCTGGCCCGGGCCGACGACATGGCCGCGGTGCTCGGCGAGCTGCTCGACCGCGAGGTGCACACCGACCTGGTGCTGGTGCTCGACGACCTGCAGGAGCTGCCGCCGGCCGGGCCGGCCGCCCGGCTGGTGGCCGGGCTGTGCCGGCACGCGCCGGCCCGGCTGCACCTGGTGCTGTCGTCGCGGACCGACCCGCCGTTCCCGGTCGGCCGGCTGCGCGGCCGGGGCCAGCTGCTGGAGCTGGACGGCGGCCTGCTCCGCTTCTCGGTGCCGGAGACGGCGGCGCTGCTGACCGCCGTGCTCGGCGCCGACGGGGCCGGGCTGGCCCCGGAGCTGCACCGGTGGACCGGCGGCTGGCCGGCGGCGACCGTGCTGGCGGCCGAGTCGCTGCGGCTGCGCCCGGCCGACCAGCGGGCCGCCGGGCTGGCCGCGCTGGCCCGCCCGGGCGGCGGGCTGTACGCGTACCTGGCCGAGGAGGTGTTCGGGCAGGAGGCCGCGGCGCTGCGGGAGCTGGTCCGGACGGTGGCGCCGCTGCCCCGGTTCAGCGCCGGGCTGTGCGCCGCGCTCGGGCTGGACTGGGACGCCGCCGCGCTCGCCGGGCTGGCCCGGCAGGGGCTCTTCCTGGAGCCGGGTGGCGGCCTCGAGGGCTGGTTCGCGCTGGGCAGCCTGGTCCGGGAGTTCGCGCTCGGCCCGCTGCGGCTGCCCCCGGCCGAGGCGCGCCGGGTGCACACGGTGGCCGCCGACTGGCTGGCCGGCGCCGGCCACCTCGGCGACGCCCTCGGCGCGGTGGCCGCGCTCGGCGGCGAGCCGGCCGCGGCGTACCTGGCCCGGCACGGCCCGGCGCTGCTCGCCGCCGGCGCGGCGGACCGGGTGGTCGCGGTCGCGGCCGCGCTGCCGGCGGCGCTGCGCACCCCGGCGGTGGACCGGCTGGAGGGGCAGGCCCGGCAGGTGCGCGGCGACTGGCCGGGAGCGCTGGCCTGCTTCCGCCGGGCCGCCGGGCCCGGGCCGGGCAGCCTGGCCACCGACGCCGGGCTGGCCTGGCGGACCGGGTTGATCCACTACCTGCGGGGCGAGCTGGACGAGGCGATGGCCGCGTTCGAGCGGGCCCGGCCGGCGCCGGGCACCGCGGACGGCGCGCTGCTGTCCGCGTGGACCGCCGGCGTGCACTGGCTGCGCGGCGAGGTGGCCGAGTGCCGGGCCGCGGCCGAGGCGGCGTACGCGGACGCGGTCGCCTCCGGCGCGGACGAGGCGCTGTCCGCGGCGCACACCGTGCTGGCCATGCTGGCCGCGCTGGACGGCGACCGGGCCGCGAACGACGCGCACTACCTGCGCGCGCTCGAGGCGGCGGAGCGGGCCGGCGACGCGCTGCAGCTGGCCCGGATCCGGGCCAACCGCGGCTCGCTCTGCATCGAGGAGGGCGACTTCGGCCGCGCGCTGGACGAGCTCGACCTGGCCATCCGGCTGGCCGAGCTCAACGGCTTCGCCGCGGTGCTCGGCCTCGCGCTGGTCAACCGCGGCGAGGCGTACCGGTGGCTGGGTCGGCTGGACGAGGCGATCGCCGACTACGAGGCGTCCCGGGCCGCCTGCCAGCGGGCCGGCACCGGCTGGGTGGCCTACCCGCTGGTCGGGCTCGGCGACGTCTACCGGGAGCGCGGGGACCTCAGCCTGGCCGCGTCGGCGTACGCGGAGGCGGTCCGGCAGGCGGAGCGGTCGGCCGACCAGCAGGGGCTGGTGCCGGCGCTGGCCGGGCTGGCGCTGGTGGTGGCGGCCGAGGAGCCCCCGCGGGCGGTCGAGCTGGCCGCCCGGGCGCTGGCCGCCGGCCGCGGGATGGCCTGGGTCGGCGCCCAGCTGGCGGCCGGCTGGGTGGCCCTGGACGCCGGCGACCGGACCGCGGCCGCGACCCACGCCGAGGAGGCGGCCACCGCGGCCGGCGCCCGCCGGGACCGGGCCGGGCTGGCCGGGGCGCTGGAGCTGGCCGCGCTGGCCGCCGCCGCGCCGCGCCAGGAGCTGGGCCGGCTGCGGGAGGCGGCGGCGATCCGGGCCGGCATCGGGGACCGGGTCGGCGAGGCGCGGGCGGCGTACGCGCTGGCCCGGCTGGGCGCCGGCGCGCCGGCCGCGGCCGAGCACCGGCTGCGCGCGCTCGGCGTGCGCGAGCAGGCCGCCGGCGCGGCCGGGCTGCTCCGGGCGGTGTCCGCGCCGCCGCCGGACCCGGTGCGGGTGCAGGCGCTCGGCGGCTTCCGGGTGCTGCGCGACGGGGTGCCGGTGCGGGTCGAGGAGTGGCAGTCGAAGAAGGCCCGCGACCTGCTCAAGCTGCTCGTCGCCCGGCGCGGCCGGCCGGCCACCCGGGAGGTGCTGGCCGAGGCGCTGTGGCCGGGCGAGGAGGCCGACCGGGTGGCCAACCGGCTGTCCGTCGCGCTGTCCACGGTCCGGACCGTGCTCGACCCGGCGCGGCAGGAGCCGCCGGACGCGTACGTGCTGGCCGACCGGCACACCGTCCGGCTCGGCAAGCTGCCGGTGGACGTGGAGGACTTCCTGGCCACCGCGACCGCCGGGCTGGACGCCGCCGGCGGCGGCGACCCGGACGCGGGCACGCTGCTGGCCGGCGCCGAGGCCGCGTACGGCGGGGACTTCTGCGAGGACGACCCGTACGAGGACTGGGCGGTGCCGCTGCGGGAGGAGGCGCGGGCGGCGTACCTGGCGGTGGCGCGGGCGCTGGCCGCCCGGGCCACCGCGGCCGGCGAGCACGACCTGGCCGTGCGCTACCACCTGCGGGTGCTGGAGCGGGACGCGTACGACGAGACCGCGCACCTCGGGCTGGTGGCGACGCTGGCCGAGGCCGGCCGGCACGGCGAGGCGCGCCGGCGGTACCGGTCGTACGCGGAGCGGATGGACGAGATCGACGTCGAGGTCGAGCCGTTCCCCGCGGTCCGGCGGCGGCGCGGGGACAGCGCCTTCAGCCGGCCCTAAGGCCAGCCACAGCGACGCCGGCACGCTGCCGGTGTGCAGACCTTCCTGGTGCGGGTGTGGACACCCGCGGCGAGCGAGGACGGGCCCGCGGACCTGCGCGGCGTCGTCGAGCACGTCGGGACCGGGCGGCGGCAGGCGTTCCGGTCGGACCGGGACGCGGTCGCCTTCATCCGGGACTGCCTGGGCGGGCCGCACGGCGGCGAGCCGGGTCCGGGGATGCCGTAAGGGGAAGCGGGGGACGCTGGGGGGTGGGCGGGGACGGTTCGGGGCCGTCCCCGCCCAGCACGCTCAGGCCGGCAGCAGCAACGCGGTGGCGATCGCGGCCCGGCCCTCGCCCCGGCCGGTCAGCCCGAGCCCGTCGGTGGTGGTGGCGGACACGCTGACCGGCGCGCCGACCGCGTTGGACAGCACCGCCTCCGCGTCGCCGCGGCGCGGGCCGACCCGCGGCGTCTCCCCGATCAGCTGGACCGCGACGTTGCCGACCGTCCACCCGGCGGCGGCCACGAGGACCGCGGTCTCGGTGAGCAGGGTGACCCCGGAGGCGCCGGCCCACCGCGGGTCGGCGGTGCCGAAGACGGAGCCGAGGTCACCCAGGCCGGCCGCGGACAGCAGCGCGTCGCAGGCGGCGTGCGCGGCGACGTCGCCGTCCGAGTGGCCGGCGCAGCCGTCCGCGCCCGGCCACTCCAGGCCGGCGAGCCAGCACGGGCGGCCCGGCTCGATCGGATGCACGTCGACGCCGATGCCTACCCGCATGCCGGCATTCTCGCCGGTCCGCCGAGCCGACCCGCCGGCGGTCCGGGCAGCCCGGGGGCGTGGTCGCCGACCCGGCCGGCGGCCTCGGGGACCGGCCGGCGGCCTCGGGGGACCGGCCGGCGGCCTCGGGGACCGGCCGGCAGCGTCGGGGACCGGCCGGCGGATGGCCGGGACCGGTCGTGCGGGTCGCCGGGTCGGCGGCGGGTCGGCGGCCCGGCTACGGTCGGCGACATGGGTGCCGCGGCCGCCGTCGTGCTCGCCGGTGGCTCGGGCAGCCGGGTCGGCGCGGCCGCCAACAAGGTCTACCTCCCGGTCGCCGGCCGGCCGCTGCTGTCCTGGGCGCTGGCCGCCTTCGCCGCCGCCCCGTCCGTACGCCGGCTGGTGCTCGTCGCCCGCCCGGCCGACCTGGCCGACGCCCGGGAGGCCGCGGACCGGACCGGCGCGGACGTGGAGATCGTCGCCGGCGGCGCCACCCGGCACGGCTCGGAGTGGGCGGCGCTGCGCCACCTCGGGCCGGCGATCCGGGCCGGCGAGCTGGCCGTGGTCGCCATCCACGACGGCGCCCGCCCGCTGGCCGGCGGCGAGCTGATCGAGGCCACGCTGGCCGCGGCCCGGGTGCACGGCGCGGCCGTCCCCGGCGTGCCGCTGGCCGACGCCGGCACCGTGGACCCGGAGCACGGCGTGTGCGGCGTGCCGGCCGGGCGCCGGCTGGTGCGGGTGCAGACGCCGCAGGCGTTCCGGGCGGCGGAGCTGCTGGCCGCGTACGAGCAGGCGGACCGGGACGGCTTCACCGGCACCGACACGGCCGCCTGCGTCGAGCGGTACGCCGGGCTGCGGGTGCACTGCCTGCCGGGTGACCCGCGCAACCTCAAGGTGACCTACCGGGCCGACCTGGACCTCGCCGCCCGCCTGCTGGCTCGCTGAGCCCGGCTCGGGACCCGACCCGGCGCGCTGAGCCCGGCTCAGGATCCCGGCCCGGCGCGCTGAGCCCGGCTCAGGAAGACCGGCCCGGCGCGCTGAGGCCGGCTCAGGAAGACCGGCCGGCCAGCACCGCGGCGGCGAGCTCGAGGTCGGCGTCCTGCAGCACGGCGAAGGCGTCGTCGTGGCCGTCCACCGCGACCGCGCGGATGCCGACGCCGATGAGCCAGGAGTTGTCGTCCGCGGGGTCGCAGCCGCGGTGCGCGGCGGCCAGCACCTCGAGACGGGCCGCGCACGGCGCCTGCACCCGCACCAGCGACTCCCGGGGCACGGTCCGGGTGATCCATCCGGCCGCGTCCAGCTCCTTCACCGTCTCGGTCATCTCCAGCACCGGGACGGCCAGGTCGGCGCCCGCGCGGACCGCCTCCACCGCCCGGACGGCCAGCTCGGCCGGGGCCAGCGGCCGGCACGCGTCGTGCACCAGCACCGTCCGGGCCTCCGAGCCGACCGCTGACAGTCCACTGTGGAGGGACTCGTGCCGGGAGCCGGCCCCGGGGACGACCACAGCGGGGAGGCCGGCCAGCGCCTCCCGGACGGCGGCCACGGCGTCCGGCGGGGCGACCACGGTCAGCGAGTCGAGGACGCCGCTCGCGCGCAGGGCGCGAGCGGCGTGCACGACCAACGGAACGCCGCCGAGCCGGCGGAGCGGCATCGGCGGCGTGGCCGGCGACGGGCGGCCGTCACCGACCGCCAGGAGCAGACCGGCGACGTCCACGGAGGACGGGCCGGTCAGGAGGCGAGGACCTCGTCGAGGAGCACCTCGGCCTTGTCCTCGTTGGTGCCCTCGGCGAGCGCGAGCTCGCTGACCAGGATCTGGCGGGCCTTGGAGAGCATCCGCTTCTCACCCGCCGACAGACCGCGCTCCCGATCACGCCGCCACAGGTCGCGGACGACCTCGGCCACCTTGTTGACGTCGCCGGAGGCGAGCTTCTCCAGGTTGGCCTTGTAGCGCCGGGACCAGTTGGTCGGCTCCTCCGTGTGCGGGGCGCGCAGCACCTCGAACACCCGGTCGAGACCCTCCTGGCCCACGACGTCGCGGACCCCGACGATCTCGGCGTTGGCGGAGGGCACCTCGATCGTGAGGTCCCCCTGGGCGACCTTGAGGACCAGGTAGATCCTCTCCTCGCCCTTGATCACGCGGGTCTTGATGGCCTCGATGACAGCTGCCCCGTGGTGCGGGTAGACGACGGTCTCGCCGACCTTGAAAACCATGTGTGTGTGACCCCTTTCGCTTCACCCAGAATAACACGCCGGCGGCCCGGCCTCACCTTGTGCGACCGGCGTTTGCGCAGGTCAGGGCTCTGAGTGTGGGCAAACGGGGGTTGACAACTCCGGTTCCGCATGCTGGCCGGTCACGGAGCGCAGCGAGCCGCTGGCGTACCCGTGTCGGCGGGCCGTTGCGCGGCGGCCGGACACGGCGGACAGTGGAGCGGTGCGCCGCGACGACGAGGACGACCGCGCCGGCGGCGGCGAGTCCTGGATCGACCACGTCGTCATCCCGGACGACCTGAGCGCGCTGGACGCCGAGGTGCGGGCGCTGCGCCGGGAGCGGCGGGTCCGGGCCCGCCGGGCGCGGCTGCGCCGGCTGGTCAACCCGCGTGGGGTGACCGGCCCGCTGGTGATCGTGGTGCTGCTCATGGTCGCCGGGATGGCCAGCCTGCTGATGCTCTTCCAGCCGCGCCGCCCGGCCACCTCGCCGGCCGCCCCGCTGGCCACCTCCGGCCGCAACGACGGGCTGCTGCCCGACCTGCGGGTGACGCTGCCGGACGGCAGCTCCCGGGCGCTGCGCGACTACCGGCCCGCGGTGCTGGCGCTGGCCCCGATCGGGTGCGACTGCGACCCGGCGCTGCGGGAGGTGGGGACCGCGGCGGTCCGGCACGGCGTGCCGTTCCTGCTCGTCGACCGGAGCGTGCCGCCGCTGCCGGCCGGGCTCGCCCCGCCGGACGCCGTCCGGCTGGCCGAGCCGACCGGGGCGCTGGCCGGGGAATACGGCGCCGAGACGGCCAAGCGGCGTACGCCCGGCGGGCCCGTGCTGGTGCTGGTCGGCGCGGACGGCCGGGTCGTCCGGCTGCTGGACAAGCCGATCGCGGAGGACAACTTCGTCCGCGAGCTGGAGGCGCTCGACTACGCCACCCCCGCCCCCACCGGCTGACCCGCCCGTACGGTGTCGCGGGTGGACACCGTCCGCGGCCTGGTCCGCGCCTGCCACCCGGAGCCGACCGCCGCGGTGACCGCGGTGTCGGCCGCGCTGGCCGCCGCGGTCGGGCGCGGGGTGGCCGGCACGCTCGCGGTCACCGCCGCGGTGCTGGCCGGGCAGCTGTCGATCGGCTGGATGAACGACCTCCTCGACCGGGACCGGGACGTGCGCTCGGCCCGGCCGGACAAGCCGGTCGCGGCCGGCACCCTGGACCCGGCGGTGCTGCGGGCCGCGATGCTCACCGCGGCGGTCGCGGTGGTGCCGCTCTCGCTGCTGTCCGGGCTGTTCGCCGGCAGCCTGCACCTGGTCGCGGTCGCCTCGGCCTGGGCGTACAACCTGCGCCTGAAGGCCACCCCGCTGTCCGTGCTGCCGTACGCGGTCTCCTTCGGGTTGCTGCCCGCGTTCATCACCGCCGGGCTGCCCGGCCAGCCGGTGGTGGGCTGGCTGGTCGCGGCCGGGGCGCTGCTCGGCGCCGGCGCGCACTTCGCCAACGTGCTGCCGGACATCGACGACGACCTGCGCACCGGCGTGCGCGGGCTGCCGCAGCGGCTCGGCCCGGCGGCCAGCCGGGTGGCCGCCGCGGTGCTGCTGCTGGCCGCCTCGGTGGTGCTCGCGGTCGGGCCGCCCGGGCCGCCCGGCGTGCTCGGGCTGGTCGCGGTCGCGGTGGCGGTGGTGGCCGGCGTCGGGGTCGCGCTGGCCGGTCGCCGGCCGGGTTCCCGGGCCGCCTTCCTCGGCGTGCTGGCGGTCGCCGCGGTGGACGTCGCGCTGCTGGTCGGCTCCGGCACGGCGATCCGCTGAGCTTCGCTCCTGACCTGCGGGGGTGGGCCGGGGAGGGCGCCGCTAGGCTGGCGGCCCGAGACGCCGTACGACAGGAGGCCGGTGGCCGTGATCCGCACGTCGCGCCGCACCGCCGGGATGTCCCGGGCCGTAGTCGCCGCGCTGGCCGCGGTCGGCGCCACCCTGCTCGCCGGGTGCCAGGCCGGCCAGCAGGCCGCCACCGCCGAGCAGATCCCGACCATCGACGGCAACTTCGCGCAGGTCGGCAACCTGGCGCTGCGGGACGTGAAGATCGAGCATCCGGCGAGCGGCAGCTGGCCGCAGGGCGGGGACGCCCGGATCGAGATGATCGTGGTCAACGAGGGCGTGGAGACCGACGCGCTGGTCGCGGTGCGGACCGACGCGGCCGGCGGGGCGGAGCTGAGCACCACGCCCGGCGGGGCCGCGCCGACCGTGACCGTGACCCCGCAGCCGTCCCCGTCGGAGTCCGAGTCGCCGTCCGGGTCGCCGTCGGAGTCGCCGTCGGAGTCGGAGTCGGGCACGTCGTCGCCGAGCGGGTCGGGCTCGCCGTCGCCGACCGTGGAGCCGATCCCGACCGAGGAGCCCGAGACCAGCATCCCGATCCCGGGCGCCAGCCTGATCTCGATGCGGGACGAGGGCCCGGAGGTCCTGCTGACCGGGCTGACCCGGCCGCTCCGGTCGGGGCAGGTCGTGCCGATCACCTTCGTCTTCCAGCTGGCCGGTGAGGTGACGGTCAACGTGGCCGTCGCCATCCCGCTGGAGGAGATCCCGCCGGCGCCGACCGTGCCCGCCGAGGGCGAGGCCGAGGCCGGCGCCGAGGAGTAGCGGCCCGGTTTTGTCGGCGGCGGCCGCTACGGTCGCCGGGTGGCGAAGAGCAGGGACCGCGCGGCCTACCGGTGCGGCGAGTGCGGGCACACCCCGCCCCGCTGGGTGGGGCGCTGCCCGGAGTGCCAGGCGTGGGGGTCGGTGGCCGAGGCCGGCGCCGCGCCGGTCGGGCTGCGGCCGCTCGCCGGGGCGGTGACCGCGGGCGCGGTGACGGCGCCGGCCCGGCCGATCGCCGAGATCGATCTCGAGGCGGCCCGGGCCCGGCCGACCGGGGTCGGCGAGCTCGACCGGGTGCTCGGCGGCGGCCTGGTGCCCGGCGCGGTGCTGCTGCTGGCCGGCGAGCCCGGCGTCGGCAAGTCCACCCTGCTGCTCGAGGTGGCCAGCCGCTATGCGGCGGCGGGCGGCGCGCCCGCCCTGGTGGTCACCGGCGAGGAGTCGGCCGCCCAGGTCCGGCTGCGGGCGGAGCGGACCGGCGCGCTGCACCCGGCGCTCTACCTGGCCGCGGAGACCGACCTGGCCGCCCTGCTGGCGCATGTCGAGGCGGTGTCGCCGGGGCTGCTGGTGGTCGACTCGGTGCAGACGATCGCGTCGCCGGTGGCGGAGGGCTCGGCCGGCGGGGTGACCCAGGTGCGCGCGGTGGCGGCCGCGCTGATCGCGGCGGCCAAGAGCCGCGGCATGGCCACCGTGCTGGTCGGCCACGTCACCAAGGACGGCTCGATCGCCGGGCCGCGGGTGCTGGAGCACCTGGTCGACGTGGTGCTCCAGTTCGAGGGCGAGCGACACTCGACGCTCCGGCTGGTGCGGGCGGCGAAAAACCGGTTCGGCCCGGCCGACGAGGTCGGCTGCTTCGAGCTCACCGACGGCGGCATCCAGGGGCTGCCCGACCCGTCCGGGCTGTTCCTGTCCCGCCGGCCGGAGCCGGTGCCCGGGACCTGCGTGACGGTCACCGTGGAGGGCCGCCGCCCGCTGCTCACCGAGGTGCAGGCGCTGGTCGCCCGGTCCACGCTGGCCACCCCGCGGCGCGCGGTCAGCGGGCTGGACTCGGCCCGGGTGGCGATGGTGCTGGCCGTGCTGGAGCGGCGCGGCCGGGTCCAGCTCGGCGCGGACGACGTCTTCTGCGCCACCGTCGGCGGGGTCCGGCTGACCGAGCCGGCGGCCGACCTCGCGCTGGCGCTGGCGGTGGCGTCGGCGGCCCGGGACACGCCGCTGCCGCCCGACGTGGTGGCGGTCGGCGAGGTCGGCCTGTCCGGCGAGGTGCGCCGGATCGGCGGGACCGGCCGGCGGCTGGCCGAGGCGGCCCGGCTCGGCTTCACCACCGCGCTGGTCCCGATGGAGCCGGGACCGGTGCCGGCCGGCCTGCGGGCGATCGAGGTGCCGGACATCGCCTCCGCGCTGCGGATCGCCGCCGCGGCCGGCCAGGGCGCCGCCCGGCCGCCCCGGGCCCGGCCGGAGCTGCGGGCGGTCACCGAAACCTGAGCCGCGGGCGCCCGAGGAGGGCGCTCGGCGTCCGTCGGCGAGGGGCCGCCCGTCACGGTCGGGATGCTCCACGCCCGTTTTTGTCCGACCCGGCCGGTACGGTTCGCGGACGCGGGTCCTCACGTCGGGTGTCCAGCCGGCCACCCTGTCGGCCCGCCGACCGTAGACTGGCGGCGATCGACGTCCCGGAGGAAGCAGGTGGCGGTGCCGGACCGCGAGGACAAGCTGCGTACGACGCTCGCCATGATCGCGCCCGGGACCGGCCTGCGGGACGGTCTGGAGCGCATCCTCCGCGGCAACACCGGCGCCCTGATCGTGCTGGGCAACGACCGGGTGGTGGAGTCGATCTGCACCGGCGGCTTCCCGCTGGACGTCGAGTTCTCCGCCACCGGGATGCGCGAGCTGGCCAAGATGGACGGCGCGGTGGTGCTGGCCACCGACGGCTCCCGGATCGTCCGCGCCGCCGTGCAGCTGATGCCCGACCCGTCGATCCCGACCGAGGAGTCCGGCACCCGGCACCGCACCGCGCAGCGGGTGTCCTCGCAGACCGGCTTCCCGGTGGTCTCGGTCAGCCAGTCGATGCGGGTGATCGGGCTGTACGTCGACGGCCGGCGCTACGTGCTGGACAACTCCGCCGCCATCCTGTCCCGGGCCAACCAGGCGCTGGCCACCCTGGAGCGCTACAAGATGCGGCTGGACGAGGTCGCCGGCACGCTGTCCGCGCTGGAGATCGAGGACCTGGTCACCGTCCGGGACGCGATGAGCGTCGCCCAGCGGCTGGAGATGGTGCGCCGGATCGCGGACGAGATCGAGGGGTACGTCGTCGAGCTCGGCACCGACGGCCGCCTGCTGTCCCTGCAGCTGGACGAGCTGCTCGCCGGGGTGGAGGCGGAGCGGCAGCTGGTCGCCCGGGACTACCTGGCGGGCCACCGGCGCGCCCGGCCGCCGGAGGAGGCGCTCGCCGAGCTGGCCGCGCTGTCCGCCACCGAGCTGCTCGACCTCAGCCAGGTCGCCCGGACCACCGGCTACCCGGCCACCCCGGAGGCGCTGGAGACCGCGGTCAGCCCGCGGGGCTACCGGCTGCTGGCGAAGGTGCCGCGGCTGCCCGGCGCGGTGGTCGACCGGCTGGTCGACCACTTCGGCGGACTGCAGAAGCTGCTCGCCGCCACGGTCGACGACCTGCAGACGGTGGAGGGCGTCGGCGAGTCGCGGGCGCGGAGCGTGCGGGAGAGCCTGTCCCGGCTGGCCGAGTCCAGCATCCTGGAGCGCTACGTCTGAGCCGGCTGGGCTGACTCGACCGACTGGGCTGGCTCGACCGACTGGGCTGACTCGACCGGCTGGCGACTCGACCGGCTGGGCTGACCGGCTGGCTCGACCGGCTCGACCGGCTGGCCGGCTCGGCCGGCCGCTCGCGGTCAGGTCAGCCGGATCGGCGACCGCTTGCTGGTCAGCGTGCCCAGCCGGCCGAGCAGCGTGTAGCCGCCCGGGCCGACCCGCACCCGCTCCCCCGCGCACTCCGGCCGGGACGACAGCCCGGACCAGGTCACCGAGAAGCTCGCCGAGTCGCCCGGGCCGAGCACCTGCGGGTCCCGGGTGCCGCCGGGGTAGCAGTCGTTGCTCGACCACAGCCGCCGGTTGCGCACGTCGTAGAGCAGGACCTCCTGGTGCGCGGCGCCCAGGTCGCGCACGCAGGCCACCGTCGAGACGTTGCGCACCACCAGGTCGAGCACCGGCTGCTGACCCACCTCGTACGCCGGGCGCTCGGGCAGGATGCGCAGCTGCAGCGCCTTGTCCGAGCACGGCTTCGGCGGCGCCGGCGGGGGGCTGCTGGCCGGCGCCGGGCTCGGGGTCGCGGTGGCCGGTCCCCCGGTCGAGCCGACGCCTCCGGAGCCGCCGCGGTCGCCGGCCGGCGGCGTGGCCGCCAGGGACGACGCCGTGCCGCCCTCCGGGGTGGGCGAGCCGACGGCGGCGGCGGTGTCCGGGCGGTCCGACCCGCCGTCGGGGAGCACGGCCCAGCCGACCAACAGGACCACCAGCACCACGGCGAACGCCAGCGCCCGGCGCCGCCAGTAGACCGGCGCCGGCAGTGGGCCCACCGGGTGCAGCACCGGACCACCGTAGCCGCGGCCCCGGCCCGGCCCGGGGAGCCGCGCCGCGCTGCCGGCGGCACTAGTCTCGGCGGCGATGGAGATCGCGGAGCCGGTGCTCGACTGGTACGGCGAGCACGCCCGGGACCTGCCCTGGCGCCGCCCCGGCACGTCCGCCTGGGCGGTGCTGGTCAGCGAGATGATGTTGCAGCAGACGCCGGTGGCGCGGGTGCTGCCGGCGTACGAGGCGTGGCTGGCGCGCTGGCCGGACCCGGCCGCGCTGGCCGCGGCGCCGGCCGGCGAGGCGGTCCGGATGTGGGGCCGGTTGGGCTACCCGCGGCGGGCGCTGCGGCTGCACCAGGCCGCGGTGGCGATCACCGAGCGGCACGGCGGGGTGGTGCCGGCGGAGCTGGCCGAGCTGCTCGCGCTGCCCGGCGTGGGGGCGTACACGGCGCGGGCGGTGGCCTCGTTCGCCTACGGCCGGCGCCACCCGGTGGTGGACACCAACGTCCGCCGGGTGGTCGCCCGGGCGGTGCAGGGCCAGGGCGACGCCGGCCCGCCGGCCACCGCGCGGGACCTCGCCGCGGTCGAGGTGCTGCTGCCGGCCGAGCCGGCCCGGGCGGCCCGCTTCGGGGTGGCGGTGATGGAGCTCGGCGCGCTGGTCTGCACCGCGCGGGCGCCGCGCTGCGGGCGGTGCCCGGTGCGGGACCGGTGCCGGTGGCGGGCCGCCGGCAGCCCGCCGTACGAGGGGCCGGCGCGGCCGGTGCAGGCCTTCGCCGGCACCGACCGGCAGGTGCGCGGGCTGCTGCTCGGCGTGCTGCGGGCCGCCGCCGGGCCGGTCGACGCGGCCGCGCTGGCCGCCGTCTGGACGACCGACCCGGGCCAGCGCGCCCGCGCCCTGGACGGCCTGGTCGCGGACGGCCTCGTCGACCCGCTCCCCGACGGCCGCTTCGCCCTCCCCGGCTCCCCCACCGAGCCACCACCGAGTGACGCCTCCCCCGGCCGAGTGACGGAGTCCCGGGTCCACTGACGGCGCCCCAGCCGTCACCCGCGCGCCGGAGCCGTCACTCGCGGCCGGCGGGCGTCACTCGCGCGGCGGAGGCGTCACTCGCCGACGCCTCCCCCGAGTGACGCCTTCCGCTGGCGAGTGACGGTGGCCCGGGGCGGGTGACGGCGCTCCGGGCGTCACTCGCGGGGCGGGGGCGTCACTCGCGGGGCGGGGGCGTCACTCGCGGGGCGGGGGCGTCACTCGCGGGGCGGGGGGCGGCGGGTGTGGTCGAGGGCGTCGAGGCCGTCGAGGATGCGCTCCAGGCCGAAGGAGTATTCGTCGTCCGGGAAGGCCTGCTCACCCTGCCCGGGCGGGGTGGCGTCGTCGTCGAAGACGCCGGCCGCGATCACCTTCGCCACCGCCGGATACCGCTCCGGGTCGGCGAGCCGGGTCACCACCGCCGACCACGGCTGCTCGGTCGCGTCGGCGGCCATCGCGGCGACGATGTCCCGGACCAGCTGCGCCTGGGTGCGCACGAAGGTGGCCAGCAGCAGCACCGCGCTGGCCTTCTCCGCCTCGTCCAGGGTGGTCTCGCCGAGCGCGGCCAGCCCCCGGTCGAACCAGGCGAGCTGGTTGGGCCCGGCCGGCAGCCCGCTGATCGGCACGTCGAGCATCCACGGGTGCTGCCGGTAGCAGAGGGTCAGCTCCTGGCACCAGCCCCGCACCCGGTCCTGCCACGGCCCGCCCGGCCGGGCCGACGGGAGGCCGATGCCCGCGTCGAGCACCAGCAGCAGCAGCTCGTCCTTGCTGCCCACGTACCGGTAGAGGGACATCGGGGTGAAGCCGAGCCGCTCGGCCAGCCGGCTCATGGACAGCGCGGCGATGCCGCCCTCGTCGGCCAGCGCGACCGCGGCGGCGACGATCTTGTCCAGGCTGAGGGCCGGCTTCGGGCCGCCGCGGCGGCCCTTCTCGCGCAGGCCCCAGAGCAGCTCGACCGCCGGCGGCAACCCCGATCCCGGCTCATCCATCGGTTGACATCCTAAGGCTGTGTATGCCCTACTCTAACTTGTGTACGTCATACACCAACTGAGGGGAGGGCGCCGATGACCGGCGACGCGGCCATCCGCACGGACGGCCTGACGAAGTCGTACGGGGCGCGTACCGTGCTCGACCGCGTGGACCTGGTGGTCGGCCGCGGCGAGGTGCTGGCGCTGCTCGGCCCCAACGGGGCCGGCAAGACCACCGCCGTCCGGGTGCTCGCGACGCTGGTGCCGCCGGACGCCGGCACCGCCACCGTGGCCGGCCACGACGTGGTCCGCCACCCGGCCGCGGTGCGCCGGGCGATCAGCCTGACCGGGCAGTCGGCCGCGGTGGACGAGGTGCTCACCGCGGAGGAAAACCTGCTGATGATCGGCCGGCTGCGGCACCTGCCGCCGGCCGAGGCGCGCCGCCGGGCCGCCGAGCTGCTGGACCGGCTCGACCTGACCGAGGCCGCCCGCCGCCGGGTGAAGACCTACTCCGGCGGCATGCGCCGCAAGGTGGACCTGGCCATGAGCCTGATGGGCCGGCCGGAGGTGCTCTTCCTGGACGAGCCGACCACCGGGCTGGACCCGCGCAGCCGGCAGGCGGTCTGGGACGTGGTCCGCGCGCTGGTCGCCGACGGGGTGACCATCCTGCTGACCACGCAGTACCTGGAGGAGGCCGACCGGCTGGCCGACCGGATCGCGGTGCTGGACGGCGGCCGGGTGCTCGCCACCGGCACCGGCGACGAGCTCAAGCGCGGCATCGGCGACGAGCAGGTCGAGCTGGTCCTCGCCGACGCCGCGGACGTGTCCCGGGCCGCCGAGCTGATCGGCGCGGTGCGCACCGACCCCGCCGCCCGGACCGTCCGGGTGGCCACCGACGGGTCGGCCGAGCACGTCCGGCTGGTGCTGGACCGGCTCGCGGCGGCCGGCGTCGAGGTGGCCACGCTGTCGCTGCACCGGCCCACGCTCGACGACGTCTTCCTCACCCTGACCGGAGCCGGGGCGAGCACCGCCGGCCGCGACCAGATGGCGGTGGCCCGGTGACCGCGCTCACCGCCACCGAGGCGGTCTCCGACTCGCTCACCATGATCCGGCGCAGCCTCCGGCACACCGTCCGCAACCCGGACGCGCTGCTGATGGCGGTGGTGCTGCCGGTGCTGCTCATGCTGCTGTTCGTGTACGTCTTCGGCGGCGCGATCGAGACCGGCACCGAGTACGTGAACTACGTGGTGCCCGGCATCATCCTGCTCTGCACCGGCTACGGCGCGGCGTCCACCGCGGTCGACGTGGCCAGCGACATGACCGAGGGCATCATCGACCGGTTCCGGTCGCTGCCGATCCTCAGCTCGGCCGTGCTGACCGGGCACGTGGTGGCCAGCCTGGCCCGCAACACGTTCTCCACCGCGCTGGTGGTCGGGGTGGCCTGGCTCAGCGGCTTCCGGCCGACCGCCGGGCCGGTCGAGTGGGTCGCGGTGGCCGGCGTGCTGCTGCTCTTCGTGCTGGCCATGTCGTGGCTGTCGGTGGCGCTCGGGCTGCTCGCCCGCAGCGTCGAGGCGGCCAGCGGCTTCACCTTCTTCGTGCTCTTCCTGCCGTACCTGTCCAGCGCCTTCGTGCCGACCGGGACGATGCCCGCGGTGCTGCGGGCGGTCGCCGACCACCAGCCGGTCACACCGATCATCGAGACGCTGCGCGGGCTGCTGCTCGGCACCCCGATCGGGTCCAGCGGCTGGCTTGCGGTGGCGTGGTGCGGCGGCCTGCTGGTCGCCTCGTACGCGCTGTCGGTGACGCTCTTCCGCCGCCGCACCGCCCGCTGAGGCTGACCGGCCCGGAACGACGCAGCGGCGGGACCCCGGGTGGGGTCCCGCCGCTCGCGGTCGGGAAGGACTACTCGGAGCCCTCGGCGGTCACGTCGAGCAGCGGCGCGTCCGGCACCGGCGTCGGCTTCGGCTCGCCCCGGAAGGTGAACCGGGCCTGCTCGCTGCCCTCGTCCGTCTCGGTGTCGACGACCACGATCTGCCCTGGGCGCAGCTCGTTGAAGAGGATCTTCTCCGACAGCGCGTCCTCGATCTCCCGCTGGATGGTGCGGCGCAGCGGCCGCGCCCCCAGCACCGGGTCCCAGCCCTTCTTCGCCAGCAGGGCCTTCGCCGCGGTGGTCAGCTCCAGCCCCATGTCCTTGTTGCGGAGCTGGCCGTCGACCCGGGTGAGCATGATGTCGACGATCAGGACGATCTCTTCCTCGGTGAGCTGGTGGAAGACGATGATGTCGTCGATCCGGTTGAGGAACTCGGGCCGGAAGTGCTGCTTGAGCTCGTCGGTGACCCGGTTCTTCATGCGCTCGTAGTTGCTGGACTCGTCGTTGCCGGCCTGGAAGCCGAGCGAGACCGCCTTGGCGATGTCCCGGGTGCCGAGGTTGGTGGTCAGGATCAGCACCGTGTTCTTGAAGTCCACGATCCGGCCCTGGCCGTCGGTCAGCCGGCCGTCCTCCAGCACCTGCAGCAGCGTGTTGAAGACGTCCGGGTGGGCCTTCTCCACCTCGTCGAAGAGCACCACCGAGAACGGCTTGCGCCGCACCTTCTCGGTCAGCTGGCCGCCCTCGTCATACCCCACGTAGCCGGGGGGCGCCCCGACCAGCCGGGACACCGTGTAGCGGTCGTGGAACTCGGACATGTCCAGCTGGATCAGCGAGTCGTCGTCGCCGAAGAGGAACTCGGCCAGCGCCTTGGACAGCTCGGTCTTCCCGACGCCGGACGGGCCGGCGAAGATGAACGAGCCGCCGGGCCGCTTCGGGTCCTTCAGGCCGGCCCGGGTGCGCCGGATCGCCTGGGAGACGGCCTTGATGGCCTGCTCCTGGCCGACCACCCGCCTGTGCAGCTCCTCCTCCATGTGCAGCAGCCGGGAGGTCTCCTCCTCGGTCAGCTTGAACACGGGGATGCCGGTCCAGGTGGCCAGCACCTCGGCGATCTGCTCGTCGTCGACCTCGGCGACGACGTCCATGTCGCCGGCCTTCCACTCCTTCTCCCGGGTGGCCTTCGCCGCCAGCAGCTGCTTCTCCCGGTCGCGCAGCGACGCCGCCTTCTCGAAGTCCTGCGCGTCGATCGCGGACTCCTTCTCCCGGCGCACGCCGGCGATCCGCTCGTCGAACTCGCGCAGGTCCGGCGGCGCGGTCATGCGCCGGATCCGCATCCGGGAGCCGGCCTCGTCGATCAGGTCGATCGCCTTGTCCGGCAGGAAGCGGTCGGAGATGTAGCGGTCGGCCAGGCCGGCCGCGGCGACCAGCGCGGCGTCGGTGATCGACACCCGGTGGTGGGCCTCGTACCGGTCGCGGAGGCCCTTGAGGATCTCGATGGTGTGCGCGACGGTCGGCTCGCCGACCTGGATGGGCTGGAAGCGCCGCTCCAGCGCGGCGTCCTTCTCCAGGTGCTTGCGGTATTCGTCCAGGGTGGTCGCGCCGATCGTCTGCAGCTCGCCCCGGGCCAGCATCGGCTTGAGGATCGACGCGGCGTCGATCGCGCCCTCGGCGGCGCCCGCCCCGACCAGCGTGTGCAGCTCGTCGATGAACAGGATGATGTCGCCGCGGGTGCGGATCTCCTTGAGCACCTTCTTCAGGCGCTCCTCGAAGTCACCGCGGTAGCGGGAGCCGGCGACCAGCGCGCCGAGGTCGAGCGTGTAGAGCTGCTTGTCCTTGAGCGTCTCGGGCACCTCGCCCTTGACGATCGCCTGGGCCAGCCCCTCCACCACGGCGGTCTTGCCGACGCCCGGCTCGCCGATCAGCACCGGGTTGTTCTTGGTGCGGCGGGACAGCACCTGCATGACCCGCTCGATCTCCTTCTCCCGGCCGATCACCGGGTCGAGCTTCGACTCCCGGGCGGCGGCGGTGAGGTTGCGACCGAACTGGTCCAGCACGAGCGAGGTCGAGGGGGTCCCCTCGGACGCGGTGCCGGCGGGCTCCTTGCCCTGGTATCCGGAGAGCAGCTGGATGACCTGCTGCCGCACCCGGTTGAGATCGGCCCCCAGCTTGACCAGGACCTGCGCGGCGACACCCTCGCCCTCGCGGATCAGGCCCAGCAGGATGTGCTCGGTGCCGATGTAGTTGTGCCCCAGCTGGAGCGCCTCGCGCAGCGAGAGCTCCAGCACCTTCTTGGCCCGCGGGGTGAACGGGATGTGCCCGCTCGGCGCCTGCTGGCCCTGGCCGATGATCTCCTCGACCTGGCTGCGGACGCCCTCCAGCGAGATGCCCAACGACTCCAGCGCCTTCGCCGCCACACCCTCGCCCTCGTGGATCAACCCCAGGAGGATGTGCTCGGTCCCGATGTAGTTGTGGTTGAGCATCCTGGCCTCTTCTTGCGCCAGGACCACGACCCGGCGGGCCCGGTCGGTGAATCGCTCGAACATGTCTCTCTCCTCACGTGCCTGGCCCCGGGAGCTCGCCCCCGTGGAGGGGACCGACGCACCGTGCGGGACTGGTCACCGGGCCTCGGCGCCCCGTCCTGTCCCAACTCTAGCCGCGCCCGGGGGGCCCGTCCTTCCCGCGTCGGGACGACGTGCCCGCTGGGGCACCGCAGTGAAGCCATCCGGGACGGCCGCCGCTGCGACCGTCACCAGGCAGAACTGTTGCGGACCGGGTCGGTGTTCCGCGCCCGGTACGCCGACGGCGAACGCCGCCCGCCGGCCCGGGCGCGGCGGGCCCGGGCACGCTGAGGCGCCGGGGCCCGCAGGCTCCCGGCGCCTCTCCCCCGAGCCGCCCCCGCCGGCGGCCGACCGGCCCCGATCCGGTCAGGCGGACTGGTTGTACTGCTCGATGATCGTGGCCGGGATCCGGCCCCGGTCGCTCACCTTCAGACCCTGCTTCTTCGCCCAGGACCGGATCGCCGCGGCCTGGTCCCGGTCCATCGCGGTGCTGCCGCGGCTGCGGGAGGCGCTGGCCCGCCCGCCCGAGGAGCCGCCGGAGCGCCCGGCCTTGCGGGCCACTCCGACATACTTGGCGAACACGTCGCGCAGCTCGTCAGCGTTCTTCCCGGAGAGATCGATCTCGTAGGAAGTGCCGTCGAGCGCGAAGCTCACGGTTTCCGACGCTTCGCCGCCGTCGAGGTCGTCGACGAGCAACACTTGCACTTTCTGCGCCATGCGGGGCCTCTTTCCGGAGTCGTTGTCGATCAGCATGCCAGACAACTCCTCGGAATTGCCAGGGCCCCCTACTCGGGCCGCACCAGTGGGAACAGGATGGTCTCACGAATCCCGCGTGCACCGGTCAACATCTGCAACAACCGGTCGATGCCCATTCCGATCCCCCCGGACGGCGGCATGCCGTACTCGAGGGCGCGCAGGAAGTCCTCGTCCAGCCGCATCGCGTCCGGGTCGCCGGCGGCGGCCTGGGTGGCCTGCTCCAGGAATCGGGCTCGCTGCACGACCGGGTCGACCAGCTCCGAATAGCCGGTGGCCCGCTCCACGCCGGTCACGTAGAGATCCCATTTCTCGGCCACGCCGGGGGTGTCCCGGTGCGCCCGGACCAGCGTGGACGTCTCCAGCGGGTAGTCCCGGACGAAGGTCGGCGCCACCAGCGTGTGCTGCACCAGCGCCTCGAACAGCTCCTCGACCTGCTTTCCGGCCGACCAGGCCGGATTCACCAGGACGTCGTGCGCGGCGGCGATCTCGCGGAGCCGGGCCAATGGCGTGGCCGGAGTGACTGCTTCCCCCACCGCCGCGGAGACCGCGTCGTAGAGCCGCACCTCGGCCCATTCCCCGCCGAAGTCGTATTCCGTCCCGTCGAAGTGTGTCACCACGGTGTCACCACAGAGCGCCACCGCGGCCGCCTGCACCAATTCCCGGGTGAGCACCGCCATCGAGTCGTAGTCCCCGTACGCCTCGTACGCCTCCAGCATCGCGAACTCGGCACTGTGGGTGGCGTCGATGCCCTCGTTGCGGAAGTTGCGGTTGATCTCGAACACCTTCTCGATCCCGCCGACCACCGCCCGCTTGAGGAACAACTCGGGGGCGATGCGCAGGAACAGCTCGGTGTCCAGGGAATTGCTCCGCGTCACGAACGGCCGGGCGTTCGCGCCGCCCTGCTGCAGTTGCAGCATCGGCGTCTCCACCTCGAGGAAGCCGCGCCGGTGCAGCTCGTCGCGCAGCGACCGGACCACCGTGTAGCGGGCCTCGACCATCCGGCGCGCCTCCGGCCGGACCACCAGGTCGACGTACCGCTGCCGGACCCGCGCCTCGTCCGACATCGGCTTGTGCGCGACCGGCAGCGGGCGCAGCGCCTTCGCGGTCAGCCGCCACTCGTCGGCCAGCACCGACAGCTCGCCGCGCCGGGAGGTGATCACCTCGCCGGCCACGAAGACGTGGTCACCGAGGTCGACGTCGGCCTTCCAGGCGGCCAGCGACTCCGGGCCGACCCGGTCCAGGGAGAGCATGGCCTGCAGCTCGGTGCCGGCGGCGCCGCCCTCACGCAGGGTGGCGAAGCACAGCTTGCCGGTGTTGCGCATGAAGATGACCCGGCCGGTGACGCCGACCCGCTGCCCGGTCCGGGTGTCCGGCGGCAGGTCCGGATTGGCGGCGTGCACCTCGGCCAGCGTGTCCGTCCGGGGGACGCCCACCGGGTACGGCTCCGTGCCGGCGGCGCGCAGCCGGTCGAGCTTCTCCCGCCGGACACGTTGCTGCTCCGAGATGTCGTCGCTCTGCTCGGCCGCCGGCGCCTGGGTCACGGGAGACGAGGGTATCCGCCGACCCGGGTCGTACCCTGCACCGGATGGGACCGGACCGGGTGGCCGCGGCGTCGTGGACCGCGGAGACGATCGCGGAGACGTACGAGCGGGGCCGTCCGGACTACGCAGGGTCAGCGGTCGACTACGTGCTGGCGCCGGTGCGGGGGCGGCCCGGGCTGCGCGCGCTCGACCTCGGGGCCGGCACCGGCAAGCTGACCCGGCTGCTCACCGACCGCGGGGTGGACAGCGTCGCGGTGGAGCCGGCGGCCGGCATGCGCGAGGTGCTGGCCCGGGTGGTGCCGGCGGCCGCCGTGCTGCCCGGCTCCGCCGAGGCGATCCCGCTGCCGGACGCGTCGGTGGACCTGGTGGTGGCCGGGCAGGCGTTCCACTGGTTCGACCGGGCCGTCGCGCTGCCGGAGATCGCCCGGGTGCTGCGGCCGGGCGGGGTGCTCGGCATCTTCTACAACGCCCGGGACGACGCGGTGGCCTGGGTGCGGGCGCTGTCGGAGATCATCGGGGAGACCGGCGACCACGCCAGCGAGACCCGGGACTACCTGCCGCCGGACCTCGGCCCGCTGTTCGGCCCGGCCGAGCTGCACCGGACCACGCACGAGCAGCCGCTGGACGCGGGCTCGCTGGTCGACCTGGTCAGCTCCCGCAGCTACGCGATCCGGATGCCGGCCGGCGAGCGGGACCAGCTGCTGGCCCGGGTGGCCGAGCTGGCCCGGACGCACCCGGCGCTGGTCGGGCGGCAGTACTTCTCGATGCCGTACGTGACCACGGTCGAGCGTTACGCGTTGCGCTCGTAGACCAGCCGGAGCCCGACCAGGGTGAGGTCCGGCTCGTACACCTGCAGGGTCTCGCTCTCCGCGATCACCACCTGGGCCAGCCCGCCGGTCGCGATGACCGTGGCCCCGCCGCCCAGCTCGGCCTGGATCCGCCGCACCAGCCCGTCGATCTGGCCGGCGAAGCCGTACAGGATGCCGGACTGCAGCGCCTCCACCGTGCTCTTGCCGATGACCGCCCGGGGCCGGGTCAGCTCGACCTTGATCAGCCGGGCGGCCCGGGCGGCGAGCGCGTCGATGCTGATCTCGATGCCGGGCGCCAGCACCCCGCCGAGGAACTCGCCCTTCGCGCTGACCACGTCGAAGTTGGTCGAGGTGCCGAAGTCGACGACGATCGCCGGCCCGCCGTACAGGTGGTACGCGGCCAGCGCGTTGACGATCCGGTCCGAGCCCACCTCCTTGGGGTTGTCGTAGAGCAGCGGCACCCCGGTGCGCACGCCCGGCTCGACCACCACCGCGGGCAGGTTGGGGTAGTAGCGGGACAGCATGATGCGCAGCTGGGCCAGCACCGCCGGCACCGTCGAGCAGGCCGCCACCCCGTCCACCTTGGTCGACCCGAGCAGCCCCCGGTACGTCAGCGCGAGCTCGTCCGCGGTGTCCCGGGCGTCGGTCTTCACCCGCCAGGACTCGACCAGGGTGCCGTCGTCGAAGACGCCGAGCACGGTGTTGGTGTTGCCGATGTCGACCGCGAGCAGCATGTCAGTGGACCGCCTGGTAGGTGTCGGTGAGCACGCCGTCGGCGCCCAGCGTGGTCAGCAGGTGGCCGCGCCAGCGGGCATCGTCGCGCTCGGCGAAGTCCTCGCGCCAGTGGCAGCCGCGGGTCTCCTCGCGGCGGGTCGCGGCGGCGACCAGCACGGTGGAGACGGTGTGCAGGTTGGTCGCGTCCCAGGCGTCCGGGCCCGGCTCGGCCGGGGCGGCGGCTGGGCCGGCGGGGCCGGCTGGGCCGGCGGGGCCGGCGGGGCCGGCGGGGCCGGCTGGGCCGGCGGGGCCGGCGGCGGCGAGGGCGGCGGCGGTGGCGGCCAGGCCCTCGCCGGTCCGGAGCACGCCGGCGCCGGCGGACATCCGCCGGGCCAGCTCCGGCCGGGCCGCCGGGTCGACCAGGCCGGCCGGGGCGGTGTCGGCCGGGCCGGCCGGGGCCGGCTCGGCCGGCGGGGGCAGCTCCCGGGCCAGCGCGGCGCCGATCCGGCCGGCGAAGACCAGGCCCTCCAGCAGGCTGTTCGAGGCCAGCCGGTTGGCCCCGTGCACGCCGGTGCAGGCGACCTCGCCGCAGGCGTACAGGCCGGGGACGGAGGTGCGGCCGTGCCGGTCGGTGCGCACCCCGCCGCTGGCGTAGTGCGCCGCCGGCACCACCGGGATCGGCTGGGAGACCGGGTCGATGCCGGCCTGCCGGCAGCGGGCGACGATCGACGGGAAGCGCCGCTCCAGCCGCTCCCGGCCCAGCCCGCGGGCGTCCAGCCAGACGTGGTCCAGGCCCTCGGCCCGCATCACCCGGAAGATCTCCTTGGCCACCACGTCCCGGGGCGCCAGGTCGGCCAGCTCGTGCACGCCGGCCATGACCCGCTTGCCGGCCGCGTCCACCAGCACCGCGCCCTCGCCCCGGACCGCTTCGCTGACCAGCGGCTGCTGCCCGCGGGCGGCCGGCCCGAGCCACAGCGCGGTCGGGTGGAACTGGACGAACTCCAGGTCGGTGACCACCGCGCCGGCCCGCAGCGCGAGCGCGACGCCGTCGCCGGTGGACACCGCCGGGTTGGTGGTGGCCGCGAAGACCTGGCCCATCCCGCCGGTGGCCAGCACCACCGCGCGGGCCAGCACCGCGCCGACGCCGTCCGGGGTGCCCTCGCCGAGCACGTGCAGGGTCACCCCGGCGGCCCGGCCGTCGGCGGCGGTCAGCAGGTCGAGCACCAGCGCGTGCTCGACCACGGTGATGCCCGGGTCGGCCCGGACCGCCTCCTCCAGCGCGCGCTGCACCTCGGCGCCGGTGGCGTCGCCGCCGGCGTGCACGATCCGGTCCCGGTGGTGGCCGCCCTCCCGGGTCAGCGCCAGCCCGCCGGCCGGGTCGGTGTCGAAGCGGGCGCCGGCCGCGATGAGCTCCCGGACCCGGGCCGGACCCTCCTCCACCAGCACCCGTACGGCGGCCTCGTCGCACAGCCCGACGCCGGCGGCGAGCGTGTCGGCGAGGTGGTCGGCGGGCGAGTCGGCCGGGTCGAGCGCGGCCGCGATGCCGCCCTGCGCCCACCGGGTGGAGCCGGCGCCGATGGTCACCTTGGTGACCACCGTGACCGCGTGGCCGGCGGCGCGGGCGTGCAGCGCGGCGGACAGCCCGGCGATGCCGGAGCCGGCGACGACCACGTCGGTGCGGTGGGTCCAGCCGGGGTCGGGGGCGGTCAGCCGCCGCGGCAGCCGGGGTGCCCGGCCGGCCTCCGGCGCCGGGCTCAAGGACGGCCCAGCACGAGCGGCACGTTGTCGATCAGCCGGGTGCCGCCCACCCGGGCGGCGACCAGCAGCCGGGCCGGGCCGGCGTCCGGGGCGGCGCCGAGGTCGGTCCCGCGCAGCGCCAGGTAGTCGACGGCCAGCCCGGGGTCGGCCAGCTCCGCGGTGGCGGCGGCGAGCACCGCACCGGCACCGGCCCGGCCGGCCGCCGCCCCGGCCCGCAGCGCCCGCGACAGCGACAGCGCCCGGGCCCGGTCGACCTCGGACAGGTAGCGGTTGCGGCTGGACAGCGCCAGCCCGTCGGGCTCCCGTACGGTCGGCACGCCGACCACCTCGACGCCGAGCTCGAGGTCGGCGGCGGCCCGGCGGATCAGCACCAGCTGCTGGTAGTCCTTCTCGCCGAAGACGGCCACGTCCGGCCGCAGCAGGCCGAAGAGCTTGGTGACCACGGTCAGCACGCCGGCGAAGTGACCGGGGCGGCTGGCGCCCTCCAGCAGCCCGCCGAGCGGCCCGGGGTCGACGGTCACCGCCGGCGGGCCGCCCGGATACATCTCCTCCGCCGGCGGCGCGAAGACCAGCTCGACGCCCTCGGCGGCCAGCGCGGCCAGGTCCGCCTCCGGGGTACGCGGGTAGCGGTCCAGGTCCTCGCCGGCGCCGAACTGCAGCGGGTTGACGAAGATCGAGGCGAGCACCGCGTCGGCGCGGGCGGCGGCGGCGCGGACCAGGGCCAGGTGGCCCTCGTGCAGCGCGCCCATGGTGGGCACCAGCGCGACCCGGCGGCCGCCGGCGCGGACCGCGGCCAGCGCGGTCGCCAGCTCGGCCCGGCTCCGCACCACGACCGGGGCCGGTCCCCGCGGGGGTCCCCCACCCTCCCGGCCACCCCCGCCCGGCCACCGTCGCCCGGGCCACCGTCCCCCGGGCCACCGACCCCGGCCGGGCCGCCGGCGTCCCCCGGGCCACCGTCGCCCGGGCCGGCGTCGGGCGGGCCGGCGCCGGGCGGGGCAGCCGGCGCCGCACGGACGGCCAGCCGCCGGGAGTGCTCGTCCCGGCGGCTGGTGCTCTGCCCCGGCGGGCGAGGCAGAGCACCAGCCGGCCGGGATGGGTCCTCCACCCCGTCCAGCTCCGGATCGGCCAGGTCGATCCGGCCCGGCGCGGTCCGACCCGCGCCGGTGGGGGCCGGGGCGGTCCGACCGGACGTGGGACGGCCGGGAGTCATGCGTCGGTCCGGGCGGGCAGCGGCCGGTCGGCGGTGGGGTGGCGCGGCGGGACGGTCCGGCTCGCCGAGCAGCGGGCCGGCCGGAGCCGGCGACAACCGGCCGCCGGCCGGGCGGGGGTGATCGGGCTCGCCGAGCACGTCGAGCAGCGGGCCGGCCTGGGCCGGCGACAACCGGCCGGCGGCGAGCGCGCGCCCGGCGGTCAGCCGGGCCAGCGCCGCGTAGCCGGGAACGGCGTCCGGCGCCTGCTCGGCCAGCGTGCGCAGGTGACCGGCCACGGTGCCGGCGTCGCCCCGGGACACCGGCCCGGTCAGCGCCGCGTCGCCGCTGGCCAGCGCGTTGTCCAGGGCGGCCTGCAGCAGCGGCCGGAGCACCCGGCCGGGGTCGCCGACGCCGGCCCGGCGGAGCAGGTCGGTGGCCTCGTTGACCAGGGTGACCAGGTGGTTGGCGCCGACCACGAGCGCCGCGTGGTAGAGCGGGCGGGCCTCCTCGGCGACGGCGACCGGGGTGCCGCCGAGCCGGCGCACCAGCGCCTCGGCCAGCGCCCGCTCCGGCCCGGCCACGGTGACCCCGAAGCTGGTGCCGGGCAGCCGGTCCAGGTCCGCGGCGGTGCCGGTGAAGGTCATCGCCGGGTGCAGGGCCAGCGGCCGCACCCCGGACCGGGCGGCCGGCGCGAGCACGGCCAGCCCGTGCGCCCCGGACGTGTGCGCGACCACCTGGCCGGCGCGCCACGCGCCGGTGTCGGCCAGCCCGGCCACCAGCGGGCCGAGCTGGTCGTCCGGGACGGCCAGCAGCACCAGGTCGGACCGGGCCACGACCTCGTCGGCGGGCCGCAGCGGCACGCCGGGCAGCAGCCGGGCGGCGCGGTCGACGGACTCGGCGGAGACCCCGGTGGCGGCGGTGACGGGGAGGCCCGAGCGGGCCAGCGCGGCGCCGAGCACGGCGCCCACCCGTCCGGTGCCGATGACGCCCACGGCCACGGCCGGGGCGCGCAGCTCTGCGCTCATGCGGTGATCCAGTCCTCGAGCAGGGGTACCGGTCGCGGCCAGGGTACGGCCGGTTCCGTTCGTCCGGAGGTGTGATCTGCGTTGCCTTAGGCCGTACGGGCGAGCAGCATCAGGGCCATCAGGACCCATCCAGGCCTGGACAGGTCGCAACCCCGACGAAAGGGACCCCCCATGCGCCGACGCATGCTCGCGCTGTCCGCCGCCGCCCTCACCACCGCCGCGCTCGGCGTGGCCGGCGCCCCCGCCGCCCAGGCCGCCCCGGCGGCTCCCGCGGCGCCGGTGACCACGCTGGCGGTCACCACCCTCACGTACGACGACAGCCTGGCCGGCGAGTTCAAGAGCGCCGTCGCGACCGGGGTGGCCGCGCTGAACAGCCGGGTGACCAACGTCCGGATCGTCAAGGCCGCCGCCGGCCAGACGGCGAACGTGCGGGTCATCGCGGACAACAACTGGCCCCGGGCCACCCTCGGCCCGATCCGCCCCGGCGGCCGCGGCACCGTCTACATGGGACGCCAGGCGGTCCAGCAGGGCTACTACCCGCCGCGGATCGCGTCCCACGAGTTCGGCCACATCCTCGGGCTGCCGGACCGGCGCACCGGGCTGTGCGCGGACCTGATGTCCGGCAGCTCCGCGCCGACCAGCTGCACGAACATGTACCCGAACGCGAACGAGGCGGCCCGGATCAACTACAACTACAGCTTCCTCGCGGCAGCGGCGGCGGCGGGCGGGCTGGTGCTCGACGCCGCCTGAGCCGCCGGCGCCTACGCTTCCGGCGTGGGCGTCGCGCGGCCGTGGCGGGAGGCGTGGGCGGCGGCGCTCTACGCCCCCGGCGGCTTCTACGCCCGCGGCGAGGCGCCGGCCGCCCACTTCCGCACCTCCGTGCACGCCTCCCCGCTCTTCGCCGGCGCGGTGCTGGAGCTGCTGCGCCGGGTGGACCGGGCCCTCGACCGGCCGGACCCGCTGGACCTGGTGGACGTCGGCGCCGGCCGCGGCGAGCTGCTCGCCGCGGTCCGCGCCGCCGCCGAGCCGGCGCTGCGGGAGCGGCTGCGGCTCACCGCGGTCGAGGTCGGGCCGGTCGAGCTGCCCGGCGTCCGGGTGCTCCGCGACGTCGCCGAGCTGCCCGCGCTGACCGGCCTGCTGGTGGCCAACGAGTGGCTCGACGACGTGCCGCTGGACCTGGTCGAGCAGACCGCGACCGGACCCCGGGTGGTGCTGGTCGCGCCGACCGGGGCCGAGTCGATGGGCGACCCGCCGGCCGGCGCCGACGCGGCCTGGCTGGAGCGCTGGTGGCCGCTGGCCGCGGTCGGCGACCGGGCCGAGGTCGGCCGCAGCCGGGACGAGGCCTGGGCGACCGCCGTCGGCCGGCTGGCCCGCGGGGTGGCGGTCGCGGTCGACTACGGGCACGAGGCCGGGCGGCGGCCCCCGGACGGCACGCTGACCGGCTACCGCGGCGGCCTGCAGGTGCAGCCGGTGCCGGACGGCTCCTGCGACCTGACCGCGCACGTGGCCCTGGACTCGGTCGCCGCCGCCGGGGTGGCCGCCGGGGCGACCGAGACCCGGCTGGACGACCAGCGGGCCGCGCTGCAGGCGCTCGGGGTGGACGCCCGCCGGCCGCCGCGCGAGCTGGCCACGACCGACCCGGCGGCGTACCTGCGCGGCCTGCAGCGGGCCGGCGAGGCCGCGGAGCTGATCGACCGCACCGGGCTGGGCACCTTCGGCTGGCTGGTGCAGGGCGTCGGGGTGCCGCTGCCCTTCCCGCCGCTGGCCACCCGGGCCCGGGTCCGGCGGAAGCCGGCCCCGCCCCCGGGCTGAGACGCGCACGAAACCCCTCCGGGGCGTGCCGTGCGCTACCTTCTCCGGCGTGCGCGAGCTCCAACACTTCGTCGCCGAGACCGGGGACCGTCTCGGGCTGCACGCGACGCCGCCCACGCTGCTGCTCGACCTGCAGGCCCGGCTGGGCGCGCTGGCCGACGAGCTGGTCCAGGCCACCGAGCGCGGGCGGCGGCCGTTCCGGCCGACCCGCGACTGGGAGGTGCTGCTCGGCGACGTCGCCTTCGCGCTGGTCAGCCTCGCCGACCAGACCGGCGTCGACACCGACCGGGCCGTCCGCATCGCGGCCGACCGGGTCTACCGCGCGGCGATGAGCCAGCAGCAGGCGCAGCCGGCCGGCGACGCCTGGCCGTTCTCGGGCTAGCCGGCCGGCGGCATCCCGGCGGGCCGACGCCGCCGCCGCACCAGCCCGACGACCAGGGCGGCCAGCGCCAGCAGGCCGAGCAGCGCCGCCACCGCGACCGCCCCGGCGAGCACCAGGTACGGCCGGTCGTCCGGGCGCACCATCAGCCGGCCGGCCCCGCCGGCCCCGCCGGCGCAGCTGACCGTGACCGGGCCGGCCAGCGGCGCGGCGAACCCGCCGACGGACCAGTACCCGAAGCCGTCCCGGGCGACCGCGGCGCCCGGCTGGCCGCCGGTCACCGGCACGGTCGACGGCGCGCCGCCCCCGACCGGCGTCAGCACGCAGCGGACGTCCCGCGGCCCGGCGGAGGCGGTCGGGTCCGCCTCGACGTACACCTCGTAGCGGGCGCCGCGCACCAGCTCGACCCGGACGCCCGGCTGTTCGGCCCGGCCGACTCGCCGTCGCCGGCCGCGGCCAGCCCGTCCCGCTGGACCACCACCACGGTCCCGACCAGCGCCCACGCGAGGACCAGCAGCGCCGCGGCCGCCGCGAACCACCCCCGGTGGCCGCCACCGGGTGGCCGATCGGAGGAGAGGACAGACTCCGGGGCAGGCGCGCTCACCGGCGCATCCTGGCAGACTTCTTCCCGTGACCGCCGGCAGCGCTCAGCGCACCCTCATGGTGGGGACCGGCGCGGGCGCGGACGACCTGCCCACCGCCGACATGGTGCTCAACATCGGCCCCCAGCACCCGTCCACGCACGGCGTGCTCCGGCTCCGGCTCGTGCTCGACGGCGAGCGGGTGGTGTCCGCCGAGCCGATCATCGGCTACATGCACCGCGGCACCGAGAAGCTCTTCGAGGTCCGCGACTACCGGCAGATCACCGTGCTGGCCAACCGGCACGACTGGCTGTCCGCCTTCTCCAACGAGCTGGGCGTGGTGATGGCCGTCGAGCGGATGCTCGGCATGGAGGTGCCGGAGCGGGCGGTCTGGCTGCGCACCCTGCTCGCCGAGCTCAACCGGGTGCTCAACCACCTGATGTTCCTCGGCTCGTTCCCGCTGGAGATGGGCGCCATCACGCCGATGTTCTACGCCTTCCGGGAGCGGGAGACGCTGCAGGCGGTGCTCGAGGAGGCCTGCGGCGGCCGGATGCACTACATGTTCAACCGGGTCGGCGGGCTCAAGGAGGACGTGCCGGCCGGCTGGACCGACCGGGTCCGGCACGCGGTCGCCGACGTCCGGGCCCGGGTCGCCCGCGACCTGGAGCGGCTGGTCCGGCACAACGAGATCTTCCTGGCCCGGACCACCGGGGTCGGGGTGCTGTCCGCCGCGGACGCCCGGGCGTACGGGGTGAGCGGGCCGGCCGCCCGCGGCTCCGGCGTCGACTTCGACCTGCGGCGGGACGACCCCTACCTGGCGTACGGGGAGCTGGCGGACGTGCTGCGGGTGCCGGTGCGCACGGCCGGGGACTGCCACGCCCGGTTCGAGTGCCTGCTGGAGCAGGTGTACGTGTCGCTCGACCTCTGCGACGCGGTGCTGGACCGGATGCCGGCGGTCACCGGGCCGGTGAACGTCCGGCTGCCGAAGACGGTGAAGGCCCCCGAGGGCCACACCTACTGCTGGACGGAGAATCCGCTCGGCATCAACGGCTACTACCTGGTCTCCCGCGGCGAGAAGACGCCGTGGCGGCTGAAGCTGCGGTCGGCGTCGTACAACAACGTGCAGGCGCTGCAGGTGCTGCTGCCGGGCACGCTGCTGCCCGACCTGGTCGCCGTCCTCGGCTCCCTCTTCTTCGTGGTCGGCGACGTCGACAAGTAGCGGCTAGCGCCGGGCGGTCAGCTCCTCCTGGGTGCGCCGCATGGCGTGCTCGACCAGCGTGATCAGCGTCTGCTTGGTCGACTCCCGGCTGCGCGCGTCGGTCTGGATGACCGGCGTGGCGCCGCCGACCGCCAGCGCCTCCCGGACGTCCTCGATGGAGTGCGTCAGGATCCCGTCGAACCGGTTGACCGCGACGATGAACGGCAGCCGGCGCGCCTCGAAGAAGTCGATCGCGGCGAAGCAGTCGGTCAGCCGGCGGGTGTCCACCAGCACCACCGCGCCGATCGCGCCGCGGACCAGGTCGTCCCACATGAACCAGAAACGGTGCTGCCCGGGCGTGCCGAAGAGGTAGAGGATCAGGTCGCTGTCCAGCGACACCCGGCCGAAGTCCATCGCCACCGTGGTGGTGGTCTTGTTGGGCGTGTGCGACAGGTCGTCGACGCCCGCGCTCGCCTCGGTCATGACGGCCTCGGTGGTGAGCGGCTCGATCTCGGAGACCGCGCCGACCAGCGTCGTCTTGCCGACGCCGAAGCCACCGGCGATGACGATCTTCGCCGAGGTCGTCGCCGCGCTGGAGTCCACGTAGGCGGTCTGCCTAGAGGTTTCGAAGTCCATTCAACACCCTCTGCATCAAGGCGAGATCCGGTCGATCGGTCGAGGCGGCGGCCTGGTGCACCCGCACCAGGCCTTCCTGGGCCATGTCACCCACCAGCACCCGCGCGACGCCGAGAGGCATGCGGAGGTACGCGGCGATCTCGGCGACCGACCGGGCCCGCCGGCACAGGTCGCAGATGAGCTGACGCTCCGGCGCGGTCGACTCGGCACTGCGGTCGCCGAGCCGGGTGGTCGAGACCAGCGCCTCGATCGCCAGCTCGTAGTCCGGCCGGGTCCGCCCGCCGGTGACCGCGTACGGCCGGACCAGCGGGCCTTCCGGCTGGTAGTTGCTCACCCCGACGCTCGCAGCGGCCCGATGTCGTCGTCGTCATCGAGGCAGGACGGCCTGCAGCTCGTGCCGCACCGCTGGCGTGAGCACGTCACCCGTGCGCTCGACCAGCAGCGCCATCTCGTAGCCGACCAGGCCGACGTCGCAGCTGGTCGCCGCGAGCACCGCCAGGCAGGAGCCGTCGCTGATCGACATGAGGAACAGGAAGCCCCGCTCCATCTCGATCACCGTCTGCACCACGTTGCCGGCCTCGAAGCAGCGGGCGGCACCCTGGGTCAGGCTGGTCAGCCCGGACGCCACGGCGGCCAGCTGGTCGGCGCGGTCGCGCGGCAACCCCTCCGAGGACACCAGCAACAGGCCGTCGGCCGACACCACCACCGAGTGCGCCACACCGGGCACCCGGTCGACGAAGTTGGTGACGAGCCAGTTGAGGTTCTGGGCCGCGGGGCTCAACGAGGTCACGACTGCTCCTGGGATTGCTGGACGAGGACATCGGACGGGTCGCGATCCCCGTTGTCGCCGTTGTTGTCACCGGAGCGGTCGGCGTGCCGACCCCGCCGGACACCCTGGTGATAGCTGGCGAGCCGGCTGCGGACCGCCTCGGGGGAACGGTAGGCCGGCGGGCCGGGCGCCGGGGGCGGCGGCGGAACGTCCGCACCACCGGGCATGAGGTGCGCCTGGGGCACCCGCATCGGCAGGCCGGCGCGGGTGGTGCCGCCGCTGGTCGGCTGCAGCAGCCGCTCGGCGGCGCGCCAGCCCTCGTCCGCGGGCGACGCCCACGGGTCCTGGCCGGGTGCCGCCGCGGCCGGGACGGGCCCCGGCTGCGGGCCGGGCTGCGGGCCGGGCTGCGGTCCGGGCCGGTGGCCGGGGCGGCGGCGGCCGGCGGCTGGGCGGCCGGAGCCGACCCGTCGGGCCGGGCGCCGTCCGCGCCGTCCGCGGCGGCCGGCGCGTCCGGGCTGCCGGGCGGCCGGGACGCCGGCCGCTGCCGGAACCACTCGGACTGCAGCTGCTCGAAGATCGGCGTCCGCTCTTCGCGGCCGGGCGCGGCCGGCAGACCGTACGACCCCGTCGGCGGGCCGCCGAACGGCTGCGCCGGGGCGCCGAAGGGCTGCTGCGGACCGCCGGGCGGCGGGGCCGGCTGCGGGCCGCCGAACGGCGGCGCCGGCTGCGGACCGCCGAACGGCGGGGCGGGCGGTCCGGCCAGGTCGGCCCGGGTGGCTCCGCCGATCGTCGGCGGCACGCCGTTGCCGGGGTGGCCGTTGGGGGTGCCGTTGACGCCGGCGGCCGGGAGCATCGGCGTGTCCACGCCGGGGCTGTCCCCGCCCGGGGTGCGCCGCGGCAGCGGCGTGCCCCCGGGGACGGCCGGCGGCTGCTCGGGCGGGCCGCCCGGCTGCGGCAGGGCGCGCCGGGGCAGGTCCGCGGCGGGACCGACGCCCGGGCGGGGGCCCGGTCCGGCCGGCAGCGGGAGCACGCCGGGCGGCGGCGGCAGGCCGACCGCGCCGGGACGGCCGAGCCGGCCGTCCTGGCCCGGACCACCCGGACCGCCCGGACCGCCCAGGGCGGCGGCACCGCCGGCCGCACCCGCCCCGGCCGCGGCCGGGTCGTCCGGCCGCTGCTCGAAGCGGCTGGCCAGCACGTCGAGCGGGATCCGGACGAAGGCGCTGACGCCGCCGGTCTCGGACTGCCGCAGCCGCACGGTGATGCCGTGCCGGCCGGCCAGCCGGCCGACCACGTACAGGCCCATCATCCGGGAGATCGAGACGTCGAACACCGGCGGGCGGGCCAGCCGCTCGTTGGCGTCGGCGATCTCCTGGCCGCTCATGCCGATGCCGCGGTCCTCGATCTCCACCATCGCGCCGCCGTCGGACAGCCGCTGGCTGTGCACCAGCACCTTGGACTCGGGCGAGGAGAAGACCGTCGCGTTCTCCAGCAGCTCGGCCACCAGGTGGACGACGTGGTTGACCGCGTGGCCCATGACCTCGACGTCCGGCACGCCGGTGAGCTGGATCCGGTGGTACTGCTCCACCTCGGAGGTGGCCGCGCGCAGCACGTCCACCAGCGGGATCGGCCGGCCCCACCGGCGCCCGGCGTCCTCGCCCGCGAGGACCAGCAGGTTTTCCGAGTTGCGCCGCATGCGGGTGGCGAGGTGGTCCAGCTTGAACAGGTTGGCCAGCTGGTCCGGGTCCTGCTCGCCGGTCTCCAGCTCGTCGATGAGCTTGAGCTGCCGCTCCACCAGGCCCTGCGACCGGCGGGACAGGTTGACGAACATCGCGTTGACGTTGTTCCGCAGGGCGGCCTGCTCGGTCGCCAGCTCGACCGCGCGCCGGTGCAGCGCGTCGAACCGGGCGGCGACCTCGCCGATCTCGTCCCGCGTGTCGATGGGGATCGGCTCGACCTCCATCGGCGCCGGCGCGGCGTCGGTCCGGCGCAGCCGGGCGATCGCTTCGGGCAGCCGGATTTCCGCGACGTCCCGGGCACCGGCCTCCAGCCGGCGCAGCGGGCCGGTCAGCATCCGGGCGATCAGCAGCGAGGTGAGGAACGCGATGACCAGGATCGCCGCGATGATCACGCCGGTGGTGATCGCCTGCCGCTGCGCGTCCGACCGCAGCTCACGCGTGGTGGCCACGACCTGGTCCAGCAGGCTGACCTCGACCTCACGCATGGCCTGCAGGTACGTCGTCGCGGCCGAATACCACTGCTGGGCGTCCAGGCCGAGGCTGGGCGAATTCTGCGCGCGGAGGACGCTGTCCTCGAGCCGCTTGACGGCGAGCACCGCCTGGCCGTTGACCAGCTCGTCGTACTGCTCGCGCTGGGCCGGGGTGCTGTCCGCACGGAACCGGCTGAGCGCCGCCTGCCGCCGGGCGATGGCGGAGGAGAACTCCTGCGCCTGGTCGAGCCGGAAGCGACCGCCGACCGGGCTGTTGTCCGGCCCCTTCACCGAGGCGACGGAGTAGAGCAGCGCCCGCTCCTGGGAGAGCGTCTCCTTGAGGTCGGCGAGCGCGGTGAGGCCGGCGACCTGCTGGGACAGCTCCCGGTCGCCGCTGCGCTGGCCGATCTCGCGGTTGACGTCGAGCAAGCGCGGTGATCATCCCGGTGTACTTGCCGATGATCGCGCCCTCGGTGAGCAGCTGGCGGCTCAGCGACTGGCGGAGCCGGGCCAGCCCGTCGAGCTGCTCCTGGGCGGCCTCGATCCGGCTGGCCGCCTGCGGCCCGACGTCGCCGAGGTCGGCGGATGCGGCCTGGTATCCGGTCAGCGTGGTGTCCACGTTGCGCTGCTGGGCCTGCAGCGGGATGACCTCGGTCGGGGCCGGGACGTCGACCGTCGGGCTTCGGCGTCGCGCCCGGCTTCGCGTTGTCCGCGCGGATCTTCTCGTTGTCCGCGTTGGCCTTGTTGATGGCGGCCTGGTTGCTCGGCTGCCGGCCGCCCGGAGATGTAGCCGGCGGCGAGGTCGCGCTCGGCCTGCAGCTCCTGCGTCAGCACGGTGACCTGGCGGCCGAACTCGGCGATCGTCGCCCCGCGGCCGAACTCGCGGGCGCTGCCGATCTGGCCGGCCATGTTGAAGCTGGCCAGCACGAGGAACGCGACCGCCGGCACCACCAGCACCGCGATCAGCTTCGACCGCACCCGCCAGTGTCGCGGCGAGAAGCCGGACCAGGTGCGCGCCGGCCGCTCGGCCGGGGGCGCGGAGCCGGGCGGCGGCTCCGGCGGAGGCTCGGGCCGGGCGCCCTGGGCGGGGGGCGGTCGGCGGTCGTCCGCGGGCGGGGGCGGGCCGGCAGGCTCCCCCCGACGCCGGCCCCGTGCCGACGGGTCCGCCGCGGACGGTGCGGCCGGGGCAGCATGCTCCGCGGGTAGTCTCTCCACCAGCTCTCGCGACCTTCCCACGTGCCGACGCGGTTTCCGGGTACTTCTCGGGCACTATAGGGGCACCGGACGTGCCGGCGTGAACGGCGGGGGACGCAAATCTGCGCTCTGCAACCGCCCGGTCACCGTAGGTCATCGATAGTCCGGTGTCACGCGTGACGGGGTAGCCTGCCGAGGTCCCGGCCCCCGCGCGCGGAGGTCGAGCTCCCCCGCCGTCTCCGTCCCGGAGGACCCGCCCGTCATGATCGTCCGGCGCCGTCGCCTGGCCCTGATCCTCACCGTCGCGCTGGCGGTCGCCGCCGGCGGCTGCACCGGGGACGACCCCGAGCCGGCCGCCAGCGGCCAGGAGCTCAAGATCGGCCTGCTGGCGCCGCTGAAGGGCCCGACCGGCCCGGCCGGCATCGAGGCGCAGCGCGGCGCGCAGCTCGCCGCGGACGTGATCAACGGGCTCAACCCGTCCGTCCCGCTGCCGTTCGCGAGCGGGTCCGGCATCCCCGGCATCGGCGACGCCAAGGTGAAGATCATCACCGCCGACACGGCCGGCGACAACGCGCAGGTGATCGCCGGCCGCGCGGTCAACCAGCTGGTCTCCAACGACAGCGTCAACGCGCTGGTCGGGGCGTACGACCCGCAGGTCACCGAGTACGCCAGCCAGCGCTCGGAGCGCTACGAGATCCCGTTCGTCAACGCGGACAGCCCGGCCACCTTCCTCACCGAGGCCGGCCGGGACTGGTTCTTCCGGCTCGGGCCGTCCTGGCGGCCGGCCGGGGAGGCGTTCTTCGCCCTGCTCCGGGACAAGCAGGCGCTCGTCGGCAAGAAGATGGTGGTCCTGCACTCGGAGGACAAGGCCGGCCGGGACGTGGTCACCACCGTCCGGGAGCTCGCCGCCCAGGCCGGCATCAACCCGGCCGGCATCCCCAGCTACTCCTTCTCGCCGACCGCCACCGACATGCAGGTGGTGATCGACAAGGTGATCGCCGAGCAGCCGGCCACGCTGTTCCTCTACGCCACCCCGACCACGATCCCGCCGATGATCCGGGCGATCGCCGCCCGCCAGTACAAGCCGGCGGCCGCGTTCTCGTTCTCGCTGGGCTACCTCGGCGCGCAGGACTTCCGGTCCGCGCTGAAGGTGGTGGAGGGGCTGTCCCGGTCGGTGTCCTGGTCGGCGGAGGCGGCCGACCGCAACCCGGCCGCGCAGGCGGTCACCGCGCTCTACCTCAGCCGCTACAAGACCAAGATGACCGAGGCGGCGGCGTCCGCCTTCACCGCGGTGATGACGGTCGCGCAGGCGGCCGACACCGCCCGCAGCACCGAGCCGCAGCGGTTGCGCAGCGCGCTGCTCAACCTCAACGTGCCGGGTGACCAGACGGTGATGCCGTGGGCCGGTATCCAGTTCGACGAGACCCACCAGAACGTGCTGGCCCAGACGCTGGTCGAGCAGTTCGTCGGCCAGAGCTTCCGCGTGGTCTTCCCGGCCGATGCGGCCAGCCAGACGCTGATCTGGCCGGCAGCCGGCGCCTCCTCCGGATAAAGCCGTCGGGAGTACGCTTCCTGCCCAAGTGGCCCGATCGGGCCGATTGGACACTATCCGGTGACCAAGGCGTCGTCGCGGTCACGGATGGTGAGAGACAGGGAGCGAGGGCGCCCGGCGGCATGGACAGGGCAGCACGGAAGTCCCGGCGACGGATCGTGGCGTTGGCCGCGGTCACCGCACTCGCGGTCGCCGGCTGCGGCGACTCCAGCACCGGGGAGGGCGGCCAGGCGGTGCAGGGCACCGCCACCGCGGGTGCCAGCGCGCTGAAGGGGGTGTGCCCGGACACGGTCGTCTTCCAGACCAACTGGTGGCCCCAGGCCGAGTACGGCGGGCTCTACCGGCTGGTCGGCGCGAACCCGACCATCGACAGCGCGAAGAACAAGGTGACCGGCGCGCTGGTGGACAACGGCGTGGACACCGGCGTCAAGGTCGAGCTCCGGGCGGGCGGCTTCGCCAACGGCTTCACCCCGTCCACCGCGCTGATGTACACGGACAAGTCGATCACCTTCGGCGGCGCCGACCTCGACCAGATCGCGCAGATCAGCGGCACCGGCAAGCCGGTGCTGTCGGTCTTCGCGCCGCTGGACCTCAGCCCGGTGGTGCTGATGTGGGACCCGGCCCAGCACCCGGGATTCACCACGATCGCGGACATCGGCCAGACCAACACCAAGGTCATCTACTACCAGGGCGCGACGTACATGGCGTACCTGCTCGGCGCCGGGCTGCTGCGGTCGAGCCAGGTGGCGCCGACCTACGCCGGGGCGCCGGACCAGTGGAAGTCCAGCAAGGGCCAGATCGTCCAGCAGGGCTACGTCACCAACGAGGTGATCGCCTACCAGAACAACCCGGAGATCTGGGGCAAGCGCGTGCAGTACCAGCTCGTGGCCGACTCCGGCTACCCGGTCTACCCGGAGACGCTGACCATCCGGGCGGACCGCAAGGAGGAGCTGTCCGGCTGCCTGAAGAAGCTGGTCCCGATCCTGCAGCGGTCCACGGCGGCGTACGCGGCCGACCCGGGCCCGACCAACCAGTTCATCAGCGAGCTGGTCGGCAAGTACCCGAAGGCCTTCCCGTACACGAAGGAGCAGGGTGACGCCGCGGCCAAGGCGATGCAGGAGAACGCGATCATCGCCAACGGCAAGGACGCCACGGTCGGCAACTTCGAAGAGGCCCGGGTGCAGCGGATCATCACGATCGTGACCCCGATCTTCGCCGGCCAGAAGACCCCGGTGAAGCCGGGGCTGACCGTCCAGGACCTGGTCACCAACGAGTTCATCGACCAGTCGGTCGGGGTCAAGTAGGTGACCTCGGCGGCCGAGGACGCACTGTTCGACCCGCTGGCCGAACTGTACGAGCGGTACGCCGAGATCAACGACGCCGTGTACCGGCCGTGGCTCACCGAGCGGGGCCCGGACGCTGCGCCGGCGCCGCTCCGCCGCGGACGCCTGGACGGTGCTCCGGCTCCGCCAGCACCCGGTCTGGATGCGGCACGCGGCGACCAACCGGCCGCTCACCCGGGCGCAGTTCCACGCCCGGTACGGGGCCGCGTTCCCCGGCGCCCGCTTCACCGACTCGCTCGACCCGTTCGTCTGCGCGCTGCGCTGGCAGGCGCCCTGAGCTACTCGGCCACCAGGTCGCTCTGCGACTCGTGCCAGGAGCCGACCACCCGCCGGGCCAGGAACCCGAACAGCCAGAAGACCAGCACGCCGAGCAGCGAGGACAGGATGACCGCGCCGAAGAGCTGCTCGGAGCGCAGGTTCTGCCGGTAGACCTCCATCAGCGCGCCGATGCCCAGCTCGCCCTGCTTGAAGAAGAAGTCGCCGACGATCGCCCCGATCACGGCCAGCCCGGCCGAGATCCGCAGCCCGGCGAAGATCGCCGGCAGCGCGGTCGGCCACTGCAGCTTCACCAGCCGGGTCAGCCGGCCGGCGCTGTACAGGGTGAACAGGTCGTGGTGGGACCGGTCCACGCTGCGCAGCCCGAACAGGGTGGTGCTGATGATCGGGAAGATCGCGATCAGCACGCACACCAGCACCCGGCTGAACAGGCCGAACTCGAACCAGAAGCCGATCAGCGGGACCAGCGCGAGGATCGGGATGGTCTGCAGCACGACCGCCCACGGGTAGACCGCGCGCTCGATCCAGCGGGCCTGGCTCATCAGCACGCCGATGGCCAGACCGAGCACGATCGCCACCGCGAGCCCGGCCATGGCCACCCCGGTGGTGAGCGCGAGCGCCCGCAGCAGCACGTCGGCGTTGCCCCGGTCCAGGAAGGCGACCTCGACCACCCGGTGCGGCGGCGGCAGCAGGAACCGGCGGTCCGGGTCGAGCACCCGGTAGCTGACCAGGTACCAGAGGCCGATCATGGCCGCGAACAGCAGCACCGGCGGCAGCCCGAAGGCCAGCCAGGCGCGCGGGCCCCGGCGGGACGGGCGCGGCGCGCGCACCGGCCGCCGCCCGCGGCCCGGCCGGCCCAGCCGGGCCGGGTCGGCCGACGGCGCGGCGGCCCCGCCGGCAGTGGCCGCCGCCGCGCCCGCCCCGGCCGGGGCCGCGGCCGGGTCGGCGGGTGCGGTGCGGTCGGTGGTGGTGCGGTCGGGCAACTCAGTGCTCCGGCTCGGCGTACATCATCCCGATCCGCTCGGCGAAGTAGTCGCCGAACCGGACCGGCTCCATCCCGGCGGCTCCCTCCAGCGGCGGCAGCGCCGGGCCGACCGTCGTCTGCGGCGCCGGCTGCACGAAGACCGGCACCGAGATCCGCTCCGCCTTCTCCGCGCACACCACCCGGTGCAGCGCGGACCGGTAGCGGCCGCCGGACACCAGCACCAGCAGGTCGCCGGCGTTGACCACCAGCCCGCCGGGCACCGTCGGCACCGGGATCCAGGCCGTCGGGTTTTCCCGGTCCACCACCTGCAGCCCGCGCTGCCCCGAGTGCAGCAGCCCGGTCATCATGCCGAGGTCGGTGTGCGGGCCGAGGCAGCTCTGGTCCGGCAGCGGCTCGGCCCGCTGCGGCGGGTAGTGGTTGACCACCAGGTTGGTCATCGCGCCGGCGCACAGCCGGGTGAAGTGGTCCGGGTCCAGCCCCAGGTCCAGCGCGTGCAGCGCCAGCAGGGTGAGGATCTGGCTCTCCATCGCGGTGAAGTACGCCAGCGCGGCGGCCCGGAAGCCGGGGGTGTCCGGGATCCTGTTCGGGTGCACGAACGCGGCCCGGTAGGTCGGGCCGAGCCCGGAGAGGTCCCGCCAGCCCAGCGCCTCGTCGTACGGGTTGAGCGCCCAGGCCTCGGCCGCGTCCTCGTCGGTGTGCACGCCGATGCCCTGGGCGGCCCGGTAGCGGGAGGTGAAGCCGCGCCGGGTGGCGTCCCCGGCGCTCGGGCCGAACCGGGCCTTCTCCTCCTCCGGCCGGTGGAAGAACTCCAGCGCGGCCGCGCTGAGCTGGTCGAAGACCGGCAGCGGGACGATGTGGTCGACGGCGACGTAGAAGCCGCTGCGGCGCAGCGCGGCGCCGACCTGGCCGGCGACCTCGGCCCGCCGCGCCGGGTCGTCCAGCCCGGCCAGGCTGATGACCGGTACGTAGCCGTGCTCGTCGACGGCGTCGGTGTCCGGCAGGGTGATCGTCACGGCTCCTCCTGCGAGGTAGCGGGCACGGCCCGGGCGAGCTCCGAGTCCAAGCCTGCGTCCACCGCCAGCTTGACCGCCAGTTCGCGCGCCCGCGGCAGCAGTTCGGGCAGGTTCACCCCCAGCGCCCGACCGCCGGCCACCACCGGCTCCCCGCCCACCCAGACCCGGTCCACGTCGCGGACCGAGGCGCAGTAGACGATCTCCTGGTACGGGTCGTGCACGTTGCCCAGCGACGGGCTGCGCTCGGCGAAGAAGACCAGGTCGGCCTGCTTGCCCGGCTCCAGCGAGCCGACCTCGGCGTCGATGCCGAGGGCCCGGGCGCCGCCCAGGGTGGCCATCCGGAGCACCTGCGGCGCGGTCAGCGCGGTGGCCTGCAGGTGGTGCACCTTCTGCAGCAGCGCGGCGGTCTTCAGCGTGCCCAGCATGTCCTGGCTGTCGTTGCTGGCCGGCCCGTCCAGGCCGAGCCCGACGGTGACGCCCTCGCGGAGCAGCCGCGGCACCGGCGCCACCCCGGAGGCCAGGATCATGTTGGACACCGGGTTGTGCGCGACCGCGACGTCGTGCCGCCGCAGCAGCTCGATGTCGGTGTCGTCCAGCCAGACGCAGTGGGCCGCGACCACCTGGGCGTCCAGCAGCCCGGCCCGGGCGGCGTACTCGATCGCCCCCATGCCGCGGTTCATCCGGGACTCGGTGACCTCCTCCCGGACCTCGTGCAGGTGCACGTGCAGCCGCGGGGTGTCGCCGAGCAGCTTGCGGGTGGCCGAGATGATCTCGTCCGACGAGCTCGGCACCGTGGACAGCCCGACCCGGAAGCGGGACCGGCGGGAGCCGGCCGCGGCGTCGGCGAGCGCCTCGTGCTCCGCCAGCACCCGGGCCAGCGGGCGCGGGTTGCTGGTGTCCTGGGCCCCGAAGGAGAGGTCGCCGCGCAGGCCGAGCTCCTCCAGGGCGTCGACCACGCCGGGCACCGCCGGCTCCGGACCGGGCGCGTGGCAGAACATGTCGGCCGCCGTGGTCACCCCGGACAGCGCCATCTCGGCACCCTTGAGCAGGGTGCCGACGTACGCGATCTCCCGGGTCAGGTACGGCTCGATCGGGCAGGCGACGTGGACGAACCACTCCCACAGCGTGTGCGTCTCGCCGATGCCGGTGACCAGGCCCTCGGAGAAGTGGCCGTGGCAGGAGACGAAGCCCGGGGTGAGGATGCCGCTGCCGTCGCCGACCACCTCGGCGTCCGGGAAGTCGCGCCGGACCTCGGCCCACGGGCCGACCGCGGCGATCCGGTCGCCGCGGACCGCCACCGCCCCGTCCCGGACGTGCCCGGCCGGGCCGGAGGTCAGTACGTGCCGGGCCCGGACCAGCCAGTCCGGCCGGTCCGGGCCCGGCCCGGCGCCCGGCCGGGGGGCGCCGGCGACGGCGCCCCCCGACTGCGGGCTCACTGCGACGTCAACCCGATGCCGGGGTTGATGTACTCGTTGGTGAACAGCTCCTCGGCCTTGAGGTCCGTCTTCACCGGCTTGCGCTGCGCGGCGAAGATCGGGGTGAGGATGTCCACCATCCGCTTGACCCGCTCGGTCTGCATGTCGCCGAGGGTCTTGTTCGGCCCGTTGCCGATCAGGCCGAGGTCCTTCATGGTCTTGACCGCGTAGTCGGCCATGCCCTCGGAGTACTGCCAGAAGTCCTTGTACGTCTCGACCGTCTTGATGACCAGCGCGTTGGTGGCTTCGGGCTTGGTGATGAAGTCCACCGTCGCCTGCTGGAGGATCGGCACCAGCTTCTCCAGGCAGGGGGCCAGCTTCTCCTTGTCCGCGGGCCGGATGGTCAGCGCCTGGCCGTACATCGGGTAGCCGGTGTCGTTGATCAGCTGGAGGTCCGTGTTCGGGTACTTCTTGCCCGGCAGCTCGTTCGCGGCGATGTACGGCTCGGAGGTGGCGAAGCCGCCGTTGGCGATGGCGCCGTCCGAGGCCACCCAGCGGGTGAGCGTGCCGTCGTAGCTGCCGTCCAGCTGGCTGGCCCGGACCAGGCCGGCCCCGAGCAGGTACTGCATGTACGTGTCGGTCTGGTAGTAGAGGATCTTGGTGTCGGTCTGCCCGATGTCGGCGATCGTGTTGAACTCGGGGTGCTTGTCCTTGCTCCACATGATCATGATCGGGCTGATCTCGAGCTGGCTGACGACGGCCAGCGTGGGCTGCTTCGCCGAGTTCTGGATCGCCTCGTCGGTGGAGACCTGTCCCAGCGTGATCGTCTTGTCCGCGTACATCTGCGCACTGACCTGCTGGAAGCCGATCGCCGGGCCGCCGGTGCGGATCTCCACCTTGACGCCGGTGTCCTGGCCGGATGCGACCAGCGGGCCGGACACCCGCTTCTTGCCCTTGTCGATCGTGTAGCCCGGCCCGACCAGCTGGTAGAGGAAGCCGTACTCGCTCTCGGGGAACCAGTCGGTCTGGATGACGACCGTGTCCGGGCAGGTGCCCTTCAGGTTGAGCGCCTCGCCGGACGCCGCTGGCGCCGGCGCGGCGCCGTCGTCGCCGGTCGTCGAGTCGCTGCTGCATGCCGCCACGGCGAGCAGGACGGTGAGTCCGGCTGCCACCGGGACGAACTTGCGTGGACGCATTGATCTCCTCATTCGTGCGGGGTGATGGACGGCAGACATGGTCCGCCCGGAGTCCGGGACGCTCACGCCGGCTTGTCGTACGCGGTCGACCCGAACCAGCCGCTGGTCACCACGCGGTTGATCAGGCCGAACAGCCAGAAGGCGAGCGACGCCGAGCAGGGAGGCGGCCAGCGCCGCGCCGAACAGCTGCTCCGACTGCAACCGCGCGCGGTAGAAGTCGATCAGCACGCCGATGCCGGCGTCGCCCTGCTTGAAGAAGAAGTCGCCGACCACCGAGCCGACCACCGCGAGGGTGGCCGCCACCTGGAAGCCGGTGAGGATGGCCGGCAGCGCGGCCGGCAGCTGCAGCCGCCACAGCCGGGTCCGCCGGCTGGCCCGGTGCAGGGTGAACAGCTCGTGCTGGCCCCGCTCGGCCGACTGCAGGCCGAACAGCGTGCTGCTGATGATCGGGAACAGGGCGATCCAGACGGTCACGATCAGCCGGCTGGTCAGCCCGAAGTCGAACCAGAAGCCGATCACCGGCACCATCGCCAGGGTCGGGATGCACTGCAGGATCACCGCGTACGGGTAGAGCGAGCGCTCCACCCAGCGGGCCTGGCTCATCGCGATGGCCAGACCCATCCCGAGCACGATCGCGATGAGCAGGCCGAGCGCGGCGATCCAGGTGGACAGCCACAGCGACGTGAGGATGTCGGTGCGGTTGAGCGAGTCGAAGAACGACACCTCGATCACCGCGTGCGGCGGCGGAAGGAGGAACCGGCGGTCGGCCGAAAGCACGCCGTAGCTGACGAAATACCAGCCGCCGAGGAACACCAGGAGCGTGCCGAACGGCGGCAGCCAGCGCCGCAGGACGCCGCCGGAACGGCGGCGTGCCCGCCATCCGGGCGCAGTCGCCCCCACCACTCCGTCCGCCACCGTCGCCGGCGGACGGGTATCCACGCTCATCAGAACGCCTCCCGGACCTCGACCCGGGCCGCCCCCTCGCCGGCTCGAACGCCGAGCGTTGGTCCGACCTTTCTGTCCGTAGTCCCCCGCGCTGCCACACCGTATAGCAACGCACTCGGAAGCGTCAGCACAGCTAGGTCTCGTAACGGGGAGTCACCATGGGGGGTGGGATTGCCTACTGAGCGCCCACCGTCACCCGGCTGGCGGCCGCTTCCGGGCGGACCAGACGCACTCCGACGGCCACCGCCGGGCCCACTCCCCGTCCACGAACGGCCACGGCGAGGTGGCCCCGGCCGGGGCCCGCAGCTCGGTCAGCCCGGTGACCTCCAGGCCGCTGCCGCGCAGCATCCGGACCCACCCGCCGTACGGCAACTGCCACTCGACGCCGAAGCCGGGCACCTCGATCCGGTGCAGGTCGGCGAAGTCGCGCACCAGCCGGTCGCCGGCCGGGCGGCCGTCCGGCGGCGTGCACAGCGCCAGCAGCGGGCCGCCGACCAGGAACACCAGCCGGCCGCCGGGCCGCAGCAGCCGGGCCGCCTCCGGCACCCAGCGGGCCGGGTCGCACCAGCTGCTGGCGCCGTACTCGGACACCACCAGGTCGAACGCGGCGTCCGCGCACGGCACCCGCTCGCCGTCGGCCTGCACCAGCGGGAAGGCGACGCCGAACTCGCGCTGCAGCGCGCGGGCCAGCCCGAGCTGCCGGGCGGACGCGTCCACGCCGACCGGGCGGGCGCCGGCCCGGGCCAGCCAGCCGGACAGGTACGCGGTGCCGCAGCCCAGCTCGAGGGTGTCCAGTCCGGCCGGCTCGGCCGGCAGCAGCCGCAGCTCCGCCTCCGGCACGCTCCAGTCGCCCCAGTTGGGCGCGGCCGCCCACTGGGCCCGGCCGTAGTCGAGCTGGCGGGCGAAGTCACCCTCAGTGCCGGTCAGGCCGTCCCAGAACCGGCGGGCGGCGTCGAGGTGGTCCGGCACCCGGTCAGCGCCGGGGCCCGCCCGCCGGCCACCGCGGCACGTCCCGGAGCAGGTCGGACACCTCGGCCGCGACCTTGCCGAAGTCCTCCGCGAAGCGCAGCTCGGACCGCCGCGGGTAGCCGAACGGCACCGCCACGTCGCCGAGGATCCGCCCCGGCCGGGACGACATCACCACCACCCGGGTGGACAGGAAGACCGCCTCGGTCACCGAGTGGGTGATGAACAGCGCGGCGAACCGGCGGTCCACGAACAGCTGCAGCAGCTCGTCGTTGAGCCGCTCCCGGGCCATCTCGTCCAGCGCGCCGAACGGCTCGTCGAAGAGGAACACGTCCGGCTCCAGCACCAGCGACCGGGCCAGCGAGACCCGCATCCGCATGCCGCCGGACAGCGCCCGGGGCCGGTGCTTCTCGAAGCCGTCGAGGCCGACCAGCGAGATCGACTCGGCGACCCGGCGCCGGCGCTCCGGCTTGGGCATCTTCTCCAGCTCGGCGAGCAGCTCGACGTTGCGCTGCACGGTCCGCCAGGGCAGCAGCGTCGGGTCCTGGAACACGTAGCCGACCTGCTCGCTGCGCGCCCGGACGGTGCCGCTGGTCGGCGCGTCCAGCCCGGAGGCGAGCCGGAGCAGGGTGCTCTTGCCGCAGCCGGACGGCCCGACCACCGTGACGAACTCACCCCGGTCGACGGTCAGATCCACCCCGCGCAGCGCCTCGGTGCCGTCCGGGAAGGTCCGCCCGACGCCGGTGAAGGCCAGCATCGCCGCGTCCGCTGAGGTCACGACCCCGAGTCTAAAGTGTTGGTCGGCGGCTCAGCGGCCGAGCAGCCGGGACATCACCTCGTTGGGCTCGTCCTCGCCCCGGTGGCGGCGCCGGCGCGGCGGGTCCATCTCGCCCGGGCCCGGGCCGCGCGGGGCCGGCGGCAGCGGCAGGTCGGCCGCCGGGCTCGGCACCGCGTCGGTCGGCCGGTCGCCCGCCGGGTCCGGGTACGCCGGCGGCGGCCGGTAGGGCTCGTACGGCTCGGGCTCGGCGGCCAGCAGCTCGGCCGGCTCCGGCACCCGCAGCCCGATGCCGAGCCGGCGGGCCTCGTCCTGCAGCGCGCGCAGGCTGCCGCCGATCAGCCGGGTGGTCTCGATCCGCTCCATCCGCAGCTCGCCGTCCAGCCGGTCGAACATCTCGCCGCGCATCCGCTGGATCTCGTCCCGCAGCGCCTGCACGTCCTCGGCCAGCCCGCGCTCCAGCTCGCGGCGCAGGTAGACCTCCAGCTGCAGCTCGTACTCCCGGCGGGCGGCGACCTCCCGCTCCAGCTCGATCTCGTACGTCCGGCGCAGCTCCAGCTCGGCGCCGGGCCCGCCGGCCCCGCCGTCGGCGCCGTCGGCCGCCCGCCGCCGCGACCCGACCAGCGCGGCCAGGATGAACGCCCACAGCGCGCCGACCGCGGCCAGCCGGAGGGTCTGCGGGTCCTCGCTCAGCACCACCGCGGCGGTCGCCGCGCCGGCCAGCAGCACCGCGACCACCAGCACCAGACCGCGCGCCACACCGCCGCCCGGGCCGGAGCGGGTGCGCGCCATTGCGCCACCCTAGGGGGTGCCGCGCGCGGGTCACAGCAGCCGGGCGTCCTGCAGGAAGCGCTTGGCCAGGCCGGCCGGGTCCTGCCCGTCCAGCTCCACCCGCTTGTTCAGCTCCTGCAGCTTCTCCGTGGTCAGCGCCTCGTTGACCCGCTCCACCACCGCCCGGGCGTCCGCCGGCACGGTGTCCCGGTAGAGCGGCAGGATGTTTTCCGCCTGCTGCAGCCGCCGGTCGTCCCGCAGCACCACCAGGCTGGCCGCGGCCACCCCGCCGGCGGACGAGCGCACCGCCCCGACGTCCACCTTGCGGTCGGCCAGCGCGGCGAAGACCGGCCGGCTGGACACCTCGCCGAGCGCGGTCACCTCCTTGAAGCGCAGCCCGTACACCGACTGCAGGCCGGGCAGGCAGAACCGGACGGTGGCGCAGTCCGCCGGCCCGCCCAGCACCAGCTGCCCGTTGAGCCGGGCCAGGTCGGTCATGGTGGCCACCTGCTCGCGGTCGGCCAGCTCCTTGGTCACCGCGTACGCCACCTGGTCGGTCGCCTTCGACGGCGGCCCGACCTCGAGCGGGCGGCCGGCCAGCAGCCCGTCCAGCGCGCGCCGGGTGGCCTCGACGTCGCCGCTGGCCACCGGGTGGGTCCGGGCGGTCTTGGCGCCGCGGGCGGCCGCGTCCAGGTAGCCGGTCAGCCCGGACAGGTACTCCGGGACCACGTCCAGCTCGCCGCGCTGCAGCGCCGGCACGTACGCCGCGCGGGTCTGCACGTCGAACTGCCCGGACACCCGGTAGCCGGCCTTCTCCAGGGCCAGCGCGTACATCCTCGCGACGACCTGGGACTCCAGCCGCGGGCCGGCCCCGACCACCAGGTCGCCCTTGGACGCCGCGGCCGGCTGCTCCCGGTCGCAGCCGGCGGTCAGCAGCGCGGCCAGCACCAGCAGCAGCGCCACCCGGACCCGGACCACCCGGACAGCCAACCACGCGCCAACGACAGTCCCGCACCGCTCGCGGTTTACTTGACCGCGCGCAACCCTTGCGTGACCCGGCGTGGCACGAACGCCTCCGCGTTGCGGGTGGCCTGCTTCACCTTGTACATGTTCGCGTCGGCCGCGCCGAGCAGCCGGGCCGCCGGGAAGTCCGGGTCGTCGGTGGACGCCTGGCCGATGCTGGCCCGGACCGTGACGATGCCGTCGGAGAACGCGACCGGCGCGGCCACCGCCTGGGCCAGCCGGTGCGCGATCTCCTCGGCCGGCACCTCCTGCGGCAGGCTCTTGAGGATCACCACGAACTCGTCGCCGCCGATCCGGCCGATCGTGTCGGTCGGCCGCAGCGCGCCGCGCATCCGCTCCGCCGCGGCCCGCAGCACCCGGTCGCCGACCGCGTGCCCGTGCTTGTCGTTGACCTGCTTGAAGCCGTCCAGGTCGACGAACAGCACGTGCACCTGGCCCGGCTCCTGCCGCAGCGAGCGCAGCGCGGCGCCGAGCTTGTGCAGCACCAGGCCGCGGTTGGGCAGCCCGGTGAGCAGGTCGTGGGTCGCCTTGCGGGCCAGGTCGTACTCGGTGTTTTTCTGCTGGGTCACGTCGACCAGGTGGACGATGTACGTCTTCTGGCCGACCAGCGCGGACACCGACGCGTGCACCCAGCCGTCGCCGCCGGAGCCGGTCCGGTAGCGGAAGGTGCCGGAGACGTCGTCCTCCAGCCCGTCGACCACCTTGTCGAAGTCGCCGCGCACCCGCTCGGAGTCCTCCGGGTGGATGTGGTGCCAGATCAGGTCGCCGTGCAGGGTGCTCAGCCGACGGCCGAACAGCCGGGCCAGCGCGGTGTTGACGTCGAGGAACATGCCGGCCCGGTCGACGATCGCCATCCCGGTCGGCGCGTTCTGGAAGGCCGCGCGGAACTTCTCCTCGGCCGCCCGCAGCTTCGCCTCCGAGCTGCGCCGGCCGCTGACGTCCCGGGCCACCACCAGCGCGCCGTCCCGGCCGCCGAAGTGGACCGGCCGGCCGGCCGCCTCGATGTGCACCAGCTCGCCGTCCAGCCGGACCAGCGTCTCCTCGACGTATTCCAGCGGCTCGCCGCGGACCGCCATGCGGGTCAGCCGCTCCTCGGCCTCGACCCGGTTGAACTCGGCCATGAAGTCGAGCGCCGGCCGGGTCTGCAGGTCGGACAGCCGGCTGGCCCCGAGCAGCTGCAGGCCGCGCCAGTTGGCGAAGGCGTGGTAGCCGTCGACGATCACGAAGACCGCGTCCGGCGACATCTCGACCAGCGCGCGGAAGTGGTCGTCGGAGGCGCCGACGGAGGGCTGACCGCCGTCCGCCTCGCGCTCCCGGCTGTGCCTGCCCATCCCACCCCCTCGACCCTTCGCGACCCCCGCGGGTGAGCCCGGGATCCCGTCGAGGCTATCGGTCCGATGGCGCCAGGCGGTGCCGTCGGCTGGAGGCTGTGGATATAGGACAGACGGTCACGGTCGGTGTGGGCTGTCCGGCCTAGTCGGCCGGTCGCTGTCCGGCGGTGTCGGAGTGCGACAGCAATATTCCAACCAGAGCGCGGCGGCCACCAGGGCCAGCGCGGCGACCACCCCGACCACCCCGGTGCGGGCGTCGCCGCCGGCCGCGGCGAGGAAATCCAGCCGGGGCAGCACGTAGACCAGCAGGCCGGCCCACACCCCGGTCATCACCGCCCCGACCACGGCGCTCGCCTTGGCCAGCGCCAGCGACCGGGCCGCCACCAGCGGCTGCACCGGCGGGGCCCCGGGCCGGTGCCCGATCCGGGCGCGCAGCTGGCCGGCCGCGATCACCTCGGCCAGCGCGAGCAGCGCCGGCGACAGCGGCAGGACCCAGCTCAGCTGGGGCAGCTCGCCGTACCACTGGCGCAGGGCCAGCCAGGTCAGCAGCGTGACGCCGACCGCGTACCCGGCCAGGTCCCGGATCCGGGTCGGGGCGAGCGGCGCGCTCACCGCAGCACCAGGTCGGGCCGGCGGCGGACGCCGGCCGGGTCCACCGCGGGCAGCGACCGGTCCGGCTCCACCTCGGCCCAGGGCAGCAGCACGAACGCCCGCTCGTACGCCCGCGGGTGCGGCAGCGTGAGCGCGGGATCGGTGCGGACGATCCCGTCCACGTCGATGACGTCGACGTCGAGCGTGCGCGGCCCCCAGCGCACGTCCCGGACCCGGCCGGCCGCCGCCTCCAGCTCGTGCGCCCGGCGGAGCCAGCCGTACGCGTCCGTGCCGGCGTCCTCGACCACGACCACCGCGTTGAGGTAGTCGTCCTGCGGCACCCCGCCCCACGGCGCGGTCTCGTACACCGAGCTGACCGCGACCGGGTCCAGCGCGGCCACCACCGAGCGCAGGTGGGCCAGCCGGTCGCCGAGGTTGGAGCCGATCGACAGCACGGCCCGGCTCACCGGCGGGACCGCCTCGCGGTCACCGCCACGTCCGCGAACTCGCGGGCGATCGGGGCCTGCGGCTTGTGCACCGTGACCTCGGCCGCGACCACCCGCTCGTCCCGCATGCACAGCTCGGCGAGCCGGGCCGCCAGCGTCTCGATGAGGTTGACCGGCTCGCCGCCGACCACCGCGGCGATCCGCTCGGCCAGCACGCCGTAGTCGACGGTGTCGGCGACGTCGTCGCTGGCCGCGGCCGGCCGGCTGTCCAGCCACAGCGTCGCGTCGACCAGGAAGTCCTGGCCGTCCCGGCGCTCGAAGTCGTACACCCCGTGCCGGCCGCGCACCCGCAGCCCGGACAGCTGGATCCGGTCAGCCACGGCCGGTCCCGCGCGGGCGCGGCACCGGCGGCCCGGCCACCTCCCCGTCGGCCGCGGCGTGCCCGGCCGCCTCCGACCAGGCGCCGACCACCTTCATCGCGTCCACGGTCGGGCGGACCCGGTGCACCCGGACCCCCCAGGCGCCCATCACCGCGGCCAGCACGCCGGCCGCCACGGTGGCGTCCTCCCGCCGGTCCACCGGCGCCGGGGTGCCGTCCGGGCCGGCCAGCAGCCGGCCCAGGAACGACTTGCGGGAGGCCCCGACCAGCACCGGGTAGCCCAGCGCGACCAGCTCGTCCAGCCGGGCCAGCAGCGCCCAGTTGTGCGCGGCCGTCTTGGCGAAGCCCAGCCCCGGGTCGAGCACGATCCGGTCCGGCTCCACCCCCGCGGCCAGCGCCGCGTCCACCTGCCGGGACAGCTCGGTCCGGACGTCCACGACCACGTCCCCGTACCGGGCCAGCGCCTGCATGTCCCGGCTGTGCCCGCGCCAGTGCATCAGCACCCAGGGCACCGCGGCGGCGGCGACCACCTTGGCCATCTGCGGGTCGGACAGCCCGCCGCTGACGTCGTTGACGATCCGGGCGCCGGCGTCCAGCGCCGCGGCGGCCACCACCGCCCGGGTGGTGTCCACGCTGACCAGCACGCCGGCGGCGGACAGCTCGCGCACCGCCGGCAGCACCCGGCGGATCTCCTCGTCCGGGTCCACCCGGTCCGCACCCGGGCGGGTCGACTCGCCGCCGACGTCCACCACGTCCGCGCCGGCCGCGGCCAGGTCGAGCCCGTGCCGGACGGCGGCGTCCAGGTCGGCGTACCGGCCGCCGTCGCTGAACGAGTCCGGGGTGACGTTGAGCACACCCATCACCACGCACCGGCCGGGGCGCGGGAGCGGGACCGGGGTCGGGTTCACCGGCCCAGGATGAGGCTCATCGCCTCGGCCCGGGTGGACGGCTGGGACTGGAACATGCCGCGCACCGCCGAGGTCACCGTCCGCGCCCCCGGCTTGCGGATGCCGCGCATCGACATGCACAGGTGCTCGGCCTCGATCACCACGATCGCGCCGCGCGGCTCCAGCCGGCGCACCAGCGCGTCCGCGACCTGCGAGGTCAGCCGCTCCTGGACCTGCGGACGCTTGGAGTACAGGTCCACCACCCGGGCCAGCTTGGACAGCCCGGTGATCCGGCCGTCCTCGTTCGGGATGTAGCCCACGTGCGCCGCCCCGTGGAACGGCACCAGGTGGTGCTCACAGGTCGAGTAGAGCGGGATGTCCTTGACCAGGACCATCTCTTCGTGGTTGGCGTCGAAGGTGGTCTCCAGCACGTCGGACGGGTCGACGTAGAGACCGGCGAACTGCTCGGCGTACGACCGGGCGACCCGCTCCGGGGTGCGCTTGAGGCCGTCCCGGTCGGGGTCCTCGCCGACGGCGAGGAGCAGCTCCCGGACAGCGGCCTCCACCCGGGCCGCGTCGAACGTGGACGTCACCCCTGTGGCCCGCCCCAGCCGTCCGGCTCCGGCGACGCGTGCCGACCGCCGCCGGTCCCCTGGCCGTTGCCGGTCGCGTGGTACGGGCTCGGGGCCGGGCTGGGAGCCGGCCGCGGGCCGGGCGAGGGGGCGCCGGGCGTGCTGCCGTTGCTGCCGCCGCGACCGGCGCCGACCGCGGCGTGCAGCTCGGACGGGGTCATCACCGGCGGCTTGTCCGACGGCGCCCGCCGGCCGAACCCCGCGTACGTGTTGTGCGGCGGCCGCTTGGCCACCGGCGCGAAGATCCGGGCCAGCTCCTCCTTGCCCAGGGTCTCCTTCTCCATCAGCTCGAGCACCAGGTCGTCCAGGACGTCCCGGTATTCCGCCAGGATCTCCCAGGCCTCGTCGTGGGCCAGCTCGATGAGCTGGCGGACCTCGGAGTCGATGTCGGTGGCGACGGTCTCCGAGTAGTCGCGCTGGTGGCCGTAGTCGCGGCCGAGGAACGGCTCCGACTCCTTCTGGCCGTACTTGATCGCCCCGAGCTTGGTGCTCATCCCGTACTCGGTGATCATCGCCCGCGCCAGCGCGCTGGCCTTCTCGATGTCGTTGCTGGCGCCGGTGGTCGGCTCGTGGAAGACCAGCTCCTCGGCGGCCCGGCCGCCCAGCGCGTACACCAGCTGGTCGATCATCTCGGACCGGATCTGGGTGTAGCGGTCCTCGGTGGGCAGCACCAGGGTGTGCCCGAGCGACCGGCCGCGCGGCAGGATCGTCACCTTGTGCACCGGGTCGAGGTTGGGCAGCGCCCAGGCGGCCAGGGCGTGGCCTCCCTCGTGGTACGCGGTGAGCTTCTTCTCCTTCTCGCTCATCGCCCGGGTGCGCCGCTCCGGCCCGGCGATGACCCGGTCGATCGCCTCCTCCAGCGCCTCCATGGTGACGAAGCGCCCGTCCCGCCGGGCGGTCAGCAGCGCCGCCTCGTTGATCACGTTGGCCAGGTCGGCGCCGGTGAAGCCGGGGGTGCGCCGGGCGATGACGGCGAGGTCGATGTCCGGGCCGAGCGGCTTGCCCTTGGCGTGCACGCCGAGGATCGCCGTGCGGCCGAGCAGGTCGGGCCGGTCGACCGCGATCTGCCGGTCGAAGCGGCCCGGGCGCAGCAGGGCCGGGTCGAGGATGTCCGGCCGGTTGGTGGCCGCGATGAGGATCACGCCGCCCTTGACGTCGAAGCCGTCCATCTCGACGAGCAGCTGGTTGAGCGTCTGCTCGCGCTCGTCGTGGCCGCCGCCGAGGCCGGCGCCGCGGTGCCGCCCGACCGCGTCGATCTCGTCCACGAAGATGATCGCCGGCGCGTTGGCCTTGGCCTGCTCGAAGAGGTCGCGCACCCGGGAGGCGCCGACGCCGACGAACATCTCCACGAAGTCGGAGCCGGAGATCGAGTAGAACGGCGCCCCGGCCTCGCCGGCCACCGCGCGGGCGAGCAGCGTCTTGCCGGTGCCGGGCGGCCCGTACAGCAGCACGCCCTTGGGGATCTTGGCGCCGATGGACTGGAACTTCGCCGGATTCTCCAGGAACTCCTTGATCTCCTCCAGCTCCTGGATCGCCTCGTCCGCGCCGGCCACGTCGGCGAACGTGGTCTTCGGGGTGTCCTTGCTGACCAGCTTGGCCTTGGACTTGCCGAAGTTCATCACCCGGCTGCCGCCGCCCTGCACCGAGTTCATGATGAAGAACAGCAGGAAGACGATGAGCAGGATGGGGACCAGGCTGATCAGCAGGCTGACGAAGATGTTCTGCTGGGAGATCTTGGTCTCGAACTCCTGGTCCCGCTGTTCCAGCAAGGTGCCGACCCGCTCGGCCAGCCCGGACGGGTAGGCCGAGGTGATCTTGTCGTGGCCGTCCACCTGGCTGTTGAGCGTGATGTCGACCGTCTGCTCGCGGTCGTTGACCACGACCGTCGAGTAGTTGCCACTCTCGATCTGGGCCAGCGCGGTGGAGGTCGGGACCTCCTCGAAGCCGCCGTTGCCCCGGAACAGCGGTGGCACGACCAGCACGACGAGGAGGCCGAGGACGATCCAGAACCACGGCGACCGGAGTATGCGACGACGATCCATACGTTTCAGCGGAGACGCCGTGGCCGGCGGACTCCGTCCCTCCCGCTCCACCTGGTGGGCGCCACCAGGCGCGCACGGCGATCATTTCCTAGGAGGAAAGGTACACCGGGCAACTGGGTGACGCAGGGCACCGCCTGCCGGTGGCCCCGATCAGGAAACGCCCGACCGGGGGTTGGGGTTCCTTGCTCAGCGGCTGTAGACCTCCGGGCGGAGCCGGGCGATGTACGGCAGGTCCCGGTACCGCTCGGCGTAGTCCAGCCCGTACCCGACCACGAACTCGTTCGGGATGTCGAAGCCCAGGTAGCGGACCGGCACCTCGACCTTGATCGCGTCCGGCTTGCGCAGCAGGGCCATCACCGTCAGCGACGCCGGCTGCCGGGACTGCAGGTTGCGCAGCAGCCAGGACAGCGTCAGCCCGGAGTCGACGATGTCCTCCACCACCAGCACGTGCTGGCCGGAGATGTCCCGGTCCAGGTCCTTGAGGATGCGCACGATGCCGGACGACGACGTCGACGACCCGTACGACGACACTGCCATGTATTCCATCGTCACCGGCCGGCTGAGCGCCCGGGCCAGGTCGGACATCAGGATCGCGGCGCCCTTGAGCACGCCGACCAGCACCAGCTCGCGGTCGGCGTAGTCGGCCGAGATCTGGTCGGCCAGCTCCTTGATCCGGATCGCGATCTCGCCCTCGGCGATGAGGACCTCGTCGATGTCGCCGTCGTAGGTGTGCACCCGCTCCCCGTCCTCGCGCCCCGGCTGACCATCGATCAGGTCAGATGCAGCCTGCCAGACACCCTCCGGGCGGCCAACCCACGGGGCAGCGCGACCGGGCCCTGGCCGTGCCAGTCGGCGACGAGGGCGTCCAGCGCGGTCAGCTGCGGGTACGCCGGGGCCGGGACGCCGGCGGCGCGCAGCCAGTCGCGCAGCACCCGGGTGCGCACCGCGGGCGGGTGCGCGGCCAGCGCGACGGCGTCCACGGTGCCGTCCCGGACGACCGCCGCGCCCGTCGCGGCGGCGAGCTCGTCCAGCGCGTCCAGGTCGGCGCGCAGCAGCTCGGCGGTGCGGGCCAGCGCCACCGCGGCGCCGCCGGCCAGCACGTCCTCCAGCAGCGGCAGCACCTCGGCCCGCAGCCGGGCCCGGGTGAAGCGGGGGTCGGCGTTGTGCGGGTCGTCCCAGACCGGCAGCGCCGCGGCGGCGCAGGCGGCCCGGGTCTGCTCCCGGCGCACGCCCAGCAGCGGGCGCAGCCACGGGCCGTCGACCGGGCGCATGCCGGCCACCGAGCGCGGCCCGGAGCCGCGGCCGAGCCCGAGCAGCACGGTCTCGGCCTGGTCGTCCAGCGTGTGCCCGAGCAGCACCGCGCGGTCGCCCCGGGCGGCGTCGAGGGCCGCGTAGCGGGCGGTGCGGGCGGCCGCCTCCGGGCCGCCGGTGGTGCCGACCTCGGCCGGGCACACCAGCACCGGATCGAGCCCGAGCCGGCGGCCCAGCTCGGCCACCGCGGCGGCCCGCCCGGCCGAGCCGGCCTGCAGCCGGTGGTCGACGGTGACCAGGCCGGCCGGCAGTCCGAGCTTCGGCGCCTCGAACGCGGTCGCGGCGGCCAGCGCGACCGAGTCCGCTCCCCCGCTGCAGGCGACCAGCACGCCGGCCGGGCGGGTCCCGGCGAGCAGCCGCCGCACCGCCAGCCGGACCGCGGCCACCGCCGGCGCCGGCCCGCCGGTGACGGCCCGCTCCCGCGAGTGACGGCTCCCGGGACCGAGTGACGCCGCAGCGGGCGTCACTCCCGGGGCGGAGTCGTCACTCATGCGCGGTCCGCGTCACTCGCGGCGGCGCGCTCAGGCGGAGGCGGCCGGCCGGAAGCCGTGCACCCGCTGCACCCAGTCCAGCGGGGCGGCCAGCTCGGCGCGCCGCGGCAGCGTCTCCGACGACGTCCACACCACGTTGAAGCCCTCGACCCCGACCGCGTCGACCACCGCGCGGACGAACCGGCTGCCGTCCGCGTACTGCCGGAGCTTGACGTCCAGCCCGAGCGCCCGGCGCAGGAACCGGTCCAGCGGCCCGGTGCCCTGCCGGCGGCGGCCGAACCGCTCCCGGATCACCGCGATCGAGGGCACCACGTCCGGGCCGACCGCGTTCATCACGTACTCCGCGTGGCCCTCGACCAGCGACATGAACGCGGTCAGCCGGTCGATCACCTCGCGCTGCCCGGGGCTCTGCACCAGCCCGAGCACGCCCTGGCCGCCCTCGTCCCGATCACCCCGGACGATCCGGCCGAGCTGCTGGGTGGCCGCCGCGATCCGCTCCCGCAGCGCGTCCGGGTCCAGGTCGGTCGCGTCCACCAGGGCGTCGATCTCCCCGGTGAGGTGGCCGCGCAGCCACGGCACCGCGGTGAACTGCAGCCGGTGGGTCACCTCGTGCAGCGCCACCCACAGCCGGAAGTCGGCCGGCGAGACGCCGAGCGTCCGCTCCGCCTCGACCACGTTGGGCGCGACCAGCAGCAGCTGGCCGGCCGGCTCGGCGAAGAACTCGAACTGCCCGAGCACCTTGCCGGACAGGAACGCCAGCACCGCGCCGGCCTGCAGCCCGGTGGCCCGGGACCCGATCGCCTGGCCGATCCGGCCCGGGGGCCGCGGCCGCCGCTCCTCCAGCCGGCTGACCAGCGGGGTGAGCAGGTGGGCCATGCCGTCCGCGTTGACCCGGACCCAGCCGGGCCGGTCCACCACCCGGGTGGCCGGGACCGGGCCCTCGGCCCGCAGGCCGGTGATCCGCTCCACGTGCCCGGCGGCCACGTCCACCTGCCGGCGCAGCGACTCGACCGCGGCGTCGGCCTCGCTGCGGGTCACCTCCGGGCCCGCGGAGAGCAGTCGGGTGGCGGTGGCGACGGCGAGGTCCCAGTCGACCATTCCGGGCTGGCTGCTCATGAGCCCACCGTACGCGGGCGTCAGGCGCACCCGCAGCGGGCGAGGGCGGCGGCGACGGAGTCGAGGGCGGCCTCGGCGCCGAGCGTGCCGGCGGGGGACACCCGGTCGGCCACCACGGCGAAGGCGAGCAGCCGGCCGCCGGCGCCGCGGACCAGCCCGGCCAGCGAGCTGATCCCGGTCAGCGTGCCGGTCTTGGCCCGGACCTGGCCGGCCGCCGGCGCGGCCGGCCCGCGGAAGCGGTCGTCCAGGGTGCCGTCGTAGCCGGACACCGGCAGCCCGGACAGCAGCCCGTGCAGCTCCGGTCGGTCCGGCCCGGTGGCCGCGCGCAGCACCGCCACCAGCAGCGCCGGGGTGAGCCGGTCGGCCATCGACAGCCCGCTGCCGTCGACCAGCCGGTCGCCGCCGGTCGGCAGCCCGAGCCGGCCGAGCACCGCCCGGGACGCGGCCACCGCGCCGGCGAAGCTGGCCGGCCGGCCCTCGGCCAGCGCCACCTGCCGGGCCAGCAGGTCGGCCAGCACGTTGTCGGAGGCGAGCAGCATCTGCTCGACCAGCCGGGACACCGGCTGCGACTCGACCCGGGCCAGCAGCCGGGCACCGGCCGGCGCGGTGCCGCGGACCACCGGCGCGGTCGGCGCGCCCAGCGCGGCGGCCAGCGCCCGGCCGGCGGCCAGGTCCGGCTCGGCCGACCGGGCCCGCACGCCCGGGCCCTGCCGGCCGCCGTCCACCATCACCGCGGTGATCGGCGCGACGTACCCGCCGGCGACGTCCACCGGGTCCCACCCCGGCGCCAGCCGCGGGCCGGTGAACAGCGAGCCGTCCACCACCACCCGGGTCACCTTGCCGAGCCCGGCGGCCCGGGCCCGGGCGGCCAGCGTGGCCAGCCGGGCCGCCCCCTGGTACGTCGTCGGCCGGCCCCCGCGGGCCGCGGACAGCGTGCCGTCCCCGCCGCCGACCAGCACCACCTCGCCGGGCCGGGCCCCGGCGACCAGCCGGGTGGACAGCCGCCGGCCGGGCGGCCCGGACGCGAGCACGGCGGCCGCGGTGACCAGCTTCGCCGTCGAGGCCGGCAGCACGTACGTGTCCGCGGACCGGTCCAGCAGCACCTCGCCGGTCTCCGCGTCCACCACGGTCGCCGCCACCCGGCCGCCGAGCCGGGGGTCGGCGAGCGGGCGGGCCAGCATCCGGGCCACCCCGGCCGCGGTCTGCGCCGGGCCGGCCACCGGCGCGGCCAGCACCGGCGGCGGGGGCGGCGGCGGGGCGGGCGCGGTGGCGACCACCACCGGCGTGGCCGCCGGGTCGGCGGGCGGCTTCGCCCGGACCGCCGCGCTCCCCCCGGCCAGCGCGACCAGCGCCACGCACGCGATGCCCGTGCCGCCCCGGCGTAGCCAGCTCACAGTGCGGGAGACTACTGACGATCTGCGCCGTGCCCCGCCGGAGTCGAGGAGAACCCATGGAGTTCGACGTCACGATCGAGATCCCCAAGGGCGAGCGGAACAAGTACGAGTTCGACCACCACAGCGGGCGGATCCGGCTGGACCGGACCCTGTTCACCGCGACGCAGTACCCGGCGGACTACGGCTTCATCGAGGGGACGCTCGGCGACGACGGCGACCCGCTGGACGCGATGGTGCTGCTGCAGGTGCCGACCTTCCCCGGCTGCCTGATCCGCTGCCGGGCGATCGGGATGTACCGGATGCGGGACGAGATGGGCGGCGACGACAAGGTGCTGTGCGTGCCGGCCGCGGACCCGCGGATGGAGCACCTGCGGGACATCCACCACCTGCCCGAGTTCGAGCGGCTGGAGATCCAGCACTTCTTCAACGTCTACAAGGAGCTGGAGCCCGGCAAGTCGGTGGAGGGCGCGACCTGGGCCGGCCGGGCCGCCGCCGAGGACGAGATCGTGCTGTCCCGGCGGCGGCTGGAGGAGTCCGACGAGGCGCTCAAGTCCGGCTCACCGGACGCCGATCACGCCTGAGCGGCGGCCGCCGCCTCGGCCCGCTGCGCCTCCCGCTGCTCGGCCTGGGCGACCAGCCCGGAGCTGCCCCGCAACCGGGTGTCCCGCAGCAGCGCGACCAGCACGAAGGCGAGCACCCCGAGCGGCACCGCGACCAGGAAGCCGCGGGCGATCGCACTGGTGTACGCGGCCGCGTCCAGCTGGGTGGTGCCCGGCAGCGTGGTCGTCCCGGCGATGACGATGGCCCCGAAGACGGCGGTGCCGATCGCGCCGCCGAGGCTGCGGGAGAAGGCGACCGACGAGGTGGCCACCCCGAGCTCGGACGGGTCGCTGTCGTTCTGCACCGCGAGCACCAGCGTCTGCATGGTCAGGCCGAGCCCGGCCCCGATCACCGCCAGGTAGAGCCCCAGCAGCCAGACCGGCGTGGTCGTGGTCAGGGTCGCGGTCAGCGCCAGCCCGACGGTGAAGATCGCGGTGCCGGCGACCGGGAACGGCTTCCACCGGCCGTACCGGGAGATCGCCTGGCCGCTGCTGATCGACGTGACCAGGATGCCGCCGACCACCGGGATCATCAGCAGGCCGGCGCCGGTGGCCGAGTAGCCGCGGACCAGCTGGAGGTAGAACGGCACGTAGATGATCGCGCCGAACATGCCCAGCGCGATGATGAACTGCGCCCCGTTGACGAGTGAGAAGGTCCGGTTGCGGAACAGCCGCAGCGGCAGGATCGGCTCCGGCGACCGCCGCTCCACCAGCACGAAGGCGACCAGCAGCAGCACCGCCAGCGCGCTCAGCCCGATGATCTGGCCGGACCCCCAGGCGTACTCCTGGCCGGCCCACTGGGTGACCAGCAGCAGCGCGCTGACGCCGGCGACCAGGGTGAGCGCGCCGAGGTAGTCCAGATGGTGGTCGCGGCGGGTGAAGGGCAGGTTGAGCCGGGCGCCGACCACCAGCCAGGCGAGCACGCCGATCGGCACGTTGACGAAGAAGATCCAGTGCCAGCCGATGGTGTCGGTGAACAGCCCGCCGAGCAGCGGGCCGGCCACGCTGGACAACCCGAAGACGGCGCCGAAGTAGCCCTGGTACTTCCCGCGCTCCCGCGGGCTGACCATGTCCCCGATGATCGTGAAGGCCAGCGACAGCAGGCCGCCGCCGCCGAGGCCCTGGACGGCCCGGGCCAGGATCAGCATGACCATGCTCTGGCTGAAGCCGGCCAGGATCGAGCCGAGCACGAAGATCCCGATGGCGACCTGGTAGACCGGCTTCCGGCCGTACAGGTCGGAGAGCTTGCCGTAGAGCGGCGTGGACACCGTCGAGGTGATCAGGTACGCCGCCACCACCCAGCTGACGTGCTCCGCGCCGCCGAGATCGGTGACGATCGTCTTCAGCGCGGTCCCGACGATGCTCTGGTCGAGCGCGGCCAGGAACATGCCGAGCATCAGCCCGGACAGCACCGCGAGGATCTCGCGGTGGGTCATCGGGTTGGTCCGGTCGGGGTCGGTCTGCGGCTGCGTCATGCACCTTGTCCCGTGCTGGTCCTGCTCGGAGGCCGGACCTGTCAGGCCCGACGCAGACCGCAACTCCCCGGGACCGGGCCGGTCTTCCCGGTGGCCGGGATCAGATGTCCGGACCCGGTACGGGCGGGGCCGGGCTGGGCGTGGGGGTCGGCGGCACCGGGTCCGGGGTGGGCGGGCTCAGCGGGTCCGGCGTCGGGGACGGCGGGGTCGGGTCGATCGGGTTGGGCGGCACCGGGTCCGTCGGGACCGGCGTCGGCGGCTCGGGGTCGATCGGTGGCATGACCATGGACCAGCCCTACCCGCCCGGCGGTCGCGGAAATCGGTGGCCGCCGCCGACTACCGTTTCCCGCGTGCTGAGTTCCGAGGTCCGGGCGTACTACGAGGGCGGCGAGGAGGACACCCGGCTGTCCGCCGGGGGCGGCCGGCTGGAGTGGGCGCGGACCTGGGAGCTGCTGGAGCGGCACCTGCCGCCGGCGCCGGCGGTGGTGCTCGACGTCGGCGGCGGCCCGGGGGCGTACGCGGTGCCGCTGGCGCTGGCCGGCTACACGGTGCACCTGGTGGACGCGATGCCGCTGCACGTGACCCAGGCCCGGCAGGCCGCCGACGCCGCCTGCGCGCCGCTGGCGTCCGCGGCGGTCGGCGACGCCCGCGCGCTCGCCGCGGCCGACGGCTCGGCCGACGCGGTGCTGCTGCTCGGCCCGCTCTACCACCTGCTCGAGGTGGCCGACCGGGCCGCGGCGCTGGCCGAGGCGCGCCGGGTGCTGCGGCCGGGCGGGGTGCTGGCCGGGGTGGTGATCAGCCGCTTCGCCAGCCTGTACGACGGGCTCCGGCAGGGCTGGGCGGCCGACCAGCCCGGCGTGGTGGAGAGCGGGCTGCACACCGGCATCCACCGCAACCCGGAGGCGCTGCCCGGGCGCTTCACCACCGCGCACTTCGCCCGGCCGGAGGAGCTGGCCGCCGAGGTGACCGCGGCCGGCTTCGAGCTGACCGCGCTGCTCGCGGTGGAGGGCCCGGGCAGCTGGCTGCCGGACGCGGACGAGTGGCTGGACGACCCGCGGCGGCGGGAGTGGCTGCTGCGGACGATCCGGCGGGTGGAGGCGGAGCCGTCGCTGCTCGGCGCCAGCTCGCACGTGCTCGCGGTCGCCCACCGCCCGGCTGGGCGTTAGCGGGCGGCGCCGACCGGTCGGGCCGGCGGGACGGACCGGGGCGACCGGGGCGGGCGCGGGCGCGAGGGCGGCCACCCGGGCGGCCAGCGCGGCCCGGCTGGACACCCCGAGCTTGCCGAAGATCCGGCTCAGGTGCCGCTCCACCGTCTTCTCGCTGAGGAAGAGCGCGCCGCCGATCTCCCGGTTGGTCCGGCCCTGGGCGACCAGCGCCGCCACCTCCCGCTCCCGGTGGGTGAGCGGCACCGCCGGCCCGCCGGCCGGCTCCCGGCTCGACCGGCCGGGGGCCCGCCGGCCCAGCCGGCGCAGCTCCCGCGCGGTCGCGTCGGCCAGCCGCCCGGCGCCGGCCCGGGCCGCGTCCCGGCCGGCCCGGTCCAGCGCCTCGGCCGCCTCGTCCCGCCGGCCGGCCGCCGCCGCGCCGCGGGCCGCGACCAGCCGGGCCCGGGCCGCGTCCAGCGGGTCGCCGGCCCGGTCGAAGGCCTCCGCCGCATCGGCACCCGCCGCGGCCGCCCCGTCCGCGTCCCCGGCGGCCAGCCGGACCTGTGCGGTGGCCAGCGCCGCGTGGCCGGCGGCGACCTCCAGCGGCGCCTCGGCCGCGGCCGCGCCGGCCCGCTCCGCCCACACGGCCGCGTCCCCCGGCTCACCCTCCGCGAGCGCGGCCCGGACCAGCAGCTCGTACCAGGCGGCCCGGCTGCCGTGGTCGATCCGGGGCAGCTCCGCACCGCCGGCCGCGGTCCGGATGGTGTCCGCGCAGCCGGCCGGCCGGTCCGCCTCCAGCCGGGCCTGCGCGGCCACCGCCGGGGCCAGCGCGCCCCACCAGCCGCCGCCGCGGCCGGCCAGCTCGAGCGTCCGGTCGGCGTACCGCAGCGCGGCCGGCAGGTCGCCGAGCCAGGTGTGCACCCGGCACAGCATGGCCACCGCCATCACCAGCAGCTCGTCGCTGCCGGACGTCCGGGCCGCCGCGTACGCCTCCTCGAAGCAGGCCCGGGCCTCGGCCAGCCGGCCGACCCAGCGCAGCGCGCTGCCCTGCCCGACCAGCAGCCGGGTCAGCAGGTAGGTCTGGCCGGTGGCCCGGGCCAGCGCGAGCGCCCGGTCCTGCCGGCGCAGCGCCGCCGGCCAGCGGCCGAGCAGCAGGTCGGCCCAGCCCAGCCACATCAGGGTGTCCAGCCGCGGGGTCAGCTCGGCGTCGCCCAGACCGTCCACCAGGGTGCCGACCCGGGCCGCGGTGGCCGCCGCGGCCGCGGTGTCGCCGTCCGCGTAGAGGGCCAGCGCGACCACCGCCCCGGCGGCGGCCCGGCGCAGCGGGTCCGGCTCGGTGCCGACCCCGTCCAGCGCTCGGGCGGCGGCGGCCCGGGCCGCCGCGAAGTCGCCGCGCAGCAGCTCGGCGGTGGCCAGCTCCAGCGCCAGCGCGGCCGCCTCGTCGGCCCCGGGGGCGGTGGCCAGCGCGCGGTGCAGCAGCGCCACCGCCTCCTCGTGCCGGCCGCGCAACTGCTCGACCCGGGCCGCCAGCGCGCTGGCGCGCACCCGGGTCGGCGGGTCGGCCGCGGCCAGCAGCGGGCCGGCCTCGGTGAGCGTGGCGCGGCTCGCCGCGAGGTCGCCGGCCACGCAGAGCACCTCGGCCCGGGCCAGCAGCACCCCGCAGCGGGCGGCGTCCCCGGTCCGGGCGGGCAGCAGCCGCAGCGCGGCGCCGTACCAGCGGGCGGCGGTGGCCGGCGCCCGCCACCGGCTCTCCTCCGCGGCCTCGGCGAGCTGCGCGGCCGCCTGCTCGTCGCCCACCGCGGCGGACCGCTCGACGTGGTGCGCCCAGCCGGCCAGCGGCACCCCGGCGGCGCGCAGGTCGACCGCGGCCCGGGCGTGCGCGGCCCGCCGCCATCCGGCCGGCGCCTCCCCGTACGCGGCGTCGGCCAGCAGCGGGTGCCGGAACCGCAGCCGCCCGGTGCCGTCCTCGGCCCGCAGCAGGTCGCGGCCGGTGAGGCCGTCCAGCGCCGGCCCGACCGCGGCTGCCGGCAGCCCCGTGACCGCCGGCAGCCGCTCCGGGTCGAAGACCGGGCCGAGCACCGCGGCCGCCCCCAGCACCGCCTGCTCGGCCGGGTCCAGCGCGTCCAGCCCGGCCCGCAGCGGGACCGCGCCGGCCAGCGCGCGGAGGTAGAGCGGGTTGCCGCCGCCGGCCTCGTGCCAGCGGCGGGCGTCCGCGGCCGGCACGTCCGGACCGAGCAGCCGGGCCGCGTCCGCCGGGCCGAGCGGGCCCAGCTCGACGCGGGTCAGCCCGCCGGCCGCCGCGGCCGCGTCCACCGCCGCGGCCAGCCGGCCGGCGACCTGGCGCGGCCGGTACGCCAGCGCCAGCAGCACCGGCGCCGGCCCCGGGTTGCGGAGCAGGTGGGCGAGCAGCTCCACCGTCCCGCCGTCCGCCCAGTGCAGGTCGTCCAGCACCAGCAGCACGGGGCGGTCCGCGGCCAGGCCGGCCAGCGCGGCCCGGACGGTCGCGTGCCGCCGGTGCCGCCGGCCCGGTCCCGCCTCCGGCAGCGCGGCCAGCCCGTCCCGCACCGCCGGCGGCAGCGCGTCCGCCGCCCGCGGCGGCAGCGGGTCGAGCGCGTCCACCACCGCCCCGTACGGCGCCGCCGGCTCCCACTCGCTCGCGTGTCCACTGAGGACGGTCCAGCGCAGCCGCTCGGCGCGGCGGCGCAGCTCGGCCAGCAGCCGGGTCTTGCCGATCCCGGGGTCCCCGGTGACCGAGACCGATCGGGCGCCACCACCGGCCAGCAGCCGCTCCAGCGCCGCCAGCTCGTCGGTGCGCCCGACCAGGTCTCCAGTCACGCTCCGGACGCTAGGCACCGCCCGGTGGTGCGGCATCCGTACCGGGTACGGATCCTCCGTACTGCCCGATCGGGCACGCCGGTCAGCGCACCCGGTCGCCGGCCTCCCACCGGACCGCCGGCCGGCCCGCCGCCCGCTGCCCGGCCGGCTGCGCGAACGGCGTGGTCTGCTGGCAGCTCGCCCCCTCCGCCGGCAGCACGCCCTCCTCCAGGTAGCGGAAGCTGTGCTGGATGATGCAGAGGTTCAGGTCGGTCAGCGCGGCGTGCCCGTCGCCCTGGTAGGTCAGCAGCCGCGCGTTGCCGAGCTGCGCGGTCAGCCGCTGCGCCCAGACGTACGGGGTCGCGGTGTCGTACGTCGTCCCGATCACCAGCACCGGCGGCGCCGCGGCCGGGTTGCGGAACGGCCCGCGGAACGGCTCCGCCGCCTCCACCGGCAGCAGCCCGAAGGGCAGCTCCAGGTAGCCGGACAGCCAGCCGAAGTGCGGGAAGGCCCGGCCGGCGAAGCGCCCGGCGTCGAGGAACGGCCGCGGCTGCCGCGGGTAGTCCTGGTCCAGCGCCCGGGTCACCACGGACAGGTCGCCGGAGAAGGACGGGCTCGGCTGGTTGAACAGCTGCAGGAAGCTGCCGTCCCCGGCCTGCGCCCGGGCCAGGCTCAGCGCGAAGAACGGCCAGGACGCCTTCGAGTAGACGACCTCGTCGGCCGCGTCCAGGATGTCGTCGCCGGTCACCGGCCGGGCGCCGGGCGCGTCCGGGGCCGGGATCGGGGCCGCGTCGGCCCGGGCGACCAGCGCGTCGAACGCGGTCTCCGGGTCCGCGCCGCCGAAGCCCGCGCACGCGACCTGGTCCCGCGCGCAGGCGGTGAAGAAGCGGCTCAGCCCCCGCTCGAACGCCGAGACCTGCTCCTGCCGGGCCTCCAGCGGCCGGTGCAGGTAGACCTCCGGGTCGACCGCCGCGTCCAGCAGCAGCGCCCGGGCCCGGCCCGGGAAGAGGCTGGCGTACGTGGAGCCGATCATCGTGCCGTACGAGATGCCGAAGTAGCTGAGCTTCGCGTCCCCGACCGCCTGCCGGAGCAGGTCCAGGTCGCGGGCGGTGTCCGCGGTGCTCAGGTGCGGCAGCAGGGCCCGGTTGCGGTCCTTGCAGGACCGGCCGAAGTCGCGGCCGTAGCGGATCCAGGCCGCCTCGTCGGTCCGCCCGGGCCGGGGCAGCACCGTCGGGCCGTCCACCGGGCCGCAGTCCAGCCGCGCGCTGGCGCCGACCCCGCGCGGGTCCCAGCCGACGAAGTCGAAGCGCTGGGTGGCGAGGGCCAGCGCGGGCGGCGGCGCGGTCCGGACGAAGTCGACCCCGGAGCCGCCCGGGCCGCCCGGGTTGGCGAACAGCGTGCCGATCCGCCGGGCCGGGTCCGCCGCCGGCCGGCGGATCAGCGCCAGGTCCAGCGTCGCCCCGCGCGGGCGGGCGTAGTCGACCGGGACGGTCGCGGTGGCGCACTGGAAGCCGCCGCCGCAGTCGGTCCAGTCGAGCACCGGGACGGGCGCGTGCACCTGCGGGAGCGCGGCTGACGGGGGCGGCGCGGCGGCCGCCGGGGCCGTCGGGCCGGCGAGCGGACCGGCCAGCAGGGCCGCGGCCAGCAGGCAGGCGGCGACGCGGCCGGGGCGACGGGCGGTGAGGGCAGGCACGGGGCACTCCTCGCAAGCACGGCGGGTGGCGACAGGTCGGGGAGCGGACGCCCGCGGTTGGGGGACCGTCGGGCTCGCGATCGGGACGCGGCTCCGCTCCCCGACCCGGTACGCCGACCATGCCGGCGCCGCGGCCGGGCGCGCGTCGGGGGAATCCCTCAATCGGCACCCAATCCCGCCGCCGGTATCAGGGACGGCGGCCGCCGGCTCCCAGGGGGTGCGGGGAGCACCCCCCGCACGCCGACGAGGGAGGCGACGCGTGGCCAGCACCGATCCGGCGGACCTGGTGATCCACCTGCCGCTGACCCGGGCCCGCCGGGCCGCGCTCCGGTCGTTCGTCGACGACCCGGCCGACGCGGCCGCCGGCGCCACCGCGCTGGCCGACGGCGCGGTCGTCGGCCACCCGTTCGCCAACGTCTACACGCTCACCGCCCGGCCGGACGCGACCACCGTCCGCTCGGTCAACCTGCTGACCGGCCGGCCGCCGCGGCAGGTCAGCGCGGTCACCACCACCCCGCTGCGGCTGCCGGTGCTGCTCGACTGGGCCCGGCTGCCCGCGCCGCTGGCCGCGCACCAGGTGCTCGGCCTGCTGGACGCGCTGCTCGGTCTCGGCCCGGTCGCCGTGCGCGGGCCGGCCGCCGCCGGCGTCCCCGCCCACCTCACCCGGCTGGACGGCGGCGTCCGCACCGTGCAGGTGGCCGCGCCCGGTCACGCCTGCCCGTCGGCCGACTTCCTGGCCCGCGCCCTGCACGCCGCCGGCACCGACCTGCTCGCCACCACCGTCGGCGGCCGGACCCGGCAGCTGCCGGCCGCGGTCGACGAGCCGGCGCACTGGCGGGCCGCCGGGATGCGGGCCGACTTCGGCGCCGACGCGCGCTTCCGGCTGCTGGAGCACCGGGACGAGCGGAGCGCGCTGGCCCGCTACCCGGCGCACGCGCCGGTCGGGCCGACCGTGCTCGCGCTGCACACCGTGCTGCCGGCCGGGCCGGGCGGGCGCCGCCGGCTGGTGCTGGAGCGGCACGGCTCGCTGCCGGTCGACGCGGTCCGCGCCGTGGTCGACGGCTTCGGCTTCGACCTGGCGCTCGGGCCGCACGCGCGGCACCGCCTGCCGCGGCGCGACTACGCCGCGGTCGGCGCCTGACCTCCGCCCGGGCGGGTGACACGGGACCCCGCCCGGGCGGTGGCCCCAACCCGGCCGACCCCCGGCCGACCGGCCGACCCCGGCCAACCGCGACCGGCCCCGGCCGACCCCGCACCACGGCCGACCCGGCCAACCCGGCCGACCCCGCACCCCGGCCGACCCGGCCGACCCCCGGCGACCCCGGCCGACCCCGGCCGACCCCGGCCGACCCGCGGCGGGTCCGCCGGCCGGGCGAGGCCTGAGCGGCGGTCCGGGCGGGTATGCCGCCGGCCGAGGAGGAACCATGGCCGAGGCGCGGGTCGCCGGCGAGGTGCGCGTCGGCATCTCCGGCTGGCGCTATCCGCCGTGGCGCGGCGTCTTCTACCCGGAGGGCCTGGCCCAGCGGCGGGAGCTGGAGTATGCGTCGCGCCGGATGACCTCGGTGGAGATCAACGGCTCCTTCTACTCGCTGCAGCGGCCGGAGTCGTACCGGAAGTGGGCGGCGGAGACCCCGGACGACTTCGTCTTCGCGGTCAAGGGACCGCGCTTCGTCACCCACATGAAGAAGCTGGCGGGCGTGGAGGCGCCGCTGGCCAACTTCTTCGCCTCCGGGGTGCTGGCGCTCGGCCCGAAGCTCGGCCCGCTGCTCTGGCAGCTGCCGCCGAGCCTCGGCTTCGACCCGGGCCGGCTGGAGCGCTTCTTCGCGCTGCTGCCCCGGACCACCGCCGCCGCCGCGGACCTGGCCACCCGGCACGACCAGCGGCTGGACGGCCGCAGCCTGCTCACCACCGACGCGGACCGCCCGCTGCGGCACGCGCTGGAGGTCCGGCACCGCACCTTCGAGACCCCGGCCTTCGTCGAGCTGCTCCGTGCCCACGACGTCGCGCTCGTCGTCGCCGACACGGCCGGCAAGTGGCCGAAGCTCCACGACGTCAGCTCCGACTTCGTCTACGTGCGCCTGCACGGCGAGGAGGAGCTCTACGTCAGCGGCTACGACCCGCCGGCGCTGGACGCCTGGGCGGCCCGGATCCGCAGCTGGCGGACCGGCGGCACCCCGACCGACGGCCGGACGCTGGCCCCGCCCGCGCCGCCGCAGCCCCGGGACGTCTACGTCTACTTCGACAACGACGTCAAGGTCCGCGCCCCCTTCGACGCCATCGCGCTGGCCGAGCGGCTCGCCGACCCGGCACCGGTGCCGGGCTAGTGCGGGGCTAGGCGCGGGTGCGCCGGCGGTATCCCCTCCCCTCGTGCCACGACTCGATGACCAGCACCCCCTCGGCCGCGTCGACCCGGGTCAGCACCACCTCGGCCGGCTCGACCCGGAACAGGTGCGACTCCGCCACGCTCGGCGGCCGCGGGCCGTCGTAGGCCTGCCAGAACGCGTCCAGCTCGGCCGGGTCGGTGATCTCCACCGCCCGGCCGGCCAGCTTCGCGTCACCGGGCCAGCTGCCCGGGTCGGCGTCGTCGGCATCCTCCGAGCCGCTGTGCAGCGCGATCCGCGGGTCCCGCCGCAGGTCCAGCGCCTTCACCGCGCCCGGCATCGAGCCGACCCACAGGTCGCCGGCGGAGAAGCTGCTCTCGGTGCCGCTGATCCGGGGCGACCCGTCCCGGCGCAGGGTCGCCATCGTCTTGTGCTTGTGTGCCTCGAACAGCCGCCGCACCCGCGCCGCGAAGTCGGGCTCGGCCCGCTCCACGTCCTCCCATCTCGCCATGCCGGGCATCCTGCCGGCCACCACCGACAAAAACGCGACCCTGAGACGCCGGCCGCCGGGGATCCGGGACGGACCAGGGTCCGTCCCCGATGCGCCGGGGGTGCCGGCCGGCGCACGCTGTGCATGTCGCCGGAGCGGCGACACCGACCCGAGAGAGGGAAGACAGTGAACGACATCCACGCCACCTTCGCCGCCCAGGGCCTGGTCCGGCCGCGCGACGGTCGCGTGCTCGCAGGGGTGATCGCCGGTCTCGGCCGCCGCTTCGGCATCGACCCGTGGCCGGCCCGGCTGCTCTTCGTGCTGCTGCTGATGGTGATCCCCGGCAGCCAGCTGCTCATCTACCCGGTGCTCTGGATCCTGATGCCGACCGAGGGCTGGGCGCCGGCGCCCGCCCCGATGCCGCCGGCGCCGGTGCCGGCCGGCAGCACCGCCGGCAGCACCGGCAGCACCGGCCCGCTGGGCCCGCAGCCCCCGGCGTCGCCGGCCGGCTGACCCTTCCCCTCCCCCTGGGCGGGCCGGACTCCGCGACGGAGTCCGGCCCGTCCGTCCATCCGGTAACGGTCCGGCACACTCCGCGCCTACGCCGACGCGGGTCGCCGGGCACAACCGGCGGGCCCCGACCGCTGTCCGCGGGTCGCCGGGCGCGACCGGCGGCCCCGACCGCTGTCCGCGGGTCGCCGGGCACAACCGGCGGGCCCGACCGCTGTCCGGGACCCGACCGCAGTCCCGGGCCCCGATCGCGGTTCCGGCCGCGCCCGGACGCGGGCCGGTGCGAGTGCGGGTCGGCGGGCGACCGGTCGCCGCGCGGACCGCCGGCGACCGGGCTCAGTCGCGGGGCACGCCGACGCGGCGGATGGCGAGCACCACGCCGAGCAGCGCGGCCATGCCGATCCCGACGCCGGCGTACAACCAGACCACGCCGGAGTTGCCGTCGCCCTCCGCCGCGGCCGGGCTCGCCTCGGCGGTCGGCGCCGCGGTCGGCGGTCGGGGCCGGCGTGCTCGGCGGCGCGGTCGTCGGGGCCGGCGTGGTCTGGCGCGGGATCGGCGTCGCGCCGGGCGCCGCCGCCGCCAGCCGGAGCACCGGGGCCGGCTGCTCCGGCTCCGGCGCCCCGGCCGCCGGCACCTCGATCCAGGCGTCCTGCTTGCCGTCGCTGTAGGTCTGGATGGTCTTGAGCACCACCGTGCGGGTCGCCGGCAGCTGCCGGACCCGCAGCGCGACCCGCAGGTTCCGGCCCACCGGCAACGCCGGACCGCCCACCTCGAGCACCTGCTGGCCGCTGCCGACCCGCCACCCGGCCGGCCCCGACACCAGCCGGAAGTCGGCCGGCACCAGCCCGTCCGGCAGCTGGATGCGCAGCCCGGTGATGCCGGCGGTGGACGACTCGGCCTCGGCGTCGATCGTGACCACCGCGCCGGCGGCCAGCGCGCGGGCCGGCTGGGCCGCCGCCTCGACGTGGGCGGCGGCGGTGCCGGCGAGGGCGAGGGAACCGGCGAGGGCGGCCGCTCCGGCGGCCAGGACGACCGCGGAGCGGCGGATGATCGGCGTCAGCACACCGACAGGGTCGTACGTCCCTCTCGACCAGTTCCCGGCGGCAGGAAAGTTTCCGCATCCGGGTGAGGTTTACATGCCGCGTCCAGGGCGGTATAGTTGGAGTGCCTACGAGGCACTCCCTCACTCCCAGAGAGGTGGTTGACGATGCTCCTCCGGTTCGACCCGTTCCGCGACTTCGACCGCCTGACCGAGCAGCTGCTGGGTGACTCCCGGACCGCGCGCCCGATGCCGATGGACGTCTACCGGTCCGGCGACCACTACGTGCTGCACTTCGACGTGCCCGGCATCGACCCGGCCAGCGTCGACCTGTCGGTCGAGGACAACGTGCTGACCGTCCACGCCACCCGGCCGGCCCGCACCGCCGACGCCGTGGAGTTCCTGGTCGCCGAGCGGCCGACCGGCCAGTTCAGCCGGCAGCTGGTGCTCGGCAACGGGCTCGACCTGGGCGGCATCGCCGCGACGTACGACGCCGGCGTGCTCACCGTGACGATCCCGGTGGCGGAGACCGCCAAGCCGCGCAAGATCGAGGTGACCTCCAACGGCTCCGAGCCCAAGGTGATCGAGGGCGAGCGGCAGGCGGTCGGCAGCTGACGCCCGGCGCCGGTCGCCGTCGCGTCCCCGCCTCCCGGCAGGCTCAGCCGGCCCGCACCCGCGGGCACTCCAGCAGAGGGGACGGACGATGAGCGACCGGCGACCCCGGCTCCCCGAGGACCCCGGCCGACCGGCCGGGGTCCTCGGCCGCTCCGGCCCGGCGGTGCCGGACGGCGGCCGCGAGGTCGCCGGCGGGCTGGCCGCGCTGGACGACGTGGACGCCGAGGTCTACACCATCGGCCAGGCCGCCGAGCTGCTCGGCGTGCCGGTGGCCGCGCTGCGCCGGCTGGACGACGCCGGCGCGCTGCGCCCGGGCCGCTCCACCGGGCGGCACCGCCGCTACAGCCGGCGCCAGCTGCGGCTGGCCGAGCGGATGCTGGCCCTGGTCGCCGAAGGCACGGCGATCGCCGCCGCCCGCCGCATCGCCGACCTCGAGGGCGAGGTGCGGGACCTCGAAGGCGAGGTCCGCGACCTGACCGGCGAGGTCCGCGACCTGCGCGACCAGCTCGACGACCGCCCCCCACCCACCGCCGACGCCGACCGGGGCGGGCGCCAGGGGTCGACGCGGTAGCGGAGCCAGACCAGCCCGCCGGCACCGGCAGGTCCGGCCGTCCTGGCATACCGTGCGGGGCATGTGTCGGAACATCACCGAGCTCCGCGGACTCGAGCCCCCGGCCACCGACGAGGAGGTCGAGGCGGCGGCCCGCCAGTTCATCCGGAAGGTCAGCGGGTTGCGCCAGCCGCCGCCCGCCGTCGAGGCGACGTACGAGGAGGCGATCACCGAAGTCACCGCGATCGTGCACCGGTTGCTCGACGCGCTGCCGGCCCGCCGGCAGCCGCCGGCCACCGTGCCCCCGCTGCGCCGCCCCGAAGTCCAGGCCCGCCTGGCCCGCTGACCCGACCGACCAGCAGGCGAGGCGCGGCGGGCGTCCGCTCCCCGGCTCGGACGCCCCCCGCGCTCCCGGCACGCTCCCCCGGCGGACCGGAACCCAGCCAACCGCGGCCGCGTCCCCGGCCACCACCCCCGAATCCGGGGGTGGGCAGGCGCCGCGCCGGCCCCGACCATCGAGCGGGATGCCGGCCCCCGGCCGAGCGCGCACGGGGACGTTCGGACGGTCCGGCGTCCGCCCCTCGGGGACACTGGCCCCCGGCACCCCGGGCGGCATCCGGCCGGACCGGCGTGCGGAGTACGGCGGCGAGGGCGGGTGGGAGCGACGGCGGCGCGGGTGAGCACGGCGTTCGGCCAGGTGGTCGAGGTGCCGGACGGCGACCGGCTGGTGTTCGGGCGCGGCCCGGACGTGGACCTGGAGCTGCCGGGCGACCGCGGGCTGTCCCGCCGGGCCGGGGTGATCTCGGCGCTGCCGAGCGGGGTGTGGGTGGCCAACATCAGCCGCACGCACGCGCTGTACGCGGTCAGCGACGGCTACCGGATCCGGCTGCCGCCGCTGGAGGACCGCGGTGACCCGCGGAGCGGCTGGCTGGTCCGGGCCGGCGCGGTCCAGGTCGGGTCGCGCGGCATGCTGGACCAGGGCCAGCCGCTGCGGGTGACGGTCGGACCGCCGGGCCCCGGCGGCCTCCTCGACGTCGCCGGGGACCGCCCGGTGCGGCCGGACGCCGACGCCACGCTCCTCCCGCTGCACCTCGACCCGCACACCAAGCTCTTCCTGGTGGCGCTGATGTGGTGCCGACCCTGGCTGATGGACCTGACCCGGACCACGCCGCTGCCCCGGACCCCGGAGATCGCCCGGGCCGCGCTCGAGGTGACCGACGCCCACTACGAGATCGACCGCTTCGACCACGACCCGGCCTTCCGGGACCGGCTGTCCGCCCGGGTCGGCGAGCACCTCAAGGTGCTCCGGCACAAGATCGCCGAGCGCGGGCTGGTCCGCGGCGGGGTCCGGCTGTCCGACGAGGTGGTGGTCGAGGTGCTGCTGGAGCACGCGGTCATCACGCCCGCGGACCTGGCCCGCCTGGAGGATCCGGCGTGGTGCTCCCGGCAGGAGGACCTGTGGTGGACCCGGCGGCCGTGACCCGGGCTACCGGTCGACCTGGAAGCTGACCCGCTGGGTCGGACCGCCGGGCGCGCCCACCTCCACGGTGTGGCGCCCGCGCGGCAGCTCGTCGGGGAAGAACTCGCGGCGCTGGTTGACCACGAAGTGGAACGCCCCGGCGCCGTCGACCGCCGGGCGGTCCGGCGAGGCCCGGCCGTCCAGCGACACGGTGACCCGGGCGCCGGGCGTCCAGCCCCGCCCGTACACGACGAAGCTGGTGGCGCCGTCGCCGTACGGCTGGTTGATCTCGAGCGTGGGCGGACCGGTGACCGGCTGCCCCGGGCCGGGCGGGGGCGGGGGCGGTTCCCGGCCGTTCGGTGGGCCGGCGGCGGGCGGCGCGGCCGGCGCGGGCGGGTCGTCCCGGGTGAGCAGCGCGCCGAGGAGCGTCCCGGCCAGCAGCAGGGCGACCGCGAGCAGCGCCACGGGCAGCGCACCCCGTCGCCACGTCAGGACCGCGACCCCGGTCCGCCCCGGCTCCGGCGGGTCCGCCGACGACCCGGCCGACGACCCCCGGCGACCCCGGCGACCCCGGCGACCCGGGCGGCGATCCGGCCGACGACCCGGGCGGTGGGTCGGTCGGCGGCGCGGGCGACGGGTCGGGTGGGGATTCGTCGTCCGGCGGGACGGTCGACCCGCCCGCGGCGGCCGGGCCGACCGCCGGCACGGACCAGGACGACGCCGGCGACCCCGGCCGGGACCCGAGCGTGCGCTCCGCCTCGTCGTCCCGCAGCTGGGCCGGCTCCCGCGGCCGCTCCCGGTAGTCCGCCATCAGCGCGACCGCCGGTCCGGGCAGCGACGGCGGGCCGTCGGCGTCCACCAGCAGGTCGGGCGCGAGGGTGGCGAGCAGGGCCGCCGGCGTCGGCCGCTCGGCGGGGTCGGGCCGCAGGCAGGCGCCGACGACGCCGGCGAGGTCGGGCGGCAGCGCGGACAGGTCCGGCGGCTGGGTGGCCAGCTGGACCAGGATGTCCGTCACCGTCTCGCCGCGGTACGGCGGATGCCCGGTCGCCGCGTACGCCAGCGTCGAGCCGAGGGAGAAGACGTCGCTGGCCGTGCTGGCCCGGCGGGTGTCCCGGGCCTGCTCGGGCGCCATGTACGCCGGGGTGCCGAGCGAGCCCCGGGTGGTGGTCAGCTGCACCCGCTCGACCGCCCGGGCGACCCCGAAGTCGATCACCCGCGGCCCGTCCTGGGAGACCAGCACGTTGGACGGCTTGAGGTCCCGGTGCACCAGCCCGGCGGCGTGGATGGAGTCCAGCGCCTCCGCGCAGCCGGCGGCCAGCCAGCGCACCGCCGGCACCGGCAGCGGCCCGCACGCCGTCACCAGCCGGGCCAGCGAGGGCGCCGGCACGTACGCGGTGGCCAGCCAGGGCACCGGCGCGTCCGGGTCGGCCGCGACGACGGCGGCGGTGAAGACGCCGCTCACCCGGCCGGCGGCGACGACCTCCTGCGCGAACCGGGCCCGGAAGTCGGCCTCCTCCGCGTACTCCAGCCGGATCGTCTTCACCGCGACCAGCCGCCCGGACGCCGACCGGCCCAGGTAGACCCGGCCCATCGCGCCGGCGCCGAGCCGGCTCAGCAGCACGTACGGCCCGACGCGGGCAGGATCCGGCCGGCGCAGCGGCTCCAGCTGGGGATGCCGGGAGCGCCGCCGGCCGTCGCGCTCCGGACCGGCAGGCACGGCGACAATCATGCCGCTCGGGCGCGTTCCTGGTCGGAAGTTGGCACAACTCGTGCCGGCGACCGCCGGCCGGGCCCGGCTAGGACGAGGCGCGGGAGGAGTACTGCGTGACCTCGTCCGCCCGGATGAGCCCGTCCTGGATGGCCTGCGCCAGCAGCTGGGTGCGGGTCGGCGCCGGCCGCCCCGAGTTGGCGTACTTGATCCGGGCCCGCTGGATGTACTGCCGGACGGTCGACTCGGCGATGCCCATCCGGGCCGCCACCGCCGCCTTGGACATCGACTGGAACCACAGCAGCAGCGCGGTCCGCTCCTGGTCGGAGAGCACCGGCCGGTCCGGCCGCTCGTCCGCGGCCATCGTCCCGGCGGCCAGCGGCGGCACGTACGGCCGGTCCTCGGCCGCGGCGAGGATCGTCGCCACGCAGTGCTCCCGGGCCTCCCGCTTGGCCAGGAAGGCGAACGCGCCGCGCTCCAGCACCGCCAGCACGGTCGCGTCGTCGGCGTGCTCGGAGTAGACCACCACCCGCCGCCCGGCCTGGGCCAGCCGGCTGACCTCCTCGATCGCCATCTGCCCGTACAGGTTGAGGTCCAGCAGCACCACGTCGGCGTCCCGACCGGGTCCGGCCAGCAGGCCGGGCACGCTGTCCGCCGCGGCGACCAGCTCGACCCGGCCGGCCGGGTCCTGCGCCAGCCAGGCCCGCATGCCCTCGTGCACCACCGGGTGGTCGTCCACCAGGGCCACCGTCACGCCCGCCACCGCGCCTCCACCCACCGCTGGTCCGCCGCATCCAGCATGGTGACGGTCACCGCCGAGTCCATGACGGGAGCCGGGCCGGCCGCACCGGTCGGCCCGGTGGCGTCGACCAGCACGCTCACCGCCACCTCGTCGGACCGGCCGACCACGGTCACCCGGGCGTGCCGCTCCGCGCCGGCCAGCGCCAGCAGCGGCGCCTCGGTGAGCGCCCGGCGGGCCGGCCGGTCCAGGCCGGGGAGCCGGCCGAGCACCTGCAGGTCGACCAGCACGCCGCGCTGGTCGGCGATGTAGCTGCAGGCCCGCAGCTCGTGCAGCAGCGGGTCGGCCACGTCGTCGGTCTCCGCGAAGAGCCGGCGCAGCCGGCTGGCCGCCACCGCGGCCCGGTGCCGGACCTCCCGGTCGGCCGGGTCGAGCTCGCCGCCGGCCAACCCGGACAGCAGCGGCGCGACCGACCGGTGCACGGTCCGGTAGCGGTCCCGGCGACCGGCGTGCAGCTCGTCGGCGATCTCCCGGGCCCGCCGCACCTCGGCCTCGGCCGCCGCCGTCTCCGCGGCCCGGCGGGCGGTCGCGTCCAGCGCCCGGGCGGCCAGCAGCACGGTCAGCTGCAGGGCGGCGGTGCCGTAGACCACCGTGGCGAAGCGGGCCGCCCCGACCCGGTCCAGCACCCCGTCGTAGCCGAGCACGGCCAGGGTGGCCGCCGAGTTGGCCAGCAGGAAGCAGACCAGCTCGACCGGCGGCCGGCGCAGCAGCACCAGCGCGCCGAACCAGCCGGCCGCCCCCCAGGCCCAGGACGCCGGACCGAACATCGCCTCGCCGGGGACCGCGGCGGTGGCGGCCACGCTGGCGCCCAGCGCGACGGCGGCGAGCAGCCAGGCCCCGGCCCGGTCGGACCGCTGCCGCAGCAGCCGGTGCGCGCCGGCCACCAGGACCCCGGCCAGGACCAGCCAGGCGAGGATCACCACCGACATCGACCGGTACGTCGCCGCGTTGGTCACCGTGGCCAGCAGGTCGTTGCCCACGTGCCAGGCGGCGACCAGCCAGATCACCGCGAGGGCGAAGCCGTGCCGGTAGCGGGCCGCGATCTCCTCCCCGAGCCCGGCCCGCCCGTCGCCCCCGGCCCGCCCGTCGCCCGGGGATCGGTCGGCCTCGGCCCGGCCGTCGCCCGCGGACCGGCCGGCCACCTCGGCCCGGCCGTCGAGCGGGGCTCGGCCGGCCGGCTCCGGCGCGGCCGGCCAGCTCAGCAGCACCCGGGTGCCCAGACCGGGCACCGACGACACCACCGCCGTCCCGCCCACCGCGGCCATCCGGCCGACCAGCGACTCGCGGATCCCCCGCCGGGACGCCGGCACGGCGGCCGGGTCGAAGCCGGCGCCGTCGTCGGCCACCTCCACCGTCACCCCGCCGCCGTCGGCCGGGCCGGCGTGCACCCGGGCCCGGGCCGGCCGGGCGTGCCGGACCACGTTGGTCAGCGCCTCGGTCAGCGCGCCGGCCAGCGCGGCGCCGACCTCGGCCGGCACCGGCGCGTCCGCGACGGCGGCCTCGGCGACGACCGCCGGCCCGGCCGTGCCCAGCACCGGGTCGAGCCAGCGGGCCAGGTCGCCGTGCCGCGGCGGTGCCGGGCTGTGCAGCCGCTCCACCACCCGCAGGTCCCGGCCGGCCTGGCGGCGCAGCACCGGCGAGCGGCCGGCCAGCCCGCCGGCGGCGACCACGGTCAGCGTGGCCGAGACGCTGTCGTGCAGCATCCGGTAGTGCTCGCGCTCCTCGGCCCGGCGGGCGGCGTGCACCGCGGCCTCCCGCTCCGCCGCCTCCCGCTGGGTGACGGCCAGGTCGGCGCCCCGCACGGCCCGCCGCAGCACCGCCATCAGCAGGGCCAGCAGCGCGCCCTGGGCGACCAGCAGCGCCGCCGCCCCGGGCGGGTCGACCCCGGGAGCGAGCACCAGCCCGCCGGCGTACGCGGTCGACACCAGCACCGTGGTCAGCACGCCCAGCCCCGGCCACGGCGACAGCTGGGCGACGATCACCGTGGTGCTGGCGACCAGGAAGACCCAGCTGGTGGCGTCCGGCAGCACCTCGGCCGAGGCGAGCCGGCCCTGCGCCAGGCAGAGCAGGACGGCCACGGCGGCGTCCGCGACCACCGGGGCCGGCCGCCAGCCGCGCAGCAGCACCGCCGCGTACGCCCCGGCCCAGGCGGCGCCGAGCAGCACCGCCACGACCACCCAGCCGGCCGACGCCGGTGCGGCCAGCCCGGCGAACGCCGCTGCCCCGCCGGCCACCGCGGCCCCGGCCCGCAGCCCGACCGCGCACCGGGCCAGCAGCCGCTCGAACGCCTGCCGGGCGGCGCGGCTGCCGGTGGCCGGCATGGGCGGTCACTCCTTGCGCGCGGCGGACGGGCTCTGACGGAGGAAAGCTACCCGGAAAGCATCAATCATGCTGCATCGATGAGCCATCCACCTCACGGCCCGGCGCCCATCTTGGCCTCTCGTTGCCGTCCGTGACCACCAATCGGCCGTCATGACCGGCAGTCCCACACCCCTTACGGTCTGCTTCCGAGCGGCCCGCGCGGATCCGGGGACCTGCCTGGACACGGGGATCAGGCAGGTTTCCGCGCGGGTCGCCTGGCACTGTCCGGTATCGGCTGTCCAGAAACCGCCCGGCGGCAGCCCGGATCGGGTATTCCTTGATGGCCACCCCGTCACTGCGGTTCCCCGTGCTGCAGGGACGGGGTGGCCCTGTGCCCGGGCGGGCCTACCGGAGCAGCTGGGCCAGGACGTCGTCCGCGGTCGGCATCCGCTCGATCTCCGCCCGCAGCCGGCCGGCCGCGGCCGGGAAGGACGGCTCGCCGAGCAGCCGGCCGAGCCGGTCGGCGACCGCGTCGGCGGTGATCTCGTCCGGCTCGAGGGCGAGTGCGGCGCCGGTGGGCAGCAGAACGGCGGTGTTGGACGGCTGGTCGGTGCCCTGCGGCAGGCACAGCTGCGGCAGGCCGTGGCAGAGGGCGCCGAGCAGGGTGCCCGCGCCGGCGTGCGAGACCACCGCCCGGCAGTGCGGGAGCACGGCCGCCTGCGGCAGGAACGGCGCGACCAGCACGGCCGGCGGCAGCGGGCCGAGCACCGCCGGATCGAGGCCGGGGCCGGTGGTCACGACGAGGTTGACCGGGTGCCGCCGGCAGCCGTCGATCACGGCGCGGAAGACGTCCGGCGCCTGGTTCATGACCGTGCCCAGCGTGACGTAGACCGTGTGCCCGTGCGGCAGCGCGCCGAAGTCGACGTCGATCGGGGCGGCCTCGCCCGCGGAGGGGCGCAGCGGGTGGACCGCCGGCCACGGGTTCGGCTCCGCATCGCGCAGGCTCGGCGGGCACAAGTCGAGGTACGGCGCCGCGAAGACCGCCGGGATGGGGTCGGGCAACCCGGCCGCGGTCACCGCCGACCCGATCGCCGCCGCGAACGCGGACGTGCCCGGCACCATCGGGCCGTAGCCGTGGGTGACGTGCGGGATGCCGTGTACCACGGCGGCGGTCGCCGAGCCGAGCTCCACCGTGTCGTGCACGACCAGGTCCGGCCGCCAGGTCCGGACCAGCTCCAGCACGTCCCGGGCGCGGTCGACCGCGCTCGCCCCGAAGAGGTGGCGAGCGGCGAAGAACGGCTGCTCCTCGACCGGCAGCTCGCTGACCGTCGCGTGCCCCGGCATCCGGGCGTACGACTCGGCCATCGTGACCCCGGAGCGGTGCGCCTCGATGCCGAGCTCACCCAGCAGCGGCCCCAGGTCGGCGCCCGAGGTCACCCGGACCTCATGCCCGGCCCGCTGCGCGGCCCGGATCAGCGGCAGCATCGGCAGCAGGTGCCCGTACGCGGGCCACGACCCGACCAGCACTCTCATCCGGCCCTCCGCGAGCAGGCGGTCGACGCGAGGATCATCCTCCCTCCAGGCAGACTGACCGGGTGCCCGAGGCGCTGAACCTGCCGTCCCCCTGCGTCGTCGTGCTCGTCGGCCCGGGCGCGTCCGGGAAGTCGACCTGGGCGGCGGCGCACTTCCCGCCGGACACCGTGGTGTCCAGCGACCGGCTGCGCGCCCTGGTCGGCTCCGGCGAGAGCGACGTCGCGGCCAGCGCCGACGCGTTCGCGCTGCTGGAGGAGGTGGTCCGGCGCCGGCTGGCCCGCCGGCTGACCACCGTGATCGACACGCTCGGCCTGGACGCGACGCGCCGGCAGGCGTGGCTGGCGCTGGCCCGCGAGCACGGCCTGCCCTGCGTGGCGGTGGCCTTCGACACCCCGGCCGCGGAGTGCCGGGAGCGCAACCGGCACCGGGCCAAGCGGATCCCGGCCGACGTGCTCACCGGCCAGCTGCGGTCGTGGGCGGCGACCCGGGACCTGCTGCCCACCGAGGGGTGGGACACCGTGCTGGCCCCGCAGCCGGTCCGGGTGGTGCCGGCGGAGTTCGTGGCGGCTGCCCCGGCCGCGCGGCGGCAGGAGGACAGCCCGGCCGGGCTGCGGTTCGGGCTGCACCTCGGCGCGTACGCCTTCGGCGGCGACACCGCCGGCCGGCTGGCCGAGATCGCGGCCGGTGCCGAGTCGGCCGGCTTCGACGCGATCTACGTCATGGACCACTTCCGGCAGATCCCGCAGGTCGGGCGGGCCTGGGACGACTTCCTGGAGAGCTACACCACGCTCGGCTACCTGGCCGCGCTGACCCGGCGGGTCCGGATCGGGGCGCTGGTCACCGGCGTCACGTACCGGAACGTGGGCCACCTCGGCAAGATCGTCGCCACCCTGGACGTGCTCAGCGGCGGGCGGGCGGTGTGCGGCCTCGGGCTGGCCTGGTTCAAGCAGGAGCACCTGGCGTACGGGTGGCCCTTCCCGCCCACCGCCGAGCGGTACGCCCTGCTCGAGGACGCCCTGCAGGTGCTGCCGATGCTGTGGGGCAAGGGGAATCCGGCCTTCGCCGGGCAGGTGCTGACCCTGCCCGACACCGACCTGCTACCCGCGGCCGCTCGGACCGGTGCCGATCGTCCTCGGGGGCGGCGGGGAGCGGCGCACCCTGCGGCTGGCCGCGCAGTACGCCGACGCCGCCAACGTGCTCGGCGACCTGGCGACGGTCCGCCGCAAGGCGGAGGTGCTGCGCGAGCACTGCGCCTCGGTGGGCCGCGAGGTCGAGCTCACCCACCTCTCCACGGCGCTGATCGGCGCCGACGACGCCTCGCTGACCGCGCTGGTCGAGCGGCTGCGACCGCGGACCGCGGATCCGGCGCGCTTCGCCGCCGGGGTCAACGCCGGCACCGTCGAGGACCACATCGGCCGCTTCCGCCAGCTCGCCGAGGCCGGTGTGCGGGAAGTGATGATCCGGCTGCCCGACCTGACCGACGCCGCCCCGCTGGAACGGGCGGCATCGGTGATCTCCGCCTTCCGGTAAGGACGCCATGGCTGACTTCGAGCTCCCGGTACGGGTCCGGTACATGGAGGTCGACGCCCAGGGCGTCGTCTTCAACGCCTGGTACCTGACGTACTTCGACGAGGCGATGGCCGCCTTCCTGGCCGCCCGCGGCCTGCCGTACCAGGCGATGCTGGATGCCGGCTTCGACGTCCAGCTGGTCCGGTCCGAAGTGGACTGGCGCACCGGCCTGCGCTGGCAGGACGAGGTCCGGGTGGCCGTGTCCACCGCCGGGCTGGGCCGGACCAGCTTCTCCCTCGACTTCGAGACCCGCCGCGGCGACGAGGTGACCTGCCGCGCCCGCACCGTCTACGTCGTGGTGGCGACCGACGGGTCCGGGAAGCTCCCGTTGCCGCCGCTGCTGGCCGACGCGCTGGGCACCCCCGCCCCCTTCGGCTGAGCCGGTCAGTCCCGCTCGCAGCCGATCCCGTCGCTGTCAGTCCCGCTCGCAGCCGATCCCGTCGCTGTCCCGGTCCAGGTCGAAGACGTCCGGGCCGACGACGGTGACCCGGCCGGTGTACTTGGGCCCGTTGCCGGACCCGCCGCTGCAGTCGTAGTCGGAGGCATCGGGATCGAGGCAGGCGCCGGCGTACGAGGGGTGGCAGTCCGGCGTCGCCGGCTCGGCTCCGGCGCCGGGGCCGGCTTGGGCGTCGGTCTGGGCGTGGGCTTCGGCTTCGGGAGCGCCTGGGCGACGGTCAGCGTGACCACGCTGCCCGGCTTGCCCGCCCGCTCTCCGCCCGGCGACTGCGCGAGGATGGTGCCCGGGGCGGCCGCGGCGGTGCGCCGCAGCGTGGTGCGCCACCGCAGGCCGGCGCCGGACAGCGCCGCGCGCGCCTGCGCGACGGACAGCCCGACGACGTCCGGCACGGCCACCGGCTGCGGCGCGGCGCTCGTCGTCGGCGGCGGCGTGGTCGGCGGCGCCGTGGTCGGCGGCGCCGACGTGGTCGGCGCGACGGTCTCCACGTCCGCGACCGGAGCCGCACTGCCCGCGGCCATCGCCCCGCACCCCGCCGCCAGCAGCACCGCCCCGGCCATCGCCGCGACCCGGACAGCACCCATCGGCCGGATCCGCGCAGCGCGCGGCCCGGCGATCGCTCGCCTCATGCTGAGTTGCTCCCCCATTGCGTGTCGGCCCGCTCGGGACCGTTGATCACCCGGATCAGGCGCGGAGCGTAAGCCGCCCGGGACCGGCGGCGCAGGACTATCACAAAAATCAGACGACAGCCCGGGAGCCAACATGGGTAGCCCGGTCGCCGGTATGGGTGGCCGGTGCCGATCCGCCGGCGCGGCCGGCTTCCTACTTTCGCGGCGACAGAGTCCCGCGAGCCGAGGAGCCCGCCATGCCTGCGAGAAGTGCCCACGTCATCAGAGTCGCCACCCGACCGCTCCGGGGGCGGGCGTGAGGGCGGGCCTGCGGGTCGGCCGCGTGCTGGTCGGCCTGGCCGGCGCGGTCGCGCTCGGCGCCGGGCTGCTGGCGACCGGCGCCCTGGCCGACACCCCGACCGCCACCGCCGCCGCCGCGCACCACCATCCCTACCCGGGCGGTCACCCGTCCGCGACCGACATCGCCCGGATGCGGGCCGCGACCGCCCGCTTCCACAACATCGCCACCGCGCAGGACGCCGGCTACGGCCTGCTGCACGACCAGGCCGGTCTCACCTGCATCGACATGCCGGGCGCGGGCGGCATGGGCGTCCACTGGGTCAACGGCGCCCTGGTCGGCGACCCGTCCCTCACGCTGCGCAAGCCGGAAGCCCTGGTGTACGCGCCCGACCGGGACGGCACCCTCCGGCTGGCCGCGCTGGAGTTCATCGTGGACAAGGCGGCCTGGGACAGCACCCACTCGGGCCCGCCGAAGCTCTTCTCGCGGGCCCCGTTCGACGTCACCACCGCGCCCAACCGCTACGGCCTCGCGCCGTTCTACTCCCAGCACGTCTGGATCTGGAAGCCCAACCCGGCCGGCGTGCTGAGCATGTGGAACCCGCGCGTCAGCTGCCCGACCTGACCCTCACCGACGCCGGCGGGGCGCCGGCGGGGACGGCCGACCGACGGGTCGGCCGCCGTCGCCCCGCCGGACCAGCTCCCCGAGGAGCGACCCGGTCACCTGCTCGGCGGCCCGGTCCGGCGGCCAGCCGCGATCGGTGACCAGGTGGTCGTACGCCCGCGGGTGCGTCTGCACCCACGCCCAGTCGGCAGCCGCGTCCACCGTCCAGCCGGCCCGCAGCTCGCCGGCGGCGGCCAGCGCCGCCATCGAGATCCGAAGGGTCTCCCGCCAGTCGGCCATCCGGTCCGCGTACGCCGCGGAGCCGTCCTGGCCCGTCATCGCGGCCGCCTCCAGCGCCCGGGCGATCGGCAGGATCTCCGGCAGGTGGCCGAACCACAGCCGCAGCACCTCGGCCAGGCCCTCCCGGGGCGGCAGCGTGCGGCTGGCCGCGAGCCGGGACACGAAGCCGGACGCGTGGTCCGCGCGCCGCGCCATCTCGGTGAGCAGCGCCGCCCGGTTGGCGAAGTGCAGGTAGACGGCCTGCCGGGAGACACCGGCCAGTCGCCCGACCTCGGCCAGCGTGAAGTCGACGCTGCCCCGCTCGCGGGCGAGCGACCAGGCGCCGGCCAGGATCCGGTCCCGGGTGGCGTCCACCGGCGAATCGTACTTGACGCGCGTCAAGCGCGGCGGTCTACTTGACGCGCGTCAAGTACGGAGGTGCGGCATGTGGACGAGCCCGTATCCCGCCGTCCCGGTCGGCGGCACGACCCTGCCCGCGATGGTGGCGGCGGCCGCCGCGGCTCATCCCGAGCGGACCGCGCTGGTCGACGGGCCGACCGGCGCGGCCGTGAGCTACGCCGAGCTGCAGCGCCGGGTGGCCCGGATCAGCGGCTGGCTCGCCGGTCCCGGCGGGGTGCGCCCCGGCGACACGGTGGCACTCTGGTCGCCGAACACGCCGCCCTGGGCCGCCTGCGCGCTCGCCGCGATGCGCGCCGGCGCCGCGGTGACCGCGCTGAATCCACAATGGACCGAGCGGGAGGCGGCGGCGCAGCTGACCGACGCCGGCGCCACCGTGGTCGTGACCACGCCGCGGCTGGTCGAGGCCGCCCGCGGGCTGCCCGGCGTGCGGCACGTGGTCGTGCTCGGCTCCGCGCCCGGCGCCACTCCGCTGTCCACGCTGCTGTCCACACCGGACGGACCGGCGGCGGCGGACCCGGCGGCCGTCGCCCTGGTCCCGTACTCCTCGGGCACCACCGGCCTGCCCAAAGGTGTGCTGCTCAGCCACGCCAACCTGGTCACCGCGGTCCGCCAGATCCGCGCGGTCACCCGGGTCGGCCCGCGGGACACGGTGCTCGCCCTCGCCCCGTTCTTCCACGTGCTCGGCGCCGTGGTGACACTGGCCGTCCCGCTGGCCGCCGCCGCCACCGTGGTCGTCGTGCCGAAGCTGGACCCGGCCGCGCTGCCCGGCCTGATCGACCGGCACCGGGTGACCTTCACCGCGGTCCCGCCGCCGGTCGCCGCCGTGCTGGCCGGCGGCCCGCCGCTGCCCTCCCTGGAGCTGGTCGCGGTCGGCGGCGCACCGCTGTCGCCGGCCGTGCACGAGGCGCTCGCCGCCCGGCTGCCGGGCTGCGTGGTCGGCCAGGGCTGGGGGCTGACCGAGACCACCGCGGGAGTCTGCGTACCGGACCGCGTCGACCCGACCCCGCCCGGCACGGTCGGCCGCCTGCTGCCCAACACCGAGCTGCTCGTCGTGGACCCCGCGACCGGCCGGCGGCTCGGTCCGGGCCGGCCCGGCGAGCTCTGGGTCCGCGGCCCCCAGGTGATGGCCGGCTACCGGCACCGGCCGGCCGACACCGCGGCGATGCTCGACCCGGCCGGCTGGCTGCACACCGGCGACCTCGGCTGCATCGGCGCGGACGGCGCGGTGACCATCGTCGACCGGCTCAAGGAGCTGATCAAGGTGGACGGCTTCGCGGTGGCACCGGCGGAGCTGGAGGCGCTGCTGGTCACGCACCCGTCGGTCGCCGACGCGGCGGTCGCCGGGCGACCGGACGACCGGCACGGCGAGGTGCCGGTCGCCTACGTCGTCCCCGCCGGCCGGATGGACGCGGCCGGACTCGCGGCCTGGCTGGCCGACCGCGTCGCCCCGTACAAGCGCCTCGCCCGAGTCGTCCCGGTGGACCGCCTCCCCCGCACACCGTCCGGCAAGCTGCTCCGCCGCGAGCTGCCCAACTGACCCGGCCGCCCGCACATCCTGAGGGGCCGCCCCTCGCCGGCGGGACCGTCTGGACCACCGCCCGTCAGGGCGGGTCGATCCGGCCGCGCAGCAGGGTGAACACCGCGGCGCCGACGAGAATGATGACTCCGATGATCAATATCCACACCAGCAAGCCGTTCATGGCGACCTCCACTGTCCGGCCTAGCGTCCACCGGCGGCCCCGATCAGGACTCACTCGTGAGGGATGAGAGCGCCGGCTCGGCAGTTATCTGCCGATCCGAATCGGACGGTCAGCTCTTGACCCTGTCCGTCTCGTACGCCCACATCGCGATCTCAACCCGGTTCCGGGCGCCGAGCTTGTTCATGAGGCTGGCGAGATGGGTCTTGACCGTGCTGAGGCTGATGTGCAGCTCGCCGGCGATCTCGGCGTTGGTGCGACCGCGGGCCACCGTGATCAGGACTTCCTCTTCCCGGATCGTGAGCGGTTCGGCCGGCTGACGGGGTGGCCGCGTCGCACGGGCGTCCGAGAACGCGGCCAGGAGTCGGGCGGTGACGTTCGGGGCGATGAGCGCGTCGCCGTCGGCGGCGGCGTGGACCGCCTGGATCAGGAGCGCGGGCCCGGCGTCCTTGAGCAGGAAGCCCCGGGCACCTGCCTTGAGGGCGCCGTGCACGTACTCGTCGAGGTCGAAAGTCGTGATCACGACGATCGCCATCGGGTCGTCCACGCCGGGTCCGGCGAGCTGTCGGGTGGCCTCGATCCCGTCGACATCGGGCATGCGGATGTCGAAGAGGCACACGTCGGGACGGAGCTTGCGGGCCAGGGCCACCGCGGCGCGTCCGTCCGCCGCCTGGCCGACCACGTCGATGTCCGGCTGGGCGTCCAGGATCATCGCGAGACCTGTCCGGACTATCTCCTGGTCATCGGCGATGACCACGCGGATGCTCATGTGCTGGGGATCCTCCTCGGCAGCACCGCGCTGACCGTCCAGCCCCCGTCGGGGTCGGGACCGGCCTCGAGGGTGCCACCGAGGAGCATCGCTCGTTCGGCCATGCCGACGAGTCCGTAGCCCGCCCCGCTCCGGCCGGTCGAGCCGGCATCGCCGTCGTCGCGGACCGTCAGGCGCACGCGGTCGCTCTCGCCGGCGACCGAGACGTCGACCCGGGTCGCGCGCCGGGCGTGCCGCACCGCATTGGTGATCGACTCCTGGGCGATGCGGTAGATCGCCGCATCGACCGGCGGCCCGAGGTCGTCCAGGTCATCGGAGAGTTCCACTGCCACCCGCGGGCTCGCGACACCGCGGGCGAGCCGCTCGATGTCGGCGACTCCGCGTTGCGGGGCCAGCTCGGGCTTCTCGCCGCTCTCGCGCAGGACGCCGACCATCCCGCGCATCTCGGCGAGGGTCCGCGAGGCCTCCTCCTCGATGACGCCGAGAGCGTCCAGGGCGGCTTCGGGCCGGGAGGCGGCGACCACGCGGCCGGCCTGCGCCCGGATCGCGATGGCCGAGATGTGGTGGGCGACCGTGTCGTGCAGCTCGCGCGCCAGCTGCTCCCGCTCGCGCAGCCTGACCTGGTCCATCTCACGCAGCCGGGCGGTGCTGCGGTAGCGGACCGACGCGCCGAGCACCGCGGGGAAGAGCAGGAACAGGCTCCCGAACACCGAGTCGACGACGCCCGTGTAGTCGACCGCGATACCGACCGCGCCCGCCACCACGATGATGGCCAGCCCGATCGCGGCCTCCCGGCCCGCTCCCCAGCGCAACAACGAGTAGGGGAGCAGCACGATGAAGATCATGGTGTTGAGCCCGACCGGTCCGTCGGTGCCCAGGAACGAGGCGACGGTCAGCGCGATCACGGCGCCGAACGCGACCGCGACCATGGCCAGCGGGTGCGTGCGCCGCCACAGCAGCGTGAAGGCCAGCGCGACGGCGACCAGGAGCGCGACGGGCCGCCACAGCAGGTCCTCGCGGAGGACGCCTTCCAGGACCGCCGTCGACACCAGCGCCGCGACGAGCAGCCAGTCCCGCCACACCCGCTCCGGCGGGTGCGGAGCTCGGGGCTCGGCCCACATCGAGCGGACGGCGTCTCCCACCACGACCTCACGGTAGAGAACGCACGAGGACGGCGGATCGGCCGAAAGCACGGTGCGTCGCCGCGGTCGTCCGCCGATCGGCCAGGGGAATTCCGGTCGGCCGGGCCGATGTGCCGGCCGCGGGGGCCTCGTGACGATGAGGCAGCCCCGGTCGCCGTACCGCCGCACCGGGAGTCCCCGGAGGAGATCACCGATGATGTCGCAGGCTCTCTACCGACTGGGCTGTTTCGCCGCGCGCCGCCCGTGGGCCGTGATCGGGACCTGGCTCGTCGTCTCGGTGTTCGTGCTCGGAGCGTCCGGGACGCTCGGCCGCCAGCTCGAGGACACGTTCGGCGCGCCGGGTCTCGACTCCCAGGAAGCCGCCGACCTGCTCGCGGCCGCCGGGTCCGACCAGGTCGGACCCACCGCACAGGTGGTCATGACTCCGCTCGACGACCGGGCGACGTTCTTCGCCTCGGCTGACGCGCGGGCCGCCGTGACCGAGATCCAGGCGATGGTCGACGACCTGCCCACCGCGGTCGGCGCCACCGACGCGGCCGGTGCGCTGGCCGCGGGACCGGACCCCGCGGTGGCGAGCGGAGCGGTGTCGCCCGACGGAAGGGTCGCCCTGATCCGGATCCACTATCCGCCGCTCGAAGAGCTGGACCGGTCCGTCCTGGACGACCTCAAGGAGCTCGGCCTCCGGGCCCGGGAGCGCCTTCCGCTGCGGGTCGAGATGGGTGGCGACCTGTTCTTCGCCTTCGAGGAGGGCGAGACGGGCCCGGGCGAGATCCTCGGTCTTGCGGCCGCGGCGGTCATCCTGCTGCTGGCGTTCGGCTCGCTGATCGCCATGGCCCTCCCGATCGGGATGGCGATCTTCGGCCTCGCCCTCGCCGTCAGCTCGATGTCGCTCATCACCTACCTGATCGACATCCCCAGCTGGGCTCCGGTCATCGGCAGCATGGTCGGCCTCGGGGTCGGCATCGACTACGCCCTGTTCCTGGTCGTGCGACACCGCGAGTACCTCGCCCGCGGGCTGACCGTCGCGGAGTCGGCCGGACGCGCCGTCGCCACCGCCGGCCGGGCCGTGGTCTTCGCCGGGGGCACCGTCGTCATCGCGATCCTCGGTCTCGCCGTCGCCGGCATCCCGTTCATGACCGCGGGCGGGATCGCCATCTCGGTCATCGTCCTGATCATGGTGACCGCCTCGGTCACGCTGCTGCCCGCGTTCCTGGGCCTCGCCGGGCACTGGATCAACCGCCTGGCCGTCCGGCGGATCACCGTTCGGGACGGTGCCGCGGCGGGCTCGGGCTGGCGGCGATGGGTCACCCACGTCTCCGGGCAACGCCTGGGTCTACCTGATCGGCTTCACCGTTCTCCTGCTGGCGCTCGCCGCACCCGTGCTGGCCCTCCGGCTCGGCAACCCCGACGACGGGGCGCTGCCCGAGTCCCGCACCGAGCGGCGTGCGTACGACCTCGTCGCCGAAGGCTTCGGTCCCGGCGTCAACGGCCCGCTGGTCATCGCGGTCGACATCTCGCAGGACGCGCGCGTGGTCGACCCGCTGCGAGCCGCCGTGCTGGCCGACGACGGCATTGCCGCCGTCGCGCCCGCCGAGATCAACGCCGGCGTCGCGACGCTGCTCGCGTATCCCACCACCGGACCGCAGGACGAGGCCACGTTCGACACGGTGGAACGCCTACGGGCGGACGTCTTCCCCTCCGTGCTCGACCGGAGCCCGGCGCGAGCGCACGTCGGCGGCCAGACGGCCAACGTCGCCGACGTCGGCGGCCGCGTCGGCGATCGGCTGCCGCTGTTCGTCGCCGCGGTGGTCCTGCTGTCCTTCCTGCTGCTGACCGTGGTCTTCCGGTCGGTGCTGGTGCCGCTCAAGGCCGCGCTGCTGAACCTCCTGAGCATCGGCGCCTCGTACGGCGTGATGGTCATGGTCTTCCAGTGGGGATGGGGCGCCGGCATCCTCGGCCTGGAGTCGACCGTGCCGATCGTCTCGTTCATCCCCATGTTCATGTTCGCGATCCTCTTCGGCCTGTCGATGGACTACGAGGTGTTCCTCCTCTCCCGGGTGCGTGAGCACTACGTCCGCACCGGCGACAACGACAGCTCGGTCATCGACGGAATCGCCCGCACCGCCCGGGTGATCACGTCGGCCGCTCTGATCATGATCGCGGTCTTCCTCGGCTTCGTCCTGGGCGACGACCCGAGAATCAAGATGTTCGGCCTCGGCCTGGCCACCGCCATCTTCATCGACGCGACCATCGTGCGGATGATCCTGGTCCCGGCGGCGATGAAGCTGATGGGGAACGCGAACTGGTGGATCCCGCGCTGGCTCGATCGCCTCCTGCCGGCCATCGACGCCGAGGGCCAAGCCGGACCGCCCGCGGTGAAAGCCGATCCGGCCCCCGAAGCCGCACTGGTCTGAGCGCGCTCGCCTACCGGACATCGAACGCGCAGGTCAGGGGAGCCGCCTGTCGAAATCGAACCGACGACCCATTCATTACGAGCCGGTAGCCCTACGTCCACCGTAGAGCCGCTCCTCCAGTCGAGGTCTGGTGGCTCTCTTCCGGCCGGCCTACCTCGCGCGCTGGCTCGACGACGTCGCGGACGGGCGCGGCTCGGTTAGCGACGTCCGCAAGCGCGGCTTCGAGTCCTACACCGCGTTGCTGGAAGCCCGGGCGAGGGACCGGGGCTGGCGGCTGGTCTGGTTCGAGTCCGCCACGGACCTGTGGACCCGGCTGGCCAGCGTCGGGAACCCGATCGAGCGGGTCTGGTTCTGGGGGCACGCACGCGACGACCTGTGGCTGACCCTCGCGCACGCCGCGGACGCGAGGGCGATCCGACCGCCCGCGACCGCGGTGGTCACGACAGCGTCCATCGCCGGCCATGCGGCGCTGCTGTCCTCCTTCGGTCCGGTCGGGCGGACCGTTTCGCTCGGGTGCAACACGGCCGCCTTCGCCTCAGAGTGGTCCCGCGTGTTCGGCGTGGCGGCCGAGGGCGTCGAGGGCAAGGTCGACTTCTCCGGCATCCATGCGACCGGCGGCGACCCGACGCTGGTCGGCACGGCCCGGTGGCGGGCGTTCGGTGCCGTCGTCCCGCAGCGGCGGCCCTGACGGGCCGCGGCCGCGCCAGTCCCCGAAGAGGATCAGCCGGCTGATCTCCCGCGAGGGCGACGCAACCGGGACCCAGAGCATAGAAGGAGCGCACGCCCATGACATCGACAGCCACCGGCTGGGCGGAGCTCGGCTTCGGCCCGGGCTCGTACGTGCGGTCCGGGATCGAGAGCAGCATGCTGCGCTCGGCCATCCGCGACGGCATGCGGAACGAGAACCTGCTGGCCAACCTGGTCTTCTTCCACCGGCACCCGGAGCGCAACTGCCGGCTCATCTCCCGCAAGGGCGACGGCGACGACTTCCGCCGGCTCGCCGGCGAGTGGCTGCGCATCCGCGACACCCAGGTGCGACCCCTGCTCAGCGGAAGCCCGCGGTTCGAGGTCGGCGGAGCGGCGACGATGCCGCGGGTGACCGCGTTCCGGTTCCGGGCCGCGGACGGCACGACGACCGATCCCGCCAACGGCTGCGCGTCCTGCCCGGAGACGCTCGGCGTCGGGCGGGGCGGCACCGCGAGCAACGGCATGGAGTTGCGCTTCACCCTCAGCGCCCATCGGGCGGGCATGGAGTACGACATCACCCGCACCCGGCGGGACTCGCTGTGGCAGCGCCGGGCCGGCACCTGGGCCCAGCTGGGCACGAACCCGATGGGCACCGGCGACGACCGGCACGACACCGACGAGCAGCTCTCGCCCGTGAGCGGAGGCCACATCTTCGCCATGGACACGCCCGGTTGGTTCGACGTGCCGGTGCCGACGACGGAGGTGCTCGGCGGTGGGGAGGTGTGGCCGGGGGCGGTGGTCGCCGCGGCGCGCAGGACGCCGTCGCGCGGTTCAGCTTCGCCGAGTGGGTGATCGCGCGGCACCGGGTCGAAGGCATCCCGTGGACCCCGCTCGCCCTCCCGCCGCTGGCCGACGGCACTGCCCGCCGGTTCATCTTCTGGCGCTGCACCGTGTGGCTCACCCGGGACGGCGCCGGTCGCCTGGCGCTTAACCGCCCCCGCAGCTCGATCGCGCTGGGGTCGCTGTCCCACCGGACCATCACCACCGCCCCCTGATCGGTCGAGGGAGGGATCACGATGACAGCGCCGTCGCGCCGCTACGACGAGCTCGCCCGGTTCCGGGCCGAGTTGTGGGACTCCCTGCCGGGCACCGGCGGGGAGGTGGCCTTCGGCCCGGACTCGTACCCCGGGGCCGGGATCGAGAGCACCATGCTGCGCTCGGCCATCCGGGGCGGCATGACGAACGAGAACCTGCTGGCCAACGTGGTCTTCTTCCACCGGCACCCGGAGCGTAACGGCCGGCTGATCTCTCGCAAGGACGACGGGCCGGCGGCCTTCGCGACCCTCAGCGCCGAGTGGATCCGCATCCGCGACACCCAGGTGCGGCCGCTGCTCGCCGGCATTAGCCCAGGTCCACCGGCGCCGGTCCCGCCGGGGCAGCCCTCGTACCCGGGGCCGGGGGCGCTGCTGCTGCGCGACGCGATGGTGACGCTGAAGCGGGTCGAGACGCTGCGGGCCGCGAACCCCGGCTACCGGCCGGCGGGTGCCGAGCGGCAGCGGATCGACGCCGCGGCCACCAGGATCAGGGCCCAGCCGAAGTACCGCGTGAACGACACGACCTACCGGGTCACCTTCGCCGAGCAGCCCGGCCGGAAGGTACGGGTCGAGACGATCGAGGACTTCGTGCTGTTCATCGAGGCGGTCGAGGCACAGTACCCAGCCGCGTCGGCCTCGCAGGTCGTCAGCGAGATCCGCCAGGTCTGGTATGCCGACCAGCTCTGGCAGCTGCTGCTGGCCAGCGACGGCATCACCGACCGTGGCGTGAAGATGGACATCGAGACGGAGCCCAACCCGATCGCCGTCCGGTTCGACATGGATCACCTCCAGGCGGCGAAGAAGTCGACCGGGCTCTGCTCGTCCGCGGGCGGCCGGGTGATCCCGACGCCGATGGGGTCGGTGAACGTCGGCCACCTGATGGCCGGGATCGACGCCCGGCTCGGCGGCTTCCCCCCGTCGAACCCCCTCTGGCCCGACCCCGTCGCGCAGGTCAAGTACGACAAGCTCCGACAGTTCAGCAACGCGGACCCGACCGCCTTCGCCACGTTCGCGGGCGACCTGGGCCAGGCGTACGCGGTCTTCCTCTACAAGCGCTTCGTGGAGCGCCTCTACACTGCCAGGCTGCAACAGACCGTCGCCGAGTGCGCCAAGCCGTCCGAGCTGCTCGGCGACCTGCACGGCTACATCGCCACCGCGGTCGCCGCCGACGCGCGCGCCTCGGGCCGGAGCCCGACCGGCACGGCGGTGACGGCGTCGGCGATCGTCCGCGACCTGTACCTGTTCGGCAAGCCCTCGCCCGCGCCGACCTTCCGGAGCTACCTGGAGCGGGTCTCCAACGCCAGCGGTCGGCAGCTGCACGGCTTCGTCTGCACGACCTCGATGACCTTCGGCCGGCTCTGGTACGTCGAAGATGCGGCTGGAGAGGGGCGCCTGGGGCTGGCCGCCCGAGCAGTTCGAGGCCTACCTGAAGGAGTTCGCCGCGCTCCACGAGCGGCAACGGCGAAGCGAGCCGTCGCAGACCATGGACGGGATCGTGCGCGACTTCCTCCGCACCGCGGGGAACCGGCTGGCGTAGCCCCCCGCTCATGGCAGCGGCGGCTCCCGGGCCCCGGCCCGGCCGAGCGCACGGCGCTGCTGCAGCATGCGGTCGGTGACGCCGAGCCGGTCGGCGGCCAGCCGCAGATTGCCGTCCGCCCGCTCGACGGCCAGCCGTACCGCGGAGGCGCCGGCAGCGTCCCGGATCTCCCGGTACCCGTGCCCCTCGCGCAACGCCGCGGCGACAGCGCGGTCCAGTCAGCCCGGTCGAGGGCTCGCAGCCGGGCGCCAGAGGGTCGAACGGGCGCTCCTCGTCCGGCACGTCGCCGGGCGTCACCGGCCCGGAGCCGACGTGACGGACCGCGATCCGCGACGCCAGCTGGCGCAGGTCGCGCACGTTGCCCGGGTAGTCGCGCCGCTCCAGCAGGTCGACCACGCGGGTGCAGCTCCAGCTCGGCGCCGCCGCCTCGGCGAGGAAGTGCGTGAACAGCGGCAGGACGTCCCCGACCCGCTCCCGCAGCGCGGCAGCTGGACGCGTCGCCGCCAGCCGGTAGAACAGGTCGAGCCGGAACCGGCCGGCGGCGAGCTCGGCGGTGAGGTCCCGGTTGGTGGCGCAGACCAGCCGGAACCGGGTCGTCCGCCACCGGTCCGCGCCGACCCGCTTGTACGTACCCTCCTGGATGACCCGCAGCAACTCGGCCTGCAGCGTCAGCGGCAGCTCGCCGACCTCGTCGAGGAAGAGCGTGCCGCCGTCGGCCAGCGCGAACGCCCCTTCGCGGGCGGCGCAGCGCACCGGTGAACGCACCCCGCTCGTGGCCGAACAGCTCGCTGCCCGACAGCGTCGGGATGATCGTGGTGCAGTCCACGACGATCAGGTCCCGCTTGCCCTCCCGCGCGTCCAGGTGGTGGAACAGCCGCGCCAGCAGCTCCTTCCCGGTGCCGCTCTCGCCCGTCCAGCAACACGAGGAGGTGGTGAACGCAGGAGATCTCGACCACCCGCCGGAGCGCGGCCAGCCAGGCGGCGCTCTGGCCGACGAACTGGCCGCGCACGGGCGGCGCAGCCGACCGGCTCGTCGATCGCGGTCCCACCGCTCCAGCCGCAGCGCGATCGTGGCGCCCGGCTCGTCGGACGGCTGCCAGCACAGCACGTCGGAGGCCCCGCAGGCCAGCAGCCGCGAGATCGCCCGACTGCCGGACGCGGCCGACCCGGTCACGACGAGGACCCGGCAGCAGCGGCCGGCGAGCTGCTCCACGGTCGCGGCGGCCGACTCGTCGGGCTCGGCGCACACGGTCAGCGCGATCGGCCCGGCGGCGGCGGGCATGACAGCGGCGGTCGGGTCGGACACGTCGATTCCCCGCCCCGCGAGGTCCTGTCGCACGCTCGCGGCCAGCGCCGCGCCGCCCGAGCCGACGGGGTGGATCGTGCACGTGAGCCGACGGTCGCTCACAGGGATCCCCTCGACTGTCACCGCTGGTGAGCGCTCTTGAGCGTATCGCGACCATCATGACTCGGGAATGCGCATCCCAATTTTCGCCCAAGCCTTGCGCTGCACCCCGAAGGGGCGTATGGCAGAGGGCAGACGCGGGAGGCCGTGCAATCGGTGCGCGTCGTGCAGTTCGTCGAGACGGCGAAAGACCGTTCCCGGCGCGGTGCGGGCCCGACACGGCCGCCGCGCGGGACCCGGGGTCGCGCCCGTCGACGACGTGCCATGCCGCCTGGCGGAGTCCGTCCGCCGATCCTTCTCTCCTGCTTGGAGAATCCGATGACCACATTCGTGTCCGGCGACCTGCCGGCCGCCGTCCTCGCGGCGCTAGACGAGGTCGAGTCCGAGCTGACCACCGTCGAGGCCGCCCTCGACCCGGCGGAGCTGGCGCTCGCCGACGATGTGGGCCGGTCCCTGCGCCAGGTCCACGACCCCCTCACCCGGGCCCTGCTGGACCGGCCCGAGATCCTCGACTGGTGCCTGCACCGGGCACTCGGGCGAGCCGCGCCGGTCCCCCACGGCCCGGCCGCCTCGACCCGGGACACGGCCGGCGGCGCCGAGCCACCGCGGTCGGGCCGGGCGAGCTCCGGCCGCCGGAAGGGGACGGCGTCATGAGCCGGCCGGTGCGGTCCCCCGCCACCCGCAGCGTCGCTCGCCGAGTCCTCGACGTGGCGCAGCAGGAACTGCGGCCCCGGTTCGTCGCCGCCCTGATCCGGGAGACCTCGGACAAGCTGCGGCTCGGCGTCACCGCCGACGAGTCCGAGGCGGTCGCCAGGGCGCTGCCCGCGGTCGCGGCCGGGCGGCCGGTGGCGGAGCTCGACCTCGCCGTCGCCGAGCTGGTCGCCAGGATCCGCTCCGACCCCCGGTACCAGGAGACCCTGGCCGGGCTCGGGAACCGGGCGGCCGCGGGCGCCCCGGCCGGGCTTGGGGAGCGAGCGGCCGGGGGCGCCCCGGCGGGCGTCGCGTCCGGCCAGTCGGGACAGCCGTCGACGGGATACTTCGACCCGTGCGCGGACGTCGCCGGCACGGTGTTGGCCCTGCCGTCCGTCGCCGATCCCGCCGCGCTGATCAGCCCCGACTACGTCACCGCGGCCGGCGTCCTCGCCGTCGTCTACCAGTACGGCGACCGCATCGGGTTCTTCGCCGCGGTGGACCGGGCGATCGAGCAGCTCGACGGCGACGAGCTGTGCCTCGGCGACGAGGTGCCGGTGCAGACCCGGCTGTACTGCTACCACGAGCGCGACGACCGCGTCCCGCCGGCCGAGCGGGCGCGGCTGGCCGCTACGGTGCTGGGGCTGCGCGACCCGCGCCTGCCCGCCGGCGTACGGCCGGACCCGATCATCCCCGGCCTGCTCGACGAGCTACTGGCCGCGATCGACGACAACTGCGACCCCGGACCCTTCCGGGACGAGCCGACCTCGACCGACCTGTACCGGCTGGAGTCGGCCGCCCGGGCCGTCCACACGCGACTGTCCACCTCGGTGACCGGCCTGTCGGCGCTGCGGATCCGGGACCTGCAGCGGCAGTTCGAGACCGCCCGCAGCATCCTGGCCGAGCTGGCCCCGTTCGTCCGGCCGCTGTGCCGGCCGGGCGTCCCGGTGCCGGCCCAGGGCTCGGTCGCCGGGCTGGGCGACGAGTGGGTCGCGGTGGCTGGCCTGCTCGGGGCGAAGCTGCCGGACGGGACCACCCTGTTCGACGCGGCGGCGACCGCGAGCGCGTGGCGGACGGTCTTCGACTGGCTGATCGACTCGGTCGACCCGCTGCAGCCGGTGGCGGAGCTGACCGCCGACGTCTGCGAGGCTGCCGCGACCCTCCGCCCGTACGGCCGGGGACGAGGACGGTGCCGCTGCGGCGACCACGGGCACTGAGCGCGCGCGCACGGCCCGGGTGGTGCGCGCCGCCCGGGCTGGTGCGCACGCCGCCCGGGCTGGTGCGCACGCCGCCCGGGCGGTGCGCTCGCCGCCCGGGCTGGTCCGCACGCCGCCGGGGCGGTGCGCTCGCCGCCGGGGCGGTGCGATCCCGGACGGGCGGTGCGCGGCGATCGACGCCGCCAGGAACTCCTCTGGCGTCAGCGCGGCGACCGGGAGCTCCGGTCCGTCGGGGCGGAAGCCGTCCAGCAGCGTGGGCAGGTACCGCCGCCACAGCTCCGGATGGACGTCGCCGCCGAGGTCGGCGACCGCGCACAGCACCATCGCGAAGTCGGAGATGGTGACGTCCGGGCGTACCTCTCCGGCAGTTCTAGAAGTTCGGCAGCTCCGACTGAGATGAGACCGGGACGACGAGGCGGGTCCGTCCGGGAGGACGAACCCGCAGGTCAGGGGTGGAGCCGCCTGTCGGAATCGAACCGACGACCTATTCATTACGAGTGAATCGCTCTGCCGACTGAGCTAAGGCGGCGCACGGCTCGCGGGGCGGGCCGGGCGCGGACAGTGTACCGGCGGCGGCGTGGGGCGTGCTCAGGAGGGCGGGCGGTCGAGCGGGGCGCCGGCGTGGCAGAGCGGGCAGTCGGTGATGGTCCAGAGTGCGCTCGGCAGCGCGGCCAGGTGCTCCACCGGGACGCCGAGCTCGGGTGCGGGGCCGAGCAGGAGCAGGCTGCCGACCACGGTCGGGTGGCCGCCGAGCGCGCGGATGGAGGCGGCCGTGCCGGCCACCGCCGAGCCGGCGTTGATCGCGTCGTCCACGATCGCGACACGGCGGCCGGCGATGAAGGGCTCGAAGGCGGCCGGCAGCTCGTACGACCCGGCCGTGGCGTAGCAGAAGTCGACGTCCAGCTCGGCGGCGACCGTCTGCGCGACGAAGGCGCCGCCGGTCAGCGGCCCGCAGACGACCTCCAGGCCGTGCGGGGTCAGCTGGCTGGCCAGCTCGCCGACGTACGGCCGGAGGCGGCGGGCGGAGACCAGAAGTGTGTCCAGCTCGAGCCACAGGTCACCGTGATGCCCGGACTCGTACGCAAAGTGCCCGCGCCGGACCGGCACGAGGTGGAGCAGCTCGGAGGAGCCATCTGTCACCCCTCCTCCCAGCGGCGGTCTTCCTCGTCCATCCGCTTGTTGCGCTCGTGCATCTCCGCGAGGCCGCGCTCGGCTTCCTCGCGCGTCTCGTACGGGCCGATCCGGCTCTCCAGGTAGCCGCGCTTCGCCGGGCCGCGCTCCGCCTGACCGGTGTCGACGTTGAAGTACCAGCGGTCGTCCAGTTCCTTCGCCACATACCGGTCTTTCCCAGCCGGTCAGGCGTTGTACCGCTCGTCGTGCGCCTGCCGCGGGCCGCAGACCGACGCGAACGAGCAGGAGCAGGTCCGGCCCCCGTCGCGCAGCCGGACCTTGACCGTCTCGCTGGGCACGTTGATGTCGACCACCCGGCCCGGGCCCTCGGGGGTGTCCACCTCGGTGCCGCGGGCGGGGACGGTCTCGTGCGCCTTGACGTACAGCGGGTGCTCGTACTTCAGGCAGCACAGCAGCCGCCCGCACGCCCCGGAGATGCGCAGCGGGTTGAGCGGCAGGTCCTGGTCCTTGGCCATCCGGATGGAGACCGGCTCGAAGTCCTTGAGGAACGTCGCGCAGCAGAGGTCCCGTCCGCACGAACCGATGCCGCCCTGCACCCGGGCCTCGTCCCGCGGGGACAGCTGCCGGAGCTCGACCCGGCAGGTCAGCGTCGCGCCGAGGTCGCGGACCAGGCTGCGGAAGTCGACCCGGTGCGGGGCGGAGAAGTAGATCGTGGTCCGGTTGGTGGCCGGGACGTGGTCGACGCCGACGATCTTCATCGGCAGCTTGTGCTCCCGGACCAGGCGCTTGGCGGCGACCCGGGCGTCGGCCTTGCGGCGGCGGATCAGCGCGTCCCGCTCCAGGTCTTCCGGGGCGGCCAGGCCGGCGAGCACCGGCATGCCGAGAGTGTCTTCGCTGACCCATTGTGGCGCCCACACGCACTCGGCCACCTCGGGCCCGTCGTCGGTGGGCACCAGGACCTTGTCGCCGATGGCCGGCGTGTACGGGCCCGGGTCGAAGTAATACAGCCGGCCGTACCGCTCGAAGCTCACCGCGCAGACCATGCCCACTCCCCGAGGGTACGGGGCGGGGTCAGGGCAGCCGGAGCGCGACCGTCATGGCCTCCACGGCGATGCGGGGCTTGACGTTGAGCTCCAGCGCCTCGCGGCACTCGAGCACCGCGTCCAGCCGGCGCAGGGCTCCCTCGGGGGTCAGCACCCGGGCCAGCCGGCGCACGTCGGCGGTCGCGTCCGGGTGCGCCGGGTCGACCGTGGCGCCGCACTGGGCGAGCAGGACGTCCCGGTAGAACGCGGCCAGGTCGACCAGCGCCCGGTCGAGCGCGTCCCGCTGGGCCCGGGTCGAGCGCGAGCGCTGCCGGCGCTCCAGCTCCTTGATGGCCCCGGCGCTGCCGCGGGTGGCGGCCGCCGCGCCCTTGCCGGTGCCGCCGGCGCCGAGCGCCTGCTTCAGCGCCTCGGTCTCCGGGCCGTCGAGCTCGGCCGACAGCGCGGCCGCCTCCTGCTCGGCGGCGGTCACCAGCTGGTCGGCCGCGGCGAAGCAGGCGCCGAGACCGGTCAGCGCGGCCGGCACCGACAGCACCGCCTTGCGCCGCTCGCGGGCCTCCGGGTCGCGGGCCAGCCGCCGGGCCCGGCCGACGTGGCCCTGAGCCGCCTGCGCGGCCCACTTGGCCGTCGCCTGGTCGATCCCGTCCCGGCGCACCAGCACGTCGGCGACCGCGTCCGGCGCCGGCGCGCGCAGCGGCACCACCCGGCAGCGGGACCGGATGGTGACCGACACGTCGTCGGGATGGGTGGACGGGGCGCACAGCAGGAAGACCGTTCGGCTCGGCGGCTCCTCCACCGCCTTGAGCAGTGCGTTGGACGCCGCCTCGGTCAGCCGGTCGGCGTCCTCGACCAGCACGACCTGCCAGCGGCCGAGCACCGGCAGCCGGGCCGCGGTGAGCACGATCGACCGCATCTCCTGGACGGCGATCGACAGGCCCTCGGGCACCACCAGGTGCACGTCGGGGTGGGTGCGGGCGCGGACCGTGTGGCAGCCGGAGCACTCGCCGCAGCCGACGCCGCCGCGCTCGCACTGCAGGGCGGCGGCGAACGCCCGGGCCGCCACCGAGCGGCCCGAGCCCGGCGGTCCGGTGAAGAGCCAGGCGTGGGTCATCGAGCCGGGGGCCGCGCCGGCGCCGGCCACCACGCGCTCGGCCGCGGCCGCGGCGTCCTGCAGGACCGCGACGGCCTGCGGCTGCCCGACGACCTCGTCCCAGGCGGTCATCGCCGCAGCCCGCCGGGCGCGTCGTCCCGCTGTTCGGAGGGCGGTGCGACGCCGCCGGGGACGTCGGTCCGGTGCTCGCGGCGCGGCGCGACACCGCCGGGGACGTCGGTCCGGTGCTCGGGGCCGGCGCGCCGCCGCCGCGGGCGTCGGCCCGGCGCTCGGGGCCCGGCGCGCCACCGCCGCGGGCGTCGGCCCGGCGCTCGGGGGCGGCGGGCGCCACCCGGCCGGGGCCGTCGGTCCGGTGCTCGGGAGGCGCGGCGCCGCCGGACGGCGGCTCGGCGGCGGGCGGCGGGGCGCTCTCGGCCGACCGCGCGGGCTCCGCACGGTGGGTCCGGCGCAGCCACTGGGGCCGGCGCTCGGACCGGGACACCGGTCGCTGCGCGGCGAGGCGGGCGGCCAGCCGCTTGCCTGCCCCCGCGCGCACCACGGCGGCCACCGCGTCCGGGTGGTGGCTCGCGTTGACCACCAGATAGCGGTCCGGCGCCGCGTCGGCCAGCGCCCGGAACGCCCGCCGCACCCGGTGGTGGAAGTCGAGCGACTCCCGCTCCAGCCGGTCGGCGGCGCCCCCGGCGCGGGCCCGCTGCAGCCCGACGTCGGGGTCGACGTCGAGCAGCACGGTGAGGTCCGGACGCAGCCCGCTGGTCGCCCAGCGGGACAGCCGGCGGATGTCCTCGACGGACAGCGACCGCCCGGCCCCCTGGTAGGCGAGCGAGGAGTCCACGTACCGGTCGGTGATCACCACGTCCCCCCGATCGAGCGCGGGCCGGATCACCGTGTCGACGTGGTGGGCCCGGTCGGCGGCGAAGAGCAGCGCCTCGGCCCGCGGAGTGAGCGAGCCGTCCGCGGAGTCGAGCAGGATGCTGCGCACCTTCCGGCCGAAGTCGGTCGCTCCCGGCTCGTGCGTCGTGGTCACCGCCACCCCCCGCTCGGTGAGCCACTCGGCGAGCTTGCGCGCCTGCGTCGACTTGCCCGAGCCCTCGCCGCCCTCGAAGGCGATGAGCATGCCACCCTGGGACAGCCGGCGCTGCGTGGTGGTGTCGCCACGCAGCGCGCTGACCAGGTCGGGCACCACCGGCACCCCGCGCCGGTCGTCCATCTGCCGGTAGGACGCGATGCCGCCGGCGATGGCGAGCAGGCCGGCGAGCGCGAGCAGGATCCGGGCCCCGTCCACGGTGAAGTCGACGACGCCGAGGTCGACCTCCCGCTGCCGCAGCAGCCCGACCAGGAACGGCGCGGCCGCGAGCGTGAGGATCAGGTCGATCCGGATCAGTGACTGGACGAACGCGAAAGTGCGCCCCCGCACCTCGTCGGCCACCTCGCGGCCGAGCAGGGTCGCGCCGGCCAGGTAGGCGGTGCCGGCGCCGAAGCCGACCCCGATCACGCAGATCAGGCTGAGGGTGAGGTGCGGCATCAGCGAGACCAGCACCAGGCAGGCGCCGGCGAAGACGATCGACAGCCCGAACAGCCGCCGGCGGGACAGGTCGCGGGCCACCTTCGGCCCGAGCCCCATGCCGAGCCCGAGGCCGACGAAGACGGCGCCGAAGAGGATCCCGTACGTCGCGTCGCCGCCGCCCAGGCTGGCCGCGTAGGTCTTGCTGGTGCCGATCACCGCCCCACCGGCGGCGAACGCGCCGAGGATGCCGATGACCAGCCCGCGGACCAGCGGCGTGTGGCCGATGAACGCCCAGCCCTCGCGCAGCAGCCGCAGCACGCCCGGCGCCGGCCCGGTCGACGCGCCGGTCGGCCGGCCGCTGATCCGGCGGATCCGCAGCACCGTCAGCGCGGCCACCAGGAAGGTGAGCGCGTTGATGTAGAGCGCGAGGTCGACGCGGTTGGCGTCGAAGAAGGCGACCGTCTCGGCCAGCACCCGGGTCAGCAGCGCGAGCAGCGAGAAGACCAGCGCGGCGGCGATCGGGGTGATCCCGTACGTCGTCACCAGGCTGACCTGGTTGGCCTCCTCCAGCTGGTCGCGGCGGACCAGGTTGGGGACCGAGGCCTCCTTGGCCGGGATCCAGAACAGGCTGACGCACTCGATCAGGAACGACGCGACGAACAGCCACCAGAGCGTGCCCACGATCGGGATCGACGCGAACAGCACGAAGCGGGTGAAGTCGGCGACGACCATCATCTTGCGCCGGTCGAACCGGTCGGCGAACGCGCCGGCCAGCGGGCCGAAGACGACGGCCGGCAGCAGCCGGACGACGAGGACGCCGCCGAGCGCGAAGTTGGCCGCCGCGTAGCCGTCGGCCAGCTCGGCCGCCAGCGCGGTGGTCGCCAGCAGGCCGAGCCAGTCGCCGAAGCTGGAGAACGACATGGCCAGCCAGAGCCGGCGGAAGTCCCGGATCCGCAGGACCGCCCGGATCCGCTGGGTGGACGAGACCAGCTCGGGCCGCTCGTCCTCCTCCGCCGGGCCGGCGACGGCCGGTCGGTCCTCGGCCGCGCCGGCGAGCTTGCCGGCCGGACCGCCGAGCGGCTCCGCGTCGCGTGCCGGGCCGCCGAGCGGCTCCGCGTCGCGTGCCGGACCGGCGTCGCCGCTGTCCGCGGCGCCGCTGCCGGCTCGCTCGGCGTCGATGACCCCTCCCACGGCTGATCGGTCGCTGTGGAGCCGACTGTATCCGCCGGGGCCGACAGAATCGGGGGGCCGGACCGGGGGCGGGCAGCGCGTCATCCGGGGTCGGTCGAGCCCTCGAAGTGCAGCAGCACCGCCCGCAGCAGCCGGGCCAGCCGCTCGCGGTCGCGGTCGGGCAGGGCGCCCAGCAGCGCCTTCTCCCGGGCCAGCAGGTCCGTGACGGCCACGTCCACCTGGGCCTGGCCGCGGGCGGTCAGCCGGACCCGCACGCCGCGGCCGTCCTCCGGGTCCGGCCGGCGCCGGACCAGACCGCGGGTCTCCAGCCGGTCCAGCCGGTTGGTCATCGTGCCGGAGCCGACGAGCGTCTGGCCGAGCAGCTGCCCGGGTGAGAGCTCGTACGGCGGCCCGGCCCGCCGCAGCGCGGCGAGCACGTCGAACTCGAAGGCCTCCAGCTGGTGTTCCGCGAAGGTCGCCCGCCGGGCCCGGTCCAGGTGCCGGGCCAGCCGGCTGACCCGGCTGAGCACCGCCAGCGGCGCCACGTCGAGGTCCGGGCGCTCCCGCTGCCAGGCGGCCAGCAGGCCGTCCACCTCGTCGGGCACCGGGCCAGGGTAGCCAGGTATCTCGACGTCGAGCTAGATTGTCTCGATGTCGAGAGGAGTTCGGATGTGGGACCCGGTCCAGTACGGACGGTACGCGGACGAGCGCGGGCGGCCGTTCCACGAGCTGGTGGCGCGGGTCGGCGCGGACCGGCCCGGCTTCGTGGTGGACCTGGGCTGCGGTGACGGCTCGCTGACCGCGACGCTGGCCGAGCGGTGGCCGGAGGCCACCGTGCTGGGGGTGGACTCGTCGGCGGACATGCTCGCCGAGGCGGCCGGGCGGGCGACGCCGCGGCTGACCTTTCGCGCCGGTCGGATCGAGGACTGGCAGGCGGACCGGCCGGTGGACGTGCTGGTCTCCAACGCGGCGCTGCACTGGGTGCCGGGCCACCGCGCCCAGCTGCCCCGCCTGGTCGGCATGCTGGCGCCGGGCGGCTGGCTGGCCGTCCAGATGCCGGGCAACGGGGACGCGCCGTCGCACCGGCTGCTCACCGAGCTGCGCCGCTCACCCCGCTGGCGGGACCGGCTCGACCCCGGCCCGGACCGGTGGCCGGACGTCGACGAGCCGGCCGACTACGCCCGCCAGCTGCTCGGCCTCGGCTGCCGCGTCGACGCCTGGGAGACGACCTACGTGCACGTGCTCGGCGGACCCGACCCGGTGCTCGAGTGGACCCGGGGCACCGCGTTGCGCCCGGTGCTCGCGCAGCTGCCGGCCGCGGACGCCGCCGCCTTCGAGACCGACTACGGCGCGGCGCTCCGCTCGGCCTACCCGGCGGAGCCGCACGGCACCCTGGTGCCCTTCCGCCGGGTCTTCCTCGTCGCGCAGCGCGGCTAGGAGGTCGACTTCGCCGGTGCCTTCTTGGCCGGCGCCTTCTTCGCGGTCGTCTTCTTCGCCGCCGTCTTCTTGGCGGTCGTCTTCTTGGCGGCGGCCTTCTTCGCCGGCGCCTTCTTCACCGGCCCGCGCTCCCGCCGGTCGGCGAGCAGCTCGGCGGCCCGCTCGATGGTGATCTCCTCGACCGCGTCGCCCTTGCGCAGGCTGGCGTTGGTCTCGCCGTCGGTCACGTACGGCCCGAAGCGGCCCTCCCGGACCACGACCGGCTTGCCGGTCGCCGGGTCGTCACCGAGCTCGCGCAGCGGCGCCGCGGCCGCGGCCGAACGCCGGCCGCGGGTCTTCGGCTGGGCCAGCAGCGCCTGCGCCTCGGCCAGCGACACCGTGAAGAGCTGGTCCTCCGACTCCAGGGAGCGGGACTCCTTGCCCTGCTTGATGTACGGCCCGTAGCGCCCGTTCTGCGCCGTGACCTCCTCGCCGTCGGCGCCGGTGCCCAGCACTCTGGGCAGGGTCAGCAGGCGCAGCGCGCCCTCCAGCGTGACCGTGTCCGGGGACATCGACGCGAAGAGGCTCGAGGTCCGGTCGCCGGAGGACACGTACGGCCCGTAGCGACCGGCCCGGACCACCACGTCGAGACCGGTCTGCGGGTCGGCGCCGAGCACCCGCTCGCCGGACGGGGCGGAGAAGAGCTCGTCGACCTTCTCCGGGGTGAGCTCGTCCGGCGGCAGGTCCTCCGGCACGCTGGCCCGCTCGCCCTCGCCGCGCTCCAGATACGGCCCGTAGCGGCCGACCCGGACCACCACGTCGCCGTTGATCGGGATCGAGTTGATGCCACGGGCGTCGATGTCCCCGAGCCGCTCCGCGACCAGCCGCTTCAGCCCGCCGGCCCGGGCGATCCCGCCCTCCTTGCCGGCGTCCGAGCCGAAGTAGAAGCGGGTCAGCCAGTCGACCGACTGCATGCCGCCACCGGCGATGCTGTCCAGGTCCTCCTCGACCGAGGCGGTGAAGCCGTAGTCCACGAGCCGGGTGAAGTGCTGCTCCAGCAGGTTCACCACCGCGAACGCGATCCAGGACGGGACGAGCGCGCTGCCCTTCTTCCAGACGTACCCGCGGTCCTGGATGGTGTGCAGGATCGACGCGTACGTCGACGGCCGGCCGATGCCGAGCTCCTCCATCGCCTTGACCAGGCTGGGCTCGGTGTAGCGGGCCGGCGGCGAGGTGGTGTGGCCCTGCGGGGTCAGCTCGCGGGCGTCCAGCGGCTGGTCCCGGCGCAGCCGCGGCAGCCGCCGCTCGCTGTCGTCGCGGTCGCCCTCGGCCGCGCCCTCGTCCAGGCTCTCCACGTACGCCCGGAGGAAGCCGGGGAACGTGATCGTCTTGCCGCTGGCCGAGAACTCGGCGCGCTCACCGGTGCTGCTCGTCCCGCCCAGGCGCACGGACACGCTGGTGCCCACCGCGTCGGCCATCTGGGAGGCCAGCGTCCGCTGCCAGACCAGCTCGTAGAGGCGGAACTCGTCCGTGGACAGCTCGTCGGCCACCGCCCCCGGCGTGCGGAACGTGTCGCCCGCCGGTCGGATGGCCTCGTGCGCCTCCTGCGCGTTCTTCACCTTGCGGACGTAGCGCCGCGGCTCCGGCGGCACGAACTCGTCGCCGTACAGCTCGCGGGCCTGCTGCCGGGCGGCGGTCAGCGCCGTCTCGGAGAGGTTGGTCGAGTCGGTCCGCATGTAGGTGATGTAGCCGTTCTCGTACAGCCGCTGGGCGGTGCGCATGGTGCGCTCGACCGAGAAGCGCAGCTTGCGGCCGGCCTCCTGCTGCAGCGTGCTGGTCATGAACGGCGCGTACGGCCGGCGGCGGTACGGCTTCTCCTCGACCCGGGTGACCGCGAAGTCGGCGCCGTCGAGGCGGGCGGCCAGGCCGCGGGCGCCGGGCTCGTCCAGGTGCACCACGTTGCTGCGGGTCCGGCCGGTCTCCGGGTCGAAGTCACGCCCGGTCGCGATGCGGTCGTCGTCCAGGGCGACCAGCGTCGCGGTGAACGTCGACGGGTCGCCGGCGGCCACCGTCTCGCGGAGCGCGAAGAGTCCCTCGATGTCCCAGTAGTCCGCCGAGCGGAAGCGGATCCGGGCCCGCTCGCGCTCGACCACCAGCCGGGTCGCCACGGACTGCACGCGGCCCGCCGACAGCCTCGGCATGACCTTCTTCCACAGCACCGGGCTGACCTCGTAGCCGTACAGCCGGTCGAGGATGCGCCGGGTCTCCTGCGCGTCGACCAGGTCGGCGTCGATCTCCCTCGGGTTTTCCACCGCGCGGCGGATCGCCTCGGGCGTGATCTCGTGGAAGACCATCCGCCGGATCGGCACCCGCGGCTTCAGCGTCTCGACCAGGTGCCAGGCGATCGCCTCGCCCTCGCGGTCCTCATCCGTGGCGAGATAGAGCTCGGTGGCGTCCTTGAGCAGGTCCTTCAGCTTGGTGACCTGCTGGCGGTGATCAGGGCTGACCACGTACAGGGGCTCGAAGCCGTTGTCGACGTCCACCCCGAGCCGGGCCCAGGACTCGCCCTTGTACTTGGCCGGCACGTCGGCCGCGTTGCGCGGCAGGTCCCGGATGTGACCGATGCTCGACTCGACCACGTACCCGTCGCCCAGATAGCCGGAGATCATCCGCGCCTTCCTCGGCGACTCGACGATCACCAGTCGGAGACCGTCCTTGCCGGGCGCGCGGGATCGCCCGCGCCGGGCTGGCGTCGCGGGGGCGTCGGTGTCGATCGTGGCCACGGTGCTCCAGGTCTGCGTCGTGCTCGAGTGGTGAGGGCCGCCGGGACCCCCCGCGCGCAGTGTGCGGGGTCCCCGGTGCACCCTGTCAAACCGACGGAACGGTCCATCTCGTCCCGCCGTTCCCGGCTCCCTACTTCCCATCCCTATCACCTGCGCGCCGAATCCGAGGGATCGGCTACCGCCAGAGCCTCCAGCAGCAGGACCGCCGACAGGTGGGTGGACAGGCTCCGGTCACCCTCCGCCGGGCGGCTCCAGTCCGCCCCGACCGGCCGGTCCCCGGCCGCCGCGACGGCCTCACCGTTGCGCCGCAGGACGGCCAGGACACGCCCGCCGACCTCGTCCTTCTCTCCTACCGCACGCACCAGCTCGCCCAGGTAGCGCGCCAGGATGCCCTTGAACAAGCCACCGTCGCCGGCACCCTCGACCGGCAGCAGCCGGCTGACCGGATCGGCGAACCTGTTGAGCGCGGCGGCGGCGGTCCGCCCGGCCCGCTCGAGGTGACCAGCGTCACCGGTGACACGCCAGAGCTCCACCTCCGCACCGACGACCGTGCCCTGGTTGTACGTGTACAGCTCGCGGCTCGGGGCCGGGTCGGTCTCCGGGTGGATCCCGTCCCAGACCACCCCGCTCTCCGGGTCCACCAGGGTCGCCTGCTGCCAGTCGGCGATGCGCCGCGCCCAGTCGAGGTCGGCCGGGCCGCCATGGCGGCGGTGCAGCCGCGCGGCCAGGATCGCGGACGGTGCGTTGGCCGGGGTGTTGGTATAGGTGTCCCGGCGCCGCCACACCACACCGCCGTGCCGCTCGTCCCAGCCCTGCTGGATGTCGGCCCAGAGCTCGGCCACCAGCGCGGCCGTGTCCACCCCGGCGACCTCGTCGGCGCGCAGCAGCGCGAGGGCCATCCACGCCATGTCGTCGTAGTAGTCGTTGGGGATGTGTCCGCCGTTGCGCCGGACCACCCCGGCGACGTGCGCCCGGACCCGCTCCCGGCCGGCGGGATCGCCCGTCCGGCCGACCGCGTCCACCGCGGCGTCGAGGGCGTGCGCCTGCCACCAGTAGTGCCACTGCGGCGTCGGGATGAGCCGCCGCCCGGGTGCCGCCCGGTAGAGCCCGCGACGACCGTCCCAGAAGTGGCCCACCAGCGCCCGCTGCGCCGCGTCGGCGCGCTCCGCCCAGCTCATCGCTCCCCCTCGGTGCCTGCCAGCGTGACTTCGGCGCCGCGACCGACCACGACGCGGGTGATGTTGCGCAGCGACTCGGACCCCGAGTCGAAGTAGTGCGAGTGGTCGCCGCCGGACAGCCGATCACGCCAGGACACCTCCGGACCCGGAACCGCCCGGATCCGGGTCGCCCCGAAGCTCACGTCGCCCGGATCGGCCCCGAAGGCGCCCAGGTCGGCCACCAGGTCGTACGGCGCCTCGCCGACGAAGACCCGGCCCCGCGGGACGCTCAGCTGGTCGACGTGCTCGGCCATCGCGCCGGGGCTGCCGAGGAGCACGAGGTCGTCGGCGATCAGCCGCTGGGTGGTCGCGGCCGCGCCGACGACCGTGCTGCCGTAGCTGTGCCCGATCACGGTCAGGTGCGGCCGGTCGCCGCCGTCGGCGGTCCGGCCCGCGGCCAGCGCACGCAGGTCGGTGGCCAGGCCCCGGCCGCCGGCAAGGGCCCGGGTCGGGAACGGCACCTGGGCCCAGCCAGGAGCGGCGTAGCCGACCCAGGCGACGACGGCCGTGCCCGCCAGCGAGTCGCGATCGGCCTGCTGACGCAGGCGCTCCGCGTTGGCGACGGTGCGCTCAATGCCGTGCCGGGCGTCCTGGCCCATCCCCGGGACGACGACCGCCACGTGCCGGGCCCGGTCGACGTCCCCCAGGCCGATCGCCACCCGGCCGGCTCCCTCCAGATCCAGGGTCAGCAGCCGGGCGAGCGGCGCACTGCGGCTGAGGACCCGGGCCACGGCCTCGGCGATGGCCAACCTGCTGCGCACCCGGTCGGCGACCCACCGGAGCTCCGGCGGGGCGGCCCGGAACCCGGCCGCCCACATCCGGTCCCGCTCGGCCCGCAGCGAGCGCAGCAGGCGACTGAGCTGCAGGCGGTTGGCCGCGTCGCGCACCGCGGCCGGGAGGCCGGCGAGCCCGCCGACGACCGCCGGCCAGTCTGCGATCGCGAGCCGGCGCTGGTCGGGTGCCAGCGCGGTCCACCACGCCGCCACCTCCGCCGGAGTCCACGTCGATGCCGGCATCGGGAACCCGCGGTCCAGGGATGGTGGCGCCACAGCGGCGAGCGCCGCGGCGACCCGCCGGTCGACGGCGGTGGCCGCCGCCACCACCTCGGCCAGCTCAGCCGGCGACTGCGGACTGCCGCCGGCGAGCCGGACCACCTCCGCGAAGCCGGCCAGGCCGCCGCGCACCGCGTCCGCGGCCTGCCGCACGGCCGCGGCGAGCCCGCTGACCGTCGACACCGCCCGGCGGATGCGGGGCAGCGCCTGCGCGGCGGCCGGACCGCGCCATCCGCCCAGGCCGGCCTCGACCCCATGCAGCCGCTCGTACGCCCGGTCGAGGTCAGCCGCGATCCCGAACAGGCGCCGCACGCCGACCTCACACGCCGGCACGTCCCACCGCCGGACCAGCTCCACACCGACGCTCATGACGGCCGCCGACCCGCCCGCTCCAGGCCGGCCGCGGCGTCCTGGTCCACCGCCAGATAGGAGGTCGCCGCCGCACCCAGAGCGGCGGCGAGAGTCGCCAGCTCGGCCGCGGCGTCCCGGACCGCCGTCGCCACCCACGCCGCCGTCGACTCGGCCACCGCGGCCGCCAGCGCGCCGGGCAGCGCCGTCGCGATGCCGTCCAGCGCGGCGCTCAGGGCCGGAGCGGCCCGCCCGACCCGGTCCTGCTCGACCCGAAGCGTGCCGGCGGCATCGGTCAGGCTCTGCGGGATCACCTGCAACTGCGACATGCCGGCGACGGTAGGAGGCAAGTCCGTCCGGGGCGACCGGCTCTCCACAGCGGACGGTTCTGTCCACAGATGACCACGGCGGGCTTGCGGGCTCAGTCCGGCCAGTCCGCGGGCGGCGCACCGGCCGGTGCCTCGCCGACGTACTCGCGGAGCCGGACGGACCGGCGCCGCCCGGTGATCCGGTAGGCCGGTCCGCCCGCCCGCGGCCCCACGAACGTGCCGGCGATGCCCAGGCCCGCCAGCGCCGACCCGGCCGGCTCCCACACGGTCGGGTCGTGCGGGCTGAGCCGGAGCAGGTAGCCGTGCTCGTCCCGCCGTCCGGCTCCGATCGCCCACAGGCGCAATCGCGACCCGTCCAGGACGAAGCCCGCCGGCACCGACTTGACCGCCCCGCGCACCCAGCGCTCGGCGAGCGGCAGCAGCACCCGGCTGAACGGCGTGCGGACCGACAGCGCGCCCTCCTCGCCGGGGACCGCCTCACCCCGCAGCTCGCGCTCGGCGAACGCCCCGAGGACACAGGCGACCCGCCAGGACGGCTCCACGAGGACGGACAGCCGGGCCGTGCCGCCGAGCCGTACCACCTGGGCCACGCCGAGCAGGAGCCCTTCCAGGTCGTCGACCGCCGGCGGCCGTACCCCGGCGGTGAGGAAGGACAGCTGGCCCGGCACAGCGGCAGCCTAGGCCGTCCCCGCCGGCCGGACGCTCAGGCCGGGCGGTCGGTCCGGGTGGTCGGACCGGTCCGTCGGGAGCAGCCCGGAGGCCGCCGATCGTCGGATCGGCGGCCTCCGGGTCGGTACGGGTCAGACGCCGCTGGTCGTCGCCGGCTCGGCGCCCACCGCGACCGAGCGCCGCTTGGAGATCACGATCGCCGCGACGATGATCGCCGCCGCGAGGAGGCTCAGGCCGATCCGGAGCCCGTCGTTCTGGTCCGAGCCGACGCTGAGCTGCACCACGGCCGGCGCCACCAGCAGCGACACCAGGTTCATCACCTTGATCAGCGGGTTGAGCGCGGGGCCGGCGGTGTCCTTGAACGGGTCACCGACGGTGTCGCCGATGACCGTCGCCGCGTGGGCGTCGCTGCCCTTCCCGCCGTACGCGCCGTCCTCGACCATCTTCTTGGCGTTGTCCCAGGCGCCGCCGGAGTTCGACAGCAGCACGGCCATGAGGACACCCGCGGCGATCGCGCCGGCGAGGTAGCTGCCGAGCGCGCCGGCCCCGAGGCCGAAGCCGACCGCGATCGGTGCGAGCACCGCGAGCAGGCCCGGCGTCGCCAGCTCCCGCAGCGAGTCGCGGGTGCAGATGTCCACGACCCGGCTGTAGTCGGGCCGCTCCGTGTAGTCCATGATCCCGGGCTTGGTCCGGAACTGCTCCCGCACCTCGAAGACCACCCGACCGGCGGCCCGGGAGACGGCGCTGATCGCCAGACCGGAGAAGAGGAAGACCACCGACGCGCCGATGATCAGGCCGACCAGGTTGGTCGGGTCGGCGATGTTGAGGATGCCGAGATACTGCAGGGCCTCGTAGTCGGTGAGCCCCTCGCTGGGACCGGCGCCGGACTTGGCCACGGCGCCGATGACCGCATCGGTGAACGAGCCGAACAGCGCGGTCGCGGCCAGCACGGCGGTCGCGATAGCGATGCCCTTGGTGATCGCCTTCGTCGAGTTGCCCACCGCGTCCAGGTCGGTCAGGACGCGGGCGCCCTCCTCGTCGATGTCGCCGGACATCTCGGCGATGCCCTGGGCGTTGTCGGTGACCGGCCCGAAGGTGTCCATCGACACGATCACGCCGACCGTCGTCAGCAGGCCGGTGCCGGCGAGGGCGACCGCGAAGAGCGAGACCACGACCGAGCCGCCGCCGAGCAGCGCCGCGCCGTACACCGCTCCGCCGATCAGCAGCGCCGAGTACACGGCCGACTCGAGGCCGACGGAGAAGCCGGCCAGGATGACCGTCGCCGGGCCGGTGAGCGAGGTGCGGCCGATGTCGCGCACCGGGCGCCGGCTCGTCTCGGTGAAGTAGCCCGTCAGCAGCTGGATCGCGGCGGCCAGCACGAGTCCGATGAGCACCGCGACGATCGCGATCAGCCGCGGGTCGCGGTCGCCGACCTCGTCGATGACCGGCTGGCTCACGCCCTCCAGCTCGGAGATCCGGGCGGGCAGGAAGATGAAGGCCGCCAGCACGACGAGCACGGCGGAGATCAGCGCGGACGCGAAGAAGCCGCGGTTGATGGTGGCCAGCGCGTTGCGGTCACCGGGCCGCGGATCGGTGAGGAAGATCCCGATCACCGCGGTGAGCACGCCGATGGCGGGAACCACCAGCGGGAAGACCAGGCCCTCCGAACCGAAGGCGGCCTTGCCCAGGATCAGCGCCGCGACCAGCGTCACCGCGTACGACTCGAAGAGGTCGGCCGCCATGCCGGCGCAGTCGCCCACGTTGTCGCCGACGTTGTCCGCGATGGTGGCTGCGTTGCGCGCGTCGTCCTCGGGGATCCCGGCCTCCACCTTGCCGACCAGGTCGGCGCCGACGTCGGCGGCCTTGGTGAAGATGCCACCGCCGACCCGCATGAACATCGCCAGCAGCGCCGCGCCGAACCCGAAGCCCTCGAGCACGGTCGGCGCGTTTTCGTTGTAGGCCAGCAGCACGACGGACGCACCGAACAGGCCCAGGCCGACGGTCAGCATCCCGCAGAAGCCGCCGGTGCGGAACGCGATCCGCATCGCCTGCGCGCCTGACGTCCGAGCGGCGCTCGCCACCCGGACGTTGCCGCGGGTTGCGAGCGTCATGCCGAAGTAGCCGACCAGCGCCGAGAACGAGGCGCCGAGCACGAAGAAGATCGACCGGCCGATGCGGACCCCGGCGCCGCCCTCGTTGACCGGGAGCAGCAGCAGGAGCACGAAGACGATCAGCACGAACGCGCCGAGCGTCTTGAACTGCCGGTTGAGGTACGCGCTGGCGCCTTCCTGCACCGCCCGGGCGATCTCCTGCATCCGCGGGGTGCCGGAGTCGGCGCGCATGACCTGCATCCACAGGAAGTACGCGAAGACCAGGGCGCCGAGGGCGATCGCGGCGATCACGACGACGACGAAGTAGTCGGCACCAGCAATCTCCGGGGCCTCCGCCACGGAAAGGGGGAGCATGCGTCCTCCTGTTAGACGACGTTGGCGAACAGCCACAGGACGCCGGACGGCGGGTGGAGCTGGTCGTTACTGCGTGCGCAGACCGGGATACACGCGGTCCCGCGCAGGTCGCGCGGAGTTTACGGGAGCGCGGCCGGCACCCCAACACTGGGTGCGCCGGCTGCGAGCCGAATCACATGGCGACCGGCGCGGCTCGGGCGTCGTCGTCGCGCCGGCTCAGCCGAGCGGCCAGGACATGGTCACCCGGGTGCCGCCGGTGGCGCCGTCGGGGTCCACCGCGAGGTCCTGCACGACCGCCCCGAGCAGGGCGAGCCCGAGGGCGTCCCCGCTCGGGTCCGCCCACGGCGCCCGACCGGAGACGAGACCGGGCGAGTGCCCGTTGCCATCCGGCACCGCCTCCGCCCGGTCGACCACCGACACCCGGAACCGGTCGCCCTCGGCGAACTCCACCGTGACGGCCGCCGACATCCCGTGCCGCTCGTGCTGGCGGACGGCCCGGGCACAGGCCTCCCCCACGGCCAGCCGGACCTCGTCCAGCAACTCCTCGCCCACCCCGCTGCGCCGGGCCACCGCCGCGGCGATGAGACGCGCGGTCCGGACGTGCGCCGCGCTCGGCGGCAGCCGGAGGGTGACGGTGGCGTCGGTATCGGCGCTGACCCCGACCACCGCGTCAGCCCGCCGAGCTGCTGGCGAGCGCCTCGTCGACCGTGGAGTGCACGGTGAAGACCTCATCCAGCCCGGTGATCCGGAACAGCTTGAGCACCCGCTCCTGGGGACACACCAGGGAGAGGCTGCCGCCGACGTCGCGGGCCCGGTTGAGGCCGGCCACCAGCACGCCGAGCCCGGTCGAGTCGAGGAACTCGACCCCGCCGAGGTCGATCACGAGCTGGTGCTGACCCGAGTCGAGCAGGTCGGCGATCCGGTCCCGCAAGGCGGGGGCGGTGTACACGTCGACCTCCCCGGACACGGCGAGCACGGTGTGCTCACCCTCGGTTCGGGTGTTCAACGTGAGGTCCACGGTGCACCTCCGCGTAGGTGGCGAGTGGGATGGTCATGACCGGCACGCTCGCCGGGATCTGTTGCTTGCCCCCGATCTAACCAAAGACGCTCGTGCAAGAGTGAGTGGCGTGGTCCGCACCAGCTCGCCGGAGGTCGCCGCCCGGCGGGGGCACGACCTCCTCGACCGCATCCTGGCCGGCACCCGGTCCAGCCCGGTCACCCATGTCGAGGACGTGCCGGCCCGACCCGGCCGGACCGCCGAGTGGCCCGACTGGGCCCCGGACCTGCTGGTCGACCGGCTGGTGGCGCGGGGGATCGCGCGACCGTGGCAGCACCAGGCGGCCGCGGCGTCGCTCGCCTGGTCCGGCCGATCGGTGGTCGTCGCCACCGGCACGGCGTCGGGCAAGTCGCTGGCCTACCAACTGCCGGTGCTCTCCACCCTGCTCACCGACGAGAAGGCGACCGCGCTCTACCTCGCGCCGACCAAGGCGCTGGCCGGCGACCAGCTGCGTTCGCTCCGCTCGCTGGTCCTGTCGAGCGTGCGGGCAGCGTCCTTCGACGGCGACACGGAGCCGCTCGAGCGGGACTGGGTCCGGGCGCACTCCCGGCTCGTCCTGACCAACCCGGACATGCTGCACCGCGGCATCCTGCCGTCGCACGGCCGGTGGGCCGCATTCCTGCGTCGGCTGCGGTACGTGGTGATCGACGAGTGCCACACCTACCGGGGGGTCTTCGGCTCCCACGTCGCCCACGTGCTGCGGCGGCTCCGGCGGATCTGCGCCTCGTACGGCGCCCGGCCGACCTTCGTGCTGGCCTCGGCGACGGTCGCGAAGCCGGCCGAGTCGGCCAGCCGGCTCACCGGCGTCCCGGTCGAGGAGGTCACCGAGGACGCCTCGCCCCGCGGCGCGACCGCCTTCGCACTCTGGGAGCCACCGCTGACCGGGGCCCTCGGCGAGCACGGCGCGCCCGTACGCCGGTCCGCCGGCGCCGAGGCCGCCCGGCTGCTCGCCGACCTGGTGGTGGAGGACGCCCGGGCCCTCGCCTTCGTCCGCTCCCGGCGCGGCGCCGAGGTGGTCGCCCTGTCGGCGCGCCGCCATCTGGTGGACAGCGCGCCGGAGCTGGTCGACCGGGTCGCCGCGTACCGGGCGGGCTACCTGCCGGAGGAGAGGCGGGCGCTGGAGGCGGCGCTGGCGAACGGCACGCTGCTCGGGGTGGCGGCCACCAACGCGCTGGAGCTGGGCGTGGACATCGCCGGGCTGGACGCCGTCGTGCTGGCCGGCTTCCCGGGCACGCTGGCCTCGCTGTGGCAGCAGGCCGGCCGGGCGGGTCGCGAGGGCCTCGGGGCCCTGGTCGTCTTCGTCGCCCGGGACGATCCGCTCGACACCTACCTGGTGCACCACCCGGAGGCGGTCTTCGGCCGGCCGGTCGAGGCGACCGTGCTGGACCCGGAGAACCCGTACGTCCTCGGCCCGCAGCTGTGCTGCGCGGCCGCCGAGCTCGCCCTCACCGAAGCCGACCTGCCGCTCTTCGGCGGCCCGGTCGCCGAGGCCGTGCTGCCCGATCTGGTACGCCGCGGCCTGCTGCGACACCGCCCGACCGGCTGGTACTGGACCGATCGGCGGCGACCCGACCTGGACATCCGGGGAACCGGCGGCGAGCCGGTCCGGGTGGTGGAGGGCGCGACGGGCCGGGTGCTCGGCACCGTCGACGCCTGGGCGTCCCACTCGACCGTGCACCAGGGCGCCGTCTACCTGCACCAGGGGGTGTCCTACCTGGTGGATGAGCTTGACCTGACGGACGGCGTCGCGCTCGTGCACGAGGACACGCCCGACTGGTCCACCTCCGCCCGGGACACCACCGACATCCGCATCGTCTCCACGCTGCGGGAGCGGGATCTCGGTGAGCTGACCCTGCACCACGGCACCGTGGACGTCACCAACCAGGTCGTCGCCTACCTGCGACGCCGCCACCTCACCGGAGAGGTGCTCGACGAGACGCCGCTGGACCTGCCGGCACGAGAGCTCCGGACCAGGGCGGTCTGGTACACGCTGTCGGACGCCGCCTTGGCCCGGGCCGGTCTCGAACCGGCCGACGTGCCGGGGGCGGCGCACGCCGCCGAGCACGCCGCAATCGGCCTGCTGCCGCTCTTCGCCACCTGCGACCGGTGGGACATCGGCGGCGTCTCGACCGCGCTGCACCCCGACACCGGGCGGATGACCGTCTTCGTCTACGACGGCCAGCCCGGCGGCGCCGGCTTCGCCGCCCGCGGCTACGACACCGCCGAGGGGTGGCTGCGGTCCACCCGCGAGGCGGTCGCCGCCTGCGAGTGCGAGGCCGGGTGCCCGTCGTGCGTCCAGTCGCCCAAGTGCGGAAACGGGAACGAGCCGCTCGACAAGGCCGGAGCGGTCCGGCTTCTCGACGTCGTGCTGCGCCGGCTCGACCGCTGAAACCGACATTCCGGTCCGACTGACCAGCGGTCCGCTCCACCAGGTGCTTGCCGGTCGTGCGTGCCGGGTAAGCCTGCAGCACGGACGCGGGAGGAACCCGTCCGCATTCGGAAGGGAGCTGATCAACGTGGCGGTCTTGGGGCTCATCCTGCTCGCCGCCGCCGGCGTGCTCACCGCCGCCGTCGTCACCAGCAACACCGACTCGCTGTCAGTAGACCTGTGGGGTGTCTCGGTCACCAACGTCACGCTCGGTGTCGTCTTCGTCGCGGGCATGATCACCACCGTCCTCGCCGTGGTCGGTCTGGGCCTGCTGATGGGTGGCATGCGGCGCAACCGCCGGCTGCGCCAGGAGCGCCGGACGCTGCGCCGGGAGAACGAGCAGCTCAGCCAGCGGGTGGAGACCGCCCCGGTGGCCGCCGAGCCGCCCACCACCCGGCACGACGACCCCGTCCGCGACGACCGTCCGCCGGTCGTGCACGACGACCGCACCCAGGTCATGCACGACGACCGGACCCGCGCCGACGCTGACGGGCCGCCCCGAACGGACCAGGCGCCGGTCGCCGACGCTCCGCCGGCCGAGTCCGGCTCCCGGCGCTCCCTCCTGCCGCAGCGCGAGGACCGGGTCCACACCGAGTCGGGACCGCGCAACAGCTGACGCGCTGAGAGGTGAGGGTGGGCGGCGCACCCGGGCCGCCCACCCCTTCTTCATGGCCGCACGGCCGTCCGGTCGACCGGACCTGCCCGGGCCCGCGCCCGGGCCGTCCACGAACCCAGGCCGCCGAGAGCTACCGGCCGCGTCACCTCGACCTCGACATCGTCGCCCGAGACAGCACATCGCGTGAGCGAGCCGCCGTTGCGGGCGGCGATCTCCCCGGCCGTGGCACAAGCCACCGCCGCGCCCTCCGCCACCTGGAGCGCCGCGGCCAGCGCAGCCAGGTCCGCCGCCGTCGACGCGCGGTGCCGGGCCAGCACGGCACTTCCCTGCGCCATCGCCGCCACCGTCGCGAGCACGATGAGGGCGGCGAACCCCGCTAGCCACAGGGTGGCGCTGCCCCGGTCACGGCTCATCCGCGGGCTCCGGCTCGCGCAACGCCACCGCGGTGGACTGCACCCGGATCGACGGCAACAGGCCACCGACCGGATCCGCAGCGGCGGTCACCGTCACCTCGATCTCCCGATCGCCAGTGGCCACCCGGACGTCCGAGCCCGCCGGTCCGGAGCGCTCCGCCAGCGAACGGACCACTGCCGCCTGCTCCCCTCGGGCCGCGGCCCTGGCCCCCTCCCTGGCCGCGTCGACGCATCGGAGCTGGGCGGTCAGCACCGAGACCGCCGTCATCGCCGCGGCGACCAGGACGACGAGCGCGGGCAAGGCGACGGCCAGCTCCGCGGTGGCCATCCCGCCATCGCGCCGCCGCGGCCCGCCTGCGGTCACTGGGACAGCGCGCGCTTCACGATCGCAGTGAGGGCCGACGCGACGGTGCCGCTCGTCACGACCTTGTAGAGGATCCCGGCGAATGCCACCGCGGCGATGAGACCGACCGCGTACTCGGCCGTCGTCATGCCGTCGTCCCGGCGCCAGAACTTCCGCAGCTTTCCCATCGGTCGAGCTCCCTTCGTCGTACGCCGCCTGGTGCGGCGTGCGGAACGAGAGTCGCCGCCGGGCTGGACCGGAGCCAGCACCCGATCGACACTTGTGGACGGTTCTCTCCACTGTGGATGAGCGATCGGAATCTGTCGGCACGGTGTGGTATCGCACCCCGGCTCTCGTTCCTTTTCCACAAGCCGTTCCGTTGTCCACAGATGCTGGATCGACGCTTTCCGTCCGTCGACGCGCCGGGTTCGCTGTGGCAGGCGAGATTCGAGGAGGGACCTGTGACCGGAGAGCGTCGCCCCCTGGTGGTGACGGCCGATGCTGAGCTGCTCGACGATGTGCTCGGTGTGGCCGCCGCCGTCGGTGTGGCCGTGGATGTGGCCGTGGAGCCGGGCTCCTGCGGTCGGCAATGGACGACCGCACCGCTGGTCCTGCTGGGTATCGACCTCGCACCCGCGCTCGCCGGCACCGTGCTCCGCCCCCGCTCCGGGGTGCTGATCGTCGGCCGCGAGACCGCCGAGGCGGAAGGAAGGATCGCCGCGACAGGTGGCGGGGTCGAGGCGGTCGTCCGGCTGCCGACCGACGAGGCTCTGCTGGTCGAGCGTCTCGCGGACCTGCTCGAGCCGCCGGCCACGGGCAGGATCATCGGCGTGCTGCCCGGTCGGGGTGGCGCCGGTGCCAGCGTCCTTGCCTCGGCGATCGCCCTGTCCGCAGCCAGCCGCGGAGACCCCGCCTGGCTGGTGGACCTCGACCCACTGGGTGGCGGCGCCGACGCCGTGCTCGGAGCCGAGCTGGCCACCGGGGCCCGGTGGGACGAGCTCGGCGCGCTCGCCGGCCGTGTCTCGGGCCGCTCGCTGCGGGCGGCCCTCCCGGAGGTCTGCGGGGTGGCGGTCCTGGCCTGCGCGAACCGGCCGGGCGACCTGGCACCCACCGCGGTCCGCGCGGTGCTCGGCGCGACCCGGCGGACTGGCGGGACGGTAGCTCTCGACCTGCCCCGCTATCCCGGCGCGGCGCTCGGCGAGGCCGTGTCAGTCGCCGACGAGGTGCTGCTGGTGGTGCCGGCCGAGGTCCGTGCGGTCCTGGCCGCGCGGCAGCTGATCGGCCGGCTCGGCCGACCGGCGCCGCCGCTGCGGGTGGTGGTGCGCAGAGGCCCGGAGGGACTGCCGCCGCCCGAGGTGGCTCGCTGCCTGGGAGCCGAGCTCGCCGGTGACTACGGCGACGAGCCGTCAGTCCGCGCCGCCCTGCTGAGCGGCGAGCCCCGGGGGATCGTCCTGGACACAGAGCTGGGAGCGCTCTGCCGCCGCATCCTGGACGGCTCCGCCGCTTGGGCCGAGGCGTCATGAACGCGGAGGTGCTCAGCCGCGTGCGCCGCCGCTTGGTGGACACGGGCACGTCCCCGCAACGGCCCGCGCTGGCGGCGATGGTGCGCGAGGACTCGGGCGGCCTGGCTGGACCCGGCCAGCTGCTCGGCCTGGTGCGGGAGGCCGAGTGGGAGCTGTCCGGCGCGGGGCCCCTGGAGCCGCTGCTGCGGGCCGCCGAGACCACCGACGTCCTGGTCAATGCGCCGGACAGTGTCTGGGTGGACCAGGGCTCCGGACTCCGGCCGGTGCCGCTCCGGTTTCCCGACGAGGCGGCGGTCCGCGGTCTCGCCCAGCGGCTGGCCGCCCTCGCCGGCCGGCGGCTGGACGACGCATCTCCATGGGTCGACGCCGCCCTTCCGGACGGGACGCGCCTGCATGCGGTCTTGCCGCCCGTCGCCGTCGGCGGCACCTGCCTGTCGCTGCGCACTTTCCGTGCGCGCGGCTTCACTGTGGCCGAGCTGGATCGGGCCGGCACGCTTCCGCGCGGGGCCGCCGGTCTGGTCGATCAGGTGATACGCGCGCGAGCGGCCTTCCTGGTCAGTGGCGGCACCGGCACCGGGAAGACCACTCTCCTCGGGGCCATGCTGGGCCTCGTCGAACCGGGCGAACGGCTCGTGCTGGTCGAGGATGCGACGGAGCTGCGCACCGCTCACCCGCACGTGGTCCGGCTCGCGGCCAGACCGCCGAACGTCGAGGGTGCGGGCGAGGTGTCGCTGCGCGACCTGGTCCGCCAAGCCCTGCGGATGCGGCCGGACCGGCTCGTGGTGGGCGAGGTCCGCGGTGCCGAAGTGGTGGAGCTGCTGACCGCGTTGAACACCGGCCACGCGGGGAGCGCCGGCACGTTGCACGCGAACAGCGCCCGGGAGCTGCCCGCCCGGCTGGAGGCGCTGGGTGCGCTGGGTCAGCTCGAACGGCATGCGCTGCACAGCCAGGTGGCGGCAGCGCTGCAGGTGGCTCTGCACCTCGCCCGCTTTCCGGACGGCCGCCGGGTGTTGGCGGAGGTGGCGGTCTTCCGCCGGGACGGCGAGAGGGTGCACGTGCTGCCGGCGTGGCGTCACGACGAGGGACCGGTCGAAGGCTGGCCGGACCTGGCGGGCCTGCTCGACCTGAGCAGTGGGCGGGAGCCATGAGCAGCGTCGCACTGTGCCTGGGCCTGCTCGCCGTCGGTGTGGTCCTGGCCGCGCGCCCGTCGACGGCGATCGCGCGCCTTCGCGCCCTCGATCAGGACGAGGCCGGGCCGCGGGTGCGGCGACGCCGGATCACTCGACTCCGTGGCGGTGTCGGGACGCCCGCGGCGACCGGGGGACTCCTCTTCGGCGGTCTGTCCTCGCTGGGCTTCGGACAGTCGGTGCCGATGCTCCCGGCGCTCGCCGGGATGCTGGCCGGCGGCGCCGCCGGCTCGCTGCTGGCAGGCGCCGCGGTCGCGCGGGAGCGGCGGCGCCGGGACGCCGCGCTGGTCGAGGCCGTGGGAGCGCTCGCAGCCGACCTGCGCGCCGGCCGCCAGCCGACGGAGCTCATCGCCGCCGATCGGCAGGCGGAGCATCTGCGGGCGCCGGCCGTGGCCGCGGTCTGGACGGTGTCGGAGCGCAGCGGGGCGCCGGCCGCTGCCGTGCTCGACCGGGTCGAGCAGGATCTGCGCATGGCCGAGCGGCATCGTCGGGAGGTCTCGGCGCAGCTGGCGGGCGCTCGGTCCACCGCGGCGCTGCTGGCCGTGTTGCCGCTGCTCGGGATCGGTCTCGGCGCCGCGATGGGCGCGCGGCCGCTGCACGTCCTCTTCGGCACCGGTCGCGGTCAGGTGGCGCTGCTCGTCGGCGCCGGCCTCGATGCCCTCGGCCTGCTCTGGACCGCCCGGATCGTCGCAGCCGCGGGCGGTGAGCGATGACCGGCGAGCCGCTCGCGCTCGGTTGCCTCGGGTTGGCGATCGCGCTGGCCGGCCGTGGCTCCGGGCGGGCCCGGCCACGGCCCGCTGGTCGGGCTCGGCACCGCCCGGCGCCGACCCGCCTCGCCGCCGCGGCGCTGGGGCTGGCAGTGGTGCTCCTCGTCGGCGGCCCACTGGGCGTGCTGGCCGGCTGCGCCATCGGCGTGGGAGCCGAGCGCGCACTCCGGTCCCTGGAGCCGGCGGCCGTCCGGCACCGGAAGGAGCAGCGCGCGGCGGAGCTGCCGCTGGTGCTCGATCTGCTGGCCGTCTGCCTCCGGGCCGGAACACCGCTCGTGCTCGCTCTGGAGACCGTGGCCGAGGCGTTGCCCGGGCCGTTCAGCAGTGACCTCGCCCTGGTGGCCGGTCTTCAGCGGCTCGGGTGCAGCGCGCCGGCCGCATGGGCCGACCTGGCCGACGACCCGGATCTCGCGCCGGCGGCCCGGGCGGTCGGCCGCTCCGCGGAGAGCGGCGCGCGGCTGGCGGCGGCCTTCGAGCGGCTGGCCGCCGACCGGCGGTCCGTGCTCGCCGCCGCAGGCGAGGCGAGGGCCCGCCGGGCCGGCGTCCTGGCCATGGCGCCGCTCGGACTCTGCTTCCTGCCCGCCTTCGTCAGCCTCGGGATCGTCCCGATCGTGCTCTCGCTCGCCGCGGAGGTGCTGCCGTGATCGCGCAGGTGTACGGCGCGTGGAAACGGGCAGTATGCCGGTCTCGCCGGGAAAGGGGACGGCCCCCGCTTGGGGGGATAGCGGGGGCCGTCGAGGCCCGGCTCCGGGGGGTTGAGCCGGACGTTCTGCGTGGAGGCGGCCGTTGCCGTCCCCACCTGCCGTTGGTCTACCCGATCCGCACCCGACTCACACAGGGCCGTCCGCGTGATTCTGGCCGGATTCCGTGGCAGCGGTACTCCTATGCTCTCCAGTGTGCACCGCTCCGCGGCATTCTTCGACCTCGACAAGACGATCATTGCGAGGTCCAGCGCCCTGGCCTTCGGGCGGCCGTTCCGGGCCGGCGGCCTGATCAACCGGCGGGCCTCCCTCAAGGCTGCGTACGCGCAGCTGGTCTACCTGGTCGCCGGCGCGGACGAGGACCAGATGACCCGGATGCGGGATTACATCACCGAGATGTGCACCGGCTGGGACGTGCAGCAGGTGAAGGACATCGTCGCGGAGACGCTGATCGAGATCGTGGATCCGCTGATCTACGACGAGGCGGCCGGCCTGATCGAGGACCACAAGGCCAGCGGTCGGGAGGTGGTGATCGTCTCCAGCAGTGGCGAGGAGGTGGTCGGCCCGATTGGCGAGTTGGTCGGTGCCGACCGGGTGATCGCCACCCGGATGGTGGTCGAGGAGGGGCGGTACACCGGTCAGGTCGAGTACTACGCCTACGGGCCGACGAAGGCGGCGGCGATGCGGGAGCTCGCCGAGGCGGCCGGCTACGACCTGGCGGACTGCTACGCGTACAGCGACTCGATCACCGACCTGCCGATGCTGGAGGCGGTCGGTCACCCCGCCGCCGTCAACCCGGACCGGGCGCTGCGCCGGGCCGCCCGGGAGCGGGACTGGCCGATCCTCGTCTTCACCCGGCCGGTGTCGCTGCGCAGCCGGCTGGCCGGCCTGCGCGGGCAGCGCCGGCCGGTGGTCGGCACGGCGGTGGGCGTCGGGGCCGCAGTGGCCGGCATCGCCTGGTATGCGGCCCGGCGGCGGACCGCCACGCCCAACCCGCCGGTAACCCGCGACATGCCGCCGGCGAGGCGGGGTGCAAACGCTTTCCTGATGCGGTGGTCTTCCGTCCTCCGGTGAGGGGGCGTACAACAGAGGCACGGACGAAGACCCGCAGGTGGACGAGTTCCCCTCGGTCAGACTCCGCACACGGACGCCGGGCACCCACGCGCGACCAGCCGCGGGAGGCACGTCGGGATCGACTTCGGTCGTTGCCCGTCGATAGAGGTGCACGCCTGGTAACCCGGGTCCGCCCGTGGGCGACGGCGCTCCCTCGACGGGGCGCCGTTCGCATGTGGCCTTCGGGCGAGATCGCGTGGCTTCGCCCCGCGCGGAGGTCAGCCGCGCAGCACCGCCTCGCAGATCGCGAGTCCCTCGCGGGCACCCAGCTCGACGGCCACGGCGCAGTGCCGGAGCCAGCCGGCGACGCCCTCGGCCGACCCGGTCGCGTAGCCGGCGAGCGCCGACCGGTAGTCCTCGGCGCGCTCCAGGTGGCCCACCTCCGGGACGCCGACCGCCTTGGGGTCGACGCCGCGGGTGACCAGCGTCAGCCGCTCGGCCGCCCGGGCGACCAGGTCGTCGGCGCCGCCGAAGGGTGCCAGCGTGGCCAGCTCGCCGTGCACGACGGCGGCCAGCAACGTGCCCGGCACCTGGGTGCCTCCGGCGAGCAGGTCGGCCAGCCCGCGAAGCCGGGCGGCGACCACCGGGGAGCCACCCGGACGGCCGAGCCGATCGGTCGGCACCGAGCCGGCACCGGCGAGCACGTGCAGCCGGGCGAGCGCCTGCAGCGGCGCCTGCTCCCAGACCGTGACCAGCGTCCCGAGGCCGCCGACCACCCGGAGCGCGCCCTGCACGGTCGGATCGGCGGTCCCGCCGGCCCGGAGATCGGCGAGGGACACCTCGGCGCCGGCGAGCGCGGCCGAGGCCCGGGCGCCCCGCAGCGCGGACTCGCTGCTCACCGCGGCGCTCTGCCGGCGCAGCACCCGGTGTGCGAGCAGGCGGTCGACAGCCTCACGCGCGCCGACGAGGGCCTCCGGCACGCCCGGCAGGTCGAGCAGGGGCCGGAGCGGATCCGCCCGGCCCGGCGGGGCGGCGCGGGCGAGCGGCGGAGTCACCGGGCCAGGCTAGCCGCCGGCCCGGCCCGCCCCGCGCCGGAGACAGCGGCGGCGGGCGGGCCGGACTCCGGTCCGCGGGCCGGCGTGATCTCGGATTCCCGGCCCGAGATCACCGCGTTCCCACGCGGCGCGCCTTCGGCGTGCCGCGCCATCCGCTCCGGCCCGCGGACCGGTACGGCCTCGGCCCCCCGGCCCGAAACCGTCTCCGGTCGCCGCGGCGCGCCATCCGCGCGCTGCGGCACCCCTTCCGACCGCCGTGTCCCGGCCGCCGGGACCGGCCGCAGCGCGGCGTCCCGGCAGGGGTGCACGATCGGTCCGAGCACCTCTTCCATCCGCGGCAGCGGATCGCGCCGCGGCGCCGGTGGCACCAACCAGCGGGTCACGCCGGGTGGCTCCGGACCGAGCAGCGGTGCGACCAGCAGGCCGCTGCGGCGCACGATCACGTCCGGGGCGTCGGGCACGCCACCGCCGACCCAGATGGAGGTCTCCGGGCGGCAACCGGCAGCGGACGCGAGCCAGGTCGACGACGCCGGCCACGGCTCGAGCTCGGTCACCGCCGCCCGCGCCGCCGCCGCGTCCCGGGCGGCCTCCTCCGGGCCGGCGAAGTCCCGACCGGCCCAGTCCCGGTGGAGGACGCCGTCCGGCGGCGGCTCGGCGCGATCGGCCGGGGCGCCGCTGCCGGCCACCACCGCGGACCGCGGGGTCCCGGCGACCGCGGGGCAGTAGATTCCGTCCCGGACTCGGCCAGCTCGCCGGCGTTCCGGTCGAGCGCCGAGACCAGGAAGAGCAGCCGGCCGTCGGCCGTCGCGATGACCGGCGGCAGCCGGTGGCCCTGGGCCTCCAGCCGGCCGATCGCCTCACGACCGCCGCGCTCCGGCACCTCGAGCAGGTCGAAGCACCAGCCGACCGGCAGCACGATCGCGGCGTCCGGATGGGCCCGCCAGCGGTCTCGCACCCGTTCGGCGTCGCTCGTCGCGGCCAGCCATGACGCGTCGGCCAGCGCGTGCCGGCCGGGTTCCGGACAACCCGGGTCGACGCAGGAGCACGCCTCCCCGTCGGTGAAGGCCCCCGGCACCACCGGCCAGCCCCACTCGTCGACGAGCAGGCGCAACGTCCGCGCCACCCGCACCGGACTGACCGGCAGCCGCCCGCGTCCCCGGGCCCCCGTACCCGTGACGTCGGTCTCCCGACGCGCCCCATCCCAGGGACGCGGTCCCCCTGCGGCCGACCCACCTTGCCGGATCTCACCTCCACCCGTCGGTCTCTCAGCGGCCCCGTCCGCATACCGCGGCTGCGCCACAGTTGCGCCCTCCTCGACCCGAGCGGGCTTGTCCCCCACTTGTGTGGTGACTCACCGTGTCAGAGCGCCCACAACCGCGCACGTCCCGCAGCGGTTGCGTTCTCCACACCCGGGACTCACTGTTGACCTGCAGAAACGCTGCGGTGGCGGTAGGAATCCACCAGGCCCGATCCCCGCCATGGCCCGATCGGCCGGAAGCACGCACGAGAATCGACGCGGACGCTCCGGCGTCCACCAGAAGAGTCAGGGGATCAAGGTGCCTCGACCGGCCAAAGCGGGGTCCAAGGCGGAGCGCGACGCGCTCCGCCAGGAGATGCTGGTCGGGGGCTGCTCGCTGGAACTCATCGCCACCGAGATGGAGCGGCGCTGGGGGTTCCGGCCGCGGGAGGCGTACCGGCACGCCCACGGGTGGAGCCAGGACGAGGTGGCCGCCCGCTTCACGGAGGTCGCGGAGCGGCTGGGTGGAGACCGGCCCGCCGACGGCCGCCCGGCGGTGCCGGCGGCACCGATGATCGGGACCCGGATCGGGGAGTACGAACGGTGGCCGAACGGCGGTCGCCGGCCGTCACCGTACGTGCTCACCGTGCTGGCGACGGTCCTCGGCACGACGGTCGAGCGGCTGCTCGACTACGACGACCACCGCAAGATGCCGGACCAGGAGCGGACGGTGCTCGCCGCGGTGCGGGCGGCGGCCACGCCCTCGGTCCCGGCGGTCGCCGCGACGCCGACGGCCACGCCCGCCCGCAGGCCGGCGCCGCAGCGGCCGGAGCCGGCGGGGCGGGCCGCGCTGCGGTCGGTTCCCGCGCGGCCGACCCGCCCCGCGGTCCCGTCCGAGGGACATCCGGACGGACCGTACGACACCGAACCCAGCCTGCCCCGCCGCGTCCCCCGACCCGAACCCCCACCGCTGCCGGATCAGCCGCTCATCGCGGTCACGATCGATCCGGCCGCTCCGGATGCGGCCCTGGCCGCCCGAAGACACCGTCGGGATCGCATGCTCACCGGTTCGCCCGGCGACCTCCCGACGGACGAGGAGGTCATCATGGACGCAGCCGGCCAGTCCGCCGAGTTCGGCGAGTGGGCCGAGGCGACCAACATCGGCGCCACCACGCTGGAGCAGCTCGACGAGGACGTCCGTCGGCTCGCTCGCGACTACCTGAACAACCCGCCGCTGCCGCTGATGCTGGCCACCCTGCGGGTCCGCAACCGGGTCTTCACCCTGCTGGAGGGCCGGCAGCATCCCAACCAGACCAGCCACCTCTACCTCATCGCCGGCCGGCTGTGCGGCCTGCTGGCCTGGATGGCCGGCGACGTCGGCCGCCACTCCGAGGCGGAGACGCAGGCCCGGACCGGCTGGCTGTGCGCGGAGTTGGCGGGCGCGGACGGGCTGCGAGCGTGGATCCGGGCCACCCAGAGCAAGGTGGCGTACTGGGACGGCCGCATCCAGGAGTCGGCGCGGCTGGCCGACGACGGGCTGCGGTTCGCCGCGTCGGACTCCGCCCGGGTGCTGCTCGCCAGCCTCGGCGCCCGGGCCTGGGCCCGGCTCGGCAACACCGACGACGCGCACACCGCGCTGGCGCGGTCCGAGGAGGAGCGGGAGCACGCCGGCGAGGACGAGGTCGGCGGGCTGTACGGGTTCAGCGAGGCGCAGCAGAGCTACCTCGCCGGCACCACCTACCTGTGGTTGCGCGAGCCCGAGCAGGCGCTGCGGGCCGCGGACCGGGCGGTCTGGCTGTACGAGGTCGGCAACCAGGCCGACCGCTTCTACGGCGCCGAGACGCTCGCGCTGATCGACGCGGCGACCGCCCACCTCCAGGCGAACGAGCTGGAGGGTGCGGTGGAGAAGCTGCAGCCGGTGCTGATGCTGCCGCAGGAGCAGCGACTGGACACGTTCACCCTCCGGTTGGGCGAGATGCGGGAGACGCTGCGGCGCAGCCGGCACGCGATCAGCAGGCCGGCCGTGGACATGCAGCGGCAGATCGAGGACTTCCGGTCCGGCGCCATCGGCCAGTTCCTCGCCCGCTGAGCGCAGCCCGGCCACCGCTCGCCCCCGGCAGCGCCCCGCCGGGCGTGAAAGTGTCGGTCCCACCCAATAGGGTCGCCCCACACCGGCCCAGCGCAGGGTCGCCCGCCCTGGAGGAGCGCCGTGACCGACACGAGCAGCGACGCGACACTCTCCAACCTGCTGCACGAGAGTCGCCGCTTCGAGCCGCCCGAGGACCTCGCCGCCGCGGCCAACGTGCAGGCCGAGGCTTACGAGCGGGCGAAGGCCGACCGGCTCGCCTTCTGGGAGGAGCAGGCCCGGCGGCTGGACTGGGCCACCCCGTGGCAGACGGTGCTGGACTGGCAGGAGCCGTTCGCGAAGTGGTTCGTCGGCGGCCAGCTCAACGCGGCGTACAACTGCGTCGACCGCCACGTCGAGGCCGGCCGCGGTGACAAGGTCGCCTTCCACTGGGAGGGCGAGCCGGGCGACACCCGCACGATCACGTACGCGGACCTGTTGCGTGACGTCTGCCGCGCCACCAACGCGCTGATCGAGCTGGGCATCCAGAAGGGCGACCGGGTCGCCATCTACATGTCCATGATCCCGGAGACCGTGGTCACCATGCTGGCCTGCGCCCGGCTGGGCGCGCCGCACACCGTCGTCTTCGGCGGCTTCTCCGCGGACGCGCTGCGCAGCCGGATCCTCGACTGCGACGCCAAGCTGGTGGTGACCCAGGACGGTGGCTACCGGCGCGGGGCGGCGAGCTCGCTCAAGCCGGCGGTCGACGAGGCGGTCACCCAGTGCCCGGGCGTCGACAAGGTGCTGGTGGTCCGGCGGACCGGCCAGGAGGTCGACTGGACCGAGGGTCGGGACGTCTGGTGGCACGAGCTCGTGGACGGCCAGTCCGACGAGCACACCGCCGAGCCGCACGACGCCGAGCACCCGCTCTACGTGATGTACACGTCGGGCACCACCGCCAAGCCCAAGGGCATCCTGCACACCACCGGCGGCTACCTGACCGGCGTGTCCTACACGCACAACGCGGTCTTCGACCACAAGCCGGAGACGGACATCTTCTGGACCGCGGCCGACATCGGCTGGGTCACCGGCCACTCGTACATCGTGTACGGGCCGCTGGCCAACGGCGCGACCAGCGTGATGTACGAGGGGCTCCCGGACACCCCGCACAAGGGCCGGTGGTGGGAGATCGTGCAGAAGTACGGCGTGACGATCCTCTACTGCGCGCCCACCGCGATCCGCACCTTCATGAAGTGGGGCGAGGAGCACCCGGCCAAGCACGACCTGTCCACGCTGCGGCTGCTCGGCAGCGTGGGCGAGCCGATCAACCCCGAGGCCTGGATCTGGTATCGGAAGAACATCGGCGGTGACCGCACCCCGGTGGTCGACACCTGGTGGCAGACCGAGACCGGCTCGATCATGATCAGCCCGCTGCCGGGGGTCACCGCGGCCAAGCCGGGCGCCGCGATGCGGCCGCTGCCGGGGGTCAGCGCCGATGTGGTCGACGACACCGGGAAGGCGGTGCCCGACGGCGGCGGCGGATACCTGGTGCTCACCGAGCCGTGGCCGTCGATGCTGCGCGGGATCTGGGGCGACGACCAGCGCTACAAGGACACCTACTGGTCCCGCTTCGAGGGCGTCTACTTCGCCGGCGACGGTGCGAAGAAGGACGAGGACGGCGACATCTGGCTGCTCGGCCGGGTGGACGACGTGATGAACGTGTCCGGCCACCGGATCTCCACCACCGAGGTGGAGTCGGCGCTGGTGTCGCACCCGAAGGTGGCCGAGGCGGCGGTGGTCGGCGCGACCGACCCGACGACCGGGCAGGGCATCGTCGCGTTCGTGATCGTGCGCGGGTCGGTGGCCGAGGACGAGGCCTCGGGCGAGGCGCTGGTCAAGGAGCTGCGCGAGCACGTCTCCAAGGAGATCGGCAAGATCGCCCGGCCGCGCCAGATCATGGTCGTGCCGGAGCTGCCGAAGACCCGGTCCGGGAAGATCATGCGCCGGCTGCTCCGGGACGTCGCGGAGAAGCGGGAGCTCGGCGACGTGACCACGCTGACCGACTCCTCGGTGATGGACATGATCTCGGACAAGCTGCCGACCGCCAGCTCGGAGGAGTGATCTCGGTCGGATCACGGTAGGTCCCTGGTCGTGGACCCCCTCGGCCCGGATCCTGCGCGCGACGGCGCGTCCGGGTACGGGACCGGGGAGGCTGATCGGCGGCCCTATCGGGACGGGTTCCGGTACGGGCCTGCGCCGGAGGCGAAGGCAGCCGAGCCGGCCGACGGGACGTGGTACCGAGGGCCGCGCATTGCTCCCGAGCACGCCGAGCACGCCGAGAGCGAACCCGCCGGGCGCAGTGGGAGCGGGCGCCACGGGTACGAGCGCGCCGGACGCGACGGGAGCGAGCGCGACGGGACCGCAGGCGCCGGGAGCGATGCGAGCGAGCGCGACGGGCGCGAGCGCGACCGGGAGCGACGGGAGCGAGCGCGACGGGACCGCACGGCGGAACCGGGCGCGACGGGACCGAGGGCGCCGGGCGCGGCGAGCCCGCCGGGCGCGGGGGCGATGTCGACCTGCTGGGAGCGGCCAGCCCCGGCTGGTCCGCCGGTGACGTGCTCGAGTCCGGGCCGGAGCGCCCGCCGGCGGAGAGCGGCCTGCAGCGAGTGGTCCGGGACGCGCGGCGGTGGTGGCGCGCCGGCGGCGCCAGCGGGCCGTGGCGCCGGCGGGCCGTCGCGGCCACCGCGGCCGTCGCCGCGGCCGGGGCCGTCGTCGCCCTGCGCGCCGGCGCTCCCGCGGTCCCGGTCGAGCAGGCGCAGGCCGCGGCCGGGTCGACGTCCGGCCCGGTGATCATCTACGGCCGCGCCCGGATGCAGCCGCCGCCCTTCGACCGGCTGCCCGGTCGGACCCCGATCCCGATGCCGTCCCCGATCGGCCGGCCGGCCGAGGCGGTCCGCGGCACCCTGCCGGCCACCGGTCCGGCGCCGGCCGAGGAGGCCGCCCGGGACGCCGTCCGGCTGGTCCTCGGGCGCTACTGCCGCTACCCGCGGGCGTACCAGGTGACGCTGACCGCCCAGCGGGGCTGGCGCGAGGTGACCGCGACAGTGGACCGCCGGGCGTGGGCCGACGAGCGCCGGCTCACCACCCTCCGGCTGCGCTGGACCGGCGCCGCGTACGCCTGGCAGGGCTGGCCGGCCGAGCTCGCCCGCTGCAGCTGACGGCCCGGTACGCTGGCTGGCGGTGTGCCGGGAAGCCTGGTCGGCGGTCCCCCTCCCGCGACCCCCGGAGCTGCCATGACCGGCGCCCCTGCCCAGCCGCAGCCCGGCTCTCCACAGCCCGGCCCCCCACAGCCCGGCCCCGCACCGCCCGGCCGCACACCGGCCGACCCCACACAGCCCGGCCCCCCACCGCCCGGCCGCACACAGCCCGACCCCGCACAGCCCGGCCCCACACCGCCCGGCCCCACACCGCCCGGCCCCGCACCGCCCGGCCCCGCACAGCCCGGCCCCGCACAGGCCGACCCCGCACAGCCCGACCCCGCACAGCCCGACCCCGCACAGGCCGATCCGCCGCGGCCCGGTCCGCCGAGCCGCCTGCCGCGCCCGGCCATCACCGTCCCGCTGCGCCGCTTCCTGGCCACCGAGGTCGGCTCCGGGGTGCTGCTCGTCGCCGCCACCGTGGTCGCCCTGCTCTGGGCCAACTCCCCGTTCGGCGACAGCTACCAGCGGCTGTGGGCGACCGAGGCCGGCGTCCGAATCGGCGCCGCCGACCTCACGATGGACCTGCAGCACTGGGTCAACGACGGCCTGATGGCGCTCTTCTTCCTGGTCGTCGGGCTGGAGGTGACCCGCGAGGTCGCCGTCGGGGAGCTGCGGGACCGCCGGACGATCGGGGTGCCGGTGCTGGCCGCGCTCGGCGGCATGGTCCTGCCGGCGCTGATCTTCACCGCGGTCAACGCGGGTGGCGCCGGCGCCCGGGGCTGGGGCATCGCGATGGCCACCGACATCGCCTTCGTGCTCGGCGCGCTGGCCCTGCTCGGCCCGCGCTGTCCCGACCCGCTGCGGCTCTTCCTGCTCACCGTCGCGATCGTCGACGACATCGGCGCCATCCTGGTGATCGCGATCTTCTACTCCGACGACCTGGCCCTCGGACCGCTGCTGGCGGCGGCGGTGCTCGTCGGCGCCCTGGTCGCGCTGCGCTTCCTCCGCATCTGGCGCAGCCCGGCGTACCTGGCCGTCGGGCTGGCGCTGTGGCTGGCCGTCCACGCGTCCGGCGTGCACGCCACCATCGCCGGTGTGCTGGTCGGGCTGCTGATCCCCACCCGGGCGCCGGCGCCGCCGACCGAGATCGACCCGTACGCCCGCGCCCTCGCCGAGGACCCGGCCACCCCGGAGCAGGCGCGGCTGACCCGGCTGGCGGCGACCGCGACCATCTCCCCCAACGAGCGGATCCAGTACGCGCTGCACCCGTGGACGTCCTACCTCATCGTGCCGCTCTTCGCGCTGGCGAACGCGGGCGTCCGGCTGGACGCCGAGACGCTGCGGCTGTCGGCCACGTCGCCGGTGACCCTCGGCATCGTGGTGGCGCTGGTGGTCGGCAAGAGCGTCGGCATCAGCGGCAGCACGCTGCTCGCGCTGCGGTTGCGGATCGGCATGCTGCCCGGGGAGATCCGCCGCGGCCAGCTGATCGGCGGGGCCACGCTGGCCGGCATCGGCTTCACCGTGGCCCTCTTCATCACCGACCTGGCTTTCGCCGACCCGGCGCTGCGGGAGCAGGCGGTGATCGGCGTGCTCGCCGGCTCGCTGCTCGCCGCCCTGCTGGGTGGGGCGGTCTTCCGCTTGTTCGGCGACCGCGGCGGCGTCTGCGCCCCACCCGGCACGGTCCCGGAGCTGCCGCCGCGGCCCTGACACGAGCCGGCGCCTAACCGGCGCCGTAACCGGCGCCCTCAGCCGGCGCCCCCAGCCGGCGCCCCCAGCCGACGCCCAGCCGGCGCCCCAGCCGCCGCCCCCAGCCGACGCGCCCAGCCGGCGCCCCAGCCGGCGCCTCGGCCGGCACGCCGCCCAGCGGCAGGTCGCGGACGTGGTCGGGCCCCGCGACCGGCACACTCAGCGTCGCCGAGGGCGGCGCCCGGCCAGGATAGGGTCCGGAGCAGGTGAGCCGGGAAGCCTGGTCGGCGGGTCCCAGTATCCGCGCGACCGGAGGTGGTTCCGCTGCTCGCCCGAGACCTCGCCGACCCGGACTTCCCGACCGTCGGTCTCGACCACGACGCCGCCGCGGCGGCCCGGCTGCTGGCCGAGCGCCGGCTGCCCGGCCTGGTCGTGGTCGACGCGGCCGGGATGCCGCACTCCGTCCTGCCCGGCTCCCAGGTGCTGCGCTTCGCCATCCCCGGCTACGTGCAGGACGACCCGATGCTCGCGCGGGTGTACGACGAGCGGCACGCCGACCTGCTCACCGGCAAGCTCGCCGGCACGCCGGTCCGCACCCTGCTGCGGGCGGAGCGGACCGAGCCGCCGGTGGTCGCCGGCAAGGCCACCGCGGTGGAGATCGCGGCGGTGATGGCGCGACTGCGCAGCCCCCTGGTCGCCGTGGTGGACGAGGGCCGGTTCGTGGGCGTCATCACGATCGGCCGGCTGCTCGAGCGGATGCTGCCGTGACGGCCGTCCTGGCCACCGCGGTCTTCGTCGTCACGTACGCACTCATCGCCACCGAGCGGGTGCACCGGGTCGCGGCCGCGCTCGGCGGGGCGGCGGCGATGGTGGTCATCGGTGTGGTGGACGCGGAGTCGGCGTTCTTCGACCGGGAGACGGCGATCGACTGGAACGTCATCTTCCTGCTGCTCGGCATGATGATCCTCGTCGGCGTCCTCCGGCAGACCGGCGTCTTCGAGTTCCTGGCGATCTGGTCGGCGAAGCGGGCCCGGGGCCGGCCGTTCCGGATCATGGCCAGCCTGGTCGTCCTCACCGCGCTGGCCTCCGCGCTGCTGGACAACGTCACCACCGTGCTGCTGGTCGCGCCGGTCACCGTGCTGCTCTGCGACCGGCTCGACCTCGACCCGGTCCCGTTCCTCATCGCCGAGGTGTTCGCCTCGAACATCGGCGGCACCGCGACGCTCATCGGCGACCCGCCGAACATCATCATCGCCAGCCGGTCCGGCCTGTCCTTCAACGACTTCCTGGTCAACCTGGCGCCGTTCGTGCTGGTGCTGGTCGGGGTGCTGCTGGTGCTCTGCCGGCTGCTCTTCCGCAAGGCGCTGACGCTGCACCCGGACCGGGTCGCGGAGATCATGGAGCTGGACGAGCGGGAGGCGATCCGGGACCGCACTCTGCTCTGGCAGAGCCTCGCCGTGCTCGGGCTGACGATCGTCGGCTTCGTGCTGCACACCGCGCTGCACCTGGAGCCGTCGATCGTCGCCCTGCTCGGCGCCGGACTGCTGGTCTTCGTCTCCCGGGTGCGGATCGAGACCGCGCTGCGAGAGGTGGAGTGGCCCACGCTGGTCTTCTTCATGGGCCTGTTCGTGGTCGTCGGCGGGCTGATCAGCGCGGGGGTGATCGACAGGCTCGCGAACGCGGCCGGCGAGGCCACCGGCGGCGACCTCTTCCGCGGCTCCATGCTGCTGCTCGGGGTGTCCGCGGTGCTGTCCGCCATCGTGGACAACATCCCGTACGTGGCGACGATGAGCCCGGTCGTGGCCGAGCTGGTCGCGAACGCGCAGCCCGGCGGCGCGGACCCGAACGTGCTCTGGTGGGCGCTGGCCCTCGGCGCCGACCTGGGCGGCAACGCGACCGCGGTCGGCGCCAGCGCCAACGTGGTGGTGCTCGGCATCGCCGAGCGCAGCGGGCACCGGATCTCGTTCTGGCGGTTCACCCGGTACGGGCTGGTGGTCGCCGCCGTGACGATCCTGCTCTCGGCGCCGTACCTGTGGCTGCGCTACTTCGTCCTGGGCGGGTGACCGCGCGGTCCGCTGGACCGGAGCCCGCCGCACCCGGGATGATCGCGGCCACGACCACGAGGAGGCGCCGAGTGAGCACGGTCAGACCCCCCGACGAGGAGCCGTCGGTCGGCGAGCTGGTCCAACAGGCCTCCGAGCACGTCTCCACCCTGTTCCGCGGTGAGGTCGAGCTGGCCAAGGCGGAGCTGACCGACACCGTCAAGCGGGCTGGCACCGGCGGTGGCCTGCTCGGGGCCGCCGTCGCGGTCCTGCTGCTGTCGCTGCCGTTCCTGTTCGTCGTGTTCGCCGAGGGGCTGGTCGCGCTCGGGGTCTGGCGCTGGCTGGCGTACCTGATCGTGTGGGTGTTCTTCCTGATCGTCGCCGTGGTGCTGGCGCTGGTCGGGCGCAGCCAGCTGAGGAAGGTGCGCAAGCCGGAGCGGACGCTGGAGACGGTCAAGGAGACGGCGGCCTGGGCGCGGCACCCCACGTCCGCCACGCCGGCCACGCCGGCCACGCCCGCCACGCCGGCCACGCCGCCACGCCGCCACATCCGCTACGGCGGCCGATGCCTAAGGGCCGGGGCACCGACAGCTCCGTCGTCCTGGTCGACGGCCCGTGGACCCACCGGGACGTCAGCGCCAACGGCATCCGCCTGCACGTCGCCGAGGCCGGCACCGGGCCGCTGGTGCTGCTGCTGCACGGCTTCCCGGAGTTCTGGTGGAGCTGGCGGCACCAGCTGGTCGGGCTGGCCGACGCCGGCTTCCGGGTGGTCGCGCCGGACCTGCGCGGCTACGGGGCCAGCGACAAGCCGCCCCGCGGCTACGACGCGGTGACGCTGGCCGCGGACGTGGCCGGGCTGGTCCGGGCGCTCGGCGAGCGGGACGCGATGATCGTCGGGCACGACTGGGGCGGCGTGCTGGCGTGGACGGTCGGCACGCTGCACCCGCGGGTGGTGCGCCGGCTCGCGGTGCTGGACGCGCCGCACCCGCTGCGGCTGCGCAGCGCGCTGGTCACCGACCCGCGCGGCCAGCTGCGGGCGAGCCGGTACGCGTTCGGCTTCCAGACGCCGCGGCTGGCCGAGTCGCTGCTCACCCGCGACGACGCCCGGTACGTCGGCGAGCTCTTCGAGCGGTGGTCCGGGCCGGCCTGGGCGCGCACGGCCGACTACGCGGAGGCGGTGCGGCGGTGCCGGGAGGCGATCCTGATCCCGAAGACCGCGCACTGCGCGCTGGAGTACTACCGGTGGATGCTGCGCTCGGTGGTCCGCCCGGACGGCCTCCGGTACGCGAAGTCGCTCTCCGAGCCGGTCACCGCGCCGACCCTGCAGCTGCATGGCGGCCTGGACGGCAGCGTGCTGCCGCGCACGGCGCTGGGCTCGGGGCGGTACGTCGCGGCGGCGTACGAGTGGCGGCTGCTCGACGGCGTCGGGCACTTCGCCCACCAGGAGGCCCCTGACCGGGTGACCGGCGAGCTCGTTCGGTGGGCAAAGGACTGACTTGCCCACCCTGAGGCGGCAACGTTGCTACGCCGTCGCTGGTGACGTACCAGTCGCGGGCCTAGAGCTCAGGCGCAGTCGCCGGTCGAGACCGCCTCGGTGGCGGTCCGGCCGGCGCGGGCGTCGTCGGCCACCTCGCCCGCGGTGAGCACGAAGCCGGTCCGCTGCTGGTCGATCGCGGCGGCGAAGATCACGCCGTAGACGCTGCCGTTCGGGGCGAGCAGCGGACCGCCCGAGTTGCCGCTGCGGACGTCGCCGAGGATCGAGTAGACCTCGCGGGTCACCGTGCGGTCGTCGTAGATGTCCGGGCCGCGGATCTGCAGCCGGTCCCGGACCCGGGCCGGCCCGACGAAGAACGGCCCGTTCTCCGGGTAGCCGAGGATGATCGCGTCGTCGCCGGTGTCGGCCTCCGCGGTGGCGAACGGCAGCGCCCGCAGCCCCAGTCCCGGCACCCGCAGCACGGCGACGTCGCGGGCCGAGTCGTAGAGCACCACGGTCGCCGCCCGCTGCTCCCCGTCCACCTCGACCTGGGGTCGGGTGACGCCCGCGACGACGTGCGCGTTGGTCATCACCCGGTCCGGCGCGTACACGAACCCGGAGCCCTCCACCCGCCGGGCGCACGACCCGGCCACGCCGGTGATCTTCAGCACCGACGGCGCGGCCCGGGCGACCACGGGGCTGGTCCTCAGCCGCCGGTCCGGCTCCGGCACGTCCCGCACCCGGGTCGGCACCAGCGGCCCGAAGACCTCCGGGAAGTCGTACGCCCGGACCACGTCGCGCAGCGACGCGTAGAGCGTGCGCACCGGGCGCGGCACCACCTCGTCGATGGCCCGGACCAGCTGGCTGTCCCGGACCGCCGCGGCCAGCCGCGGGTACGGTGCCGCGGCCAGCGGGGTGGCCACCATCCAGACCACCAGCAGCACCGCCAGCGCGGAGACCAGCGCGCCGAGCACCGCGTCCACCCGCTGCGCCGGCCGCCAGGTCAGCCGGCTGCGCAGCTGCCGCCCCACCCCGACCGCGATCACCTGGCCGCCGAGGGCGAAGGCGAGCACGACCGCGACCGCGGCGGCGACCCGCCAGGAGGAGTCGGCGGCGAACCGGGACGCGACCGGGTCGGCGACCTGCGCGCCCAGCACCGCACCGCCGAAGAAGCCGAGGAAGGACAGCGCCGCGGTGAGGAAGCCCTGCCGGAAGCCGCTCACCGCGAACGCGACCGCCAGCACCAGGACCAGGGCGTCGAGCCAGCTCACGGACCCACCCGGGAACGGGCCGGCATCTTCACCACTAGACCGTACCCGGCCGCCGTGGGTCGCCGGACGGGCAGGACCCGGCGGGCAGCACGTCGTCGGCCGCCGGGCCGTCGTCCTCCGGATCCGGGTCCGGATCCGGACCGGACGCCGCCCGGTAGCCCGGCGGCATCCCGCGGGCGGACAGGTCGAGCGCCCGCTGCGGCAGCTCCCGGACCACGTCCGGGTCCCACGGCCCGGCCCAGCCGGCCAGCTCGAGCAGCCGGTCCAGCACCGCCCCGGTGAAGCCCCAGACGATCATGCCGCGCACGGTGAAGGCCGGGCCGACGTGGCCGGAGGGGTGCCGGACCCGGCACCGGTTGGCCGGGTCGACCAGCTCGGCCACCGGCACCCGCTCCACCCGGGCCACCTCCGCCGGGTCGACCACGCCGACCGGGTGCGGCGCGTGCCACCAGGCCAGCACCGGCGTCACCGCGAAGCCGGAGGGCGCCACGTACAGCTCCGGCAGCAACGCCACGACCCGCACGCCGGCCCGGTCCAGCCCGACCTCCTCGGCCGCCTCCCGCAGCGCGGTGTCCTCCGGCCCGCCGTCCTCCGGGTCGGCCGCCCCGCCGGGGAAGGCCGGCTGCCCGGCGTGCTTGCGCAGCTGCTCGGCCCGCTGGATGAGCAGCACCTCCGGCCCGGCCGGGCCGTCGGCGAGCAGGATGAGCACCGCGGACCGGCGGCCGCCGCCGGGCGGGGCGGCCGGCGTGGGCCGGAGGAAGTCGCCGGCGGCAGCCGTCCGCGCCGCCCGGACCAGCGGCGCGAGCCAGTCGGGGAGGGTGGCCGGGGCCGGGTCAGCCGACATCGACACCGAGCTCGTCCCGCACCAGCCGGCGCAGCGTCGCGTCGGTCAGCGGCGGTCCCCGGTAGACCTCCGCGATGGCGCCGTCCGCCGCGACGAAGACGGTCACCGGCAGCCCGGGGCCGCGCAGCGCCCGGAGCAGCCGGCCGTCCCGGTCCTCCAGCGAGCCGAACGGCAGCCGCTCGTCCGCCGCGTACGCCACCGCCGCGCCGGCCCGGTCCTGACTGTTCACCCCGAGCACCCGGACCTTGCCGGCGGCGTCGGTGTGCAGCCGGGCGAGGGCCGGCAGCTCCTCGCGGCACGGACCGCACCAGGTGGCCCACAGGTTGACCACCGTCGGGGTGCCGGTCAGCCGGCGCAGCGGCACCGGCGGCGCGCTGCCCTCGCCGCTGCCCAGGCAGGGCAGCTCCAGGTCGGGCAGCGCGGTCGCCGCGGTGGACTGCTGGCCCAGCGACGGGCAGCCCACGCCGACCACGGCCCGGGCCTCCCCCGCCGGGGCCGGCGCCGCGTCCTCGCCGGTGCAGCCGGCCAGCAGCAGAGCCGTCAGCAGGGCCGTCAGCAGCGCGGCGACGCGGAGCCCTCGCCGGCCGCTCACCGCGAGTCCGCGACTTCGCGCCCGCTCTTCACCAGCTTCGCCGCGACCTCCGGGTCGACCGGGCCGGTCCCGTACGCCGGGCAGTCGGGAGCCAGCGAGCAGGCCCCGCAGGCCGGCTTGCGGGCGTGGCAGATCCGCCGGCCGTGCCAGATGGTCCGCTGGGACAGGTCGGTCCACTCCCGCTTGGGGATCATCGCGGCGACCGCGAACTCGACCTTGACCGCGTCGGTCTCCGCGGTCCACTGCCAGCGCCGGACCAGCCGGCCGAAGTGGGTGTCCACGGTGATGCCGGGGACGCCGAAGGCGTTGCCGAGGATCACGTTGGCCGTCTTGCGGCCGATCCCGGGCAGCGTGACCAGGTCCTCCAGCCGGCCCGGCAGCACCCCGTCGTACCGCTCCACCAGGGCCTGGCCGAGCCCGATCAGCGAGGTCGTCTTGTTGCGGAAGAAGCCGGTCGGCTTGAGCAGCTGCTCCAGCTCGGCCCGGTCCGCGCCGGCGTAGTCGGCCGCGGTCGGGAACTTCGCGAACAACGCCGGGGTGACCGTGTTGACCATCCGGTCGGTCGACTGGGCGGACAGGATGGTGGCCACGGCGAGCTCCAGCGGCGAGCTGAAGTCGAGCTCGCAGACCGCGTCCGGCCACCGCTCGGCCAGCTCCCTGGTCATCCGCCGGGCCCGCCGGGTCCGGCCGAGCGCGGTCTCGGCGGCGAAGCGCCGGGCGCGGGCCGGGGAGGTCACGGCGGCCAGCCTACGGCCCGGGTGTGACAGTCCGCCGTACGAGTGCCCGACTCGGGACCGGGCGACGAACACGGCGCGTGATTCCGCTGGTGCCGGGCGTGGCCAGGGTGTGCTGCCGGGCACGATGAGGCAGGATGTGGTCACTATGGCTGGCTTGCTCGTGGTGTTCTTCCCGTTCGTCCTGCTCGCCTTCATGATCCTCATGGAGCGGGTGGAGAGCCCGCTCCGGACCGTCGCGGTGGAAAACCGGGTGGAGGAGTTCCTCGAGGAGGCGCGGCCGGAGGAGATGGACACCTTCGTCCGGGAGGGCTTCCCGGCCGCGCTCAACCAGCTCGGCCGGCGCCGGCGGCTGCCCCGGCTGCTCGCCCGCCGCCCCATCCGCAAGGGCCGGCACGCGGCCTGACCGGCGCGTCACCGCCTGACTCGTAGACTGCGGCGCGGGGCCGCGTGCGATCATCTGGTGCGGAGCCGGCAGGAGGATGCACATGGATGAGGTGTTGGCCAAGGCCGGCTTGTTCCAGGGCGTGCCGGCGGAGGACGCGGAGGTCATCGCCGGCCAGTTCGACTTCCTCGACGTGCCGCGCGGTGCCGTGGTCTTCCACGAGGGCGAGCCGGGCGACAGCCTCTACATCGTGCTCGCCGGCAAGATCAAGCTGGGCCGGCGCACCGCCGACGGCCGGGAAAACCTGGTCGCCGTGATGGGTCCGTCCGACCAGTTCGGCGAGCTGTCGCTGTTCGACCCCGGGCCGCGGACCTCCACCGCGGTGGCGGTCACCGACGCCCGGCTGGCCCGGATGTCCAAGCAGGCGCTGCGCAAGTGGATCACCGAGCGGCCGCAGATCGCCGAGCAGCTGCTGCGGGTGGTGGCCCGCCGGCTGCGCCGGACCAACGCGATGCTCGGCGACCTCATCTTCACCGACGTGCCCGGCCGGGTGGCCAAGCAGCTGCTGCAGCTGTCCCAGCGCTTCGGCACGATGGAAAACGGTCAGCTCCGGGTCACCCACGACCTCACCCAGGAGGAGCTGGCCCAGCTGGTCGGCGCCTCCCGGGAGACGGTCAACAAGGCCCTCGCCGACTTCGCCCACCGCGGCTGGGTGCGGCTGGAGGGCAAGACCGTGGTGATCCTCGACCGCGAGCGCCTGGTCCGCCGCGCCCGTTAGCCGCGCAGGTAGTCCAGCTGGGCGCGCACGGACCACTCGGCCGCGGTCCAGAGCGCGCGGTCCACGTCCGCGTACACGACCTCGACGACCTGCGCCGGGGTGGCGTCCGGGCCGAGCGTGTCCAGCGCGGCCCGGACCTGCTCCAGCCGCTCCTCGCGGTGGCGCAGGTAGTACGCCGCCACCGCGCCCAGGTCGGGCAGCTCCGGCCCGTGCCCGGGCAGCACGGTGCGGGCGCCGAGATCGCGCAGCCGCCGCAGCGAGTCCAGGTAGTCGGCCAGCCGCCCGTCCGGGTGCGCCACCACGGTGGTGCCGCGGCCGAGCACGGTGTCCCCGGTCAGCACCGCGTCGCCGACCGCGAAGCAGAGCGAGTCGGCGGTGTGCCCGGGCGTGCCCAGCACCCGCACCTCGACGCCGGCCGCGGCCACCACGTCGCCCTCGGCCAGCCCCTCGCCGCCGAGCCGGTGGGCGGGGTCGAGCGCACGGACCGGCGCCCCGGTGCGCTCCCGCAGCGCCGCCGCGCCGGCGGCGTGGTCCGAGTGGCCGTGGGTGAGCAGGATCTCGGCGACCGGCCCGGCGGCGGCCACCGCGTCCAGGTGCGCCGGGTCGTCCGGCCCGGGGTCGACCACCAGGCAGGCCTCCTCGCCGGCGGCGCGCAACAGCCAGGTGTTGGTCCCGTCCAGCGTCATCGGGCTCGGGTTGCCGGCCAGCAGGACGGTCGCGTACGGCGTCACCGGCCGCAGCTCCCCGTACGCCGGGTGGGTCACCGCAGCGGCCCGAGCCGGAGGACCCGCCCGCTCGGCAGGGTCACCACGGGCGCGCCGTCGACCAGCGCGACGGCCGGCTCGATCCGGGCCGGGCTCCGGTCGGCGGCCAGCACGTCGGCGACGGACGCGTGCTCGGCGATCTCCTCCAGCGTCACGATCGTCGGCGGCATCATCGGCCGCTCACCGCGGCGCCACTCGGCCAGCGCCTCCTCCGGCCGGGCCCACTGCACGATGTCGGCCTCCGAGGTGACCGCCCCGGTCCGCTGGCCCGGCGGCAGCGCGGCGACGAAGAAGCGGGTGTCGTACCGGCGGCGCATGCCCTCCTCCGCCGGGGTGATCCAGTGCGCCCACGGCCGCAGCAGGTCCGCCCGCAGCAGCAGCCCGCGCCGGGCCAGGAGCCCGGCCAGGGAGAAGTCGCGGCGTTCCAGCCCGACCCGGTCGGCCTCCCACTCCGGGCCGCTGGTCTCGCAGATCACGTCCGGCGACGGCCCGGCCAGCAGCACGCCGGACTCCTCGAAGGTCTCCCGGACGGCCGCGCACAGCAGCGCCCGGGCCAGCGCCTCGTCGGCCGCGAACGGCGCCGTCCAGGCCGCCGGCGGCGGTCCGACCCAGCCGATGTCGGCCTCGGCGTCCCGGGGGTCGACCGCACCGCCGGGGAAGACGGTCATGCCGGCGGCGAAGGCCATCCCGCGGACGCGGCGGAGCAGGTAGACCTCCGGCCCGTCCGAGCCGTCCCGCAGCAGCACGACGGTCGCGGCGTCCCGGACCGGGACGCCGGTCGGAGCCGGCCGGCCCTCCGGCGCGCTCACCGCACCTCGACGATGAGCTCCACCTCGACCGGCACCCCGAGGGGCAGCTCGGCCACGCCGACCGCGGACCGCGCGTGCGCCCCGGCCTCGCCGAACACCTCGCCGAGCAGGTCGCTCGCCCCGTTGATGACGCCGGGCTGGCCGGTGAAGCCGGGCGCGCTGGCCACGAAGCCGACCACCTTGACGATGCGGGCGATCGAGTCGAGCCCGACCAGCCCGTCGACCGCGGCCAGCGCCTGCAGCGCGCACGCCCGGGCCGCCGCCGTCGCGTCCTCGGCCGACACGTCGGCGCCGACCTTGCCCTTCGGGGCGTCGAGCGGCACCTGGCCGGAGGTGTAGACGAGGTTGCCGGTGCGGACCGCCGGCACGTACGACGCCACCGGCGTCGCCACCGGCGGCAGCGTGATGCCCAGCTCGGCCAGGCGGGCGGTGGCGCTCATGCTGATCCCTCCGGTGCGGTACGCGAGCTCACGACAGTGGCCGCTTGAGGTAGGCGACGAGCTGCTCCGGGTTCGGCCCCGGGATCACCGCGACCAGCTCCCAGCCGTCCTGGCCCCAGGTGTCGAGGATCTGCTTCGTGGCGTGCACCAGCAGCGGCACGGTCGCGTACTCCCACTTCTGCATACCGCGAACCGTACCGGCCGCCAGAAATACTGCTGGCCCACGCTCTCCGCACGGGGGCGCGGCAGCACCTTCGTCTTCGCGGTGCCCGACGACCTCGCCGCACGGCTGCGCGGCCTGGCCGGCTACTAACTACTAATCGGGTTAGTAGCTTGGTCAGGCGCGGGCGCCGTGCGGCGGACCGCGTCGTGCCGGCCAGCTGGACGCGCAGGCTCGGTGATGGCCACCTACCCTGGGTGAAGTGAACGCGAGTCCCTGGCCGGAAGCCCGGCTGCACGTGGTGACCGGCAAGGGTGGCACCGGCAAGACGACGGTGGCGGCCGCGCTGGCCCTGGCCCTGGCCGCCGGCGGCCGGCGCACCCTGCTCATCGAGGTGGAGGGCCGGCAGGGCATCGCGCAGCTGTTCGACACGCCCCCGCTGCCGTACCAGGAGCGAAGGATCGCCGTGGCCGCCGGCGGCGGCGAGGTGCGCGCGCTGGCCGTCGACGTCGAGGAGGCCCTGCTCGAATACCTGGAGCTCTTCTACAACCTGCGCCGGGCCGGTCGCGCGCTCAACAAGGTCGGCGCGATCGACTTCGCCACCACGATCGCGCCGGGCATGCGGGACGTGCTGCTCACCGGCAAGGTCAAGGAGGCGGTGACGCGGACCGAGAAGGGCCGCCGGGTGTACGACGCGGTGGTCCTGGACGCGCCGCCGACCGGCCGGATCACCCGCTTCCTCAACGTCACCGCGGAGGTCGCCGGGCTGGCCCGGGTCGGCCCGATCAAGTCGCAGAGCGACGGGGTGATGGCGGTGCTGCGGTCCCGGCAGACCGCGGTGCACGTGGTCACCCTGCTGGAGGAGATGCCGGTGCAGGAGACGGTCGACGCGGTCGCCGAGCTGCGGTCGAGCCAGCTGCCGGTCGGCGCGGTGATCGTGAACATGACCCGCCCGCCGCTGCTGCCCGAGCCGGCGCTGGCCGCGGCCGCGGCCGGCCGGATCGACCGCACCGAGCTCGGCGCCGGGCTGGCCGCCGCCGGCCTGGACCGCAAGCTGGCCGCGACGCTGGCCGGGGAGGCGGTCGAGCACGCCGAGCGGTGGGCGCTGGAGGACCGCAACCGGGCCACCGTCGCCGGCCTCGGCCTGCCGACGTACGAGCTGCCCTTCCTGGCCGACACCGTCGACCTCGGCGGCCTGTACGAGCTGGCGGAGCGGCTGCGCGACGCCGGGATCGGGGCCCCGTGACCGCCCGGAAGGCGCCCGCGCTGGACCTGGACGCGGTGGCGCTGGACCCGGCCACCCGGGTCGTCGTCTGCTGCGGCAGCGGCGGGGTCGGCAAGACCACCACCGCGGCCGCCGTGGCGCTGCGCGCCGCCGAGCGCGGCCGCAAGGTGGTCGTGCTCACCATCGACCCGGCCCGCCGGCTGGCCCAGTCCATGGGACTGTCCGAGTTGGACAACACCCCGCGCGAGGTGTCCGGAGTGGACACTGCCAAGGGTGGCGAGCTGCACGCGATGATGCTGGACATGAAGCGGACCTTCGACGAGATCGTGTCCGCGCACTCGCCGCCCGAGCGGGCCGAGCAGATCTTCGCGAACCCGTTCTACCAGTCCCTGTCGTCCTCCTTCGCCGGCACCCAGGAGTACATGGCGATGGAGAAGCTCGGCCAGCTGCGCGCGCTGGACGAGTGGGAGCTGATCGTCGTCGACACCCCGCCGTCGCGGTCCGCATTGGACTTCCTGGACGCGCCGCAGCGGCTGGGCCGGTTCCTGGACGGCCGGATGCTGCGGCTGCTGCTGGCCCCGGCCCGGGCCGGCGGCCGGGCCTACCTCAAGGTGGTGAGCGCGTCCTTCTCGCTCTTCACCAAGGTGCTCACCCGGATCATCGGCACCGAGGTGCTGCGCGACCTGTCCGCCTTCGTGGGCGCGCTGGAGACCATGTTCGGCGGCTTCCGGGAGCGTGCGCAGAAGACGTACGAGCTGCTGAAGACGCCGGGCACCGCCTTCGTGGTGGTCGCCGCGCCGGAGCCGGACGCGCTGCGGGAGGCGTCCTACTTCGTGGATCGGTTGTCCGCCGAGGGCATGCCGCTGGCCGGGCTCGTGCTCAACCGCGTCCGGACCAACGCCGCGCCGCGGCTGTCCGCCGAGCGGGCCGAGGTCGCGGCGGACGCGCTGGCCGAGAGCGGCGACCACGAGCTCACCGAGGCGGTGCTCCGGGTGCACGCGGCCCGCGCCCACCTGGCGGTGCGCGACCGCCGCATGCGGGACCGCTTCACCAGCGCCCACCCGGAGGTGCCGCTGGTCGAGGTGCCCGCGCTGGCCGGCGACGTGCACGACCTGGACGGGCTCCGTCAGGTCGGCGCCCGGCTGGCCGGGTCGGACTGAGGCCCGGATGTTGGGTCGCCCGGGTGCGGCCGGCTGGTGCCGGCCGCACCCGGGCTAACGAACCGCGCGACTGCGCGGACGGAGCGTCCCCCCACCCCCCGGCACGGGGCGCCCCGGCCGCGGCTCAGCCGGCGGCCTGCAGCTGTACGTGCTCCCGGCGCGCGGTCTCCAGCAGCGTCCGCCAGGACGCCACGTCGGGGCGGCGCTTGAGCAGCGCGCGCCGCTCCCGCTCCGTCATGCCGCCCCACACCCCGAACTCCACCCGGTTGTCCAGCGCATCGGCCAGGCACTCCGTCCGCACAGGACAGCCCATACACACGGCCTTAGCTCGGTTCTGCGCGGCCCCCTGCACGAAGAGCTCGTCCGGATCACTCGCCCGGCAACGCGCGTTCTTCGACCAGTCCACTGCCCACTCAGCGATCATTCGCTCGTCCCCTAGGTCCAGCGCCCCCCACCAGAACGCCGCGACACACAGTAGAAAAGTGGACACCGCGTCCGACAGACCCCGATCGGATCATTGGGAGTGGCCCGGTCTGACTAAGCCCCGCGACCGTTCAACTACGGATCGGGGTTACTCCGCCTTAGCCCGATCGGAGTAGTCGCTCGCTGCGCCGGCCCTGGATGACGAATCTGTCACGATCTCCCCGTACCCTGCACCGCATGGCTGGCTCCGTCCGACGCAAGTTCCTGGGTGTCGCACAGCTCATCGCCGCAGTCGCCGTGGCCGGGGTCCTGGTCGCCGCGGTGCTCCTGCCGTTCACCGGTGGGCTCGGCCTGGTCGCCCGCAACAGCGTGCAGGCCTTCGACGACCAGCCCTGCGACGTGGACCCGGGCACGCCGGCGCAGGCCTCGGTCATGCTCGCCGGGGGCGGCGGCCAGATCGCGAAGTTCTACTCGCAGAATCGGCAGATCATCCCGATCAAGCAGATCCCGCTGGTGATGCGCCGGGCGATCATCGCCATCGAGGACCGCCGCTTCCTGGAGCACCACGGCGTGGACCCCGAGGCGCTCGCCCGCGCGGTCGTGAAAAACAGCCAGTCCGGCGAGGTCGTGCAGGGCGGCTCCACCCTGACGATGCAGTACGTGAAGAACGTCCGGCTCTACTCGGCGAAGACCGACTCCGAGCAGCGCGAGGCCGTCGAGGTGAGCCCGGCCCGCAAGCTGATCGAGGCGCGCTGCGCCCTCGAGCTGGAAAACAAGTGGAGCAAGGACCAGATCCTCGGCGCCTACCTCAACATCACCTACTTCGGCTCCGGCGCGTACGGGGTGCAGACCGCGGCGAAGACCTACTTCAACAAGAACGCGGACAAGCTCACCCTGGCGGAGGCGGCGCTGCTGGCCGGCCTGGTGCAGAGCCCGACGCGGTACGACCCGTACCGCGCCAACAAGGCGGCGAAGGCGCGTCGCGACACCGTGCTCAACGACATGCAGAGCCTGGGCTACATCACGGCCAAGCAGGCCGCGCAGGCGAAGGCCTCGCCGGTCAAGGTGCACCCGAAGGCCAAGTCCAGCCTCAAGGACTGCGCCAACACGACGGCCAACCTGCGCAACGCCGGCTTCTTCTGCGACTACGTGAAGACCTACCTCAAGGGCATCGGCTTCCCGCAGGAGCGGCTGGAGACCGGCGGCTACAAGATCTACACCACCCTCAGCCCGACGGTGCAGAACAATGTGCAGAAGGCGGTCCCGTTCGAGCGCTGGAAGAACAAGAATTCCATCGCCGTGATGGACGTGGTCGACCCCCGCGACGGCCGGGTGCTCGCCCTCGGCGTCAGCAAGAAGTACGGCGTCAACCAGAAAAACCGCAACGAGACCTCGGACCCGGTCAACATCAAGCCGGCCGCCGGTGCGGGCTCGACGTACAAGGTCTTCACGCTGGTCTCCGCTCTGCAAAACAAGGTGCCGCTGCGCGACTTCACCATCGACGTGCAAAACCAGTACACCTCGCAAAACTGCACCAAGGCCGGTCCGGGCACCGGGCCGTACGTGATGGGCAACGCCGGTGACGGCTACCGGACCGGCGCCTGGAACCTCGAGGACGCGACGTACGCGTCGATCAACACGTTCTTCGTGGCGCTGATCGACCAGCGGTTCAACTGCGACCTCAGCGGCCCGGTCAAGGCGGCGGTGGCGCTGGGCCTCGACCACCTCAACGACCCCGGCGAGCGCGGCCAGAGCATCAAGCAGAACGTCATCGACGGCAAGCAGGCCGCGTTCACCCTCGGGCCGATCTCGACCAGCCCGCTGGAGATGGCCTCGGCGTACGGCACGCTGGCCAACAGCGGCGTCTACTGCCCGCCCAACCCGATCGTCAGGATCGTCGGGCCGGACGGCAAGGAAGTGAAGTACGACCGGCCGAAGTGCCAGCGGCGGATCAGCAAGGGCATCGCCGACACCGTGACCCGGGTGCTGGAGAAGGACACCACGGTCAGCGGCGGCACCGCGACGGCGGCCTTCAGCGGCCTCGCCGGCGGCTCCCGGCCGATCGCCGGCAAGACCGGCACCACCCAGAACAACGCCGCCGCCTGGTTCATCGGCTACACCCCGGAGTTCTCCGCCTCGGTCGCGGTCTTCAACCAGAAGGAGACCTCCGCGCAGCTGACCGACGTGCCGGACCGGGAAAACCGGGACGTCTTCGGTGCCTACTCGGCCGCGATCTGGCGCAACGCGCTGGAGCCGATCCTGCGCGAGCGCACCTGGAGCATCCCGCCGGAGGACCCCGAGGTCGTCAACGGTGACAGCGTGCCGGTGCCGGACGTGCGCGGGCTCGACGTCGGGGCCGCGAGCGCGCTGCTGCAGGCCAGCGGCTTCCAGGTCAAGGTGTCGGACGAGCGCCGGGACAGCACCGCGCCGGCCAACGCGGTCGCCGAGCAGTCGCCGAGCGGGCGGGGCGCCCGCGGCATGACCGTGACGCTCTTCCTGAGCAGCGGCAAGCAGCCGGCGGGCCAGCCCGGCCAACCCAACCCGCCCGGCCGACCCGGCCGGGGCGGGCGCGGGGCGGCGGGCTCCCGATCCCCATTCCCGGACCCGGCGGGTAGCCAGAGTCGCCGAGGGGCCGCGATCCACTCGGATCGCGGCCCCTTCGCCTGCTCACGTCGGCGCGGCGGGCGGCTTCCGCCTGCGGCGGTCCTCGCTGGCGGCGCCTCAGCCGGCGGCGCCTCAGCCGGCGAGCCTCCGCCGGCCGTGGCTCCGCCGGCGGGGTCGCTTCGCCGGCGCCCGGACTCAGCCGGCGAGCTGCGTGCGCACCTCGGTGGACAACCGCCGCCCGTCGGCCCGCCCGGCCGCCCGCGCCTGCGCCGCCTTCATCACCGCGCCCATCTGCGGCAGCCCGGTCGCGCCGGTCTCCGCGATCGCGGCCCGGACCAGCTCGGCGACCTCCTCGTCGGACAGCTGCGTCGGCAGGTAGCGGTCCAGCACCGCACCTTCCGCCCGCTCCCGCTCGGCCAGCTCGGGCCGGTCCGCCGAGCCGAACGCCTCCGCCGCCTCCCGCCGCTTCTTCGCCTCCCGGGCCAGCACCTTGAGCACCTCGTCGTCGGACAGCTCGCGCGCGCTGGTCCCGGCCACCTCCTCGGTGGAGATCGCGGCCAGCGCCATCCGCAGCGTCGCGGTCGTGACCTCGTCCCGGGCGCGAATGGCCCCGGTCAGGTCTCCCTGCAGGCGGTCCTTGAGCTCGCTCACGCCGGAAACCTACCCCCGTGCGGTGAGGCCGTGTCGCCGTCATCCAGCGGCGCTGGTCGGACGCCCGCATCCACCGACGACGGCAGACACGGCCTAGGGTGACGGTGTGCAGACCCGGTCGATCGTCGCGCCTGTCGCCGGTTTCGTCACCGCCGGCGCGGCCACGCTGGCGTACGCGGGGCTCGTCGAGCGCAACGTCTTCCGCCTCCGCCGCTTCGACGTCCCGGTGCTCGCGCCCGAAGCGCCACCGCTGACCGTGCTGCACCTGTCCGACCTGCACCTGACCGCCCAGCAGCGGCGCAAGCGACAGTGGATCCGCGACCTGGACCGGCTGGAGCCGGACTTCGTGGCCGTCACCGGCGACTTCCTCGCCGGCGCCGACACCGTCGGCCCGGTGCTGGACGCGCTGGAGCCGCTGCTGAGCCGCCCGGGCGCCTTCGTGCCGGGCAACAACGACTACTACGCGCCCCGCTTCAAGAATCCGCTGCGCTACTTCGTGCCGGAGAAGACCCGGGTCTTCGGTGACCCGCTGCCGTGGCCGGAGCTGGCCGCCGAGCTGTCCCGGGCCGGCTGGGTGGACGCCACCCACCGCCGCGCCACGGTCAAGACCGGCGACCGCACCATCGCGCTGGCCGGCACCGACGACCCGCACCTCGGCCGGGACAGCTACCAGCAGGTCGCCGGCCCGACCGACCCCACCGCGGACCTCCGGCTGGGCCTCACCCACTCCCCCGAGCCCCGCGTGCTGGAGTGCTTCGCCGCCGACGGCTACGACCTGGTCCTCGCCGGCCACACCCACGGCGGCCAGCTCCGCGTCCCGTTCTACGGCGCGCTGGTCACCAACTGCGGCATCGACCGCCACCGGGCCCGCTGGCTGCACCACTGGGACGACTTCACCTGGCTGCACGTCTCCGCCGGCCTCGGCACCTCGCCGTACGCGCCGGTCCGCTTCGCCTGCCCGCCCGAGGCGACCCTGCTCACCCTGGTCCCCCGCCAGCCCTGACCGGCTGCGAAACCACCCCGCCCGGTCGGATACACTCGTCCGGCACCATCGGGGTGTGGCGCAGCTTGGTAGCGCGCTTCGTTCGGGACGAAGAGGCCGCAGGTTCAAATCCTGTCACCCCGACCACGCTCCACCGCAGCTCACGGCCCCTCCTCGGAGGGGTCTTCCTCGTCTTCGGGGTCGTCCGCCGGCTCGATCGACAACGGATCGACAACAAGCGCGTCCTCGACCCGCTGCACGAAGTCCGCCGGCACGTCCGTGTAGATGCCGAGCGTGGTCGTCACGTCCTCGTGCCCCATGATCCGCTGGACCACGTTCGGCGGGATGCCGTCGGAGACGAGCCATGTCGCGTACGTGCGCCTTGTCTCCGCAGTCGGCGTGTGCGGTGGGGTTGGTGAGCTCATCGGCGTCACGCCGAAGCGGCTGGCCCGCACCTACCGCTTCGCCGCCACCGTGTTCGCGATCAACCCCGCCGGACCGGTCGACTGGGGCGACCTCGCCGGTGGCGCAGGCTACTTCGACCAGGCCCACTTCGGCCACGAGTTCCGGGCGTTCACCGGGCTCACGCCGACCCGGTACGTCGAAGTCCGGCGGCGGTTCCTGCGCGAACATCCCGGCCACGCGCTGGACGGCTGGCCGCTGCCGGCCGATTGATTTCTTACAAGAGCGACAGCTCACGACGCGCTAATTTGCGGGCACCCCAAAGCAGAGGAGAGCCCCGTGGGCAAGGTGGTCATGTACAGCTCGGTGTCGGTGGACGGCTTCGTCGCGGACGAGAATGACCAGCCCGGACCGCTGTTCGACTGGTTGTCCAACGGTGACGTCCCGTTGGACGAGAGCGGCGAGGTGAAGGTGTCGCAGACGTCCTACGACTACACCCGGCCGTACTGGGACCAGATCGGGGCGACACTCGTCGGCCGCCACGTCTTCGACCTGACGGACGGCTGGGACGGGAAGCCTCCGAGCGGGATCGACCACGTGGTCGTCGTGACGCACCGGCCGCAGCCCGAGGGCTGGGACCCCGAGGCGCCGTTTCACTTCGTCGACGGCGTCGAGGCAGCCATGGCCAAGGCGCAAGAGCTTGCGGGTGACCGCATCGTCGAGGTCGCCGCTGGTGACGTCGGTGGCCAGATGCTTGCCGCGGGCCTGGTCGACGAGGTGCGCATGGACGTCGTACCCGTCGTGTTCGGGTCCGGCAAGCGCTACTTCGGGTCGGTCCACGCACAGCACCTGTTGGAGGATCCCGACGTGGTGATTCAGGGCAACCGGGTGCTTCACCTGCGCTATCGGGTGCGCCGTTGACCGATCTGAGCGGGTACGCGAAGAAGTCCACTGCGAACGGTGACACAAGATCGGGCCTCCGGCTGCGTTTGCGCATCGCTGTCCCTGGTCGGGCAGCCGACGCCGATCCGCCCCAGCACCTCACCTGCGGCAAGTTCAACTCAAGATCACTGGTTGCCGGTTTCCGTCGTATCTTGGCCGACCCCCTCCCTGTCCGAACACCGACGCCGCTTCGCTGTCGGCCTGGTCGCTCGGTCAGTTGCATGAGCCGATGGTCGCTGCCCGTTGCGGAAGTCGGCTGACTCGGCTGGCGGAGGTGGCGGCGGCCCGCAGACGGATGATCTCGTCGTGTTGAGCGGCGAGTCGCGCGAGGGCCTGGGTCTGGAACTCGGTGAGTTCGTTGATCGTGCTGGTTGACTCGACCACAGGTTCTTCAGCCGGTGATCTCGGTCTTAGGCGGGTGATCTGCGTCGCGCGGCGGCTGATCGCCAGCCGCCGCGGATCAGCGTGCCGACTCGACCGAACGTGTGAGAGCGGTGTCTCGGCCGGCGCCGGGCTTCCAGTCGAGGTGGTCAGGTGGTGCGCCGGCAGCTGGCCCCGGCCCGGGTGTGGATGCGGCGACCTCATCCGTTGCGCGTGATGACCCATCGCCGCTCGACGGCGCAGAGTCGCAGCCGAGGGACCAGGTACTTCGGCTACGACGCCGTCGCCCGACGACTTCGGGCGTGAGCTGTGGCCGATGGCTCGGGTCTCTTCGCCATGTGATCGCCCGGCCCCGACTAAGACGGCTACCGGAACAACCGGGCCAGCACAGCCAGCAAGGGGGATCTGATGGGTGGTCTGACTGCTCTGGCGGTCGTCGTGGTTGCCTACACCCTGGTGGCGTCGAAGCTGGACCGCTGGTGGATCACCGGTCCGATGGTGTTCGTCGCCGTCGGCGCGATCCTCGGTCCGGGCGGGTTGGGTGTGCTGCCGTTCTCGTTGGGCAACGAGGCGGTTCTCACCATCACCGAGCTGACGCTGGCTCTGCTGCTGTTCGCCGATGCGTCGACGGTCCGGCTGCGGGACGTCGAGGGCGATGCGGCTCTGCCCAGCCGGCTGCTGTTCGTCGGACTACCGCTGACGATCGTTGCCGGCGCGGTGCTGGCGTACCTCACGTTTCCTGCGGTCGGGTGGGGAGCGGCGGCCTTGGTCGCCACCATCCTGGCGCCCACGGACGCCGCGCTCGGCCTGGCGGTCGTCACCAACAGGTCCGTGCCGGTGCGGATCCGCCGAGCGCTGAACGTCGAGAGCGGTCTCAACGACGGGATCGTGACGCCGTTCGTCACCCTCTTCATCGCCGTGGTCGCGGCCGAGGAAGGTCTCGGCGACACGGCCTGGGGGCTCGAGGCGTTCAAGCAGATCGGGTTGGCGATCGTTGCCGCGGTCGTGGTCGGGTACCTCGGCGGGAGGCTCCTGGCCGTCGCCGTCGACCGAGGCTGGACCGCCGGAGGTGTCCGAGCAGATCGCCATCCTCGCCTTCGCGCTGCTCGCGTACGGGGGATCCGTGGCGATCGGCGGCAACGGGTTCATCGCCGCGTTCGTCGGTGGCCTCTTGTTCGGCGCCGCCACCAGAGGCCGGCTGGCCGAACCGGCCCAGTTCACCGAGACGCTCGGCCTGTCCGCCTCGTTCCTGGTCTGGTCGATCTTCGGCGCGCTGTTCGTGGGGGAGTTGCTCAGCGAGGACTTCTCGGCTCGACCGATCCTCTACGCAGTCCTGAGCCTGACCGTGATCAGGATGGTGCCCGTCGCGATCGCACTGGCCGGAACGCATCTGCGGCCGGCCGCCGTGGCGTTCATAGGCTGGTTCGGCCCGCGCGGACTCGCCTCGGTCGTCTTCACGTTGCTCGCCCTGGAAGAGATCGAACACAGCGGCGACGGCGCGATGCTCCTGCAGACCGCCACCTGGACCATCCTGCTCTCGGTGCTGCTGCACGGCATCTCGGCGTCCCCGCTGGCGGCCCGGTACGGGGCGTCGAGCGCCAATGCAGGCGACACTCCGGAGCAGGCGCAGGCGAGTGAGCCTGCGATCCGGCTTCACGACCTTTCCGGGCGTCGTCACCCCGACCACGAGCAGGCACCCTCCACCGATCCGGCCGCTCGACCACGCACCGCAGCCGACGGATGACCAGGTGACCACCACAGCGGTCCCAGCGCTGTCCCGGGCGGAGCGCCGGCGACGCCTCGTCACCAGCGCGGTCCAGCTCGGCCGGCAACGATCCTGACGACATGCCGCCCCACGATCCGGCGCGCCGCCCACCGCCACCGAGGACGACCCGTCGCGAGGGCCGATTCACTCGATCCGAGTGATGCCGGTGCCGTCTGTCTGGCGCTCAATGGTCGAGCGGCTCGCGGAGGAGCCGTTCGGATGCCCAGGATTCGACATGCGGAGGAACTATGGCGAAGGCCGACGGTGTGTTCATCTACATCGGGACGTACCCGAGCGAGGTCGCCGCGCGAGGTGACTACGCGGTCGTGAAGGACCTGCATGCTGTCGGTGCGGTCGGCAGCTACGACGCCGCGGTGATCACCAAGGACGACGACGGCAAGGTGCACGTCAACAAGGACGAGACGGCCACCCGGCACGGGACGTGGGGCGGCATCGCGGCCGGCGCGTTCGTCGGGCTGCTCTTCCCGCCCGCGATCATCGCGTCCGCCGCCGTCGGTGGTGCCCTCGGCGGCGTCGGCGGCCACCTGTGGAAGGGCATGTCCCGCGCCGACGTCAAGGAGTTCGGGGAGCTGATCGACGCCGGTCAGGCGTGCCTGCTCGTCATCGGCGAGAGCACGATCCAGTCGGCGCTGGAGAAGGCGGGGCTCAAGCCCGACAACCACGTGGAGAAGCAGGTCGACGCCAGCAGCAAGGACATCGACGCGGCTGTGGTGGACACCGCCAAGCAACTCGGCTGACCCGAACGATCTGCGGTGTGTGAGCGCACGACCGTCCTGAGAAGCGAACCTGGAACGAGAGGGCTGAACACGATGACTGAGTCGACAAGTGAGACCCCGGTCCTGGACCTGCTCGCCGGCATGACCGCGGACTCGGTCGCCGCGTCGAGTCTCGATCCGGAAACACTCATGCTTGTTCGCATCGCCGCGCTCGTCGCGGTCGATGCCCCGTCGGTCTCGTATCTGCTGAACCTGGAAGTGGCGAGCGAGGTCGGTGTCGACGCCGAGCGGGTTCGCGGGGTGCTCACCGCGATCGCACCGATCGTCGGCACGGCGCGGGTCGCGTCCGCCACCGGCAAGATCGTCGACGCGCTCGACGTCGCGATCGAGATCGCGGATCTCGAGGAGGAGAGCGAGCAGTAGCCGCCCCGGGCGGCAGCCGGTCCTCGTCGGGAGGCCAGCTGGACCACCTGGGGACCGACCAGGGAGGCCGATTCGTGTGTCTGGACCGCCGATCGAGGCTGACACGTCCGACCGAGCTGCTGACGGCGATCGGCCAACCGGGCGCGACGCGGAGCTGAATGGGGGTCCGGCGCCGCTGAGCTGGGTTCCCAGACTCGGCGTCTGGGCGTGGAGCTTCGTCGGGTTCGTGGCGGCGACGATCATCGTGGTGGCCGCGTTGGCCGCGGTCAACGAGATCGTGCTCCCGCTGGTGTTCGCGGCCGTGCTGGCCGTGATCTTCAAACCCGCCGTCGGAGCCCTCGAACGCCACCGGGTCAAGCCCACCCTCGCCGCCAGCCTGATCGTGCTCGGTCTGCTCGCCCTGATGACCGGCGTCGTGGTCGCCACCGTCCGGGGCGTGGCCGACCAGCGGGACGAGATCGGTGCCTCGGTCGACGCGGCCCTGGGCACCGCAGCCGACCAGCTCGGCGTCGATCAGGCCGCCCTGGACTCGGCCCGGGCCGCCACCGAGGAGGCAGCCCCCGCGATCTCCGACGGCGTCCTCACCCACCTGGTCTCCGGCGTCAGCACCCTGGTCGGCTTCGCCAGCGGCCTGATCCTGGGCGCCCTGATCATGTTCTACCTGCTCAAAGACGGCACCCGGCTGCGGCGTTCCCTCCTCGCCCAGGCCGACCCCAGGCTCCGGGACGACATCGACGGCTTCTTCGGCGACTCGATCCGGATCCTGCGCGACTACGGGCGGGGCCGCACCGTCATGTCCGCCATCGTGTCGGTCGTCATCGGCATCGCCAGCCTGCTGCTCGGGCTACCACTGGTGTTCACCATCGTGGTGGTCAACTTCATCGGCGGCTACATCCCCTACATCGGCGCCTTCCTCGGCGGCGGACTGGCCGTCATCATCGCCCTCGGCGACGGCGGACTCAGCCAGGCCGCCATCATGCTCGTGGTGGTCCTCGCCGCCAACCTGGCGCTGGAGAACTTCGTCGAACCCAAAGTCATGGGCCGCACCCTCGACATCCACCCGCTGGTCGTACTGGTCGTCACCGCCCTCGGCGGCCTCATCGGCGGCATCGTCGGCCTCATCCTCGCCGTCCCCGCCACCGTGATCGCCACCAACGCCATCACCCGCCTCCGATCGAGAGGCCTCATCGAACAGGTCGCCGACCGTGCCGAGCCGGCCGTGCAACGCATCCTCGAGTGACCTGGCCGCTTCGCCTGGCGCGCCAGCCTCACACCGGTGCGCGCTTGCGGTGAGAGGCAGTACGGCCGTCGGGCTGCTCGGCGGAGGCCCACTCAGTGACCGGGTCGGGGTTCCACGGACCTCGTCGAGACGTCGGTCACGGGGACCGCAGAAGGCCGTTGTGGACCCCAGGCGGACTGGGGACACCCGCTCTGGACTGCGAGAATTTCCGGATGCGGCTCCCGAGCTCGGCGCACTACTCGCGGCCGTGGCGGATCCATGAGCTGACCCCGGACTTCCAGCTCGAGGACGTGTGGGCGCTGCCCACGCCGGGTGGTCCGGACGACTTTCCCCGGCTGGTGGCGCTGCTGGCCGCGCGGGATCCGGAGCGGGACTCCACCGGGATCACCGGCCTGCTGATGGCGGTCCGGCTGCGGCTCGGCCGGCTGCTCGGGTGGGACGACGCGGACACCGGCCTCGGCACGAGGGTGCCGTCGCTCCGGACCGGTTGCCGCCGGACCTGCGCGAGGTCCCGGTCCCGGACGCGCAGCCGTTCAAGCCCGTCTACCGGCTCGACGACGAAGCCGCGGCGGAGATCGCCAACCGGACGATGCACGGCGTCGTGCACCTCGGCTGGGTGCCGGACGGGACCGGCGGCCACCGTGGTCAGATGGCCGTCCTGGTCAAACGGAACGGGCTGCTCGGGGCGGTGCTACCTGGCCGCGATCAAGCCGATCCGGCACCTGATCGTCTACCCGGCGATGCTGCGGCGGATCGAGCGGTCCTGGCGGGACAGCGCGGAGCACGCCCCGGTAGGCAGGGGCGGAGCGTGGAGGCCGGCCCTCCACGCCGTCCGCCGCGGAGGCCGGCCTCGTCCACGCTCCGGAGGCCGCGGCAGGCGTCAGCTGCCGGCCATGGCTCGGCTCCGGCCGGCGGTCGCGCCGCGGTCACGCGCATCCCTGGCCGCACCGCCGGTCGATCGCTCACGGCTGCGCCGGCGCTCGGGCTCCAGGCATGGCTTGCTGCTGTGATCGATGATCGTGCTCCCCGGGCCAGGACCTCGACGCATCATGACAGCCATCTCGACCAGCCCAAATGAGGCCCGAGGTAGTGGATTCGTTCCGGCCGCCGATCGCCTCGCAGGAGCAGGACTCAACACCACACTTCGTGCAAGTGGTATGAGAAGCGGTGAGGATGTGGCGAACACCACCGGCATCCCCCAGATGGCCCAATGGGTGTAATCGTTGATCAGTTGGACACCATCCGGTCGGTCGCCCAGTTGCCGGGGCGTGTCGGGCTGAACTAGCTTCACGCCGTGGACACGAGGGGGCTACGCGGGGTCACGGTCCGGTCATGACCGAGCCGGTGGCCGATGCCGCGGCCGTCCCGGCCGCCGAGCCGCTGTCGCGGGCCAGCTCGGTCCGGGACCGCGGCGAGGGCGTCTTCGACGCCGAGGTCAGCGGGACCTGGACGATCGGCGGCCGGCCCAACGGCGGCTACCTGCTGGCGATGCTGGGACGGGCCGCGGCCGCGCTGGTCGGCTCCGGCTACGTGGTCGCCGCCAGCGCCCACTACCTGCGCTCGCCCGATCCGGGGCCGGCCGAGATCGCGGGCGAGGTGCTGCGCCGCGGCCGCTCGCTCAGCCAGGTCCGCGCGCGGCTGAGCCAGGGCGACCGGACCGCGGTCGAGGCGCTGCTGACCGTCGGCCAGCTCGACCCGGCCGCGACGCCGCGCTGGGACGCCGGCCTGCCGGCAGCGCCGCAGGTGCCGTTCGAGGACTGCGTCCGGCTGGAGCCGCTCGCGCCGGACGGGACCCGGGTCCCGATGCTCGACAACGTCGACCTGCGCCTGGAGCCCTCGTCGAGCGGGATGATCAGCGGCCGGCCGACCGGCCGGGGCGAGCTGCGGGGCTGGATCGAGCTGCTCGGCGACGACGGCTTCGACCCCGCCTCGCTGCTGTACGCGGTCGACGCGTTCCCGCCGGCCCTGTTCGACACCGACGCCGGGGCCTGGATCTCCACGGCCGAGATGACCGCGTACGTGCGGGCGGTGCCGGAGCCCGGCCGGGTGCGGGTGCTGAGCCGGGCCCGGTTGATCGACCCGCAGTGGGTGGACCAGACCTGCGATGTCTGGGACGCGGGCGGGCGGTTCGTCGCCCGCGCGGTCCAGCTGGCCAAGGTGCTCGGCTGAGCCGAGCTCCGGGACCCGGCGGGGCGCGGCGGCCTACGCTCGGGCCGTGCGCGTGGTCTCCCTGCTCCCCGCCGCCACCGAGATCGTGTACGCGCTGGGGCTGGGCGAGCAGCTGGTCGGCGTCACCTTCGAGTGCGACGAGCCGCCGGCCGCCCGGACCGACAAGGTCGTGGTGGTCGGCGGCCGGGACACCCGCGGCCTGACCCCGCGCGAGATCGACGACTACGTCCGGGCCCGGGCGGCCGCCGGCGAGGACCTCTACACCCTGCACGCGGGCGCGCTGCGCGACCTGCGCCCGGACCTCATCCTCAGCCAGGACCTGTGCCGGGTCTGCGCGGTGCCGGCCGGCGACGTGGCCGCCGCGCTCGACCACCTGGGCTGCCGGGCCGAGGTGCTGCCGCTGGACCCGCACACGCTGGCCGAGGTGCTCGACTCGATCTCCGCCGTCGGCCGGCGTACCGGCGCCGAGGCGGCCGCGGCCGCCCTGGTCGGCGGCCTGCGCGACCGGCTGGCCGCGGTGGCCGCCGCGGTGGCCGGCCAGCCGCGGCCGCGGGTCGCCGTGGTCGAGTGGGTCGACCCGCCCTTCCCGGCCGGGCACTGGGTGCCGGACCTGGTCACCGCGGCCGGCGGCATCCCGGTCGCCGCCTGCCCCGGAGGCCGGTCGGCGCCGACGACCTGGGCCGACTTCGCCGCGGCCGACCCGGACGTGGTGCTCGTCGCGCCCTGCGGCTTCGGCCTGGCCGGCGCGGCCGAGCAGGCGCGCGCGGTGGCCGGCGCGCTGCCCGGACCGGAGGTCTGGGCGATCGACGCCGACGGCCTGGTCGTCCGGCCCGGGCCGCGGCTGGTGGCCGGGGTCGAGGCGATCGCCGCGGTCCTGCACCCCGGCCGGGTGCCGGCCAGCGCCGCGGTGACCCGCGTCGCCTGACCGCCGTCCCGGCCGGGGCCGGCCTTCAGCGGGAGAAGAGCAGCCGGTTGGGGCTGCCGGGGCCGGGGTTGATCACGACGCCGGGGGTCGCCGCCGCGATGATCGCGGCGTGGACCTGGGCCGAGGTCAGCGTCGGGTCGACCGCCAGCTTCAGCGCGGCGACGCCGGCCACGTGCGGCGACGCCATCGACGTGCCGGTGAGGACCGCGGTCGCGGTGTCGCTGGTGTTCCAGGCGCTGGTGATGCCGACCCCGGGGGCGAAGAGGTCGAGGCAGGTCCCGTAGTTGGAGGAGCTGGACCGGGTGTCGGTGCGGTCGACGGACCCGACGGTCAGTGCGGTGCCCACCCGGGCCGGGGAGAAGTTGCAGGCGTCGGAGTTGGAGTTGCCGGCGGCCACCGCGTACGGCACTCCCGAGGCGATGGAGCCGGCCACCGCGGCGTCCAGCGCCGGCTGCGCGCCGCCGCCGAGGCTCATGTTGGCCACGGACGGGCCGGGGCTGTTCGCCGTCACCCAGCCGACGCCGGCCACGCACCGGCGGTGGTGCCGGAGCCGGCGCATGACCGAGCACCATGACCGCGACCTCTCCAGACGTCGTGAGGCCACAAAGGTACAGATCGCGTACAGCCCGGGAAATCACTCGACCGGTCAGCGCGGGCTGGCGGCGAGCGCGGCCGCCGGCAGCGCGGCCAGCAGCGCCCGGGCCTTGACCCGGGTCTCCTCGATCTCGGCGGCGGCGTCGGCCAGCGCGGTGATGGCCCCGCCGACGCCGATCCGCACCTCCCGCGGGGTCACCACCAGCGTGCGGATGACGATGCTCAGGTCGGCCCGGCCGGTCAGCGACAGGTAGCCCAGCGCGCCGGTGTAGACCCCGCGCGGGCCGCCCTCCAGCCGGTCCAGGATCTCCATGGTGCGCAGCTTCGGCGCCCCGGTCACCGAGCCGCCGGGGAACGCCGCCCGCACGCAGTCCACCGCGGACGCGCCGGGCGCCAGCCGGGCGGTGACCGTGCTGACCAGCTGGTGCACGGTCGCGTACGACTCGACCGCGAAGAGCCGGGGCACCTGCACGCTGCCCGGCTCCGCGACCCGGCCCAGGTCGTTGCGGACCAGGTCGACGATCATCAGGTTCTCCGCGCGCTCCTTCTCGCTGCCGAGCAGCTCGGCCGCCAGCGCGCGGTCCTCGGCCGGGGTGCGGCCGCGCGGCCGGGTGCCCTTGATCGGCGCGGACTCGATCCGGCCGCCGGCGCCGACCCGGAGGAAGCGCTCCGGCGACGAGCTGAGCACCGCGCAGCCGGGCAGCCGGAGGAAGGCCGCGTACGGCGCCGGGTTGGCTCGCCGCAGCACCCGGTAGGTCTCCCACGGGTCCGCGGCGACCGGCACCGACAGCTCGTTGGTCAGGCAGATCTCGTACGACTCGCCGGCCGCGATCTCCTCCTGGCAGCGGGCGATCAGCGCGGCGTAGTCGTCCCGGCCGTGCCGGGCCAGCACCGGCGGGGCGGCCGCCGGGTCCGGCGGCACCGGCTCCGGCAGCGGCGGCAGCGCGGCCAGCACCGCGGCCGCCTCGGCCAGCCAGCCGGTGGCCGGGTGCTCGGCGGTGGCCAGCGCGAGCAGCCAGGCCCGGCGATCCCGGGTGTCCAGCACCAGCGCGCGGTCGGAGAAGAGCAGCTGCGCGTCCGGCTCGGCCGGCCGGTGCACCGCGGCGCCGCCGCAGTCGGCCTTCAGCTCGTAGCCGAGGTAGCCGACGTAGCCGAGCGCGAAGTCGGTCGGCAGGCCCGGGTCGGGCAGCCGGCGGGCGGCCAGCATCCGGTCCAGGTGGTCGAAGAGCGTCTCCCGGTGCCGGCGCACCTCGCCGCCGCGGCGGACCACCACCTCCCCCTCGGCCACCCGGTAGCTGACCAGCTCGCCCAGCGGGCCCGCGCCGCCGACCATCGCGAAGCGGCCGCCGCCGGCGCTGTCCAGCCAGTACGCCGCCGGGTCGGCGCCGAAGAGCGCGGCGAACGCCGCCTCCGGGTCGGGCATGCCGGGCAGCTCCCGGACCACCAGCTCGTACGGCGGGTGGGGGGCCGGAGCCGGCGGCGACGCGGCCGGCGGGCGGAGGGCGCCCCGGCGCACCCCGGCCAGGTCGAGGAAGTTGGCCAGCAGCCGCTCGCCGTGCTCGGTGGCGATCGACTCGGGGTGGAACTGCACGCCCCACTGCGGGCGCTCCCGGTGCCGGGCGGCCATCAGCAGCCCGTCCGGGGTGCGGGCCAGCGGCTCGATCGCGGCCGGCAGGTCGTACACCAGCAGCGAGTGGTAGCGGACGGCCCGGAACGGCGACGGGATGCCGGCGAACAGCCCGGTCCCGCCGTGCCGGACCGGGCTGAGCCGGCCGTGCACCGGCTCCGGCGCCCGGTCCACCCGCGCCCCGGCCGCCTGGCACATGCCCTGGTGGCCGAGGCAGATGCCGAGCACCGGCAGCCGGTCCTGGGCGAACGCCCACCGGCTCAGCCCGAAGTCGCGCTCCCGGTCCGGCCGGCCCGGCCCGGGCGACACCACGATCGCGTCCAGTGTGGACGGCTCCAGCGCGGCCAGCCCGGCGGCGTCGTCGTTGCGCAGCACCAGCGGTGGGACGCCGGCCACCCGGGCCAGCGCGTGCGCCAGGTTGTAGGTGAACGAGTCGTAGTTGTCGATCAGCAGCACCCGCGGCTCCGGCTCCACAGTGGAGCGGCGCGGCGGGGAGGGCACGGAAGGTCAGCCTACCGACCCCGGTCGCCCCGGGCGGCTCGTAGCATCGGCCCCGACCCGGCGGAGGGGGACGGACATGGCCGAATGGACCGATGAGGTGTTCGCCGGGGAGGACTGGTACGGCCGGGAGCTGGCCGGGGACGTCTTCCGGGGCTGCACCTTCTCCGACGTCGACCTGGTGGAGTCGACCAGCGCCGGGGCCCGGTTCGAGGAGTGCCGGTTCGGCAACTGCCGGTTGAACGCGTCCCGGCACCAGGACACCGCGTTCCTGCAGTGCGTCTTCGAGCGGTGCAGCCTCTTCGACGCCGAGCTGGACGACTGCAAGCTGACCGGCAGCGCGTTCACCGACTGCGACCTGCGGCCGCTGACCGTCCGCGGCGGCGACCTGTCCTTCGTCGCGCTGCGCTTCGCCGACCTGCGCGGGATCTCGGTGACCGGGACCCGGATGCGGGAGGCCGACCTGACCGAGGCGGACTGCACCGGGGCCACCCTGGCCGGGGTGGACCTCACCGCCGCGACCCTGGACAAGGCGGTGCTGGCCCGGGCCGACCTGCGGGGCAGCAACCTGGCCGGGCTGGACCCGCGCACGGTCGACCTGACCGGCGCCGTGGTGCACGCCGAGCAGGCGGTCCAGCTGGTCCGCACCCTCGGCCTCCAGGTCCGCTGATCCCCGGTCGGGCGCACAGCGGATCGGCGGCCGGCCGGCGTCTGGGAGGTGTGGGCTCCGCGGACTTCACCGACTTCGCCCGCCGCGAGCTGCCGGGCAGCCGGCCGGTGCAGGGCCGGCCGACCCTGGTCGTGTCCACCGGCGGGCCGACGCTCGGATCGACGAGATCCGCCCCGGCGTGTCGATCCAGCTCACCAGCAAGCGCCCGACGTCTCGCTGGCCGACCTCTGCCGGATCGCCGACGGCATCCGCTGGACCGGCTGACCGGCCGGAAAGGATCAGACCGGGCCGCGTCACCGTCCGGCCCCCGGTGACTCTCCCCAAGGGGGGTGGTCCGGGGCCCGACCCCCGGGCCACCCCGTCCAGCCGCGCGACGACGGGAGTCCCATGCGCACCCGACTTCTCTTCATCCTGGCGTCGGTGCTCGCCCTGCTGGCGGTCAGCCCGCCGGCCTGGGCGATCACCAACGGCGTCCCCGACAACGGACAGCACCCGTACGTCGGGCAGCTGCTGTTCTACGTCCCGGACGCGGTGGACCCCCGCTTCGACGACCCGGGCGCCTGGTTCAACTGCACCGGCACGCTGGTGTCCTCGACCATCGTGGTGACCGCCGGCCACTGCACGTACGCGGTCGGCCTGGAGGGCGAGTCGACCACCGCGGGCGGCGGCGACGGCAACGGCGGCACCGACGTCTGGATCAACTTCAGCGAGGCGCCGGACTACAGCATCCTGCCGGCGAGCTCCACCTTCGCCCCGGACGACAACGCCGGCCGGTACGAGACCTGGTCGGCCGCGCTGGACGCGTCGCCGCAGTGGCTGGAGGCCACCGCCTACTCCCACCCGGAGTACGACGACGCCCAGTTCTTCCAGCACGACCTCGGCGTGCTGGTGCTCGACGCCCCCCGGACCAGCCCGACGTACGGCGAGCTGCCGGAGCTGGGCCTGCTCGACACGCTGGTGCAGGACCAGACGCTGCGCTACACCCCGGTCGGCTACGGGCTGGAGGAGTCCGGCCCGAAGACCGCGCTGGGCGGGGACACCCGGCGGCGGGCGACCACCAAGCTGGTCAACCTCAACGGCGTCTTCGGCTCGGGCAAGGGCGTGGCGGCGAAGTTCTCCGCCAACCTCGGCAGCAACAACACCGGCGGGACCTGCTTCGGTGACTCCGGCGGGCCGATCTTCCTGCAAGGGACGACGACGATCGTCGCCGTCACCTCGTTCGGGATCAGCTCGACCTGCACCGGCAGCACCGGCGGCTACCGGCTGGACCAGCCGGATGACCTCGCGTGGCTGGCGACGTTCGGGGTGAGCTGACCGGCCCGCGAGCGCGAGGGGCCCGGCCGGACGGCCGGGCCCCTCGTCGTGCTCGGACCGATCAGGTGATCGGCAGCAGCGCGACCCGCTTGCCGGTCTCGTTGCGGATGAGGTCGCTGTCCCCGCCGACCCACAGGCCGGCCGCGTGCCGGCTGTCGCCGGTGGTCACCAGCATCGCGCCCCAGCCGGCGCCGCGGCCGGTGACGGCGCCGTCGTTCCAGCCGGGCAGGGCCATCCCGCTGGTGGAGGTGGCCCGGATGATCCCGAGCCCGGCGTGCGCGTGGGCCGGGCCCGAGTAGACCTTGACGCCGTTGCGGTAGACCGCGGCGTCGAGCGCCTTGAAGTGGCCGCCGACGTACACGAGGTCACCGGTGACCCGGACGCTGAGGAAGGTGTCGCCGCCGCTGTAGTTGATCCACACCGGGACGGCGTGGGTGTCGTCGTTGTTCGTCCACCGGCTGACCGAGTCGCACAGCGCCGGGTACGGCCGGTTGCCGCCGGTGCCGGCCAGCGCCCACCAGGTGCCGTCCGGGGCCCAGTCGATGTCCCGGGTCCAGGCCGGCAGGCTGTCCCCGCACGGGTTGGCACCGAGGCCCGGCTGGCTGGCCCGGAAGTAGGTCAGGCCGTACCACTTGGCCAGCGAGGCGACGCCGGTGTCGGAGACGTTGAGCATCGCGATCTGGTAGCGCTCGACGCCCATCACCTTGGTGAAGTTGCCGGTGATGACGACGCGCTTGCAGTTGGGGCTCGGGGCGATCTTGTAGACCCGGGTCGGCCCGGCCTCGGCCGACGCGGTGCCGGTGATGTTGAGGTTGACCTGGCTGGTCGCGGCGCCGGTGTTGGGGTCGAGGCTGACCAGCGCGGTGCGGTTGACGCCGCCGGCGTTGGTGAAGTCACCGGCCACCCAGAGGCGACCGCAGAAGAACTTGACGTCGTAGACCCTGGCCGTCTTGTTGTCCGCCGCGATCGCCGGCTTGAAGGTGGTGGACAGGGAGTTGGTGGCGACGTTCCAGCGCACCAGGCCCTTCGCGGGCGCCCCGTTCGCCTTCTTGAAGTCACCGCCGAACCACACTGCGGTGCCGTCGGTGCTGCGCTCGACCGCGTTGACCGCGCCGTCCTGGATCTGGTCGGTCTGCCCGGTGAAGGTCGGGTGGAAGGCGGTGTTGACCGCCCCGGTGATCGCGTCGAACGACAGGGCGTTGCCGTACGTCCCGGCAGAGGTCCCATCCGGCTTGCGGACGGCGCCGATCACCCCGCCCGCGTAGACGGTGTTGCCGATCCGGGCGATGTCGTTGACCCGGCGGCAGAGCACCGGGTCGGCGCCGGTGAAGCAGTCGCCGCCCACGATGTTGGGCGTGTAGTCGACCGGGTTGGAGCTGACGATCCGCGGCAGCACCGGTGCGGCTCCGCCACCAGGCGAGAGCAAGCTGACACCGAGAGTGACGACGCCGGCGATAACGGCTGCGGCAATGGCGACGCGGGAGAGCTTCACGAATTGGCTTCCTGTCGAGATCGCTCGAAAAAGGTCTGTCATCCCCCAAGGCCGGGCAGCATACCCGGAGTCGGCCCGGGCTCGGTCAGCCGGATGCGGACCGCCCGGAACAGGGCCGGCGTGCCCTGCAGCACCTTCAGCCGCGGGTCGGGCACGTCGATCCGGGACTCGACCACCAGCGGGCGCAGCGGGGCCAGCCGCGGGTCGGCGAGCACGGGGTCGACCGCACGCCGGTCCCCGCCGAGCACCACCGCGTCCAGGGTGGCTGCCGCCGGGACCAGGACCGCGGCCGCGACGTCCGCGGCGGCGGCCAGCGCGACCCGGACCTGGCCCTCCCGGCGGCGGGCGAAGCGCTGCTGGGACTGCCCGCCGGCCGCGTTGCGGCCGTGCACCAGCCGGGAGCCGACCTTGGAGGCGAGCAGCCGGTCGCCGGCGAAGACACCGGCCGCGTGCCCGCCCAGCCGCACCAGCAGCACGCCCACCCGCCGCTCGACCAGCGCGTGCGCGACCAGCCCGCCGTACGGGTCGGTGGGGTCCGGGACCAGCGGCGGGAACGGCACCCGGCACTCGGCCACCGCCCCGTCCGCGGCCGTCACCAGCACCGCGGCCGGGTCGACCGCGGCCGGCCCGAGCCCGCCGTGCCGGCCGGCGAACCGGTCCAGCCACCCGGCCAGCCGCTCCGGCGACACCGCCACCTCCCGCCCGGCCACGGCTCAGCCCATCTCCGCGCACGGGTAGCGCGGCTTGATGTGCTCGGTGACGTAGCGGCCGATGCTGGCCGCGGTCAGCAGCTGCTCGACCCGGGAGGCCGGGACGCCGTAGTAGCGGTAGACCCCGCCGCCGGCGTACTCGACCTCCAGCTCGTTGGTGGCCGTGTCGTAGCCGATCGAGACGACCGCGCTGGACTCCACCGGGACCCGGCGCACCGCCTCAGCCGCCCAGCCGGTCGACCGCGACCACGTGCACCGCGGCCCGGCCGGCCGCGTCCGAGCCGGCCAGGTCGACCTCGGCGCCGATCCCCCAGTCGTGGTCACCGGCCGGGTCGTCGAAGACCTGCCGGACCAGCCAGCGGTCCGGCCGCTCGTCCACCAGCAGCAGCGCCGGCCCGCGCGCGTCGGCGCCGGTGAGCAGCGTGCCGTGCTCGGCGAAGTACGGCTCCAGCGCGTCCGCCCAGGCCCGGGCGTCCCAGCCGTCCTCGCCGTCCAGCTCGCCCAGGTCGCCGTACCGGCGCAGCGCGGCCAGCTCGACCCGGCGGAACAGCGCGTTGCGGACCAGCACCCGGAACGCCCGCCGGTTGGTGGTGACCGCCGGCGGCGCCGCCTCGATCTCGCTGTCCGCGGCCACCGCGGTCTCCGGGTTGGCCAGCTGCTCCCACTCGTCCAGCAGGCTGGAGTCGACCTGCCGGACCAGCTCGCCCAGCCAGGCGATGACGTCCAGCAGCTCGTCGGTCTTCGCCTCGGCCGGGACGGTCTGCTGCAGCGCCTTGTACGCGCCGGCCAGGTAGCGCAGCACGATCCCCTCGGACCGGGCCAGCTGGTAGTGCTGGACGAAGTCGGCGAAGGTCATCGCCTGCTCCCACAGGTCCCGCACCACCGACTTCGGGGCCAGCTCGTGGTCGGCCACCCACGGGTGACCCCGCCGGTACGTCTCGTACGCGCCGTCGAGCAGCTCGACCAGCGGCTTGGGGTAGGTGACCTCCTGCAGCCGCTCCATCCGCTCGTCGTACTCGATCCCCTCGGCCTTCATGGCCGCGATCGCCTCGCCGCGCGCCTTGTGCTCCTGCGCGGACAGCACCTGCCGCGGCTGGTCCAGAGTGGACTCGATCACCGACACGACGTCCAGCGCGTACGACTCCGACTGCCGGTCCAGCAGCTCGATCACGGCCAGCGCGAAGGTGGACAGCGGCTGGTTGAGCGCGAAATTCTCCTGCAGGTCGACGGTGAGCCGGACCGAGCGACCCTCGGCGTCCGGTGTGGACAGTCGCTCGACCACGCCGGCGGCCAGCAGCGAGCGGTAGATCGCGATGGCCTCGCGGATCAGCCGGCGCTGGGTCGGCCGGTCCGAGTGGTTGTCCTCGAGCAGGTGCCGCATCGCCGTGAACGCGTCCCCGGGCCGGGCGATCACGTTGAGCAGCATCGCGTGCGACACCCGGAACTGGGAGGTGAGCGGCTCCGGCTCGGCCTCGACCAGTCGGGTGAAGGTCGGCTCGCCCCAGCCGATCGCGCCCTCCGGCGGCTTCTTGCGCACCACCTTGCGCCGCTTCTTCGGGTCGTCGCCGGCCTTGGCCAGCGCCTTCTCGTTCTCGATGACGTGCTCGGGGGCCTGCGCGACCACCGAGCCGGCGGTGTCGAAGCCGGCGCGGCCGGCCCGGCCGGCGATCTGGTGGAACTCGCGCGCGGTGAGCAGCCGGGTCCGCTGGCCGTCGTACTTGGACAGTCCGGTGAACAGCACGGTCCGGATCGGCACGTTGACGCCGACGCCCAGGGTGTCGGTGCCGCAGACGACCTTGAGCAGGCCGGCCTGGGCCAGCCGCTCGACCAGCCGGCGGTACTTCGGCAGCATCCCGGCGTGGTGCACCCCGATGCCGTGCCGGACCAGCCGGGACAGCGTCCGGCCGAAGCCGGTGGTGAACCGGAAGGCGCCGATGAGGTCGGCGATCTGGTCCTTCTCGGCCCGGGTGGACACGTTGATGCTCATCAGCGCCTGCGCCCGCTCCACCGCGGCGGCCTGGGTGAAGTGCACGACGTAGACCGGGGCCTGCCGGGTGTCCAGCAGATCCTGCAGGGTCTCGTGCATCGGCGTGGTCCGGTACGCGTAGAACAGCGGCACCGGGCGCACCGCGGAGCGCACCACCGCGGTCGGCCGGCCGGTGCGCCGGGTCAGGTCGGTCTCGAACCGGCTGACGTCGCCGAGCGTCGCCGACATGAGCAGGAACTGGGCCCGCGGCAGCTCCAGCAGCGGCACCTGCCAGGCCCAGCCGCGGTCCGGGTCGGCGTAGAAGTGGAACTCGTCCATCACCACCTGGCCGATGTCCGACGCCGGCCCGTCCCGCAGCGCGATGTTGGCCAGCACCTCGGCGGTGCAGCAGACGATCGGCGCCTGCCCGTTGACCGCGGCGTCGCCGGTCATCATGCCGACGTTGGCGGTGCCGAAGGTCTCGCACAGGTCGAAGAACTTCTCCGACACCAGCGCCTTGATCGGCGCGGTGTAGAAGGTCTGCCGGCCCTGGGCCAGGGCGGTGAAGTGGGCGCCGGCCGCGACCAGCGACTTCCCGGAGCCGGTCGGGGTGGACAGGATGACGTTGGCGCCCGACACGACCTCGATCAGCGCCTCCTCCTGGGCCGGGTAGAGCACCAGCCCGCGGTCCTTCGCCCACAGCTCGAACGCCTCGAACAGGGCGTCCGGCTCCGGCTCGGCAGGCAGCAGCTGGAGGAGGTCCACGTCCCCATCCTGCCCGGTGGTCCAGTGGCGCCGCGGCTGTGGCCTGACAACCTGATGCACCCGATCGATCACGAAGGGTGTATCGAGGTCGGCGATACGATTCATCGGATGTTTTCGGGCGACCGCACCGGTCCGGACCGCACGCTGCCCGCGGCGGCGTACCGCGATCCCGGCTGCTACGACGCCGAGCTCGCCCGGATCCTCCGCCGCGAGTGGCTGCTCGTCGCCAGCGCGGACCAGGTCCGCCACCCCGGCGACTACCTCTCCCTCGAGCTCGCCGGGGAGCCGATCGTCGTCGTGCGCGGGGCGGACGGCGTGGTCCGGGCGCTGTCCTCGGTGTGCCGGCACCGGTACATGCTGGTGGCCGAGCCGGGCGCGCGCGGGCAGGCCGACGCTTCCCCGACCACCCGCCGGCGCACGACCTCGACGGCCGCCTTGACCGCGGCGCGTCAGGCGGACCCCGACCGGGCCGGCGCAGCGCGAGTGCGACGGCCGTCCGTCTGCCTGGAGCCAGCGGGCGACCTGGCCGCCGGCGCTGACCGTCGCCGGCTCGCACGGCGCCATGACCGACGCCGCCGGAACGATCCCCCAGGCTGGCGACCGGCGCCCGTGGACCAGGCCGAACCGTATCTTGAAGGTCTTCCGTGCGCGCCGGACGGGGGCGCATCGGCTGTTCAGCCCTGCCGGAGGGTCCGGACGGTGGTCACGGCCCTCGCCTCGGCCCCGTGGCACGCCGTCGACGCGTTCGTCGGAACGGACATCCGCGCGGCGGGCCAACCAGCTCGCCAGCGGGGGCGCTCGGGCACGGCCCGGTCTCAGCCGCCGGGCTCGCCGCCGGGCACCGGGACGCCGCCGGCCGCAGCTCGGCCTCTCGCATGCCGCTCCGTCCCGAGGTCCCGACGTTCGCGACCCTCGACGGCACAGCGACCAGGTCATCCGCCGACGCCGAGTACCGGGCTATCCCTCTCGCCCCGGCGGCCGACCCGGTGGCTCGGCGACCACGTCGGCCAGCACCAGCGCTGCCGAGCGCCACGCCGGCCGCCACCACCGCCACCGGCAGCGGCAGCAGCGCGACCAGCAGCACCAGCGCGAGCACCAGGAAGCCGGCCAGGCCCCAGCCCTCCGGCAGCGCCAGCCGCAGCAGCCAGCCCACCTGCACCAGCGCGATCCCGGCGGCGTAGCGCAACGCTACCGCCCGCCGGGCCGGGTCGTCCCGGGCGACCCGCAGCCACTGCACCACCAGCGGCACCCGCATCACCACGTAGCCAACGGTGACCAGAGTGAAGTCCCCGTCCGCGAAGGCGTCGGGCACGCCGGCGGCGAGCGTCAGCGACACCGGCGATCGGCACCAGGGTGCAGCAGCCGGTACGCCACGTCGTCGGTGACGTAGGCCGAGGCGAACCCGGCAGTCTCCCCACTCTCGGTCCACCCGTCGAGCCGGCCGGGCCTACCCTCGGACCGTGACCGTGACGACCCGGCTGATGACCGCGGCGGACTGGCCGGCCGTCGCCGCCGTCTACGCCGCCGGTATCGCCACCGGCGACGCCACCTTCGAGACCGAGGTGCCGTCCTGGCCGCGGTGGGCCGCCGGCCACCCGGCCGAGCACCGGCTGGTCGCGGCGGACGGCGGTGAGGTGGTCGGCTGGGCCGCGGTGTCCCCGACCTCGCCCCGGCCGGCGTACGCCGGGGTGGTCGAGGACAGCATCTACCTCGCCGCGGCCGCCCGCGGCCGGGGCGTCGGCCGGGCGCTGCTCAGCGCGCTGGTCGCCTCGACCGAGCGGGCCGGGATCTGGACCGTGCAGACCGGCATCTTCCCGGAGAACGCGGCCAGTCTCGCCCTGCACCGGGCGGTCGGCTTCCGCGAGGTCGGGATCCGGGAGCGGGTCGGGCGGCTGCACGGGCGCTGGCGGGACGTGGTCCTGCTGGAGCGCCGCAGCCCCGTGGTCTAGGCCGGCGGCTCGGCGCCGAAGACGCCGTCGACGTCGCCGGCCGGCTCCGGCGGGGCGCCGAGCACCTCGTCCGCGGGCTCCGGTCCGGCCGGGCCGGCGTCCGCGTCGCCGCCGGCCACCGGATCGCCGCTGGGCGGGCCGGCCTCCCGCTGGGCGTCCGCGGAGCCCGCGTTGACGCCCTCCGGCTCGACCAGGTCCCGACCCACGCCGGAGGCCTACCCGCCGGTCCCGGTCGCTACCCGGGCTTCACACCTCGGCCGGCGAGCCGCCGCCACCGCGTCCTTCCTGGACCGGGTGCTCAGGCCGCCCGGGCGCCGGACCGGGACCGGGACCGGCTGAGCAGCGCCGCCCAGGAGCCGAGCACCAGCGCCGCGACCAGCGCCTGCACCAGCGGGGTGAGCGCGGTCGGGTAGAGCACGCCCTCGACGTACCGGTCGATGAAGCCGCCGGGGAGCGGCGCCTCCCCGCCCAGCACCCGCAGCCGGTCCTCCGCGACGGTCAGCGGGCACCGCACCGAGGCGGCGATCACCAGCAGCCCCCACAGCGCGGCCGCGACGTGCAGCGGCAGCGTGCGCGGCCAGCGCAGCGCGACCAGGCCGCCGACCACGACGTACGCGAGGAAGGCGCCGTGCCCGAGCGCGACGCCGTCGGCGAGCAGCCGCCAGCCCACCGCTCAGCCGCAGCCGCAGGCCCCGCCGCAGCAGCCGCCGGCCCGCGGGGCGGGAGCGCCGGCGCCGGCGCCGGTCAGCGCGACCGTGGACAGCAGCCGGACCGCGTCGGCGTGGCCGGCGGGGCAGCTGGCCGGCAGCGCCGACTCGGCCATCGGCCGGGACAGCTCGAAGGTCTCGGTGCACTCGCGGCAGCGGTACTCGTAGCGGGGCACCTGGTCAGGATAGGCGCGGATTCGCGCGGGAGGGGGTCGGGTAAAGGCTGGGCAGGATCGCGGGGGCCGATGGAGGAGGTACGGCGTGACAGCCGGGACGCAGTCGGTTGCTCGGGTCGCCGACAACAAGTGGTTGGTGCTGCTCGGCCGGATCGGCCTGATCGGCTACGGCATCGTCAACCTGCTGATCGCCTGGCTGGCCGCGCAGGTCGCGCTGGGCAGCGGCGAGCAGGCCAGCAAGGACGGCGCGATCACGGAGATCTCGGGCGAGTCCTGGGGCGAGGCGCTGCTCTGGGTGGTCGGCGTCAGCCTCTTCGCGCTGGCGCTGTGGCAGCTCGGCGAGGCGATCTGGGGCCGCAAGTCCTTCGGCGGCCCGCTCCGCCGGGTCGCCCACGTCGCCGAGGCGGTGGTCTTCGGCTTCCTCGGCTACAGCGCGGTCAAGGTCGCCTCCGGCGGCAAGGCCCAGTCCAACCAGGACCAGGCCGGCTTCACCGCCAAGGTCCTGGACGCGCCGGCCGGGCAGGTGCTCGTCGCGGTGGCCGGCCTCGTGGTCGTCGGTGCCGCGGTCTACCTCTTCATCAAGGGCTTCAAGCGCAGGTTCCTCCGCGACCTCGACCTGGCGACCGCCTCGCCGGCCGTCCGCACCCTCACCACCCGGCTCGGCCAGGTCGGCTACATCGCCCTCGGCGTCGCGTACGGCATCGTGGGCGTGCTGATCGTCGTCGCGGCGGTCCAGCACGACCCGCAGAAGGCGACCGGCCTGGACACCGCGCTCGGCACGCTCGCCGACCAGCCGTACGGCACCGCGCTGCTGCTCATCGTGGCGTTCGGCGTCGCCTGCTTCGGCGTCTTCTGCTTCCTCGACGCCCGCTTCCGCAAGCCGTAGACCCGACCGGTCCGATCAGATCCGCGCCACCGGAACGCTGCCCGGATGCTCGCAGCAGCTCGGCCGGGACCACGACGCTGGCATCCACCACGTCGGCGGTCCCGGCCCGACCGCACAGGACGCCGTTCTCAGGCTGTGGACAACTCGGTGGCGACGACTTCGGCGATCTCGGCGGTGTTGAGGGCGGCGCCCTTGCGCAGGTTGTCGCCGACCACGAAGAAGTCGAGCGCGTCCGGGAAGTCGAGGGCCTGGCGCAGCCGGCCGACGTAGGTCGGGTCGGTGCCGACCACGTCGGCCGGGGTCGGCATGATCCCGGCCGCCGGGTCGTCCAGCACGACCACCGACGGCTGCTCGGCCAGCACCGCCCGGGCCTCGGCCACGGTCACCGGGCCGGCGAAGCGGGCGTGCACGGCCAGCGAGTGGGTGGTGACCACCGGGACCCGTACGCAGGTCGCGGACACCGGCAGGTCGGGGATGCCGAGGATCTTGCGGGACTCGTTGCGGACCTTCAGCTCCTCCGACGACCAGCCCGCGTCCCGGGCCGAGCCGGCCCACGGCACCACGTTGAGCGCCAGCGGGGCCGGGAACGGCGAGGCGTCCGGCAGCCCGGCCAGCGCCTTGCGCACGTCGCCGGCCTCGACGCCGAGCGTGCGGTCGCCGCCGACCGCGGCCAGCTCGTCGTACAGCCGCTCGATGCCCTCCTGCCCGGCACCGGAGGCGGCCTGGTACGACGCCACGACCAGCTCCCGCAGCCCCCACCGCCGGTGCAGCGCGCCCATCGCCGCCATCATGGTCAGCGTCGTGCAGTTGGGGTTGGCGATGATCCCGCGCGGGCGCACCCGGGCCGCGTCCGCGTTGACCTCCGGCACCACCAGCGGCACGTCCGGGTCCATCCGGAACGCCCCGGAGTTGTCCACCACCACCGCGCCGCGACCGGCCGCGACCGGCGCCCACTCCGCCGACACCGCGTCCGGCACGTCGAACATGGCCACGTCGACGCCGTCGAAGACCTCCGGCGCGAGCGCCCGGACCTCGACCTCCGCGCCGCGCACCCGCAGCCGCCGACCGGCCGAGCGCGGCGAGGCGACCAGCCGGATCTCGCCCCACGGGAACGGCCGCTCGGACAGGATGCCCAGCATCACCGTGCCGACCGCGCCGGTCGCCCCGACCAGGGCCAGGGTGGGCGGCTTCCCCGCCGATCTTGGCCGAGTCAACGTCATCAGCCCTCCCGAGGGGTTGAGTCAACCAAGATCGGCGCGAGGGGGGCGGTCACCGGCCGGTCCCGGCGTAGACGGTGGCCTGGTCGGTGCCGCCGAGGTCGAAGGCGGCGTGGACCGAGCGCACCGCCAGGTCGAGGTCGGTGTCGCGGACCAGCACCGAGATGCGGATCTCCGAGGTGGAGATCAGCTCCACGTTGACCCCGGAGTCGGCCAGCGCGCCGAAGAACCGGGCCGACACCCCGGGGTGGGACCGCATCCCGGCGCCGATGAGCGACACCTTGCCGACGTGGTCGTCGTACAGCAGCGACTCGAAGCCGACGGCCGGCTGGATCTTCTGCAGCGCGGCCATCCCGGCCGGGCCGTCGGACTTCGGCAGCGTGAAGGAGATGTCGGTCTTGCCGGTCGCGGCGACCGACACGTTCTGCACGATCATGTCGATGTTGATCTCCGCGTCGGCGACCGCGCGGAAGATCACCGCGGCCTGGCCGGGCTTGTCCGGCACCGCCACCACGGTGATCTTGGCCTCGCTGCGGTCGTGCGCGACGCCGGTGATGATCGCCTGCTCCATGCTGAGGTCTCCTATCGATCCGGTGACCAGCGTCCCCGGCAGCTGGGAGAACGACGAGCGCACCCGGACCGGGATGCCGTACCGCCGCGCGTACTCCACCGACCGCAGAGCCAGCACCTTGGCACCGCACGCGGCCATCTCCAGCATCTCTTCGTACGTGATGGTGTCCAGCTGGCGGGCCTGCGGCACGATCCGCGGGTCGGCCGAGAACACGCCGTCCACGTCGGTGAAGATCTCGCAGACGTCGGCACCGAGCGCCGCGGCCAGCGCCACCGCGGTGGTGTCCGAGGCGCCCCGGCCGAGCGTGGTGATGTCCTTGGTGTCCTGGGAGACGCCCTGGAAGCCGGCCACGATGGCGATCGCGCCGATGTCCAGCGCGTCCCGGATCCGGCCGGGGGTGACGTCGATGATCCGGGCCTTGCCGTGCGTGCTGTCGGTGATCACGCCGGCCTGCGAGCCGGTGAACGAGCGGGCGTCGAGTCCGAGAGCGTGGATCGCCATCGCGAGCAGCGCCATGCTGATCCGCTCCCCGGCGGTGAGCAGCATGTCCAGCTCGCGGCCGGGCGGCAGCGGCGTCACCTGCTGGGCCAGGTCACGCAGCTCGTCGGTGGTGTCGCCCATCGCGGACACCACGACGACGACCTCGTTCCCGAGGCGCCGGGTGGCCACGATGCGCTCCGCGACCCGCTTGATCTGCTCCGCGTCGGCGACCGAGGAGCCGCCGTACTTCTGCACGACGAGCCCCACGACTCTGTGCACCCCCTGCGACGATCGGGCTGTCCGGCGCGTCCACACTACGGCAGGGGCTCGGCGCTCCAGGCACAGTCGCCGGGCCCGAGAGGGGAGCCGATGACCGGACCGGAGACGCTCGGCGGGCCGCAGCCGCCGGGACCGCCGCCGATGGTGGCACCGACGGCGGGCGTGCACGCCCGCGGGGTGCGGCGCTCCTTCGGCCCGGTGCACGCCGTCCAGGGCATCGACCTGGACGCCCCGCCCGGCCAGGTCACCGCGCTGGTGGGGCCGAACGGGGCCGGCAAGACCACGCTGATGCTGGTGCTGGCCACGCTGCTCAAGCCGGACGCCGGCGAGGTGCGGGTGGCCGGCTTCGACCCGGTCACCCAGGCCGCCGACGTGCGGGCCCGGATGGGCTGGTCGCCGGACGTCTTCGGGCTGTACGACAACCTCAGCTGCACCGAGTACCTCGAGGTGATGGCGGCCGCGTACGACGTGCCGAGGCACGCCCGCGCGGACCGGGCCCGGCAGCTGCTGCAGCTGGCCCGGCTGCCGGAGAAGGCGGCCGACCCGGTGCACAGCCTGTCCCGGGGCCAGAAGCAGCGGCTCGGGCTGGTCCGTGCGCTGGTGCACGACCCGGCGGTGCTGCTGCTGGACGAGCCGGCGTCCGGGCTGGACCCGCGCAGCCGGGTCGAGCTGCGCGACCTGCTGCGGCGCTTCGCCGGCGAGGGCCGCGCGGTGGTCGTGTCCAGCCACATCCTGTCCGACCTGGAGGAGGTCGCCGACCGGGTGGTGTTCGTGGACGGCGGCCGGACGGTCGGCCAGCACAAGGTCGGCGAGCTGCCGGCGGCGCGGTCGCTGCGGACGTACCGGCTGCGCTCGCTGGACCCGGACGCGCTCCGCCGGGCGCTGGAGAAGGCCAACGTCGGCTGGGTGGACGCCGGTCACGCCGGGCTGGACGTCGAGGTGGTCGGCGGCGAGCGGACGGCGGCCCGGCTGCTGTCCGAGCTGGTCGCGGCGGGCGTGCCGATCAGCGCGTTCGCCCCGCTCGGCGGGGCGCTGGAGGCGACGTACCTGGATCTCGTGGAAGGACAGCGATGAGGCTCTCCGGGATCCTGACGGTGGCCCGGCTGGAGTTCCGGCTGCGGATCCGGACCGGGCGGTGGCGCTGGATGGTGGGCGCCTGGTTCGTGGTGCTGCTGCTGGTCACCTTCCTGGTCCGGGCCGCGGCCGGCCAGCAGAACATCGCCGGCGACGAGCCGGCGCTCGGCGCGGCGATGTTCGGTGTCGTCGTGCTGATCGTGCTGGCGCTGGCCCTGCTGGTCGCGCCGGCGCTGGCGGCCCAGTCGGTGAACGGCGACCGGGAGCGCGGCACGCTGGCCACGCTCCAGGTCACCCGGCTGTCCGCCGGCGAGATCGCGGTCGGCAAGCTGCTCGCCTCCTGGGGCACCGCGCTGGTCTTCCTCGCCGTCACGCTGCCGCTGGCGCTGTGGTGCTTCGCCGAGGGCGGGCTGTCCGTGCTCCGGGTGGCGGGCGTCTACCTGGTCACCGCGCTGCTGCTCGGCGTGGTCTGCGCGTTCTCGCTGGCGCTGTCCGCGCTGCTGGCCCGCAGCACCACCTCCGGCGTGCTGGCCTACCTGACCGTCTTCGCGCTGACGGTGGGCACGCTGATCACCTGGGGCCTGGTCACCGCGGCCACCCAGGAGACCGTCCGGGTGTCCAGCCAGTCATGCAACGAGACCGGTGCCTGCGAGACCTACCCGTACGAGACCACGGTCGCCCGGACCGACCGGACCTGGTGGCTGCTCGCGCCGAACCCGTTCGCGGTGCTGGCCGACTCGGCCCCGGCCGGGCCGGTCCGGGAGATCCGGCTGCCGGACGGCCGGGTCGTCGAGGAGCCGCTGGAGGTCGACGTCCTCGGCTCGATGTCCCGCGGCCTGCACGAGATGCGGATCGAGCGGAAGCCGGTGACCAACCGCTACGGCACGTCGTACGAGGTGCCGCCGGGCGCCGAGGGCGGCCCGGTGTGGCCGACCGGGCTGGCGGTCAACCTGCTGCTCGCCGCCGGCTCCGTGTGGATCACCACCCGGCGGCTGCGGACGCCGAGCGACCGGCTGGCGCGCGGGCAGCGGATCGCCTGACCCGGCTGGCCGGCACCACCAGCGGGGTGCCGGTCTGCGGGTCGTCGATGACCTCGCACGGCATGCCGAAGACCAGCTCGACCAGCTCGGCGGTGATCACCTCGCGCGGGCTGCCGGTGGCCACCACCGCGCCGGCCTTCATCGCGATCAGGTGGGTGGCGTAGCGGCAGGCGTGGTTGAGGTCGTGCAGCACCGCGACCAGCGTCCGGCCCTGCTGCTCGTGCAGGTCCGCGCACAGGTCGAGCACCTCGAACTGGTGGGCGATGTCGAGGAACGTGGTCGGCTCGTCCAGCAGCAGGATCGGCGTCTGCTGGGCGAGCACCATGGCCAGCCAGACCCGCTGCCGCTGGCCGCCGGACAGCTCGTCGACGTACCGGTCGGACAGCTCGGTCACCTCGGTGAGCCGCATGGCCTCCAGCACCGCCGCCTCGTCCTGCGCGGACCACTGCCGGAACAGCCCCTGGTGGGCGTACCGGCCGCGGCCGACCAGGTCGCCGACGCTGATCCCGCCCGGCGCGACCGGGGTCTGCGGCAGCATGCCGAGCCGGCGGGCCACCTCCTTGGACGGGTACGAGGCGATCTCGGCGCCGTCCAGCAGCACCGTCCCGGCCCGCGGCCGCAGCAGCCGGGCCAGCGCCTTGAGCAGCGTCGACTTGCCGCACGCGTTGGGCCCCACGATCACCGTGAAGGACCCGTCCGGGATGTCCACCCCGAGCTCGGTCGCGACCACCCGCCGGTCGTACGCCAGGGTGAGGTCATCCGCTCGCAGCCGGCTGTCGGCCACCGTTGCCTCCCATGTCCCAGTCGTCACAGGCGGACCCGCCGCCACTCACTGGCCAGCAGCCAGACCAGGTACGCGCCGCCGACCGCGCCGGTGGCGACCCCGACCGGCAGCGGGGTGCCGGGCAGCGCGCGCTGGGCCACCCAGTCGCTCGCGACGAGCAGCAGGGCGCCCATCGCCGCGGCCGGCAGCAGCCCCGACCCGGACGAGCGGGTGAGCCGGACCGCCAGCTGCGGCGCCGCCAGCGCGATGAACGCGACCGGCCCGGCGGCCGCGGTGGCGACGGCGGCCAGCGCCACCCCCACCCCGAGCAGGACCAGCCGGCTGCGCTCCACCGGCACCCCGTGCAGCGCGGCCGTCTCGTCGCCGAGGGTCAGCATGGTCAGCCGGCGGCCGTGGTGCACGGCCAGCGGCAGCAGCACCGCCAGCGCCGCCGCCACCGGCCAGACGTGCTCCCAGCCGCGGCCGGAGAGGCTGCCGATCAGCCACAGCTGCGCCGCCTGCGCCGCCTCCAGCCGGGCCCGGATGATGAGGAACGAGTTGAACGCCTCCAGCATCGCGGCCACCCCGATGCCCATCAGGATCAGCCGGACCAGCTGGACGCCGCCGCGGCGGAAGGCGAGCAGGTAGATGGCCAGCGCGGTGGCCGCGCAGCCGACCAGCGCGCCGACCGCGACCTGCAGCGGCCCGCCGCCGGCGAGCCCCTCTACGCCGCGCTGGCGGTGAAGAAGGAGGGTCGCGACGTCTTCATCGAGGACGGCGAGGAGCTGGGCTCGGCCTCCTCGTTCATCACGGTGCTGAGCCTGCCGTTCCTGCTGGACGGGCTGGTCCCGCAGGTCAAGCAGGCCATCGACGGCGACCCGGCGACCTCGGTCACCCGCGCGTCCTGACCGGGTCGAGGGGGCGTCGGCGCGGCTACCTGGCCCACCCGTGACGGGTCGGTCCGCCGCCGGTCCGGACCGGCGGTGGACCGATCCGGTAGGCTCCCGTCCGTGGCCCGAGACAGGCGCTGCCTGCTTCTTCTCTGCCGCGGCGAGGCCCTCTAGCGGCCGGCTCCCTCGCCGCGGGTGTCGGTGCGCGTCGGCTGCGCCATCCCGGAGCCACGAGGGAGCCCTCGAGCCATGTCCTTCCGCTACCAGCCGCCCGTCCAGCAGCCGTCCGGCATGCCGTACGGCCGCTACGTCCCGTTCCGCCCGGTCGACCTGGCCGACCGGACCTGGCCGACCCGCACCGCCGAGGCGGCGCCGCTGTGGTGCTCGGTCGACCTCCGCGACGGCAACCAGGCGCTGATCGACCCGATGACCCCGCCCCGCAAGCGGCGCATGTTCGAGCTGCTGGTGCGGATGGGCTACAAGGAGATCGAGGTCGGCTTCCCGTCGGCCAGCCAGACCGACTTCGACTTCGTCCGGCAGATCATCGAGGACGACCTGATCCCGGACGACGTCACCATCCAGGTGCTGACCCAGGCCCGGGAGCCGCTGATCGAGCGGACCTTCGAGTCGATCGCCGGCGCGCCGCGGGCGATCGTGCACCTCTACAACTCGACGTCCACGCTGCAGCGCCGGGTGGTCTTCGGCCTGGACAAGGCCGGGATCACCGCGATCGCCACCGACGCGGCGCGGCTCTGCCTCAAGCTGGCCGAGTCCATGGGGGACACCGAGGTCCGCTTCGAGTACTCGCCGGAGTCGTACACCGGGACCGAGCTGGACTACGCGCTGGAGGTCTGCTCGGCCGTCATCGACGTCTGGCAGCCGACGCCGGACTGGCCGGCGATCATCAACCTGCCGGCCACCGTGGAGATGGCCACGCCGAACGTCTACGCCGACTCCATCGAGTGGATGTCCCGGCACCTGCCCCGCCGGGACGCGGTCGTGCTCTCCCTGCACCCGCACAACGACCGCGGCACCGCGGTCGCGGCGGCCGAGCTGGGCGTCCTGGCCGGCGCCGACCGGATCGAGGGCACGCTCTTCGGCAACGGCGAGCGGACCGGCAACGTCGACCTGGTCAGCCTGGGCCTCAACCTGTTCAGCCAGGGCGTCGACCCGATGATCGACTTCTCCGACATCGACGAGATCCGCCGCACGGTGGAGTACTGCAACCAGCTGCCGGTGCACGAGCGCCACCCGTACGGCGGGGACCTGGTCTACACCGCCTTCTCCGGCTCCCACCAGGACGCGATCAAGAAGGGCTTCGACGCGCTGGAGCGGGACGCGGCCGCGGCCGGGGTGCCGGTGGACGAGCACCCGTGGGGCGTGCCCTACCTGCCGATCGACCCGAAGGACGTCGGCCGGTCGTACGAGGCGGTCATCCGGGTCAACTCGCAGTCCGGCAAGGGCGGCGTGGCGTACCTGATGAAGACCGAGCACGCGATGGAGCTGCCGCGCCGGCTGCAGATCGAGTTCTCCCAGGTGGTGCAGCAGGTCACCGACGCCGCCGGGGGCGAGGTCACCCCCGAGGAGCTGTGGCGGGTCTTCTCGGACGAGTACCTGGCGCCCGGGCCGGTGCGGCTGGTGCGGCACGAGTCGTCCACTGTGGACGGCGTCGTGACCGTGACCGCCGAGGTGCTCGTCGACGGGCAGCCGACGGTGGTGCGCGGGGAGGGCAACGGGCCGATCGCGGCGTTCGTGGCCGGGCTCGGCGCGGCCGGGCACGAGGTGCGGGTGCTGGACTACGCCGAGCACGCGCTGTCCGCCGGCGGCGACGCCCGGGCCGCCGCGTACCTCGAGGTCGCGATCGGCGACCGGGTGCTGTGGGGGGTGGCGGTGGACGCGAACATCGTCACCGCGTCGCTGCACGCCGTGCTGTCCGCACTCGCCCGCAGCAGCCGGATCAGGGAGCGGTAACGATTCGCCCGGGGTGTCCGGACTGGCCCTAGGCTCGGGCCGTGTCCGGTCCGGAGATTCTCGGCGGCGGCGCCGATCGGCAGCACGCCGCGCCGCCGCCGCGGCCGGGCCGGCTGACCAGCACGGCCCGGCGGCGGTGGGTCGGGATCGCCGGGACGGTGCTGCTCGGCGTGGCCGCCACAGTGCTCGCCGTCCGGGCCGGACCGGAGCCGGAGGTGCCGGCGCCGGCCACGCCGGCCCCCACCTTCGCCCTCGGGCCACCGCTGCGGTTCGTCGCCGACGCCGCGGTCGGCACCAAGTGGGCGTACGCGCTGGTCGCGTCATGCCTCGGACCGGAGGAGACCCGGCAGTGCCGCTACCGGCTGCTGCGGCGCGCGCTCACCCGCGGCGGCTGGACCGGGACGCCGGTGGAGACCGGCTCGGTGGCCGGCGCCGCGGGCCTGCCCCGGCTCTTCGTCACCGGCGACCGGGTCACGGTGGTGGACCAGCCCACCGTGGGCAACGTCATCACCAGCCCGGACGGCGGCAAGACCGCCACCGTGCAGGGCCTGTCCTCCGGACCGCCGGTGCCCGCCGTGCTGCAGGGCGACATCGTGGACCTCGCCCTGTGCGAGTCCTGCCTCAACCAGGTCACCGTGCTGGAGCCGCGGACCGGCCGGCTCCGGCCGCTGGCCCGGTCGCCGCTGCTCGACTCGGACGTCGGGATCCGCGCGTTCGCGGAGTCCGGCGGCGTGCTCTGGGCGATCGGCGATAGGAGCACCCGGCTGGTCAGCGCGGTCAGCCTGGACCGCGGCCGGACCTGGCGCGAGCTGCCGGTCGGCGGCGGCCAGGGGGCCGCCGAGTTCGCCCAGCTGGTCTCCGACGGCCGCCGCGGGGCGTACCTGCTGGTCAGCCGGGACGCCAACCCGGAGGTGGTGAGCGAATTCTCCGAGCTGTGGCGGGTCGGCGACCCGACCCGGCCGGGGGCGGCCTGGCGGCGCATCACCCCGGCGCAGCGGCCCCGGTCGGCGCGGGGGGTGCTCCTGTCCGGGAGCGCGCTGCTGATCCAGGACGAGGACGGCCAGCTGCAGCGGCTCGGGCCGGACGGCACCCTCCAGGCCCTGCCGCCGGTGCAGCTCGACGGGGTGTCCGCCGGCCCCGACCGCGTGGTGGCCGGCCCGGGGCGGCTGCTGCTCGGCATCGTCAACCGCCCGGACGACACCGCGCCGCAGCGGATCCTCCTCTCGTCCGACGGCGGCCAGACCTGGCAGGTGGAGCAGCTCCCGTCCTGAGGAACCGCGGCGGCCCGCCGTGACTCGTCGGGGAGGAGGTGGCGGTGAGCGAGCGGGTGCGTGCGGTCTACGACGGTGGCGCTGCCGGATCTCTTCGGCGCGCCGGTGCTGCTGGTGTCGACCGACGACGGCCGGAGCTGGGACCGGCGGACGGTCGCGGTGCGTGAGGCTCAGACGTCGAGCAGCCGGCGGCCGGAGAACGCCCGGCCGAGGGTCACCTCGTCCGCATACTCCAGGTCGCCGCCGACCGGCAGCCCGCTGGCCAGCCGGGTGACCCGCAGCCCCATCGGCTTGATCAGCCGGGCCAGGTAGGTCGCCGTCGCCTCGCCCTCCAGGTTGGGGTCGGTGGCCAGGATCAGCTCGGTCACCACCCCGTCCTGCAGCCGCCGCAGCAGCTCGCGCACCCGCAGGTCGTCCGGCCCGATGCCCTCGATCGGGCTGATCGCCCCGCCGAGCACGTGGTAGCGCCCGCGGAACTCCCGGGTCCGCTCGATCGCGACGACGTCCTTGGGCTCCTCGACCACGCAGATCACCGAGAGGTCGCGGCGGGCGTCCTTGCAGATGCGGCACTCCTCGGCCTCGGCCACATTGCCGCAGGTCTTGCAGAACTTGACCTCGTCCTTGACCCGCTGCAGCGCCGCGACCAGCCGGCCGACGTCGGCCGGCTCGGCGGCGAGCAGGTGGAACGCGATCCGCTGCGCGCTCTTCGGCCCGACCCCGGGCAGCCGGCCGAGCTCGTCGATCAGGTCCTGGACGGCCCCCTCGTACACGCCGCCCTACATCCCCGGCAGGCCCAGGCCGCCCATGCCGCCGAGGCCCTGGGTGAGCGGGCCCATCCGCTGGCCGGCGAGCTCCTGGGCCGCCCGGTTGGCGTCGCGCACCGCCGCGACGACGAGGTCCTGCAGCGTCTCCACGTCCTCCGGGTCGACCACGCCCGGGTCGATGGTCACCGACCGCAGCTCGCCGCTGCCGGTGACGGTCGCGGTGACCAGACCGCCGCCGGCCGAGCCGGTGACCTCCGCGGCCGCCAGCTCCTCCTGCGCCGCGAGCAGATCCTGCTGCATCTTCTGCGCCTGCTTCATCAGCTGCTGCATGTTGGGCTGGCCACCGGGTCGCATGGGCCGAGCCTATCCGTACGGTCCGACAAGTCCGGGACGGCGCGGCTACGATCGGCTCGCACCTGCTCGAGGAGCACGAGCGATGGGCCCGACCCTCTCCGCCGTCCTGGACGACGCCCGCCGCCGCGGTTTCGTCGGCCGGGCCGCCGAGCTGACGCGATCGGAGCGGTGCAGGCGCTGCCGCAGAGCTGCTCGCCGATCCCGCGCTGCGCGAGCGCGTGGTTGGCTATCTGGGCCGGCCGTACTACGCGCCCGGGCCGAGCTGCTCGCCGTGGTACGCGGCGCGGAGAGGAACGGATGATGCGGATCGAGGTCGACGGCGTCGGGCTGGAGGTGGCCGACAGCGGCTCCGGGCCGGCGGTGCTGCTGCTGCACGGCTTCCCGGACACCCACCGGCTCTGGCGGCACCAGGTGCCGGCGCTCACCGCGGCCGGCTTCCGGACCATCGCGCCGGACCTGCGCGGCTTCGGCGCGTCCGACCGCCCCGGGTCGTACGGCGTGGGCGCGCACATCGGTGACCTGCTCGGCGTGCTGGACCAGCTGGACGTACCGGCGGCGCACGTCGTCGGGCACGACTGGGGCGCGGGCATCGCCTGGGCGCTGGCGTCGCTGGTGCCGGACCGGGTGCGGTCGCTGGCCGCGCTGTCGGTCGGGCATCCCGCGGCGTTCGGCGGCGGCGGCCTGGCCCAGCGCGAGAAGTCCTGGTACATGCTGCTGTTCCAGTTCGAGGGCGTGGCCGAGCAGTGGCTGTCCGCGGACGACTTCGCGAACTTCCGGGACTGGTCGGGGCACCCGGAGGCGGACGAGGTGGTGGCCCGGCTCGACGAGCCCGGCGCGCTGACCGCGGCGCTGGGCATCTACCGGCACTCGCTGCCGCCGGCCTCGCTGGTCTCGCCGCCACCGGACTGGCCGCCGGTCGCGGTGCCGACGCTCGGGATCTGGTCCAGCGGCGACCGCTTCCTCATCGAGGAGCAGATGGCCGGGTCGGAGGCGGCGGTGGCCGGGCCGTGGCGGTACGCCCGGGTCGAGGACGCCGGCCACTGGATGCAGCTCGAGCGACCGAACGAGGTCAACCGGCTGCTGCTGGACTTCTTCGCCCGGGCCGAGACGCCGGCGCGGGCCTGAGCCGGGCCTAGGGCCCGCGGTCCTGGACCCGGCGGGCGCCCAGCGTCGACTCCAGCAGGGAGATCGCCGCCTCCTCCGGGTCGGTGCGGGCCGGCGCCGCGCCCGCGGCGGCCGCCGGTGGGCTGGGCTCGTCATCGCGCGGATCCTCCTCCGGCGACGGATCGGCCGGCCCGGACTCCGCGCCGCCGACCGCCGGGCCGCCGTCGACGGCGACGTGGATCCGCCAGTCGACCCCGAGCACGTCGCGGAGTGCGGCCCGCACGACGTCTCTGTTGACGTCCTGGGTGAGCAGCCGATACAGCGGCTGGGTCGAGGTCGCCAGAGTCAGCACCCCCTGATCGACCGACCGGACGGAGGCATTCATCAGCAGGGCGTGCGCCGTCCGGCTGCGGCGCTTGGCGGCGTCGAGCACCTCCGGCCAGACGCGGCGGACCGCCGTCGCGTCCACCGGGCCGACCGCGGGCGTCGGGGTGGTGGCCGCCGCCGGCGGCGCGCCTGCGCCGGACGGGCCGGCCGTGGCGCCGTCGGCCGCCGCAGCACCCGATCGTCCGGCCCGCGCGGCGGGCGGCGGGCGGGCGGGCGGCGGCGCTCGCGGCCGGGACGCCCTCTCCGGAGGCGCCTCGCGCGGCAGCTCCGGAGCCGCCGCCGGGCGGCCGGTCCCGGCCGTCCGTGCCGCCGGACGCGCCGCGCTCGCCGGCCCGCTCGGCGCGGGGGCCGTCCGCCGGGCCCGCGGTCGGGGCGCCCACCGGCACCTTCCGGGTCCGGGTCGCCCGGGGCCGGCTCGCCGGATCCCGCCCGGGCCGGGCGGGCCGGGCGGGCGGCTCGGGCGGCGCGCCCACGTCCTCGCCGACCGGCGCGCTGCTCACCGCGAGCCGGCGCTCCATCCGCTCCAGCCGCTGCAGCAGCGCCGGACCGTCGGTGGACGCGGCCGGCAGCAGCATCCGGGCCGACACCAGCTCCAGCAGCAGCCGGGGCGAGGTCGTGCCGCGCATCTCGATCAGGCCGGTGTGCACGATGTCGGCCAGCCGGGACAGCGTCGCCGTGCCCAGCCGGGCGGCCTGGTCGGTCATCCGCTCGACCAGGTCCGGCGGGCAGTCCAGCAGCCCCTTGCCGATCGCGTCCGGGACGGCGTCGAGCACCACCAGGTCGCGCAGCCGCTCCAGCAGGTCGACCGCGAAGCGGCGCGGGTCGTGCCCGGCCTCGACCACCCGGTCCACCGTCTCGTACACCGCCGCCGAGTCGCCGGCCGCCAGCGCATCCACGATCTCGTCGAGCAGGGCACCGTCGGTGACGCCGAGCAGGCCGACCGCCGTCGCGTACTTCACGCCGTCCGACCCCGATCCCGCGATCAGCTGGTCGAGCACGGACAGCGCATCCCGCGCCGATCCCCCGCCGGCGCGGACGACGAGCGGGAGCACGGTCGGCTCGTACGCGATGCCCTCCGCCGTGCAGATGCTGGACAGCAGGCCGCGCATGACGCCGGGCGGGATCAGCCGGAACGGGTAGTGGTGGGTCCGTGACCGGATGGTGGACAGCACCTTGTCCGGCTCGGTGGTGGCGAAGACGAAGACCAGGAACTCCGGCGGCTCCTCCACCAGCTTGAGCAGCGCGTTGAAGCCCTGGGTGCTGACCATGTGGGCCTCGTCGACGATGTAGACCTTGTAGCGGGAGCTCACCGGCGCGAAGAACGCCCGCTCCCGCAGGTCACGCGCGTCGTCCACACCGCCGTGGGAGGCCGCGTCGATCTCGATGACGTCGAGGCTGCCGGGCCCGTCCGGCGCCAGCGCGACGCACGAGTCGCACTTGCCGCACGGGTCGGGCGTCGGCCCCCGGGTCTCGCAGTTGAGCGAGCGGGCCAGGATGCGCGCGCTGGAGGTCTTGCCGCAGCCGCGGGGCCCGGAGAAGAGATAGGCATGGTTGATCCGGCCGCTCGACAGCGCCTGCATGAGCGGCTCGGTCACGTGCTCCTGACCGACCACTTCGGCGAAGGTGGCCGGACGGTATTTCCGGTAGAGCGCGAGAGCCACGGGGCGACCCTAGTCCTCCGGTACGACAAGAAGACCTCGCGCGTGCGGCCCCCGGGCTGCCAGGCTGATCAGGTGGCCGCCAACGCCGCGGTGCTCAGCGCGCTGGGTGCCCTCCTCGCGATCGTCGCCTTCCTCGGCGGGTTCGCGTCGACGCGCCTGCACGCGGCGTACCGGGATGCCCTGCGCGACCTCCGCGAGTCCGAGCGCCGGCTGGACGCCCGGGAGGCCGGGCACGTCGACAGCCGGCTGGAGCCGGAGCTGCGCTGGATCGCCGAGGTACGGGACGCGGCCCGGGACGCCCGCTGGCGGGAGTCGGCGCTGCTGATGGCGCTGCTCTGCGTGGCGTCGGTGACGCTCGGGGTGTGGGCGCTGACCGAGGGCGTCCGGACCATCGACGCGCTGGCGGTGCTCACGCTGATCGTCGCGGCGGTGCTGGTGACCCTGCTGCTCGTGCTGGACGGCCGGCGGATCCGCCGCACGCTCGCGGCGACCGTGCGGCAGTCCCCGCTGTGGGGTCTGCTCCAGCTCGAGGGCGCGCTGTCCGACGCCCAACGGGCCACCGTACGGATGCGGTCGGCGCACCGGGCCTGGCTGCGGGCGCTCGCCGCCGGCCACCCGCTCGCCGGGCTGGTCGCCCGGTGGCGCGAACGCGCCTTCCACCGGGCCGAGCGGCACCGCGCGCTCGCGGCGGACCGGCTGGTGCGCTGGGACGCGGCCGGCGCCGTGCTCGACGACCTCGGGGTGGCCGGCGTACGGCCGCCGGCGGGATACGTGGACGGGTTGCGCGGGCTCATCCCGCTGGTCACCCAGGTGTCGCCGGCGGACCCGGACACGCTGCCGCGGCTGGACGACGACGCGGAGTGGGACGCGGCGCTGGCCGACCTGACCCGGGCGGTGGAGCTGGACACCGCACGCCGGCAGCGCTGGCTGTCCGCGCTGGCCGCGTGCGCCGAGCTCCGCGACGACCCGGCGGCCCGCGAGTCGGCCGCACGCTGGACCCTGGACATGGCGGCGCTGGCGCACGCCGACACCCTCGACTCGATGCGCCGGGGGCCGGCCGGGCTGGCCGCGGACCGGTACGACCCGATGCCGGACGCGGCCATCGTCGAGCCCCGCCGGCCGGTCACCTGGGAGAGCGCGCTGCGGCGGGCGCGGGAGACCGGCGCGCACCCGTGGCTGCTCGCCTCGGTGCTGGTCCGCTGGGCGTACGCGCTGGTGCTGGACCGGCCGGCCGCCCGGGTGGACCCGGTGATCGCGCCGGCGGTCGACGCCGCGGTCGAGGTGATGCACGCGCTGCCGGAGCCTTCGGTCGACCTCTACCTGCGGTTGGTCCGGGCCGGGCTGGCCGACCTGGGTGCGTCCGGGTCGCAGATGAGCCGGCTGGTGCCGCCGCGGGTCGTGCCTCCCGGCGCCCCGGAGGCGCCGGCCGAGGTCGCCCCGCCGGCCGGGACCGCGCAACTCACCGCCGAGGATGGTGGCGGGGCCGGGACCTATGCCGCTGGCGCGTCCGCCGAACCGACGCCGCCTGCGGCAACTCCCGAGCGGAGCGGCACCGCGCCGGCTGCCCGGGGCGGCGCCACCGCCGTGACCGGCGGCGCGACCCGGGCCGATGCGCCACCCTCCAGCGGGAGCGAGCGACCCTGACCCCGGACGCGAAGGGACCCCCCGCGCACCCGTCAGAGCTCGCTTATCCTTGCTGCCTTCCGGCCCTGGGGAGGTTCACGAGGTGGACGCCGCACGAGGGGTCGACCCCCAGCCTACCCGTCCACCCGCACCGGCCCGGCCACACCCTGCCCGGTAGACTCCCCGCCGGAGGATTCGCCTAGTGGCCTAGGGCGCACGCTTGGAAAGCGTGTTGGGGGCAACCCCTCAAGGGTTCGAATCCCTTATCCTCCGCGCCCCTAGCCAGCACAACGCCAGTCGTTTTCGACGGCCGGCCCCGGCATGCCCGTCTCAGTTCGTCTCAGTTGACGACGGCGACACGACAGTGACGTCGTGGTTGAGGCGGGCGCTCGGTGCCCCTTGGGAGACTGGGGCATGCGCTTCGCGAGCCTGACCGCACTGGTGAAGCGGGTCTTCGGCTGGGCGGACGGCGTGCAGCGCCGGCACGGGGTGCTGGGATTTCCCTACGCGGTGGTCAAGAAGTACGGGGATGACGACGGCGGGCGCGAGGCCGCGCTCATCACCTACTACGGCTTCCTCAGCATCTTCCCGCTGCTGCTGCTCGGGGTGGCGATCCTGTCGCGGGTGCTGACGGCGAATCCTGAGCTGCAGGAGCGCCTCATCAGCGAGATCGTGCCACCGGTGCTGCAATCCACGGTTGAGCAGTCGATGACCACCTTGCCCACGTCGACCGTTCCGTTCATCGCCGGCCTGATCGGCTTGCTGTTCTCCGGGACCGGTGTCGTGTTCTCCGCCTACCAGACGCTGAACAACGTCGCCGCCGTCCCGCGACGGATTCGGGCCGGGTTCTTCCCCCGCTACATCCGGGTGCTCGTGATGCTGACGACGCTGCTGCTCGGGGGACTGGCGGTCGGCGCGCTCACGGTGGCGGTCACGGCGCTGCCCGGCTTGGCGGGAGTGGAACGCGCGGTCGCGGCGCTCGGATCGGCCCTGATCATCTTCGCCGTCCTGCTGCTCGGCGCCAGGCTGCTGCTGTCGCGACCCGCTCCGTTCCGTGCCCTCTGGCCGAGCGCCGCCCTCGGGGCCGCGGCGGTGACCCTGGTACTCAGCCTCGGGCCGCCGTTGCTGGCGAGACTGGTGAGCAACGCCGGGCTCGTCTACGGCAGCTTTGCCACGGTGGCGGGCATGTTTGCCCTGCTCTACCTGGTCAGCCAGGCGCTGGTCTACTCGGCTGAAGTCGCCGCCGTCCGGCATGCCGGCCTGTGGCCGCGGGCCCTGGACCAGAGCCGGCCGACCGCCGCCGACGCCCGCGCCATCACCCTCCTCGCCCGCGAGCAAGAGCGCATACCGGCCGCCCGGGTCGACCTCCGCTTTGTCTCCCAGGATCAACCCCCCACCGACGGCGGCCCGCCGGAACCGCACCGCCCATAGCGGCCCTTCACCCCGGACGTCGCGTAGGACGCCCGCCGGAGCCAGGAACAAACGACTGCATGCCGCGAGCCTTCCAGCCCACTTTCCGATCCTGTCCGTGGCCCGATCCTCAGGGATCGGCGCCAGGTGCGCCGTTAGATCCGGGAGATCGACGCATTCACCGATAGAGTGGTGCGACGAGCGGAGGGGGCGACTGACCATGGTGGGCTCCTCATGACTGCCGGCACCGAACGCTCGCTCGGGATGGCCATCGCCATCCTGGGCGTCGTCGTCCTGGTCGTCGCCGTCGTTGTCCTCGACGGCACGGAAGCGTGGCTCCTCGCGAGTTCCGCGGTCCTCTTCCTGGTATGCGGCGCCGGGCTGCTCGTCAATGCCCGGTCGCGGCTCCGACGCGAGACGAGTAGGCCCTCCTGAGGGTCTGGCCGAGCCGCCGCATGTCTCACACCCTCCGCGCACGGACAGCCTCCAGCAGGCCTAGCGGCGACTTGGCACCGCCGGTCACCGCAGGAGGCCGAGGACGAGGACGAGGGCTTCCTCGACCCTGGCCATCTCCGCGGGCGCCAGCAGTCCCAGACGCCGGCGGAGCCGCGGTTTGGCGACGGTGTGCAGATCCGTGCAGTCAACGAACGACTGGTCGTACTTGTGGAGGCCGGCATCCGGTCCGACCGGGACGTGGGTCGCCGATGGTCCCTCGGTGCCGGAGACGACCGCGACCGTGACGGCGGACAAGCGCTCGGCGAGGCGATTGACGGTGAGGACGACGACAGGATGCGGTCCGATCGGCTGCGGCAATGCGCAGCTCCAGACCTCGCCGCGCAGGGCCGGACCGGGCATCACCAGTCGGTCTGATCGGCCGCCGCCAGCTCGGCCTCGGTCGGCGACGTCACTGCATCGGGCAGCGGCGCCGGCCGGCCGCCGTAGAAGGCCCGTAGGTCCTCGGTGGCCTGGATCTCGGCGGCCTCACGGGCCAGCAACCGGAGTCCCTCTCGCAGCGCGTCCGAGGTCGACCGCAGGTGCAGCGTCCGCATCGACGCCTTGAGCGCCTTGACCTCCGCGGGTCGCAACCGGACCTGGGCGAGCCGACCGGCGCCCGAGGTGGCCTCCCCGGTCGTCCTGCCCCGCTGTCGTACAGTCGTCATACACACGAGTATCGGTGCGTCAGGGAGCGGCGGCAAGCTCGGCGAATGAGGACCGGCGCCGGAATTGTCGGTGGTGGGTGGTTGGGTGCGGGCATCCGAGCGAGAGGAGGCGGGATGCCCGTCGAGCTGGTCAATCCGGAGACGCTGCCGAAGGCGGAGGCCTACGCGCAGGTGGGCGTCGCCACGGGGTCGCGCACCGTCTACGTGTCGGGGCAGGTGGCGCGCACGGCGGACGGGGCGCCGGTCGGCAAGGACGACCTGGCCGCGCAGGTCGAGCAGGCCTTCAGCAATCTGGTCGCGGCTCTGACGGCGGTCGGCGCCGACTACACGGACGTCGCCAAGCTGACGATCTACCTGGTCGACTGGACGCCGGACAAGATGGGCGCCTTCGTCGAGGGGGCCGGGCGGGTCGCTCAGCGGCTGGGGATCAACCCGATCCGGCCGGCGACGCTGCTCGGCGTGGCCGCCCTGTCCGAGCCTGATCTGCTGGTCGAGATCGAGGCGATCGCCGTCCTGCCCTGACCGGCTGAGCGGCGCGAGGGACGAAGCCGGAGCAGGCGGCGGTCCGGAAAGCAGCATGCCACCAACTCCTCAGACGCGACTCACGTCATAGACGCGCTGCTGCGGCACGCCGTCGCGGCGCTGCTCAACTCCACGATCGCGGACGTCACCTACCCGCTGACCGCGGACGAGATCGTGGCGCTGGTGAACGCGGCCATCGCCAGCGGCGACGTCGAGACCCTGAAGGACCAGCTCGACGCGGCCAACAACCTCGGCGCGCCCGGGTTCTGCGACTGACACGACAGTCCGGGGAGCCGCCGCTCCCCGGACTGCACGGCCGGAGCGTTGGTCGGCGGGGGCAGGGCCGACCACCGCTCCGGCCGGTCACATCGAGCCCGCTCCCACCACCGACGACGGCGGGAACGCCCGCTCGCCCAGCTCCCCGTCCAGCATCCGGTAGCGGGCGAGCACGTGCCCGCTGCCGATCACCACCGCGGGCTGCCAAGTGCCCAGCACCCAGACCTGCTCGCCGGGCTGGTACGCCGACACCGCAGCTCCCTCCGACCCGTCGCCCTCGCTCACCAGCACCGACCACCCGGCCGTCCCTCGTCGTCCAGGGGACTAGACGCACGGCCGCCGCTTGCTCTGCGAAGTACTTGCGTACACGGAGCGTAAGAAGCCCCAGACGGGCCGTCAAGGCCCCTAGACTCGTCAATCGTGCCGGAGGCCGACGACGGGTTCGAAACCGTGCGACGGGATCGCGATCCCCGCCGTCAGGGTCGCCGGGCCACCGAGCTGCTCGTCGTCTACCAGCAGCGGATCATCGAGTTGGCCCGGCTGCGGCGGGAGGCGATCCGCCGGCTGCAGGACGAGGAGGGCCTCAGCTACGCGGCCGTCGCCGCCGAGCTCGGCCTGTCCAAGGGCCGGATCGGGCAGATCACCCAGTCCGCGCCGCCGGCCGAGCGGGGGCTGTTCGGCGTCGGCCCGCTGACCATCGCGGTCCCGCTCCGCCCGGGCCGCGACCGCGAGCGGCCGGTGCTCGCCTCCGAGGACGCGATCGCGTACGAGCGGCTGGCGGCGTACCTGCGCGACCTGCGCTTCCCGGTCGAGCAGCAGCGCATCCCGCCGGACGGGGACTGGCAGCCGAGCGGGGACGTGGTGGCGATCTGCGGCCCCAAGTCCTCCCCGGTCAGCGCGGCCGCGCTGGCCGCCGACCCGCTGCTCGACTTCCGGCAGCGCCCGGACGGCTGCTGGGAGATCGCCGACCGGCACAGCGGTGCCCGGTTCGCCTCCCCGCTGGACGACGACCCGGCCAGCCGCCGCGACATCGCCTACGTCGGCCGGCTGCCGGTCCCGGGCGGCGGCTCCCTGCTGCTCATCGCCGGGGTGCACGCGCTCGGCTCGGTCGGCGCGGTCGACTACCTGGTCGGGCACGCGGCGGCGCTGCACCGCGAGGTCGGCGACGGGCCGTTCTCGATGGTCACCCGGAGCCGGCACGACGGCGAGCAGGTCGTGGAGAGCGAGGTGCTGTGCCCGCCCCGCCGGCACCGGTAGCCCGGGTCCGCGCCGCCGAGCGGGCCGCGGGCAGCGCGCCGAGCCAGGACCGGACGGTGCTGCTGCCGACCGCGGTGGCGGTGCTCGACGGTGCCTCGGCGCCGGACCCGGCCGACCGGGACGGCGGCTGGTACGCCGGCCAGCTGGCCCGGCAGCTGGCTGCCCGGCTCCCGGACGAGCGGCTCGACCTGACCACCGTGCTCGCCGACTCGATCGCTGCCGTGGCCGCCGACCACCGGCTGGAGCCGGGCCGCTCGCCGTCGGCGACGGTGGTGATGCTGCGCTGGACCGCGGACCGCACCGACGGGCTGGTGCTCGGCGACAGCTCGCTCGTCGCCTTCGCGCCCGGCCGGCCCGCCGAGGAGGTGGTGGACGACCGGCTCGCCGCGGTGGCGCCGGCGCAGCGGGTCGCGTACCACGACCGGCTCAGCGCCGGCGGCGGCTACGACCAGGAGCACCGGTCGCTGCTCCGGGACCTGGTCGGCGAGCAACGCCGGCACCGCAACTGCCGCGGCGGCTACTGGATCGCCGAGGCCGACCCGGCCGCCGCCGGGCACGCGCTGGTGCGCAGCTGGCCGGCCGGCGCGCTGGCCGGCGCGGCGCTGGCCACCGACGGCGTGACCCGCGGCATCGGCCGGATCGGCCTGCCGTCCTGGTCGGCCGCGCTGGAGCTGATGCGGACGGGCGGGCCGGCGGCGGTGCTCGGCGCGGTCCGCGCGGTCGAGGCCGCCGACCCGGACGGGCGCCGGTGGCCGCGCAGCAAGCGGCACGACGACCAGGCCCTCGTCGTGGTCAGCTGGGCGTAGCCGGCTCGACGTGCTCCTGCTCGACCTGCTGCTGCTCGGCCTCCAGCGCCGCCGGGGTGAACAGTCGCCAGGCCACCACGGTGAGCCCGACCATCAGCCCGAAGGCGGTCCAGAACGGCGCGGTGATCCCGAAGTACCGCGCCAGCAGCCCGCCGGACAGCGCCCCCAGCGCGGCGCCACCGATGCTGAAGAGGTAGTAGACGCTGTTGACCCGGCCGAGCAGCCGGCCCGGCACCACCCGCTGCCGGATCGACAACGTGACCACGCCCCACACGACCGCGTGCAGACCGAAGACCGTGAACGTCGCGGCGGCGACCCAGGGGGTGCGGGTCAGCGCGAAGACGAGGTGGGTCGCGGTCTCGATCATCAGCCCCACCCGCAGCAGCAGGGAGGCGCCGAAGCGCCGCTCCAGCGGGCCGGCCACCACCGAGCCGGCCAGCCCGCCGACCGAGCTGCAGGCGAGCAGCACGCCGTACCCGACCTCGGACAGCCCGAGCCGGTCTCGCGCGTACAGCACCAGGATCGAGAGGGCGCCGAACAGCGTGACGTTCATCAGGGCCAGCGAGACGGCGAGCATCCGCAGCACCCGGTGGTGCCACAGCCAGCGGACGCCCTCGGCGATCTCGGTCCGCAGCCGCCGGCGCTCGACCGGCTCGGCCGACCGGCCGACCTGCCGGGGCAGCAGGCTGACCAGCCCGGCCGCGACCAGGAAGGTGGCCGCGTTGGCGCCGAAGGGCAGCGCGGCCGCGGCGACGAAGAGCCACGCGCCGAGCGGTGGGCCGACCATCTGGTTGGCCAGGATCTGGGTGCCCATGAGCCGGGCGTTCGCGCTCGGCAGGGCCTTCGCCGGGACCACCGTGGACAGCAACGTGATCGACGCGTTGTCGGCCAGCGTCTCCGCGGTGCCGAGCACGAAGAAGGCCAGGTAGATGAGCGGCACGGTGCCGGCGCCGGTGGCCACCGCCACGGTCAGGGCGGTGAGCACGGCGGCGCGCACGAGGTTCACCGCCAGCACCAGGCGGCGGCGGTCCAGCCGGTCCACGTACGCGCCGCTGATCAGCGAGAAGAGCAGCCACGGCAGCTGCTGGGCGAAGGCGGCGCCGGCGATCAGCGCCGGGTCGTCGGTGAGCGAGGCGACCAGCAGCGGGCCGGCGGCCAGGACGATGCCGTCGCCGACGTTCGAGACCGCGCTGGCCGCCCACAGCGGGCCGAAGCCGCGCCCGAGCCGGGGCGCGTCGGTCCTCCGCCACGGCAGCATCGCCGCGACGGTAACCGGCTCACCCCCCAGGGGCAGCCGGGTTTCGCCCAGGGCGTCCGAGATGCCGGCGCACCGCCGCCGCGACCGGGCCGATGTCCTCGCCGGTGACCACCGCATCCGCCCGGTACGGCACCGTGGCCAGCCGCTCGACGCCCAGCGCCCAGACCGTGCGGTCCTCCGGAGCCGGCACGTGCAGCGCGGTGCGCTCGCCGCAGTGCGGACAGGCGAGGTAGGCCATGTTCTCCACGCCGCCGAGCAGCGGGACCCGGGCCTGCCGGAGCACCGCGACCGCCCGGCCGGTGTCCAGGTGGGAGATCTCCGCCGGCGTCACCACGAGCAGCACCGCGACGTCCTCGGCCTGGGCGAGCAGGCCCTGCTGGATCTCCCCGGTGCCGGGCGGCAGGTCGACCACGAGCACGTCCAGCTCGCCCCACACCGTCTGGTGCAGCAGCCGGCCGAGCATGAGGTGCGCGAACGGGCCGGCCATGGTCAGCCCCTGGTCGCCGCCGAGCAGGAAGCCGACCGAGGCGACCCGGAGGCCGGCGACGTCGACCGCCTCCAGCGCCGCGTTCGGCGCGCCGCCGGCGGCGGTCAGCGTGACCGACGTGGCCTTGACGTCGCGCCGGATGCCGAGCATCCGCGGCACGTCCGGCCCGTGCAGGTCGGCGTCCAGCAACCCGACCCGCAGACCCTGGCGGACCAGCTCGCGGGCCAGCCCGACGGCGACGCTGGTCTTGCCGACGCCGCCCTTCCCGCTGGCGACGGCGACGACGGGCGGCGGCATGACCCCGAGCCTAGGCCGCTCGTACGACCCGGAACCGCTCAGCCGGGCGTGGCCGCCTGCACGACCTCGAACTGCCAGACCTCGCCCGCGGTCGACGCCGGCCGCTCGGCGCCCCGGTCCCGCGCCGCCTGCGCGTGCCCCTTGGCGAAGTCCCGCGAGGACTGCCAGGCCTGGAAGTCCTCCTCGCTGCGCCACCGGGTGTAGACGAGGTACCGGTCGGTGCCGTCCACCGGGCGCAGCAGCTCGAAGCCCTCGAACCCCTCGGCCTTGTCCACCAACCCGGCCCGCCCCGCGAACCGCTCCTCCAGCACCCGCCCGTCCCCGCCCGGCACGCTCAACACGTTGATCACCACGACGCTCATGCCTTCATCCTGACATTCCGCCCAGGGTGGACGGATGTCCGGCGCGCTCAGCCGGGGAGCCCGCAGATCGCTGCTGACGATCGTTCGGAGCGGCGTGCGCGCGTGAGCGTGCGTCATCCAATCGGGATGATGCCGGGGCACCTGGCCACCGCTATCAATGAAATCCAGCGGGGACGGGGCGGGAGCGGAGGCGCAGGCAATGGCCGTGAGCAGGCAGGTTCCACACCTGAGCGAGGACGAGCGCCGGGCGCAGGGCAAGGAGGCGCGGGACCGCACCCCTCCGGACAGCCATGCCGGCTGGGTGCCAGCCGCGGACCGCCCCGAACCGGTGGGGTTGCTCGAGGAGCAGAACCTCACCCGAGAGTCCGACCTGGTACCGGTCCGCCACGGGCGGATGCTGGTCTCGCCGTTCACCTTCTACCGAGGTACGGCCAAGATCATGGCCGCCGACCTGAACGGCACGCCCACCGCCGGCCTGCGGGTCCAGCTGTGCGGCGACGCCCACCTGTCGAACTTCGGTGCCTTCGCCTCTCCCGAGCGGCGGCTGGTGTTCGACCTCAACGACTTCGACGAGACCCTGCCGGGACCGTTCGAGTACGACGTGAAGCGGCTGGCGGCAAGCTTCACGATCGCCGCCCGCAACAACGGCTTCGGCAAGGCGGACACGAAGGCGGCGACGCTGGCGTCGGTTGCCGCCTACCGGGAGGCGATGGCCGAGTTCGCCACGATGCGTACGTTGGACATCTGGTACGCCCACCTGGCCGAGGATGAGTTCCTCAAGGTGGTCGGCGACGCCGCCGCCACAGCCAGGCGGACATCCAAGAAGGCGGCGAAGGACGCCGACCGGGCGGCGAGCAAGGCGCGCAAGCAAGTGGCGAAGGCGCATACGCGGGACAGCTTGCAGGCACTGTCCAAGCTCGCCGAGCAGGTCGACGGCCAGTACCGGATCGCGAGCAAGCCACCGATCGTGGTCCCGGCGCGGGAGCTGGAGAGCACCTACGGCATCTCGGCGGAAGCCCTCGAGAGCGTGATCCACAAGCAGTACCGTGGCTACCGGGCCACCCTCCGGGACGATCAGCGCCACCTGCTGGAGCGGTTCCAGATGGTCGACATGGCCCGCAAGGTGGTGGGGGTGGGCAGTGTCGGCACCCGGGCCTACATCGTCCTGCTCCAGGGCCGCGGTCAACAGGATCCGTTGTTCCTGCAGGTCAAGGAGGCGACCGCCTCGGTCCTGGAGGGCCACCTGCCCAAGAGCCGCTACAAGCAGCACGGTGAGCGGGTGGTGTGCGGGCAGCGGATGATGCAGGCCACCAGCGACATCTTCCTGGGCTGGACCAGGGGTCAGATCGAGGTGGGCCGCAACTACTACTGGCGCCAGTTGCGCGACATGAAGGGCTCGGCCGAGGTCGAGTCGATGACGCCGCTCGGCCTCCGTGTCTATGCCCGTGTCTGCGGATGGACCTTGGCCCGGGCCCACGCCCGGTCCGGGGACCCGATCGCGATCACCGAGTACCTGGGCGAGGACGACCGGTTCGACCGGTCGATCGTCGACTTCGCCAAGCGGTATGCCGAGCAGAACGAGCTCGACTACCAGGCATTCGCGCAGGCGATCCGATCCGGACGGCTGGAGGCGGTCGAAGGCGTCTGAGCGCTTCGGGTCGGGCGGGGGCCGGGTGGAGGGAGAACGAACCAGATGCAGGGCGCTGAGGGATCAAGCAGGCCCACGACCGAAGCGGCGTTCAGCGGATGACCACCGACCAGCAGCCGCCGACCCCGACGACGGAGCAGCCGGCCACCGACCGCCTGAAGTGGCTGCCGGGGCTGCGTACGCTGCTGAGCTACCAGGCCGCCTGGTTGCCCCGCGACCTGGTCGCCGGGCTCGTGCTCACCGCGCTGCTGGTGCCCGCCGGGATGGGCTACGCCGAGGCGTCGGGGCTGCCACCCATCTACGGGCTGTACGCGACCATGATCCCGCTGATCGCCTATGCCCTGTTCGGGCCGAGCCGGATCCTGGTCCTCGGTCCCGACTCCTCGCTCGCGCCCCTGATCGCGGTCTCCGTCGTGCCCCTGGCGGCGGGCGACCCCGACCAGGCCGTCGCGCTGGCCGGCACGCTCGCGCTCCTGGCCGGGATCATCAACATGGGCGCCGGCCTGCTGCGCTTCGGGTTCATCACCGACGTGCTGTCCAAGCCGGTGCGCTACGGCTACATGAACGGGATCGCCCTGACCGTCCTGGTGGGGCAGCTCCCCAAACTGTTCGGGTTCTCGGTCGACGCCGAGGACCTGGTCGGCGAGGTGACCGAATTCGTCAAGGGCGTCGCCGACGGCGAGACCAACGGCGTCGCGCTGGGGATCGGCCTGGTTTGCCTGGCCGTGATCCTCGGCTTCAAGCGCTGGCTGGCGAAGGTACCCGGAGTGCTCGTCGCCGTGGTCGGCGCGACGGTCGTCGTCGGGGCGCTCGAGCTGGCCGACAGGTACGACCTGTCGGTGGTCGGCCCGCTGCCCCAGGGACTGCCGTCGTTCGCCGTGCCCGACCTGTCACCCTCCAACCTGGCCACGCTCGCGGGCGGAGCGCTCGGCATCGCGCTCGTCTCCTTCGCCGACACCAGCGTCCTGTCGCGGACCTTCGCGATCAGGGGCGGCTACAAGGTGAACCCGAACCAGGAGATGGTCGCGCTCGGGACCGCCAACATCGCCACCGCCTTCTTCCAGGGCTTCCCGATCAGCAGCTCGTCCTCCAGGACTCCGGTGGCCGAGCAGGCCGGAGCCAAGTCCCAGCTCACCGGCATCGTCGGCGCGGGGGCGATCGCACTGATGCTGCTGTTCCTGCCCAACCTGGTCCAGAACCTGCCGTCGTCGGCCCTGGCCGCCGTGGTCATCGCGGCGTCGCTGAGCCTGGTCGAGGTCGAAGGGGTCCGCAAGCTGTGGCACCTGCGCAGGACCGAGTTCGCGCTCTCGATCGCCTGCCTGCTCGGGGTGGCGTTCCTCGGGGTGATCGAGGGCATCTTCATCGCCGTGGCGCTGTCCCTGCTGAACTTCATCAGGAGGGCCTGGCGTCCGTACGACACCGTGCTCGGCAGGGTCGACGGCCTGAAGGGCTACCACGACGTGACCCGCTACCCGGAGGCCAGGCGGGTGCCCGGGCTGGTGCTGTTCCGCTGGGACGCTCCCCTGTTCTTCGCCAACGCCGAGATCTTCGGCCTGGACGTGCGCGAGGCGGTGGCGACCTCGCCCACGCCGGCACGCTGGATCGTCGTGACCGCCGAGCCGGTCACCGACGTGGACACCACCGCCGCCGACGTGATCGAGGGCCTGCACGACGACCTCGCCGCCGCCGGCGTCGAGCTGCACTTCGCCGAGGTCAAGGACCCGGTCAAGGACCGCCTGGCGCGCTACGGACTGATCGAGCTGATCGGCCCGGAACGCTTCCATCCCACCGTGGGCACCGGGGTCGACGCCTACGTGGCCGAGACGGGCGTCCCCTGGGACGAGGAGGACGTGGAGCCGCGCCCGCAGCTCGAACCGGAGGGCCGCTGACGCCCGGCGCTGAAGGCCCTCCTGCCCGCGTACCGGACGACGACGGCGGCGCCGGTGCCCAGGAGCGAGCCGGCGAGCACATCACCCGGGAAGTGCACGCCGGTGTGGACCCTGGAGTAGCTGACGGCGGCGGCCAGGGTGTGCAGCGGCAGCCACGCCAGCGGCAGCTCGTCCCCGACCGCCGTCGCGAAGGCGAAGGCCGAGGCGGAGTGGCCGGACGGGAACGAGGTCGAGCCGGGCATCCTGACGATGCGCCCGGCCGGCAGGTCGACCACGGTCCGGTCCGGACGGGCGCGCCTGAGCAATGTCTTGCCGACGAGGTTGGCCGTCGCCGAGGCGAGCCCGATGCTCGCCACCCCGAGCAGGGCGGCCCGCCGCGGCCGGCCCGGCTTCAGCGCGAGCGCCGCGGCGACGGCGAACCACAGCTTGGAGTGGTCGGCGGCCGACGTCAGCCGGCTGAGGACGAAGTCGAGGCTGGGCGACGGCGTGGCCGCGATCGCCAGGTAGACGGCCTGGTCGATCTGGTCCAGCTCGCCGAGGGCGCCGCTGTGGATGGTCGCGGGAGGGCTCGTCCTGCCGGGAGCGGCGCCGTCATCCACGGCCGGTGCCCGGCACGGTCAGCGCCATCTGCCAGATGCGCTTCCAATCCAGGATGGGTTTGGCTTCGGGCACCCCCGGCCGGTCCCGGGGCACCCGGACCCGCAAGGCACCCGGTCGCACGGTGCAGCGCACCGGCGTGTCCAGCAGCAGCGCCTCGCCGTCCACCCCCACCGGGATCTGGGTGGCGTCGGCGTCGACCACCACCTCACGCGCGGCCACGCTGGTGAGCCCTCGTGAGCGACGCCCGCTCAGCAGGCCGGCCGCCTGGGCCGCGCTGTTGACCGTGACGGCGAACATCCCCAGGTTGCCGCGGTCCAGCCGGGCCCGCCGCCCGAGCCCGGCGATGTCCCCCATCCCGTACTGGTTGTTGCTCACCAGGACCGCCTGGGGCCCTTCGACGGTCACGTTCTCGGCCTTGGCCACCAGCCGTGGCCCCTGCTTGCCGGCCAGCAGCCCCGGCAGCTGGTCCATGGTGGTGCCGGCCTTGTCGTCACGGTAGGCCGGGCTCTGCACGATCGCAGCGTAGGCCCCGAAGGAGGCGTTGTTGACGAACGGACGGCCGGAGATATACCCCAGGTCGATCTGCAGCTCGACCCCGTCCTCGAGCGCGTCCAGGCACCGTGCGGGGTCTTCCCGGTCCAGCCCGAGGTCGAGGGCGAAGTGGTTGCGGGTGCCGGCCGAGATGACCAGCAGCGGAATGTCGTGCTCGGCCGCGATGCCGGCCACCAGTGCCTGGGTCCCGTCGCCGCCGGCGACGCCCAGCAGGTCGGCACCGTTGGCCACCGCCGTGCGGGCCAGCTCGCCCACGTCCACGGGCCCCGGCCCCTCGAGCAGGACGACCTCGGCGCCGAGCGCCTCGGCCTTGTCCTTGAGACCGAACCGGGTCACCTTCCCACCGCCGGATCGCGGGTTCATGATCAGGTACGGCCGTCGGGGCGGCGGGGCGTCGTGTTCGCGCATCTTCTCGGGTACGGCCTCGCGGCGCAGAGCGGCCCGGCCGGCGACCCCCGCCAGGACCAGCAGGGCCAACGCCAGCAGCACGACCCAGAGCAGATCCCTGCTCGTGTACATGACCAGCACCACGAGCGGCGCGAGGACGGCCACGGCGCAGGCGAGCCAGCGGAGCAGACCCTTGTTGGTCAATGCCCACCACACCGCTGCCGCGGTCAGGGCCAGGCCGATCACGCCGACGACGGTCACGGCCACGCTGCCCCTGAAGCCGAGCGCCAGCAACGGCACGAGCACCGATGCGCCGGCCGCGACGATGGCGCCACGCGCCAGCCAGCGCTGGGCGACCGTGGCCCGCCCGGGCGCCTCCCGCTCCGTGGTCACCATCCCCGGATCACCGTCCCCGCGCCCTCAGCAGTGCCGTGAGCCTGGAGGAGCGGCGGCCGGGCAGGCGTCATCCCGGACGGGTGAGATTCGGGTCCGCCCCGGTTCGCGCCGAGCCGTCCACACCACCGGGATCGCCGCGACGCGACGCCGGGTCGCGCAGCGCTGCGCGGCCCGGCGCCTGGCCTGGTCAGGAGAGCGGTGGAGGTGGGATTTGAACCCACGGAGGCTTTCACCTCACACGCTTTCGAGGCGTGCGCCCTCGGCCACTAGGCGACTCCACCGCGAAGGAGTGTACGGGACTTCAGGGGGCGTGCCGGCGGCGGTGGGCGGCGAAGAAGGTACGGAGCAGATCGGCGGACTCGGCGGCCAGGACGCCGCCGATGACCTCGGGGCGGGAGTTGAGGCGGCGGTCGCGGACCACGTCCCAGAGCGACTCGACCGCGCCGGCCTTGGGATCGGGCGCGCCGTAGACCAGCCGGGACACGCGGGCCAGGACCAGGGCGCCGGCGCACATGGTGCACGGCTCCAGCGTGACCACGAGCGTGCAGCCGTCGAGGCGCCACGAGCCGACCGCCCGGGCCGCCGACCGCAGGGCCAGCAGCTCGGCGTGGGCGGTCGGGTCACCGTCCCGCTCCCGGGCGTTGGCGGCCTCGGCGAGGACCGCTCCGGACGGTGACACGACCAGCGCGCCGACCGGGACGTCCCCGGTCGCGTCGGCGCCGGCGGCGACGGTCAGCGCACGGCGCATCAGCGCGTCGTACGGACCGGCGTTGCTCACGCTCCGCGCAGCGTCTCGAGCTCGTCGACGCACCCGGCCCGCTCGCACACCTCGGTGATCACGTCGGCCGGCAGCGTGCCCTCGTGCTTGACCAGCGCGACCAGCTCCCGCCGGTTGGTGCCGAGGTCGGCGAGCAGGTCGGCGTCGCCGAGCGGCTCGTCGTCCCGGCCCGGCGGGTCGTCGTCGCCGCCTCCGGGCGCCGGGCCCTCGACCGCGACGACGAAGATCTCGGCCACCGGGTACGAGTCCGCGGCGTGCCCGTCGGAGACGAAGACGCGCAGGTCGTCGGCATCGGCGTCGATCCGCAGGATCGCCAGGTACTCGTCGTCCTCCTCGACGAAGAGCAGCG
>CAWKIV010000020.1:0-529464 GCA_963849885.1 uncultured Actinomycetota bacterium | reverse complement strand
CGGTCTCGGCCCGGCTGTCCAGATCGCGGACGCGGTCGGCGACCTCGTCCACATCGGCCGCGTCGTCGAGGTCGAGCTCGCGGGCGGTCCAGCCGTCGGGCGTGCGGGCTAGCGCGGCGGCGAAGTACGACACGTCGTCCTCCGGGCTGACGGTCGGCGCGGTCACGGATGGTGGTGCGGGGTCAGTCGACAGCACTCTCCTGCAGGCTCGCCAGGACCCGGGCGAACGGCTCGCCGACGCCGATCCGGGCGGCGACCGCGGTGAGCATCTCGTCCGCCCACAGGTCCACGTCGCCGAGGATCGTGCCGAGCTCCCGCTCGTCCAGGCCCAGGTCGCGGAAGATGCCCAGGTCACCGACCGGCCACACCTCTTCCGGGTCGGCCGGCTCGGGCAGCTCCCCCGTGTCGACCAGGTCGAGCGCCTGCCGGGCGATGTCCCACTCCTCCGCGGCGGTCATGTCGGACAGCAGCACCCGCAGGTCGCCGGACGGCGTGAGCCGCAGCGCGACGAAGAACTCGTCGGCGACGTCGACCAGCGCCACCGCGCCGCCCTCCGGGGGCTGCTGACGCAACGCCGCGACGCAGGCGTCGAGGTCGTCGAGCACGGCCGGCGGCAGCAGCGCGCAGTCCCACCGCCCGCCGTCGCGGTAGACCGTCACCGCGAAGCCGTCCTCCGCCACACCGGCCTCCTCGCCGACCCCGTCGCCGGATCGTGGCAGACACACGAACTTCCTGAAAGGGGTCGACCGTCCAGTGTCGGGATGCGGCGGGTGGTGGGTGTGGTGGGGTCGGCGGGTGACGGGGCGGCGGCGGCTCTTCGGGGACCAGCTCGGGCGGCATCCCGGGGCGCCTTCACCCTTAGCGGACATGGACTTTCACAGCTTCTGACCGCATCCTGACCGCATGGGCGCCGTACGGCCGATTCCCGAGTTCGGGGGTGTGGTGCGGGACGCTCGCGGCGGTGGGCGGGCGCTGCGGGTGAGCTGGCACCCCGAGGACGACCTGGTGGTGCTGTCCCTGTGGGACGGCGCCCGGTGCACCGGAACGGTGCGGCTGGCCGCGGCCGACGTGCCGGCGCTGCTCGAGGCGCTGCAGGTCGGGTTGCCCACGCCGGACGCCGAGTGGGCCACCGGGCCGGGGCTGCGGGCGGCGCCCGCTCCCCCCGAGGACTGATCCGGGGACGCCGCGCGGGACCATGACGCCCGTGCGGGTGGCGGTGATCGGTCTGGGCCTGATCGGCGGGTCGGTGGCGCGCCGGCTCGCCCGCAGCCACGACGTCACCGGCTGGGACACCGACCCGGCCACCCGGGAGCTGGCCGCGGCGGCCGGGCTCGCCGTCGCCGCCGGGGTCGAGGACGCGGCGGCCGGCGCCGACGTCACCGTGCTGGCCACGCCGCTGGCCGCCCTGGCGACCGTCCTGACCGCACTGTCCACCACCGACTGTCCGGTGCTGACCGACGTCGGCTCGGTGAAGGCGCCGGTGCTGGCGGCCGCCCGCGCGGCCGGGGTCGCGGACCGCTTCGTCGGCGGCCACCCGATGGCCGGGACGGAGCGGGCCGGCTTCGCCGCCGCCGACCCGGCGCTGCTGGACGGCGCGGCCTGGGTGCTCTGCGTCGAGGACGACACCGACCTGACCGCCTGGCTGCGGGTGGCCGAGCTGGTCACCGGCGCGGGCGGCCACGCCGTCCCGTGCCGGGCGGCCGACCACGACGACGCGCAGGCCCGGATCAGCGGCCTGCCGCACCTGCTCGCCCTCGCGCTCGCGGTGGCCGGCGCGGCGGGCGGCCCGCTCGCCGGCGCGCTCGCGGCCGGCTCCTTCCGGGACGGCACCCGGGTCGCCGGCAGCCGCCCGGAGCTGGTGGCCGGGCTCTGCGACAGCAACGGCGCGGCGCTGGCCGGGGTGCTCGACGAGACGCTGGCCCGGCTGGGCGAGGCGGCGGCCGCGCTGCGCAGCGGCGGCAGCGTGCACCCGCTCGCGACCGCCGGGCACGCCGCCCGCCGGGCCTGGTCCGAGCCGGTGCCGACGGTCGCGCAGACGCTGGACGCCGGCGCCGCCGACCTCCGCGCGGGGCTGCGCGAGCTCGGCGCCGCCGGCGGCGCCGTGCACGCCGTCCACCCGGACGGGACGCTGCACTGCCGCCGGCCGGACCGCTGACCCCCGGAGCCCTGACCCGGCCGGTCACCGCGCCGGTCAGGCCAGCGGCGTGACCTCCCCGGGCCGGCTCTGCCGCCCCGGCGCACCGTCCACAGCAGCACCGTCCGGCGCGGAACACCAGGGCGGGCTCCGGCGCCGCCTGGTCGCGCTCGACGTTCGAGCCCTCGATGTCGAGGTGCGGCAGGATCCGGTCGAGCCAGCGCGGCATCCACCAGGCCCGGTCCCCGAGCAGCGACATGATCGCCGGCACCAGGCACATCCGGACCACGGTCGCGTCGATGAGCACGGAGAAGGCCATCCCGACGGCCAGCATCTTGATCGTCGGGTCCGGGTCGAAGACGAAGCTGGAGAACACCACGATCATGATCGCCGCCGCCGTGGTGATCACCCGGGCCGTCCCGCCCAGGCCGATCGCGACGCTGCGGTGCGAGTCGCCGGTCTCCACGTAGGCCTCGTGCACCCGGGAGAGCAGGAAGACCTCGTAGTCCATGGACAGGCCGAAGATGATCGCGAACATCAGCATCGGCACGAAGGACGGGATCGGCACGGTCTCCTCGATGCCGATCAGGCTGGACCCCCAGCCCCACTGGAAGACGGCGACCACGACGCCGTACGACGCCGCGACCGACAGCAGGTTCATGGCGCCGGCCTTGATGCCGATGGCCAGCGACCGGAACGCGGTGGTGAGCAGCAGCACGGACAGCAGGACGACCGCCGCGATCAGCAGCGGCAGCCGGGAGACGACCTTCTCGGTGAAGTCGACGTAGCCGGGCACCGTCCCGGTCAGATAGGTGGTCGCCTGCAGGGACGGCAGCACGTCGGTGCGCAGCCGGTCCACCAGCTCGGTCGTCGCCTCGTCCTGGGGGGCGGTCGTCGGGATGGCGTTGAGGACACCCGTGGTTCCGGACTGGTTGACCACCGGGGCCGACACGCTGGCCACCCCCGGTGTCTTGGCGAGCGTGTCGTGGATGGTGTTGAGCAGCGTCTGGTTGTCCGAAGAGGACTGCTGGGGCAGCGCGACGACGACGGTGGCCGGGCCGTTGGCGCCCGGCCCGAAGCCTTCGGCGATCAGGTCGTACGCCCGCCGGTCGGTCTCGCTGGTGGGATGGGTCCCGGCGTCCAGCTGTCCGAACTGGATGGAGAACAGCGGGATCGACAGCAGGACGAGCACGATCACGCTGCCGATGGCCCACGGCCACGGCCGGCCGCTGACCATCCGGCCCCAGCGGGCGAACGCGCTGTGCTCGTGGCCCTGCTCGGCGACCGACAGGGTGGTGGTCACCGCCCGGGGCGTCTGGGCGCCGGCCCGGCGGGCGCGCCGCTCCCGGATGCGGTCCGCCAGCGAGCGGACGTTGCCCTTCGCGACGCCCAGGAACGCCGGCACCAGGGTCAGCGCGGCCAGCATCGTGACCGCGACGACGATGGCGGCGGACAGCCCGAGGGCGCCCACGAACGGCACGCCGGACACGTACAGGCCGAGGATCGCGATGACCACGGTGGTGCCGGCGACGACGATGGCCGAGCCGGACGTCGCGTTGGCCAGCCCGGCCGAGTCCTGGACCGACATGCCCGCGTCGACCTGGTCCCGGTGCCGGGCCACCAGGAAGAGCCCGTAGTCGACGGCGACCCCGAGACCCAGCAGGGTCGCGACCGTGGGCGCGCTGGTCGGGAAGGTCAGCGCGGCGGCGAGCAGCCCGAGCAGGGACAGCCCGGCGCCGACGCTGAAGACGGCGGACAGCAGCGGCACGGCGGCGGCCACCACCGAGCTGAACATGAACAGCAGCAGCACCAGCGCGCAGGCCAGGCCGAGCGCCTCCGAGGTGCGGTCGCTCTCGCCGGACCCGATCTGGCCGGCCGCACCGCCGTACTCCACCTGCAAGCCGGCGGCCCGGGCCGGCTGCACCGCGGTGTCGAGGTCGTCGAGGTAGTCCGGCGGCAGCGAGGTGGTGACGACGTCGAAGTTCACGGTCGCGTACGCGACCGAGCCGCTCTTCGCCACCAGCGGCGAGTCCGCCGCCGCGAACGGGCTGACCGCGCTGAGCACGTGGTCCAATTTGGACACATCCGCGACGGCCTGGTTCACCGCCGAGGTGCTCTCGGCCACCGTCTTCCCGCTCGGCGCGGCGAAGACGATCTGGCCGGCGTAGCCGCCCTGCTGCGGAAACTCCTGCTGGAGCAGGTCGAGCCCGGCCTGCGACTCGCTGCCCGGGACCGAGTAGTCGTTGGAGAACTCCCCGCCCCAGAGGCTGCGCGCGCTGACCAGGCCGGCGAGGATGACGACCCAGGCGATGATCACCGCCCAGTGCCAGCGGGCTGAGGTGAGTCCGACGCGCTGCAGGAAGCCGTGCATGTCGCCCCCTCGGCCCCCGGGCGCAGCCCCCGACGGAACTTGGCCGCAGCGGTCCCGGCGGCCGCGACTCGACCGTACGCCGGACCGCTCGGGCACACAGGCACTTGCACCAACAAGTTTGGTGACGGTGTGGTCAGGTGTCACCGGCGCCGCGGGCGGGGAAGTTCCGGCCGTGACCTTCAATGACGATGCCAGCCTTGACACCTCGCAGGCCGGCGGGGGCGGGCGTGGCATGGGCGGACTTGCGGTCGGCGGCGGCGGCCTCGGCATCGTCGGCGTCATCGTCTACCTGATCATCAGCGCGCTCGGCGGCGCGACCCGACCGGCGGCGGCCTGCCCACCCAGCTGCAGCCGGGCCAGAACGGGTCGGTGTCCGGCGACGAGATCGCCGCCGAGTGCCGCACCGGCGCGGACGCCAACGAGCGGATCGACTGCCGCATCGTCGGCTACACCAACAGCGTGCAGGACTACTGGGAGAAGGCCTTCGGCAACCGCAACGGCGGCTACCGGGCCACCCGGACGATCCTCTTCCAGGGCGGCGTGCAGACCGGCTGCGGCAACGCGACCTCCGCGGTCGGCCCGTTCTACTGCCCGACCGACGGCCATGGTCTACATGGACGTCGGCTTCTTCGACGAGCTGAGCAGCCGCTTCGGCGCGCAGGGCGGCCCGCTGGCGCAGGCGTACGTGGTCGCGCACGAGTACGGGCATCACGTGCAGAATCTGCTGGGCACGTCGGACCGGGTCGGCCGCGACCAGTCCACCGGCCCGGAGAGCGGGTCCGTCCGGCTGGAGCTGCAGGCCGACTGCTACGCGGGCGTGTGGACGAAGAACGCCAGCCGCACCACCGACGCCCAGGGCCGCGCGCTGATCAAGGAGCCGACCGAGGCGGAGATCAAGGTCGCGCTGGACGCCGCCGCGGCGGTGGGCGACGACCGGATCCAGCAGCGCACCCAGGGCCGGATCAGCCCGGAGGGCTGGACGCACGGCTCGTCCGAGCAGCGGCAGCGCTGGTTCCTGACCGGCTACCGGTCCGGCAACCCCAACTCCTGCGACACCTTCTCCGGCGACATCTGAGCCCTCCCCCACTGCAGCAGCTCCCGCCCCCCACTGAGCAGCCCCGCCCCGCGACTGAGCACCTGTAGCTGCTCAGTCGGCAGGGAAGTGCTCAGTCGGCGGGGGAAGTGGTCAGTCGGCCGGGGAAGTGGATCCCGGGAGTCAGCCGGCGGGGAAGTCACCAGCCGGCCCGGGAAGTCACCAGCCGGCGGGGAGTGGTCAGGCGGCGGGGTGGTCGGGCGGGGAGTGGGGGACGGGGGGTGGGGGGTCGGGTGGGGCGTGGCCGGCGGCGACGCGGCGCTCAGCGACCCAGCGGTCCATCCGGGTCCACCAGTCGAAGAGCCAGTCGACCTGGGCGTCGACGTCGCGGTCCCGGGGCAGCTCCGCGGACGGCACGTACCACCAGCGGACGTCCACGACGTCGTCCATCGGCAGCTTGGTCCACAGGTCGCCGAGGGTGGACAGGTCCTCCAGGCCCTCGTGCGCGACCAGCAGCACGTCGGCGGTCGGGGCCGCGCCGAGCGCGGCCAGGGTGCCGCCCGGCTTGGGTGCCATCAGGTGCCGCATCTGCTCGGCCTTCGCCGCCTCGTCCTCGTGTCCCAGGCGGCGCAGCCGCTCGATCGCCCGGACCCGCCGGCGCTCGGAGAAGTTGCCGCCCTCCGGGAAGATGACCACCGCGTCGCCCGGGCCGGCGTCGGAGGCCAGCGAGGCGATCGCCTGCTCCACGTCCTCGGCCACCCCGGGCCGCGGCGTGATGAAGCGGTTGGGCAGCCGGTTGAGCAGGATGTCCACGGTCGGGTCGAGCTGCAGCGCGTCCTTGAGCACGATCCGCGGCCGCCGCTCGGCCAGCGCCACCAGCGCCCGGATCAGCAGCACCGAGTCGCCCGGGCCGGCGTGCCGGCAGAGCACCAGCAGGGGCCGGTCCCGGGGCAGCGGCCCGCCCGGGCCGGAGCCGACCACCCGCAGCCGGAAGGTACGCCGGGCGGTGGCGTAGACCCGGTCCAGGATCCAGCCCAGCAGCCGCAGGTGCGCGGCCTGCCAGCGCGGCGAGGCGAGCCGCCGCCCGAAGCCGGCCCGCAGCCACATCCAGCCCAGCGTCGCGAGCGCCACCCACTCGATGGCCAGCCACACCACCCCGAACCAGAGCAGCCGCAGCGGCCGCTGCCGCCCGGGCAGGAACGGTTCGGTGACCAGCCCGGCCAGCGCCCACAGCGGCAGCGTGGCGATCAGCAGCGGCAGCGCGGCGAGCACCAGCGGCACGCTGACCACCCGGCGGACCAGCGGCGGCGGGAGCGCGCGGCTCTGGGTCCGCCGGCTCACCGCATGCGCTCCAGGTACGCCGCCGAGGCCACGTACGCGGTGTCCATCCGCTCGCCGATCCCGGCGGTGTCCCGGTAGCGCAGCTGGCCGCGCAGGCCGTCCGGCGTGTCCGGCAGGCCGGTGGGCAGCACGTGCGCGGTCACCTCGGCCGGCAGCGCGGCCATGTCCGCGGCGAAGCGGTGCCGCCGGGCCACCTCGAAGGCGACGAGCCCGACCTCCCAGGGCCGGCGCGGCGGCCGCAGCGGGCGCTCGATCCGGCCGACCTGCAGCACGTACACGGTGCGGGCGCCGAGGGTGACCGCCCGCCCGACCGGGATGCTGTGCACCAGCCCGCCGTCCAGGAACGTCTCGCCGCCCACCTGCACCGGCGGCAGCAGCCCGGGCACCGCGCAGGACGCCAGCACCGCGTCGGTCAGCGACCCGCTGCTGAACCAGTGCTCGGCCGCCCGCTCCACGCTCGCGGCCACGCACTGGAACGGCACCGCCAGCTCGGCGAACGTGCGCACCGGCAGGTGCCGGTCGAGCAGCTCGCGCAGCGGCTCGTCGGTGTGCAGGCTGGTCCGGGTCCGGGCCAGCGTGCGCAGCCGGCCCAGCACGGAGCCGGCGAACAGGCCGCTGGAGTCCAGCTCGCGCCACAGCGCGCCGAGCCGGTCGACCGCCTCCGCGGACGGGGCCGCGGCGACCACCACCCCGTTCACCGCGCCGACCGAGGTGCCCACCACCAGGTCGGGCACGATGCCCGCCTCCAGCAGGGCCCGCAGCATGCCGACCTCGTGCGCGCCGAGCAGGCCGCCGCCCCCGAGCACGAACGCGACGGGACCGGTCACCGGCACACCTTCGCACGCGGCCGGCGCGTCATCCGACGTCAGGCCAGGGAGGTGCCGGGGCCGTCCTCGGTCGGCGCCTCCCGGCGGGCGACCGCGTGCTCGTCGGCGATGCGGAGGAAGCCGGCGCCCTCCCGCAGCGCGGACTCCAGCTGCTCGGCGTTGTCCTGCGGCAGCGGCTCGGCGGCGGTCTCGGAGCCGCGTACGGACGGGTCGAGGGTCTTCGCCGGGCGGTCCGGGCCGCCGGTGCCCTGGGTCCCCTGGACCGTGATCTCCGCCGCGCTCTCGGCCAGCTCGCCCGGATCGCTGAGATTGCTCATGGGCCCGGCCTACCCGGGCTGGGCCGCGACGATGCGTCGTGCGATGGTTCGGGTCCCAGCGGCGACGGCGGCAGGAGGCGGCAGTGTGATGGCCAGTGCGGTCGAGGTGCGTGGTGTGGTGTCCCGGGGCCGCGGCGAGCCGGTCACCGTGGAGACGGTCGTGGTCCCCGAGCCGGGCCCGGGCGAGGCCCTGGTCGACGTCCAGGCGTGCGGCGTCTGCCACACCGACCTGCACTACCGGGAGGGCGGGATCTCCGACGACTACCCGTTCCTGCTCGGGCACGAGGCCGCCGGCACGGTGAGCGCCGTCGGCGAGGGCGTCACCGACGTGGCTCCCGGCGACTACGTGATCCTCAACTGGCGGGCCGTCTGCGGCGTCTGCCGGGCCTGCTCCCGCGGCCGCCCCTGGTATTGCTTCAACACCGCGAACGCGACCCAGAAGATGACCCTGGCCGACGGCACGGAGCTCAGCCCGGCGCTCGGCATCGGCGCGCTGGTGGAGAAGACGCTGGTCGCCGCCGGGCAGTGCACGAAGGTCGACCCGGAGGCGCCGGCGACCGCGGCCGGGCTGCTCGGCTGCGGCGTGATGGCCGGCATCGGGGCGGCGATCAACACCGCCGGCATCACCCGGGGCGACACGGTCGCGGTCTTCGGCTGCGGCGGGGTCGGCACCGCCGCGATCGCCGGTGCCCACCTGGCCGGCGCGCGGACGATCGTCGCGGTGGACGTCGACCGCCGGAAGCTCGGCGCGGCCCGCCGCTTCGGCGCCACCCACGCGGTGAACGCCCGCGAGGAGGACCCGGTCGAGGCGATCCGGGCGGCCACCGACGGCTTCGGCGCCGACGTCTGCATCGAGGCGGTCGGCCGCCCGGAGACGTACCAGCAGGCCTTCCACGCCCGCGACCTGGCCGGCACCGTCGTGCTGGTCGGCGTGCCGACGCCGGAGATGCGGCTGGAGATGCCGCTGCTGGACTTCTTCAGCCACGGCGGCTCGCTGAAGTCGTCCTGGTACGGCGACTGCCTGCCGTCCCGGGACTTCCCGATGCTCATCGACCTCTACCGGCAGGGGCGGCTGGACCTGGACGGGTTCGTCTCGGAGACGATCGGGCTCGACCAGGTCGAGGAGGCGTTCGCCGCCATGGGCCGGGGCGACGTGCTCCGCTCGGTCGTCGTCTTCTGACTCCGAGTAATCGATTGAATTCATAGAGTAAACGATTGCCCTTTCGCGCGGACTAATTCGCGGAATGCCATTGCCGCAGGTCACACCGCCATACGATGGCGAGCGGGACCGCTGCGGTGGGGCACGCGGTCCGGACCCGTGGGGGGACCGAGAATGAGCGTGCGCAGGGGCATCTTCCGCAGCGTGGTCGCGACCGGTGCGGCGGCGGTGCTCGCTCTGGTGGGGAGCGGCACCGCGGACGCGTCGATCGCGCTCGGGACGGTGGTGAGCACCAACCCGGTCAACTACACGCCCAACATCAACCAGGGCGCCGTCTACAAGATGGCCGAGGTCAACGGCATCCTGTATGCGGGGGGCGAGTTCAGCTCGGTCACCCCGGCGCCCGGCGTCGGCGGCGGCACGGTCAACCGGTCCAACATCGTCGCGTTCAACGCGGCCACCGGGGTGATCCAGTCCTTCGCGCCGAGCATCAACGGCCAGGTCTGGGCGATCGTCGCCAGCGGCGGCTCGCTGTACGTCGGCGGCACCTTCTCCAGCGTCAACGGGGTCGCCCGGCGCGGCCTGGTCAAGCTCAACCCGACCACCGGCGCGGTGGACACCGCCTTCAACGCGGGGTTGAACAACACCGTCCGCGAGGCCGCGGTGGTCAACGGCCGGCTCATCATCAGCGGCACCTTCAGCAAGCGGGTGCAGGCGGTCAACCTGGCCACCGGCGCCGACACCGGCTACATCAACATCCCGTTCTCCGGCTCGGTGGCGGACAACGCCGGCCCGACCGAGGTCTACCGCTTCGCCGTCGACCCGGCCGGCACCCGGCTGGTCGGCGTCGGCAACTTCACCAGCGTCGGCGGCCAGACCCGCTACCGGGCCTTCATGCTGACGCTCGGCACGACGGCCGCGAGCGTCAACGCCTGGGACTACCTGCCGAACCGCAAGATGTGCGCCGCGTCCAGCATCCCGGACTACATGCGGGACGTGGACTTCTCGCCGGACGGCAGCTGGTTCGTGCTCATCTCCACCGGCTTCGTGCCGCGGTCAGGTGAGGTCGGGGAGACCCTCTGCGACGCCACGGCGCGCTTCGAGACCGGCATCACCAACCCGTTCCGGCCGACCTGGATCAACTACACCGGCGGCGACACGCTGCACTCCGGGGCGGCCACCGACCGGGCCGTGTACGTCCAGGGTCACCAGCGCTGGCTGGACAACGCGAACGGGCGCGACTTCGCCGCCCCGGGCGCGGTGAGCCGGCCGGGCATCGGCGCCATCGACCCGGTGACCGGGCGGGCGCTGTCCTGGAACCCGACCAAGGACCGCGGTGTCGGCGGCAAGGACCTGCTGGTCACCCCGCGCGGCCTGTGGGTGGGTAGCGACACCGACCACATCGGCGGCGAGTTCCACAACAAGATCGCCCTGCTGCCCCTGCCGTAACGGCGTCCCGCGAGGAAGCGGCCCGGAGCTCCGGCTCCGGGCCGCTTCCTGTGTGCCGGGCCACAGAAGTCGGACCTTCGGAATCATTCCGGCCCCAGTGGGGATGCTTGAGATTGCAACAGCATCCCTCGCTGAAGGAGTCCAGACCTCATGGGTCTTCCGGTCAAGATCGCGGACATCGCACCTCGGGTGGCCACCGGCGCGTTCATCCTCAACTCCGGTCTGAGCAAGCGGACCGTGGACGCCGGCACGGCCAAGGGCCTGCACGGCATGGCCGCCGGGGCGTACCCGGTGCTCGGCAAGCTGGAGCCGCAGCAGTTCGCCAAGCTGCTCGCCGCCGGCGAGATCACCCTCGGCGCCGCCCTGCTGGCGCCGGTGGTGCCGACCGCGCTCGCCGGGGCCGCGCTGACCGCCTTCGCCGGCGGCCTGCTGGGGATGTACCTGCGCACGCCCGGCCTGCGCAAGGAGGGCAGCCTGGCGCCGTCGCACGAGGGCATCGCCATCGCCAAGGACGTCTGGATGCTCGGCATCGGCGTCGGCTTCGTCGCCGACGCGGTCGCCCGCCGCCGCGCCCGCTAGGCCGGTCCGCCCCGGGTGCGACCACGCCGCACCCGGGGCCGGCTCCTAGCGCACCGGCCAGGTGTGCACCGGCTCGTTCGTGTGCATGTGCCCGATGTACTCCTTGGTCATCCGGCGCAGCACGTCGTGCCGGTCCAGCGTGGTCTCGTCGTACAGCCGGTGGAAGGTGCGGGCCTGCCAGGACGCACCATTCTGCCCGGTCAGGCAGCGCTGCTCGATGATGCCGAGCAGCCGGTCCCGGACCGCCGGGGCGACCTCCCACTTGTCCAGGCCCTCGGCGGCGATCGGCAGCAGCCGGCGCAGCACCAGCTCGGTCACCGGCACCTGGCCGGCGCCGGGCCAGTAGACCTCCGCATCCAGGCCGAGCCGGGCGCAGGTGTGGAAATTCTCCTCGGCCGCGGCGAACGACATCCGACTCCACAGTGGACGGTCGTCGTCGGCGAGCCCGCGCACGACGCCGTAGTAGAAGGCGCCGTTGGCCATGATGTCGGCGACCGTCGGCCCGGCCGGCAGCACCCGGTTTTCCACCCGCAGGTGGGGCTTGCCCCGGACCACCGCGTAGACGGGCCGGTTCCACCGGTAGACGGTGCCGTTGTGCAGGGTCAGCTCGGCCAGCGAGGGGACGTCGCCGCGCTCGAAGACCTCGACCGGGTCCTCCGGGTCGCACAGCGGCAGCAGCGCCGGGAAGTAGCGGACGTTCTCCTCGAACAGGTCGAAGATGGAGTTGATCCAGCGCTCGCCGAACCACACCCGCGGCCGTACGCCCTGCGCCTTCAGCTCCTCCGACCGGGTGTCGGTGGCCTGCTCGAACAGCGGGATCCGGGTCTCCCGCCACAGCTCCTTGCCGAGGAAGAAGGGCGAGTTGGCGCCGAGCGCGACCTGCACGCCGGCGATCGACTGGGCCGCGTTCCAGTACCGGGGGAACGCCGACGGGCTCACCTGCAGGTGGAACTGGACGCTGGTGCAGGCCGCCTCGGGCGCGACCGTGTCCGCCGAGGTGGCCAGCCGCTGCACACCGTCGATGGCGATGTGCAGGTCCTCGCCGCGGGCGGCGAAGATCTGCTCGTTGAGCAGCGCGTACCGCGGGTTGGCGGACAGGCTCTCCGCGTTGAGCTGCTTCTCGGTCAGCGTCGGCAGGATGCCGATCATCACCATGTGGCTGCCGGTGGCGGCGGCCTTCTCCTCCGCGGAGTTGAGCGTGTCCCGGACGCTGGCCTCCAGCTCCACCGCGGAGTCGCCGGACAGCATCCGGGGCGCCACGTTGATCTCGACGTTGAACTGGCCCAGCTCGGTCTGGAAGTCCGCGTGCGAGACCGCCTGCAGCACCTCGGCGTTGCGCAGCGCCGGGTCGCCCTGGCCGTCGACCAGGTTGAGCTCGATCTCGACGCCGGTCATCGGCCGCTCGAAGTCGAACTGCGACTGCGCCAGCATCCGCTCGAAGACGTCGAGGCTCCGGCGCACCTTCTGCCGGTAGCGCGTCCGGTCCTCGCGGCTGAACTCGGTCTGGGCGACGTCCTTGCCCATCCCCGCCTCCCGGGGTCGATGGTGCCCTGAAGTCCCGCCGGCGGCCTCGACGACGCCGGCACTCCCACCTTTACCCACCCGGGGCGCCGCTGCCCCGGTCCAGCTCCCGGTCAGCCGGCCCGGTCGACGAACCGGGTCAGCTCCCGGCGCAGCGCCACCCCGAGCCGGTCGGCCCGGACGTGCAGCTCGGTGCGCATCTCCAGCGGCAGGCCGGTGGTGGTGACCACGTCCTGCAGCGCCAGGTCCTCGGCCAGCACCGCCTCCTCGAAGGCGACCTCCCGGGCGACCGTCTCCGGCCCCGGCCGCTCCTCGCCGCCGATCCCGCGGAACAGCATCTTGGTGTAGATCCGGGTGCTGGTCGCGGTCTCCGGCTGGGCGAAGAAGAGCAGCGTCTTCACCGACCCGGCGTCCAGCTCCTCCAGCCGGAGCAGCAGCTGGAACGGCGCCCGGTAGACGTACGTGGCCCGGCGCCGCTGCCGGACCGGCCGGAGCCCGGCGAGCACCCCGGGGTCCTCCGGGTTGTCGAACCACTGCTCCTGCGCGCTGCGGAAGCCGTCCGGCTCCGGCCGCACCTCGGCCGGCTCCACCACCCGGTCGGCGTCCTTGCCGAACGTGCCGACGTGCACGAACGGGAAGTGCGCCACGTCCAGGAAGTTGTCCGCGACGAAGCCGGCGTTGACCGTCGTCCGCGCCGGCACCAGCCAGGCCCCGACGTAGTCGGCGTCCTCCGCGTCGGGCTCGGTGAACAGGTCGGTGAGCGGCTCGTCCGGGGCGAGCCAGACCAGCCCCCAGCGCTCGGTCAGCCCGGCCGGCTCGGGGTCGGCGAGCAGCCGGTCGCCGGCCCGCCGGAGCGTGAAGCCCTGCCCGACCACGTCCACCGGCACCGGCTGCTCGCCGACCTCGCTCGCCAGCGCGGCCGGGTGCCAGGCCCGGCGCAGCGCGGGGTCGGTGTTGGTCAGCTGCCGGCCCGGGTCCGGCTCCGGCGGCAGGTCGGCCAGGCAGGCCTCCAGCACGCCGTCCACCTCCCGGGTGCGCGGCGCGCCGGCCAGGTGCGCCCGGGGCGGGATCTTCGCGTCCTCACCCAGCGACGGCAGCACCACGCAGGTGCCCGCGGCGTCGAACTCCCAGCCGTGGTACGCGCAGCGCAGCCGGCCGCCCTCCACGGCGGCCGCGGACAGCGGCACCAGCCGGTGCGGGCAGACCTGCGCGACCAGCCCGGCCGGGGCGTCCGGGGCGAGCCGGACCGCGACGAACGGCCGCCCGGCGACCAGCACCGGCCGCGGCGTGGTGGTCACCTCGGCCGACGCGGCGACCGGCACCCACTGCTCGTCCACGGTCCCCACGCTAACCCTTGGACCCGGAGAAGGCGGCCGCCAGCTCGGTCCGGGACCGCAGCCCGCGCTTGCGCAGCACCGCGGTGACGTGGTGCTCGACCGTCTTCGGGCTGAGGAAGAGCGCCGCCGCGATCTCCCGGTTGGCCAGCCCGCGCGCCACCAGCAACGCCACCCGGGTCTCCTGGGAGCTCAGCTGGTCGCCGTCGCGCGGGCCGCGGCGGGCCGTCTGCCCGGTGGCGGCCAGCTCGGCCTGGGCCCGGGCGGTCCAGCCGTCCAGACCGAACGCGGCGAAGGCGTCCGCCGCCGCCCGCAGCTGCGGCCGGGCCTCCACCCGGCGGCCGGCGCGGCGCAGCCGGGAGCCGTGCAGCAGCCGGGTCCGCGCCGCCTCGAACGGGTCGGCGTGCGCCTCGTACGCCGCCGCGAAGGCCGCCTCCGCCGCGGCCTCGTCCCCGGCCAGCAGGCCGGCCAGCCGGGCGGCGTGCGCCCGGGGCTCCGGCAGCGGCGAGTCCCGGTGCAGCTCGGCGTGCCGGGCCGCCAGCGCGGCCGCGTCGTCCCGGCGGCCCAGCCCGAGGTACGCCTCGACCAGGTCCGGCGCCACGCCGAGCGGGTAGTCCCCGCGCGGCAGCCGGCCACCGTCGGCGGCGATCCGCCCCTCCAGCAGCTCGACCACCCGGTCGAGGTCGCCCCGGCACAGCGCGGCGTACGCGTCGATCAGGTGGACGTGCACGGCCGCCGCGGACACCCCGGCCCGGTCGGTCAGCCGGCGCGACTCGGCCAGCGAGCGCCCGGCCTCCGCGTGCAGCCCGCGGGAGGCCTGCTGCCAGGCCAGCAGCTCGTACGCGATCGCGACGTCGGCGACGTACCCGAGCTCGGTCCCGAGCTCGACCGCCTCGCCGGCGAGCGCGTACCCCTCCTGGTGCCGGCCGAACAGCATGCCGCCGCCGGCGACCAGGGAGAGCGCGAGCGGCAGGACGCCGAGCGCGCCGAGCGCGCGGGCGTTGTCCAGCCGCTCGCCCACCGTGGCGAGGCCCCGCTCCAGCTCCTCGCCCCAGCCCGCCGCGACGCCCCAGACCAGGTGCGCCGGGTCGTCCCGCAGCGCGGGCACGGTCTCCAGCAGCTCCAGCGCCCGCAGGCTCGGCGGGTACGCCTCCTCCCACCGGCCACTGAAGGCGAGCGCCGCCCCCCGGACGCAGCAGGCGAGCATCTCGTGCTCCGGGTCGGTCGGGCCGGCCGGGTCGATCGAGGCCTCGAGCGCGTCGGCGGCCGCGGTCATCGACTCCGGCGAGCCGAGCCGGTAGCTGACCGTGGCCAGCTCGGCCAGCGCCCGCAGCCGGACCCGGCCCACGCCCACCTCGGCCGCCTCGGTGAGCAGCTCCCGGGACCGCGGCACCGACCCGGCGTACTGCTCCAGGACGCCGAGGCTGAGCAGCACCCGGGCCCGGGTCGGCCCGTCCGCCGGCCCGGCCAGCACCTCCGCGGCGAGCGCCCGGACCCGCCCGACGTCGCCGCCGAGCAGGGCGTCCTCGACCGCGGCGGCCCGGGCGGTCGCGGCCCGGGCCGCCACCGGGTGCAGCCGCGCCGCCCGCTCCTGCAGGGCCGAGGCCGCGGCGTGACCCCGGCGGAGCCGGTCCCGGGCGGCCAGCTCCTCCAGCCGGGCCGCCAGCTCCTCGTCGTACCCGGTGGTGGCGTGCGCCCGGTGCCGGACCTCCCGGTCCGGGAAGTCGGCCAGCACCCGGGCCAGCGCCGCGTGCGCGGACCGGCGCTCGGCCGGCGGCGCCGCCTGCCACACCGCCGCCCGGACCAGCGGGTGGGTGAAGGCCAGCGTGCCGGCGTCGACCGCCAGCACACCGGCCGCCTCCGCGGCCGCCAGCGCGGTGTCCGGGTCGACGCCCTCGGCCCGCAGCGCGGCCACCACCGGGGCGGCCTCGGGCTCCGCCGCCGCGGCGGCGAGCAGCAGCGCCCGCCGCCCTCCGCCGGTCAGCTGCGGCAGCGACGCCGCCACCGCGGCCGCGATCCGCTCGCCGACCGGGAGCACCTCCGGCAGCGGAGCCGAGCCCCGCCGCTGCTCGGCGGTGAGCCGGCGGACCGCCTCGTCGAGGGCCAGCGGGTTGCCGCCGGTCGCCGCGACCAGCGGGTCCACCAGGGTGGCCGCGACCTGCCCGCGCAGCAGCTCGGCCGCCTCGGCCGGCGGCAGCCCGGCCAGCCGGTGCCGCGGCAGCCCGGCCAGCTCCGGGCCGGTCCCGTCCCGCCCGGCCAGCAGCACCGCGACCCGGTCGGCGCCGAGCCGGCGGGCCGCGAAGCCGAGCGCGACCAGCGACTCCCGATCCACCCACTGCACGTCGTCCACGACCAGCAGGACCGGCTGCCGCTCGGCCGCGGCGGCCAGCAGCGACAGCGTCGCCGCGGCGACCAGGTAGCGGTCACCGGCGGCCGGCGCCCCGGACCAGCCCAGCGCGGTGCTCAGCGCGTCCCGCTGCGGCCCGGGCACGGCGTCGAGGTGCTCGCGCAGCGGCACCAGCACGTCGAGCAGCGCCGCGTGCGCGAGCTCGAGGTCGGCGGCCACCCCGGTGGTCCGGAGGCAGCGGAACCCGGTCGCGGCCCGCTCGGCCGCCTCCAGCAGGGTCGTCTTGCCGATGCCGGGCTCGCCCTCCAGGCACAGCACGGCACTGCGGCCGGCCCGGGCGGCGTCGAGGACCGCACCGATGGCGGCCCGCTCGGGTCCCCGCCCGACGATCACGCCTGCTCACGCTACGGCCCGCGGCGGCCGCGTGTTAGGGGATTTCCCCGACGCGACGGCCGGTGGCCCGGCGGGACCGTGCTGGTCATGACGACGCTCCAGCGCCCCACGGCCGCCCGGCCCGGCCCCGGGACCGACCGACCGATCGACCCACCGACCGACGCACCGACCGACCCGGCGCGACCGGCCCGGACCGCCTGGCGGGACCGGCTGGCCCGGCTGGCTCAGGTGACCGCCGCGGCCGCCGGTGGCACCGCCATCCCGTTCGGCGCCCCGGTCAGCCCGATGGCGGTCACCCGCCTGCTGCACCAGCGCCCCGGCGGGCCGGCGCGATGACCGCCACCACCGGTCTCCCGCTGACCACGCCCGCCGGCGGCTCCGCGGTGCCGGCGCTGCAGGGCGTCTCCCACCTCTCCCTCAGCGTGCCGGACCTGGCCGCTGCCGCCTTCCTGGCCGCTCTCGACGTGGACGGCCCGGCGGCCGGGACCCACTGACCTCCGGTGGACCGCCTGCATCCGGCGACGCCCCGGCGACCGTAGTGGTGGCCGGGAGAGTGCCGCGGTCGCCGTCCGTACGGAGGAACGCTGTGAAGAAGATCGTCGCCACCGCCGGGATCGCCGCGGCCGTGCTCGCCGGCACCGTCGCCGCCGCCGCACCCGCGTCCGCCGCGCCGGCCAACGAGGGCGCCGCGTGCGTCCAGGCCGGGCTGGGCACGCTCAAGAGCCTGGGCCTGCTCCAGGCCGCCGCGCAGAAGCAGATCGACTACTCCACGCTGGCCGACCCGGTGGCCGGGCCGATCTACGCCGACCTGCCGGCGGGCTCGTACCTGTCGCTCGGCGCCGTGGTGAAGCTGCACACAACCAACCCGGAGCTGTTCGCCTGGTGCGGCTGAGCTGACTGGGCGGCGGGGGCGGGGCCCCGCCGCCGCTCAGGTGTGCAGCTGGGGGACCAGGCCGGGCGGCGGCTTCGGGATGTGCAGGCCGCGCTCGCGCAGCCCGTCCTCGATCGCCGCGGCGACGGTCTCCACCACCTTGACCCGGGCCCACCGCTTGCTGTCGCCCTCGACCAGGCACCAGGGCGCCTGCGGCGAGTCGGTCCGGGCCAGCATCTCCTCGACCGCGGCCTCGTACGCCGGCCGCTTCTCCCGGTTGCGCCAGTCCTCCTGGGTGAGCTTCCACTGCTTGAGCGGGTCCCGGGATCGGCGCTCGAAGCGCTCGAGCTGCTCCTCCTCGGACACGTGCAGCCAGAACTTGACCAGGATCATCCCCTCGGCGACCAGCGTCCGCTCGAACTCCCGGATCTCGTCGTACGCCCGCTGCCACTGCTCCTCGGCGGCGAAGCCCTCCACCCGCTCCACCAGCACCCGCCCGTACCAGGACCGGTCGAGCACGGCCATGCCGCCCCAGCCGGGCAGCGCCGGCCAGAAGCGCCACAGGAAGTGGTGCCGCTTCTCGTCGTGGGTGGGTGCCGAGTAGGAGGCCACCCGCACGTGCCGCGGGTCGAGCGGGGCGGTCAGCCGCTTGATGCAGCCGCCCTTGCCGGAGGCGTCCCAGCCCTCGAAGACCACGCACAGCGGCGGCCCGAGCTGCCCGGCCCCGTCGGGGCCGACCTGGCCGCCGAGGGACAGCCGCAGCCAGACCAGCCGGGTCTGGGCGGCGGCGAGCCGCTCCGCCTCCTTGGCCCGGCTCAGCCGCAGGGTCAGGTCCAGCGCGTCCAGCCGTCCCGCCATCCGCCCAGCCTCGCCTGACCGAGCCGCCCGAGGCAAGCCGTCAGGCGCCCGGCACCCGCACGTCGACCCAGACCAGCTTGTGGTCCGAGGTCGGGAACGGGAAGACGCCGACCAGCCGGAACAGCGGGTCGTCGGTGGTCGGCCAGAAGACGCCGGCGTCGACGATCCGTAGCGACTTGCGCGGCAGCACGTAGTCCACCCGCAGGTTGCCGGGCGGCTCGGCGAAGTCGGCCGTGTCATAGCGAGCCGGGGTGCGGTGGGTCAGGTTGACCCCGCCCTGCAGCAGCGCCTGCTCGACCGCACCGGCGCTGGTCGGCGTAACCGACGTGTTGACCAGCGGGTTGTCGAGCAGCTGCTGGGCCGCGCCGGGGATGCTGTCGCCGTCGTTGGGGTCGGAGTTCTGGTCGCCGGCGATGACGAACAGCGAGCCCGGCTTCAGCCCGCCGCGGCGGCCGGCGTCGTCGTAGAGGTAGCCGGCCCGGCCGGGCGAGATGTAGTCGGCCCAGAGCCGGATCTCGTCGTGGTTGCGGCGGCCGTTGCGGTCCTCCGGCCCGTCGAAGACCGGCGGGGTCGGGTGGCTGACCAGGAAGTGGACGGTCTTGCGCCCGATCTCGATCGGCACGTCCCAGTGCGACTTGCTGGACAGCCGGACCGCGGCCAGCTCCTCCGGGCTGAACCAGCCCGGCGGGATCAGCGCGCCCGGCATGTCCGCCCAGCGGAAGAGCTGGAAGGTGCGGATCGCGGCGTAGTCGATCGGGAAGCGCGAGTAGACCGCCATGCCGAACTGGCCGGGGAAGAACCCGAAGCCGTACGCGTCGTCCGGCCCGCCGACGGTGCCGTCGTTGTTGAGGTCGAGGCCGGACGGGACGCCGGTGTTGGACGGCGCGGTGTACGCGTACGGGTACGAGATCGGGGTCGAGCCGTTGCGCGACACCGACAGGTAGTTGGCCTGGAACAGGCGCAGCGCCACGCCGCCCGGGTCGAAGTCGAACTCGTTGACCAGCAACACGTCGGGCCGGGTCCGCTGGATGACCTCGGCGACCGCGCCGGCCTGCGCGTTGCCCGGCGTGGACAGGTCGGCGACCAGCTGGCCCTCGGTGCCCCGGTTGAGCGAGGCGTTGTACGTCGCGAACCGCACCTCCTCGCCGGGACCGTGGCCGGCGGCGGCTCCGGACGGCCCGGGCGCGGCCGCGGCCGGCGGCCCGGTCAGCGCGGCGGCCGCCAGCGCGGCGGCCAGAGCGGCGGTCAGGGCGACGAGACGGGGCATCGTGACCTCGCGGGGCTCGGGGACGGGCTCATCCTGCTGGGCCGCGCCGGTCCGGACAAGCCTGCCGGCGGTGGCGTCGCCGGCCGTTCACCGGCCGGCCGCGTGCCGGGCGATCAGCTCGGCCCGGTTCGCGCAGCCGAGCTTGGCCAGGATGCTGCGCACGTGGCTCTCCACGGTCCGCTCGGAGAGCACCAGCTCGGTGGCGATGTCCCGGTTGGACAGCGCCCGGACGACCAGGTCGCGGACCTCCCGCTCCCGGTCGCTGAGCGGGTCGGCGTCCCGGCGGGCGGCGGCCACCGCCGCGGCCAGCCGGTCGGCGCGGGCCAGCGGGCCCGGCATCTCCAGCCGGCGGAGGTCGTCGGCGGCCTGCCGGGTCAGGCCCGCCGCCTCGGCGAGCGCGCCCTGCCGGTGCCGCACGTCGGCCAGGTCCAGCCGGGACAGCGCCACGTACGGCCGGGCCCGGACCGCCAGGTTGCGGTCGACGGCCGCCCGCAGCAGCTCCGCGGCCTCGTCCAGCCGACCGGCGACGCGGGCCAGCCGGCCCAGCTCGCGCAGCGGCGACCCGCCGAAGTAGACGGTCGGGACGCCGGCGGCCCCGGCGCACTGCCGCCACGGGTCCAGCCGGGCGAGCAGCAGCTCGGCGGTGGGGGCGTCGTCGAAGTCGACCGCGACCTCGCCGAGGGTGAGCACCGTCGGGGCCCACCGGAAGTCCTCGACCATCGAGCCCAGCTCGGCCCGCAGCTCCTCGTAGACCGCGTACGCCTCGTCCCGCCGGCCGAGCAGCACCAGCATCGACGCCCGCTGGGCCCGGACCAGCGGCATCGGCGGCGCGGCGGCCAGCATCTCCTCGCTGCCGTCGAGCAGGTCGCCGGGGTCGCCCCGGGTGACCGCCACGCAGATCGCGTGCGCGAAGCCCATCCCGACCGCGGCGAAGTCGGCGAAGCCGGCCGCCAGCGCGGCCGCGGCCAGGTTGCCTTCCCGTGCGCTCGGGTAGCGGCCCTCCAGCGCCGCCCGGGCCGCCTGGGCCCGCAGCAGGTGCCAGCGGGCCAGCGGCTGGCCGGACGCCGCGGCCAGCCGCTCCAGCACCGCGAACGCCTCGTCGACCAGGTCCAGCCGGCCCAGCTCGTACCCGGCCCGGACCTGCCAGCCGGCCGCCAGCACCGCCGCCAGCGGCTGGCCGGTCCGCTCGCCCTGCGCCACCCCGAGCCGGCCGAGCCGGAGCCGCTCGGCCGCCTGGTCCGGGCCGAGCAGCGTCATCTCCCGGGCCCGGGCGGCGTCCACCATCGCGACCGGGTCGCCGGCCGCCTCGGCCGCGGCCAGCGCCTCCACCGCCAGCGCGGCGGCCCCGTCCGGGCGGCCGGCGTCCGCGGCGACCGTGGCCAGCTGGGCGAGCAGCCGGGCCCGGACGGCGTCCGGCTGGTCGGCCCGCAGCGCGGCCCGGCCGAGCCACTCCACCACCGGACCGACCCGCGGGCCGGTCAGCCCGCGAACCACCAGCGCCGCCGCCGCGACCAGGTCCGGCCGGCCGGCCCGGTCGGCCGCCCGGCCGGCGGCCTCGCACCGGGCCAGGCTGTCCCCCATCCGGCCGGCCCGGAACTCCGCGGTGGCCAGCCGGACCAGCGCCTGCGCGGTCTCCGCGTCGTCCGCGCCGGCGACCCGGAGCGAGTCCACGGCGTCCCGCAGGTGGCGGACCGCGTCGTCCAGGGCCAGCGACCGCTCGGCGTGGTCGGCCGCGAGCCCGGCGAAGCCGGCCGCCTGCCGGGCGCTGTCCGGGTCGCCGCCGGCCCGCCGCCAGTGCGCGGCGACCTCGCCGGCCAGCCCCGGGTCGGCCGGCACCCGGGCGGCGAGCACCTCGGCCGCCCGCCGGTGCCAGCCGGCCGCCGCGGCCGCCGGCACCGCCCGGCGCACCCCGTCCCGCAGCAGCGCGTGCGCGAACGGGACGCCGTCCTCGCCGGCCCGGCCGAGCAGCCCGGCCCCCCGGCCGGCCCGCAGCCCGGTGGCCACCGCGGCACCGTCCATCCCGGACACCTCGGCCAGCAGCGGCTCGGCGGCCGGCGCCCCGAGCAGCGCGAGCACCTCGACCACCCGGCGGTCGTCCGGACCGAGCCGGCCCAGCAGGCCGGCGACCACCAGCTGCAGGTCGCCCTCCGCCGCGCCGTCCACATCGGACGCCGCCGCGGCCAGCAGCAGCGGCAGCCCGCCGGTCCGGCGGTGCACGTCCGGGGCGTCCACGCCGGCCGCCCCGGCGGCCCGCAGGTAGTCCCCGACGTCCACGGTGGACAGCGGGCCGAGCGGCACCGCGGCGGTGGCCGGGCTGCGCCGGACGTCGGCCACCGCCGCGGCCACGTCGTCCGGCAGCGCGTCCCGGACCGTGCCGAGCACCAGCAGGGCCGCCGACCCGGCCTCGGTCGCCACCCGGCGCAGCAGCTCCAGCGACTCGGCGTCGGCCCAGTGCAGGTCCTCCAGCACGAGCACCACCGGGCGGTCGGCGGCGGCCAGCAGCAGCGCGTCGGTGGCCGCGGTCAGCCGGCGGAAGCGCTCCGCCGCCGCGGCGACCGGCTCGGCGGCGTCGGCGGCGGCCGGCGGCTGCAGCGCCGCGGCCAGGTCGGCGCCGATCAGCCGGCCGACCGCGCGCAGTGCCCGCGCCCAGGGCCAGAGCGGCGGGGCGCCCCGGTCGTCGGAGCAGACCCCGCGCCCGACCGCGGCCGCCCCGTCGTGCCGGGCCAGCACCTCCGCGACCAGCCGGGTCTTGCCGATCCCGGCCGGGCCCGGAGACCAGCACGACGCCGCCCCGGCCGCCCGCGGCGGCGGCCAGCCGGCCGAGCAGCAGCTCGACCTCGGCGCGCCGGCCGACGAACGGCTGCGTGCTGTCCACGAGCGGCAGTATCGCGCTTCCGCACCGCGCTCAGTGCCAGTACGGATGGCCCGGCGGCGCCGTGGCCCGATCGTCGACGGCAGGCAGGACAGCCCGACGAGAGGAACCCGATGTACGCCACCGTGCACACCCTCGACGGCATCCCGGGCCCCCAGGACCGCTCCTGGGTGGACGAGGTGCTCACCGCGCTGCGCTCCCGCGGCGTCCCGGCCGGCGCGCTGGTCGCCGCCCCGATGGGCCTGGGCCCGGGGGCCGCGGTCGCGCTCTGGGACGACGAGCGGGACGCGGCCGCCGCGCCGGCCGGTCCGGTCGGGACGGTCACGCTCGGCCCCGGCCGCCCGTACGAGGTCTCCGGGCGCAAGGCCGGCGTGGCCGGCGGTCCGGCGCGCTACCTGCAGCTGCTCACCTTCGACGGCCCGCGCAGCGCCGAGTGGTCGGCCGCGTACGAGCGGGCCGGCGAGCACCGGGTGTGGCCGGCGGCCCGGGACGTGCCGGGCATCGTGGAGTTCCTCGGCGGCCGGACCGCCGACGGCGCCCGCTTCGCCGCCACCGCGGCCGAGTCGGTCGAGGCGCTGGAGGCCGCGGCCGCGGTCATCCTGTCCACCGAGCTGCTGCCCGGCGAGGACCCGGCCCAGCTGACCGGACCGGACGGCCTGGCCGTCCTCCGGCTGCTGCACGCCGACCTGCCGGTCGGCGCGGACCGGTAGGGGGTACCGGCGATGACCACGACGACACTGCCGGTCCTGCGCGACGGCACCTGGACGGTCCGGGCCACCGAGGCGACCGCCTCCTTCACCGTCCGCAAGCTCGGCCTGATCCGGGTCCGCGGCGGCTTCCCGGTCACCGTCGGCTCGGTCACCGTGTCCGGGGGCCGGCCGGTCGCGGCCACCGGCACCCTGGACGCCACCGCGGTGCGCACCGGGATCCGCAAGCGGGACGCCGACCTGCAGGGCCGGCACTTCTTCGACACCGCGGAGCACCCGCGGATCCACGTCCGCAGCACCGGGATCAGCCCGGCCGGCGACGGCTGGACCGCGGCCGCGGTGCTCACCGTGGCCGGCAGCGAGGCGCCGCTGGAGCTGCGGATCGACACCCGGCCCGGCGCCGCCCCGGACACCGTCCGGATCCGGATCAGCGGGGTCCTGGACCGGGCGGCCAGCCCGCTCCGGGCGCCGCGCTGGCTGATCGGCCGGTGGGTCGGGATCGTCGTGGACGCGACGCTCGACCGGCCGCGCTGACGGGGGATCGGCCGCGCTGACGGGGGGCCACCGCCCCACCCCGCCCAGGGGTGGGGCGGTGGCGCGCTCAGACCAGCCGGACCTCCCGGGTGCCGGCAGCCGGGGCCAGGAAGGCGAGCAGCCCGGTGCCCTCGGCCTCGACCGCCTCCCGGTCGGCCGGCGCCAGCCCCGGCGCCCGGGCGAGCAGCGTCGCCCGGCCGCGCTCCCGGGCCACCCGCCACACCCCGCGCACCATCCCGTCCACCAGCAGCGGCGACCAGTGGTGCTCCTCGTCCCACAGCTGCCCCGCCGTCGACGACGCGATCCGGCTGCGGTCGGCGTGCCCGAGCAGCACGTTGTCGTACTGCGGCAGGAAGCGCACCGGCGCCGGCACGTCCGGCCCGGGCCGCGGCGCGTCCGGCAGGTCGTGCAGCACCCGCCCGTCGGCGGCCCGGAACGACACCAGCCCGGGCGCCAGCCGCTCCACCACCTCGGCCAGCCGGGTCAGGCCGGACCAGCTCTGCGCGTCGGCCACCGTGGCCGGCCCGAACGCGGCCAGGTAGCGCAGCACCATCCGGTCGGGCGCGGCGTCGGGGCCGACCGGGCGGCCCAGCCAGGACTCCGCGGTGACGTGCCGGGCCTGGCCGCCGCGCCCCCACAGCCCGCGCGGCGGCACCTGGACCAGCGGCAGCAGCGCCCGCGCGGTCTGCGCCAGCGGCAGCGGCGCCCGGTCCGGCCACCGCTCGGCCAGCCGCCGGCCCAGCTCGCCGAAGGTCAGCGGCTCGGCGTCGACCAGCTCCCGGGCGGCCGCGGCCAGCTCGCCGGGCTCCACCCCGGCCAGCTGCCGGCCGAACTGCCCGCGGGCCATCCGCTCCCCCACCCCCTGCAGCACCGGCCGCAGCGCCAGGCAGTCGGCGGCGGTGACGAGGTGGATGGTCGAGCGTTGCAGCGCGATCCGGACCGCGGCCCGGTCGGCCAGCGCGGCGGACAGCTCGGCCGGGTCGAAGCCGGCCAGCCGCGACCACAGCCCGACGTACGGGTCCTGCGGCTCCTGCGCCTGCAGCCCGACCAGGTGCGCCACGGTGTCCAGCGCGGGCCGCCGGACCCGGCGCAGCAGCAGCTGCCGGTCCAGCAGCGCCCGGTTGAGCGAGCGGTCGTCCAGCACGGGCGTCATGGCCGTACGGTAGGAGAACTTGCGGCCGGATCCTGACCGCAGGTCAGCGGCTGACCACCGGCTCCTCGTGGTCCACCCCGAGCCCGGAGTCCACCGACCGGCGCAGCGCCACGTGCAACGACCACGGCGTCAGCACCCCGCGGTAGCGGGGTCCGTCCAGCACGGCGACCCAGCCCGCGTCGTGCTGCAGCATCTCCGCGAAGGCGTCCTTGAGCGACGAGGAGGTCGAGACGTACGCGTCGAAGCGGCGGGCCACGTCGCGGACGGTCCGGCCGCCGGTGAGCATGGAGTCCTTCACCCAGCCGTGCAGCGCGCCGGCCGAGTCGAGCACGACCGCCCAGTGCGCGCCCGACATCGCCTGCCGGGCGTCGCCGACCGTGTCGTCCAGCGCCACCACCGGCGGGTGCTCCAGGTCCTCGTCCTCGATCCCGGTCACCGCGAGGCGGCGCAGCCCGCGGTCGGCGCCGACGAAGTCGGCCACGAAGTCGGAGGCCGGCGCGCCGAGCACCTGCGCCGGCGTGTCGTACTGCTCCAGGTGGCCGCCCTGCCGGAAGACCGCGATCCGGTCGCCGAGCCGGACCGCCTCCTCGACGTCGTGGGTGACGAAGACGATGGTCTTGCGGACCTCGGCCTGGATGCGGAGGAACTCGGCCTGCAGCCGGGCCCGGGCGATCGGGTCGATCGCGCTGAACGGCTCGTCCATCAGCAGCACCGACGGGTCGGCGGCCAGCGCTCGGGCGACCCCGACGCGCTGCCGCTGGCCGCCGGACAGCTGCGCCGGGTAGCGCTTCGCGAAGACCGCCGGGTCCAGCCCGACCAGCTCCAGCAGCTCGCCGACCCGGGCGCGGGTCCGCGCCTTGTTCCAGCCGATCAGCCGGGGCACGGTGGCCACGTTGTCCGCGATGGTCAGGTGGGCGAAGAGACCGACCTGCTGGATCACGTACCCGATCCGGCGGCGCAGCTTCACCGCGTCCACCGTGGTCACGTCCTCGCCGCCGAGCAGGATGCGGCCGGTCGTCGGCTCCACCAGCCGGTTGATCATCTTCATGGTGGTGGTCTTGCCGCAGCCGGACGGCCCGATCAGGCAGACCAGCTCGCCGGCCGGGATGTCCAGGTCGAGCTCGGCGACCGCGACCGTGCCGTCAGGGTAGGTCTTGCTTACGCCCTCCAACCTGATCGCTGCCGCCTCGGCGCTCCCCGTCGAGGTACCGTCCACGCGTGCTCTCCTCGGCAGACCGCGAGCCCCTGCTCGCTGCCGGCGCCCCCAACCCGTGGTTCGGCACCGACTACATCTCCTACTACTACGAGGACATCCTCGCCGCGCTCCGGGAGCACGTGGTCATCACCATAGCCGCGGTGCTGCTCGCCCTCGTGATCTCGATCCCGCTGGCCCTGATCGCGCAGCGCAGCCGGGTGGCCGAGGCGGCGGTGCTGGGCACCGCCGGGGTCATCTACGCGATCCCCTCGATCTCGCTCCTGCTGATCCTCTACGGGTCGGTGGGACTGGGCCTGACCAGCGCGACCGTGATCGTCGCGCTGACCATGTACAACCTGCTCATCATGGTCCGCAACGTGCTGACCGGGCTGCGCGGCGTCCCGGCCGAGGCCAAGGAGGCGGCGGCCGGCATGGGCTTCGGCCCGACCCGCCGGATCCTCCGGGTCGAGCTGCCGCTCGCGCTGCCGAGCATCGCCGCGGGCGTACGGATCGCGACCGTGAACACCGTCGCGCTGGTCACCATCGGCTTCGCGGTCGGCCACGGCGGTCTCGGCGGGATCATCACCACCGGGTTCAAGGACAACCTCTACCGGCAGCAGGTGCTGACGGGCGTCGTGCTGGTGGTGCTGCTCGCGGTGGTCCTGGACCTCGTGTTGCTGGGGATCCAGCGCCTGCTGACCCCCTGGACCAGGGCGGAGGCCGCCCGGTGAGCGAGGTCGGCGTGTGGAGCTGGCTGACCACGGCCGCGAGCTGGCAGGGCGAGGACGGCATCCTGCACCGGCTGTGGGAGCACGTCTGGCTGTCCGGCGTGTCGGTGCTCATCGCCTGCCTCGTCGCGCTGCCCATCGGCATCGGGCTCGGCCACCTGGGCCGGGGCGGCGCGCTGGCGATCAACCTGGCCAACGTCGGCCGGGCCATCCCGACGCTGGGCGTCATCATCCTGTTCGCGGTCTCGCCCGTCGGGCTGACCACGGCCACCCTGATCGCCACCCTCGTCCTGTTCGCGGTGCCGCCGATCCTGGCCAACGCGTACGTGGGGGTCGCGACCGTCGACCGGGACGCCAAGGAGTCCGCCCGCGGGATGGGCATGAGTGGCTGGCAGCTGCTCCGCCGGGTCGAGCTGCCGCTCGCGCTGCCGCTGATCGCGGCCGGCATCCGGACCTCCGCGGTGCAGGTGGTCGCCACCGCGACGCTCGCCGGCTACGTCGGCTACGGCACGCTCGGGCAGATCGTCTTCCGCGGCTTCAACATCAACCTGGAGTATCTCGTGATCGGCGGCGCGATCCTGGTCGCCGGACTGGCGTTGCTCACCGAGCTGCTGCTCGGCCTGGTGCAGCGGGCGGTCACCCCCGCCGGCCTGCGCGTAGAGGGCCGTACGCCGGCCCGGGACGCGAGCACGCTCGGGCTGCCCGAGCGGGCGCCGTCAGCCGCGTGACGGCGAAACAGGTCACAGGCCTATCACGGGTGGTTGCCGTCGGCTCGCAGGCAGCGTTGGATCGCGGGCTAGCGGGGACTCCACCCCGTCGGACACGCGCCCGCACCGCGGGCGGGACACAGAAGGCGGGTTCGGACGAGATGCCTGGTCGACCATCCACCCTGCTCCTCCGAGCCGTGGCGGCGTCCGTCGCCCTCGCGCTCAGCCTCGCCGCATGCGGTGGTGACGACGAGGAGCCCGCCGGCGGCGGAGGCAGCAGTGCCGCGAAGGGCGACATCAAGGTCGGCGCCTTCGACTTCCCGGAGGGGCGCCTGCTGGCCAACATCTACGCCGAGGGCCTGAAGAAGGCCGGCTACAACGCCACGGTGGTCCAGCTGTCCCAGCGCGAGGTGGTCGAGCCCGCGCTGCAGAAGGGCGACATCGACGTCGTTCCCGAATACACCAGCTCGGCGCTGAACTACTACAAGGCGGGCGCCGCGACGCCGGACGACGCGAAGAACCTGGCGACGCTCAAGGAGCTCGCCGGGGCCAAGGGCGTCACCGTCTACACGCCCGCACCCGCCACCGACAACTACGCGTACGCGGTCAGCAAGGACTTCTCCGACCAGAACAAGGTGACCACGGTCTCCGAGCTGGCCGCCTACTCGCAGCAGACGCCGGTCGGCCTCGGCGGTACGCAGGAGTGCCGGGACCGCAGCTACTGCAAGCTCGGCCTGGAGAAGACCTACGGGATGAAGATCGGCGCCTACAAGGTGATCGTGCTGTCCAGCCAGCCGGCGGTGGACGGGCTGCTGAAGAACGAGTATCAGGTGGCGGTCTTCAACTCCTCCGACGGCGTGCTGTCGGTCAACCCGGTGGTCGTCCTCAAGGACGACAAGGGCCTCAACCCCAACGACTACATCGTCCCGGCGGTGAACAGCAAGAAGGCCACCCCCGAGCTGGAGGAGGCGCTCGGCGCCCTGTCCGCCAAGCTCACCCAGGAGGAGCTGCTGCGGATGAACAAGGAGACCCAGATCGACCGCAAGCCGGTCGACAAGGTCGCCCAGGACTTCGTCGGCTGACCTTCGCGAGTGCTCCGCCCGGGGCGGGATCCGTTGTCGGGTCCCGCCCCGACGGCACCGGGGCTGGCCGACCGCCCTCCTGCCGGATCAACCGACGGGCGGTCCGGCCCGGCCGGTGACCTCGGCTCAGGGCGCCGCGTCCCTCGGCTCGTCCGTCGGCAGGTCGAGCCGGCCGGCCTCGTCCCGGTGCACCGGGACGGCGGCGACGACCGCGTCGACGGGCAGCGGCCCGTAGATGTGCGGGAAGTCCGGCCCCTCGTACCGGATCGGCGCCGGCACCCGGTCCGCGTCGATGGTGAGCAGGACCAGGTCGTCCGCGCCGGCGAAGATCGCGTCCGCCACGGTGCGGACCTGGTGCCGCTGCGAGCAGTGGATGAAGCCCTCCTCCTGCAGCGTCCGGCCGCGGGTGGAGATCTCGTAGCGGCCGGCGGTCCGGGCCGCCTCCCACTGCTGCCGGTCGGCCAGATGGAACAGCTCGGTCATGCGGGCACCTTACGGGCGCCGCGTCTCCGCCCTCACCCAGTCCAGGTAGGCCGGGTTGCCGCCGACCACCGGCAGCGCCAGCACGCAGGGCACCTCGTACGGGTGCTCCGCGTCGGCCCGGGCCACGATCTGCGGCACCAGCGCGGTCCGGGTGTGCAGCGCGACCCGGGCCTCGCCGTCGTCCTGGACCGCGCCCTCCCACCGGTAGACCGACCGGATCCGCTCCTGCACGTGCCCGCAGGCGGCCAGCCGGTCGTCCACCAGCCGGCGGGTGAAGCCGGCCAGCCAGTCGGCGTCCGCGGCGGTGACCACGACCTCGCAGCAGTCGTCGCTCATGCCGGCAGCTTGCCGCACCGGCCCGGCGCCGCGGCGGCCCACCGTCAGCCGACGGCGCGGAAGCGGCGCAGCCGCAGGCTGTTGGTCACCACGAAGACCGACGAGAAGGCCATCGCCGCGCCGGCGACCATCGGGTTGAGCAGGCCGGCGACCGCGAGCGGGATGCCGGCCACGTTGTAGGCGAACGCCCAGAAGAGGTTGCCCTTGATCACGCGCAGGGTGCGCCGGGACAGCCGGATCGCGTCCGCGGCCACCCGCAGGTCGCCGCGGACCAGGGTCAGGTCGGACGCCTCGATCGCGACGTCCGTGCCGGTGCCCAGGGCGAGGCCGAGGTCGGCCTGGGCGAGCGCGGCCGCGTCGTTGACCCCGTCGCCGACCATCGCGACCACCCGGCCCTCGGCCTGCAACCGCTGCACGACCGCCACCTTGCCGGCCGGCAGCACGTCGGCGACGACCTCGTCGATCCCCACCTCGGCGGCCACCGTCCGGGCCACCGCGGCGTTGTCCCCGGTCAGCAGGACCGGCCGCAGGCCCAGGTCGCGCAGCCGCCGCACCGCCTCGGCCGAGGTCGGCTTCACCGTGTCCGCGACCAGCAGCAGCCCGCGCACCGCGCCGTCCCAGCCGGCCAGCACCGCGGTCCGGCCGGCGGCCTCGGCCGCGTCCTTGGCCGCGGCCAGCTCGGCCGGCATGTCCGCGCCGAGCAGCGCGGGCCGGCCGACGGTGACCGTCCGGCCGGCCACCGTCCCGCGGACACCGAGCCCGTCGGTGCTGGCGAAGCCGGTCACCGCGGGCAGCTCGCCGGCCCGCTCCCGGGCCCCGGCGGCGATCGCCCGGGCGACCGGGTGCTCGGACGCGGCCTCCACCGCGCCGGCCAGCCGCAGCAGCTCGGCGGCGTCGGTGCCGGTGGCGGGCACCGCGTCGACCAGCGTCATCCGGCCGGTGGTGACCGTGCCGGTCTTGTCCAGCACGACCGTGTCCACCCGGCGGGTGGACTCCAGCACCTCGGGCCCCTTGATCACGATGCCGAGCTGGGCGCCGCGCCCGGTGCCGACCATCAGCGCGGTCGGCGTGGCCAGCCCCAGCGCGCACGGACAGGCGATGACCAGCACGGCGACGGCCGCGGTGAACGCCGGCTCCAGGCCGACGCCGGTGCCGATCCAGAAGCCGAGGGTCGCGACGGAGATGGCGAGCACCACCGGGACGAAGACCGCGGACACCCGGTCGGCGAGCCGCTGCACGGCCGCCTTCCCGTTCTGCGCGTCCTCCACGAGCCGGGCCAGCTGCGCCAGCTGCGTCTCCGTGCCGATCCGCTCGGCCCGGACGACCAGCCGGCCGCCGACGTTGACCGTCGCGCCGACCACGACGTCTCCCGGGCCGACCTCGACCGGCACCGACTCGCCGGTGAGCATGCTGCGGTCCACCGCGGACGACCCGTCCACCACCGTGCCGTCGGTGGCCACCTTCTCCCCCGGCCGGACCACGAAGAGGTCGCCGACCGCCAGCCGGTCGACCGGCACCCGCTCCTCGCGGTCGCCGTGCAGCACGGCGACGTCCTTGGCGCCGAGGTGCAGCAGCGCCCGCAGCGCCGATCCGGCCCGCCGCTTGGACCGGGCCTCCAGGTAGCGCCCGGCCAGCAGGAAGGCGGTGACCCCGGCGGCCGCCTCCAGGTAGATCGAGCCGGAGCCGTCGGTGCGCTCGACCGTCCACCGGAACGGGTGGGTCATGCCCGGCTCGCCGGCCGTGCCGAGGAACAGCGCGTACACCGACCAGCCGAACGCGGCCAGCGTGCCCATCGAGACGAGCGTGTCCATGGTGGCCGCGCCGTGCCGCAGGTTGCGCCAGGCCGCGACGTGGAAGGGCCAGCCGCCGTACACGACCACCGGCGCGGCGAGCGTGAGCGAGAGCCACTGCCAGTAGCGGAACTGCAGCGCCGGCACCATCGCCAGCACCACGACCGGCAGGGCGAGCGCGACCGAGACGAGCAGGCGCTGCCGGAGCGGGCCCAGCGGGTCGTCCTCGACCACGTCGACCGCGGCCGCGGCCGGCGGCTCGGGCAGCCGGGCCGCGTAGCCGGCCGCCTCCACAGTGGACAGCAGGTCGGCCGGCGGCATCGACCCCGGGTAGCTGACCCGGGCCTTCTCGGTGGCGAAGTTGACCGTCGCCGTGACGCCGTCCAGCTTGTTCAGCTTGCGCTCGATCCGGTTGGCGCAGGCGGCACAGGTCATCCCGCTGATCGCCAGCTCGACCTGCCGGTTGGGGTCCACAGTGGACGTCACCGGGCCACCACCGTGAGCTCCGCGGTGCGCACCACGCCGCCGTGCCGGAAGTCCAGGTAGAGCCGGTAGGCGCCGGCGGACGGCACCTCGGCGACGAAGGCGATGCCCGGCCCGGCCGCGGTCCGCCCGTCGCCGGGCGTGCCCTCCGGGTGGACGTGCAGGTAGGCCAGGTCACCGGCCCGCAGCGCGACCAGGTGCCCGTACGCGCCGAGGTAGGGCTGCAGGTCGCGCACCGGCGCGCCGGCCCGGGTGACGGTGAGCGTGACCGGCGACGCGGCGCCGGCCCGCAGCTCGCCGGTGAGCGCGACCCGGTAGCCGTCGACCGTGGTGGTCGCGGCGGGCGGGGGCAGCGGGCGGGGCCGCAGCGTCCCCGGCACGGTGAGGTCGGCACCGAGGGTGAGGCCCTCGCTCTCCGCGGCCGGCACGAAGTCGGCGAAGACCCGGTACGCCCCCGGGGTCAGGTCGACCGGGGTGCGCCAGGTGCCGGCGGCGTCCCGGGTCGGGTGCAGGTGCCGGTAGCCGGCGAGGTCGCGCCGCACCACGATCAGGTGCAGCTCCTTGTCGTGCTCGGTCCGGTACGCCGTCACCGGCCGGCCGTCCGGGCCGGTCACCGCGAAGGCGAGCTCGCCGCGCCCGGCCGGCGCGGTCGGCGCGGCCAGCCGCAGCGTGTAGCCGCGCTCGGACACCTGGAGGCCGCCGGGCGTCCCGACCTCGTGCTCCGCCGGCTCGTCGCCGTCACCAGCGCCGTGCCCGCTGCCGTCCGCCGCACCGTCGCCGGCGCCGTGCCCGTCGTCCGTCGCGCCGCCGTCCTCACCGGCGCCCGGCTCGGCGTCGCCGTGACCGGCCGCGGCGTCGGCCGCGTGGGTCGGCGGCGGGTCGACGGCGGCGGCCGGCCCGGCCAGCCGCCCGACGCCGACCGCGCCGGCGAAGACGACAGCCAGGCCGGCCACGAACGCGGCGAGCCTGGTCCCGGTGCTCACGACCGGCCCACCACCTCGTACCCGGCCTCCTCGACGGCGGCCCGGACGGCCGCCTCGTCCACCGGCCGGTCGCCGGACACGGTCACCCGGCCGCTGGCCAGGTCGACCTCGACCCCGCTCACCCCGTCGACGGCGGAGACCTCCTCGGTCACCGACCGGACGCAGTGCTCGCAGGTCATGCCCGTCACCGTGTATGTCGCCGTCACGTCTCTCCCTGATCCCGAGCCCGCGCCGCCGGTCACGAGCGCACCAGCCGGGCGATCGCCTCGGACGCCTCGCGGACCTTCTCGTCCGCCTCCCGGCCGCCCTTCGCGGCCGCCTCCACCACGCAGCTGCCGAGGTGCTCGTCCAGCAGCTCCAGCGAGAAGGACTGCAGCGCCCGGGTCACCGCGGAGACCTGGGTGAGGATGTCGATGCAGTATTTGTCCTCCTCGACCATCCGGTGCAGCCCGCGCACCTGCCCCTCGATGCGGCGCAGCCGCTTGAGGTGGTCGTCCCGGTTCCCGCTGTAACCCGCCATGCACACACCATACCCCCCTAGCGTACGTAGGGCACCAGGGGGTGCGCGCACAAGGCGGCACCGGCGCACGGTGGCGCCGGTGCCGCCCGGTCCGGATGGTCGGACGACCAGGAGGTCAGCCCTGGGTCGGCGGCGTCCGGGTCAGCACGTGCACGGTGTCCATCGCGGTCGTCCACTTGCCGTGCTCGCGCACCATCATCATCGTCGCCGAGGCGGTCAGGCCCGACCCGTCCACCCGGTCGACCCGCACCTCGATGACCGCGGCGCCGCTGTGGCAGTTGAAGAGCGTCTCCGACTTGATGGTCGACGACCAGGTCCACCCGGGGGTGGCGAAGGCGGCCCGGGCGGCGGCCATCACCGCGTCCCGGCCGTAGGTGGCGTTGCCGTCCACCACGGAGATGACCCGCGGGTTGAGGATCGCCTCGTAGCGGGCCGCGTCCTTGGTCGAGTACGCCGTGTTGTCCTCGACGACCGCGGCGTGCATGGCGGCCTGGCAGTGCCGGTTGCCGTCGGGCCGGTCGCCGGTCGCCGCCGAGGCCGCCGTGGGCACGGCGATCCCGCCCACCAGGGCGAGGCCGGCGAGAGCGGCGATGTACTTCCTGCGCAGGCGCATGGGAGCTCCTCCAGGGAGAGATGACGAGATCGGGCCCACCGTCGCGGCTGCCGCTTCCCGCTCGCTCCCCAATCGCTCCCCGGCCGCATCTGCCAGCTTCTGGCGCTCAACCAGCCGCATCTGCGGAGGATCTGAGTGTTACGGTCGGCACATGCCGACCTACCGCATCAGCGAGGCCGCCGCCCTGCTGGGGGTGAGCGACGACACGGTCCGCCGGTGGGCCGACTCCGGCAAGCTGCCGACCGTGCGGGAGCCGGGCTCCCGCCAGGTGATCGAGGGCGCGGCGCTGGCCGACTTCGCGGTCAGCGCGGCGGCGGACCTGGCCCGGGTGGCGGACGGGCCGATCGTCGCCGAGTCGGCCCGCAACCGCTTCCCCGGCATCGTCACCCGGGTCGTCCGGGACGGCGTGATGGCCCAGGTGGAGATCCAGGCCGGCACCTTCCGGGTGGTGTCGCTGATGAGCCGGGAGGCGGCCGACGAGCTCGGGCTGGAGCCCGGCGTGCTCGCCGTGGCCGCGGTGAAGTCGACCAGCGTCGTGGTGGAGGTGCCGCAGCGATGAGGATGCCGACGAGGCGGCTGGCGGCCGTCCTGGCCGCGGCCGGGCTGGTCCTGGCCGGGTGCGGCGACGGCGACCCGGCCACCGACACCGGCTCCGGCAGCGGGTCGAGCGGCAGCCTGTCCGGGACGGTCACCGTCTTCGCGGCCGCGTCGCTGACCGGGTCCTTCGGCACGCTGGGCAAGCAGTTCGAGGCCGCTCACCCGGGGGTGACGGTCCGGTTCAACTTCGCCGCCAGCTCGGCGCTGGCCGAGTCGATCGCCCAGGGCGCGCCGGCCGACGTCTTCGCCTCGGCCAGCGCGAAGAACATGGACTCGGTGGTCAGGGCCGGCGACGCCACCGACCCGACGACGTTCGCGAAGAACGCCATGCAGATCGCGGTGCCGCCGGACAACCCGGCCGGCGTGGCCGCGCTGGCCGACCTGGCCAGGCCGGGCGTCAAGGTGGCGCTGTGCCAGGAGCAGGTGCCGTGCGGCACCGTCGCCGAGCAGGTCCTGGACGCGGCGAAGCTGGCGGTCAAGCCGGTGACCCTCGGCGCCGACGTCAAGGCGGTGCTGACCGCGGTGCAGCTCGGCGAGGTGGACGCCGGCATGGTCTACCAGACCGACGTCCAAGCCGCCGGCAGCAAGGTGAAGGGCATCGCGATCCCGGCCGAGCAGAACGCGTCGACGTCGTACCCGATCGCCACCCTGACCGAGGCGCCGAACGAGGCCGCGGCCCGTGCGTTCGTCGACTACGTGCTGTCCGCCGAGGGCACCCGGGTGCTCACCGGAGCCGGCTTCGCCCGCCCGTGACCGGCCTCCGGCGGGCGTCGGCGGTGCCGTGGCCGCTCGCGGTGCCGGCCACGGTCGCGGTCGCCTTCCTGCTGCTGCCGCTGGCCGGCCTGCTGGTCCGGGCGCCGTGGCGGTCGCTGCCCGCGCTGGTGACCGACCCGCTGGTCCGGGAGGCGCTGCGGCTGTCGCTGGTCAGCGCCACCCTGGCCACCGGGCTGTCGCTGCTGCTCGGGGTGCCGCTGGCCTGGGTGCTGGCCCGGACCCGGCTGCCCGGGCGGATCGTGGTGCGGGCGCTGGTGACGCTGCCGCTGGTGCTGCCGCCGGTGGTCGGCGGGGTGGCGCTGCTGCTCGCCTTCGGCCGGCGCGGGATCGTCGGGCAACACCTGGACTCCTGGTTCGGCATCACGATCCCCTTCACCACCACCGCCGTCGTGCTGGCCGAGACGTTCGTGGCCATGCCGTTCCTGGTGATCACCGTCGAGGCGGCGCTGCGGGCGGCCGACGTCCGGTACGAGGAGGCGTCCGCGTCGCTCGGCGCCACCCGGTGGACCACCTTCCACCGGGTGACGCTGCCGCTGATCGCGCCGTCCGTGCTGGCCGGCGCGGTGCTGTGCTGGGCCCGGGCGCTGGGCGAGTTCGGCGCGACGATCACCTTCGCCGGCAACTTCCCGGGCACCACCCAGACCATGCCGATCGCCGTCTACATCGCGCTGGAGACCGACCCGGACGCGGCCATCGCGCTGTCCCTGGTGCTGCTGCTGGTGTCCGTCGGCGTCCTGGTCGCCCTGCGCGACCGCATCGTCCGGGCCGGGGCCGCCGGGTGAGCACGCTCGACGCCCGCGTGCTGGCCCGGCGTGGCCGCTTCGAGCTGGACGCCGAGCTGCGGGCGGTGCCGGGCGAGGTGCTCGCCGTGCTCGGACCCAACGGCGCGGGCAAGTCCACCCTGCTGCGCGCGCTGGCCGGGCTGGCGCCGCTGGCCGGCGGGCACGTCCGGCTCGGCGACCGGGTGCTCGACGACGTCGCCGCCGGCGTGCACACCCCGCCCGAGCGCCGCCGGATCGGGATCGTCTTCCAGGACTACCTGCTCTTCCCGCACCTGTCCGCGCTGGACAACGTCGCGTACGGGCTGCGCGCGCAGGGCCTGCGCCGCGCCGCCGCCCGCCGGGTCGCGGCGCCCTGGCTGGACCGCGTCGGGCTGGCCGACCGCGCCGGGCTGCGCCCGCGCCAGCTGTCCGGCGGGCAGGCCCAGCGGGTCGCGCTGGCCCGCGTGCTGGTGCTGGCGCCGGAGCTGCTGCTGCTGGACGAGCCGCTGGCCGCGCTGGACGCGGGCACCCGGCTGAGCCTGCGCACCGACCTGCGCCGGCACCTGACCTCGTACGGGGGACCGGCGGTGGTGGTGACCCACGACCCGGTGGAGGCGATGGTGCTGGCCGACCGGCTGGTGGTGCTGGAGCGCGGCCAGGTCGTCCAGCAGGGCGAGCCGGCCGACGTCGCCCGGCACCCGCGCACCGACTACGTGGCCAGCCTGGTCGGGGTGAACCTCTACCGCGGCACCGCCCGCGACGGCCGGGTCGAGGTGGCCGGCGGCGGCAGCCTGGTCACCGCCGACCGGACCGCGACCGGGCCGGTCTACGTGGCGCTGCGGCCGTCCGCGGTCGCGCTGCACCGGCAGTCGCCCACGCCGGGCAGCCCGCGCAACACCTGGGCCGGCGTGGTGAGCGGGCTGGAGTCGGTCGGCGACCGGGTCCGGGTGTCGGTCGCCGGCACCCCGCCGGTCTTCGCCGACATCACGCCGCCGGCGGCGGCCGAGCTGGAGCTGGCCGCCGCCGCCGAGGTCTGGGTGACCGTGAAGGCCGCCGAGCTGACCGTCTACCCGGCCGACTGAGTGATGTTGACCATCCAGGCCACGCCGAACCGGTCGGTGACCATGCCGAACTCGTCGCCCCACATCTGCTTCTCCAGCGGCATCATGACCGAGCCGCCGGCGGCGAGCTTCTCCCAGTAGCCGCGGAGCCGGTCGTCGTCCTCGCCGCTGATGCTGACCGAGATCGAGTTGCCGGGCTGGTAGTCCATGCCGGGCGGCATGTCCGAGGCCATCAGCGTGTAGCCGGCCTCCGTGGTGAGCTGGGCGTGCATGACGCCGTCCGGAGCCGGCTGGTCGCCATCGCCGCCGAAGTCGGCGAACGTGTTCACGACGAGCTCCCCGCCGAAGACGTCGCGGTAGAACTCCATCGCCTCGCCGGCGTTGCCGCCGAAGGCCAGGTACGGGTTGAGGATCGATGCCATCGGATGCCCCCATGCGCGAGCGGAATCGTGGATCCCCGCACCTTAGACCTCGGCGCGGGAGGCGTTCCCCTCTGCTGACCGGGTAGACCCTCGGCCATCAGCCGGCGATCCTGCGCGGAGCCGATCTTCGCTACGGTGACCTCGGCGGGCGATGCGTCCGGCAGGGCTCCGTCGGTGCAAGGCGTCCGAGCATCTCCGTCCCGGGACGGCCTGGCCGGCTCGCCGCCGGCACGGCCGGACTGGACGGCGGCGGTCCGGCCGGACGGTCACCGCCGCACGCTCACGCGGCGAGAGCCGCAGCCGATCACGTCAGAGCCTCGTGCTGACCGTCGGCGGTATCGACACCTGCAGCGAAGATCGCCGAGGCCGACGACGAGTTCTACCCGGGCACCCGTGCCGCCGGGACCGAGGGCTACGCCGAGAGCGTGGACTACGTCGCCGGCCTGCTCCGGGACGCCGGCTACGACGTCACGCTCGACGAGTTCGAGTTCTCCTTCGCATTCCCGGCGCTGCTGCAGCAGCTGACGCCGGTCGCCGCGACGTACGACTCGGGCGCCTTCACCGGCAGCCCGGCCGGCGACGTGACCGGCAACGTCATCCCGGTCGACATCAACCTCACCGGCGACCGTGCGACGACCAGCGGCTGCGAGGCCTCCGACTTCGCCGGCCTGGACTTCTCCGGGCCGAACGACATCGCGCTGATCCAGCGCGGTGGGCCGCCGCCGCCCGCGCCGACCTGCACGTTCGCCCTCAAGGCGGTGAACGCGGAGGCCGCCGGCGCGGAGGCCGTCGTGATCTTCAACCAGGGCAACGACCCCACCCGCGAGGCCCTGATCGTCGGCACGCTGGTGCCGTCGCCGGCCCCGATCACCATCCCGGTCGTGGGGGCGAGCTTCGCCGACGGCGTCGCGCTGGCCCAGCCGGGCTCCACCGCCCGCGTCCGGGTGCTGGCCAACGAGACCCGCACCTCCGTCAACGTCATCGCCGAGCGGACCGGCCGGAACGACGACAACGTCGTGATGGCCGGCGCCCACCTCGACAGCGAGACCGAGGGACCGGGCATCAACGACAACGGCTCCGGCTCCGCCGCGCTGCTCGAGACCGCGCTGCTGATGGCCAAGCTCCAGCCGGAGAACACCCTGCGGTTCGCCTGGTGGGGCGCCGAGGAGTCCGGCCTGGTCGGCTCGACCGCGTACGTCAACGGCCTGTCGCAGGCGGAGCGGGACCGGATCGCGCTCTACCTCAACTACGACATGGTCGCCTCGCCGAACTACATCTTCATGGTGTACGACGCCGACGAGTCGACGTTCCCGGCGCCCGCGGGCGTGCCGATCCCGGCAGGCTCGACCGCGATCGAGGACCTGTACGAGTCGTACTACACCTGGAAGGGCGTGCCGTACGACGACGCGCAGTTCTCCGGGCGCAGCGACTACCAGGCCTTCATCCTGGCCGGCATCCCGTCCGGCGGCCTGTTCACCGGTGCCGAGGTACCGAAGACTGAGGAGCAGGAAGCGATCTGGGGCGGCACCGCGGGCGAGCAGTTCGACCCGTGCTACCACATCGCCTGCGACGACATCGACAACCTCGACCTGCACGCGCTGGAGGTCAACAGCGACCTGATCGCGTTCGTGATGCTCACGTACGCGTACTCGACCGAGTCGGTCAACGGCGTCCCGGGCAAGCGGGTCCCGGGCCCGCCGCTGACCCTGCCGGCGCCGGCCGGGCCGGAGGGCACCTTCGCCTCCGGGACCGGCGGCGCGGGCCCGGGCCGCAGCCCGGCCTAGCGGTCACCGACCACGCGGCCCGTGCCGGGGACTCCCCCGGCACGGGCCGCACCCGTCCGCGGCCGGCGCCGCCGGGGCACAGACGGCGGCGACCTCACCGGACGGCGGCGACGTCACCGGACGGCGGTGCCGGGTTAGGCTCGGCCGGTGGCGATCAGCACCGCGGACCCGGTCGCGGTCGCGGTGACGGCCGCGATCCGGGCCGGTGACCTGGACTCGCTGGACCGCCTGCTGCACGAGAATCCGAGCCTGGCCGCGGCGTCGCTGGGCGGCGACCCGGACCAGCACGGCCGGACCGTGGCCCGCACGCTGCTGCACGTGGCCACCGACTGGCCCGGCCACGTCCCGAACGGCCCGGCCGTGGTGGCCGCGCTGCTCGCGGCCGGCGCCGACGTCGACGGCCGGTTCTCCGGGCCGCACACCGAGACGCCGCTGCACTGGGCGGCCAGCTGCGACGACGTGCCGGTGCTGGACGTGCTGCTGGACGCCGGTGCCGACATCGACGCCGACGGCGCGGTCATCGGCGGCGGCACCCCGCTGGCCGACGCCGTCGCGTTCGGACAGTGGCGGGCCGCCCACCGGCTGGTCGAGCGCGGCGCCCGCACCGAGCTGTGGCAGGAGGCCGCGCTCGGCCTGCTGGACCGGGTCGCCGCCCGCTTCACCGGCCCGGACCGGCCCACCGCCGAGGACGTCAGCCATTCGTTCTGGTTGGCCTGCCACGGCGGCCAGCGGGCCGCGGCCGAGTTCCTGCTGGCCCGCGGCGCCGACCTCGACCGGGTCGGCCACGACCAGCTCACCCCGCTCGACGCGGCCACCCGCGCCGGCGCCGACGAGCTGGTCGCCTGGCTGCGGGAGCGCGGCGCCCGCTCGGCCGCCGACCTCGCCTAGGACCCGGCGGCGAACAGCTCGCGGACGTGCCGCTCGACCTCGTCCGGCACCTCCAGGTACGCGAAGTGCCCGCACCGCGGCAGCACGGCCAGCCGGGCCCTCGGGATCGCCTCGGCGATCCGCACCGCCACCTCGACCGGCACGAAGTCGTCCGCGCCGTGCAGCACGAGGGTCGGCACGGTGAGCCGGCGCAACGCCGGCAGCAGGTCGTAGTCCGGGGACGACCAGGTCTGCTCGTACAGCCGGTTCTCGATCGCCCGGGCCAGCAGGACCCCCTCGGGGGTGTAGTTGGCCCGCAGCCGGGGCAGCAGCCGGTCGAGCAGCTCCGGGTCGTGCAGCGCCGGCCGGTAGTGGATCCGGTAGTAGTCGGCCTCGACCCGGATGTCCCCGGCCCGGAACTCGGGCGTGGCGGCAAGGGACCGCATCGCCTCCGCGTCGCCGGGCGCGCGGACGCGGCCGAGATGCCGCCGCAGCACCTGGACGTCGGCGTGCGAGGCCGGCGCGGTGTTCATCAGGATCAGGTGGGTCAGCCGGTCGGGGTGGCGGACGGCGTACTCCATCGCCGGCACGCCACCCCAGCTGTGCCCGAGGACCGCCATCGACTCGAGGCCGAGGTGCCGCCGCACCCGGTCCAGATCGTCCACTTCGGACCCGATGGTCACGTCGCCGGGGTTGACGCCGGCCGCGGACCGCCCGCGGCCGCGCTGGTCGTAGTAGACCAGGCGGAAGTGGCCGGCCAGCCGGTCCAGCTCCGGCAGCAGGTAGTCGTAGTCGAAGTCGGGGCCGCCGTGCAGCACGACGATCGGCGGCCCGGCCCCGACCTCCCGGACCTGGAGCCGGGCGGTCCCGGCGGGAACCAACCCCGTGCGGGCCTGCACGGCGCGGAGTCTAGGGCGCCGGCGACGGCCGGCTGCCCGCCGTCCGGTCGAGTTGCCGGTGCGCCCGCTCCAGCGTCCCGACGGAGAGCAGGAACCAGTGCCGGGCCGCGCAGCGGATCCGGGCGTGCTCGACGGGACCGTCGGTGCTCTCCAGCACGACGCGGTCGGTGATCTCGGCGGGCGCCCCGCACTCGGGGCACCGGGTGACATCCACGGTCGTCTCTCCAGGTGGCGTACGTCAGCGCAGGCAGGCCGGCGGCAGGTGGAAGTCGCGCAGCGCCTCCGCCTCCGGCGGCAGGCCGCTCGGCCGGTCGGACAGCTGGTCCGGCCGGGCGGTGAGGATCGAGCGGGCCTGGGCGAGCTGGCCGGCGAGGACGTCCTCGCCGAGGGTCGGGGTGGGGGCGGCGGCGGACAGCAGGTCGGTCAGCGACGGGTCGGCCTCGACCGGGGCGTCCCGGTGCCGCCAGTGCCCCGACCACGGGTCGAAGGCGTAGTCGCCGAGCAGCCGGTGGCCGTACGAGGCCACCAGGTCCACGGCCTCGACCAGGTAGTCGACGACGGCCTCGGACATGAAGTAGGCGAAGGTCACCCGGGTCCAGCCGGGCTTGATCCCCTGGTAGCCGCGGACGACCTGGGCCCGCAGGGCCGCCGACCGGCGCGGGGTGATGCACAGCAGCCGGTGCCCGTACGGGCCGGCGCAGGAGCACCCGCCGCGGACCTGGACGCCGAAGAGGTCGTTGAGCAGCGCGACGACGAAGTCGTGGTGCAGCACCCGCCCGTCGCGGTGCACCCGGACCGACACGATCGGCAGCCGGGGTGCGTCCGGGTTGCCGAGGATCTCCAGCCGCGGGTTGGCCCCCCACCGGGCCAGCGCCCGCTGCCACCAGCGCCGCTCGAGCTCGACGATCGTCCCGGTGCCGACCGCCTCCTTGAGCGCGACGACCAGGCCGGCCCGGACGGACTCCACGATCGCCGGGGTGCCGGCCTCCTCCCGGGCGACCGGGTCGTCCAGGTAGAGCGTCGCGGCCGGGTCGACGAAGGAGACCGTCCCGCCGCCCGGCACGGTCGGCACCGGCTGCCGGACCAGCTGCCGGCGCACCACCAGCACGCCCGGGGTCTGCGGTCCGCCGGCGAACTTGTGCGGCGAGAACACGACGGCGTCCTTGGCGTCGGCGCCCTCCCGCATCCGGATCGGGACGTACGGCGCGGCGGCCGTGTAGTCCCAGACCGCGAGGGCGCCGTGCCGGTGCAGCAGCGCGGTGACCCGCGCGGTGTCGGACAGGATGCCGGTGGCGTTCGACGCCGCGGAGAAGCAGCCGAGCCGGACCGGCCGGTCCCCGGCCGCGACCAGCCGGTCCCGCAGGTCGGCGAGGTCGACGCCGCCGGCCCGGTCCTCGGCGACGGCGACCACGTCGGCCGCCGACTCGCGCCACGGCAGCTCCGCCGAGTGGTGCTCGTACGGGCCGACGAGGACCACCGGACGGTGCCGCTCCGGCACCGGCGCCGGCCGGCCGGCGAGGCCGACCAGCCGGGCCAGCTTGTCGATCCCCGCGGTGGAGCCGGAGCCGCAGAAGACGACCAGGTCGTCCGGCCCGCCGCCGACGGCCCGGTGGATCTGGTCGCGGGCCCGCTCGCGCAGCCGGGTGGTCCGCCGGCCGGTGGCCGAGCTCGCGCTGTGCGTGTTGGCGTAGCCGGGCAGCACGCGGTCCCGGACCGCGTCCTCGACCAGGTCGAGCGCCCGGCCGGAGGCGGCGTAGTCGGCGTAGGTGAGCCGGCGCGGCCCGTACGGGCCGGGCAGCACCGCACCCTCCCCGATCAGGCCGGCGCGGATCCGGGCCACCAGCCCTTGCGCCGGCGCGTGCTCGCTCATGCCCCCGCCCCTCCGGCGGGCCGGGTACGCCGCCGCCGCACCGGATCCTGCGCGATCCGCGGCTCCCCGTCGTGCGCGGCCGCTACCCACGTTGCGGCCGCGGGGCGCCTACCTTTCGGCCGGCGGGAGGCCCAGCGCGGCTGCCGCTCCGACCGCGTCGCGGCGCGACCGGACGCCCAGCCGGCGCAGCAGCGCGGCGACGTGGTTGTCGACCGTGCGGGGCGAGACGACCAGCCGGGCCGCGATCTCGGCGTTCGTGCGGCCCTCGGCCAGCAGCGCCAGCACCTCCAGCTGGCGGTCGGTCAGCCGGCCCGGGTTGGCCCGGGTCGCCACCCGGGGGCCGCGCGGGATGCCCGGCACCCCGGCGCGCCGCAGCCGCCGGCGGCAGAGGGCGGCCGCCGCCGTCGCGCCGAGCCCGTCCAGGATCGCCAGGCCCTCCCGGACCGTGGCCGGATCCGGCGCCTCGGTGAGCTCCAGCGCCTGCTCGTACGGGTTGCCGGCCTGCTCCCACAGTCGCGCGGCGGTGGCCCAGTCGCCACGGATGCCGGCCGCGAACGGGGCCGGGCAGCCGGGGAAGGGCTCGGTGTCCTCCCCGGCCCGGCGGCGGTAGCGCAGCACCTCGGCGCGCAGGAAGGCGTGCTGCGCGCGTACCGCGACCTCGAGCAGGCGGGCGCTCTCGACCCGCACCGCGCCGGTGTCGCCGGTCGACCAGAGCCACTCGATGCGCGCCCCGGCCGCCACCGCGCGCTTCTGGTCCTCGCCGGCCGCCGCGGCCAGCTCCCCGGCCCGTTCGACGTACCCGGCCGCGGCCGGGTCGCCGCGCCGGGTCAGCAGCCGGCCCAGGAGGGCCAGCGGGTTCACCGCGTTCGCGCCCGGGTCACCGCCGGCGTCGAGCAGCGCCCGCAGCCGCCGCTCCGCCTCGTCCCACTCGCCGCGCAGGATCAGCACGTAGCACTGCTGGGCCTCGATCCGGAACGCGGCGGTGGTCAGGTGGTGCTCGCGGGCCACTGTCGCGCCGAGGGTGAGGTACGGCTCCGCCTCGGTCACCCGGGCCGACCGCAGCAGGATGACCGCCAGGTTGTGCGCCGCCAAGGTGACGTTGTCCGCCTGCCCGAGCCGGCCGGCCAGCTCGACCGACTCGCGCAGGTCGGCCAGGCCCTGGTCGTCGCCGCGGGAGGCGAGGGACACGCCGCGGTAGTTCAGGGCATGCGCGACCACGTCGTCGGCGCCGGTCCGCCGGGCCAGCTCCAGCGCAGTGTCCAACCGCGACACCGCCTCGTCGAACCGGGCCTGCAGGGTGTCCTGGCAGCCCAGCGTGCTGTGCGCGAGGGCCAGCTCGCGGGTCGGCCCGAGCGGTTCGAGCACGGCCAGCGCCCGGGCGGCCTTGGCCCGGGCCGCCGCGGGATCGGCGAGCAGGGTGCTCATCCGGGCGGAGATCAGCAGCGCCTGGCCGAGGCCGAGCGGGGTCGTGCCGGTGGAGTCCCACAGCGCGACGGCGCGGTCGGCGTGCCCGGCCGCCTCGCCGAACCGGTTGAGCGCGTACGCCGCCCGCGCGGCCAGCCCGTGCAGCTCGGCCGCCGCCGGCGCCGTGAAGCGCGCCGCCCGGCCACCACCGATGGCCAGCTCGGCGAAGGCGAGCGCCTCGCGGTGCCCGTCCACCGCCGCCGCCTCCCCGGCCGCCGCGGCCGCGTACCGCGCGACCGCGGCGTCGTCCCCCACCGCGACCGCGTGGTGGACCAGCCGGGACGGCTCCGCCCCGGACGCCACCAGCGCGGCGAGCACCCGTCCGTGCAGGGCCGCCCGCCGGGAGCCGGGCAGCGTCTCCTCCACCGCGCGCCGGGCCAGCTCGTGCCGGAACCGGACCCCGCCGTGCGCGGCCAGCAGGATCCCGCGCCGCTCGGCCGGCTCGAGCACCTCGGGGTCGGCCACCAGCGCGGCCAGCAGCGCGGCCGGCACCTCGGCCGGCACGACGGCCAGCTGCTTCAACGCCTCCCGGCAGTCGGCCGGCAGCGCCGACACCCGGGCCAGCACGGCGTGCCGCACCGAGGTGGGCACGCCGGCGCCGGCCCCGGCGAGCAGCTCGGTGACCAGGAACGGGTTGCCGTCCGCCACCGCGGTCACCGGCGCCGGGTCCACCCCGACCTCCGCGGCCAGCGCGGCGACCGCGGCGTCCGACAGCCGGGTCAGCTCCAGCCGGAGGACCGCCGGGCCGGACAGGCCGCCGACCACCCGCCACAGCGGGTGGTCCGCCCCGAGCTCCTCCTCCCGGTACGAGACGACCAGCAGGGCCGGCAGCTCCGGCGCCCGCCGGGCCACGATGCGCAGCACGTCGAGCGACGCCTGGTCGGCCCAGTGCGCGTCCTCCACGACGACGACCGCCGGCCGCTGGGTGAAGCTCATCTCGGCGAGCAGGGCGTCCAGCAGCACGTCGCGCTCCGGCGGGCCGGGCCCGGCCGGGATGCCGGCCAGGTCCCGGGCCATGTCCCGGAAGGGGCCGAGCGCCCGCGGGGTCAGCAGGTCCTCGCAGGAGCCGCGCAGCACCCGGGCCCGGCCGGCCACCAGCCCGGCGAACTCGGCCACCAGGCTGGTCTTGCCGATGCCGGCCTCCCCGGAGACCAGCACGATGCTGCCGTCGCCGCGCCGGGCCCGCTCGAGAGCGGCGCGGAGACCGTCGAGCTCAGCGTCTCGCTCGACCAGCGCCATGGGACACCAGCACAGCAGCACGCCGCCCACCGGTCAACGGCGTCGCCCATCTCTGCCCGGATGGACCGCCACCGCGGTCACCACCGGCATGCTGGGGTCGTGCGGGACGACGAGGCGCTGAGCCGGCTGCTCGCGGCCCAGCGCGCCGACGCGGCCGAGCGGATCGCGGCGCTCGCCGGCGACCTCGACGGCGTCATCCGGTCCTCGGCCGGCGCCAACGCCGACGACGAGCACGACCCGGAGGGCGCCACCATCGCCTTCGAGCGCGCCCAGCTGGCCGCGCTGCTGGCCGCGTCCCGGCAGCGGCTCGCCGACCTCGACCGTGCCCTCGCCCGGCTGGCCGCGGGCAGCTACGGCCGGTGCGAGCGGTGCGGCCGGCCCATCCCCGCCGACCGGCTCGCCGCCCGCCCGGACGCCACCACCTGCGTCCCCTGCACCACCCGGAGCTGATCGGCGCGGCGGCTCCGCCGGACGACGGGTCACCCGCCCCCCGGGCAGGCGACGCCGGCGCCGCACAGCGGCTGGCCGGCCTGCTCCTGCACGTACGCCACGAGATCGTCCCTGGACAGCAAGCTCAGGGCGCCGTCGGTGGCGGCGGTGAACTCCGGATCGGTCCGGGCGGCGGCGGAGTAGTCGTAGCTGACGCAGCCGCCGGGGAACCGGTAGAAGCGGTCGGGTCCGGTTTCGCCGGCCGCCGCGTCGAAGCGTTCCGTGCCGGTCTCGTCCGTCGGCACCGGCCGCGCACTCGAGGTGTCGCAGCCGGCCGTGAGCGTGACGGTGACGGCTCGATCTCCGGCCCGGTCCGAGTCCAGCCAGAATTTCGCCTCGCCGGTACGGGTCGTGGCGCTGGCGAAGCTCAATCCCACCGGGAGGCCGGCGATGCAGGGGACCGCGGTCGCCGACGGGACCGCCTGCGCCATCAGGACGGTCACCATCTGCGCCTTGCAGGAAGGGGCGAACGGGATCTCCAGGTCCTGGTTCGGGTTCAGCAGGAAGACCGTGGCGCCGACGGCCGCGACGAGGGACAGGACGAGTCCGGACGCCAGCGCCACCCGCCGGACGCTCCAGCGCTGGATGCCGATCGGGCGGCGCTCGGGGGCGAGCCGGCGGAAGTGGGACAGGAGGTCGCGCCCGTCCTGCTTCAGCACCGTCCGGAGCTGGGTGGGGCTGGCGACGCCGCGGGTCGCCGCGAACGCCTCCGCGATCTCGGCGGGGGTGAAGTACTGCAGGGCGTGCCGGTAGACCCGCTCCGGGTCGGAGCCGACCGCCAGGACGAGCATCATGTTGCCGAGGTCGACGGCCTGCCGCCACGGAGACGGACGGACCTGCACGAAGAAGGCGTCGACCAGCAGCACCTTGCCGGCGCGGACCATCAGGTTGCCCGGCTTGATGTCCCGGTGGGCCAGCCCGGCGTCCCAGAGCCTCCGGATCAGCAGCAGGCCCTCGTCGATGATCCCGTCGTCGAGCTCCGCCTCGTTGATCTCCACGGCCCCGTCGAAGAACTCCATGACGATCAGGTACTCGCGTTCGGGCGTGATCTCGACGATGCCGTACGGCGCCGGCACCGGGAGCTTCATGTCCTGCATGAGCCGCAGGGTGTAGTCCTCGTACTGCACGAACCGGCGGACGGTCCGGAACGAGGTCTCGTCCTCCAGTGCCCCGTAGAGGATCGTGCGGCCCAGCTTGTACCAGCGGTCGGCGCGCACGTGGTTCTTGGCGTAGAGCTTGGCGAAGACGTAGGTGTCCGGCTCGCCGGCGATCCGCAGCCGGAGCGGGGTGGATCCGCCGGACGCCGCCAGCCCGATCGGCGTGACCTCGAGGACCGTGAGCCCGAGCTGGTCGGCGATCGCCTGGCGGATCGCGTCGCCCCGGGCTCCGGTGACGTCCAGGTGGGCGGTCTTGCCCCGCCGGTACGTCACCGGGAACGCCTCGTTCGGCGTGAACCACCGGAAGGCGACCAGCGGGATCGCCACCCCCAGGACGACGGCCCAGACGATGTCGGAGGGGTGGTCCACCCCGAGGTACAACCGGGCGAAGGCGACGACGGTGACCACCACGCCGGTGCCGAGCTTCGCCCAGTCCCGGGGCCGGCCCGGCACCACCATCGAGTAGGTGAACCCGATGAGGCAGGCGGCCAGCGTGAAGATCGGGAACGAGGGCGCCGCGAACCCGGTCCAGTCGCCGATGATGGTGACGCCGTACGGACGCGGGCGCTGGGTGAGCAGGTAGACGACCGTGCTGAGCATGCCCCCGAGGAGCAGGCTGGCGAAGAACGTGAACAGGTGCCGCCAGCGCCGGAAGGCGATCAGCAGGGCGAGCATGCCCCAGCCGAGGATCGTGATCGACCATCCGGTGCCGACCGCGCCGAGGACACGCATCACGGGAGTGAGCCAGTCGGTCCGGAGCGAGGCGATCGACCGGACGAACCGGGTCTCGAACTGCGCGGCCACCAGCGGCTGACCCCACACCGCGAAGTACCCGAGCGCCACCGTGAGCAGCCCGGCCAGGCCCAGCCAGACCTTGCCGCTGGTCCCGAGCTTTCTCGGCAGGGCCGGTGGGGCCCCCGTCGGCCTGCGCCGCAGGGCCCCGGTCCGTGCGGTGCCGGGCCCCGCGGTGCTGATCGACCGAGCCCCGGGAGCGCTCACTGCGGCGTCCGGGGACCGCCGCCCGCGCCGGCGTGGGCGGCGGCTCCGCCCGACCGTCCCGGGACGCCGGCCCCGGGGCGGCTGGGGGTGTTCATCCCACCGGGGTGGCCGCGGTCGGCGGGCCTCCGGTCGGCGGCGCCGCAGCCGGCGGGCCCGCGGTCGGCGGGGCCGCGGCCGGCGGGGCCGCGGTCGGCGGGCCTGCGGCTGGCGGGGCCGCGGTCGGCGGGCCCCACGGCGGCGGCGGGGTGGGGTGGGCGGGCTGCGAGCCGGGGTCGGGGCCGCCCTGATCGAGGCGGAACGGCGGGTAGGCGTCGGTCATCAGCCCGGCGTACGCCACCACCCGCAGGACCCAGCGGTTCATGCCCATGATGAAGCGGTAGAGGGCCTCCGGGTAGCGGCCGGTGAACAGCAGCACGATCGCGGCGATCAGCACCAGCAGGCCGACCAGGCCGCCGCCGGCCCATCCGCTGGACCAGTCGCTGTCGGTCGCGCCGCGACTGCCCAGCCACAGCCCGCCACCGACGAAGATCGACAGGACGATGTAGTGCGGCAGGGCCAGCAGCCACCACTTGACCAGCACCAGCCCGCGGGACAGCCGCTCCGGGTAGGGCACGTCGAGGCGGGCCGGGTAGTCCGGCACCTCGGCGAGCGTGAACGGTGGGTAGCGGTCGGTGCCGAGGGCGCTGTAGCCGTAGTAGTTGACGCGCCAGTTCCAGCGCAGCACGCCGACGTTGAAGTCGAACAGCCCGCGCGGATAGCGCCCGGTGATCAGGATCGCGAAGAACGCCACGACGCTCACGACGAAGAACGCCAGCCACAGGAAGAACAGCACGATGAAGTGCGGGATCAGCAGCAGCCACTTGACCAGCCACAGCCAGCGGGAGGTCGACGGGTCCAGGGACGCGTCGACGCGGACGGGGTACGGGCTTCGGTGCTCGGTCACGGGGTGCTCCCCGGGTCTGGGCTCGGCGTGCTGCGGGATGAGACGGAGATGACGAGCTTGCCGCGGGCCTGTCCGTCCAGCAGGTGGCGGATCGCCGCCGCGGCCTCGGCGAGCGGGTAGGTCCGGTCGATCGCGGGGACGAGCTCGCCGGCCTCGACGAGGTCGCGGAGGGCGTCCAGGTCGGCGGCGTTCTCCGACGCCACGAAGGTGCCCAGCTTCTGGCCGACGAACGGGGAGAGCAGCTGGGCCCGGATCTGGCGGCTGGTGCCGCCGAGCAGCCGTCCGTCGGTCTCCCCGCCGACGATGACCAACCGCCCCCGCGGGGTGAGCGCACTCCGGAGCCGGGACAGCCGGGCGTTGCCGCCGATGTCGAGGATGACGTCGTAGCGGGGACCGCCGTCGGCGAAGTCCGCACGCGTGTAGTCGATGACGGCGTCGGCGCCCAGGGCGCGGACCATGTCGACCTTGGCCGTCCTGCACACGCCGGTGACCTCAGCGCCGGCCGCCTTCGCGATCTGCACCGCGAAGCTGCCCACGCCACCGGCCGCGCCGATGATCAGCACCTTGTCACCGGCCTGGACGCGTCCGTGATCGCGGACGGCCTGCAGGGCGGTGCCGCCGGAGATGGGGACGGCGGCCGCCTGGTCGAAGGAGAGGTTCGCCGGCTTGGCGGGCGAGCTTGCCGGGCCGCGCCGCGGCGTACTGGGCGAAGGTGCTGGTGGACGTCCCGTACACCTCGTCGCCGGGGGCGAAGCCGGTCACGCCGGCGCCGACGGCCTCGACCGTGCCGGCCAGGCTACGACCCGGGTTGGCGTACTTCGGCCGACGCAGACCGAAGCCGGCCAGGCGAATGGGATACGGCAGGCCGGACATGATGTGCCAGGTGCCCCGATCCACGCTGGCCGCGTGCACCCGCACCAGGATCCCGTCGTCCCCGATGGTGGGCCGGTCGATCTCCGCGAGCCGGAGCAGACCCTCGGGCGCGGAGCCGTAGCGCTCCTGCACGATCGCCGCCATGGTCCCGGCGCCGGCGGTCGGCAGGGGTGGCCCCCGCCGCTTGTCGAGTTGCCTGATCTGCATCGGACCTCCCCGCTGAGTGCTGACTTACGTCGTAAGCCTTGGTGGTAGTGTGTACTTACGCCGTAAGGTTGTCAAGGGTGATCGAGAGGAGCAGCGAGATGAGCACCTCGACCGCCGGGGGTCGACGTCCCCGCGTCCCGCTCACCCGGGAGCGGGTGCTGCACGCCGCGGTCGCCCTCGCCGACGAGAGCGGGTCCGAGTCGCTGAGCATGCGCAAGCTCGGCGAGGCGGTCGGGGTCGAAGCGATGTCGCTGTACCACCACGTCGCCAACAAGGACGACCTCCTGGACGGCATGATCGACGTGGTCTTCAGCGAGATCGACCTGTCCTTCCGCGGGAAGGACTGGAAGACGGCGATGCGCCGGCGGGCCGTCTCGGCGCGCCACGTCCTGGCCCGCCACGGCTGGGCGATCGGCTTCATGGAGTCCCGGAGCTCCCCCGGCCCGGCCACGCTGCGCCATCACGACGCCGTCCTCGGTTGCCTCCGCAGCGCCGGCTTCTCGATCGAGCTGGCCGGGCACGCCTTCTCGGTCCTCGACAGCTACATCTACGGGTTCGCGCTGCAGGAGCGCAGCCTGCCCTTCCACACGCCCGAGGAGACCGCCTCGCTGGCGCAGGACATCCTGGCCGGCGTCCCCGCCGACGCATACCCGCACCTCGCCGAGCTGACCACCGAGCACGTCCTCCGGCCGGGTTACGACTACGGCAACGAGTTCGAGTTCGGGCTCGACCTCATCCTCGACGGCCTCGAGCGGGCCAGCGACGAGGATGCCGGGCGACCGACGCCGGCCGGCGGCCGGTCGTAGTCATCCCGCCGGCGGCCCGCCGCCGGCGGACCTCTGACTTCGATCCGGGGACGACGACGTCCAAGCGATCACGGGTTTGTGAGGTCCACCGGCGTGCTGGGCGCGGACGGAGCCGCTGGCGCCATCCGGCCCGGGAGGAGCGCCGCGGCGCCGAGCCCGATCAGGCCGATGACGCCCAGCGTCACCATCGCCGCGCCGTACGCGCTCGCGGTGAGGCCGGCGACGAGGATGGTGCCGGCGATCGCGGTGCCGAGCGAGGAGCCGAGGTTCGACACGCTGCGGGACAGGCCGGAGATCTCGCCCTGCCGCGCCTCCTCGAAGCTGGACTGCACGAGGTTGACCGACGGGGTCAGCATGCCGCCGAGGCCGAACCCGATGAGGAACAGCCCGGGCGCGAAGGCCCACGCGGTCGGCGTGCCGGCGACCAGGGCGAGCAGGACGCCGATGCCGGCGATCGTGACGACGAACCCGACCAGGATGAGGGTCCGCTGCGCGCGCCGCTTCGCGAACCGCTCGGCGGCCAGCGAGGACAGCAGCAGCCCGGCCGTGGCTGCCGTGAAGATCACGCCGGTCTGGATCGCGTCGTAGCCGCGGACGACCTGCAGGTACGCGGAGACGGTGAACGAGACCCCGAGCAGCAGCAGCCACTGGACGTTCTGCGTCACCAGGCCGAGGTTGGAGGTGCGGTTGCGGAACAGCGACGTGGACAGCAGCGGCTCCTGCCCCGCCCGCTCCTTGTGGCGCACCCACACGAAGAACCCGGCGAGCACGAGCGCACCCGCGACGAGCAGCCCGAGCATGAGCCAGCCGTTGTCGTCCGCGGCCAGGATGCCCAGCACGACCATGATCAGGCCGAGGGCGGACAGGACGGCGCCGACGGTGTCGAACGACCGGGTGGGGTCCGCCGGCAGCGGGTCGACGAGCCGGCGGCTCAGCAACAGGATCAGCCCGATGACCAGGGCCTGGAAGATGAAGGCCGCCCGCCAGCTGATGGCGGACGTGATCAGCCCGCCGATCAGCGGACCGGCCGCCGCGCCGATGCCGCCCAGCGCGCTGATCGCGCCGAACGCCTTGGCTCGGCTGGTGACCTGGGTGAACAGCAGCGTGGTGAGGATGTAGACGGGCGGGATCAGCAGTGCGGTGCCGATGCCTTCCAGGATCGAGTTGCCGAGGATGAGCACGCCGAGGCCGGGCGAGACCGCGCTGATCAAGGCACCGACGCCGTACACGACCAGGCCGACGGTGAAGCAGCGCTTGCGGCCGTACCGGTCGGTCAGCTTGCCGCCCGGGATCATCAGCGCGGCCATCACCAGCAGGAAGAGAGTGATCGCGACCTGCACGCCCTGGACCGTGGTGTCCAGGTCCTCGCTGATGTCGTTGATCATCACGTTCATGTTCGAGCCGGCGAAGCTGCAGATGAACTGGGCCAGGGCGAGCGGCAGGATCAGCCGCCGCGACTCGCTCCACGGTCGAGTGCCCTCGATGCCGTCAGTCATCCCTCAACCCCTTCCGCACAGCCCGATGCGAGGACGTGCCAGCGCCCGGCACGCAGCATGGCCGCCGCCGGACGCGGTCACCTCATCCTTCAAGAGTGAGCAAGGCTCCCGAGTGGATCACGGATCCGGCCCTGGACAGCACACAGGGCCCTGACCTGCGAGGTCGGGCCCTGTGGACTGTCTCAACCAGACGCGCGCTCGGCAGGACTCGAACCTGCAACCTCTTGATCCGTAGTGGCCTGCCCTGCCTATGACCTGCAGGTTTACGTACCGACTCCTGGTGCCATGGGCGCGGAAACGCTCATCTTTGGCACCGGCGCGTACCAGTTCGTGGACCAACTGGTGGACCAAGATCGCTCAACTGTCCCCTGTGGACCTCCGCCGGTAGTGCTCGGCGGTCCTGCCCTAATCTCGGTGCGCGTGGCCTGGTGGCTGCCCCGGGAAGAGCCGGTGAGGTGGTTCACAGGCGCGTCGGGGCGTGCCAGACTGGCCCTCCGGCAGTCGAGGATCCCGCCGCCATGACTACCTCGCTCGAAATCCGGCTCCTGGGCCCATTCGAGGCCTTGGTCGGTGGTCGCCTCGCAGAGGTGACCGGCCGCAAGCGACACGCGCTGCTGGCGCTGCTGGCCTTGCGCGGCGGTCGGGTCGTGCCGGTCGAGGTGCTTGTCGAGGCCTTGTGGGGCCCGGGGGTCCCTGTGGCGCCACGCAACGCCGTCCAGCACCACATTTCGCGGCTCCGCGCGGCGCTCGGAGCGGACTCGATCGTTGCCGCCCCCGACGGGTACGCGCTGGCGAGCGCCGCTGTCGACGCCTTGCGGTTCGAGGATCTGCTGGCCCTGGCCCGCAGCGCCCAGCGGGCGGGTGACGCCGGCCAGGCCGCCGAGCTGATCGCCCGCGGGCTGGGACTGTGGCGCGGGCGTCCGCTGCAGGGCCTGCCGGACAGCGCGTGGGTCGGTGCGGAGGCCGCCCGCCTGGAGGCGCTGCGTACGGACGCGCTGGAGGAGCAGTTCGAGGCGGCGCTGGCGCTGGGGGAGCACACCGAGGTGGTCGGCCGGATCCGCCGGGTGCTGGAGGAACATCCGTTCCGGGAGCGGCTGTGGGGCCAGCTGATGCTGGCCCTGTATCGCAGCGGCCGCCAGGCGGAGGCGCTGGAGACCTTCGGGCAGGCCGGGCAGGTGCTGACCGAGCAGCTGGGGGTCGAGCCCGGGCCGGCGCTGCAGCGGCTGCAGGCGGCGATCCTGGCCCACGACCCCGCCCTGGCCAGCGTCCCCGCGGCTGCGGCGTCGCGGGGCCGTCTGCCGGCGCCGATGACCTCGTTCGTGGGTCGCCAGCAGGCGCTGGCGGAGGCGGCCGAGCTGACCGGCAAACACCGGCTGGTTAGCCTGATCGGTCCGCCTGGGGTCGGCAAGAGCCGGCTTGCGCTCGAGGTGGCCCGGGCACTTAAGAATGACTTCGCCGGCGGGGTCTGGTTTGTGGAGCTTGCCCGCGCCGGGCGTCCCGCCGACGTGGCCCGGGTGGTGGCCCGCACGCTGGACGCCCGCGGCTCGACGCCAAGCCGCGACCCGCTGGCACGGGTGGTCGAATGCCTGCAGCAGGCCAACGTCCTGCTGATCCTGGATGGCTGCGAACCGGTGATAGAGGAGGCGGCTCGTGTCGCCGCGGGAGTGCTGGCCGAATGTCCTGGTGTGCGCGTGCTGGCGACCAGCCGGGAGGTGCTGCACCTGGACGGTGAGGTCCGGGTCGTGGTGGCACCACTGGCGGTCCCGGCCACGGGCGCCGACGCCCGTGAGGCGGCGGCCTCGGAGTCGGTGCAGCTGTTCCTGGAGCGGGCGCGTGCATCACGGCCAGGGCTGCCGCTGACCGAGGACCGCCTCGCCCTGGCGGCGGAGATCTGCCGGCGGCTGGACGGGCTGCCGCTGGCGATCGAGCTGGCCGCCGCCCGCGTCAGAGTACTGGGGCTGCGCGAGATCCTCTCAGCGCTCGAGAGTCGCAGGCCGCTGTTTGTGGAGGCCCGAGACCGCCGGGAGGTCCCCCAGCGCTACCTGCGCACGGTCGTGGCCTGGAGCCATGACCTACTGCACACCGACGAGAGGGCGCTGCTGCACCAGCTGGCGGTGTTCCGCGGCGGCGCGCCACTGTCGGCAGTGGTGGCCACCGCCGCTCGGGGCCAGCTCGATGCTGCGAGGGTGACGCAGCTGCTGGGCGTGCTGGTGGACAAGTCAATCCTCACCGCGTCGTTCCCAGATGGTGGAGCGCGCTACGACGTGCTCGACACCGTCCGCGAGTACGCGGTCGAGCAACTGGCCAAGGCCGGGAGGCTGAGCGCCGCCCAGCTGGTGCACGCGGAGTACTTCGCGACCGTGGCCGACGCCGCGCGGACCGAGCTTCGCGGGCCCGACTGGCTCGCCTGCACCAGGCGGCTGGACCTCGAACACGACAACCTCTGGGCGGCGCTGGCCTACGCGCGCGACGCAGCCGACCCGGCGATCGGGTTCCGGCTCGGGGCGGGGCTGGGCTGGTACTTCGCCCTCGCTGAGCGGGTCTCCGAGGGGCGTAGCTTCCTGGAAGCTGCACGTGCGGCGGCGTCGGCGGCGACGCCGGTCAGCAAGCACACCGAGCTGCTCGCGTTCCTGTGCTACTTGGCGACCGAGGAGCTGGACCTCGACGCCGCGATCGACGCGGGTGAGCGTGCGCTGGCCGTCGCCGGCACCGGTCCTCCACCGTCCGAGTCGGCCCTTGCGCAGGTGGCGCTCTCGCTCGCCCTCGTGCTGTTCGGCGACGACGTGCGGGCGGCAGCGCTGGCGGAGGAAGCGCGCGCCGGCTACGGCAGAGCCGGAGACCATTGGGGCGTGGCGGCGAGCAGCCTGGTCCGAGCCCAGGGTGCCGTCCATCTGGGAGAGGTCTCCATCGTCGCGACGATGGCGGCCGAGATCCTCCGGCACTCGGAGGCCGTCGGGTACGGCGCATTCGAGGTTCCGGCGATGCTACTCGAGGCCTGGGTCGCTGAGCGGCGAAACGAACCTGGTGCCGCAGAGGACGCCTACCGGCGCGCGCTCGCGCTCGCGAGGCGGATCGGCTTCGCCGACCACGCCTCCTTCGCCCTGACCCAACTCGGCTCGAACGCGCTCACGCGCGGGGACACGCACCAGGCCGAGGAGCTCTGTCGGCGGGCGCTGGCCATGGCCGAGGCGGCGTCGACGTCGTGGCTCGCCGCGCATGCGCGCGTGCAGCTCGCCCGCGTCCAGGAGATGGCCGGCGACCCGGACACCGCCGAGACGCTGTACCGCAGGGTTGTCGAGTGGTCGCAGACGCCGCGGCCGCGCCAGATTCGCGAGTCGCTCTTCGTCGGGCTCGCCGGCAGCCCCGGGGCGGCGGCGCTGTGGGACCTGGCCCGGCTTGCAGCAGCACGGGGGGACGACGCCGCGGCCGAGGACCTACAGGCCCGCGCCGCCGTGATCGCGGAGCGCGACCGCGCCGCGCCCGGCGCGCTACAAAGGGCCGCTGTGGCGACCTGAGCCAGGCCTAGGAACCTGGCGCATGTCGGCTGCCGTGGCAGCTCCAGCCCCGGCCACGGCAGCCGCCTGGCAGCGGCGCGCGTCAGCGTCGTTGCTGGAAAGCGAAGCCTTGCCGATCGCGCAAGAGGTGATGTCTGGTGACCGAGCAGCGCGACTGGCCGCTGGAGCGGTCGGCCGAAGGAACCCTACGCCCGTGGCACTACACCGCCGTCGGGTATCTGGCGGTGCTGTTCGAGGACCCTGAGGAAGCCAAGCGCGCCCAGCGCGGCCTCCGGGAGCGCGGCGTGCCAGAAGGCGACCTTCGGCTCTACGACGGCGAGGAGACCCTGCACATCGCGTCCCGCCTCCAGCAGGAACGCTCCATCACGGCTAAGGCGATCAAGGAAATCGTGGTCGACCACCGGGCAGAAACACGCTGGCTGGGAAACGCCACGGCAGGCGGCTCCCTTCTCTTTGTCTTCGCGCCCACCAAGGAGCGGGCCAACCGGATGGTGCGCTTGCTCGCCGACTACCAGTACGGGTCGCTGGATTACTTCGGCGAGCATGGTGTGGAAGTCATCGAACAGGACGTCGTCGACTCAACCTCGACGGGGAAGGTGAATGATCGACGTGACCCGGACGATCACAGCTACCAGCATCCGGGCTTCTGATGACCTGCGGGTCCGTTTCCCAGGGACAACTCCACCTACTGCCGACGGGATGAAGTCGCTTGGTCCTATGGACGGCGTGGCAGCGCCGTCGCTTGTATCTCCTCTCAGGCTCCCCGGCCGCGGTGATCCCGGCTATGCCGTGGCCCTGCGGTAACCGTTCAGGCTGCGCGGCCGGAGTGGAGGAACCGGGCGACCAGCTCGGCCACCTCGGCGGGGCGTTCCAGGATGAACAGGTGACCCCCGCCGGAGATGACCTGTAGGCGGGCCTGCGGGATGCGGCCGGCGAGGATCCGGCCGTTGACGATCGGGACGATCGGGTCGTCGTCGCCGGCCAGCACGAGAGTCGGCTGAGGAAGCGTTCGCAGCCAGGGGAGGCTGGTCCAGCCGGCGATCGCGTAGAGCTGGCCGAGATAGCCCCATGCCGAGGGGGGTTCGAGCGGTGTGACCGAGCGGCGCAGCACGGCCTCCGGGTCGCGGCGCGCGGCGCCGCCGTAGGCGCGCCCCGCAATTCGTCGGTGGTAATCCGGTTGGTGGTAGCGCCGCGGTGTGAGCAGGGACAGCAGCACCCGCGGAGACCCCGGCACACCGCCCAGGCCGGGACCGGTGGCCGCGAGCACCAGCCGTCGCACCCGGTGCGGAGCCTGGTGCGCCAACTGCTGGGCGAGCACCCCGCCGAGGGACACGCCGAGCACGTCGACCTGCTCGTATCCGAGGACATCGAGCATCCGCTCGACGGTTCGGGTGACCCCGGGAATGCGGCGTGGCCAGGGGTAGGCCGTGGACCGCCCAACACCCGGCGCGTCGAAGCCGATCGCCTGCACGCCGCGCGCCGCGAACTCCCGCTCGAAGGGCGCGGCGAGATCCAGGCTGGCGCCGAGGCCGGTGATGAGCAGCAGCGGGCGGCCGGGCCGCGCACCGAGGTGCGCAGCCGAATGCCGTCGACGTCGACGAACCGGATCGTCGCCGGCTCAGGTGAACGCGCCGACACCCGTGATGTCCCTGCCGACGATGAGGGTCTGGATGGTCTCGGTGCCCTCATAGGTGTGGATCGCCTCGATGTCGGCCATGTGCCGCATCACGTGGAAGTCGAGCAGGATCCCGTTGCCGCCGAGGAGGTCCCGGGCCTCGGCAATGACCTGCCGCGCTTTACGGGTGTTGTTCATCTTGGCGATCGCGGCGATCGTGTCGGTCAGCTCCCCTCCTCGATAGGCGGCCGAGCGCAGGCAGTACAGCTGCATGGCGCAGACCTCGGCCAGCATCTTGACGAGCCGGTCCTGCACGATCTGGAAGCCGACCAGCGGCTTGCCGAACTGCCGGCGTTGCGGGCAGTAGGCGACGGCGATCTCGTAGGCCGCGGTGGCGTGTCCGAGCGCCGCCCAGGCGACCGAGTTGCGGGTGCCGGCCAGCACCCGGCCGGCGTCGTTGAACGAGTGCGCGCCCGGCAGCCGGTTCGCCTCGGGCACCCGCAGACCGGTGAGGGCGATCTCGGCCTGCCACACCGCCCGCAGGGACCCTTGCCATCGATGCGCCGTGCCTCGTACCCAGGCGTGCCCTTCTCGACCAGGAATCCCTTGACCTTGCCGTCGGCGATGTCGCGGGCCCACAGACGACGACGTCCGCGAGGGTGCCGTTGCCGATCCACTTCTTGTGCCCGTCGAGGACCCAGTGGTCGCCGTCGCGGCGGGCCGAGGTCTCCAGCGCGACGGAGTCCGACCCGTGTGTCGGCTCGGTGAGGGCGAACGCGCCGAGCGTCTCCAGCCGCTGCCATGGCCGGCAGCCACCGCTGCTTCTGCTCCTCCGAGCCCAGCATGCGCGATCGACTGCATGGCGAGCCCGGCCTGCACGCCCAGGAACGTGCCGAGGCTGCCGTCCCCGCGGTTGAGCTCCAGGTGGACGAGCCCGCTGGCGATCGGGCTCATCGGCGGGCAGCCGTAGCCCTCGATCCCGTCGCCGACGATGCCGAGCTCGGCGAGCTTCTCGACCAGCGCCCACGGGAACTCGGCGCGCTCCCAGTAGTCGTTGATGACCGGCAGGACCTCGTCGTCGACGAAGTCGCGGGTGCGGTGCCAGTACTCCAGCTCCTCGGGCGTGAGCTGCTCGGCGATGCGGAAGTAATCGGTGCCGAGGGAGCGTCCGACGTTTTCGGCATGATGATCCCTTCAGCGTATCGAAGACGTAGGTGCCGGGCGCCTCGATGATCGGGCGCAGGCCGCCGCTACCGGGCTCGCCGGCGGGCCTCGGGCGCCGCATCGGTCGCCGAGCCAGGCGGCGAAATCGGGCCACCAGCTGCCGGCCTCGGTCTGCGCGCCCGGCAGCCACTCCCTCGCGTCGGGCGGGTTGGTCTTGTTCACCGGGAAGGCGGCTTTGGGGTTGTCGGCGGGTTGACCAGCGCGGCGATGTGCCCGCTGGTCGACAGCACGAAGCGGATGTCGCCGCCGAGCAGCTGGTGGTCCGGTAGCAGTTCTGCCACGGGGTGATGTGGTCGGCGACGCCGGCGACGACGTAGGCGTCGACGTCGACGCTGGGACAGGTCGACCGGAGCGCCGCGGACGCGTGAGCGCGCCGGGCGTCACGAGGGGGTTGTCCATCGCGAGGTCGACGAAGTCGGCGTGCAGCCCAGCCGTCATGCGGGTGGTGTCGGCGTTCCAGAACAGGATGTCGAAGGCCGGCGGCTTCTTGCCGAGCAGGTAGTTGTTGACCCAGTAGTTCCAGATCAGGTCGCCGGGGCGCAGCCAGGCGAACACCTCCGCCAGCGCCCGTCCGTCGAGGTAGCCCTTCCGCTTGACAGGGCCTGGCCGCCGTGGCAGTTTGCGGTCGACGATCGCTCCGGCGTGCCCGGCGCGGGCGTAGTCGATCACGGTGACCGCAGCGAGGGCGGCCAGCCGGTCCTGCTCGCCGGTCGCGGCGAGGTGGGCCGCGGCGATCCAGGCGAGGATGCCGCCCGAGCAGACGCCGAGCAGCACGGCCCGCGGCCCGGTGATCCGCTCGACGGCGTCGAGGGCGTCGAGGACGGCCCGGACGTAGGTGTCGAGCCCCACTCGGAGTGCCGGCCGTCGGGGTTGCGCCACGAGATCATGAACACCTGCCGCCCTGCCGGACGCGGTACTCGATCAGGCTCCGGTCCGGCGCCAGGTCGAGGACGTAGTACTTGTTGATCGTCGGCGGCACGAGCAGCACCGGCACCTCCCGTACCTCCTCGGTCTGGGGTGTGTACTGGATGAGCTCGAACAGCTCGGTCCGCAGGACCACCGCCCCCGGGGTGGCGGCGAGTTGCCGCCGACCTCGAAGCCGAGGTCGACCATCTCGGGGATCCGGGGCGCCGTGGCGAGGTCCCGGACGAGCTGCGCCCGCCCGCACCAGGCTGAGCCCGCCGGTGTCGATGGCGGTCTTGGCCGACGCGGGGTTCACCAGCGGGACGTTGCTCGGCGCCCGCGCCTCGACGAGGTTCTCCACGAGGACGCGCACCCGCTGCTCGTCGCGCCAGCCGAGCTCCGCGTCGCGAGAGCGCTGCCGGCGGTCCCCCGGTGGCGAGGTAGAGCTGGACGAGCCGCCGCAGCAGTGGGTTCTCCGTCCACGCCTGGTCGGCGAAGCGCCGGTCTCGTCGGACGGGGTGATCGCGTCGAGCCCGCGGCGATGCGGCCCCGAGCTCGGCGGCCGTCCCGCCCAGCCGGCGCGCGGTCGTCCGCGGCCGCCGGGCCAGCCCGAGGGCCAGCTTCGCGGTCGACGGTGTTCCGGACGAACCGGCGCAGCGGGCCGGTCGCCGCCTCGACGAGCAGGGCGTCGAGCCCGGCGGCCTGGTCGGCCAGATCTTCCGAGGCGGGCGGGATGGTCGGTGTGGTCGTCATCTGTCTTCCCCAGTGGTTCCGTGAGCGGTGGCGGTACACGTCGCGTCGGGTGGCCGGCTCCCCGACCTGATCGGGGGCCGGCCACTGCCCGGGTCGGCCGCGGTGGAGGTCAGGCTGCGGCGGAGGTCAGCTGGCCGGTGGTCTTGCCCGCCCGGCGGACCTGGGCGCCGAGGGTGATCGCGGAGATGCCGTAGATGATGCTGAACAGCCCGAACACGGTGGCCAGGGTGAGCGCGCCGATGTCCGGCCGGATCGCCAGCACCACGCCGAGCGCGATCGACACCAGGCCGGTCAGCACCCACATGGCGCGTTCGCCGGCACGTTCGCCGGCCTGGAACGCCATCGCAACCTCGACGATGCCGGTGACGAACGCCCACGCGGCGACCCAGATGGTCAATACGAGCGCGGTGATGCCGGGCCAGGCTAGCGCGGCGACGCCGGCGGCCGTGGACAGCAGCGCCAGCAGGAGATAGCCGGCCACCGGCCCGGCGCGGTCGCTGCTGAACGCCCGCGCCCCGTCGGCGATGGCGGCCAGGAACGCGAAGACCGCGAAGACGATCACGACGCCGCCGACGGTGATACCCGGCCAGGCGACCGACACCACGCCGATCACCACTGCGAGCAGCCCTCGCCACAGCAGCGCGGACGAGATGGACTTGAACACGGAATGCCTCCTCTTGGGATGGAGTCCACGACCGAATGGGTATCGAAGACCGCCGGTGGACGAACGGACGATCCTCGAGCAGGGGGAGATCTCGTTACGCCAGCGGCCAGGACGGATGCGTGCCCGCAGGGACCGTCGTCCGCAGTGTCTCTGATCCCCTCAACTGTTCTGATGACATCATCAGTTACTCCCCCATCCGCTGTCAAGGTCACAGTCAGGACTGATAGCTGCATCACTTCGTCGGGTCGAGCAACACTGCCTGGCGGCCGGGCAGGGTGTCCAGCACGCCTTGGCTTGGCGGTCTCCAGTCGGCCACGGCAAAGAACCCGCGCCGCAGCGCGGGGTGTCGGCCGTTCTCAGGCGCCCGCGATCGTGCCGGCGTGGCGCCCGGCTGCCTGCCGCGGAGCTAGGCGGGCCGCGGGAGGCGGCTGCGGGCGATCCGGATGGCCTCGTCGGCCGGAATGCCGAACATGCGCAACAGGTTGGCCGCCAGCCTGTCGGCTGCCCGGTCGACGGTGGCGGGCTTGGCGTCGGTCGACGCCATGTGCAGCACCCCGAGCAGGGCGCCGGCCACGCAGGCGAGCGCCACGTCCAGGTCGTCGATGGTGAACCGGCCGGCCGCCTGGGCTCGCTGCAGGTCCCGTCGCGCTCGGGGCGCGAGCCCGCGCGGAGTCGCCATGAGGTCGAAGCCGATCCGCTGGAAGATCTTGGCTATCTGCGGCTGGGTCTTCGGCAGGCGAGCCGTCATGCGGACGGCTGCCGCGAACACCTCCGCCGGGTCGGCGATGCCGGCCGTGACCGCGTCGAGCATGGCGCCGTGCTCCTCGAGGACCTCCTCGACCGCGGCGCCGAACAGGTCCTGCTTGCTCTGGAAGTGGTTGTAGAAGGAGCCGAACCCGACGTCGGCCGCATCGGTGATCTCCTGGATGCTGACCTCCGCCGGATCGCGCGAGGCGAGCAGCATGCGGGCAGCCGCGACGAGCGACGCGCGGGTGCGGGCCTTCCGCCGGTCCAGCCGACTCCCGGCGGCAACATCGGTCATGAGTGCAGCGTATCAGGATCCGACGTCACAACTGACAGCAGGATCAGGACCGATGTGTCCGGCTGTACACCGTGCGCCGCTCCGGCCGGTCGGGCGTCCAGCGGCCCGCTCCGCCATGGCCCACCTCTCCTCGCTGGTAGGACGGTCCTCGACCTGGCACCCGTCATCACTGATGAGAATCTTCTCAGAAACTCTTGACTGAGCATGCCATCTGTACTGATGATGTCATCAGTCTCTTGGAGGGAGCGGTCGATGACCAACGATGCACGACCCGCACACCGGCCTGCACAGCGAGCAGGGCGCCCTGGCCGGCGAGCACCCCGGGCGGGCGACCGACCCGGTCATCAAGGTGCACGACCTGGCCTGGCTGGAGTTCCAGAAGCCCGACCTCGAGCGCGCCGAGCTGTTCGCCCGCGCGTTCGGCTTCACGACCGCGCTGCGCACCGCCGACGAGCTGCAGCTGCGCGGCACCGACCCGGTTCGCCCAGCGTGCTGATCCGCAGGGGCCCGCGCTCCGCTTCATGGGCACGGCGTTCAGGGCCGCCGACGCAACCGACGTGCTCCGCCTGGCGGACGCGACCGGCCGGAACGTCACCAGCTGCCGGACAGCCTGGGTGGGATCACGCGTCGACCTGGTCGACCCGAGCGGGCACGCGTGCGCATCGTGCCGACACGCACGAACTGCCCCGCTGCCCGCGCAGGCGCCGCTCACGTTCAACTTCGGGCACGAGCCGGTGCGGACCAACGCCACCCAGCGGCCCCCGCGCGAGCCGGCCACGGTGCAGCGGCTCGGCCATGTCGTGCTGCAGACCACGACCTACCGTGCAGACGCTGGACTGGTATCTGCACACCTGGGCCTGATCGTCAGCGACTTCCTGTACTACCCGGGCCAGCGCGAGCGCGGCCCGGTGATGAGCTTCATCCGCTGCGACCGCGGCGCGACGCCCACCGACCATCACACGCTGGCGCTGGCGCTGGGCCCGGCCAACCGCTACGTGCACTCGGCCTACCAGGTCGCCGACCTGGACGCGTTGGCCGCCGGCGGCGAATACCTGCGCCAGCAGGGCTACCGGCGTTCGTGGGGCATCGGCCGGCACATCCAGGGCAGCCAGATCTTCGACTACTGGCGCGACCCTGACGGCTTCCTGGTCGAGCACTTCGCCGACGGCGACCTGTTCGACTGCACGCTGGAGCCGGGCTGGGCGCCGATGACCGCCTCCGGTCTCGCCCAGTGGGGCCCGCCCGCCACCAAGGACTTCCTCGGCATCAAACCCGGCCGGCAAGCACTTGCCGAGCTACGCGCGATCGCCGCCGCGCTGCGCGAAGACAACGAGTTCGACCTGCGCCGCCTGCGCGGCCTGATGAAAGTTGCCACCTCATGAGCACCTCCGTCCTGCGTACCGCCGACGCCTGGTGGGTGCACACCCCCACCGGCGCCGCCAAATCGACACCACGGCACCACCACCGGCCGAGCTGCTCGCCGACCGGCCGGCCATCGCCGCCGCCACGGCCGGCGCCGACACCGTCCCGGTCGACGGCCTCGCCCTGGTCTCGCCGGTCACGGTACCCTGCCGCGTCGTGGCCCAGATGACCAACTACGCCTCGCACGTCAAAGACACCGGCATGGATCCCGACACCGTCCCGCTGACCTTCTTCCGCAAGACCTCCGGGTCGATCAGCGGCCCGTACGACGACGTGGTCCGGCCCGGCCACGTGCGGCTGCTCGACTACGAGGTGGAGATCGGGCTGGTCATCGGCCGCGAGATGCCGGTCGGCACGACGGTCACCGAGGACACCCTCGCCGACTACGTCGCCGGCCTGGTGGTCACCAACGACGTCTCCGCCCGCGACCTCCAGCTGCCCAAGACCCAGTTCTACGAGTCCAAGTCCTACCCGACGTTCACGCCGGTCGGCCCGGCGCTGGTGCTGCTCGACGCCGACGAGCTCAAGCGCTTCACCGACCTGCGGCTGCGGCTGTGGGTCAACGGCGAGCTGCGGCAGGACATGACCGCCGCCGACATGATCTACCTCGCCGGTCCAGGCGCTGCAGGCGCTGACCCGCTTCCAGCGGCTCGACCCCGGTGACCTGCTGCTCACCGGCACCCCGTCGGCACCGCGCTGAGCGCGCCGCCGAAGCCGGTCAGTTCATCGCCTCGCTGCTGCCGCCCGCGACCAAGTGGAAGCTGTTCTTCCGCGGCCAGGCCCGCAACCCCAAGTACCTGAAGGACGGCGACGTCGTCGAGGCCACCGTCGCCACCGACGACGGCGCGATCGACCTCGGCACCCAGCGCACGATCGTGAGGGACGCCCGATGACACCCGGACCACACTGCTGTGGCCCCGCTACGCCGACCCCAGCCGACCTGGCCGCGATCGAGGCCGTGCCGCTGGACGCGCGCGGCCTGCCGGAGTCGACCTACGCGCTGCTCGTCCGGGCGGCGACCCCTGGCCCGACCGCACCGCGGTCAGCGTCCTCCCCGACGCCGCCCGCTGGCGGGAACCGCTGCACCGCACGTTCGCCGAGCTGCTCGCCGACGTCCACCGCACGCCAACCTGCTGCACCGGCTCGGCGTCCGCCGCGGCGACGCGGTGGCCCTGATGTCACCCAACTGCGCCGAGCTGGTCACCGCGACGCTCGCCGCGCAGCTGGCCGGGATCGCCGCCCCACTGAACGCCGGCCTGTCCCGGCGGCACCTCGCGCAGCTGCTGCGCCGCTCCGGCGCCCGGGTGCTGGTCACCGCCGGCCCCGAGCTCGCGCCGGCGACCTGGGAGACCGCGCGGCAGCTCGCCGGCGAGGGCATGCTCGACGCGATCCTCGTGCTGCGACCCACCGCGGCAGGGGCGCCGCCGGCAGCCGCTGCCCGCCGTCGACGGCGTTCGCGTGGGCTACCTCGCCGAGCTGGCCGCCGGCATGGACTCGGCCTCGTTCGCCGGCGACCCGCCGCGTTCGGCCGATCTGGCCGGCGCTGTTCCACACCGGCGGCACCACCGGGGCGCCGAAGCTGGCCGCGCACACGCACGCCAACGAAGTCGCCGACGCCTGGATGCTGGCCGCCAACTCGCTGTTCGACCAGCGACCGGCGGTGTTCGCCGCGCTGCCGCTGTTCCACGTCAACGCGCTGGTGGTCACCCTGCTGGCGCCGCTGTTCAAGGGCCAGCGGGTGGTGTGGGCCGGTCCCGCTCGGCTACCGCGACCCCGCGCTGTTCGGCGAGTTCTGGAAGATCGTCGAGCACTACCGGATCGCGACGATGAGCGCGGTGCCCACCGTGTACGCCGTCCTGGCGCAGCACCCGGTCGACGCCGACATCAGCAGCCTGCGCTTCGCCATGGTCGGCGCCTCACCGCTGCCCGCAGCGGTCCGCGACGGCTTCCAGGCCCACACCGGCGTGACCCTGGTCGAGGGCTACGGGCTGACCGAGGCGACCTGCGCCAGCGCCCGCAGCTTCCCCGACGCGCCGCGGCCCGGCTCGGTCGGGCAGCGGCTGCCCTACCAGCGCGTGAAAGCGGTGCGGGTGGCCGCCGACGGCACCTGGGAGGACCTGCCGGCCGGCGAGACCGGCCTGCTGGCGATCAGCGGCCCGACCGTCTTCCCCGGCTACGTCGTCGGCCGCGACGAACACGGCCACCTGCTCGACGGCCTCGGCAAGCTGGTCGACGGCTGGCTGGACACCGGCGACCTCGGCGCCGTCGACGAAGACGGCTTCGTCTCACCTCGCCGGCCGCGCCAAGGACCTGATCATCCGCGGCGGCCACAACATCGACCCGGCGATCGTCGAAGACGCGCTGCTCGCGCATCCCGCAGGTCACCGGGGCCGCAGCGGTCGGCCGCCCCGACGCGCACGCCGGCGAGGTGCCGGTCGCCTACGTCACCCTCGTCCCCGGCGCCGCGGTCACCGAGCATGAGCTGCGCGAGTGGGCCGCGCGACCGGGTCCCCGAACGCGCCGCCGCACCGAAGCAGGTCATGGTGCTCGACGCGCTGCCAGTCACCGCCGTGGGCAAGCTGTACAAGCTCGCAGCTTCGCGCCGACGCCGACCCGCCGGGAACTGCGCCGGCACTCGGCGAGATCGACGCGGCCCAGCCGTGCACACCACTGTCGACGACGGCTCCGTCGGCGGCCACGTCAGGTCTGCTCGCCCGCCGACCAGGCAGACGTCAAAGCGATCCTGGACCGCTACCCGATCACCTGGAACATGGTGGTGGAGCCTGACACTGCATGTCAATCGCCTCACGGTGCTGCTCGCCGCGCTCCTCAGCGCGCTCGGCTCCGCGAAGATCCTCGCCGTGCGCCGATGCGCGCCCGGGCCGCCCACGTGGGCTTCTCGGTCGCCGCCTACCGACGCATCGGCGTCCTCGAGGTCGCCGGCGCCATCGGGCTGCCGCTCGGTCTGGTCCAGCCGCTGCTCGGCGCCCTGGCCGGGGTCGGGCTGCTGCTCCTGCTCGCCGGCGCCGTCGTCGCACACCTGCGCAACGGCGACGGGCCGCGCGAGGTCGCCCCAGCCGTGGTCTGCGCCCTGCTGGTCACCGGCTACCTCGCCGCTCCTGCCGGAGCGACGCCATGAACACGGTGCCCGTGTCATCGTCGGCGCCGGGCCCACCGGACTGACCGCCGCGACCCTGCTCGCCCAGTACGGCGTCGAGTGCCTCTGCTCGAGCGGTGGGAGTCCGTCTATCCGCAGCCCCGCGCGGTCCACCTCGACGACGAGATCTACCGCGTCGCTCGCCCGGCTCGGGCTCGCCGACGAGTTCGCCGCGATCTCCCGGCCGCGCCACGGGCTGCGGCTGCTCGACCGGGACATGCGGGTGCTCGCCGAGTTCCGGCGCGGCACCGCGACCGGGGCAGACACGGCTTCCCCGAAGCCAACATGTTCGACCAGCCGGCGCTGGAGGCGATCCTGCGCGACAACCTCAAGCGGTACCGACGGCCACCCTTCGCGGCGACGCGGAGGTCACCGCGCTCACCCAGGACCCCGCCGGCCGAGTGCGCGTCGATTTGACCGACCGGACCACCGGCCGGCAGGACTCGCTCCACGCCGAATACGTGCTGGGCTGCGACGGCGCCAACAGCCTGACCAGCACCGCGATCGGCGCCACCATGCGCGACCTGAAGTTCGAGCAGCGCTGGCTGGTCGTCGACGTGGACACCGACGCCGACCTCGCCGATGGGAAGGCGTGCACCAGGTCTGCGACCCGCGCCGGGCCGGCCACCTACATGCGGGTCGGCACGACCCGCTATCGCTGGGAGTTCCGGCTGCCGCCCGGCGAGACCGCGGACGACTTCCGCGACATGACCCGGCTGCACCCGCTGATCGCCCCGTGGACCAGCGACATCCCGGTCGAGCGGCTGCAGCTCGTCCGCATGGCCGAGTACACCTTCCGCGCCCAGACTCGCCGACCGGTGGCGCGACCGGCGGGTGTTCCTGCTCGGCGACGCCGCCCACCTCACCCCACCGTTCATCGGGCAGGGCATGGGCGCCGGCGTGCGCGACGCGATGAACCTCGCCTGGAAACTCGCCGGCGTGCTCGGCGGGACGCTGCCCGAACGGCGTGCTGGACACCTACGAGATCGAACGCAAGCCACACGCCCGCGCGCTGATCCGGCTCGCCAAGCTCGTCGGCATGGCGATGACCGAAGGCGGCGAGCTGGGCAACCTGCTCCGCCGCGTCGTCGCACCTCGGCTGCGCCTCGTGCCCGGCGTCTCAGCGCAAATCCTCGACAGCGAGACGCCCGCGCCTGCACCGCTCCGCTCTGGTGGTGCGGCCCCGGCTGCGCCGCACCCTCGCCGGCCGGCTGTGCCCCAACGCGCTGCTCGACGACGGCCGCCGGTTCGACGACGTCGCCGCCGGCCGGTTCGCGCTCGTCACCTCGACCGACCCGTCACCGGACCAGCGCACCGACATCGAACACCGCGGCGGGGTCCTCGTCGTCGCCCGACCCGGCACCGAGCTGCACCGCTGGCTGCGCGGGACGCGCGACCGCCGCCATCGTCCGCCCCGACGGCACCGTCCTCCGCGCCGGCCGCGACCTCTCCGCGCTCTGCGCGGCCCTCCCCACTTCACCCCGACCGCCGGCCCGGCACCGCCGACGTAGCTCCGGGGTCGGCTCATCCGGTCGGCGGGTGAGCGCGTGCCCGCGGGCGGGCGGCGGAGCAACTGCCAGGGAGAGGTCGGAGAGCTGTCGGCGGAGCGTCAGGCGGTGGGCTCCGTCAGCTGCCCTCGGCGCAGCTCGGCGGTCAGGCTGTGGATCTCCCGGGTGAGCTCGGTGTTGGTCCTAGCTCCAGCTCCTGCTCCTGGAAGTCACGATCCGCCTTGGCCGGCCGGAAGGCCGCCTGCCGGTTCTGCCCGACCACGACGAACGTGGACAGGAAGATCGCCTCGAGGGACACGATCAAGGTCAATGTCGGCCACGGCTTGGATTCGAGGAACAGCATCCACCCGGCGAACACCACGCTGTGGATGTAGACAAATTTCATCGAGCCGGCGAACGCGGCGACCGGTCCGCGATCCGCAGCTGCATGTCCGCCGCGCCCGGGCCTGCTCCGCGAGGACGACAGCATGCGCGGGCGAATGGGCGGCGGCTTCCACCCCGCCCCTCCTCCGGTCTGAAGTCCGTGGCCGCTTCATAGTGCCGGAGCACGGGCAGCAGCAGCTGGCGGCCCAGGCCGCGCAACTCGCTCGCCGAAGGACCCTGGACCGCGGCTTTTATAGCCGGGACCGCTGGTCGCCGAGGAACACGCGGCAGCGCTGGGCCGGGCGCTCGGTGGCAGCTGGCCTGGAGCCGAGCGCCATAGCCTCCTCGCGGTGTGCAGCGTTGACCGCCGGGTACGCATGGCAATCACACGTCGCTGCGAGGGGACGATCAATGACGTGGTTCCGCTTGCCGTGCCCGGGTTCGGTCCGTCGTGGCCCGTGTGGTGGCGATGCTGCGGCCCGGCGGAAATACTAGATCGACCTCCTCGGTTCAGGCGGCGAACGCACTGTCTTCGTGTGGCATGCCGGCGCGGAAGTAGGCGGCCCGCCGGGCTGGCAGGCCGACGTCTTCTGTGTTCTCCTTGCATCGCGGCCGAGCCTGTCGCGGCGATAGCGGTGCTCGGCGCCGACCTTCCTCAGGCGACCGTGACCGCCTAACGTCCCCGCGACTGGACCAGGAGGCGCGGATGGTCACCGAGCCCACAGATCAGCACCGCCGACCACGGGTCTTGGTGGACCTGACCGAAAGCGAGCGAGCTGAAGGCCGCACAGGCGCAGACCGGATCCACCAGCATGTCGGGGATCTCAGCCGGTGCCGGCACCGGCCCAGCCTGGCGCGGTCCCAGGTCTTGGCCGCCGTGGACGTACTTGGTGCGGACCACGCTCGCCGTCGTCGCCACGCTGCCCGTGGTCGCCGCGGCGCGGCGGATCTCCCACGCCTGCTTCTCGGCGAGCTGGTCCGCATTCGCGGTGGCCGTCGGCCTGGATCCGGCCGTCCAGCGGCTCGGCCTGGGCGTCGGGATCCGGCGGGGATCGGTGGCCGCAATCATCTTCGGTCCACTGGCGCTGTTCGTAGCCCTGTTGGTGGCGTTGCTGATCCCGCCGCTAGCCTGAGAGGTGCCGCAGTTCGCCGGAGCGCTGCCCGGGGATCTCGCTCGACCTGCAACTCCCCGACGACTGGCTCGGCAACGCCTTCCGGCACGCCGACGTCTTGTCCGAGGTCCGGCAGTTCATCGCCCACCTCCCAGGGGAGATCGGCGAGTCGTTCACCTCGCCATCGTCGGCGCCGCCGGGACTCGGGTTCGGCTGCATCTTCGACGTGTTCACCGTCGGCATCCTGTGCATCTACTTCATGGTCGCGCTGCCGCGACTGCCCGCGACAATCGCGAAGCTGGTCAGCCCGGACCGCCGCGCCCACGTCGACATGCTCCTCCAGCGGTCGTTCGACAAGATCGGCGTTACGTCTCCGGCAACCTCATCACCCGGCCGTCTGCGCAGCCACGACCGCGGTCGCGCTGCTCGCGCTGCGCGTCGGCTCCCACTACGCGGTGCCGCTGGGCCTGCGTGGGCCGGCGTCGCCGACCTGATCCCCTGGATCGGCGCCTACCTCGGCGCCCTGCCGGTGGTCCTCGTCGCCCTGACCAAGGGCCCCGCCTACGGCGCGGCGACCGTCCTGTTCTTCATCGCCTACCAGCAGTTCGAGACCCCATTTTGGTCGACCCGGCGTACAGTTTTTCATCGACCTCTCACCGGCGGCCGTCATCCTCAGCACCCTCGCCGGCGGGATCCTGGCCGGCTTCGCCGGCGCCCTCGCTCGCCCGACCCATCGCCGCCACCATCAAAGTCATCGCCGTCGACGTCGTCCTGGCCAGCCGATCCAACCCACCGCCCGACAACCCGACCGCAACCGGCCCGTCAGGCCAGGCTCCGGGCCATAGGCCAGTGGCCGCTCGAGACGACCAATCGCCGGCGTCCTCCTCGGCCCGGCCCAGCCCGTGGCCGCGGCGGTCGGGACTGCTCGGAGCCCACGCTGCAGTTGCCGCCCACGTCGCCGAGGCCCGTAGCCCCGAGCTTGGCCTGACGACCAGGCCGGCCACGGCAACAGGAGGAGGGAGCACGCGGAGGCCACTCAACGAGTCGGCCGAGCTCTGCCGGGCAGCTTCGTTCCCGCTCGAAGCGACCGCCCGGGACGGCGGGGTTAACTTCGCAGTCGCGTCGGAGGTCGCGGACAGCGTCGAGCTGTGCCTCTTCGACCAGGCTGGAGTGGAAACCCCGGCCGCCGCTGCAGGAGCATGCACGCCGGCGTCTGGCATGGTTTCGTCCGGGCATCTCGGGCCCGGCCAGTCGCATGCGGATTCCGCACGACCGGGCCGTAGCTACGACCGATCCCGTGGCCTCCGGTGCAACCCGCGAAGCTGCTGCTCGACCCATATGCGAAGGCGATCGCGGGCGAGGTCGTGTGGGACGAGCGGATCTTCGGGTACCAGTGGGTGCTCGGCCCGGATAGCCGTAACGACGTCGACTCGGCCGCCGCGATGCCGCGCTCGCTGGTCCTCGACCCCGAGCTTTGACTGGGCCGGAGACCAGGCACCGGTGATCCCGTACTCGGACACGGTGGATCCACTGAGATGCACGTCAGGGGCCTGACGCGGAGGCACCCTCAGGTGCCGGGTGAGCTGCAGGGCACCTACGCGGGGCTGGCGCACCCGGCGGTGATCGAGCACCTGACCGGGCTCGGCGTGACCGCGGTGGAGCTGCTGCCGGTGCACCAGTCCGTCACCAACGGCGCGCTGAGGGCCAAAGGGCTGGCCAACTACTGGGGCTACGACACCATCGGCTTCTTCGCGCCGCACGCCGGCTACTCGGCAGCGGCGTCGCCGGCCGGCCGGGCGGCCAGGTCCGGGAGTTCAAGCAGATGGTGCGGACGCTGCACCAGGCTGGGCTCGAGGTGCTGCTGGACGTGGTCTTCAACCACACCGCCGAGGGCAACGAGTACGGCCCGACACTGTGCCTGCGCGGCCTGGACAACCCCGGCTACTACCGGCTCGTGCCGGGTGATCCCCACACTACTTCGATACCACCGGCACCGGAAACTCGCTGAACGTCGAGGACACAGGCTGCTTGCGGATGATCCTTACTCGCTGCGCTACTGGGTCGTCGACATGCACGTGGACGGCTTCCGCTTCCACCTGGCCACGACCCTCGCCCGGGAGGGCGGCGACTTCAGCCGGGTGTCTTCCTTCTTCGACCTGGTTGCCCAGGATCCGGTCGTCTCCCAGGTCAAGCTCATCGCGGAGCCCTGGGACGTCGGCCAACAGGACAGCTACGCGCTTGGCCACTTCCCCGCCCTGTGGTCGGAGTGGAACGGTCGCTTCCGCGATACCGTCCGCGACTTCTGGCGGAGCCAGGACGGCACGCTCGCCGACTTCGCCACCCGGGTGGCCGGCTCCGCCGACCTCTACGGCGGCTCCCGCCGGCGCCCCTCCGCGTCGGTGAACCTGATCACCGCACATGACGGATTCACCCTGAGCGACCTCGTCTCGTACGACCGCAAGCACAACGAGGAGAACGGCGAGGGCAACCGCGACGGCAGCGACGACAACCGGTCCTGGAACAGCGGCGCGGAGGGCCCCACCGACGACCCGGACGTGCTGGCCGTACGAGCGGCACGGTCGCGAGCGATGCTGGCGACGCTGCTGCTGTCACTCGGCGTGCCGATGCTGCTCGGCGGTGACGAACTCGGCCGCAGCCAGGCCGGAAACAACAACGCCTACTGCCTGGACGGCCCGGTCTCCTGGTACGACTGGAGCGCGGTCGACACCGAGCTGCTCGCCTTCACCCGACGGCTGCTGTCGCTGCGCCGGGCGCACCCCGCACTCCGGCGCCGGCGGTTCGTGCAAGGTGCCCAACCCGGCGAGGTCGACTGGTTCACTCCCGTGGGTCAGCCGATGACCGCGGAGCGCTGGCAGGACCCGCGGGCCCGGGCGGTCATCGCCTGCATCGACGGAAGCCGCGACCCCGACCGCGACGCACGCGGCCGACCGCTCCTCGATGACGACCTGCTGGTGCTGATCAACGGGTACTGGGAGCCGCTCGACTTCACCGTTCCCCCGATGGATGCCCGCTGGCGGCTGGCGCTGGACACCGCCCACCCCGCGGCACCCGAGGCACCCGTCCCGCCTGGCACGCCGGTGACCGTCGGCGCCCGGTCACTGCTGCTGCTGGTCGGCGCACGGAGATCGGGGGAATGACAGACGGGAGCCAGCGTCGCGCGTCCCACGGCCTGCTGGGGCCGAGCTGACGGGCCGGAGCGGCGATGTTCTTGACAGGCACCAACCAGTGGGGATTAGGGCTCGATGGTCACCGGTCGGCCGGTGGCGGTCTGCCACAGCGCGGTGAGGGTGGCCCAGCCCGGGGTTGGCACGGCGGCGGCGGGTGAGTAGCCGGGCGCCTGGGGTGGGATCCGTACCCGCAGCGCCCCTGGGACGATCCGGAACCGGATCGGTGGGTCCAGCAGCATCGCCTCCCCGTCGACGCCGACCTCGACGGGCTGGCCCGATCGCACCTGGAAGCTGGTGTCGGTCCACTCCACCCAGTCACGAGGGCGGCGGGTCGGCCCGGAGGCCTGCAGCTGTGCGAACCTGGCGGCCTCGCCGGGGGACTGCAGCCGTGCGGCGACGATGCCAAGGGTCCCGGCGTCCAGGCGCCGCCGGGACCCGAAGCCCTCCGGGTGGCTCAGCTCGTAGCGGTTGTTGGAGACCAAGATGAGATGGGCGGCGTGGTGCTCGGTGCCGTCGGGGCCGACAAAGCGCAGGTCAAACGGGGCGGCGTCGGGGCCGAGCATGGTCGGCAGCAGTTCCAGGGCGGTGTCGACCTTGTGGTCGCGGTAGGCGGGGGACTGCACGATCTTGGCGTACAGGCCCATGGTGGCGTTGTTGACGAACACCTGGTCGTCGACCAGGCCCAGGTCGATGCGCCGCTCCACCGCCGCCCCGAACGCGTCCAAGGCAGCCACGACGTCGTCGCGGTCCAGCCCCAGGTCCATGGCCAGATGGTTGCGGGTGCCGGCGGGCACGCAGACGAAGGCGACGTCGTGGGCGGCGGCGACGCCGGCCACCAGCGCCTGGGAGCCGTCGCCGCCGGCCATGCCGAGCACGTCGGCGCCGCGGGCCACGGCCTGCTCGGCAAGCCGGCGCAGGTCGTCGCCCGGACCGAGCACGACCGATTCGATGCCGCGCCGGCGCGCCTCCTGGACCAGGTGGAATCGTTCGACCTTGCCGCCACCGGACCTGGGGTTCATGAGCAGCACCGGGCGGATCGCGGGTCCCACGACGGTGCCCGGGGTGGGGCCGCTCTTCAGCGACGTGAGGTCGCGTCCCAGCGCATGGCGGGTCGCCGCTGCGGCCACGGCCACCAGCGCGACCAGGAGCAGCAGCTGCAGCAGCCGGCCGTAGGCCACCACCAGCGCCAGCGGCGCGGCCAGGGCCAGGATCGCCACCACCGCCGCGACCAGCCGGCGCGCCCCGGTCCGGGTGAGGGCGTAGGCGGCCGCGGCGATCGCCACCCCCAGACACGCCAGCGCCACCACCAGCACCAGCGGGCGCTGGAGGAGGCCGACCACGGCAACCGCCAGCACGGCAACCACCGCGACCAGGGCCACGATCGCGCTCAGCCTGCGTGTTGGGCTCACCGACTGCACCTGCGACCTCCGAGTTGACCCTACAATCTTGGCATGGCGCAGCAGACCGGCAGCCAACACGAGAGCGTCGCAGACGCGCTGGCGCGGCGAGTTGAAGCCCGCCGGGGTGCGGCATCCCGCTGGGCGGAGGCGTTCCGGGAGCTGGGAGCGGTCGACCGGGCGCTGTACGAGGCGGTGGCCCGCACCCCCACCGCGGAGCTGGACGAGCCCGTCCGCCGGCTATCGGACGCCGCCAACTACTCGCGCCTGTGGCTGGGCATCGCCGCCACCATCGCGCTGGTTGGCGGCGAGCGGGGGCGCCGGGCGGCGCTGGAGGGCGTGGTCGCGATCGGCGTGACCTCGGCGACCGTCAACCTCGGCGTGAAGCCCCTGGCCAGGAGGCGGCGTCCGGACCGCGCCGAACCCGGGCAGTTCCCGGCCCGCCAGGTACCGATGCCGGGATCGACCTCGTTTCCCTCCGGGCATGCCGCGTCGGCGTTCGCGTTCGCCTACGCCGTCGGCCGGCACCTGCCGGTGCTGGGCCTGCCGATCCGGCTGCTTGCGGGTGGGGTGGCCTACTCGCGGGTCCACACCGGCGTGCACTACCCGGGCGACGTGGTGCTCGGCTCCATCCTCGGAGCCGCAACCGCGGCCATGGTGGCAGCGGCATCCGACCGCCTCCCCCAGCCACAGCAGCGACCGCGCCGCCGCCCCCCGGTCGCCGCCCGGAACTCCTGACCATACCGGGCCGAGACGGCCCCCAGCAGCCGCGCCTGCCACCGCGCCGCCGCAGGTCGCCGTGGGTCGCGGTTTCAGGGTCCTTTTCCGCAGCGGGTCGGTGATCGCACCGATGCCAGGCGACCGCCGTCAGGCCGAGCATGAGGGGCAACAGGTAGGCCGAGCCTGGACATGACCGAGCCACGCGGCAGACCACGAGAGGAGTTCGACGAGTTGGCGGGGCTGCTGGGGTGTGGCCGAGAGCACACAGGGGCGACCGCGCTCACCTGGGGCGGGTCGTCCGGATGAAGCCATCCGTCCAGGCGAGCAGCTCAGACCGGCAACCGACCGCAATCCAAGGAGGAACCATGGACTTTTCCCGACGAGTCGATGAGCTCCAGCAGCGCGTCGCGGCGACCAAGGCGGCGGTGCAGGCTGCCGCCACCGAGTCCCGTGAGCAACTCCGGCAGCGAATCGGCCAGGCCCAGCAGGACGCCAAGGACGCCCAGCAGCGGGCAGAGCAGCGGGCCGACCAGACCACCGACCGCGCACGCAGCAAGTTCGCGCAGATGAAGGCCGACGCCGCCGCCAAGATGGACGACGCCCAGGCCAAGATCGACCGGCGGACCCGGCAGCTGGACGCCAAGGCCGCCGCCACCGACGCCGACTGGGCCGAAGCCGAAGCGGCCGACGCCCTCGACTACGCCGAGTGGACGGTCGACAACGCGCAGCTGGCCATGCTGGACGCCATCGACGCCCGCGCCTACGCCGACGACCTGGCCAAGGCGGCGAGCTCCTAGCCTCGGCCCCGACCGGCTGGCAGGACGCACCACGGCGCAAGAGGCATGAGCAGCCGCACCGCCGCGGGCTCGTGGACATGGGAATCGAGCCCGCGGGCGGCGGGCGGCGGCAAGGGAGGTTGTGATGACAAGCGATGCGACATCCTCGACGAGGAGCCCACTGCGGGAGGCGATGCGCGAAGGCGGGCGGGAGCTGTCCGGCTACTGGGGGTGGTTCCTGGTCCTGGGGATCCTGTGGACCCTGTTCGGCATGTACGTGCTGTCCTACCGGGTGGGCAGCCTGGCCGCGGTGGCCACGCTGGTCGGGCGTGGCCTTCCTGTTCGGCGGCATCACCCAGCTGGTGGTGGCCAGCCGGGTCCAGAGCTGGCGCTGGCTGTACATCCTCTCCGGGATCCTGGGGGTGGCCGCCGGGATCGGTACCTTCTTCTGGCCGGACATCACCCTGTACGTCGTCTCCATCCTGGTCGCCTGGTACCTGATCGCCTTCGGCATCATCCACCTGATCGACGCGCTGGCCGGCCCCAAGGTGGGGTGGTGGTGGACCGGGCTGCTGCTGGGGATCGCCGAGCTGGCCCTGGGCGTGTGGGCGGTCCGCTCCTGGGAGCGGTCGCTGCTGACCCTGATGACCCTGGTCGGGGTGTGGGCCATCGTCTACGGGGTGAACCAGATCTTCGCCGCCTTCACCCTACGCGAAGCCGGCAAGCAAATGGAGCGGCTGGCCGGCTGATCACCACCGCTTCGAGAGGCCAGCTACCCTGCCCGGCCGGCGGCAGGGTAGCTGCGCGAGTCAAGGACCAAGGAGAGCGGTGCGCGCGGGGGCGCGCCGTCATGCTGAGCCATCCTTGCCGCTCTCCTCCCCGGAGCGCGGGCGAACCAGCGAGACGCGAACATGCCGGTCGATAGCGCCGCGCCCAGCCAACGATGTGCAGTCATGCCAGACGTTAACAAGGTGACCACGAGCTGTTAAGTGGACCAAGATCGTCTCAAGGGCGAGATCGCGATCTTGAACAGGGTCAAATAGAGGGTCTGACCTGCGGAAATAGGAGCGCGCTCGGCAGGACTCGAACCTGCAACCTCTTGATCCGTAGTCAAGTGCTCTATCCGTTGAGCTACGAGCGCCCGGGGCGGGTAGACCGCTCCGACCGGGACAGGATACCCGTCGGGCGGTGCTGTCGCGAACCGCCCTCGGCTGAGCGGACGACGAGTTCATCATAGGATGAAATCATGGCGGATCCGATCAGGACGACCTGCGTGATCGGGGGATGTGGACCGGCCGGTGCGGTGCTCGGGCTGCTGCTCGCGCGGGCCGGGATCGACGTCGTGGTGCTGGAGAAGCACGGCGACTTCCTGCGGGACTTCCGGGGCGACACCATCCACGCCTCGACGCTGACGCTGCTCGACGAGCTGGGTCTCGGCGCGGACTTCGCCCGGCTGCCGCACCAGCGGGTGGACCGGCTCGAGGTGAGCACCGACGACGGCGTCCACACGCTCGCCGACTTCGGCCGGCTGCCGGGTCCGCACCGGGAGATCGCCTTCCTGCCGCAGTGGGACTTCCTCGACTTCGTCACCGCGCACGCCGCCGAGCTGCCCACCTTCCGGCTGCTGCTGCAGGCCGAGGCGACCGGCCTGTGGGTCGAGGACGGGCGGGTGACGGGCCTGTCGTACCGGGACGACCTGGGTCGCGAGCACGAGGTCCGGGCCGATCTCACCGTGGCCGCGGACGGCCGCCGGTCGGTGCTGCGGGCGGCGGCCGGCCTGCGGGCCCGGCGGTACGGGGCGGCCATGGACGTGCTGTGGTTCCGGCTGTCCCGGCGGGAGACCGACGCGGAGCGCACCGCCGCCCGGCTGTCCGGCGGCCGGCTGCTGATCCGGATCGACCGCGGCGACTACTGGCAGACCGCGTACGTCATCCGGAAGGGCGGGTACGAGCGGCTCCGGGCCCGCGGCCTGGACGCCTTCCGGGCCGACCTGGCCCGGCTGGAGCCGTTCCTGGCCGACCGGGTGGGCGAGCTGCGCGGCTGGGACGACGTGCGGATGCTGGACGTGCAGGTGGACCGGCTGCGCCGCTGGCACCGTCCGGGCTTCCTCTGCATCGGCGACGCCGCGCACGCGATGTCCCCGATCGGCGGGGTCGGCATCAACCTCGCGGTGCAGGACGCGGTGGCCGCGGCCAACCTGCTCATCGATCCACTGTGGAGCGGCACGCTGTCCGAACGGGACCTGGCCCGGGTGCAGCGGCGGCGGACGCCGCCCACGGCGCTCACCCAGCGCGGGCAGCGCGCGATCCAGGACCGCTGGCTCGGGCCGTTGCTGGCCGGGAAGTCGGCCGGCGGCGCTCCGCTCCCGCTCCGGCTGGTCGACCGCTTCCCGGTGCTGCAGGGCGTCACCGCCTACCTGATCGGCATCGGCGTGCGGCCCGAGCACGTCCGGCACCGGCCCACCGGCCGGGGAGGCCGCTGACCGCGCTGGGCATGGCGGCGGCCGCGGTCGCCGTGCGCGGGCGCCCGACGACGAGTGGGATCTGCCGCCGCGGTGACACCGGGGCCGGCCGGCGGGGCGCCGCCGGCCGGCCCGGCCCGGTCAGCCGCCGCCCTCCTTGAGCTCCACCGTCACCGGCTTGAACGAGGAGCCGGTGACGTCGATGTTCTGCGTCGCCAGCTTGTCCAGCGCCTTCTGCATGTAGTCGTTGGTGTAGGCCAGGCCCTCCGGCTGCTTGGTGAGCACGGTCTTGCCCTCGGCGTTCTTCGTCTTCAGCGCGATGTCGACGGTCTTCGTCCAGACCGCCTGGTCGACGATGCCGATCTTGTTCGGGGACGGCCAGATCAGCTTGTTGATCTCGTTCATCTGCCACAGCTGGTGGCTGGCGCCGAGCTTGGAGCCCTTGGCCACCACGATGTCCCGGCACTTCTCCGCGTTGTCGCGGCAGAAGGCCCAGCCCTTGGCGGCGCCGGTCAGGAACTTCACGGTGGTGTCCTGGTACGCCGTGTCGCTCTCCAGCCGCTCGGTGCTCGCCCACACCGCGTCCTGGAGCATCGCGGTGCCGACCTGGTTCCAGTCCAGCACCGTGAAGTCCGAGGGCTGGTAGAGCTTGCCGGTGGCCGGGTTCTTCGCCTCCAGCACCTGGGCGTACTCGTTGTACGTCATCGCCTGGGCGGCGTCGATGTCGCCCTTGAGCAGCGCCAGCATGTCGAACTGCTGCTGCACCAGCGTGACGTCCTTGGCCGGGTCGAGCCCGGCCTCGGTCATCCCGGCGAACAGCTCGTACTCGTTGCCGAAGCCCCAGTTGCCCACCTTCTTGCTGCGCAGGTCGCCCGGCCCGCTGATCGCCTTGTCCTTGAAGGACACCTGCAGGGTGCCGGACCGCTGGAACATCTGGCCGACGTCGGTGATCTGCGCGCCCTGCTCCCGGGAGGCGAGCGCCTTCGGCACCCAGGCGATCGCGTAGTCGGCCTGGCCCTGGGCGAGCACGGTCTGCGGGACGATGTCGACGCCACCCTCGAGGATCTCGACGTCGAGCCCCTCGTCGCGGAAGAAGCCCTGGTCGACGGCGGCGAAGTAGCCGGCGAACTGGGCCTGGGTGACCCACTGCAGCTGCAGCTTCACCTTGGTCGGCCCGCCGCCGGCGGCGTCGCCGCCACCGCCGTCGTCGTCGGAGCCGCCGCAAGCGGTGGCCAGCAGGGTCAGCGCGGCGCCGATCGCCAGCGCCCGGATGGGTCTTCTCATGGCGGCTCCTCGGGGGTACGGACGGGACGCGGTTTCGGGCGCCGCCCCGCGGCGGCGCGGGCGGTCAAGTCGGCAGGCTGGTGCGCCACGGCATGGCGATCCGTTCCAGCAGCGTGGCGGCGAGGTAGAAGACGAGGCCGAGCGCGCAGGCAGCGGCCACGTACGCCCACGCCCGCGGGTAGGCGGTGTTGGAGGCGGCCGACGTGATCCGGGTGCCGAGTCCACTCTGGACACCTCCGAAGTACTCGGCGACGACCGCGGCGATGACCGCCAGCGCGGAGGCCAGCCGCAGCCCGGTGAAGACGAAGGGCAGCGAGTTGGGGATGCGGACGACCCGGGCGAAGGTCCAGCCGCCGGCCGCGTAGCTGTCCAGCAGCTCGCGGTGGATCGGCGCCACCTGGCGCAGCCCGCGCAGCGCGTTGATGAAGAGCGGGAAGAAGACGACCAGCGTGACCACCAGCCGGCGCGGCACCGAGCTGGTGGTGGAGAACATCGTGTTGAAGATCGGGGCCAGCGCGATGATCGGCATCGCGTTGACCGCGGCGGCCAGCGGCACCAGCAGCGAGTCGACGACGTGGAAGCGGCTGGCCACCAGCGCGGCGAGGACGCCGAGCACGGCGCCGGCCAGCAGCCCGACCAGCGCGTTGGTCCCGGTCACCCGGGCCGAGGCGAGCAGCTCCGACCAGTTGTCCGTGATCTGCGCCCAGATCGCCGACGGCGCCGGCAGCAGGTACGGCCGGATGTCGTTGAGCTTGACCAGCGCCTCCCAGCCGGCCAGGAACGCGATGCCGACGAGCACCGGCGTCAGCACCCGGGCGACCTGCCCGGACCGGACCGCCCGCTCGCGCCGCGGGAGCGCGCGCTCGGTCACCGCTCCTCCGCGGCCCGCACGGCCGCACGGCCGCGCAGCGCCTCCCGCACCTCGGTCACCTTGGCGAAGAAGTCCGGCGACTCCCGGGTGTCCTCGGTGCGCTCGCCCAGCCGGACGTCCACCACCGTGGTCACCCGGCCCGGGCGGGCGGACATCACCACCACCCGGTCGGACAGGTAGACCGCCTCCGGGATGGAGTGGGTGACGAAGACGACGGTCGCCTCGGTCTCCCGGGCGATCCGGGCCAGCTCGGCCTGCAGCCGCTCCCGGGTCATCTCGTCCAGCGCGCCGAACGGCTCGTCCATCAGCAGCAGCTTGGCCCCGGTGGCCAGCGCCCGGGCGATGGCGGCCCGCTGCTGCATGCCGCCGGACAGCTCGGCCGGCCGGGCCCCGGCGAAGTCGGCCAGGCCCACCAGCTCCAGCAGTTCCAGCGCCCGCTGGCGCCGCCTGGACCGGTCCCAGCCGCGCAGCTCCAGCGGCAGCTCGACGTTGCGGGCGACCGTCCGCCAGTCCATCAACCCGGCCTGCTGGAAGGCGATCCCGTAGTCCTGGTCGAGCCGGGCCTGCCGGGCGGACTTCCCGTTCACCCGCACGGTGCCGGCGGACGGCTCGGTGAGGTCGGCGATCAGCCGCAGCAGCGTGCTCTTGCCGCAGCCGGACGGGCCGATGAACGTGACGAAGTCGCCGGCCGCGATGGCGAGGTCGACCCCGACCAGCGCCGGCACCTCCGACCGGCCGCGGCCGCCGGGGAAGACCTTGTCCACACCGGACAGCTCGACCGCGGCCGCCGGCCCGGTCATGAGCGGGCTCCGGCCGGCTGGTAGCGGGCCAGCGCGTGGTCGAGCAGCGCCACCAGGCCGGCGACCAGCAGCCCGAGCGCGGCCGCGCCGAGGAATGCCGTGTAGACCTTCGCGGGGTCCGAGGTGGCCTCCCGGGAGTACTCGATGATCAGCCGGCCGATCCCGCCCCGGGTGCCGGTGGAGATCTCCGCGACGATCGCCCCGACCACCGCGGCGGCGGCGGCGAGCCGGAGCGCGGGGATCAGGTAGGGCACCGACGCCGGCAGCCGCAGCCGCAGCAGCGACTGCCGGTACGACGCCGAGTAGCTGCGCATCAGCTCGACCGCGTACGCCGGCGGCGACCGCAGGCCACGCAGCGCTCCCACCGCCATCGGGAAGAAGGCCAGGTACGCCGCGATGACCGCGACCGACATCCACGGCCGCCAGGTCAGCTCGCCGATGTGCAGCCGGCCCGCCCAGCCGACCACCAGCGGCGCCAGCGCGATCAGCGGCACCGTCTGGGACAGCACCACGTACGGCAGCAGGCCGCGCTCGGCGACCGCGTAGCGCTGCATGACCACGCCGAGCAGGAGCCCGACGAGCACGCCGAGCAGCAGGCCGGCCATGGACACCCGGAAGGTGAACCAGACCGCCTCCAACACCCCGACCACCACCGGGCTGCTGTCCGCGGCGGAGCTCTCCGGCCGGCCGAAGCGGCGCAGCACCTCCCAGACGTGCGGCATGGAGGCGTCGTCGGCCCGCGGCAGCACCCGGACCCCGAACACCGACCCGCCGTCCGGCGAGCCGACCAGCTTGTACGCCTCCCACAGCGCGCACACCAGCAGCAGCGACGCGGCGAACCAGCCGGCCCGCCGCGCGGCGCCGCCCCATCCCCGGGCCGGCCGGGCCGGCATCGGCGGCGCGCCCGCCCCCTCGACCAGCGCGACCGCGGCCGGCTCCGCCCCGACCCCGGTCACCAGACGCCGTCCCCGCTCATGCCTTGGCGGGCAGGTGCTCGGTGACCGCGGGGATCACGTGCTCCCCGTACGCGGCGAGCGTCTCGTCCTTCCCGTCGTGCTGCAGGTAGACCGCGAACTGGTCGACCCCGAGGTCGGCCAGCTCGCGCAGCCGCGCCACGTGCTGCGACACCGGGCCGAGCACGCAGAAGCGGTCCACGATCTCGTCCGGCACGAAGTCGGCGTGCGTGTTGCCGGCCCGGCCGTGCTCGTTGTAGTCGTAGCCCTGCCGGCCGGCGATGTAGTCGGTCAGCGCCTTGGGCACGCCGGCGTCCGTGCCGTAGCGGGCGACGATGTCGGCGACGTGGTTGCCCACCATCCCGCCGAACCAGCGGCACTGGTCCCGCTGGTGCGCCAGGTCGTCCCCCACGTACGCCGGCGCGGCCACGCAGATCTTCACGTCGGCCGGGTTGCGGCCGGCCGCCGCGGCCGCCTCCCGGACCGTCTTGATCGTCCACGCCGCGATGTCCGGGTCGGCCAGCTGGAGGATGAAGCCGTCGCCGACCTCACCGGTCAGTTGCAGCGCCTTCGGCCCGTACGCGGCGATCCACAGCTCCAGCCGGCTCCGCCCGGCCCACGGCAGCCGCAGCGTGCTGCCGTGGTAGTCGACCGACCGGCCGTTGGCCAGCTCCCGGACGACCTGCACGCACTCGCGCAGCGTCGCCAGCGTGGTCGGCTTGCCGTTGGTCACCCGCACCGCCGAGTCGCCGCGGCCGATCCCGCACACCGTCCGGTTGCCGTACATGTCGTTGAGGGTGGCGAAGGTGGACGCGGTCACCGTCCAGTCCCGGGTGGCCGGGTTGGTCACCATCGGGCCGACCGTCACCGTCCGGGTGGCGGCCAGGATCTGGCTGTAGATGACGTACGGCTCCTGCCAGAGCAGGTGCGAGTCGAACGTCCACACGTGACTGAAGCCGCGCAGCTCCGCCTGCCGCGCGAGCTCGACCACCCGCGCGGCCGGCGGGTTGGTCTGCAGGACGACACCGACGTCCACTTCGGACCCCCTCAGGTCAGCAGGTCGGACAGGCCGCGCTTGACGAAGCGGCCGTGCCCGGCCCGGCCGTGGAACTCGCCGCCGTCGACCACCACGGACCCCCGGGACAGCACGGTGTCGACGTGGCCGGCCACCTCGAAGCCCTCGTACGCCGAGTAGTCCATGTTCATGTGGTGGGTCTCGACGCTGATCCGGGTCCGGCCGCCCGGGTCGTACACGACGATGTCGGCGTCCGAGCCGGGGGCGATGACGCCCTTGCGCGGGTAGAGCCCGAACAGCCGGGCCGGCGTGGTCGAGCACGTCTCCACCCAGCGCGCGGCCGACAGGTGTCCGTCCACGACGCCCTGGTAGATCAGGTCCATCCGGTGCTCGACCCCGCCGATCCCGTTCGGGATCTTGGAGAAGTCGCCGACGCCGAGCTCCTTCTGGTCCTTCATGCAGAAGGGACAGTGGTCTGTGGACACCACCGCGAGGTCGTCGGTGCGCAGCCCGGTCCACAGGTCCCGCTGGTGGGTCTCGTGCTTGGACCGCAGCGGGGTCGAGCAGACCCACTTGGCGCCCTCGAAGCCGGGGGCGCCGAGCTGGTCCTCCAGCGTGAGGTAGAGGTATTGCGGGCAGGTCTCGGCGAAGACGTTGCGGCCGGCGTCGCGCGCCTGGGCGACCGCGGCCAGCGCCTCGGACGCGGACAGGTGCACGATGTAGAGCGGCGCGCCGGCCACCCCGGCCAGCGCGATGGCCCGCGAGGTCGCCTCACCCTCCAGTGCGGACGGTCGGGTGATCCCGTGGTGGATCGGGTCGGTCTCGCCGCGGGACAGCGCCTGCGCGATGAGCACGTCGATCGCGATGCCGTTCTCGGCGTGCATCATGATCATGGCGCCGTTGCCGGCGGCCCGCTGCATGGCCCGCAGGACCTGGCCGTCGTCGGAGTAGAAGACGCCCGGGTAGGCCATGAAGAGCTTGAAGCTGGTGACGCCCTCGTGCTCGACGAGCTGGTCCATCGCCTTGAGCGCGTCGTCGTCGACCCCGCCGAGGATCATGTGCAGGCCGTAGTCGATGGCGCAGTTGCCCTCCGCCTTCGCATGCCAGGCGGCCAGCCCGTCCTGCACCACCTCGCCGGTGCGCTGGACCGCGAAGTCGACGATGGTGGTGACGCCGCCCCAGGCCGCGGCCCGGGTGCCGGACTCGAACGTGTCCGAGGCCGCGGTGCCGCCGAAGGGCAGCTCCATGTGGGTGTGCACGTCGATGCCGCCCGGGATGACGTACTTCCCGGTGGCGTCGATGGTCGAGTCCGCGGTCACCCCGGCGGCGCTGCCGGGCGCGTAGAGCGCGGCGATCGTCTCCCCGTCCACCAGCACGTCCATCGGCGCGGGACCGGTGGCGTTGACCACCGTCCCGCCCGTGATGAGCACTCTCACGATCTGTGTCCCCTCTGCCGGCAGGTCCGCGGACGCACCCGCCCGCGGACCGGCCGGCCTCGGTCTCCGTTCGCGCTGCGAGCCCTCGCGCTCACGGGGCGGTCAGGTCGCCGTACGCGTCCGGGCGCCGGTCGCGGTAGAACTGCCAACGGTTGCGCACCTCGGTGAGCAGGTCCATGTCCAGGTCGCGGACCAGGACCTCGCTCTCGCTGCCGTGCCCGAACTCGCCGACCGGCTTGCCCTCCGGGTCGGCGAAGTAGGAGGTGCCGTAGAAGTCGTCGTCGCCGAGCTCCTCGATGCCGACCCGGTTGATGGTGCCGACGTAGTACTCGTTCGCCACCGCGGCGGCGGTCTGCTCCAGCTTCCACAGGTAGTTGGACAGGCCGCGGCTGGTCGCGGACGGGTTGAAGACGATCTCGGCGCCGTTGATGCCGAGCGCCCGCCAGCCCTCCGGGAAGTGCCGGTCGTAGCAGATGTAGACGCCGACCCTGCCGACCGCGGTGTCGAAGACCGGGTAGCCGAGGTTGCCGGGACGGAAGTAGAACTTCTCCCAGAAGCCCTTCACGTGCGGGATGTGGGTCTTCCGGTACTTCCCCAGGTACGTCCCGTCGGCGTCGATCACCGCGGCGGTGTTGTAGAGGACGCCCCGCTGCTCCTGCTCGTAGACCGGCAGCACCATCACCATGCCGAGCTCGGCGGCCAGCGCCGCGAAGCGCTCGACCGTCGGCCCGGGCACGGACTCGGCGTACGAGTAGAACTCGGCGTCCTGCACCTGGCAGAAGTACGGCCCGTAGAAGAGCTCCTGGAAGCAGACCACCTTCGCACCCTGCGCGGCGGCGTCCCGGGCATACACCTCGTGGGCCTTGATCATGCTCTCCTTGTCGCCCGTCCAGGTGGCTTGGACGAGGGCGGCACGGACCGTGGTGGGCATGGGTTCTCCCCTCCGGCGGTCGCCCCCCGGTCGGGGACGACCGTTGCCTCGGACCGTAGGTCCGAGGCAAGGAGGAGGACAATAGGTGCCCGGGGTTACCGCGGCATTTCTTGATCCACGCGCCTAGGACACGCCCTGGCGGCGGCGCTCGCCCGGCTCCGCGAGCAGCCAGCCGATGTCCCGGCCGAGCGCCTCGGCGACCCGGCGCAGCCGCCACGCGTCCAGGCCGTGCCGGCCGCGCTCGATCGAGCTGACGAAGTGCCGGCTCACCTGGGCGCGGACGGCCAGCTCCTCCTGGCGGAGGTTGAGCCAGAACCGCTCCTCCCGGATCCGCCGGCCGATCTCCCGCCGGTACGCCTGCTCGCCGTACCGCTCCTGGTCCCCACGGGCGCCGACCACGACCGTTGCAGCCACTGACGATCCTTTCCCCGATGGTCACGGACCCCGACCGGATGCGGACCCCCCGATCCCTGTTGCCCGCCCGCATCCGGCCGGCAGCCCCGACCCCTCGATCCTTCCGCCGCTGCAAGCGTTGCCACAGGCCCAGTTACTGGCCATTTGGCCAAGAAGTGGACAAGCTCATGTCCATGAACCGGCCGTTCGGGATCACGGAGCAGCTGATCGAGGAGCTGAAGACCGCGCGGCGCGGCCCTGGCCTGCACCATCCCGCGATCGAGACGCGGATCGGGCCCGCGCTGCGGACGGCCTGCGGCGTCGAGCCCGGTGACCTCGCGTCCACCGTACGGGCGAAGGTGATCGACCGGCTGCGCCGGGCGACCGACGCGCTGCCCACGGAGGTGGCCATGACCGCGCTTGCCGCGCTCGGCATCAGCCCGCAGGTGCACGACCTGCCCCGGCTGCAGGACCGCGTCGGCTGGCTGGCGGAGCACCTCAGGCGGGACGTCCGGACCGCCCGCCGGCGGGTGGACGAGGCCTGCGCCCGGCTGGCCGACGTGCTGAGCGCCTCCACCCGGCCCGGCGCCGGCGGCCGCCGGCCCGGCTGGCACGTGCAGGCCTTCGAGTGGGTGGTGCTGCTCGACGGCGAGCGCCCGCTGACGGTCGAGCGCCGGCGGATCGTCGCCGACCGGGACGGCCTGGACCGGATCGAGCTCGGCTGGAGCCTGCCCGCCGATCCCGGCCGGGCCCTCGGCGTCCGGGTGCTCTTCGGCGGGATGCTGGCCGAGCGGCAGCGGCAGACCTCGACCCGGGTCAACCAGGTCCTGGAGCTGCCCACGACCCTGCGGATCGGCGAGCGACACGAATACTCGGTGCTGATGCCGCTGGACGTGTCCCTGAAAAACCATTTCGCGTACACGCCGTTCACTCCGTGCGATTCCTTCGACCTGCGGGTGAGATTCGACCTCAAGAACATGCCGGAACGGATCTGGCGCGTTTCCGAGGCATTCCACCGCGAGCTCGACGAGCGACTGGTCGACGGCGAGCCGCTGACCGCGGACCGGTCCGGCGAGGTGCAGCTGCACTTCGATGACCTGCTCGCGGGCTACGGCTACGGCGTCCAGTGGAGCTGAGCGGCGGGCCGGCGGCGCCGGCCCGCCCGATCCCCGTCAGCCGGTGAGCAGTCCGGCCAGCTGGCCCAGCAGGGTGACGATCCAATGCGTCTCCATATCTCTCGCCTCCCTTCTCCGACCCGATTCCGGTGCGACGCGGAAAAGGGTCGCGACCGGGCCGGACAAGGAGAAGAAGTGCGCGCGGCCCCGGACGGCGGACAATTGCGGCCGGACGATTCCGATGCCGGCCGGCATCATCCCGATGCCGGCCCGCCTTTTCCGGCGGGTCGGCCCCGTTTGCCGGCCGAACGGCCGGGGCGCGGGGGTCGGTCGGGCGGCCGGACGGGGCTTCTGACCGGTCGGGGGTGGTGCGGACGGCAGACGGCTGTAGAGTGGTCGCGGTTGCCGTTGCATTTCCTCGACGTCTTGACGCCCGTGGGAGTACGACCGCGGGCAGGCGTCGCCCTCCAGCAGAGCGGTGAAGCGCCCGGGCAGCCGCCGACCCCACACGGTGTGGGGACGGCGAACGGGTCACACCGAGGAGAAGTGCATGGTTCAGGGCAGTGTGAAGTGGTTCAACGGCGAGAAGGGCTTCGGCTTCATCGCGCCGGACGGCGGCGGCGCTGACGTCTTCGTCCACTACTCGGCGATCGACGCGGGCGGCTACCGCAGCCTCGACGAGAACCAGCGGGTGGAGTTCGAGATCACCCAGGGCCAGAAGGGCCCGCAGGCCGAGCACGTCCGGCCCCTCTAGACCACTCAGCACCACCGCGTCACCGCTGGCCCCGACCCCTCCCGGGTCGGGGCCGGCGTCGTCCCGGCCCGGGCTGGAGTCTCCTGGGCCCCGCGCCGGCTGACGCCGGGTGACGGCTGCGGACGGGGGATCCGCGACATACGCTGAGCTACCGGACCGCAGCTCGCCGGGGTCGCCCCAGGGACGGAGCCGCCGATGTCCGAGACCCCGGCTCCCGCCGCCGGCCCACCTCGGTCCGCCTGGCGCTCCGTGCGCCGCGAGCTGCGCGCGCTGGGCCGGGAAGCCCGATCGTGGCCGACCGTCGTGCTCGTGCTGTGCTCCGCGGTCGCCGCGATCTCGCTGGCGATCGTGCTCACCCCGGCCCAGGACGTGGTAACCCTCGGCCAGCACATCGCGGTGAAGGCGCGACCACCGAGCCTGTCCCTCGCCGGCCCGGCGCAGATCGTCCAGGTCGGCAACACCTCGCTGGACGTGCCCCGGCTGCGCGTCTACGGCCCGGTGCGGCCGCGGCTGGAGATGGGGCCGGCGGTGCGCAGCGAGGACGCGGTGCGCTTCCTCAACCCGCAGACCACCGGCCAGGCCTCGTCGGCGGCGGCACGGACGATCGGCGGCGGTTTCGCCCGGTGGTGCGCGTGGGGCTTCCTGGTCGCGCTCGGGGTGGCGATCGGGCTCGCCGCCGGAGCCGCGTACGTCCGGCTGCTGCGCGGGCGGACGTGGCAGCGGATCACCCGGATGGCGGTGATCTCCGTGGCCACCACGTCCCTGCTGTGGGTGGCCGCCTGCGGCGCCACCGTCGCCGGGGCCTCCGGGCTGCGGCAGGTCACCTCGTTCGCCGACCTGGTCGGGCAGTATCACCTGTCCCCGACCCCGGTCGGCCCCAAGCTGTACGGCTTCGACGGCGTGGTGCTCGGCGACTCCCGCGCCGTCCGGGTCGGCGGGCCGCCGCTGCCGGAGCCGAGCCAGGACGACCGGGACTGCGGCCGCAGCACCGACTCGCTCGCCGCGGAGATCGGGCTCGGTCTGCCCGGCCGGGTGCTCAACCTGGCCTGCCCCAGCGCCACCATCCGGTCCGGGCTGCTCGGGCCGCAGCCGCGCAGCGGGCGGCAGCTCGCCCCGCAGGTGGCCATCCTCAAGCAGGTGCAGGACGTCGACTTCGTCGTCGTCGTGGTCGGGCCGAACGACCTGTGGTGGTCGGACATGATCGCCTACTGCTACGGCGTCCCGGTCTGCAACGACAACTTCATCCGGGGCAACTACGACTACCGGCTGGCCCAGTTCGACCGGGACTACGGCGAGCTGCTCCGCGAGCTCGACGACCTGCCCAGCCATCCGCAGGTGATCGTGGTCGGCTCGTACGACGTGCTCGATCCCGCGGCCGGCGAGCCCGCGGCGCGCTGCCCGGACGCGCGCGGGCCGGCGGCGGCGCGCGGTCTCACCCCGGAGAAGATCCGCTTCCTCGGCTCGCTCAACGGCGAGCTCAACGCCGTGCTGCGCGCCGGCGCCTCGAAGTACGGCTTCGACGTGGCCGAGCCGCGACTGGCCAAGCTCTGCCAGCCGGCGGTCGACGGGCTCGGGCCGGACCTGCTCGGCATCGACGATCCCAACCCGTTCCACCCCACCGCGCTCGGCGTGGTCCGGATGGCCGGCTCGGTGCTCCGGCTGATCGAGCCGGACTGAGCCGCTACGCGATCGTGACCGGGACGGCCACGGCGCCTCCGGCGACCCACCGCTTCATGCACTCAAAGTTGTGTTATCCACAGATCGGTCCTGGCGTCGTCGTGACCGGCTCGGAGCCCTTACCGTCTGCCGCATGCTTGTTGCCTTTGATGCGCGGACGGGGTTTCCGGCGCTGGGGTTCGACCCGGCGCCCGGCGATCCCGCCGCGCTGACCGCCGCGGCGGAGTCGCTCGAGGGAGTGCGGGCGATCGCCGCGGACGCCGGGGCCGCGGTCGCCCGGCTGGACACCGGCGGGTGGGCCGGCGAGGCCGGTGACGGCTTCCGGAGCCGGATCGCACCGCTGCCGGCGGACCTCGACCGGGTCGCCCGGGCGCACCGGCGGGCGGCCGCGACGCTGGCCGGCTACGGCGCGGAGCTGCGCGGGCGGCAACGGCGGGCCGCCGACCTGGAAGCCCGGGCCGCGGAGCTGCGCCGCCTGCGGGCCGCGGCCGGGCCGGTCCCCGCCGGGCCGGTCCTCGCCGGGCCGGTCGCCGCCGGGCAGGCCGCCGCCGTCGAGCAGCAGCTCGCCGGTGTCCTGGCCGACGCACGCCGGCTGCGGGCCGAGCACGTCGCCGCCGCGGCGGCGGCCGCTCGGGCGCTCCGGGACGCGACCGACCCGCCGTACGAGCGGCCGGGCCGGCTCGCCCGGGCGGTGGGCACGGTGCGGTCGTGGGTGCGCGACCACGCCGAGGACCTGGCCCACGTCGCCACCGTCCTCAGAGGAGTGTCGGCGGCGCTCGGCACCGTGTCCCTCGTGCCGGGCCTGCACTTCCTGGCGCCCTTCGCCATCGCCGCCGGCGGCGCGGCCGTGGCGATCGACGTGGCCGTCCGGGTCGCCGCTGGCCGCGGCTCGTGGACCGGCCTCGCGCTCGACGCCGCGCTGACGGTCCTCCCGGCCGGACCGGTGGCGCGGGTGGCGCGGCGGCTTCCCGGCCTGGGCCGGGCCCTGCGGGCGGCCAACCGTGCGCTGCCCGACGGGCTGAAGGGGCGGGTCTTCCGCGCTGCCGGCAACCGGCCGGACGGCATCGGCCCGGACCAGGCGGCGGCCGCGGCGGCGCTGATCCGCCGGCGGGCCGCGCACTACGGTGACGACGTGATCGTCCAGGGCTCCCGGGCCGGCTACTCGACCCGGCCGGGGTCGGACATCGACATCGGCCTGCGGGTCAGCCCCGAGCGCTTCGAGCAGGTCCTCCGCGACCGCTTCGGCGACCCGGTGAGCGCCGAGTTCGCCGGACTGATGGCCGCTGCCGGCCGGAAGGGCATCGTCCACGGCCGGCGGGCCGGCATGCTCACGTTACGCAAGGAGCTGAAGCCGATCGTCGACTGCAAGATCGACCTCTCGGTGATCCGGCGCGGCGGCCGCTTCGACCGTGAGCCATGGCTGCCGATCTGATGCCCGACCGACCCGGGCTGCGACCTCTTCGTCGATGCCGCCGACGACGCGCCGTGCTGGCGCTCTCTGGCGCGCACCTCGGAGTCGAGCCGGTGTACGGCTTCGTGAGCCTGCCGGGGTGCGAGGTGGCCATCGGCCGCAACCGGCTCGCGGACGCCGGAAACGCGGATCCGACAACTTCCTGGACTAGCCGACGCTCGTCGAGGTCTCAGCGAAGCCCGACCGTCGACCTGGCCGGCTTCCTCGCCGCCTGACGACCGCCCTCCGCGCCGCCGGCCACCGCGTCGTCACCGTCGACTGACACCCCACCCCTAGACTGGTCGGCATCCCCAGGACGGCAAGGAGCGTGAGTCGGGTGAGCGCCGCGACCGGGCCCGATCACCTCCTGAGCCTCGCCGAGTGGGACGTGCTGCCCGAGGACACGTCACACCGTTACGAGCTCGTCGAGGGGATCCTGCTGGTGGCGCCGCGCCCGGCTTCGCTGCATCAACGAGCCATGGTCCGCATCGCCGGCGAGCTGGATCGTCAGCTCCCCGACGAGCTGACCGCACTGGCGGACTTCGAAGTCGTGGTGGACGCCAGCTTCCCCCCGACGGTCAGGGCTCCGGACGTCGTCGTGGTGCCGGCCGACCGCGCCGACGACAACCCGCCGCGGCTCCCCGCCGCCGATGTGCTCCTAACGGTAGAGATCGTGTCCCCCGGCACCGGCCGGACCGATCGGGTGACCAAGCCTGCGGAGTACGCGGAAGCCGGCATCCCGCACTACTGGCTGGTGGACCTGGACCCGCCGGTCACGCTCACCGCCCACCTGCTCGTCGACGGTGCGTACGAGGTGGTCGCCGAGGGAAGCGGGACCCTCGATCTCAGCGGTCCGGCGCCGGTCCGGCTGGACCTCGACGGCCTGCGGCGCCGGTAGTCAGCCGGCCGGGCGCCGGCAGTCAGCCGCGGGCCGGGCGCCGGTAGTCAGCCCGGCCGGTCCTCGGGATCGGCCGGCCGGAACAGCGGCGGCAGGTAGCGCAGCATCAACGCCGACCAGGTCAGGTGGGTGAGCAGCGGCGCCTGGATGCCGCCGGACGCCCGGCGCTGCAGGCCGAAGAGCGTGCCCATCACGCCCGAGGCGAGCACCAGCGCGGGATTGCGGGTGGCCGTCGTCGCGAGTGCGTACACCGCCGTGGACTGCAGGACCGGCCGCTGGCCGCCGACCGCGGCATAGAGGGCGCCGCGGAAGAAGACCTCCTCGGCGGCGCCGTTCGCCAGCGTGGTCAGCAGCACCGCGGGGCCGTTGCCCTCCTTCGCGTACTGCAGGACGGACCGTAGGGCGTGATCCAGCACCGGGATACGCCGGGCCACCAGCGCCGCGCCGTAGAAGGCGCCGAACGCGGCCATCCCGGTGAGAATCGGCGTGACGACCGGCCGCTGCAGCGCATCGCCGCGCTGCATCCAGCCCAGGTGCAGTGGCCCGGACACCAGGCCGCCGGCGATCCAGGTGCCCGCGACGCCGAGCGTGAGCCCGTAGAACTCCGGCGAGTCCGGCTCGGTCGACAGCGAGACCCCGAGCAGTCCGGCGCCGACGACGGAGACCCCGGCGACCACCCGCCGCCGGCGGCGGAACGCGCTGTCGGACTCCCAGTGGTCCCGCGGCACCTTGTCGACCAGCCAGGCCGGCAGCCGGGTCACTGCACGCGCTCCGTCCGGGCGCGCTCCCCCAGCGCCTGCAGGACGGCACTGTCGTAGTCCATCGGCTCGAACGGCACCAGCTTGCGGATGCTGTCGTCCCGCACGACCACCTCGTTGGTCATCGAGTCCACCAGCGACCGTCCGGTTCGGACGTCCACATCGGTCACCAGCGACAGCCAGCGCGACGACAGCGACGGGCTGAGCAAGGGCACCGGCACGATCACCGTCTTCCGGCCCTCGATGCGGGCGACCCGGCGGAGCATGTCGACGTACTCGAGGACCTCCGGGCCGCCGATGTCGAAGGCCCGGCCGGCCGCCTCCGGCAACTCCAGCACCCCGACCAGGTAGCGGACCACGTCCGCGATCGCGATCGGCTGGGTCCGGGTGCGCACCCAGCGTGGCGTGATCATCGCCGGCAGGTGCTCGACCAGCTGCCGGGTCATCTCCCAGGAGATCCCGCCGTGGCCGACGATGATGCCGGCCCGCAGTGTGGTCACCGGCACCCCGCTGCCGGCGAGCAGTTTCTCCACCCCCCGGCGGCTGCGCAGGTGCGCGGACAGGTCGTCGTCGTCGTTGCCGAGGCCGCCGAGGTAGACGATCCGGGTCAGCTTGGCGCCGGCCGCGGCCTCGGCGAACGCCCGCGCGGCGTTCGCGTCGTCCTCCTCGAAGGTCGCGCTGGTCAGCGAATGAACCAGGTAGTACGCGGCGTCGCAGCCCTCCGCCGCGGCCACCAGCGACTCCGGGTCGCCCACGTCCGCCTTGACCGGCTCGCCGGCCCCCTCGTACGTGTCCGGGTGGCGGGTCATCGCCCGCACCTCGTGCCCGGCCTCCTCCAGCGCCGGCCCGAGCCGCCGACCCACGAACCCGGACGCACCCGCGACCAGAACCTTCATGCGATCAGCTTGTCCCGACCACCCCGCCCCCGCCACCGGGGGCGACATCCACGCAGGGCGAGTCCGGGATTCGAACCCGGGGGGGGGGCCGCAGCAGCAGGTAGGCCGCCAACAGGGACCCGACGACCGCCCCGCCGTAGCAGAGCAGGTTGATCACCTCGTTCAGGTGCTTGATCTGCAGGCCGTCGTAGAGGGTGTAGCGGAACCGGTGGGCCCAGTGGAACAGCGCCAGCATGCAGAGAGCGAAGAGAGCCACGCGCGTGACCGGGTGGCGCAGCACGGCGAGCAGGTGCGCGTAGTCCGGGGGGGCCAGCCAGCCCAGCGGGAACGCCAGCCCGAACAGGAACAGCAGGACCGGGATCAGCAGCGCCGCCAGCACGCCGCCGGCGCTGAAGAGCAGCCACAGGAACGGCTCGAGCAGATCGCTTGGCCATCTCTACCCGCCCAGGACCAGCCAGGCGACGACGGCCCGACAGCGACCGCCCAGGCCGCGTAGTTGGAGGCGGCGATCCAGACCCGCCGGCACCCGCTGGCCCCGCAGCGCGCACGACCATCGCCTGCGGGGCCAGGTTGAACCAGGTGACCGCGTGGAAGACGACGAAGCAGCAGGCTGACCACGTTCAGCGCGAGCACCACGGGGTTGGCGGACCAGTCGAGGAACTGCTGGTAGCTCGCCGGCCCCCTGGCTCACCGCGCGGACCAGCAGCAGCAGGAAGACCACGGACCAGGCGACGAAGACGCTGCTCAGCTCGCGCAGGATGAAGAGCGAGGTAGGACCAGCGCTCGCAGCCACCACTAGCGTGGAGACCCGCGGCCGGTACCAGCGGGGGTGGTACTCGGTGTAGCTCGATTGCTCGCTCATCGCGCCCCCCAGGGCAGGAAGAACGACCTTGAACGACTCCATCGCCGCCGTCAGCTTGTACCGCTGGATGGCCCCGGCCGGGTCGACGTGCTTCGGGCAGACCCTGGTGCACTCGCCCACGAACGTGCAGCCCCAGATGCCCTCGTGCGTCGAGAGGACGTCCAGCCGCTCGTCGGCCGCCCTGGTCGCGGGAGTCGAGGTTGTAGCGCTGCGCCAGCGCGATCGCCGCCGGGCCGAGGAACTTCGGGTCCAGGCCGTACACCGGGCAGGCGGCGTAGCACAGCATGCAGTTGATGCACATGCTGTACTGCTTGTACTCGTCCAGCTCGGTCGGGCGTCTGCAGGTACTCGCCCTCGGCCAGCGGCTCCTCCTCTCGCGGACGATCCACGGCTTGACCGTCGGCCAGCTTGCGCATGAAGTCGCCGATCTCGACGACCAGGTCGCGGATGACCGGGAAGTTGCGCAGCGGCTCGACCCGGACCGGGCCCGGCGCGTAGTCGGTCAGGAAGGTGGCGCAGGTCAGCTTCGGCTCGCCGTTGACGGTCATGCCGCAGCTGCCGCAGATGCCCATCCGGCACGACCAGCGGTACGACAGCGTGCCGTCCAGCTGGTCCTTGATGTAGTTGAGGCCGTCGAGGACCGACCCAGTCCTTGCGCAGCGGCACCTCGTACTCCTGGAAGGTCGGCTCGGCCTCCTCCTGCTCCGGCCGGTAGCGGGTCGACCTGCAGCGTGATCGCGGTCGGCCATCGGACTACCTCCCGTAGACCCGCTCGCCCGGCGGCCAGCGGGTGATCGTCACCGGCAGGTACTCGACCGCGGCACGAGCCGTCGGGGTTGCGGTGGGCCAGCGAGTGGGCGAGGAACCGCTCGTCGTCGCGGGCCGGGAAGTCGGTCCGCTGGTGCGCGCCGCGCGACTCCTCGCGCCGCAGGCGCTGTGGACGATGGTCTCGGCCACGTCGAGCATGAAGGCCAGCTCCAGGGCGGCGACCAGCTCGGTGTTGAACGTCCGGCTGTGGTCCTCGAGGCGACGGTGCGGAACCGCTCCTGCAGCTCGCGCAGCTTGTCGGCCGCCTTGGCCAGCGAGTCCGCCGTGCGGTAGATGCCGGCGCCCTCCTCCATGGTCTTCTGCATCTCGTCGCGGAGCGTCGGCAGATCCGCTCGCGCCCGCCGTCGCTGCGGAGGAGCTCGCGCTCCAGCCGCCGCCGCTCGTCCTCGGCCTGGGCGAGCACCGCCGGGCTCGGGGTCGGGCTGCGCCGGCGGCGTACTCGGCGGCGGCCCGGCCGGCGCGGGCGCCGAAGACCAGCAGCTCGGGCAGCGAGTTCGAGCCCAGCCGGTTGGCGCCGTTGATGCTCACGCAGGCGACCTCGCCGGCGGCGTACAGCCCGGCCAGCGGCGTGGCGCCGTGATGTCGGTGTGGACGCCGCCCATCATGTAGTGGACCACCGGCCGCACCGGGATCAGCTCGCGGACCGGGTCGATGTTCTGGTACTTCAGGCACAGCTCGCGGACGAACGGGAGCTTGGTGTTGATGACCTTCTCGCCCAGGTGGCGCAGGTCGAGGTGGACGACCGGGCCGTACGGCGTCTCGACGGTCCGGCCCTTCTCGTGCCTCCTTGACGAACGCCTGCGACAGCCGGTCGCGCGGCCCCAGCTCCATGCTGCGCAGCACCGGCTTCGGCTCCGGCTTGCCGAGGTCGTAGTCCTGCAGGTAGCGGTAGCCGTCCTTGTTGATCAGGCAGCCGCCCTCGGCCCGGGCCGCCTCGGTGATCAGGATGCCGGTGAACGGCAGCCCGGTCGGGTGGTACTGGACGAACTCCATGTCCTTGAGCGGGGCCCCGGCCCGGTAGGCCAGGGCCATGCCGTCGCCGTTCTTGATGTTGGCGTTGGTGGTGAACGGGAAGACCCGGCCGCACCCGCCGGTGCACAGGATGACCGCCTTGGCGGTGATCGCCTCGACCCGGCCGGACATCAGCTCGATGGCGACCACGCCCTGCACCCGGCCGTCGTCGACGAGCAGCCGCGTGACGAACCACTCGTCGTAGCGGACGAGCGCTCGTACTTCAGCGAGGTCTGGAACAGGGTGTGGAGCATGTGGAAGCCGGTCTTGTCGGCGGCGAACCACGTCCGCATCTTCTTCATGCCGCCGAACGGGCGCACGGCGATGCGGCCGTCCGGCTCGCGGCTCCACGGGCAGCCCCAGTGCTCCAGCCGGAGCAGCTCCTCGGGGGCTTCCTCGACGAAGGCCTCGACGGCGTCCTGGTCGCACAGCCAGTCGCCGCCGGAGATGGTGTCGTAGGCGTGCTCGTCGAGGCTGTCGTCGGGCCGGATGACCGCGGCGGCCCCGCCCTCGGCGGAGACGGTGTGGCTGCGCATCGGGTAGACCTTGGAGACGACGGCCACGCGGAGCCGGGGGTCGGTTTCGGCATGGCGATGGCGGCGCGCAGGCCGGCCCCGCCGCCGCCCACCATCACGACGTCATGCGAAGGCGTCGTCATCGCGGCATCATCGCGGCATCAACGGCGACAGGCGAGCCTTGCACCAGCTTCGAGTCAGCACGGGTCAGCAGCCGTGGTCCGGGTCGAACTGCTCCTTGACCACAGTTCCGTTGTGGTGAGTCGCCGTCGAGTGAACGCTGCCGTCGTGGTACTGGTGGCGGATCCTGCGACAGCCGCAGCGGTAGTATTCGTCGCGGATGACCAAGCCCTCTCCGTCGTCGTCGCGGTAATGCCCCCGTCCACCGTCCTGCCGCACGGGGCCAGTTCGCCGGTGAAACCGATCTTGGTTCCGACCATCGTGTTGCTCCTTGCACCGCGTCATCGGCGCCGGATCGCCGCCACGCCGTCTGTGCCGGTTACAGTGCGCCACCTGCCCTCTCGCTGCGGCCTCGCCCTGTCTCTCCCTCCGCCACAGCGTGCCTCTCTTCAGACCTCTGTGTAGCCTGCGGCCCGCGTGCCGTTGCCCTGTGTTCCGGCAGCGGCTGGTTGCGCGCGCCACGCGCTCTCACCCATCTCTTCGCGCTGTCTGTTCCCGCTTCCTCCCGCGTCCCGGGCACTCCTCTCCGCCACGCGCTTCCCCGTGGTTCGTCGGTCGTTGGCGGTGCGCCCGGGCGTCCGGCTCGCTTCGCCCCCGGTCGGGTTCGCGTCGCTGCCGCCGCGGCCGCTGGTGTGGCGTTCGCGCCTCGGCGCGCCCCCCCGGCCCGCGTCCGTCGGGCCGCCCCGTCCCCTCCCGCGTGTCGGGCCCGTCGGCTGCGGCTCCGGTCGCCCGGGGCGTTGCCCCCGCTTGCGTTCGCCGCCGCGTCCACCTCGTCCTGCCGGCCCGCACGTGCGCCCCCCGCTGCACCCTGACGCCCGCCACGCCCGCCGCTCCACTCCGCGTCCCCTCGCCGCCTGCCGTCTCGACCGGCCTCACGTCACGGCCGCGGGCGCTCCTCGCCACACACGCGACCGGCACTCGCGCTCACGCACGCCGCCTCACGCGCGCTCGCCCGACCTCCCCGGGGGGACACACTCATCGCCTCTCTACCCGGCCGGTGGCCACTCGGCACCGCCCGCTTCTCCGCACACCGCTCCGTGACTTGCTCAGCAGGCAGTCGCGCCACGCGCGCCGTGCCCTCGGTGCACACCGCTCTCCAGCACCCCTCTCCCAGCTCTACGACCCGGCCCGTGCAGTCTCCTGCGCCGGCCGCGCAGCGCGTGCCGCGACATCGCCTCGTCACACACCGCTGTGCGACACCGCAGTCGCGCCCACAGGCCCGTGACTCCCAGCGCATCTCGCCGATCACCCGCTCCACCGCTCCGCGAGCTCCGCCACGCCGCCCGCCCGCACCAGACTCGCGACAGCACTCCACTCGTGCAGCAGCACCCCCATCACGCGACACCTCTGCACACCGCTATAACCACTCTACAGCGCGCGCTCGGCGCGCTCGCCGTACTCGCGCCCCACCACACGCCTGCTCCACCGCTCCCAGCTGTGCACCATTCCCGCAGCTCCCGCAACCCACACCAGCAGCTCAACACATCGCATCCAGCACTCCACCCCAAACCTCGCATTCTCCCAGTGCGCCTGCCACAAATCACCATCCAGCCCATCCTCATCTCAGCACTCAAGCTAAACTCGCATCTCCCAGCGCGCAGCACGCTCCTTATCACAACCACACGCCTCTCTTCGCTCACCGCGCCCGCTCGCAATCTGCGCATCACCAAGCGCGCAACCCTCCCATCACCGTGAGCTAACCTTACCCATCTCATCACACGCACCCCCCTCCTCACCCTACCTTGCCTCCAATAGGCAGCTCTCCACACTCACTCTCACCTCACCTCTCGCTACCTCAAACCCAGCACGCTACCGCACCACATCACCACAGCTCTCTAACAACCACTCCCCAGCTCATACCACAACACTTCTGCAACACCTCACTCACCAAACCCTACACCACAATATCTCAACCACACAGCACACCTACATCATCATATAAATCACAACACCATCACAATTCTTCACATCTCCAACAACACAATCACCAACCACAGCGCTCGCCTTGCCTCTTCCAGCAGCTCTAGCAGCTCCTCCTCTCGAGTTGCTCGATGACGTAGAAGGCGGTGACCATGTCCACGAGCTTCGCAGACACCTTGCAGTTGACCGATAGCGTCGCTCAGCTCGATCTCGAGTGCCCGAGCGCGGCCCGCCGCGACGACGCGGGGTTCGTGTCGACGCCTCGAGCCCGCACACCGTCTTCTCGTTGCAGAGCGCCCCTCACCTCGAGCGGAGCCAAGTTCCACGGCCCCCTCGCACCCGCCAGCCAGTAGACGTCAGTCAGGTCTGCCTACAGCTTCTCGCGGTCGTCGTCAGTCGAGCCTCGTAATCAGTCGTTGTAGTCGTCGTAGATCGCCGCGAAGCGCGTCCCTCAGCCCGCCGAGTCTCCACCGCTCCCTCAGCTCGCAGGCAGCTCCTACGTCTCCCGCGTCTCCAGCATCTCGCGCAGTTCCGACAGCTCAGCCTCGAGCACGCGATCGCGTCGCTCGGCATCTCGAGCCAGGCGCCCAGCGTCAGCCGCGCCTCGACTAGCCGATCTAGCTTCAGTTCCACTCAGGTTCCTCGGCTGGTACCTTCAGCGCGGAGCCGTCCGCCCCCACGCCGGATGTCGTCCCTCGGCCACATCGCCAGCCGCCCTCGCCTTCGGCTCAGTCAGGTCTTCGGCCGGCTCGCCCGGTTTCCAGATCTGCCGTATCACCTTCGCCGAGTTCCCGGCGGCGATCTGTACGGCTCGACGTCGCGCATCGCCTACGGTCCGACGCCTACCACCGCGTGCGCACCGATGCAGCACAGACCCACGATGATCGCGTCTCTCGATCCCTCGCCCCTTCCTCGGTCACGACGTCCCGGCCTGATTTCAGCACAGCCACCTCGCGCTCCGCACCGATCTTCGTCCAGTCGTGCGTCCCAGTGAGCACCGAGACGTTGTCGCCGAAGATCGCATACTCGCTCGCCGTCTGTCGCCCGAGGAGGCGGATCTTCGCGTTTTCGACGCCGCCGTTCGGTCGACGTGCAGTCGTCCAGGTCTCCGTAGCCCAGCGGCCGGTGAGCGCCGTTCCTCCGTGTCCCGGTCGCCGGCAGTCGCACCAGCTCGTCGCCGCCGCGCGATCACCGCGTCCCCGCGCCTACCTTGTGCAGTCAAGCGCTCCAGCAGCGACATGCGCATCCCTTCCCTCGTCGCCGGTTCCCCGCCGCTTGCCCCCCGTTTCTTTTCGCGCTCGCTTCGCTCGCCGCGTCAGCCTCACCGAGCTCCTCGGCGTACATCTCAGCGTCGTAGTCAGCGATCCCCGGCCTCGTCCAGCTCGCGGCGGCGTTTTCGCCGGCGGATTTCAGCCTAGCGGCCAACGCTCGATCGGACTGTACCCGGCGTCAGCGTCTCCGCGAGCTCCGCGGTTTCGCTCTGTGGCACGCTAAGGACTCCCTCGACCTCTTCGCCCGGGTCTGCGCTCCCGGCGGTGAGTCGCGATAGTCAGCATCCGTCGGCGAGCGCCGCGACAAGGGATCCCGACTTTCCGTTCACCCCTGCGTTGTACAGTTATACCGCCACGTCCGCGGACAGCAACAGCGTCAGACATCCTCCTCGGTCTGGTCGCCGGTGTAGGTCGCGGCGTCCTCTACGCCATGCCGGCGGGCGACGTCCTCCAGTTCGTGGCGCAGACCACCGCCTCGTCGCCGATCACTTAGTTCTCTCCAGCCCACCAGCCTAGTTCAGCCGTAGGCGTTTTTACGCCCGGCGCACCTGTGCAGCCTCTTCGTTGAGCCGTTCCTAGCCCTTCTCCGTATGAGGATCCCGTAGTAGACCGCGAGCACGGCGTCCAGCAGCAGGCCTATCATCGACCTCGTCGCCGCGCTCGAATGCTCCGAGTCTATCAGTCTCTCCCAGATGTTCAGAGCGACCAGCAGCTGCGCCTCAGCTAGGCCGCCGTCGTAGCGGGCAGTCAGCACCCGATCTTGCTCCTTTGCATTCGTCAGCAGCCGGGCTTCCCGCCCTTAGCCGCGTGACCCCGGACTCCCATCATCATGGAGCCGCGAGTTCGTCGGTGGGTAGGCCGACGGTAGCAGCACTTCCGCAGGCTCCTGGTGGCCGTCCACACTTAGCAGGTCTTCCGCTGCGTCGTGGCGAAGGCGAGATCGCGCAGGCGCGCCGAGCCCCTCGCAGACCAGGTTCACGCCGCTCCGTGTGGTCGTGCAGGCTCGAGCCCGGCCTGACCAGCGGCGCATGCTCGGTCGGCTCGCCTTCTTCATCCAGGGCAACATCGCCGTCAGTGCCTGCGCTCCTCGCACCCCAGGGTCCGCTGCGGCTACGTGTTCGGGTCTCGCTCTTTCATCCTCGGGCGAGCCGGAGCAGGCTGTGAGCCTCCAAAGGGTGGTGTGATGCGCGCAAGAGTGGGAGATCGGCTGTGCGTCCGTCGGCGCACAGTCGGCCAGAGCGACCACCGGGTGGAAGTCGTCGAGGTGCGCGGGCTGCGGGCGGACCGCCGTATCTGGTCCGGTATGCGACGGGCACGAAGCCGTGGTCTTCCCTCGCCCAGATGCGTCGTAGAGCCCGCGCCGATTCCGCCGGCTCTAGTGAGGCGACCGCAGGATGTCGAGCAACCGCAGTTCGCCTCTGAGAAGGCCCGCCACTCCTTCGAGCCGAGGAGACGACCGGCGTCGGTTCAGGAGCTCCCGCCCGGGCTCCGCGCCACGGACGTTCGTCGCTCCGAACACCTATGGCGAAGGTTGTGTTCGTCGTCGCTAGTGCGTTGCGCCCGCCGAGTCCGAGCACGTCCGCACCCGGAGGTTCGGTTTGTGCAGGTCAAGCCGCCGTCGGACGAGCGCCGCGTGTGACCAGGTTGCTGGCGCCATCAAAGGGCGCCGCAGCTGCAACCACCGTCATGATCGAAGAGCGTCGAACTTCCACACTCGATCCACTATGGACGGTGGAGGCGCCGAAAAGCGCAGGTCAAGGCTCAGCGGAGGCTCCGGGATTCGAACCCGGGATGGGCGGTTAGCCCAAACCGCATTAGCAGTGCGGCGCCATAGACCGGACTAGGCGAAGCCTCCCGGAAGCCGCGGACGGCTCCTGGACGGCCGAGTGTACCGGGCCTGGACGGCCCGCCGACGCACGGTCAGCCGGGCAGCGGTGGGCGGCTGCGGCGGCCGCCCGGCTCGGGCTCGGCGAGGTCCTCCTGGACGGTGCGGACCGTGGCGTCGAGGGCGCGGACCAGGTCGGCCTCGGGATGGTCAGCGCCGCCCGCAGCCGGTCGAAGACGTCGTGGAAGAGCCGGCCCTCACCGCCGATCACCTCTTCCCGCTGAGCGGCCCGGGACGAGCCGGACGCGCTCGACCGGGCGCTCTGGCGGGTGCTGGACGACGCCGCGGCAGGCCGGCCGGTGCAACCGGACATCGGTGCGTGGAGCGACGGGAAGCCCATCGCGGGACTCGACGTCACGAACTCAGCGTGATGCCCTTAGGGTGTCCGCGTGACCACGGTGCCCCGGACCGTGCCCGCGTACCAGATGCTGGCCGACGCGCTGCGTGCCCGCATCCTCACCCGCGAGCTGCAGCCGGGTGATCGGCTGCCGATCGAGCCGGATCTCGCCGAGCAGTACGGGGTGAGCCGGTCCACCGTCCGCGAGGCGCTGCGGGTGCTGGCCAGCCAGGGGCTGGTGGGCACCTGGCGCGGCGTGCAGGGCGGGTCGTTCGTCACCTGTCCGGAGCCGGTCCAGATCAGCGAATACCTGCACGCCAGCCTCGGTCTGCTGGCCGAGTCGAAGAACGTCGGCGTGGACGCGCTGCTGGAGGCGCGCGACATGCTGGAGGTGCCGGCGGCCGGGCTGGCCGCGGCGCGGCGCACCCCGGAGCAGCTGGAGGCGCTCCGCGCCACGCTGTACGAGCCGGAGGCCGAGTCGATCGAGCAGCGGGTGGCGATGGCCCGGCGCTTCCACGAGGTGATGCTGGACGCGGCGGCCAACCCGATCGTCGAGTCCCTGGTCGGCCCGATCTTCCGGGTGCTCTACGAGCGGCTGGTGGAGCGGGTGTCCACGGCCAACTGGCACATGGAGGGCGACCACCTGCGGATCTTCGACGCGATCGCGGCCGGTGACCCGGAGGCGGCGCGCGCGGAGATGCAGATCCATCTGCACAAGCTGCGCCCTGTGTCCCGCTAGGCCCGGGTTCGACGGCGGGTGCATGTTCCACCTAGGGTGTTCGCGTGACTGCAGTGCGCAGAGCATCCGTCCCTGCGTACCAGATGCTGGCCGACGCCCTCCGGGCCCGGATCCTCACCCGCGAGCTCCGCCCGGGGCAGAAGCTCCCGGTCGAGCCCGACCTCGCCGACGAGTACGGCGTGAGCCGGTCCACCGTCCGCGAGGCGCTGCGGGTGCTGGCCAGCCAGGGCCTGATCACCACCTCCCGCGGCGTGCTGGGCGGGTCCTTCGTCGCCCGGCCCGACCCGAAGCAGATGAGCGACTACCTGTACGCCAGCCTCGGCCTCTTCGCCGAGGCCGACGACCTGGCCGTGGACGCCCTGGTGGAGGCCCGCGACATGCTGGAGGTGCCGGCCGCCGGGCTGGCCGCCCTCCGCCGGTCCGACGCCGACCTCGAGCGGCTGCGCGCCCGGCTCGGCCCGCCGCCGAGCGAGGAGCCGAAGGAGCTCGCCGAGTTCGCCCGGCTGTTCCACGAGACCATGCTGCGGATCGCCGGCAACGCGGTCGTCGAGGCGTTGACCCGACCGGTCTTCGAGGTGCTGTACGAGCGGATGGCGCAGTTCACCGAGCCCGAGCCGACCTGGTCCCAGGTCAAGGGCGACCACCAGCTGATCTACGACGCCATCGCCGCCGGCGACGCCGAGGCGGCCCGGGCCGAGATGCAGATCCACCTGCAGAAGCTGCGCCCGGCCTGCCGGTAGCGCTCAGCGGGGGGCCGAGACCCCGGCCATGATGTCCGCCGCGATCTCCAGGTACGCCTGGCGGGCCGGCGCGCTGAGCTTGCGCAGCAGGATCCGGCCGCCCGGCTGCAGCGCCGGGTCGAACGGCACCTCGTGCACCGAGCGGGACCGCCGGGCCAGGTCCGTCTTGAGGTCGCGGACGTAGCCGTGCCGCCGGCGGCGCGGCGGGTAGAGGTTGTTGACCACCACCAGCGAGCGCTCGACCAGGCCGGCGTAGCCGCGCGCGGCCAGCCAGTCCAGCGCGGCGCCGGCGCTCTGGGCCGCGTCCCAGGTGGCCGCGCTGGCCACCACCAGCTGATGGCAGCCGTTGAGCGCGGCGGCCAGGAACGGCTGCTGCAGCCCGGCGCCGACGTCGGTGACGATCACGCTGCCGACGTACTCCAGCAGGTGCAGGGTCTGCGCGTACTCCTCCTCGGTGAGCACGCCGGAGACCAGCGACTGCGGATCGCTGCCGACCACCAGCAGCCCGGACGGCGACGCGGCCAGCTGGGCCAGCACGCCGCGCTCGGACACCGCGTGCCGCCCGCGGGCGGCCAGGTCGCGGACGCTCTGCTTCGGCACCACGGACAGCCGGGCCGCCAGCGTGCCCCAGTCGGAGGAGGCGTCCAGCGCGACCACCTTGTCCCGGCGCAGCCCGGCCAGCATGGAGCCGGTCACGGCGACGGTGGTGGTCTTGCCGACCCCGCCCTTGATGCTCAGCACGACCACCCGGCGGGTGCCGGTGATCGGGATGCCGACCTGGCGGACCAGCTCGCGCTCGCGGGAGCCGCGGCCGAGCCCGAGGCTCAACGCCCCGGACCCCGGCGGCGGCACGTCCCGGGCCGGCGGGCCGAGGTACGCCGCCTGGTTGGGCGGCGGCGATGGCGCCGGCGCGGCCGCCGGCCGGGGGCCGCGCGCGGATCCCGGCGGGGCCTGGTAGGTCATCGGATCACCGGTCGGCGGCCGGCGCGGCGCCGTCGCCGTGCCGTCCCACCACGGCATCCGTGGCGGCGGCGAACCGGTCTCGGTCACGTGCTGGGCCTCCTGCGCGGCGGGGGGCCCATCGTCGCACGGCGGCGCTCAGCACCGGAGCGCGCTTGCTCCATCCGGGCGAAGGGACGCCGCACCGCTGCCTCAGCCGGCCCGGCGCCGCCCCCCGAGCCGGCCTCCCGGTCGGGCGCGGCCTCGGGCCGGCTCGGGCGTCCGGTCGGGCCGGCCGCGACGGTCAGGCCGGCTCGGGGACCCGGTCGGGGTCAGGGACCGGGTCCGGCTCGGCGAGCAGCTCGGCCAGCTCGACGCCCATCGCGACCGCGAGCCGGCGCAGCCGCACCGCGTCGAGACCCTGCGCTCCGCGCTCGATCGCGCTGACGAAGTTGCGGGTGACGCCGGCGGACCGGGCCAGGTCGTCCTGGGACCGGTCGTGCACCACTCGCCACACCCGGATCCGCAGGCCGACCGTGCGCCGGAATGCGACGTCCCCCGCATGCTGACTGCCGTTTGCCACGGCGTCAGGATAGTCCCTGATGATGCAACGTCGCATCACCCGATCGGGCAGATGATCATCCGGTCCGACCGGTGGCGCCGGCGGCGTCCGGGGCCGGCCGCGCGGGAGCGTCAGGGGAAGAGCGCGGCGGTGACGCGGCGGCAGACGTCGGCCCCGTAGCCGAGGCCCTCGCCGATCGGGTAGCGCAGGGTCACGGCGAGCACCCAGCGCTCGCCGGGACCCCACACGCCCAGGCAGTTGACGTTCCACAGGCCGGTGCCGCCGTGCTCGGTCCAGCCGTTCTTGACCGCGACCCGGCCGCCCGCGCCGGCCGGCCGGGCCTGCGGGATGCCGAAGGCGTTGGACGGCTCCACCGTGCGCATCAGGTCGAGCAGCTGCTTGCTGGCCGCCCGGGTCAGCAGCTTGCCCGGTCCCGGCGCCAGGCAGGCGCCGAGCCGGGCCATGTCCCGGGAGGAGATCTGGGTGAGCGCCCACCGGCCCGGATAGACCCGGGTGTCGGTCAGCCGGCAGGTCCGGATCATCTTGCGGATCGAGGCGTCCGCGCCCAGCTGCCGCCAGATCACCTCGGCCGCGTTGTCGTCGCTGACCCGGATCATGCCGACCATCCGCTCCCGCTCCCAGCCGGTCAGCGGGCGCTTCGCGGCGGTGGCCGTGGCCAGCAGGTCGGCGGCCAGCCAGGCCTTCACCACCGACTCGGAGTTGGTCACCTCGTCGGTGCGGCTGTCGCCGACCAGCCGGCCGGCCCGCCGGTCGGCCAGCGTGAACGACGCCCATTCCCCGGTCGCGTCGGTGATCCGGCGGGCCCGGGCGGCGGCCGCGTCGAGCGGGTCGGACTGGTGCGCGGCCCCCCTCGGCTCCGGTGCGGACGGGGCGGCGAGCGGGTTGGCCGGCGGGGTCGGGTCCGGCGTCGCCGCGGGTGCGGCGGGGGCGGCGGCTGCGGCGACCGTGTCCTCGTCCCGCGGGCTGCCGGGGGTGCCGGCGGCCGCGAGGACGGCGATCAGCGCGAATGCGGTCGTGGCGAGGGCCACCCGGACCGCGCGCCGCGAACGCCGCCCCCCTGCCATGCCGCCTCCCACACCCCGGCGCCGATGCGCCCAGACAGAGTCTGGCTAGTACCAGGTGAAGGAAACGTCAGAATCGGGCTGCGGGCACGGCAAAGCCGCAGCGCGACCTGCAGAACTCGGATGACGTCGCCCAGGCGAGTGCCAACCGGGCGAATGTCACAGCAGGTCTTGTATGTCGCCGTTCGGCACCAGAGACTACCAGCCGATCATTTATCGCAAGATCGGGAAGGGTGGCCCCGCATGCGGGACGTGCCGGCGCCCGACCTGGCGGCCTTGGCCCACGACCTGCACGACGTGGTGACCCACCGGCTGACCACGATGGTGGTGCAGGCGGACGCCGCGCAGACCCGGCTGGGCGGCCGGTCGCCGGAGACCGCCGCCGCGCTCGCCGCCATCGCGGCCAGCGGCCGGGCCGCGCTGGCCGAGCTGCGCGACCTGCTGGCCCGCCTGCAGCAGGACCCGGCCGCACCCGCCCGCCCGCGGCCGGGGCTGGCCGACCTGCCCGCCCTGCTGGAGCTCGCCGGCAGCCCCGGCCGGCGGCCGGCCCTGCGGGTGGTCGGCGAGCCGCGGCCGCTGCCGGCGCCGGTCCAGCTGACCCTCTACCGGACCGCGCAGGAGGCCGTCACCAACGCGCTGCGGCACTCCGGCGGCGCGGCGGTGACCGTGACGGTCCGGTACGGCGTCGGGCTGGTCGAGCTCCAGGTGGACAGCGCGCCGGCCGAGCCGGTCCGGCGGGACGGACCGGGCGGGGGCCGGCTCGGCATGCTGCGCCGGGTGGCCGCGCTCGGCGGCGGGCTGGTCGCCGGCCCGACCCCGGGCGGCGGCTACCGGGTGCTGGTCACGCTCCCCGACCCGGGCTGCGGCTGATGCTGCGGGTGCTGGTCTGCGACGACCAGGCCCTCATCCGGTCCGGGCTGGCCGCGACGCTGGGCGCGCAGCCCGACGTGGTCGTGGTCGGCGAGGCCGCGGACGGCGCCGCGGCGGTCGAGCAGGGCCGCCGGCTGGTGCCGGACGTGGTGGTGATGGACATCCGGATGCCGCTGCTGGACGGCATCGCGGCGACCCGCCAGCTGGTGCGGGACTTCCCGGCCGGCGGGCCGAAGGTGCTCATCCTGACGATGTTCCACCTGGACGAGTACGTCGCCCGCGCGCTGCTGGCCGGGGCGAGCGGGTTCGTGCTCAAGGACGCCGCGCCGGCCGAGCTGGTGCACGCGGTGCGGGTGGTCGGCACCGGCGAGGCGGTGCTGTCGCCGGCGGTCACCCGCCGGCTGCTCGACCGCTTCGCCCGGCAGGAGCCGCCGCCGGTGCCGCCGCCGGAGCTGCGGCTGCTCACCGGCCGCGAGCTGGAGGTGCTCGCGCTGCTCGGGCACGGGCTGTCCAACCCGGAGATCGCGGCCGAGCTGCGGATCAGCCGGGAGACCGTGAAGACGCACGTCTCCCGGGTGCTGATGAAGCTGCGGCTGCGGGACCGGGTGCAGGCGGTGGTCTTCGCCCACCGACACCGCCTGCTGTCCGCGGCCGGTCCCGCGGCCGCCCCGGGACCGGGCCGGTCCCGGGGCGCGGCGCCCGCTGAGATTGCTCAGCGGTAGCGGACGTGCAGGTGGTTGTCGTGGTTGGGATAGCTGGTGGTGAGTCCCTCGGCGATGAGCGTGGGGTCGTTGAAGTAGACCAGCGCGACATGGCCGGACGCGGTGGCCCGGATCGCCTGCACCAGCGCCCGGGTCGCCGCCCGGTCGTAGGTGCTGGACTGCCAGGTGATCCGGCCGGCCGTGCACTGGGCCGAGTCGGTCCGCGCCGGCCACAGGTCGACGTCGACGCCGAGCTCGTGGCTGGCGTGGCCGGGGATGTCCCCGCCGTGCTCGAAGCCGATGTCGCCGAGCGGCACCGGCCCGTTGCCGCCGCCGTACCGGGCGACCGCGGCCTCCAGCTGCCCGACCGTCGAGCCGGTGCCCCAGTTGGCCGCGCCGTTGCCGTCCGGGTCCTGGTCGCACATCCCGGCCAGCGACGGGTACGCGTAGTGCCAGATCAGGTTGCGCCAGGTGGTCGCGCCGACCACCCCGTCCGCGGTGATGCCGGCGTGGCTCTGGAAGGACCGGACCGCGGCGGCGGTGCCGGACCCGAAGACGCCGTCGACCGCGAGGCCGAGCCGGCGCTTCTTGTTCAGCTGCGCCTGCACGGCGCGGACGGCCGGACCGGTGGAGCCCTGCCGCACGGTCTGCACCAGCGCACCCCAGGTCTGGGCGCCGATCACGCCGTCCTGGCCCAGGCCGTTGGCGGCCTGGAAGCCGCGCACCGCGGCCGCGGTGCCGGACCCGAAGACGCCGTCCGCGGCGACGGAGACGTTGCGCGCCTGCAGCAGATACTGCGCGGCCAGCACGTCGACGCCGCGGTTGCCGGTGCTCAGGGTGTGGAAGCTCGCCTGCGGGAAGGCCTGCGCCGGCGCGGCCAGGCCGACGACGGTCGCGGTGACGGCGGCGAGCACGAGGCCCCAGCGGGCGAGCCGGGATCCGGTCATGGACTCTCCTCAGTGGACGGTGGCGCGGCCTGGACGGGTGGTGCGGTGGCGCGGCCGGGAGGGCCGCGCCACCGCGCCGGGTCAGATCCCGCAGTTGGGCGCGCTCCAGGAGCGCCGCGGCCCGCTGTCGACGTGGGTGTGGTCGTTGTGGTTCGGGTAGCCGGGGCCGAAGATGCCGTTGAAGCCGGTGCTCCGGGCGGTCTGGGCCATCGAGCAGAGGCTGGGCCCCGGCACCAGGTCGAGCGCGTCGCCGTACAGGTGCCGGGAGTTGCTGGCCCCGCCGGAGGCGGCGTTGCAGGAGTAGTCGCGGAAGCCGGAGGACACCCCGATCGGCCGGTCACCGAGCTTGTGCCGCAGCGCCTCGGCCTTCCACATGGCGCGCAGCAGGTTCTCCCGCACCTGGGCCGCGGACACCGCGCCGCCGGAGAAGCCGCCGCGGCCGCAGTTGTACGTCGCCTCGGCGAAGCTGAAGTGGATCGGCGTGCAGTCGTCGTCCTGCAGCGCGTAGATCATGTTGAAGGTCTGCGGTCCGGCGATGCCGTCGGCGCCGAGCCCGTACGCCTGCTGGAAGCGGGTCACCGCCCGCTTGGTGGCCGGGCCGAACTGACCGTCGATGCCGAGCACCTCGCCGGAGGCGACCCAGCCGGCGACCCGGATCTGCAGCCGGGTGACGGCGTCTCCGGACGACCCCTCGCGGAGGGTGCTGGACCAGGTGTAGCAGCCGTCGGCGGCTGCCGGTGGGGCGGTCGCGACGGACACCGTGACCCCGCCGGCGAGCGCGACCACCGCGGCGACGAGCATGCGGGACAGCCGTGTGATGGACATGTTCCTCCTCGGTCGGACCGTGGAAATCCGGCGATCAGGAACGCGCGCGTCCGTCCTCAGTAGAGCGGTGCCGCCGGGGCCGGGCGTCCCCCGGCTGAGGGACCGCGGGGTCGCTCACGTGAGCGATGGCGGCCGTCGCGGCGCGCCGTACGGTCCGGGCAGACCGGGACCTCGGCCGAGAGGCGGCACACCATGCCGACTTCCGTCACCCACCGCTCGCTGGACGGTCGCCGCTTCACCCTCGGCGGCCCGCTGGACCTGGCCGCGCCGGTCACCTCCGCGGTCGGTGTCGCGGTACGCGGCCGGCTGCACGAGCTGACCGCCGGCCCGGCCGCGCTCGGCGCCGAGGTCGCCGCCGCGCTCGGCGTCGCCGCCTTCACCGAGGAGCTCGGCCACCAGGGCGGCACGCTGCTGGTCGGCCGCGCCCGGCCGTACGACCGGCAGACCAGGCTGGTGGAGGACCTGGTGCTCGCGGTCTGGCGCGGCCGCGGGCACAGCCTGGTGACCACCTTCCACGGGGTGACCACCGCGCAGGTGCTCGGCGTGCTGCGCGCGCTGCGGATCACCGAGCACGCGGACGGGATCGCGGTCCGGCCGGACCGGGACGCCGGCTTCGCCGCACCGGCCACGCTGGTCAAGCAGGTGCCCGGGCTCGGCCTGGTGGAGGTGTCGCCGCGCACCGACCGGCACCCGCTGCCGGCCTGGTCCGGGCTGGCCGCGGCCGGCGGGGCCGAGGTGTTCCGGGACCGGCTGCCGGACGGCCGCCCGTACTTCGTGCTGGCCGCCGCGGCCACCTGGACGACGGCGCTGCCGCTGGCCGACTGCGACCCGGACCGGGTGCCGTCCCTCCTCAGTGGACTGTCCGTGCGGGCGGCGGCGTGATCGGCGCGGCCGGCGGCTACGCGGCCGCGGCCACCCTGCTCGCGGCCGGGGCCGGCCACCTGCGGGCGCCGGCCGGGCTGGCCGCGGCGGTGCGGGCGCACGGCCTGCTGCCGGCGCCGGCGCTGGTCGCGGCGGCGGTCGCGGTGGCCGAGACCATGCTCGGCGGTGCGGCCGCGGTCGCCCTGCTCGGCGGACCCGGGCGGCGGCCCGTGCTGGCCGGCTGCGCGGTGCTGCTCGCGCTGCTCGCCGGGTACGCGGCGTGGGTGGTGCGCCGCGGCCGCGGCGGGCCGTGCGGCTGCTCCCGGGCGCCGCTGCCGATGACCGGCTGGGTCGGGGTGCGGGCGGGCGCGCTGGCGGCGCTGGCGCTGGCCGGAGCGGCCTCCGCCGGCCCGACCGCGACCGAGCTGCCCGTCGTCCTGCTCGCCGCCGCCGCGCTGGCCTGCCTGCTCTGGCAGCTGCCCGCGGCCATGCACGACCCCGCGACCCCCGGAGGTGCCCGGTGACCTTCCAGACCAGCGCGCTGATCCTGTCCTGGGCCGCGATCCTGCTGCTCGCCCTCGTCGTGTCCGGGCTGGTCCGCCAGGTGCACGCGCTGGCGGCCGGCCCGCGGCGGGTCGGGCCGCGGCCGGGGACGCCCGCGCCGGGCCTGGCCGGGCTGGCGCCGCCGGACCGGCCGCTGGTGCTGCTCTTCCTCAGCGCGGACTGCCGGACCTGCACGGAGGCGCTGGCGGAGGCGGCCGCGACCGGCCCGGTGCTGGCCCTCTACGCCGGCACCGGCCCGGCCGGGCCACCGCCGGCCGGGCCGGTCACCGTCCACACCGGACAGGCCGCCCTCTTCGACCGGTACGACGTGGTCGCCACCCCGTACGCGGTCGTGGTCGACGCGGCCGACCGGGTCGGCGCGGCCGGGCCGGTCGGCTCCCGCGCGGCGCTGCGCGACCTGCTGGCGTCGGCCGGCACGGTCCCGGCCGGAGGCCTGCGGTGACCGCCGTCGATCCGGTCCCCGCCCTGGTTCCCGAGCTGGGCGACCCGGCCCGCCGCACCCGCCGGGCCGGCACCGCGCGGTGGTCCGGCCCGTCGCGGCGCACCGTCCTGCAGGCCGGCGCCGCCCTGGGCACCGCCGCCGGCATGGCCCTGCTCGGCGTCTTCCCGGCCGCCCGGCGGGCGTACGCGGACGGCTACGACATCTACGGCAGCTGCCCGGCGTACGCGAGCGACCACGACTGCTCCCCCGGCTGCGGGCCGAGCCCGGTCTTCGCCGACGCCTGCGTCACCACCGGCGCCGGCGCCGGCTTCCACAAGTCCGACGGCACCACCTGGACGCTGCGGCCGAACCAGTGCTACTCCGGCTCGTACGACGGGTGGCTCTGGCGCTACCAGGGCGCCTGCGGGTCCTGCGGCTGCCATGTGGAGCGCCGCTGCCACGACGGCTACCGGCGGACCGGCGCGGGCTGGGTGCGGTCGATCTGCCGGTGGACCACCGACTGCGGCTGTCCCGGCGCGGTCGGCTGGCCCACCGTCCGCCGGGGTGACTCCGGGCCGGACGTGACCTCCGTCCAGCACCTGCTCAACGCGCGCGGCGCCGGGCTGACCGCGGACGGCGCGTTCGGGCCGCTGACCGAGACCGCGGTGCGGAGCTTCCAGACCGGCGCCGGCCTGCCGGTCACCGGCGTGGTCGACCCGCGGACCTGGCCGGCGCTGGCGGTCACGGTCCGCCGGCCGGACACCGGGGCGGCGGTGCGGGCCGCGCAGGTGCAGCTGGACAAGTGGGGCTACGAGCTGGCCGTGGACGGCGTCTTCGGCGCCGGCACCGAGGCCGCGGTGCGGGACGCCCAGCGGCAGAACGCGCTCGTGATCGACGGCGTGGTCGGCCCGGCGACGTGGCGGGCGCTCACCGGCGGGGCGGGCGCGTGAGGCGCCGGCTCACCGACCCGCTGCTGCCGGTGCTGCTGCTGGCGCCGGCCGCGGTGCTGGCCGGGCCGGTGCTCACCTGGGCGGTGCTCGGCGGGCTCGCCGGCTACTCGCTGTCCGGCTCGGTCTGAACGCGGAACAGCGCGGTCGCGCTGGACCCGCCCGGGCGGCGGGTCACCACCCGGCGGGGCGCCGCCCTCGCCTGCCTCACCGCCGGCCTGCTCGCCGGCGGGCTCTGCTCGGCGCTGGTCCTGCACGTCGGCTCCGGCCTGACCGCGCCGCTGCCGGCCGGCGTGCGGCAGCCGGCCGCGGCGGCCGTCGCGTTGCTCGGCGTGCTGCGCGAGCTGGGCCTGGTCCGGCTCCCGCTGCCGCAGAACGCGCGGCAGATCCCGCAGGACGTGCTGCACCGGCACCTGCTGCGCGGGTCCGCGCAGTTCGGCTTCGAGCTCGGCACCGGGGTACGGACCTACGTCTCGGCCACCGCGCCGTACGTGCTGGCGGCGGCGGTCCTGCTGCTCGGGCAGGACCTCGCGGTGGCGGTCGCGGCCGGGCTCGGCTTCGGCGCCGGCCGGGCGGCCACCCCGCTGCTGCGCCGGCTGTCCGGGGACCCCGGCCGGTGGGACGCGGACCTGGCCGGGCGGCTGCCCGCGGTCCGGCTGGTCGCCGCGCTGGCGATGCTGGCCCTGCTCCGCTAGGGCGTGTCTCCCGATCCGCGGTGGATGCGGACGGCGCCGTCCGCGCCGCCAGCGGGTTGGGAGACCCGCCCTAAGCCGGCCGGTCCTGCCCGTACCAGACGATGTCCCAGGTCTCGCCCTTCACCTCGCGGGCGGCGCGCTCGACCCGGTCCCGGCGGAAGCCGGCCCGCTCGGCCACCCGCTGGGACCCGATGTTGTCGACGTGCGCGTGCAGCTCGACCCGCTCCACCCCGGCCGACCAGGCCCAGGCCAGCAGCAGCCGGACGGCGCGGGTGGCGACGCCGCGGCCGCGGGCGGCCGGCGCCACGAAGTAGGACAGCTCGTGGGCCGGGCTGAGCGCGATGTTGCCGAGCAGCGCGCCGCTGCCGGCGTCCGTGATCGCGAACGCGACCAGCCGGTCCGCGAGCGCACGCTCGATCGCGACCCGGACCGCGGCCACGGTCAGGTCGGGCGGCTCGGTGGTCCAGCGCTGGATCTCCGGGTCCCGGCTGCTCTCGACGTACCATTCCGCATCGTCCGGACGCCACTGTCGCAATGCGACGACTCCATCGGTCGGCGTGGTGTCCGGGAGCATGCTCCGAGTTCTACCGTGCTGGCATGGACGCGCCTGCCGAGACCCCGCTGCTGCGCCGCATCCGCGAGTCCGTGATCGGCGACGACCAGGTGGTGCCGGGCCCGTACGGGCCGCGCCGGGTGACGTACGCGGACTACACCGCGTCCGGTCGCGCGCTCGGCTTCCTGGAGGACTTCATCCGGGACGAGGTGCTGCCGCGCTACGCGAACACGCACACCGAGTCCAGCGGCACCGGCCTGCAGACCACCCGGCTGCGGGAGGACGCCCGGGCGATCGTCCGGGACGCGGTCGGCGGCGACGAGGACACGGTGGTGATCTTCTGCGGCTCCGGCACCACCGGCGCGATCAACAAGCTGGTCGGCGTCCTCGGCCTGCGCGCCCCGGACGAGCGCTACTGGCCCGACGGCGGGATCCCGGCCGCGCAGCGCCCGGTCGTCTTCATCGGACCGTACGAGCACCACTCCAACGAGCTGCCCTGGCGGGAGTCGATCGCGGACGTGGTCGTCATCCCGGAGGACGCGGACGGGCACATCGACCCGGACCGGCTGGCCGCCGAGCTGGCCGCGCACGCGGACCGGCCGCTGCGGATCGGCTCGTTCTCCGCCGCCAGCAACGTGACCGGCATCGTCAGCGACACGGCGTCGATCTCCGCGCTGCTGCACCGGCACGGCGCACTGTCCTTCTGGGACTACGCGGCCGCGGCCCCGTACGTCGGGATCGACATGGCCGGCAAGGACGCGGTCTTCCTCAGCCCGCACAAGTTCATCGGTGGTCCGTCCACGCCCGGGGTGCTGGTGGCGCGCCGGTCGCTGCTGGCCAACCGGGTGCCGGACTCCCCCGGCGGCGGCACGGTCTCCTACGTCAACCCGACCGAGCACCGCTACCTCACCGACCCGGTGATGCGGGAGGAGGGCGGCACCCCGGCGATCATCGACTCGATCCGGGCCGGGCTGGTCTTCCAGCTCAAGCAGGCCGTCGGGCTGGACGTGATCCGGGCCCACGAGGAGCACTACCTGCGGCGGGCGGTGACCGCCTGGCTGGGTGAGCCGGGGATCGAGATCCTCGGCAACCTCGACGCCGAGCGGCTGTCCATCGTGTCCTTCGTGGTGCGCGCGCCCACCGGCCGCTACCTGCACCACAACTTCGTGGTCGCGCTGCTCAACGACCTGTTCGGGATCCAGGCCCGGGGCGGCTGTTCCTGCGCCGGGCCGTACGGGCACCGGCTGCTGGGCATCGACCTGGACCGGTCGCACGAGTTCGAGCGGGAGATCGCGGACGGCTGCGAGGGGATCAAGCCGGGCTGGGTCCGGGTCAACTTCAACTACTTCATCTCGGAGCTGGTCTTCGACTACGTCCTCGAGGCGGTCCGGCTGGTCGCCCGGGACGGCTGGCGGCTGCTGCCGGACTACCGGTTCGAGACGGCCACCGGGCTGTGGCGGCACCGCGGCGCCGCGGTCGAGCCGCCGCTGCGGCTGCGGGACGTCTCCTACGGCGAGGACGGCGTGATGCGCTACCCGCGGCACGCCGACCGCGCGCCGGACAGCGAGCTGGCCCGCTACCTGGCCGACGCGCGGGCCTGCTTCGCCGCCGCCGGGGCGGCGAAGGGCGACGGTCCGGGCGGCGGTCCGGGCGACCTGGTGTCCGCCGACTTCGAGCACCTGCGCTGGTTCGAGCTGCCGGCCGAGTGCCTGGCCGCGGCCCCGGCGCCGGGGCGCTGAGCGTGGGGTACGGTCGCCGTCCCCGCACGTGAGCCGCCCTCCGGGCGCCGGAGGACGGAGCCGCGCCGTGACCGAGGACCTGCGCGAGGCGGACGACCGGACCGGATGGCGGGCGCTCCCGGACCGGCCGCGGCTGGTGCTGGCCAGCTTCCTCATGCTCTTCGTCGAGCTGGCGCTGATCCGGTGGACCTCGGCGAACAACCTCTACCTGGTCCACCTGACCAACTTCGTGCTGCTGGCCAGCTTCCTCGGCATCGGGCTCGGCTTCCTGCTCGCCCGCTCCCCGCGGGACCTGTTCGCGCTGGTCCCGGCGTCGCTCGGGGCGCTGGTGGCGTTCGTGCTGGCCTTCCCGGTGCAGGTGGTGGACGCGGACGGCGCCTGGCGGCTCGGCGGGGCGCTCGGCATGGGCCCGCTGCCGCGCTGGGTCAGCCTGCCGGTGATCTTCCTGCTCACGGTGGCCGTGCTGGCCGGGCTGGGGCAGGAGGTGGCCCGGACGTTCGCCCGGTTCGCGCCGCTGGAGGCGTACCGGCTGGACGTGCTCGGCAGCCTGGCCGGGATCGCCGTCTTCGCCGGGCTGTCCTTCCTCCGGCTGCCGCCGCTGGCCTGGGCGGTGCTGGCCGCGGCCGCCTTCCTGGTGCTGATGGGCCGGCGGCTGCGGGCCTGGCAGGTCGCCGGTGTCGCGGTCATGGTGGGGCTGCTCGGCGCGCAGTCGCTGCTCGGCGGCTTCCACTGGTCGCCGTACTACAAGATCCGCGCGGTCACCGAGGCCGGCGGCAGCGTCAAGGTGGACGTCAACAACACGCCGCACCAGACCGCCCACTCGCTGGCCGACCTGGACCGGCTCGACCCCTTCTACCGCTACCCGTACACGTACGTGCCGCGGCGCGACGACGTGCTGATCATCGGGGCCGGCACCGGCAACGACGTGGCGGTCGCGCTGGACGAGGGCGCGCAGCGGGTGGACGCGGTGGAGATCGACCCGACGCTGCAGCAGCTCGGCCGGGACCGGCACCCGGAGCGGCCCTACTCGGACCCGCGGGTGACCGCGCACGTCGACGACGGGCGCGCCTTCCTGGAGCGCACCGACCGGCGCTACGACCTCATCCTGCTCGCCCTGCCGGACTCCGCCACCATCGTCACCGGCCAGGCCGCGCTCCGGCTGGAAAACTACCTCTTCACCACCCAGGCGCTGGAGCAGGCCCGGTCGCTGCTCAAGCCGGGTGGCAGCTTCGCGATGTACAACTACTACGAGCCGTGGCTGGTCGACCGCTACGCCAACACGCTGCGCGCCGTCTACGGCACCGAGCCCTGTGTCCAGGTGGGACGGTCGCTCGGCCCGCGGCAGGAGGTCGTGCTCAGCATGGGCAAGGACGGCCGGGTGGCCGGCTGCGCCACGCTGTGGCAGCCGGCCGCGGCGACCCTGGAGCCGTCCACCGACGACCGGCCGTTCCCGTACCTGGCCGAGCGCGAGATCCCGACCTTCTACCTGTGGATGCTCGGGCTGATCCTGGTCGCGTCGCTGCTGCTGGTCCGGGTCGCGGCCGGTCCACTGCGGACGATGCGGCCGTACGCGGACCTGTTCTTCATGGGCGCGGCGTTCCTGCTGCTGGAGACGAAGAACGTGGTCCAGTTCGCGCTGCTGTTCGGCACCACCTGGGCGGTGAACGCGGCCGTCTTCGCCGGCGTGCTGCTCAGCGTGCTGGCCGCCATCGAGGTGGCCCGCCGGGTGCCGCTGCCGCGCCCGGCCGTGCTCTACGCCGGGCTGCTGGTCGCGCTGGCCGCGGCCTGGCTGATCCCGCCGGACTCGCTGCTGTCGCTGCCGGTGGTGCCGCGCTTCTTCGCCGGGGTCGCGGTCGCCTTCGCGCCGATCTTCCTGGCCAACCTGGTCTTCGCGCAGCGCTTCAAGTCCATCGGCGCGTCCACCACCGCCTTCGGGGCCAACCTGCTCGGCGCCATGGTCGGCGGCGCGCTGGAGTATTTCGCGCTGGTGACCGGCTTCCGCTTCCTGCTGATCCTGGTCGCGGTGCTGTACGGGCTGGCGTTCCTCACCGGCCGCCGGCACCTCGCCCCGGCCGCCGTCTAGCTCCCCGAGGCGGCCGAGCGTCGCCCACTGCGGGGCGGCGCCGCTGCCGCCGTACGCGAGGTAGTCCACCTCGGTCGGGACGTAGCTGTCGCTGTAGTGCGGGTCCAGCCCCTCGGGCGGCAGCCGCCGCCGCATCCGCGGCTGCACCTCGCCGTCCCGGCGCAGCGCCGCCTGCTCCACCTCGGCGACCCGGATCAGCACCGCGGACACCGCCGCCCGCACCCGGGCCGAGTCGGTCGGCACCTCGCTGAAGAAGGTGACGTCCGGGTCGCGCCGCATCTGCCGCAGCATCAGCGTCAGCGCGAGCACCGCCCCGCTGGTGCCGAGGCTGCGGGTGCCGGCGACGAAGACGCACCAGCGGGACCGGCCGAGCGCGGCCGCGTACGGGTTGCGGCAGGCCAGGATCATCGCGTGCGTCGGGTAGAGCCGCTCGTCCAGCCCGACCCGGACGCCGCGGGCGTGCGGGAAGACCGCCGCCGACCCGGCCAGCACCGTGGTCAGCGAGCGCGAGCCGTAGCTCGGCAGGACGCCGGGCTCGCGCATGTCCAGGGCCAGCGGCACCGAGCTGGGCGGCCGGGCGAACTCCTGGGCCACCGGCTCGAAGAGGGCGCCGTGCCAGAAGTTGGTGTCCGGCCCGCCGACCACCACGACGTCGTGCTCGGCCAGCAGCATCGGGTCGACGCAGTGCTCCGGCCACATGACCGGCGCCTCGGCCGGTCGTCGCCGCCGGTCAGCGCGGCGGCCAGCTCGGGCAGGAAGACCAGGTCCTTGACCGCCAGCGTGTGGTCGACGTCCTGGACGCCCTCGGGCAGCTCGCGGTCGAAGACGTACGGCGGGACCGGGATGCCCAGTCCGGCCAGGTCCACCTCGACCCGGGACCGGCGCTCCCGGTCGGCGAACAGCGGCAGCAGCAGCTCGTGCTCCCGGCCGACGTCCCGCCGGTTGCTCGGGATCACCAGCAGCGGCCGGCTCGGCTCGAGCAGCACCCGCAGGCCGGCGCCGTACACCGGGTCGTCGCAGCGGGCGGCGGCGACCTGCCGGACCGGGGCGCCGCGGCCGGTCGGCACGCAGCTCGAGCTGGCGGGGCCGGCCCGGCGCGGTCCGGGCCCGGCCGGTGCCCGGCACCAGCAGCAGCAGCCGGAGCGGCGGCCGGCCACGCCGAGCCCGGCCAGCATCGGCGGCCGCGACGGCGGCGGCCAGCACGATGTACCAGAGCAGGTCCCAGTCGTGGTCGGTGGCGTCCATGAAGCCGGCGGTGATGCCGCTGACGCTGATCCCGCCGAGCACCGCCCGGCCCGAGTTGACCCGCAGGTGCCGGCGGAGCCGCTCGGCCCGGGTCAGCACGTACGACCGGGGGTCAGCGGCCGGCACGGCGACTCCCCGACCCCGGCGGGCCGCCGATCGCGCGATCGCGCTGCCCAGGGGCGGCGGCCTGCCCTGCCGGCACCTCCCGCGCCTGACCAGGGGGATCCGGACATAGCCTAGGGTAATGTGCTTTGCGCGTGCCGGCGGGCGGGATCCGGCGGCGCGGTCCAGCCGGCAGTCTGTGCGAGGGACGGGCATGAGCGGCAGGCAGAGCACCGTTCGACGTCGTCGGCCCCTTCGGCAGCCCGGACGGCTCCCGGGCCGAGCTGGACGACATGCTGGTCGACTTCGTGGAGTTCGACGGCGACCCCGGCTTCGGCGGCCTGGCCACCCGGGCCGACGACTCCAAGGTGCGGGTGATCGCCGGCAAGCTCGGCTCCGGCAAGACCGTCTACATGCGACGCCTGCAGGACTACCAGGCGCACCAGGACTCGGTGTACGCGCACCTGCCCGAGCACGACCCGCCGAAGACCGAGGTGGTGGTCACCGCCTGCCAGTGGTTCACCGGGCAGGTGCTGGTGGAGAAGTGGATGCAGATCTGGGACCGGGCCATCCTCCGCTCGCTCGCCTCCCACCTGCTGCTGCACCGGGAGCTCAAGCACCAGGTCAGCGAGGAGCACCGGGAGGAGATCCAGCGCGACTACGGCCGGCTGCTCGGCGAGGTGCGCCGGCCCCGGGACATCTACGCCGAGCTCAGCAACATCGTGCACGAGCGGCACACCGCCCACCAGCTCTCCAGCTACCTCGACGACCCGCTGTGGGAGGACCTCAAGGACCTGCTCGGCGAGGTGCTCGCGCACACCAAGCCGGTCTACTTCTACCTGGACGCGGTCGACGAGGAGTTCGGGCACGCCCCGATGTACTGGCTGAAGTGCCAGGAGGGGCTCTTCTACCAGGTCATGCGGCTGCTGCGGGACCCGCGCCTGGGCGGCCGGCTGCACGTGGTGGTGAGCATCCGGGACATCGTCATGTCCGCCGTGCACCGCTCCGAGCACGCCCCCCGCTACCAGAACGAGCCGCACATCCGGCTGCTCAGCTGGGACGCGGAGTCGCTGCTGCACCTGCTGCGGCAGAAGCTGGAGCGGCTGCCCCGCACGTCGCTGATGCGGCCACCCGACCAACGGGACGACGGTCCGCGACTGGCTCGGCGTCACCACGGTGACCGACGAGTGGGGCGGCAAGGAGCGGGTGGAGGACCACCTGATCCGGCACACCCGGATGATCCCGCGGGACGTGATCTCGCTCGGCAACGCGCTGGCCCGGGAGATCCTGCGGCACCGCAAGGCCGGCCGGGACCGGCTGCCGGACGCCGCGCTGCGCGACGTGGTCGCCCGCTGCGCCAAGCAGTTCGGCGACTCGCAGCTGGCCCAGTGCGCCAACCAGATCTCCTCGGACCTGATGCCCTCCACCGCCGGCCGGTACGACTTCACCGGCGTCTACACCGGCGACCAGGCGTACATCAGCGGGATCGTGGACCAGATGCGGTCGCTGATCCGGCTGATGAAGGTCGACCAGTTTCCCCGGTCCGACCTGGACGGGCTGCGCGAGATCGCCAACCCGTACTTCGAGAGCGCCACCGACATCGCCTCCGTGCTCTGGCAGAACGGGCTGCTCGGCTACCTCGACGAGCGCGGCGTCCGGCGGTTCTACGCGCTCGGCGACATCGAGGAGTTCGCGCTGCCGCCCGAGGTCGACACCTACGTCATCCACCCCTGCCTGGCCCGCAGCGTCGGGCTCACCTCGGTCCGGTCGACCACGGGAGTCACCACGCAGTGAGCAACGTACGGATCCTCCGGTACGGCGGGTGGGTCGAGTTCACCCGGGACCTGTTCGTCGAGCTCTTCGGCGACGGCATCTTCCGGCCGGGCCGCTACCTCTTCCGCGGCGCCGCCGGACGCCGACTGGGGCCTGTCGTCCTATTTCGACCGTCGCTTCGCGACGATCCCGCTGGAGCGCCGGCTGCCGCTCTGGGACCGGCTGGTCGAGGAGTGGCGGCGCGGCTGCGCGGAGCTCGGCGTCGCACCGTCCATCTTGGACGAGGACCGGAAGCTGTGGGCGCTGGGCCAGCACCACGGGCTGCCGACCCGGCTGCTCGACTGGTCGGTCAGCCCGTACGTGGCCGCGTTCTTCGCCTTCGCCGAGCCACCTGACCGCGCTGCCCGGCCGGCACCAGCAGGTCGCGGTCTGGGTGCTGCACCTGGACAACCCGGTGTGGTCCCGGCCGGGCGGGGTCGAGGTGGTCGCGGTGCCGGCGCTGGACAACGTCCGGCTGCGCAACCAGGGCGGCCGCTTCACGCTGTGCCGGGCGGCCATCGGGACGCCTGGAGGAGTACGTCGACCGCTTCGCCGACGACGTCGCGCTGACCCAGCTGCGTGCTGCCCGCGGCGGAGGCCGGCCGGGCACTGTCCGATCTGGACGCGATGGGCATCACCAGCGCCGAGCTCTTCCCCGACCTGAGCGGGATCGCGACGCTGGCGACCATGCGGGCGGTGCTCGGGACCGAGCTCGCCTGGGCGTCACGCCCTGGACGCGTCCGCTCGACCCGGATGCCGGGGCTGCCCTCGGCCAGCGCGGCGGCGAGCGCGTCGCCGGCGGCGGCCAGCGCGGCGTCGTCCATCGGCCCGAGCGCGTCCAGCACGAAGACGGCACGGGTCGTGCTCGTGGTCAGGCGGGTGCGGGTGCACTGCCGCCAGTTCCACCGGCGGCAGGTGACGCCGGCGTCGTCCCGCCACACCACCTCGCCGGGCTCCGGCGACTCCATCACCGGCTCGCCGGCCGCGACCGTCTCGAACGGCTCGTCCCCGGCCGCCCGGACCAGCCGGATCGACCCCGCGTACGCGTCCAGGTCCTCGCCGCCGACCGGCACCGCGTGCCGTACCGAGACCGCGTTGTACGCGTCGGTCAGCCGGTCCACCCGGGGCAGGCCGTCGGGCGCGCGGCGGAGCAGCGCGGTCAGGCTGGGCCGGGTCCGCTGCGGCTTGGCGCCGAACGCGCGGAACGCCTCCGCCCAGGCCAGCGCATGCGGGTGGTCGACCGGCGGGGCGGCCTGCTCGGCCGCCGCGAGCAGCCCTTCGCTCCACTCGTCGCTGGGGCCCGGGGCCAGGCCCTCGGCGACGAGGAGGAGCGCGCGGTAGTCCGGCCGCAGCGCGGCCACCGCGGGGTCGATGCGGGCGTCGTCGAGCCAGCCGGTCGAATCCACGGGAGGATCCTGCCCTGCCGAAGGCGCCGGTGCTGGTCGGGGATGTCGGCCGCCGTCCACCTGGTCAGGCGGCGTCCCTGCCGTGGTCCGCGATCCGGAGGTGGCGCAGGGTGTCGGCCAGCTCGGTGGTGCAACGATGCCGGCGGTCCCCGCGGGGTCGGAGGATGCCGCTGTCGTCGGCGGCGTAGAGCTCGACGAGCTCGGCCGCGAGCGGGGACGGCACGCCGGCGCCGACGAGGGCGTCGAGCCAGTCGGACCTGGCGATCGGGACCACCTCGAGCGTCCGGTCGAGCAGCGCGCCCACCGTCTCCGCGACCTGCCGCTCGGTGTAGCTCGGTGGCTCCAGGTCGACGATCTCGCTCGCCGCCGGCGGTGACACGAGGGCCCCGGCGGCGGCGGCACCCACGTCCCGGGTCGCGACCATCGGCGTAGGGACGTCGGCGTCGCCGAAGACCGGGTAGATGCCGGCGCCGGTCACCGCCGGGAGGACGGACTCGACCTTCTCCTGGAAGTGCGGTGACCGGAGCGCGGTCAGCAGGGCGCCGGTGTCGCGCAGCCGGTTCTCCAGGTGGTGCAGCCAGCGGATCGGGCCGGTGCCTTCGGGGAGGTCCGCGCCGATCGCGGACAGCAGCACCACGTGCGGTACGCCGCTGGCCGCGACCGCGGCGGCGATCGAGTCGGCCATGCGCCGGTGTTCCGCGTCCGTGAACGGCGGGACGGTCGGGAGCATGACGAACGCGCCGCGGCACCCGGTGAGGGCGGCGGTCAGGGCCTCGCGGTCGGCGAAGTCGGCCACCGCGACATCGGCGCCCCGGTCGGACCACGCCCGGCCCTTCTCCGGGTTGCGGACGACCGCCCGTACGGGCAGTCCCCCGTCCAGGAGCAGGCGGGCGGTCACACCGCCGACGTGGCCGGTGACTCCAGTGATCGCGTACATGTCAGCCTCCTGACTCGTGGAACGTCGGATTCAGTGAAGCCGCCAGCAGCGAGACGACCCATGTCTGTTGAGCTTGATTCCCTTTGTATTCGTCTACGCTGCGAGCATGGACCCGCTGGGAGACCTGCTGGACGGCGTCCGCGCCCGCACCGCCGCGTTCTGCCAGGCCGTGCTGGAGCCGCCGTGGGCGCTCCGGATCGCCGACCAGGCACCGCTCGCGCTGGCCTCCCCGCTCCGCGGCCACGCCTGGATCGTCCCGGACCACGACGAGCCCACGCTGGTCCGCACCGGCGACGTGGCGATCGTCCAGGGGCCGGATCCCTACACGGTCGCCGACGACCCGGGCACCCGCCCGTCTCTGGTCGTCCACCCCGGCAACCGGCTGACCACCGTCGACGGAGTCGACGTCACCGCCGAGTCCCGGCTCAGCCCGAGGACCAGCGCGCTCGGCCCGCGCGCCGGCGAGCCGAGGCCGGACAGCTCGGCGGTCGTCGCCAGCGGGACGTACCAGGTCTCCAGCCACGTCAGCGCCCGGCTGCTGGCCTCACTGCCGGCCGTCCTCATGGTGCCGCGCGAGGACGTCCGATCGCCGATCATGGACCTGCTGTCCGCGGAGGTGGCCCGGGACGAGCCGGGCCAGCAGGTCCTTCTCGACCGGCTGCTCGACCTCGCCCTCATCGCCACCCTCCGGGCGTGGTTCGCCCGCCCGGCGGCCGACGCGCCCGGGTGGTATCGCGCGCACGGCGACCCGCTCGTCGGCCCGGCCCTGCGCCTCATCCACGAGGACCCCGCCCGCCCGTGGACCGTGGTCACCCTCGCCGCCGCGGTCGGAGCATCGCGGGCGGCGTTCGCCCGCCGGTTCACCGCTCTGGTCGGACAGCCCCCGATGACCTACCTCACCCACTGGCGGCTCGACCTGGCCGCCGAGACGCTCCGCGACACCGACGCCACCGTCAGCTCCGTCGCCCGGCAGGTCGGCTACGCCAACCCGTTCGCCTTCACCGTCGCCTTCAAGCGGGTCCACGGAGCCACCCCGCAACAGCACCGCACCGGCCGCCGACCGGACCGGGACGACAGCACCAGCTCCGGCCGAGCGCTCGAGCCGGCGAGGTGACGCTCTTCGGTGGCGAGCAGGCGGTGGAGCCGGCCGGCGACCGGTCGGGATAGGGGCCCGCCGGTCAGGCCGGCAGCTCGATCTCCAGCCCGAGCCAGCGGGCGAGGTCGTCGATCTCCTCGCGTACGGCGGCGGACGTGGGCTTGTCGAACGGCTCGTCCTCGTGGACCGCGTGCACGCGCAGCACGCCGGCCTTGCGGTCGGCGGTGGCGTCGAGCTTCCCGACCAGCCGGTCGCCGGACAGGATCGGCAGCGCGAAGTAGCCCCAGCGGCGCTGCGCCACCGGCTTGTACATCTCCAGCTGATAGTCGAAGTCGAAGATCTCGACCGTCCGCTTGCGGTCGTGCACCAGCCGGTCGAACGGGGACAGCAGCGCCGTCCGCCCGTGGAACGGCTGCCCGAGCAGGGCCGGGTCGACGCGCCACTCGCCGCGGACCCCCTCCACCACGGCCGGCTCGCCCACCGTGCCGACGTCCCACGGCTCGACCGGGCACTCCTGGCCGCGGAAACGGGCGATGCCCAGCGCCCGCAGCCGCCGCTCGTTGCGCAGCCGCAGCGCCTCGTCCGTGGGCACGACGGGCTCGTCCGGGTAGACCCGCTCGGCCAGGTCCCAGAGCCGGTCGCGCCCCCGCCGCCCGGCGATCGCCACCTCGCCGCGCCGGGCCATGCACGCCAGCAGTTGGATGACGTTGCGGTTGTTGGTCCAGCCGGTGGACTGCCACGGCACCACGCAGGTGTCCGGCAGGTCCCGGGACCGCAGCGGCCCCTGCTGCCCGAGCCGGTCCAGGATGTCCCGCCGGCAGCCGTCGTTGGCCGCGATCCAGCGCTGCACCGACGGCCGCCAGTCCGCGCGGTCGCTGAGCTCGAACAGGTCGGCCATCTCGGCCCGGTAGAGGACGAGATCCTCGGCCGGCCGGAGCATCGCCCGCAGCTCCAGCAGCTGGCGCTTGTCCAGCGCCTCGGCCAGCTCGCTCGGCCGGTACGCCGAGCCGAGCCGGGTCCACGCGACCAGGTCGGCGTTGGGCGCGATCGCCGCGGTCGGGTCCAGCTGCAGCATCGTCAGGTGCCGGACCGTGTCCAGCAGGTCGGTCGGGCGGGCGGCGTCCAGGAGCTGCGCGCGCACGGCGATGCGGCGCGCATCCTGCCGGGACAACTGGTGGACGGTCACGGGCGCAGGGTATGCGCCCTCCATGCTCGGCGCCGAGGCCCGCTCCGGGACCGGCTCGGCCGCCCGCGGCTCCGGCGGCTGGACCGGCACCCGGCCCGCGACCCGGTAGGACCTCATTGCAGAGGAGTCTTTGCAAAGGAGTGCTTGCAAAGTAGTCTCTGCATGTGACGGAGAAGGCGCGACCGGGCTTCGACCCGGCGAAGGACGTGGCGCTGGACGCCCGGACCCTCCGCGGGCTGGCGCATCCCGTGCGGGTGCGGATCCTGTCGAGCCTGCGGGAGGAGGGACCGGCGACGGCGACCGGTCTCGCCGCCCGGCTCGGTGAGTCGACCGGCACCACCAGCTACCACCTCCGCCAGCTCGCGACGCACGGCTTCGTCGAGGACGATCCGGACCGCAACGTCGGCCGGGAGCGGTGGTGGCGCTCGGTGCACCGGGGGACGTACTCGGACCTGCCCGGGCCCGACGCCGACGAGGAGACCCGGGAGCTGTCCGAGCAGCACCTGCGCGGCGTGACCGAGATGCACGCGCTGCGGATGCGCGACTGGATGGCGGAACGGCCCGGGATGCCGGAGCCGTGGCGGCACCTGGACTCCATCGGCGGCGCGCCGCTCCTGCTGACCCCCGAGGAGATGCGGGCGCTCGCCGCCCGGATCGGCGAGCTGGTGCTGACCTGCCGCCGGGACGACCCGGACGTGCCGGCGCCGGAGGGTGCCCGCCGCGTCTTCGTCCAGTACCAGCTCATGCCGCGGCCCGGGGCGGGCCGCCGTGACTGAGCGCACCCGCCGCCCGCTGATCGGCCTGCTCACCGGCGCGACCATCTCCATCCTCGGCACCCGGATGTCCGCGCTGGCGCTGCCGTGGTTCGTGCTGGTCACCACGGGCTCGGTCACCCGCACCGGGTTGGTCGCCTTCGCCGAGATGACCCCGTACGTGCTGGTGGGTGCGGTGGGCGGCCCGTTCGTGGACCGGGTGGGTCCGGTGCGGGCCGCGGTCGCCGGCAACCTGGGCGCCGCGCTCGCCGTCGGCGCGGTCCCGGCCCTGCACGCGGCCGGCCTGCTCCCCTTCGGCACGCTGCTGATCGTCGTCGCGGTGGCCGGCGCCGCCGGCGGCCTGGCCGGCACCGGTCAGCGGGTGCTGGTCCCCGCCACCGGCACCCTGGCCGGCACCCCGCTGGAACGGGTCGCCGGGCTCTTCGACGGGCTGAGCCGGCTGGCGACGCTGCTCGGCGCCCCGCTCGCCGGCGCGCTGCTGGTGGTGGCCAGCGCGCCGGTGGTGCTCGCGATCGACGCGGTCACCTTCGCGGTCTGCGCGCTGATCCTGCTCGGCACGGTGCCTGCCTCCGTGCAGCCGCGACAGGTCGCCAGCGCCTCCTACCTGGCCGACCTGCGCGCCGGCTTCGGCTGGCTGATCGGGCAGCGGGTGCTGCTCGGGATCTGCCTGCTCGTCTTCGCCACCAACCTGATCGACCAGGCGTGGTCGGCGGTGCTGCTGCCGGCCTGGGTCCGGGACGAGATCGGCGACCCGGGCGCGCTCGGCGCCGTGGTCACCGCCTTCGGCGTCGGCGCGGTCGCCGGGAACGCGCTGTTCACCTGGCTCGGCCCGCGGCTGCCGCGGCGGAAGACCTTCGCCTGGGCCTTCCTGATCGCCGGACCGCCGCACCTGCTCGTGCTCGCGGTGGCCCCCGGGCTGCCCGCCGTCCTGGTGGTGACCGCGCTGAGCGGGCTGGCCGGCGGCGCCCTCAACCCGATCATCGGCGCGGTGTCGTACGAGCGCGTGCCGACCGAGCTGCGCGCCCGGGTGCTGCCCGCGATCAACTCGCTGGCCTGGGCCGGCATCCCGCTCGGCGGCCTGCTCTTCGGGTGGCTGGCGGGGACGGCCGGCCTCACCGCCGCCCTGCTGGCCGGCGGCGGGCTCTACCTGCTCGCCACGATCGGCCCGTTCGTGTTCCCGGCCTGGCGCGACCTGGACCGGCCCGAACCGCCTCTCGAGGCACCGGACGCACGGTCGGCGGCCGACGCCACCAGCGGGTGACTCGTCCACGATGACGCCCGGGCGCCTACGCTCCTGGCGGTGATGCGGGTCCACCTCGACACCGACTTCGGTGGCGACACCGACGACGCCTGCGCGCTGGCGTACCTGCTGGGGCGCGCCGATGTCGACCTGCTCGGCGTGACCACCGTGGCCGACGCGGACGGTCGGCGGGCCGCGTACGCACGGCACCTGATCGGGCTGGCCGGGCGGGAGGTGCCGGTGGCGGCCGGTGCCGCGCTGTCGCTGACGACGGGCGAGCGAGCCGAGCCCGAGCACGACGACTGGCCGGCCTGCGTGGCCACGCCTGAGCCGGCGGGTGCCGCGCTGACCCTGCTCGACCGGAGCATCGCCGCCGGCGCGACCGTGATCGGCATCGGCCCCTTCACCAATCTGGCCCTGTACGAGACGAGCCGGCCGGGCAGACTCCTCGCGCCCACCCTCATGGCCGGCTACGCCGACCCGCCTGGGCCCGGGCTGCCGGACTGGGGCCCGGAGATGGACTTCAACAACCAGTGGGACCGCCGCGCGTACGAGATCGTGCTCGGCACCGGGCCGACGCTGGTCACGTTGACGGCGACCCTGGCGACGTGGGTCCGCCGGGCCGACCTGCCCCGGCTGCGCGCCGGAGGCCCGGTCGGTGCGCTGCTCGCCGACCAGATCGAGGCCCACGGCGCCCGGTGGGGCCGGCCGGACGGTGCCGCTCTGCCCGACGACCTGCTCAACTTCCAGTACGACCCGGCGGCCTGTGCGGTGGCGCTCGGCTGGCCGGGCCGCGACCACGGAGGAGACCCGGCTGGTGCTGCGTCCGGACGGCTCGCTCGCCCGCGACCCGGCCGGACGACCGGCCCGGCTGGTCACCGCGATCGACGGTGCGGCCTTCGCCGAGCACTGGCTGACGACGATCTCAGCGCTCGCCGGCTGATGCTCGGCCGCAGCGCTCGCCGCGCCCTCCCGGCCGCCGGCCCCGGTTTCAGGAGCTGCCCGGTCCCGTCAGGGCTGGAACAGCTTCCACTGCCCCTCGGAGACGACCTGGGCGGCGCCGTCGACCACCCTGATGGCGGTCTCATCGTCGATCGCGTACGTCGGCGCGGGAATCCGTGCCGCCCACCTCTCCGCGTTGGCCAAGGAAGCGTCGGGGTGGTCCGGGTGCTCCAGGTGCGGGATCACCGCGAAGTCGACGAGTCCCGCTCCCTGTCCCGTGACCAGGACTCTGTCGACGTCACCCTCGGGCGTGGTGAAGACGATGTCCTCCGACTTCAGCGGTCCATCGTTCCCGCGGGGCGGTTCGACGTAGGTCTCGACGAAGGTGGCGGCAGCAGCGATGCTCCCGGCGCTCACCCCCACGTAGACCGCCTCGGAGCGCAGCGTCGGCAGGAGACCGGTCAGACCGGAGCGCCGCATCCAGTTGGCGAGAAACAGAGGGTCGCCGCCCCATACCAGCAGTGCGTCGGCGTCCTGGACCGCCGGCACCCAAGCAGCCTCCTCGATGCTCGGCAGCACCGACAGCTCCAGCACCCCCAGCGACTTCCAACCCAGTTCGCACAACGGCAATGGACCCCTGCCGCAGATCGCCCGGTACGCCATGCCGGGCCCGCCGGGGAAGGGGTAGATGGCGGTGGGGATGAAGAGGGCGTCGGACTCGGCGATCGGTTTGCCCAGCAGGTCAACCAGCGCGTCGTGGATGCTGCCGTTCTTGATCCCGGCCGATGTGAGGAGGGCTCTCATTCCTACCTTCCCGAGTTGCAATCTCGCGTTGCCTGAACTGCCCACTCCCGACCGTCATGTCTGGCTCCGGTCTGTGTGCAACCGACTGCCAGGTGGCCGGACGGGTCCGCCGAACTGGGCGAATGAGACTTCCGTGCTGGCGGAGGGCGTGGGATTCGAACCCACGAGGAGCAAGCTCCTAGCGGTTTTCAAGACCGCCGCCATCGGCCACTAGGCGAGCCCTCCAGACGGCCTCAGCGTAGCGTTTCGCCTGGCCCAGACCCGCCGGCCAGTGGTGCGGGGACTCGATCTCGAACAACCACGAACGGCGTCCATGCGGAACCCTCGCGTAGTAGCGTTGGGACATGGGCTCTCGAACGCCGGCGCCGGAACCGGGCGGTAGCTCGCCGGAACTTCCTCTCCAGGTTCGGTGGACTGGCGCGGCTACGGACGTAGCCATGCGGCCGGGCGCTGGTGGAGCCATCTGATCGATGGGCGGGATCCGCCCATCCAGGAAGGCCGGGAGCATGATCAGCCTTGTGCGGCTGTCACTCGCGGACCGGAGCTGGATGAGACGGCCCAAGCCGCCTTCGGCGTGAACGCCAGCGGAGCGTCGGCGCACGATCCGAGCGTGATGCGCAAACTGAGACTGTGCCCGGCCCTACTCCGTGCTCCGACGGGTCCGGCTGGGTCGGCGCGGGCCGTCAGGCGGGCCGGCGATCAGCTGCGCGGGCGGGTCGGCTCCGGCGGGCGTGATGGTGAAGGGGCGCCGGCCGTGCTCACCGACCGGCGCGGACCGGCGCCTCCTGGGGCCGGTCGGGAGCGGTCACCGGGGTGGTGACGACGCCGGGCGCCGTGGGGGATGCGGCGCCCGGCGTCGCGTCGGGGGCGGACAGCGCGCTCCAGGTGGACGCGCTGATCCGGGCCGGCGTGCGCAGGTCTTCGAAGTGCGGAACCGGGGTGGAGCGCTTCCGGACCGCGGTGCGGGACCGGGCAGCGGGGCGGGTGGGACCGGCGCCGGCGGCCGAGCCGGCGCCGGGGCCAGGGGTGGCCGCCACCGGGGTCACCGGGGCGGCCGGGAGCGCGGCCGGGGTGCCGACCACGCTGAGTGTCCGGTCCAGGCGCCGGACCGGCTTCATCAGCGAGGGGCCGTCGTCGTACGCCGCCAGCAGGCCGCCGGCGCCGGGCAGCACGTCCGAGCTGGTCACCGGTCGGCTCCCCTCGGGCGGCGCGGCAGGGTGGAAGCTCCACGAGCCGGCCGGTCGAGGCGCTGTGGCCACGACTGCGCCATTAGTCCGGAAGGACCGGGAAGCCCGCTTCGGGCGACTCTAACCTGACGCCGTCGCGCCGGACAATACGGAGAGCAATCAGACCACCCATGCTTCCGGCGGCAACTCCCGTCCGTCCACACACGACGGAGGGGACGCATTATGAACCCCGATGAGAACGCCGGACCCGGCCGGCGGGTCGGTTAGCGTCGGCAGCATCCGGGTCGCGGAGGCCCGGTCAGGACCGAGCCGGTCGGGCAAGCAACACGGGTCAACCCGGCCGGCTGAGCCGGGCCGGCCGCCATCGTCCCGGCGGCCGGCCCGGCACCCGAAGTCGTTTGCGCAGGGAGCCGGTGGGCAGGGTTTCTCCCGTACCGCAACCGGAGGGAGGCCCAGCGATGGGCGGCTTCATGGACAAGGCGAAGGACCTGGCCGAGCAGCACGACGACAAGGTCGACCAGGGTCTGGAGCGGGCGGGGGACACCGTGGACGAGCGGACCGGCGGCGGTCACTCGGAGCACATCGACCGCGGGGTGGACTTCGCCCAGGAGCGCACCGGTGAGGGCGATCAGCAGCCCTGATCGCAAGACCGAACGGCCCCGGGTGACAACGACGTCCCCGGGGCCGTTCCATGCCCGGAGCCGACCGGCGACTACGGAGAGCTGCGGCGCGGTCGCTCGCCTGAGGGCCTTAGACGCACTCAGGCCCGGGCCGGCGCGGCCTAAGCGTGCCGGACCGGGGAGCCGACGTGATCGACCGATGCCGGGGGTGGGACCTCAGCACGAGAGTTGACCTCGTCAAGGAAGAGGACGAGGAGGACCCGATGTCGAACTACTACTACGGCCCCGCGCTCGACTCGGAGATCAGCTACCGGCGGGACAGCCTGATCCGGGACGCGGCCGTCACGCGGCTGGCCCGGCAGGCCCGCCGAGCCCGCCGGGCGGGCAGCCGCACGGCTCTGCCGGTCCGGCCGGTGCCGGCTCCCGTCGAGGTCCCGGCCGGGACGCCGGTGGCGGCCGGTGCCAGCCGGGACCACGTGACCCGGGCCGCCTGACCCGCCCCGCTCGCGGAGCGCGAAATGCTGCCGGAACTGTCGGACCCCCGTGCCACGATGATTCCCGTGCCGAGGCTGGGGTCGGAAGCGCCGCTGGTCGGCCGGGCTGAGGAGCTCACCCGGCTGACCGCGGCGGTCGAGCGTGCCCGGACCGGCCGGCCGGCCGCGGTGCTGCTGGCCGGGGACGCCGGGGTCGGCAAGACCCGGCTGCTCGCCGAGCTCTGCGGCCGGGCCCGCGCCGCCGGCGCGACCGTCCTCACCGGACACTGCGTCGACCTGGGCGCGGTCGGCCTGCCCTATCTCCCGTTCGCCGAGGCGCTGCGCGAGCTGGCCGGTCGCGCGGATGACGGCGACGAGACCGTGGCCGAGGCGCTGCGGGCCCGGCCGGCGCTCGGCCGGCTGATCACCCGGCCCGGCCAGCCGACCCCGCCGGCGGGTGCCGGCGACGACGACGCCGGCCGGCTGCAGCTCTTCGACGCGGTCGCCGGCGTGCTCGGCGACGTCGGCGAGGCCGGCGCGCCGGTGCTGCTGGTCATCGAGGACCTGCACTGGGCCGACCAGTCCACCCGCGACCTGCTCTCCTTCCTGCTGGCCCGGCTGCGGTCCGAGCGGCTGGCCGTGGTCGCCTCCTACCGGGCCGACGACCTGCACCGGCGACACCCGCTGCGGCCGCTGCTCGGCGAGCTGGTCCGGCTGCCCACGGTGGAGCGGGTCGAGCTGTCCCCCTTCACCCCGAGCGAGCTGCGCGACTACCTGCGCGCGCTCAGCGGCGAGCAGGTGCCCGAGCCGCTGGTCCGGGACGTGCTGGCCCGCTCCGACGGCAACGCCTACTTCGCCGAGGAGCTCTACGCCGCCGGCCTGGGCTCCGGCGAGGAGGGTCAGGCGCTCCCGGCCGCGCTGGCCGACGTGCTGCTGGCCCGGCTGGAGCGGCTGCCCGCCCCGGTGCAGCGGATCGCCCGGGTCGCCTCCGTCGCCGGCCGCCGGGTCAGCCACCCGCTGCTGCAGGCGGCCAGCGGCCTGTCCGAGGCCGAGGTGGAGGAGGCGCTGCGGGAGGCGGTCACCCATCACGTGCTGGCCGCCGAGGGCGGCGACCGCTACGCCTTCCGGCACGCGCTGCTGCAGGAGGCGGTCTACGGCGACCTGCTGCCGGGCGAGCGGGTCCGGCTGCACGGGACCTACGCGAGGCTGCTGGCCGACGGCATCGAGGGCGCCGGCGCCGCCGAGCTCGCCTACCACTGCCTGCAGAGCCACGACCTGGCCGGGGCGCTGTCCGCGTCGATCCGGGCGGCGGCCGAGGCGGCCGAGCTGCACGCGCCGGTCGAGGCGCTGCGCAACCTGGAGCAGGCGCTCCAGCTGTGGCACGCGGTGCCGGACGCGGCCGAGCGGGCCGGCTGCGACCTCATCTCGGTCGGGCTGCGGGCGGCGTCGGCCGCCGCCAGCGCCGGGGAGATGAACCGGGCGGTCGCGCTCGCCGCGGCCGCCCGCGACCTGGCCGACCGGGAGGCGCCGGGCAGCCGGCAGGCGGCCAGCACCCGGCACAAGCTGGCCCTGCACCTGCTCGGCGCGGACCGCCCCGAGGAGGCGTACGAGGCGACCGCGGAGGCGCTGGAGATGCTGCCCGAGCGGCCGCTGACGCCGACCCGGGTGTGGTCCGCCGCCACCCGCGGCCGCACGGCGGTCAACCTGGACCGGGACGAGGAAGGTCGGCGCTGGGCCGAGGAGGCTCTGGCCGGCGCCCGCGAGCTGGATCTCACGGACGCGGAGGCCGACGCGCTGGCCACGCTCGCGCTGGTGGCCGAGAGCGAGGGCGACTCGGAGAAGGCGCAGGCCCGGCTGGCCGAGGCGCGGGACCGGGCGGCCGCGGCCGGCGACATCGCGGTCGAGCTGCGCGCCACCTACAACCTGGCCGGCAGCCACTACTACGCCGGCGAGCTGTCGGCCGCGCTGGCGGTGCTCGACGCCGGGGTGACCCGGACCGCGGCCACCGGCCTCACCTTCAGCCCGTACGGGTTGGAGCTGCGGGTCCTGCAGGTGATCGCGCGGTACGTGGCCGGCGACTGGGACGGCAGCCTGGAGGCGGCCGAGCTGGCCGGCGACCGCACGCCGGACTCGGTGCTGGCCCGGCTGGCCGCGGCCGCGCTCTACGTCGAGGTGTCCCGCGGGCTGCCCGCCGCGGTGGAGCGGGTGCGCCAGCTGCGCGGCGCGTGGAGCCAGGACACCAGCCTGGCGCTGCTCGCCGGCGGCTGCGAGGCCGACCTGCTGCGCTGGCGCGGCGACCTGGACGGGGCGGTGCGGGCGGCCGACAACGCGATCGCGTACGTCAGCCGGCGCTGGGAGAAGTGGTATCTGGGCGGCATCTGGCTGGCTGCCCTCGGGCTGGCGGCGCTGGCCGACCGGGCCGAGACCGCACGGCTGCGCGGCGACGCGGCGGCCGTCGAGGCCGACCTGGCCCGCGGCCGGGAGCTGATCGAGCACGCCCGGACGACCGCGCAGCGGGGCCGGCCGCGGCACGGCCGGATGGGCCCGGAGGGGCAGGGCTGGCTGGCCCGGGCCGAGGCGGAGTGGTCCCGGCTGGACGGCCGGTCCGACCCCGAGCTGTGGCGGGCCGCGCTGCGGCTGTTCGACTACGGCTACCGCTACGAGCAGGCCCGCTGCCGGTGGCGGCTGGCCGAGGCGCTGGTCGGTGCGGACCGGCGGGAGGAGGCCGCGGCCGAGGTGGCCGAGGCGCACCGGGTCGCGGTCCAGCTCGGCGCGGTGCCACTGCGGGAGGCACTGGAGGCGCTGGCCCGCCGCGCCCGGCTCGACGCCGGGCTGCCGGTGCCGGTGCAGCCGGCGCACACCCCGCTGACCGCCCGGGAGCGCGACGTGCTCGCGCTGCTGGCCCGCGGCCAGACCAACCGGCAGATCGGGCGGACGCTCTTCATCTCCGAGAAGACGGCGAGCGTGCACGTGTCCAACATCATCGGCAAGCTGAGCGCGTCCGGGCGGACCGAGGCGGTGGCGATCGCGCACCGGCGGGGGCTGGTGCCGATGACCGAGGAGGCGCCGGCCGGGTAGGCAGGGGACGTGACCAGCCAGCCGGCGCCCTGGTGGCGCACCGCCGTCTTCTACGAGGTCTACCTGCGCAGCTTCGCCGACGGCAGCGGCGACGGGGTGGGCGACCTGGCCGGCCTGCGCCACCGCCTGCCGTACCTGGCCGACCTCGGCGTGGACGCGCTGTGGATCACCCCGTTCTACCCGTCGCCGATGGTCGACCACGGCTACGACGTCGCCGACCCGCGCGGGGTGGACCCGCTCTTCGGCGACCTGGCCGCCTTCGACGCGATGGTGGCCGACGCGCACGCGCTGGGCATCCGGGTGACCGTGGACGTGGTCCCCAACCACACCTCCGACCAGCACCCCTGGTTCCGCGCCGCGCTGGCGGCGCCGCCGGGCAGCCCGGAGCGGGACCGCTACCTCTTCCGGGACGGCCGCGGCGCCGGCGGCGAGGAGCCGCCGAACAACTGGCGGTCCGCGTTCGGCGGCCCGGCCTGGGACCGGGTGCCGGACGGCCAGTGGTATCTGCACCACTTCGCGCCCGGCCAGCCCGACCTCGACTGGCGGCACCCCGAGGTGCGGGCGGACGCGGAGGCGACGCTGCGCTTCTGGCTGGACCGCGGCGTCGACGGCTTCCGCGTCGACGTGGCGCACGGGCTGGTCAAGGACGCCGACCTGCGCGACAACCCGGGCGTGCACCAGTGGGGCACCGGGCACGGCGAGGAGACCAAGTACGCCTGGGACCAGCCGGAGACGCACGACGTCTACCGGTCCTGGCGGCGGCTGCTCGACTCGTACCCGGGGGACCGGATGGCGGTCGGCGAGGTCTACCTGGCCGACGCGGCGGCCCGGACCCGGTACGTCCGCCCGGACGAGCTGCACCTGGCCTTCAACTTCGCGCTGCTGTGGGCCGGCTGGGACGCGGCCGCGCTGCGGGACGCGATCGACGGGTCGCTGCTGGCCAGCGCCGGGGTCGGCGCGGCCACCACCTGGGTGCTGTCCAGCCACGACTCGGTCCGGCACCTCACCCGGTACGGCGGCGGCGAGCAGGGCCGGCGCCGGGCCCGGGCGGCCGCGCTGCTGCTGCTCGGGCTGCCCGGCCCGGCGTACCTCTACCAGGGCGAGGAGCTGGGCCTGCCCGAGGTCGACCTGCCGGACGAGGTGCTGCAGGACCCGGTCTTCACCTACACCCGGGGCGAGCGGCGGGGGCGGGACGGCTGCCGGGTGCCGCTGCCGTGGTCCGGCGACCGGCCGCCGTACGGCTTCGGCGCGAGCGGGCACACCTGGCTGCCGCAGCCGGCGGACTGGGCGCCGCTGACCGTCGAGGCCCAGGTGGACGACCCCACCTCGATGCTCGCGCTGTACCGGGCCGCGCTGGCCACCCGGCGGGCCGAGCCGGCGCTGGCCGGCGGCCGGCTGAGCTGGCTGGAGAGCCCGGCCGGCGTGCTGGCCTTCAGCCGGACCGGCGAAGAGAGCGAGGACAGCGGGTCCGGCGAGGACGGCCGGACCGGCGTGGACGGCGGCCCCGGCGTGGTCGTCGCGGTGAACCTGTCCGACCGGGCGGTGCCGGCGCCGCCCGGGCGGCCGCTGCTGGCCAGCGACCCGGCCGCGCCGGCCGGCACGCTGCCCCCGGACGGCGCGGTCTGGGTACGTCCCCGGCACTGAGCCCGGTTTGGGTGGGGCGCCCGGCCGGGAACAACCGTGGACGACAACAGGACCGCGGGGGCTCGTGCATCGGGAGGTGCTTTCACCGTGGTTACGCGCACCCGGTATCGCTCGCCGGGGAGCATCATCACCGCGATCTTCGGCCTCATCGCCGGCGTGATCGTGCTGGGGATCATCCTCGTGCTGGTCGACGCCAACCAGCGCAACACCATCGTCGACTTCATCCTCGACATCGGCCGCTTCTTCGTCCGGCCGTTCAAGGACCTCTTCCCGCAGGACGACCCGAAGGAGAACATCGTCATCAACTGGGGCATCGCGGCCCTCGCGTACGTGCTCCTCGGCGCGATCATCGCGCGGATCGTCCGCCGCAGCTGACGCCCGCCCGGCGCGCGGCCGGGCACGCTTGCCGCAGCGCCCATCGGGAGCGAGGATCGCTCCCGGTGGGCGCTGCCGCGTCCGGGGAGGGGGCAGGCGTGGCCGCGCCGGTCGCCGACCACCAGGTGCGCTTCGCCGAGCCGGCGGGGCGCTGGGTGCTGCTGGCCACCATCCTCGGCTCCGGCCTGGCGATGCTCGACGCGACCGTGGTCAACGTCGCGCTCCCCCGGATCGGCACCGACCTGGGCGCCGACCTCGGCGGTCTGCAGTGGACGCTCAACGGCTACACGCTGACGCTGGCCGCGTTCATCCTGCTCGGCGGCTCGCTGGCGGACCGGCACGGCCGGCGCCGGATCTTCATCATCGGCACCATCTGGTTCGCCGTCGCCTCCGCGCTCTGCGGGTTCGCGCCGAACGTGGAGACGCTGGTCGCCGCCCGGGCGCTGCAAGGCATCGGCGGCGCCCTGCTCACCCCCGGCAGCCTGGCCATCATCACCGCGTCGTTCGTGCCGGCGGACCGCGGCCGGGCCATCGGCGCCTGGTCCGGGCTGGCCGGCATCGCCGGCGCGGCCGGGCCGTTCCTGGGCGGCTGGATCATCGAGGCCACGACCTGGCGGTTCGTCTTCCTGGTCAACCTGCCGCTGGCCGCGGTCGTCGTGCTGGTCGCGGCCCGGCACGTGCCGGAGTCCATCGACCCGACCGCGCACGGGCGGCTCGACGTCGCCGGCACCGTGCTCGGGGCGATCGGGCTCGCCGGCGTCACGTACGCGGCCATCGCCGGCGGGGAGCGCGGGCTCGACCCGACGGTGATCACCGCCGCGGTGCTCGGCCTGGCCTTCCTGGCCGCCTTCGTGGTGGTCGAGCGGCGCAGTGAAGCCCCGCTGGTGCCGGCCGGGCTCTTCGCGTCCCGGCAGTTCACGGTGACCAACGTGGTCACCTTCGCCATCTACGCCGCCTTCAGCGGGGTCTTCTTCCTGCTCGTGCTGCAGCTGCAGGTGGTGGCCGGGTTCAGCCCGCTGGCCGCCGGCACCGCGATGCTGCCGACCACCCTGCTGCTGCTCCTGCTGTCGTCCCGGGCCGGGGCGCTGTCCGCCCGGATCGGCCCCCGGCTGCCGATGACGGCCGGTCCGCTGGTGGCCGCCGCCGGGCTGCTGCTGACGCTGCGGATCGGACCGGACGCCTCGTACCTCACCGACGTGCTGCCCGGGGTGCTGGTCTTCGGCCTCGGCCTGGCGCTGCTGGTGGCCCCGCTGACCGCGACCGTGCTGGCCGCGGCGCCGGCCGAGCACGCCGGGGCCGCGTCCGGGGTGAACAACGCGGTGGCCCGCACCGCCGGGCTGCTCGCCGTCGCGCTGCTGCCGCCGCTGGCCGGACTGACCGGCTCGGTCTACCTCGACCCGGCCGCGTTCGCCGACGGCTACCGGACGGCCATCCTGCTCTGCACCGGCCTGCTGGTGGTCGGCGGGCTGCTGTCCGCCGCCTTCATCCGCAACGACGTCGGCCGGATCGGGGACGACGAGGCCGAGCACTGCTACTCCTGCCCGGTGGACGGGCCGCACCTGGAGACCGCCAGCCGAGGAAGAAGGTCCTGATCATGGACGACCGGTCCATCCTGTCCCACATCAACGAGCTGGTCGCGGAGGAGAAGACGCTGCGCTCCCGGCACTCCGGCGACGGGCTCGACGACGCCGACCGGGAGCGGATGCACCAGCTGGAGGTCGAGCTCGACCAGGCCTGGGACCTGCTCCGGCAGCGCCGGGCCAAGGCCGAGTACGGCGACGACCCGGACAACGCCGAGCAGCGGCCGCCCGGCGAGGTCGAGACCTACCTCCAGTAGTCCCCAGCAGTCCCTAGCCCGACTCGCGCGCCGTGCCGCCGTCGGCGGCGCGCAGCAGGCTGGTGGCCAGCGGCGTCCGCCGGGACAGCATCCGCCGCCCGGGCGGTCAGCTGGAGACGTCCTTGGTGGTCATCCGGGACCAGGCGAGCGAGCCGAAGACCAGCACGTACGCGGCCGTGACGAGCAGGCCGCGGACCGGGCCGTCCGCCGCGATCGGGTCGCGCAGCAGGTCGCCGAAGTCCAGCCAGTAGTGGCTGAACAGCCACGGGTGCAGCCAGTCCAGCTGCGGCACGGTGTCCAGCACCTGGCTGGTCACCGCGAGCACCGCGGTCGTCGCCATCGCCGCGATCGGCGACTCGGTCAGGGTGGAGACGAACAGTCCGATCGCGGCCAGCCCGGCCATCATGGCCGCGACGTACAGCGCCACCAGCAGCACCCGGACCAGCCCGCCGGCGAGCGGGACCTGGGCGCCGGACAGCAGCGTCACCGGCCCGACCGGGAAGAGCAGCGCGCCGATCCCGGCTCCGACCGCGCCGACGGTCAGCGCGGCCACCACGCAGTACGCGACCGCGCCGGCGTACTTGACCAGCAGCAGCCGGGTCCGCGACACCGGCACCACCAGCAGGTAGCGCAGCGTGCCGAGGGACGCCTCGCCGGCCACCCCGTCACCGGACACCACCGCGACCGCCAGCGGCAGGAAGAGCGGCAGCACCACGGTCAGCGCGGTCAGCGCGACGAAGACGCCGTTGCCGGCGATGCCGTAGAGGAACGGCGGCCCGTCCGCCGGGTCCTCCGGCGGGGCGGCCAGCCGGACCGCGACCGCGATGAGCACCGGCACCGCGGCCAGCACGGCGAGGATCACCTGGTTGCGCCGCCGGCGGAAGACCATGCCCAGCTCGGACCGGAGGAAGCGGCCGGTGCCGCCGGCGCGGCGCGGCGCCGCCACCGGCGGCGCGGCCAGGTCAACCGCTGACATCGAAGCCCTCCCCGGTGAGCGACACGAACACGTCCTCGAGCCCGGGGGCGTCCACTGTGAACTGTCGCACCGGGACGCCGGCCGAGACCAGCCCGGCCAGCACCGCCTCCGGCGCGGCGTCGCCGAGCAGCGCGCTGACCGCCCGGCCGTCGGCGTCCACACCGGACAGCCCCTGGCCGGCGAGGGCGCGGATCGCGGCGGCCGGGTCGGCGGTCTCCACCGACACCCGCGGGGCCCGGCCCTGCCGGAGCGAGTCCAGCGTGCCCTGGGCCACCAGCTCGCCGACGTGCATCACCCCGATGTGCGTGCACACCTGCTCCACCTCGGACAGCAGGTGCGAGGACAGCAGCACGGTCACGCCGTCCGCGGCCAGCGCGGACACCAGCGCGCGCACCTCGCGGGTGCCCTGCGGGTCCAGCCCGTTGGTCGGCTCGTCCAGGACCAGCAGGTCGCGCGGCTGGAGCAGGGCGGCGGCGATGCCGAGCCGCTGCCGCATGCCCAGCGAGTACGCCCGGTAGCGCTTGCCGGCGGCGGCGGACAGCCCGACCCGGTCCAGCGCGGTCCCGATCCGGGCCCTGGCGGTGGCCGGGTCGGCGATCCGGTCGGCCGCGTCCAGCCGGGCCAGGTTGGCCCGGCCGGACAGGTGCGGGTGGAAGGCCGGCCCCTCGACCAGCGCGCCGACCCGGGGCAGCACCTCGGCCGCGGCCGCCGGCATCGGCCGGCCCAGCAGCGTGTGCGTGCCCGCGGTCGGCGTGACCAGGCCGAGCAGCATCCGGATCGTGGTGGTCTTGCCCGACCCGTTCGGCCCCAGGAAGCCGTACACGCTGCCGTGCGGGACCTGCAGGTCGATGCCGGCGACGGCGACCTGACCGCTCCGGAACCGCTTGGTCAGCCCGCTGGTCGTGATCGCCGGACCGGCCTCCGCCGCCGCCGCGGGAGCGGCGGCGGCGGGGGCTTCGAGCGCGGTCATCGGGCCGCGGCCGCGTACAGCAGCTCCGGCGGCACCGCCCCGGCGATCAGCCGGCCGTCGTCGGTGAACAGCACCGACACCAGCGAGGAGGTGAGCAGCCGGCCGCTGCCCCAGCCGCCGCGCACCCGCTGCAGCTGGTCGAGGATCGCGCCGGCCGAGCCGCTGCCCTCGGCGGACGGGGCGATCCCGTCGGCCACCACCACGGTGGTCCAGCCGGACCCGACGGTCCGGACCGCGCTGCCGGCCCGCGCCAGGTCGGCCCCGGACGGGTGGTCGGCGGACCGCTTCGGCGCGGTCCCCTCGGTCACCGTCGCCCCCGGCGGCGGCGAGAACCGGAACTGGTCGTCACCCGGCACCTCGAAGCTGATCTTGGTGAAGCCGACCGAGAACGCCGGCCCGTCCGCGCTGGCCCGGCCGAACAGCTGCACCCGCAGCGGCACCGACGTCTCCGCGTCCACCGCGAGCCGGACCTGGCCGACCAGCGACCGGGTGTCCTTCGGCGCCAGCACCAGCTCGTACGCGTCCCGGCCGGCGACCGTCCGGGTCCCGTCGGTGCTCACCGCGGTGGTCGGGTCGATCGCGGCCAGCGCCTGCTCGGCCGCCTGCTGCGGGGTCAGCGGGCTCGGCACCGGCGGCTGCTCGCCCTTGCCGCCCTTGCCGGCCGGCAGCGAGTAGTGGGTGGCCGAGTTGGACCCGCTGGACCACAGCCAGACGTCCCGCCCGTTGCGCACCGCGTCGGTCTCGCCGAGCCGGCCGAGCAGCGCGAGCCGCTGCTTGTCCTCCCCCGCATACCAGACCCGGAGCGTGTGCGAGCCGGTCAGCAACGAGAGCGGCGAGGTGCTGTCGGCGCCCGGGCCGCTGGTCGGCAGCGCCGGCAGCCCCAGGTCGGAGTCCTGCACCACGGTGCCGGACAGCCCGTCGACCTGCGCCCCCTGCAGGGCGACCAGCAGCTGGGCGGCCGTCTTCGGCGGCAGCGGCGGGTCGGCCTCGGCGGTGAGCACCCCGGTCACGGCGACGCCGACGACGGCGACGGCCGCGACCGGGACGGCCCAGCGGAACAGGCGGGTGCGGGTCGGTGCGGAGGTCATGCCCGGATCCTGCGCGGTCGGCACTGTGAGCACCCTGAGAGCTGCTGACAGCTCACTCAGGCCCGGTGCCGAGGACCGGGCCGACCGGCTCGCCCACGCCCCCGGGCAGGTCCGGGCGGGCGGTCCGGGGCACGCCGGCGGCCGCGTACGCCGCCTCGGAGTCCAGGGTCTCGTGCTCCAGCAGCGCCTGGGCGAGCCGGTCCAGCTTGTCGCGGTTGTCCCGGAGCAGCCGCACCGCCCGCTCGTAGCACTCGTCCACGATCCGGCGGGCCTCGCTGTCCACCAGCTCCCGGGTGGCCGGCGACGGCCCGGAGCCGTCGGACAGGAACGGCTGGGCCTGGCCCTCGGCCGGCAGCACCGCGATGGGCCCGATCCGCTCGGACATCCCCCACCGGCCGACCATCTGCCGGGCGATCCGGCTGACCTGGTCCAGGTCGGACTCGGCCCCGGTGCTGACGTTGCCGTACACGACCTGCTCGGCAGCCATCCCGCCGAGTGCGCCGACGATCCGGCCACGCAGGTACGGCTCCGCGTACGAATACTGGTCGGCGTCCGGGCTCTGGAAGGTGACGCCGAGCGCGTGTCCGCGCGGGATGATCGAGATCTTCCGCACCGGGTCGGCGCCCGGGGTGAGCATGCCGAGCAGCGCGTGCCCGCCCTCGTGGTGCGCGGTCCGCTCCCGCTCGGCCCTCGACATCATGATCTTGCGCGGGGTGCCGAGGACGACCTTCTCCAGCGCGTCGGTGAAGTCGGCCATCCGCACCTCGTCCTGGCCGCGCCGGGCCGCGGTGAGCGCGGCCTCGTTGACCAGGTTGCGCAGGTCGGCCCCGACCATGCCGGGAGTGGTCGCGGCCAGGGCCGCGAGGTCGACGTCCGGCGCGACCGGGACGTTGCGGGTGTGCACCTCGAGGATCCGCCGGCGGCCGTCGGAGTCCGGCGGGCTGACCGCGACCCGGCGGTCGAAGCGGCCCGGCCGCAGCAGCGCCGGGTCGAGGACGTCCGGCCGGTTGGTGGCGGCCAGCACGACCACGCCCTCGCTGCCGGTGAAGCCGTCCATCTCGGTGAGGATCTGGTTGAGCGTCTGCTCGCGCTCGTCCACGCCGCCGATGGCGCCGCCGCCGCGGGCCCGGCCGATCGCGTCCAGCTCGTCGATGAAGATGATCGCCGGGGCGGCCTTCTTCGCGGTCTCGAAGAGGTCGCGCACCCGGGAGGCGCCGACGCCGACGATGAACTCGATGAACTCGGACGCCGACAGGTGGAAGAACGGCACCTGCGCCTCGCCGGCCACCGCCCGGGCCAGCAGCGTCTTGCCGGTGCCGGGCTGGCCGGACAGCAGCACGCCCTTGGGGATGGCCGCGCCGAGCCGCCGGTACTTGTCCGGGTTGCGGAGGAAGTCGACCACCTCGGCCAGCTCCTGCTCGACCTCGTCGATGCCGGCGACGTCGTCGAAGGTGGTCCGCGGCCCCGCCTCCGGCTCGTACCGCTTGGCCCGCGACCGGCCGATCCCGCCGACGCCGCCGAGCCCGCCGCCGGCCGCCATCCGCCGGAACGACCACACCAGCAGCCCGATGATCAGCAGCGTCGGCCCGAAGCCGAGCAGCAGCTGCTGCCACACCGGCGTGGAGTCCGGCGGCCGGGCGTTGACCGTCACGTCCTCCTCGAGCAGCAGGCCGGTGAGGCCGTCGTCGCCGAAGGCCGGGCGCTGGGTGGTGAAGTCGGTGACGTCCTTGGCGTCCCCGTCGTTCGGCGGATACTTCGCCGCGGCCTTGAACGTGCCCTCGATGGTGTCGCCGGTCGAGGTGATCTCGCTGACGTTGCCGGCCTGCACCTGCTCCCGGAAGAAGGTGTACGACACCGTGGTCCGGCTCGGCGCCATCAGCGTCGAGGCGATGACCCAGTTGACGACGAAGAGCAGCAGGATGAGCCACCAGGTCCGGCGGGCGGCCCGGCGCCAGTCCGGCTTGGGCGGGTCGCCGTCGGCGGGCGGCGGCGGGGCGCCCTCCACCTTCCACGGCGGCCGGTCGGCCGGCCGGGCCGGTGGCGGCGCAGGAGCGGCGGGCGTCTCGGGCCGCGGCGGCGCCTCGGTCGCCCGCCCGGCGATCGCCTGCTGACCCGGCTCGCTCGCCCGCCCTGATGTCCCGGCCACCGCGTCCCCCTCGTCGACCCGCTCCCGACCGTGCAACGCCGCCCGGGCGCCAGGTGTGCCCGGGCCCGGACCGGGCGTGGCACTCTCGGAACGGACGCTCAGCGCGTTCACAGCCGGCGAGGAGGAAGGTGCGGCCGTGCGGCTGCTGGTGGTCGAGGACGAGGTGCGCCTGGCCGGCGCGCTGCGCCGCGGCCTGCAGGCGGAGGGCTTCACCGTCGACCTGGCCCACGACGGCGTCTCCGGCCTGCACCTGGCCCAGGAGGGGGCGTACGCGGCCGTGGTGCTGGACGTGATGCTGCCCGGCCTGTCCGGCTACCGGGTGTGCGAGCGGCTGCGGGCGGCCGGCAACTGGGTGCCGGTGCTCATGCTGTCGGCCAAGGACGGCGAGTACGACGAGGCCGACGGGCTCGACGTGGGCGCGGACGACTACCTGACCAAGCCCTTCTCGTACGTGGTGCTGGTCGCCCGGCTGCGCGCGCTGCTCCGCCGGGGCGCGCCGCCGCGACCGGCGGCGCTGGCCGCCGGCGACCTGACGCTCGACCCGGCCCGGCACCTGGTCACCCGCGGGGAGACCGAGATCGAGCTGACCCCGCGCGAGTTCTCCCTGCTCGAATACCTGCTGCGCCGGGTCGGCGAGGTCGTCCCCAAGGCGGACATCCTGCGCAACGTGTGGGATCCGCACCACGAGGGCGACCTCAACGTGGTCGAGGTGTACGTCGGCTACCTGCGGCGCAAGATCGACGTGCCGTTCGGCCGGCGGGCGCTGCAGACCGTGCGCGGCGCCGGCTACCGGCTCGCCGCCGACGGCGGGTAGGCGTGCTGTCGGGCTGGAGCCTGCGCGCCCGGCTCACCGTGGTGGCCACCGTGCTGCTGGGTGTGGGCATCGCGGCCGGCGCGGCGCTGCTCGCGGCCACGGTGTCCCGGACGCTGCAGGAGGCGGTGGACTCCGGCGCGCTGCAGAGCGCACGGGAGGTCGCGGCGCTGGTCGACGCGGACGTGCTGCCGGACCCGGTGCCGGTCGGCGGCGAGGGCACCGCGGCGATCCAGCTGGTGGACGCCCAGGGCCGGGTGCGGGCGGCGTCGGCCGGCACCGACCGGCTGGTCCCGGTGCTGCAGCCGTCCGAGCTCGCCGCGGTCCGGGCCGGGGAGCGGCTGGTCGTCGACGGCGACCGGCTCGGCCTGGACGGGCCGCTGCGGGTGGTCGGGGTGCCCGCCGGCCCGGCCGGCGACCGGCAGACCGTGCTGGTCGCGGTCGACTACGGCAGCGCCAGGTCGGGGACCCGGCTGCTGGCCATCGGCCTGGCGGTGGGCGCCCCGCTGCTGCTCGCCGTGGTCGCGCTGGCCACCTGGGAGGTCGCCGGGCGGGCGCTCGGCCCGGTGGAGGAGCTGCGCCGGGGCGCCGAGGAGATCACCGGGTCCGGCGCCTCCCGCCGGCTGCCGCTGCCGGCGGCCCGGGACGAGCTGCACCGGCTGGCGGTCACGCTCAACGACATGCTCGCCCGGCTGGAGCGGGCCGGCGCCCGGCAGCGCGCGTTCGTCTCCGACGCGGCGCACGAGCTGCGGTCGCCGATCGCGTCGGCCCGGACGCAGCTGGAGGTGGCGGCCCGGGTGGACGCCGGGACGCCGGCCGGGGAGCTGGCCGCGGACGTGCTGCACGACGTGGAGCGGCTCGGTCGGCTGGTCGACGACCTGCTGCTGCTGGCCCGGCTGGACGAGGTGCCGGCGCGGCGGCGGGAGTCGGTGGACGTGGGCGCGCTGGCGGCCGAGGTGGTCGGGCGGTACGCGGCCGCGCGGGTCCCGGTGTGCCTCGACCGCGCCGGCGGGCCGTTGGTGGCCGGGGATCCGGTCGGGCTGCGGCGGGTGCTGGTCAACCTGGTGGACAACGCGGTCCGGTACGCGCGGTCGCAGGTCACCGTGGCGGTCGCGGCGGCGGCGGCCGGGGCGAGGGTCACGGTGACCGACGACGGGCCGGGCCTCCCGGCCGCGGACCGGGAGCGGGTCTTCGACCGCTTCACCCGGGTCGGCGCGGACCGGGGGCGCGACTCGGGCGGCGCCGGGCTCGGGCTGGCCATCGTCCGCGAGCTGGTCCTCGCCCACGGCGGCACGGTCACGCTCGCGGACGCCGGCCCCGGCCTGCGCGCGGTGGTGGAGCTGCCGGCCGGCCCCCGGAATGGGGAGAGGGCGGGGGACGCGGTGAGGCGTCCCCCGCCCTCTGGTGGGGTCTCCGGCGCCGTGGGGGGATCGGAACCGGAGGGCTGAAGCATAGGGCACACTCCCCCGCTCGCCGCAGCCAGAGAACACCGAGTTCACCCGTTCGGCCCTTACCTGAGGCCCGATCGTTGCCAAAAACAAGCAGGCTTGACTGTTTGTCGGCTGCTGGGGAGGCTGTGCCGGTGACCGCGACGGCACCGGCCCGCCGGCAGGAGGAGCGCAGCCGCTCCACCCGGCTGCGGGTGCTCGAGGCCACCGTGGAGTGCCTGGTCGAGCTCGGCTGGTCGGGCACCACCACCACGGTGGTGGCCGAGCGGGCCGGCGTCTCCCGCGGCGCCCAGCTGCACCACTACCGCACCAAGTCCGCGCTGGTGGTGGCCGCGGTCGAGCATCTGGCCGAGCGGCGGGCGGCGGAGCTGCGGGCGGAGGCGGCCGCGCTGCCCCCCGGCGGCGACCGGGTGGCCCGGACCGTCGACCTGCTGGCCTCCCTCGTCACCGGTCCGCTGTTCGCCGCCGCGATCGAGGTGTGGGTGGCCGCCCGCAGCGACCCGGCGCTGCGGGCCACGCTGGTCCCGCTGGAGGCCCGGCTCGGGCGGGAGATGCATCGGTTGACGGTGCAGCTGCTCGGCGCGGACGAGTCCCGGCCCGGGGTCCGGGAGTCGGTGCAGGCGACGCTCGACCTGCTGCGCGGGCTCGGGGTGGCCAACCTGCTCACCGACGACTCGGCCCGGCGCGGCCGGCTGCTGGCCGAGTGGAGCCGCCAGCTCACCGCCGTCCTGGGCGGGACGGGTGGTGGTCCCGATGACTAGTGCTCTGCCCCCCGACGCGAGGCAGCCGGCGACCGACGCGGCGCCGCTCGGGGCGGGGCGGCCCGGGGGTGTCCGGCCGGCCCCCGGGGCCGAGCACGGTCCGCTGCGGGTGGCCAACGTCAGCGGCTTCTACGGCGACCGGCTGGCCGCCATGCGGGAGATGCTCGACGGCGGGCCGGTCGACGTGCTCACCGGCGACTACCTGGCCGAGCTGACCATGCTCATCCTGGCCCGGGACCGGCTGCGGGACCCGACGGGCGGCTACGCCCGGACCTTCCTGCGCCAGCTCGAGGACTGCCTCGGCACCGCGGTGGAGCGCGGCGTCCGCGTCGTCGCGAACGCGGGCGGCCTCAACCCGGCCGCCCTCGCGGACGCCGTCCGGGCGCTGGCCGACCGGCTCGGGCTGAGCGTCGCGGTCGGGCACGTCGAGGGCGACGCGGTCGACCCGGGCGACGGCGTGCTGGCCGCGAACGCGTACCTGGGCTGCTGGGGCATCGTGGCGTGCCTGCGCGCCGGCGCCGACGTGGTGGTGACCGGCCGGGTCACCGACGCCTCGCTGCTGGTCGGGCCGGCCGCCTGGCACCACGGCTGGGCCGCGGACGACTGGGACGCGCTGGCCGGCGCCACCGTGGCGGGCCACGTGCTGGAGTGCGGCGCCCAGGCCACCGGCGGCAACTACAGCTTCTTCCGGGAGCTGGACCTGCGCCGGCCCGGCTTCCCGCTGGCCGAGGTGCACGCCGACGGGTCGAGCGTGATCACCAAGCACCCGGGCACCGGCGGCGCGGTCACCGTGGACACCGTCACCGCCCAGCTGCTGTACGAGATCGACGGCGCCGACTACCTGGGGCCGGACGTGCGGACCCGCTTCGACACCGTGCGGCTGGCGGCGGACGGCCCGGACCGGGTCCGGGTCACCGGGGTGGCCGGCGCGCCCCCGCCCGCGACGGTCAAGGTGGGCGAGGTGCGGCTGGCCGGCCACCGCAACGCGACCACCTTCGTCCTCACCGGACTGGAGATCGAGGCGAAGGCGGCCCTGGTCCGGGCCCAGGTGGAGGACGCGCTCGGCGCGGCCCGGCCGGAGCGTCTGGTGTGGACGCTGGCCCGGACCGACCATGCCGACGCGGACACCGAGGAGGCGGCCAGCGCGCTGCTGCACGTCGTCGCCCAGGACCCCGACCCGGCCAAGGTGGGGCGGGCCTTCTCCCGGGTGCCGATCGAGCTGGCCCTGGCGTCGTACCCGGGCTTCCACGTCACCGCGCCACCCGGGGACGGCACGCCGTACGGGACCTTCACGCCGCGGTTCGTGGACCGGCGCGAGGTCGAGCACGTCGCCGTGCTGCCGGACGGGCGGCGGGTGCCGGTGCCGGAGCCGTCCACAGCGGACTGCCGGCCGGTCCCGGAGCCGGCGGTGCCGCCGCCCGGTCCCGGGCCGACCCGGCGGGTGCCGCTCGGGACGGTCGCCGGGGCCCGCTCGGGCGACAAGGCCGGCCGGGCCAACATCGGGGTCTGGGTCCGCGCCGACGCCGCGTACCCGTGGCTGGTGCACCACCTCACCACCGACCGGCTGGCCGCGCTGCTGCCGGAGGTCGCCGGGCACCCGATCACCCGGACCCTGCTGCCGAACCTGAGGGCGGTGAACTTCGTGGTCGACGGCCTGCTCGGTGAAGGGGTGGCGGCGTCCACCCGCTTCGACCCGCAGGGCAAGGCGCTCGGCGAGTGGGTGCGGTCCCGGCTCGTGGAAGTCCCGGAGGCCCTGCTGTGAGCCCCTTCGACACCGAGGAGCGGCGGGCGCTGCGGGCGACCGTCCGGCGCTTCACCGAGCGGGAGATCGTCCCGCAGCTGGACGGCTGGGAACGGGCCGGCGAGGTGCCGCGGTCGCTGCACGAGGCCGCCGCCCGGGCCGGGCTGCTCGGCGTCGGCTATCCGGAGGAGATCGGCGGCTGCGGCGGCGACCTGCTCGACCTGGTGGTGGTCACCGAGGAGCTCATCCAGGCCGGCGGCTCCAGCGGGGTGGTGGCCGCGCTCTTCACCCACGGCATCGCGCTGCCGCACCTGGTCGCGGCCGGCGACCCGGCCCAGCTGGAGCGCTTCGTCCGGCCGACGCTGGCCGGGCAGCGGATCGGCGCGCTCGCGGTGACCGAGCCGGACGGCGGCTCGGACGTCGCCGGGCTGCGCACGCGGGCGGTCCGGGACGGCGACTGCTACCGGGTGACCGGCACGAAGACGTACATCACCTCGGGGAAGCGGGCCGACTTCGTCACCACCGCGGTCCGCACCGGCGGCCCCGGCCACGAGGGCATCTCGCTGCTGGTGATCGAGCGGGACACGCCCGGCTTCACCGTGGTCCGGACGCTGGAGAAGATGGGCTGGCACTGCTCGGACACGGCCGAGCTGTCCTTCGTGGACTGTCTCGTGCCGGCGGCCAACCTGGTCGGCGCGGAGGGCTCCGGCTTCGGCCAGACCATGCACCACTTCCAGCGGGAACGGATCTCGCTGGCGGTCCAGGCGTACGCGACCGCGCAGCGCTGCCTGGACCTGAGCCTGCGCTGGGCCCGGGACCGGCAGACGTTCGGGCGGCCGCTGACCGGACGGCAGCTGGTCCGGCACCGGCTGGCCGAGATGGCCCGGCTCACCGACGTGGCCCGGGTCTACACCCGGGCGGCGGCGGTCCGGCTGGCCGCCGGCGAGGAGGTGCTGCGGGAGGTGTCGATGGCGAAGAACACCGCGGTCGCGGCCTGCGACGAGGTGGTGGACGCGGCGGTGCAGCTGCACGGCGGCTTCGGCTTCCTCCGGGACGCCGAGGTGGAGCGGCACTACCGGGACGCGCGGGTGCTCGGCATCGGCGGCGGCAGCACGGAGATCCTCACCGGGATCATCGCCAAGACCATGGGCCTCTGAGATGCCGCCGATCTTGGTTGAGTCAACGCCTCGGGAGGTGCCATGACGTTGACATGGCCAAGATCGGCGGGGGTGTTGCGGTCGGCCCTGGACGTTGGGAGTCCGGGGTACGCGGCGAATCGGGAGGCGTCGGTGGCGCGGCTGGCCGAGCTGGACGCGGAGCTGGCGAAGGCGCGGGCCGGCGGCGGCCCCAAGTACGTCGACCGGCACCACGGCCGCGGCAAGCTGCTGCCCCGGGAGCGGATCGAGCTGCTGCTGGACCGGGACGCACCGTTCCTGGAGCTGTCCCCGCTGGCCGCCTGGGGCAGCGACTACCCGGTCGGCGCCTCGCTGGTCACCGGCGTCGGCGTGGTGTCCGGAGTGGAGTGCGCGATCAGCGCCAACGACCCGACCGTCCGCGGCGGCGCCTCCAACCCGTGGACGGTGAAGAAGTCCTTCCGGCTGCACGACATCGCCGAGGCCAACCGGCTGCCGCTGGTCAGCCTGGTCGAGTCCGGCGGCGCCGACCTGCCCAGCCAGGCGGAGATCTTCATCCCGGGCGGGCGCATCTTCCGGGACCTGACCCGGCTGTCCGCGGCCGGCATCCCGACCGTCTCGCTGGTCTTCGGCAACTCGACCGCCGGCGGCGCGTACGTGCCGGGGATGAGCGACCACGTGGTGATGGTCCGCGAGCGGGCCAAGGTCTTCCTCGGCGGGCCGCCGCTGGTGAAGATGGCGACCGGCGAGGACGCCGACGACGAGTCGCTCGGCGGCGCCGAGATGCACGCCCGGGTCAGCGGGCTGGCCGACCACCTCGCCGAGGACGAGCGGGACGCGCTGCGGCTGGGCCGGCAGATCGTGTCCCGGCTCAACTGGCGCAAGCTCGGGCCCGGCCCGACCGAGCCGCCGGACGAGCCGGTGCACGACCCGGAGGAGCTGCTCGGCATCGCCAGCGCCGACCTGCGGGTGCCCTTCGACCCGCGCGAGGTGCTGGCCCGGGTGGTGGACGGGTCCCGCTTCGACGAGCACAAGCCGGCGTACGGGACCTCGCTGGTCACCGGCTGGGCGTCGATCCACGGCTACCCGGTGGGCGTGCTGGCCAACGCCCGCGGCGTCCTCTTCGGCGCGGAGTCGCAGAAGGCCACCCAGTTCATCCAGCTGGCCAACCAGACCGACACCCCGCTGGTCTTCCTGCAGAACACCACCGGCTACATGGTCGGCGCCGCGTACGAGCAGGCCGGCATCATCCGGGACGGGGCGCTGATGATCAACGCGGTGGCCAACTCGCGGGTCCCGCACCTGACCGTCCTGATGGGAGCGTCGTACGGCGCCGGCAACTACGGGATGTGCGGCCGGGCGTACGACCCGCGCTTCCTCTTCGCCTGGCCGGGCGCGAAGTCGGCGGTGATGGGGCCGGCCCAGCTGGCCGGGGTGCTGTCCATCGTGGCCCGGCAGGCCGCCGCCGCCCGCGGCCAGGACTACGACGAGGCCGGCGACCAGGCGCTGCGGGAGATGGTCGAGTCGCAGGTCGAGGAGCAGTCGCTGGCCTTCGCGATGTCCGGCCGGCTGTACGACGACGGGGTGATCGACCCGCGGGACACCCGGACCGTGCTCGGGCTGTGCCTGTCGAGCATCCACTCCGGACAGTGGCAGGGCACCCGCGGCTACGGGGTGTTCCGGTGACCGGGCCGACGCCGATCGGGCGGCTGCTGGTCGCCAACCGGGGGGAGATCGCCCGGCGGGTGATCCGCACCTGCCGGGCGCTGGGCATCTCCCCGGTCGCGGTGCACTCCGAGCCGGACGCCGGCGGGGCCTGGGTGGCCGAGGCGGACGCCGCGGTCGCGCTGCCCGGGGTGACCCCCTACCTGCGGGCGGACCTGCTGGTGGACGCCGCGGTCCGGACCGGCGCGGACGCCGTGCACCCCGGCTACGGCTTCCTGGCCGAGGACGCCGGCTTCGCCCGGGCGGTGCTGGCCGCCGGGCTCACCTGGGTCGGGCCGGCGCCGGAGGCCATCGCCGCGATGGGGTCCAAGGTGGACGCCAAGGCCCGGGTGGCCGCGGCCGGCGTGCCGGTGCTGCCGTCCTGGGCGGCCGACGCGGTGCCGGCCGACGCGCGCTACCCGCTGCTGGTCAAGGCCTCGTACGGCGGGGGCGGGCGGGGCATGCGGGTGGTGCCGGACCGGTCCGCGCTGGACGAGGCGGTGCGGGCGGCGCGGCGGGAGGCGGCGGCCGCCTTCGGCGACGGCGCCGTCTTCGTGGAGCGGTGGCTGGAGCGGTCCCGGCACGTGGAGGTGCAGGTCCTCGCGGACGCGCACGGCACCGTGCTGGCGCTCGGCGACCGGGACTGCTCGGTGCAGCGCCGGCACCAGAAGCTGGTCGAGGAGGCGCCGGCGGACCTGCCGGACGGGCTGCGCGCCCGGCTGCACGACGCGGCGGTGGCCGCGGCGCGGTCGGTCGGCTACGTCGGCGCCGGGACGGTCGAGTTCCTCGTGGACGGCGACGGCGAGCCGGCCTTCCTGGAGATGAACACCCGGCTGCAGGTGGAGCACCCGGTCACCGAGGCGGTGCTGGGCCTGGACCTGGTGGCGTTGCAGCTCGCGGTGGCCGAGGGGCGGCCGCTGCCCTTCGCCGAGCCGCCGCCGGGGCGCGGGCACGCGATCGAGGCCCGGCTGTGCGCCGAGGACCCGGCCGCGGGCTGGCGGCCGTCGAGCGGCCGGCTGCACCGGCTGGCCGTCCCCGGCGACGTCCGGGTGGACTCCGGGGTGGTCGACGGCGACGACGTCCCGCCGCACTACGACTCCATGCTGGCCAAGGTGGTCGCCCACGCCCCCACCCGGGCGGCGGCCACCCGCAAGCTGGCCGACGCGCTGGCCCGGGCCGAGGTGCACGGCGTGGTGACCAACCGGGACCTGCTGGTCCGGGTGCTGCGGTCGCCCGGCTTCGCGACCGGCCCGGACACCGGCTTCCTGGACCGGCACCCGGAGGTGCTGGCCCCGCTGGCCGGCCCGGACGAGGTGCGGGACGCCGCGCTGGCGGCGGCGCTGGCCGCGGCGGCCCGGCGCCGGGCCGCGGCGCCGGTGCTGCGCACCCTGCCGACCGGCTGGCGCAACAACCCCTCGCAGCCGGCCACGGCCGCGTACGAGGGTCCGGACGGGACGGTCGAGGTCGCCTACCGGCCGGCCCCGGACCGGGTCGTCGCGGCCACCCCGGAGCGGGTCGAGCTGGAGCGGGACGGGGTGCGGACGGCGTACCGGGTCCATGCGGTCGGGGACGTGTCCTACGTGGACGGTCCCGGGTGGTCGGTGACGCTGTCCGAGGTGGACCCGCTGCCGGCACCCGGATCGGCGCTGCCGGCCGGCTCGCTCACCGCGCCGATGCCCGGGCTGGTGCTCGCGGTGCGGGTGGCCAAGGGCGACCGGGTGGACGCCGGCCAGCCGCTGCTCACGCTGGAGGCGATGAAGATGGAGCACCCGGTGCTGGCGCCCGCCGCCGGCACGGTCACCGAGCTGCGGGTGGCCGCCGGGTCGCAGGTGGACGCCGGCGACGTGCTGGCCGTGGTCGACGCCGAACCCCGGGAGGGCTGATGGACTTCGTCGAGACCGCCGAGCAGCAGCTGCTGCGCAAGTCGGTGGCCCAGCTGGCCGGCCGCTACGGCCACGCGTACTGGCTGGAGAAGGCCCGGGCCGGCGAGAAGACCGACGAGCTGTGGTCCGAGGTCGGCCGGCTCGGCTACCTCGGGGTGAACGTGCCGGAGGAGTACGGCGGCGGCGGTCGCGGCATCCTCGAGCTGTCCATCGTGTGCGAGGAGCTGGCCGCCGCGGGCTGCCCGCTGCTGCTGCTGGTCGTCTCGCCGGCCATCTGCGCCAGCGTCATCGCCCGGTCCGGCACCGAGGAGCAGCGCCGGCGCTGGCTGCCCGGCATCGCCTCCGGCGAGCTGAAGATGGCCTTCGCGATCACCGAGCCGGACGCCGGCTCCAACTCCCACCAGATCACCAGCACGCTCAGCGAGGACGGCGACGAGGTCGTCCTGACCGGCCGCAAGACGTACATCTCCGGGGTGGACGAGGCGCACGCGGTGCTGGTCGTCGCGCGGTCCCGGGACGCCCGGACCGGGACGCTGCGGCCGGCGCTGGTGGTGGTGCCGACCGACGCGCCCGGCTTCGAGCGGTCGCTCATCCCGGTCGAGATCACCGGCCCGGAGAAGCAGTTCACGCTCTTCTTCGACCAGGTGCGGCTGCCCGCGGACGCGGTGGTCGGGGAGACCGCGGAGGCGGCGCTGGCCGCGCTCTTCGCCGGGCTCAACCCGGAGCGGATCACCGGGGCCGCGTTCGCCGTCGGCATCGGCCGGTACGCGCTGGCCAAGGGGACCGCGTACGCGAAGGAGCGGGCCGTCTGGGGGGTGCCGATCGGCGCCCACCAGGGGCTGTCCCACCCGCTGGCCAACGCGGCGATCCAGGTCGAGCTGGCCCGGCTGATGACCCAGAAGGCCGGCTGGCTCTACGACGCCGGGCTCGACGCGGAGGCCGGCGAGGCGGCCAACATGGCCAAGTACGCGGCCGCCGAGGCGTCCCTGCTCGCGCTGGACCAGGCCATCCAGGTGCACGGGGGCAACGGCTTCGCCACCGAGTACGGCCTGGCCACGCTGTGGGGGGCGGTCCGGCTGGCCCGCACCGCGCCGATCAGCCGGGAGATGATCCTCAACTTCGTCGCGTCGCACACGCTCGGGCTGCCCAGGTCGTACTGAGCCGTCCTGGTGTAACCTAAATCGACCAGAAGAGTAGAGATAGACGCACTCTGACCCTGTGCGGCCGTCGTGAGAACGGTGGTCACCGGTGCGAAGACTGCTCCTGCTCGCCCTCGTCGGCCTCGGCGCCCAGCTGGTCGACGGCAGCCTCGGCATGGCCTACGGCGTCACCTCGACGACGCTGCTGCTGGCCATCGGCTCCAACCCGGCCGCCGCGTCGGCGACCGTGCACCTCGCCGAGATCGGCACCACGCTGATGTCCGGCGCGGCGCACTGGCGCTTCGGCAACGTCGACTGGGGCGTGGTGGTGAAGATCGGCGTGCCCGGCGCGGTCGGCGCCTTCGCCGGCGCCACCGTGCTGTCCGGGCTGTCCACCGAGACCGCCGCGCCGCTGATGTCGCTGATCCTCATCACGCTCGGGATCTACCTTCTGGTCCGCTTCACCTGGCGCGGGCCGCCCGAGCACCGGGCCGACAAGCCGCTGCGGAAGCGCTTCCTCGCGCCGCTGGGCCTGGTCGCCGGCTTCGTGGACGCCACCGGGGGCGGCGGCTGGGGGCCGGTGGGCACGCCGGCGATCCTGGCCAGCGGGCGGCTGGAGCCGCGCAAGACCATCGGCTCCATCGACACCAGCGAGTTCCTGGTCGCGGTCGCCGCCAGCCTCGGCTTCCTCCTCGGCATCGGCTCCGAGGGCGTCAACGCCGGCTGGGTGGTCGCGCTGCTGGCCGGCGGCGTGGTGGCCGCGCCGGTCGCGGCCTGGCTGGTCCGGCACGTGCCGCCGCGGGTGCTCGGCGCCGCGGTGGGCGGGGTCATCGTCCTGACCAACGCCCGCACGCTGCTGCGCTCGGACTGGATCGACGCGCCGGCCGGCCCGCGCTGGGCCGTCTACGCGGTGGTCTACCTGGTCTGGGCGGCCGCGCTGGCGTACACGATCCGGGCCCACCGCGCGGAGCAGCGGGCGGAGCAGCTCACCCCGACCGCCGGCTGACCCGGCGGTCTACGGTGGCCGCATGTCCTACCCACCGCCGCGCTACGCCGGTGACAGCGGCGAGGCGAGCGCCGCCTTCCGCCCGCACGACCACCCGTCCGAGCTGGCCCACGCCTCCGGCGGCGGCGCCGCCTACCTGGCCACCGGCGCCTCCACGCACGGCCAGTTCGGGCTCTACCGGTGGGACATGGGGCCGGGCCGGAGCGGGCCGGACCCGCACTTCCACAAGACGATCTCCGAGTCGTTCTACGTCCTCAGTGGACAGGTCCGGCTGCACGACGGGTCGGGCTGGCGGGACGCGGTGGCCGGCGACTTCCTCTACGTGCCCGAGGGCGGCATCCACGGCTTCCGCAACGAGTCCGGGGAGCCGGCGTCCATGCTGATCCTCTTCGCGCCGGGCGCGCCGCGGGAGGACTACTTCGAGACCCTCGCCGACGCGGCCCGCCGGGAGGCGATGGACGAGGCGGCGTGGCAGGACTTCTACCGCCGCCACGACACCTACTGGATCTGATCCCGCGGAGCGAGGGCGGCCGGGGAGAGCTCGGCCAGTGACCGGTGGCCGGTCAGGGCCAGCGCGATGTCGAGGTCGGCGAGCAGGCAGCGCAGCACGTGCCGGACGCCCTCCTCGCCGCCCAGGGCCAGCCCGTGCACGTACGGGCGGCCGAGCAGGACCGCGGCGGCGCCGAGGGCGAGGGCCTTGACCACGTCGGCGCCGGTGCGGACGCCGGAGTCGAGCAGCACCGGGACCCGGCCGTGCACGGCGTCCACCACCGCGGGCAGGCAGTCGAGCGCGGCGACCGACCCGTCGACCTGCCGGCCGCCGTGGTTGGACACCACGATGCCGGCCACCCCGGCGTCCAGCGCGGCCCGCGCGTCGTCCCGGTGCAGCACCCCCTTGACCAGCACCGGCAGCGCCGTCTGCTCGCGCAGCCAGGCGAGGTCGGCCCAGGTCAGCGCCGGGTCGGCGAAGGTCTGGATCCAGCGCAGCACGGCGCCCTGCGGGTCCTCCTCCGGTGGCTTGGCCAGCCCGGCCCGGAACTCCGGGTCGGACAGGTAGTTGGCCAGCCCCTCGCCGACCAGGAACGGCAGGTAGCCGGTGACCAGGTCACGCGGCCGCCAGCCGAGCTGCCAGGTGTCGAGCGTGACCACGATCGCGCCGTAGCCGGCCGCCTCGGCCCGCTGGACCAGGCTGCGGGCGATGCCGCGGTCGTTCGGCCAGTAGAGCTGGAACCAGCCGGGGGCGTCGCCCAGCTCGGCCCGCACGTCCTCGATCGAGGTGGACGCCGCGCAGGACAGCACCATCGGCAGCCCGAGGCCGGCCGCGGCCCGGGCCACCGCCCGCTCCGCGTCCGGGTGCACGATGCTGAGCACGCCGACCGGGGCCAGCAGCACCGGCGCCGGCAGCGCGGTCCCGCACACGGTGGTGGACAGGTCGCGGGCGGTCACCCCGCGGAACATCCGCGGCAGCAGCCGCCACCGGTCGAACGCGGCCAGGTTGGCCGCCATCGTCCGCTCGGAGCCGGCGCCGCCCGCGACGTACCCCCGGGTGCGGTCGGACATCGCCTCGGCGGCGACCCGCTCCAGCTCCCCGGCCTCCACCGGGTAGGCCGGGACGGTGCCGCCGAGCGCCTGCAGGTAGATCTCGTTCTGGAAGTCGCCGTAGTGGCCCACGCCCGGACTCTAGGCGGTACGCCGCCCTCCTAGGCTGGGCCGGTGCAGGCCATCACGATCCGCGAGCCCGGCGGTCCCGAGGTGCTGGAGTGGACGGAGGTGCCGGACCCGGCGCCGGGACCCGGCGAGGTGCTCGTCGAGGTCGTCGCCGGCGCGGTCAACCGGGCCGACCTCCTGCAGCGGCAGGGCCACTACGCGCCGCCGCCGGGCGCCTCGCCGTACCCGGGGCTGGAGTGCGCGGGCCGGGTGGCCGCGCTCGGCGACGGGGTGACCGGCTGGCCCGTCGGCACCGAGGTGTGCGCGCTGCTCAGCGGCGGCGGGTACGCGGAGCGGGTGGCGGTCCCGGCCGGCCAGCTGCTGCCGGTGCCGGCCGGGCTGTCCCTGCCGGAGGCCGCGGCGCTGCCCGAGGTCGCCTGCACGGTGTGGTCGAACGTCGGCCAGCTCGCCCACCTGCGCGAGGGCGAGACGTTCCTGGTGCACGGCGGCGCGTCCGGCATCGGCACCCACGCCATCCAGGTGGCCAAGCGGCTCGGGGCCCGGGTGCTGTGCACCGCCGGCAGCGCGGCCAAGCGGGAGCGCTGCCTCCAGCTCGGCGCGGACGCCGCGATCGACTACCGGGACGAGGACTTCGTCGCCCGGGCCCGGGAGGAGACCGGCGACCGCGGGGTCGACGTCATCCTCGACAACATGGGCGCGGCCTACCTGGCCCGCAACGTGGACGCGCTGGCGCCGAACGGGCGGCTGATGGTGATCGGCCTGCAGGGCGGCGCGAAGGCCGAGCTGGACCTGGGCCGGCTGCTGCGCAAGCGGGCCACGGTCGCCGCGACCGCGCTGCGGGCCCGGCCGCCCGGGGAGAAGGCGGCGATCGTGGCCGCGGTCCGGGAGCGGGTCTGGCCGTGGGTCGAGGACGGCAGCGTGCGGCCGGTCATCGACCGGGTGCTGCCGATGGCCGAGGCGGCGGAGGCGCACCGCGTGGTCGAGGCCGGCGAGCACGTCGGCAAGGTGGTGCTGGCCGTCTGACCCCGGCGGGGCTCAGCGCAGCTCGGCGAGCGCGTCCAGCAGGCGGTCGACCTCGTGCGCGGTGTTGTAGTGCACCAGCCCGACCCGGACCGCGCCGCCCAGCTCGCCCACGCCGAGCGCCTCCATCAGCTCGTACGCGTAGTAGTCGCCGTCCCAGGCGCAGATCCCGCGCCGGGCCAGCTCCTCGGTGACCGCCCGCGGCTTCCAGCCCTCCACCGAGAAGGACGCCGTCGGCGCCCGGTCGGTCGGCGAGCCCAGCACGTACACGTGCAGCAGGCTGCGCAGCCCGGTGTCGAGCCGGGAGAAGACCGACGCCTCGTACCGCTGGACCGCCCGCATGGAGGCGAGGATCCGGTCCCGCCGGCTGCCGGTGGCCGCGTCGTCCAGGCCGGCCAGGTGGTCCACCGCGGCGATCGCGCCGGCCATCAGCTCGAAGGCGGGCGTTCCCGTCTCGAACCGGTCCGGCACCGCGTCCGGCGCCGGCACCAGCTTGTCCGGCGCCAGCCGGTCCAGCACCGCCGGCGCGGCCACCGTCGCGGACACGTGCGGCCCGCCCCACTTGTACGCGCTGGTGGCGAAGAAGTCGGCGCCCAGCGTCTCCATGTCGATCGGCCCGTGCGCGGTGGCGTGCACGCCGTCCACATACATCAGCGCGCCGACCGCGTGGGCGCGGTCGGCGATCGCGCGCACGTCCGGCCGGGTGCCCACCGCGTTGCTCGCCGCGGTCACCGCGACCAGCCGGGTCCGCCGGGTGATGAGCTCGTCGTACTGCCACTCGGGCAGCTCGCAGGTCTCGATGTCGATCTCGGCCCAGCGGACCACCGCGCCGGCCGCCTTGGCCGCGGACAGCCAGGGCCGGATGTTGGCGTCGTGGTCCAGCCGGCTGACCACGATCTCGTCGCCGACCTTCCAGGTCTTGGCCAGCGTCCGGGCCAGCCCGTAGGTGATCGTGGTCATGTTGGGCCCGAGCACCACCCCGGCCGGCTCCCCGCCGACCAGGTCCGCGAACGCGCGGCGGGCCGCGTCCACCAGCGCGTCGGCCCGGGCCGAGGACGGGAACGGGCCGCGCCGGTTGGACAGCGGCACCCGCATCGCCGCGGAGACCGCCCGGGCCACGCTCTCCGGGATCAGCGTGCCGGCCGGACCGTCCAGGTGGATGTAGCCGTCGCCCAACGTCGGGAACAGTCCGCGGACCCGCGCGACGTCGAAGGGCATACGACAACCCTACGAGGACGATCGGGCGACAGGTTGCCACACCCCCCGGGCCGGCCGGGCGCGAGTGGAAGGATGGACGCATGAGCGAGCCGCAGCAGCAGCGTGTCGTCGTGGTCGGCCCGGACGGGCAGCCGATGGGAGAGGTCGAGATGCCGGCGGGGCTGGCGGCGGGCGTCGGGGGCGACGCCGACGGCGACGGCGACGGCGGCGACCCGACCGGGCAGATCGCCCAGCCGGCCAAGGTGATGCGGATCGGCACCATGATCAAGCAGCTGCTCGAGGAGGTCCGGGCGGCGCCGCTGGACGAGGCCAGCCGGGCCCGGCTGCGGGAGATCCACCAGACCTCGATCAAGGAGCTGGAGGACGGCCTGTCCCCCGAGCTGCGGGAGGAGCTGGACCGGCTGACGCTGCCGTTCGAGGACACCTCCACCCCGTCCGACGCCGAGCTGCGGATCGCCCAGGCGCAGCTGGTCGGCTGGCTGGAGGGGCTGTTCCACGGCATCCAGACCGCGCTCTTCGCGCAGCAGATGGCCGCGCGGGTGCAGCTGGAGGAGATGCGGCGGCGGGCGCTGCCGGGCGGCTCGTCGATGCCCGGGCTCGGTCAGCCCGGACCGCAGCAGCCGGGTCACCCGGGCGGCACCGGGCAGTATCTCTAGCTAGCGGCGGACCAGCCGGCAGGCGGCGACCAGGTCGCCGCCGGCCGCACCGCGGTCGAACGCGGCGGCCCGCTCCGCCGGCGTGCCGTGCGTGGCCACCTCGTCGTAGCCCTCCAGGCCGCTGCCGGGCGGCGGCCGCAGCGCGCTGACGATCTCCATCTCCCGCGCGTAGACGGCCCGGAAGGTCGGCAGGTCGACCGCGCCGCGCCGGGCCGCGTCGGCCGCCCACGCCCCGGCCAGGCAGTCCGCCTGCTGCTCGACCACCCGGCTGGCCGCGTCGCCCTCCGCCGCCAGCTTCGGCTCGTCCACCGCGTACTGGACCCGGTGCCCGGCCTCGTGCGCCACGATCGTGGCCAGCGCGTACGGCAGCCGGTCGCCGAACTCGGCCCGGTCCCGGGCGACCGCGGCGGCGGTGATGTACGCCCGGGCGTCCCGCGGGCAGTAGAACGCGGTGCCGAAGGCGAGGAAGTCGCGGCAGGACCGGTGCACCGCCGCCGGCGCCGGATCCACGGTGACGCGCAGCTGGACCGGCTCGCCGATCCGGGCGGTCCAGCTGCGGTCCACGTCGGTGACGGTGCAGGCGACCAGCCGGGCGGCGTCGGCGCCGGCCGCCGGGCAGAGGTCGGCCGGGCGGACGGCCGCCGCCGACCCGCGCCCGGCCACCGTCCCCGGCCCGCCGGCGACGAGCAGCCCGGCGACCGCGGCCAGCACCGCCACCAGGACGCCGCCGCCCACACCCCACCGCACATGACCCCAACGACCGGCGCCCGCTTCGCGATCCCCGATCATGTTTGCGCGCCGGCTCGCTCAGAAGGCCCGCTCGTACGGCGTGGCGGGACGAGGACACGCGCAAAGGTGATCGTCAGTCGGTGAGGAGGCGCTCGAGGACGAGGGCGACACCGTCGTCGTCGTTGCTGGCGGTGACCTCGTCGGCCATCGCGAGCACCTCGGGGTGCGCGTTGGCCACCGCGACCGCGCGGCCGGCCCAGGCCAGCATGGGCAGGTCGTTGGGCATGTCGCCGAAGGCGACCACCTCGGCGGCGGCGATCCCGGCCCGCCCGGCCAGCCCGGCCAGCCCGGTCGCCTTCGTCACCCCGGCCGCGGAGATCTCCAGCAGCGCCTCGTGCGACGAGCAGGTCACCCCGACGTCGGTGCCGATCAGCTCCGTCGCCAGCGCGAGCAGGTCGTCCGGCGACATCGTCGGGTGCAGCGCCAGCAGCTTCGGCGCCGGCCGGTCCAGGATCGCCTCGGCCGCCCCGACCCGGACGGCCACGTCGCCGATCGCCCAGTAGTGCCGGTAGCCCGGCTCGTGGCCGAAGTCCGCGCCGTACTCGACCGCGAAGCGCAGCCCCGGCACCGCCGCCCGCAGCCGCTCGGCGACCGTGCGCAGCGTGTCCGGGTCCAGCAGCGTGGAGTCGACGATCCGCTCCTCGTGCAGGTCGTAGAGGATCGCGCCGTTGGCGCAGATGGCCACCCCGGTGTGCCCGGTGGCCTCGGCGACCGGGTGCAGCCAGCGCGGCGGCCGGCCGGTGACCAGCGCGACCACGATCCCGGCCTCCTCGGCCGCGCGCAGCGCCTCGCACGAGCGGCGGGAGATCTCGCCGTCCGTCCGGACCAGCGTGCCGTCCAGGTCGGTGGCGACCAGCCGGACCGGCCCCGCCGAGCCGGCGCTCACCGCGGGGCCGGCGCCACCGGCTCCAGGACCTCCCGACCGCCCAGCCAGGGCCGCAGCACGGCCGGCACGTGCACCGAGCCGTCCGGCTGCTGGTGCACCTCCAGCAGGCAGGCGATGGTGCGGGCGACCGCGCACAGCGTCCCGTTGAGGGTCGCCGCGGCCTGCGGCTTGCCGGCGTCGTCCCGGTAGCGCACGCCCAGCCGGCGGGCCTGGTACGTCGTGCAGTTGGAGGTCGAGGTCAGCTCCCGGTAGCGCCGCTGGGACGGGAACCAGGCCTCGCAGTCGTACTTGCGGGCGGCGCTGGAGCCGAGGTCGCCGGCCGCGATGTCGACGACCTGGAAGGGCAGCTCCAGAGCGGTGAGGAACTGCCGCTCCCACTCCAGCAGCCGCTGGTGCTCCGCCGCCGCGTCCGCCGGCCGGCAGAAGACGAACATCTCGACCTTGTCGAACCAGTGCACCCGGACGATCCCCCGGGTGTCCTTCCCGTACGACCCGGCCTCGCGGCGGAAGCAGGAGGAGAAGCCCGCGTAGCGCACCGGGCCGGCGGACAGGTCCAGGATCTCGTCCGAGTGGTACGCCGCCAGCGCCACCTCGGAGGTGCCGACCAGGTAGAGGTCGTCGGCCTCCACCCGGTAGACCTCCGGGGCGTGCGCGCCGAGGAAGCCGGTGCCCTCCATCGCCTCCGGCTTGACCAGCGCGGGCGCGATCACCGGCACCAGCCCGGCCGCGGTCGCCTGCGCCATCGCCGCGTTGACCAGGGCCAGCTCCAGCTGCGCGCCGACCCCGGTGAGGAAGTAGAACCGGGCGCCGGAGACCTTGGCGCCGCGCTCGGTGTCGATGGCCCGGTGCAGCTCGCCCAGCTGCAGGTGGTCGCGCACCGGCTCCGGGTAGTCGCGCACGGTGCCGACGGTCTCCAGCACCACCGAGTCGTCCTCGCCGCCGGCCGGCACGCCGTCCTCGACCACGTTGGGCAGCGCCTGGTGCGCGGCCCGGATCGCCTCGTCGGCGGCGGCCTGCTCGGCCTCGGCGGCCCGCACGTCGTCGGCCAGCGACTTGGCCCGGCGGAGCAGCTCCTCCCGCTCCTCGGCGGACGCCCGCGGCACCTGCTTGGAGATCGACTTCTGCTCGCCCCGCAGCCGGTCGGCGGCGGCCACCGCGGACCGGCGCCGCTCGTCCGCGGTCAGCAGCGCGTCCACCAGCGCGGGATCCTCCCCGCGGGCGCGCTGGGAGGCCCGGACCCGGTCGGGATCCGCCCGCAGCAGCTTGAGGTCGATCACGCCGACGAGGGTACGGGAGCGAGGTCAGAGCGCTGCGGAGCAGGGAGGTTGCTCTCCGGAGCCAAGATCGTTGCTCTCGGTGGTCCGAACGAGTGAAGCCCCGCGTGTAAGGGTTGACAGCAAGTCGTGACCTTCGGAACCCTCCCGCCGGTGCCCAACGGTGCGGGCACCCGCAAGGCAACAGGTCACGGTTTTCTCGCCGATCCGCGCGCACGGAGTTCTCTTCGCCGTGCGCCACGGGGGGTCGGGACGGCGACCTATTCCGCGCGCGGGCGCGGACGAAGGTGGTCGCATGGGAAGGCACTCTGGGAGCGCGTACGAGGCTGCCCCCGACGAGTGGAGACCCGAGGGCGGAGGCGACTGGGATCCCGACAAGGGACACAGCCCGGTCACCCGCCGTCAGGTTTTCGGCATCTTGGGCGTCGCCGGTGCGGCGGCGGCGTGCACCGCCGGTGTGTCGGTGGTCGCCAACAAGCCCGACTCCGTCCCTGGTGACGGGTCCATGCCGGCGGGTGCGCCGGCGAAGCCGGTGGGCCTCGCCGCCGGTGCGGCCGGCGTGACGGCGCCGACCTCCGACAAGGCGACGGCCAAGGCGTACGACAAGACCGGCTACCGGTCCTCCAAGCCGCCGACCATCCAGCCGAAGCCGCTGTTGCAGCGCCCGACGATCCTCTCCCTGGACCAGGACCTGCACTGGGCCCGCCGGCTCACCTACGGCGTGACGCTGCCGGGGCTGACCGAGCTGAAGAGGGCCGGCCGCGAGCGCTACCTGGAGCAGCAGCTCACCGTGCGGCCGGACCCGGTGGTGGCCGAGGCGGCCGAGCGCTACCCGCTGCTGTCCCAGACGCCGACCCAGCTCAAGCGGCTGTACGCCGGCAACGACGACAAGCCGGACAACGAGAAGCTCGACTACATGGCCACCGAGGACCAGCTGGTCGAGATGAAGATCATCCGGTCCGCCTGGAGCACGAACCAGCTGTTCGAGAAGGTGCACGACGTCTGGACCGCGTTCCTGCACGTCCCGGTCGGCGAGAAGACCCGGCTGATGACGGCCCACTACGACCGGAACGTGATCCGCAAGCACACCTTCGGCCGCTTCGTGGACATGCTCCAGGCGGCCATGGTGCACCCGGCGATGCTGGTCTACCTGGACCAGCCGGAGTCCAACGGCAACCGCAAGGGTGAGGACGGCCGGCTCGCCATCAACGAGAACCTCGGGCGCGAGCTGCTCGAGCTGTTCAGCGTCGGCTCGCTGGACCCGATCACCGGCAAGGCCAACTACGACGGCCGGCTCGACGTCGTCGAGTCGTCGTACGCGCTGACCGGCCTGACGGTCGACCGCGAGACGCTGACCATGCGCTTCGACCCGAACATGCGCTTCCGCGGCCCGCTGAAGGTGATGGGCTGGCGCAACGCCAACACCGACCCGCGGCGCGGGCTCGAGGTCATCCGCAGCCTGGTCAACTACCTGGCCATGCACCCGGCGACGGCGAAGCACATCGCCGAGCAGTTCGCCCGGCACTTCGTCAGCGACACCCCGCGGCCGGAGCTGATCACCAAGCTGGCCGCCGAATACACCCGGGCGCGCACCGACATCAAGCCGATGCTGCGGATGCTGTTCAAGTCCGAGGACTTCCGCAAGTCGGTCGGGCAGAAGTACCGGACCAACTGGGAGTACCTGGCGGCCACCCTGCGCTCCACCGGCGCGGTGCTGGACGCGAACGCGCGGGAGGCCGTCGACGAGCGGCGCGGCACCTTCGCCGGCGTCCGCGACCTGCGCTACTTCGTCGAGCAGAACGGTGGCGGCCCGCACGGGCGGGCCACCCCGGACGGGCAGCCCGACTTCCAGGCCGCCTGGCTGTCCGGCAAGTCGATGCTCGACAAGTGGAACGCCAACGGCATCCTCGCCAGCGGCGACTGGAAGGGCATCCGGATGCCGGCCGAGGCGACCCTGGTGGGTCGCGCCTCGACCCAGTCGCAGCTGGTCGCCGGGCTCGCCCAGCGACTCACCGGCCAGGCCCTGCAGCCCGGCTTCGTCACCGCGGTGCACCAGTTCATCGGCAGCGCGCCGACCACGCCGGCCGGCCAGGTCCGCAACGTGAACCAGGTCGTCCGCACCGTCCTCAGCACGCCGCACCTGAACTACAGCTAAGGGGCCTCCTCCTCCATGACGAAGGACAAGTACCTTCCCGAAGGCACCGTCCCGCACGAGGTCAGACCCGAGGGCCTGCACGCCGGCTGCGAGTGCGGTGACGAGACCACGTCGTTCGCCGAGCCCTTCAAGAAGGGCTTCACCCGGCGCAAGGTCCTGCAGGGCTCGACCGCGTTCGCGGCGGCGCTGTCCGTGCAGCCGCTGACCGCCCAGTTCGCGTTCGGCGCGCCGGCCGCGAACCCGGTCCAGCGGGTGCTCATCAACGTGATCTGGCGCGGCGGGCTGGACCAGCACACCTGGTTCCCGCTGCTCGGCAACCCGGCGTACGCGCAGGCGCGGCCGGGCATCCGGGAGACCGCGCAGACGGCCGGCGTCAACCTCGGCCGCGGGGTGGCGGCGCTCAACGAGTTCCGCCCGCTCTACACCACGCTGGGCGCCGCCGGCTTCGGCTACGTGCCGGCCGCGGTCTCGCAGGACCGGACGCACAGCCACTTCGAGGCGACCGACCTGCTCGAGGGCGGGATGAACGCCCCGTCCTCGGACGGCTGGGCGGCCCGGGCGCTGCGCAACCTGCCCAACCCGGCGGTGCTGTCGGCCGTCATGGTCGGCGGCACGCTGCCGAAGTCGCTGGCCGGCTCCGGGGCGCTGACCCTGGACCGGATCCAGTCCTTCGGCCTCAACGGCGGGGACGAGGTCAAGGCCAAGTCCGAGGCGGTGCTGCAGAAGTTCTACAGCCAGTACAAGGACCCGGTGGCGACCACCGCGCTGCAGACGCTCAACGCCATCAAGACGGTGCGCAACCTCGGCCAGCGCGAGTACCAGGCCGCGGCGCAGTATCCGGGCGGCGGGCTGGCGGAGGCCTTCAAGACCACCGCGCAGCTGATCAAGGCGCGGGTGGGGCTCCGGTTCGTCACCATCGACCAGGGCGGCTTCGACACCCACACCAACTCGCGCGGCCAGCTGCACGACCACGCGACCGAGGCGAACGCGGCGATGAACGCGTTCTTCCAGGACCTGGGCACCACGCTCCGGCCGTACGTCACGGTCGTCACCTCCACCGAGTTCGGCCGGACCTTCGGCGAGAACGGCGGCGGCGGCACCGACCACGGCCACGGCCAGGGCATGCAGGTCCTCGGCGGCGGCTCCACCGGCGGCGTCCGCGGCGGCAGCCCGATCGTCGGCGCCTCCGGGCGGGACAACGAGACCAAGGGCACCACGGACATGCGGGACGTGCTGACCGAGGGGCTGATGTGGCTCGGCGTGAAGAACGCCGCGACCGTCTTCCCCGGCCACACGTTCAAGACCGTCGGCGCGTTCAAGAAGTAACTCCACCTCCCCTCATCGGACGGGGCGGGACCTGCGGGTCCCGTCCCGTCCGGTGTTTCCGGCCGGCACGGCCGCAGCCGGCCCAGCCCCGTACGGAAGGATGGACGGCGTGGTCGACGTGCCGCGCCGCCGCTTCGAGGAGCTGGTGTCCGACGCCCTGGACGAGGTCCCGGAGGCGCTGACCCGGCTGATGGACAACGTGGTCGTGCTGGTCGAGGAGCGCGACCCGGGCGACCCCACCCTGCTCGGCCTGTACGAGGGGGTGGCGCTGACCGAGCGCGGCCACGACTACGGCGGCCTGCTGCCGGACCGGATCACCCTCTACCGGGAGGCCATCCTCGACATCTGCGACACCGAGGACGACGTGGTGGAGGAGGTCGCGGTCACCGTGGTGCACGAGATCGCGCACCACTTCGGCATCGACGACGCCCGGCTGCACGAGCTGGGCTGGGGGTGACTAGCTTTTGAGCGTGGGAACGCCGACCGAGCCGCTCGCCGGGACCGGGGCCGGCCGCCTGCCGATCCGGATGCTGCACGACCGGGTGCTGGTCCGGCAGCCGGGCGAGGAGGGCGAGCGCCGCTCCGGCGGCGGCATCCTCATCCCGTCCACCGCGCAGGTCGCCGCCACCCGGCTGGCCTGGGCCGAGGTGCTCGCGGTCGGCAACCACGTCCGCGTGGTCGAGGTCGGCGACCGCGTGCTCTTCAGTCCCGAGGACCGCAGCGAGGTCGAGGTGCACGGAGAGGTGTACGTCATCCTCCGCGAGCGGGACGTGCACGCGGTCGCCGCCGAGCGGATCGAGGAGGCGACCGGCCTCTACCTGTGAGCCGTCAGGGCTGCAGGTCGGTCGCCGCGCCGAACGAGCCGTCCATGTAGAAGGGGACGGACGTGTGGTCGTGGGCGAGCAGCCACCGCCCGTCCGTGCGGACCAGGCAGAACGTGGCGCGGTACCAGAGCTCGAAGCGGCCGTCCGGCGACGGGTCGTACATCTTGTTCAGGCTGTACGCGAAGGCCACGTCCTCGCCGGCGGTGACCGCGAGGTCGTGCACCTCGTAGCCGACCGACCCGCCGAAGCCGTCGAACCAGGCCTGCAGCGCGGCCGCGTCGTGCACCTCCTCGGCGGTGTGCCGCAGCGGCGGGGCCAGGGTGTACTGCACCGCGTCCGGTGTGTAGAGCGCCACGACCGCCTTCGCGTCGCCGGCCCGCATCGCCGTCTCCAGCTCACCGATCACGCCACGGATCTCCGTCGTCATCCCGCTGCCCTCCTGGGCTCCGGGCACCCCGGCCGGGGCGCCTCTCTCGCCCGGGACGTCGAAGCCGGGCACGCTGTCTCGACGTCCCGGGCGGAAGTCCCGTCGAGCGAGGAGGCGACCGTGAAGTACCTGGTCCTGATCTACCGCAACCCGGAGTCCCGGCAGATGTGGGAGGCGATGTCGGACTCCGACCGGGACACCGGCCTGGACGTCTACCGGGAGCTGAACGCGGAGCTGGCCGCGTCCGGCGAGCTGGTCGCCACCGAGGCGCTGACCTACCCGGAGGACGGCCGGCAGGTGGTCCGGCAGGCGGACGGCTCGATCTCCAGCGACGGGCCGTACGCGGAGGTGAAGGAGCACCTGGCCGGCTTCTACCTGCTCGACGTGGCCGGGCTGGACCGGGCGGTCGAGCTCGCCGGCCGGATCCCGGAGGCCGACATGGGCCTGGTCGAGGTGCGCCCGGTGCTCGACCCGGCCGTGCTGGGGCTGTGAGGACGGCGGGACCGGACGTCCCGGAGGGCCTGCTGCGGGAGCTGGCGCCGCAGGTCCTGGCCGCGCTCGTGCGCCGGTACGGCGACTTCGACAGCTGCGAGGACGCCGTGCAGGAGGCGCTGCTCGCGGCGGCCTTGCAGTGGCCGGCCGAGGGCGTCCCGGCCAACCCGAAGGGCTGGCTGATCACCACCGCGTCCCGGCGCCGGATCGAGGCGTGGCGCCGGGAGTCGGCCCGCCGGCTGCGGGAGCAGACCGTCGTCGCGCTCGCCCCGGCCGAGCCGGCCCCGGCACCGCCCGCCGAGGACGACACGCTCACCCTGCTGCTGCTGTGCTGCCACCCGGCGCTGACCCCGGTCTCCCAGGTCGCGCTCACCCTGCGCGCGGTGGGCGGCCTGACCACCGCGGAGATCGCCCGGGCGCTGCTGGTGCCGGAGCCGACCGTGGCCCAGCGGATCAGCCGGGCCAAGCAGCGGATCCGGGCGGCCGGCGGCCGGTTCCGGATGCCGCCGGCGGGCGAGCGGGCGGCGCGGCTGGCCGCCGTCCGGCACGTCCTCTACCTCATCTTCAACGAGGGCTACACGGCCAGCTCGGGCAGCTCGCTGCACCGGGTCGAGCTGACCGCGGAGGCGATCCGGCTGACCCGGCAGCTGCGGGAGCGGCTGCCGGGAGACGGGGAGGTCGCCGGGCTGCTCGCGCTGATGCTGCTCACCGACGCCCGGCGACCGGCGCGGACCCGGCCGGACGGCGCGCTGGTCCCGCTGGCCGAGCAGGACCGCGGCCGCTGGGACGCCGGCCTGATCGCGGAGGGCACCGCGCTGGTCGGCTGGGCGCTGGCGCACACCCCCGCGGGGCCGTACCAGCTGCAGGCGGCCATCGCCGCGCTGCACGACGAGGCGACCCGGGCCGAGGACACCGACTGGCCGCAGATCCTGGCCCTGTACGACCACCTGCGGGCGCTGGCGCCGGGTCCGATGGTCACCCTCAACCGGGTGGTCGCGGTGGCCGAGGTGCACGGGCCGGCGACCGGCCTGGCCGCGCTGGACGAGGCGGTGGCGGCCGAGCCGGCGCTGGCCGGGCACCACCGGGTGCACGCCGTCCGGGCGCACCTGCTCGAGCTGGCCGGGGACCCGGCCGCCGCCCGGGCCGAGTACGGCGCCGCGGCCCGGGCGACGCTCAGCCTGCCGGAGCGGCGCTACCTGGAGGGCCGGGCGGCGCGGCGGGGTCCCGGTGATGGCAGCCGGGACCCCGCCGCGCCGTGACGGTTACCGCAGCGCCCGGGCCAGCGCGGCGCGGGCCGCCGCCGGCAGCGCGGCGGCCGCCACCGCGGTCCGGGCCGCGGCCGCCTCGGCGGTCACCCCGGGCAGCGGGTCGAACGGCTTCGGTCAGTCACCAGTGCTGCGCCGGCGGTACCGGTCGGGCGGCACGCCCACCAGCGCGGTGAAGCTGTTCACGAAGTGCGACTGGTCGGCGTACCCGAGCCGGGTCGCCAGGTCGGCCCAGTCGACCGTGCCGCCGGCCTCGATCGCGGCCAGCGCGTCCTGGATCCGGCACCGGCTCAGCACCCACTTCGGACCGACCCCGAGGTGCCGGTCGAAGCGCCGCTGCAGGGTCCGGACCGGCACGCCGAGGGCGGCCGCGAGGTCGGCCACCCGGGTCAGCTCGCGGTCCCGGGTGGCCAGCGCGACCGCCTCGTCCACCAGCGCGGCCCCCTCCGGCGGGACCGGCCCGCGGGCGGCCAGCCAGCGCTCGAACGCGGCCATCGCGGCCCCGGCGTCCGGCGCCGCGTCGACCGCCTCGACCAGGTCGCCCACGTCCCCGAGCACCTCGGTCGCCGGCACCCGCCGGTCGACCAGCGACGCCGGCGGCACGGCGGTGAGCGCGCCCAGCCCGGCCGGCCGCAGCTTCGCGCCGACCACCCGGCCGGCGCCGACCAGCCGGCGGCGGAACCGGTGCACGACCACGCCGCGCACCCAGGCCAGCCCGTCCTCGACGGTCAGGTGGCCGCACGGGTCGGTGACCACGTCCTGCTCGTACGTCCCGGCCGGCCGGCAGCGCCCACTGGATGCACCAGTAGTTCTCCACCACGGCGGCGAGCGGGCCGGTCGCCGGCGCCCGCTCCACCCGGAACGGGCGCGGCCCCGGCTCGTCCGGCCGCAGCACCGCCGGAGACAGGTCGGCCACGCCTCCGGACGATAGGGCCTCAGCTCATCAGCTCCGTGAGCAGCCGCTGCTGCTCGTCGGCCGGGACGTCCCGGAGGTGGGTGGCCAGGACCCACTTGTGCCCGTACGGGCAGCGGACCGAGGCCGTGCGGTCGCCGTGGAACTGGTCGGCCGGCTCGCTCATGCTGGTCGCGCCGGCCGCGACCGCCCGCTCGTACGCGGCGTCCACGTCCGGCCCGAAGACGGTGATCGCGGCCTGGACCGGCTGGTCCGGCTCCGGAGCCACCAGCCCGTACTCCGGGATGGCGGCGCCGAGCGTGACCAGGCCGCCGTTGACGGTGATCTCGGCGTGCGCGATCGTGCCGTCCGGCATGGCCAGCCGCAGCTGCTCCTCGGCGCCGAAGGCCTTCGCGTAGAAGTCGAGCGCCTCGGCGACGTCGGTGATGGCCAGGTGCGGGGTGATCGGCGGATACATGGCTCCACTCTGGCGCGGGGCCCCGGCCCGGGTCTTGGAGGAACGCGTCACTCGCCGCGGCGGAGCCGGCCCAGCCAGGCCGCGGCGTCGGCGAACGCGGCGTCGTCCCGCCCGGGCGGCAGCCGCGGCGGCTCGCCGGGCCCGCCGCGGGGGTAGGAGCCCAGGTAGCGGACGTCGGCGCAGATCCGGCGCAGCGCGGCCAGCGAGTCGCCGACCCGGGCCTCGGCCACGTGCCCCTCGGCGTCGAAGTAGAAGCAGTAGCGGCCGAGCCGCTCCCCGGTCGGCCGGGACTCGATCCGGGTCAGGTTGACCCCCCGCACCGCGAACTCGGTGAGCACCTCGAGCAGCGCCCCGGTGTGGTCGTGCCGGATGAAGGCGACCAGCGAGGTCTTGTCGGCGCCGGTCGGCTCGGGCGGCGGGCCCGGCCTCGCCAGCAGGACGAAGCGGGTCACCGCCCCCGGGGTGTCGGCGATGTCCTCGGCCAGCGCGGCCAGCCGGTTGCGGGTGCCGGCGATCGGCGCGGCCACCGCGGCGTCGTACTCGCCCGCGGCGACGGCGACGGCCGCCCCCGCCGTCGACGCGGTGAGCAGGACCTCGGCCCGCGGCAGCTGCTCGCGCAGCCAGCGGCGGGTCTGCGCCTCGGCGTGCGGGTGGGTGGCCACCGTCTTGACCGCCGCCGCGGTGGTGCCCGGCCGGACCAGCAGCGAGAAGGTGACCGGCAGCAGCACCTCCCGGGTGATCACCAGCGGCTCGCCGGTGGCCAGCTCGTCCAGGGTGGACGCGACCGAGCCCTCCACCGAGTTCTCCAGCGGGACCACCGCCGCGTCCGCGTCGCCGGCCCGGACCGCCTCGATCGCCGCGTGCACGGTCGGCTGCGGCAGCGCGGTCCCCTTGGCCGCCGCCGGGATCGTACGGAGCGCCGCCTCGGCGAACGTCCCCTCGGGACCGAGGTACGCGAAGCGGGTGGGCGGGACGCCGGGCACGATCCGTGACCCTAGTCGCTGTCCCTTATGCGTGCTGTCGACCCGCTCCGGCTGCGCCCCGTCCATGCCCATGATCACCTGAAGCACTCGATCGATCACGAAGAGCGTTTAGGATGGCATCGAGTCTCCGTCGGGGGTGCGATGCCGGAATTGCACGAGCCAACGCTGCGACTGACGTCGGCGATCGTCGAGGCAAGCGACTGGCGGACACTCCGGAGGGCGCGCCTCGTCGCGCTGAGCACATCGCCGGAATCGTTCCTGGCCCGGTACGAGACCGAGGCCGACCGCGACGACGAGTGGTGGCACCGGGAGATGTCCCGCGGCTACTGGCTGGTCGCCCTCCTCGATGGCGCGCCCGTCGGCCTGCTCGGGGTGACCTCCGAGCTGGACGCCGCCGCCGACGAACGCTTCCTCAGCTACCTCTGGGTCCATCCGGCGCTGCGCCGGTCCGGTCTCGCCACCACGCTCGTGACCACCGCCCTCGGCCGCCTCCGGGAGACCGGCATCGCTCGCGTCTCGCTGTGGGTCCTCGACGGCAACCATGCAGCCTGGCGCCTGTACGAGCGCCTCGGCTTCGACCGCACCGGCCGCCGACAGCCAGTCCCCGATGACCCATCGCGCCACGAGGAACGACTGGCGTTGCACATCGCCTAGCCCGGATGCTGGCCGTCAGGATGTCGGCGTCGACGCCTCGTGGCCGGCAGTTCCCGGGCCGCTCGCGGCCGAGGGGGTCGACGGCGGCTGGTTATCAAGGCCGGTCCGGCTCCCGACCATCGACTCCGAGCCCAGGAGCACCGGCTGCGCGCGCTGCCGTCGAGATAAACCCATCGACGGCATCCGGACCACGAGGCGTTCCGACGCGGGTCCCGTTGGGTCACCACTCGGGACTGAGCCGACCGGGGCACCGCCGTGGTCGAAGTTCGGTGAGACCGTGGCCCGATCCAGCTTGAGTTTCTTCAGGATCTCCCCGAACGGCACGGGTCGGGTGAGTTTCGCCAACCGCTGCTGCCAGCACTCGAGGTCCGCCCGCCAATCGGCGACGTACCCGGCCAGCTCGATCCCGGAGATCTGGGCCCGGCGGTCCTCCGCCGCATCGAGCGCCGCCAGGATGTCGGTTCTGCGTCGCTCGGTCCGGCGCTCCTCGATCCGCCCCGCTATGCCCGAGATGAATTCCTTGCGACGAACGAGGAACTCCTCCCAGTAACCCGCCTCCGCGGCCGCGGCGAGGCCGCCGACGTGCAGCGCGGCCATGAGGCCCTCGGCCAGGACGTCGCCGAACTCTTCGGACCTTGCCCGCTTCACCTCGTACGGGTCGTATGGGAGCTGGCGGACCGAGCCGATCTTGGACACGGCCCTGCGGGCGACGGCGTGGGCGAGGAACAGCCAGTCCTCGTTGTAGACCCGGGGGAAGAACGCCTCAACGCGAGCACAATCCACCAGCAGAGCCGAGCCGCTGACGAACACGTCCTGGTTGTGGCCGCTCCGCCGGTTCGCGTGGCAGACGACGGAGTTGTCGGCGAACTTGTAGGCGGGCAACCCCACGGCGCCGCCTGGCTTGAGCGTCCCGGCGGCGCGCCGGACCAGACGGGGCCGCAGCGACTCGATGTCGTCGTCGAGGAAGAGGATCGACTTCCAGCCGGCGCGGTACCCGAGCAGCAGGCCGAGGTTCCGCTTGACGCTCAGGTCGCCGAGCCGGCCCACCCCGGCGCCGGGCGACGAGTCGGTCCGGAAGCTGATGAGCTCGTGCCGATAGCGCTCGGGCACGACGATGACCGCGAAGCGCAGGCCGGGCTCCCGTTCGGCCAACCGCCTTATCTCGTCGCCGTGGGCAAGGCGGCTGCACAGCGCGATGAACCGGCAGTTCAGCCTGCGGGACAGCCGCATGGCTGGACGCATGTGCTCGGCCGATCTGGACGCCGACACCACCACCGCGTCTACCGTGCCCGCGCGCCACCGGCGCGATGGCCGCAACAGGGACCGGTGGGTCTCCCGGTGCACGATCTGCTGCCGAACCGGACGCCACGCCACGTGGTCACGCATTCCTCTCTCCTGCTACGGGGAACTACGAGAACCACTCGTACAGCCGGTTGTCAGGACTCGACAGATCCGGCGTCGCGACGTTTCCCTCCAGAACCGGCACCCTCATGAGCAGGCCGAACTGGGATGCGCCGGCGAAGGTCTCGGCTATGTAGGCTTCGTTCTGGTCGCGCAGCTGCAGGTCGGTCAGGCACCGCACCGCGCCGTAGGCGCCGGTGGTGTAGACGCCGTTGCAGATGGACAGGGTGGCCGCGGAGTTCGTGGGGTGCGGCATCCGCACCAGGAGGCCGACGTCCTCGGTCAACCCGAGGCCGGCCCCGGAGAAGCTCGGCCCGAACCGACGGTCGCCGACCACGAAGACGTCGCCACCCTTGACTGCCGGGTCGTCGACCTGCTCAACGGGGAGATCGGTCTTCTCGGTCATCCAGCGCAGCGCCCGGTTGAGATACACGCCCCCGATCAGGACGAGATGGGCGACGAGGTCGTCCTTCACCATCCGGTCCGCTGTCCGGTATTGCGTGTCCGAGCTCGGATTCTGCATCCGGATGTGACCGAACAGCTCGACCAGGGAGTCGAGGTCGGCGAAGTCCTCGAGCTCGTTGCGGTTCAGCTCCTCCCCCGGCTTGAGGGGCGCGGAAGGGCGCGGCTTCTTGCCACAGATCAGCCGGATCGCAGTGAGGTCGGGGAAGTACCAGGTGTTTCCTGGCGTCGCCGCGGCACCGGAGTCGGACTGGACAGACCTCCGCAGCGACTGCAGCTCCGCGTAGAGCGCATCCCGCTCCGCGCGCTCGGCGTCGGTCAGCTCCCGTTCGTCGAGCACCCGGGGGTTGCCGTCGCTTATCGACCGCTCGGTGGCGAAGAAGGTAGCGATCGCGCGGAGCCTCGACTCCGGCGGAGCCGCCGGGGTGCCGAGATTTTCCCAGGAGGAGATGGTCGATGCGGCGAGCCCACCCAGCGCGCGGCCGAGTTCGGTCTGCTTGACCAGCCGGCCGGGCCACTGACCCTCGCGAAGCGCGCGCAGGCGACTGGCAAGCACTTGGACATCGGGGGGACGCTGCGGCATCGCGCCCCTTCCCTCGCTGGATCGGAAGATCGTACCAGTGTAACCACCCGAACTTCAGCCGGCAGCGTACGACTCTCCTGTAGTTCAGACAAGAGTGCGTGATACATCGTTGTCGACTAACGTGATCTGCGATACAGTCACAACGCGCCCGATGTCAGTGACTTCATCTGATCATCAGTGAAGTCAGCGCACGGGAGGTGAGTCGACGTGGAGCCGCCGTGGTGAGTGCCGGGGGCCGGCCCCGACGCTGAGCTGACTAGCCGGCAGATCCCGCGCTCAGTCGCTCGAAACGCAGACACCCCCGGGAATCGTTTGGCCGCGATCCGGGGGTGGCTGCCCTCACTCGACGGGCCTCGGCCCTGTCGGCACCTGCGCACCGAACGGAGCCGTTCCGTCATGACAACGGTAACCCCGATCTTGACATCGGCAAACAACCGGCAGGCGCTGGATGCGATCGGCGTGCTGCCGCCGCTGTCCGGCGTCGACCTTCCCGTGCTGGTGCTGCTCGTGGCCGTCGCGCTCCTGCTCTTCCAGGCGCTGCGCGCGGTCCTCGTCGCGCTGGTCGGGCTGCTGATGCCGGCCTTCGCCCTCTTCCGGTCGCTGGTCCTCGTGCTCGGCCTGGTCGCGGTGCTCGGGTACTGGGCTGGTGGCCGGCGCGGACCAGGTGCCCGAGCCGCCGGTGCCCACAGCGCCGACCTCCAGCGTCACCCCGAGCCGACCCGCCCCGAAGCGCCAGCGCCGCCGGTGCCGCCGCGTGACGAGGTCGTCGCTGGCCGCGCCGGACCGGTGAGGCCCTCGGGCTATCGTGCGGCGGTGCACGGCGACGGCTACTCGGACCTGGGCTTCGCCCGGCTGGACGTGGACCGGGTGGCGCGGACCGGGGACCCGGAGGTCGTGTACGGGGCGGGCAAGACCGTCGAGCAGGGCGTCGCGCTGGTGGCCGCGCTCCGGGAGGCGCACCCGGACCGGCCGGCGCTGGTGACCCGGGCCGCGCCCGAGCTGGTCGAAGCGCTCCAGGACGCGTACGGGGACCAGGCGCAGGTCGACGAGCTGGCGCGCGCGGTGGCGGTGGGGCCGCTGCCGGCGGCGCGCGGCACGGTCTGCGTGGTGTCCGCCGGCACCTCGGACGGGCCGGTCGCGGCGGAGGCGGCGTTCACCGGGCGGGTCTTCGGAGCCGGGGTGGAGCGGGTGACCGACGTCGGCGTGGCCGGCATCCACCGGCTGCTCGCGGCCCGGGACGTGCTGGACGCGGCCGACTGCCTGGTCGTGGTCGCGGGCATGGACGGCGCGCTGCCCAGCGCGGTGGGCGGGCTGACCGGGGTGCCGCTGGTCGCGGTGCCGACCAGCGTGGGCTACGGCGCCTCGTTCGGCGGGGTGGCCGCGCTGCTGACCATGCTCAACTCGTGCGCGCCGGGCGTGGTGGTGGCCAACATCGACAACGGCTTCGGCGCCGGCGTCTTCGCCGCCCGGGTGGCCCGGCGGGCGGCGCCGCGGTGATCGGCTGGCTGGACTGCGCGGCCGGCGCGAGCGGCGACATGCTGCTCGGGGCGCTGGTCGACGCCGGGGTGCCGGTGGCCACGCTGCAGGCCGCCGTCGACGCGGTCGGCGTCGAGCCGGTCGAGCTGGCGGTGTCCGCGGTGGAGCGGCACGGGATCGGCGCGACCGCGGTGACCGTCCGGGTGCCGGACGAGGCCAAGGGCCGGACCTGGGCGGACGTGCGCGGGCGGGTGGAGGCGGCCGACCTGGCCGAGCCGGTCCGGGCGACCGCGCTGGACGCCTTCGCCCGGCTGGCCCGGGCCGAGGCCGCGGTGCACCGGACCACCCCGGACGAGGTGCACTTCCACGAGGTCGGCGCGCTCGACGCGATCGCGGACGTGGTCGGGGTCGCGGCCGGGCTGCACGCGCTCGGCCTGGACCGGCTGGTCGCCGGGCCGGTCACGGTCGGCTCGGGCGGGTCCGCGCGCAGCGCGCACGGGGTCGTGCCGGTGCCGGCGCCGGCGGTGCTCCGCCTGCTCGCCGACGCCGGAGCACCGGTGCTCGGCGGGCCGCCGTACGAGATGTGCACCCCGACCGGGGCCGCGCTGCTGGCCGCCACGGTGACCGGCTGGGGACCGCTGCCGGCGATGACGCCGGTCCGGGTCGGCTGCGGCGCCGGCGGCCGCGACCTGGCCGAGCTGCCGAACCTGCTGCGCCTGGTGCTGGGCGAGCCGGCGACCGCCCCGGACACCGCCGTGCTGCTGGAGACCAACGTCGACGACCTCGACCCGCGGCTGTGGCCGGACGTGCTGGAGCGCCTGTTCGCCGCCGGCGCCTCGGACGCCTGGCTGACCCCGATCCTGATGAAGAAGGGCCGGCCGGCGCACACCCTGCACGCGCTCTGCCCGGCCGCCGCCGTCGAGCCGGTCCGGGCCGAGATCTTCGTCCGGACCAGCACCCTGGGCGTCCGCGAGCTGACCGTCGGCAAGACCGCGCTGGACCGCTCCACCAGCGAGGTGCACGTGCACGGCGAGCGGATCAGCACCAAGGTGGCCCGCCTGCACGGCCGGGTCGTCAACGTCAGCCTCGAGTACGAGGACGTGCGGGCCGCCGCCGACGCGCTCGGCCTGCCGGTCAAGGAAGTCCTCCGCGCCGCCACCGCCGCCGCCTACGAGGGCGAGCGCGGGTGAACTTCGCGGTGGCGCTGACCACGTTTCTCCTCGTCCTGCCGGTGGAGCTGCCGGACAAGACGCTGATGGCGACGCTGGTGCTGTCGACGCGCTACCGGCCGCTGCCGGTGCTGGTCGGAGTGTCCGCGGCGTTCGCGGTGCAGTGCGCGATCGCGGTGACGGCCGGGCAGCTGCTGACGCTGCTGCCGGACCGGCTGGTCGCCGGCGTGGTGGCCGTCCTCTTCGGGATCGGGGCGGTGATCCTGCTGCGCGGCAGCGCCGGCGAGGAGGACGACGAGGTGGCCGCGGCCCGGGCGGCGCAGCGGGGCCCGCTGGCGGTGGCGGCGACGTCCTTCGGGGTGCTCTTCGCCGCGGAGTGGGGGGACGCCTCCCAGCTCGCCACCGCGGCGCTCACCGCCCGTTACGAGGACCCGGTCTCCGTCTTCGTCGGCTCGTTCCTCGCGCTGGTCCTGGTGGCCACGCTGGCGGTCGTGCTGGGCGGGATCATCACCCGGAGGGTGCCGCTCCGGCTCGTACAGCGGGTAGCCGGGGTGCTCTTCGCCGTGTTCGCGCTGGTGGCGCTGTGGGAGGCCGTTCACCCGTAAGGAGTCAGCCCGCTTGATCCCTGGTCACGGACCGGTATGGTGACCGGCGGTCCGGGGGGACTCCGGTGGGAAGGCAGTCGATGGCGGGTCCCAGCAGGCGCGGCGAGCACGCACGCAGCCGTCACTCGGCGCGACCGGATCGTGAGCACCAGCGGTCGCGCGCCGTCGCGCCGGTGGCCGCGTTCGCCGCCGTGCTGCTGGTCGGCGCCGGCGGGGCGTGGGCGCTGGGCAACCGGGACGGCGGGAAGCCGGCCGGGCTGGTCTCGGACAGCCGGGCCACCGCCGAGCTGACCGCGGCCCCGTCCCCGACCCAGGCCCCCGACCAGGCGTCCCGGGACAAGCGGGCGGCCCCGGTGCCGGCGCTCGGCCCGCTGGCCAAGGGCTCACCGACGCCGTCGATGACGACCGCCGCTCCGACCACCACCACGCGACCCCGCGCCGCCCGTCCCGGCCCTCGACCCGGCCGAGCACGCCGCCGGCCCCGCGCCCGACGGGCAGCGCCCCGGCCCCGGCGCCCGGCATCACCGCCGAGGTGACCCGGCTGACCAACCTGGAGCGGGCCAAGGCCGGCTGCGGCGCGCTGCGGATCGACTCCCGGCTGACCGCCGCCGCCCAGGCGCACAGCAAGGACATGGTCGACCGGGACTACTTCAGCCACACCTCCCCCGACGGCAAGGGGCCGGGCGACCGGGCCGCCGCCGCCGGCTACCCGCGCTGGTCCGGGGAGAACATCGCGGCCGGCTACCCGACCGCCGCCGCGGTCGTGCAGGGCTGGATGAACAGCGCCGGCCACAAGGCCAACATCCTCAACTGCCAGTCCAAGGCGACGGGCGTCGGGTACGACTCCCGCCGCAACATGTGGACCCAGATGTTCGGCTTCGAGTAGTGCCGGAACGGCGACGACCCGTCGCGCGTTCAGAAGGCGTGCACGGTGTCAGGGCACGCTCCACCCGGCTGGCGGCCGCATGGCTGCTCGGGGCGGTGCTCGCAGTGCTGGCGATGTCCCACCTGCCGGCCGCCGCGGCCTGGACGGGCACCGCGACCGACAGCGTCAGCGGCTCCAAGATCGTCGCCATGCCGGCGGCCAAACGGCTCGCACCGGCCATCGCCGACCTCGGCCAGTCCCTCGACGCGGCGCTGCCGCCGGCGGTCCTGCTCGTCCTGCTCGCCGGCGTGGCCGTCGCCGCCCTGGCCACGCAGACCAGCCGGGCCCCGGCCGGCCTGCGGCCGCAGCCCGCCCGCGGGCCACCTGTCGCGCTCCGCTGACCGGCCACGTCCCGCGCCCGCACCCGCCTTGATCCTGGTGCCAGGCCGGCGTGGCGCCCCGTGCCGGCCGCCGACCCGGCCGCCGGCACGCCTCCACAGGAGCCGCGATGCCCGCCCTTCCCGTCCCTGCCCCGACCCCTCCCGATGTGGCCCGGCACCTGCCCGGGCTGCGGGCCGCGCTGCTGGAGCAGCGCCGCTTCCGGACCGACCAGCTCAGCCAGCTGCGCGCCGAGGCGCCGGCCGACGACGCCCACGCCGAGGTCGTGGCGACGCTCCGCCGCGCCGCCCGCGTCGCCCTCACCGACATCGAGGCCGCGCTCGACCGGATGGCGGCCGGCCGCTACGGCCGCTGCGTCAACTGCGACGCCACCATCCCGCTGGAGCGGCTGGAGATCCTGCCGTACGTGGCGCTGTGCATGACCTGCCATCGCCCCGACCCGGCGGCCGGCTGACTAGCGCGCCGGCGCGACCGTGCCGGTGACGTCGCCGAAGGCGATCACGGTGCCGGCCGGGCCCGGCGCGGTGGCCGAGATGGTGACGGTGTCGCCGTCGGCCAGGAAGCCGCGGGTCTCGCCGCCGGGCAGCTCGACCGGCTCGGTGCCGTTCCAGGTCAGCTCGATGAGCGAGCCGCGCTGGTCCCGCTCGTCGCCGGAGACGGTGCCGGACGCGTAGAGGTCGCCGGTCCGCAGCGAGGCGCCGTTGGCGGTGAGATGGGCGAGCTGCTGGGCGGCGGTCCAGTAGAGCCGGGCGGCCGGCGGCCGGGACACCACGTGCCCGTTGAGCCGGACCTCCAGCTGCAGCGCCAGCCCCGGCCCGGCCGGCCGCAGGTAGTCCAGCGGCGCCGGGTCCTGGGCCGGCGGCTCGACGAAGGCGTCCTCCAGCGCGGCCAGCGGCACCACCCAGGGCGACACCGAGGTGAGGAACGACTTGCCCAGGAACGGCCCGAGCGGCTGGTACTCCCAGGCCTGGATGTCCCGCGCGCTCCAGTCGTTGACCAGCAGCACGCCGAAGACGTGCTGCCGCCAGTCCGCGGCCGCCACCGGGGTGCCGAGCGTGGACGGCACGCCGACGACGAAGCCGACCTCGGCCTCGATGTCGAGCCGCTCCGACGGGCCGTGGTCGGGGCCGTCCGGGCGCCGGCGCTGCCCCGAGGGCCGTACGACGTCGGTGCCGGACACCGCGACCGTGCCGGCCCGGCCGTGGTAGCCGATCGGGAGGTGCTTCCAGTTGGGCGGGAGCGGCGGGGAGTCCGGGCGGAAGATCCGCCCGATGTTCGTGGCGTGCTGCTCGGAGGAGTAGAAGTCGACGTAGTCGGCCACGGTGAAGGGCAGCACCGGCCGGACCTGGTCGCGCGGCAGCAGCGCCGGCTCGACCACCTCGCGGTGCCGGTCGTCGCTGAGCAGGTGCACCAGCGTCGCCCGCAGGGCGGCCCACGCCTCCGGGCCCTCGGCCAGCAGGTGGTCCAGCGACGGCCCGCGGACCAGGAAGGCGAGGTCGCCGTCGATCCGCTCCAGCGCGCCGGCCAGGTCGAGCACCGCGTCGCCGATCGGCACCGCGACCCGGGGGCGCTGGTGGCCGGGCCACTCGACCACCCCGTACGGCAGGTTGGCGATCCCGAAGCCCGAGTCGGTCGGCACCGGCAGCCAGGTCGTCGTCGTCACGGCCGGACGCTATCGGAGCCGGCGGGCGACGGCGGCGGCCGCCTCGACCACGGCCGGCCCGACCAGGTCGGCGTCCAGGTCGGCCAGCGCGACCACGCCGACGCTGGCCTCCAGGCCGGGGACGTCCCGGACCGGCGCGGCCACCCCGTGCGCGCCGGGCTGCAGCTCGCCGGCGGTGACCGCGACGTCCGTCCCGGTCGGAGCGGCCCGGCCGAGCAGGATGGCCCGGCCGGCGGCGCCGCGGTCGACCGGGTGCCGGGTGCCCATCCGGTAGGCGACGTGGAAGTCGGTCCAGGACGGCTCCACGACGGCGACGGCCAGCGCGTCGCCGCCGTCCAGCACGGTGAGGTGGGCGGTGGCGCCGGCCCGCTCGGCCAGCGCGCGGAGCGGACCGCCGGCGGCCGCCCGCAGCTCCGGCAGCACCCGGCGGGCCAGGTCGAGCAGGCCGAGGCCGAGCCGGACCCGGCCGGCCCGTTCCCCAGTGGGCCGGCGCACCATGGCGTGCGCCTCCAGCGCGGTGACCAGCCGGTAGACCGCGGCCCGGCTGGTGCCGAGGCCCTCGGCCAGCTCGGAGACGGACAGCCCGCGGTCGGCGTCGGCGAGCAGGGCGAGCAGCCGCAGGCCGCGGTCCAGCGCCTGCGACGACTCGACCGCCCGGACCGGGACGCTCACGGCGCCGGCCGGAGGCCGAGGGCGACCAGGTCGGCCAGCGGCTCGTCGATGCTGCAGGAGCCGAAGGACTGGAACGCGCCGTTGGTGCCCAGCCGCCGGTACGCGGTGACCAGCCGGTCGCCGGAGGTCTCGCCCAGCACCGCGGCCACCTCGTCCACCGGCCCGCCGCGGGCCGCGGTCCCGGCCGCGACCAGCACGTTGAGGAAGCCGTGGGCGTCGCCGTGCCGGACCGCGGCGTGCAGCCCGGCGGTGCACTTGAAGGTCAGCGGGACGCCGGCGTGGCAGGCGACGATCCGCTCGGCCAGCGCGCCGACCGGCGGCACCACCGCCCCACCGGTCCGGAACTTCGCGTGCAGGACCCGCGGCCCGCGCCAGGCGTGCAGCTCGTCCAGCGCCGCCCGCCCGGCCGGGTCCCACGGCAGCTCGACCCAGGCCGGCACGTCCGGCGCCACCGGGTCGAGCGCCGCGGCCGTGGCGGCCACGCCGGCCGGGTCCACCGGCAGCTCGACCCGGTCCAGGAGCAGCCGCTCGTCGGCCGCCACCGCAGCCACCGCCGGCGCGAGCCCGGCCCGGTCGGCCCCGGCGATCAGCCCGACCGGCAGCCGGTCGCCGGCCCGCAGCTCGGCCCGCAGCTCACCGACCCGCCCGGCCGGGCAGAGGAACGGCCCGACCAGGTCCCGGTACGCCGCCGCGCGGTGGTGGCGGTGCGCGGCCACCGCGGCCGGCATCGGGGCGTTGCCGGGCGGGAAGAGCGCCGCGTCGTCGATCAGCTGGCCGAGGCTTGACACGGTCCCGACGGTAGCGGAGTGTCCTATCAGAGGACAGTAGTGTCCGCTCAGCGGACAGGGAGGCGAGCAGCGATGCCGTACTACCGGCAGGTCGGCGAGGTGCCGCGCAAGCGGCACACCCAGTTCCGCAAGCCCGACGGCGGGCTGTACGCGGAGGAGCTGATGGGCGTCGAGGGCTTCTCGGCCGACTCCGCCCTGCTCTACCACGAGCACCTGCCGACGGCGATCGTCGACTCCCGGGTGCACGAGGACCCGCCGGCGCCGCTGACCGCCAACCACCCGCTGCTCCCCCGGCACCTGCGCACCCACAAGCTGGACGCCGGCCCCGCGGACGTGGTCACCGGCCGGCAGGTGCTGCTGGCCAACGACGACGTCCGGCTGGCGTACGCGGTGGCCGACCGGCCGTCCCCGCTCTACCGCAACGCGACCGGCGACGAGTGCGTCTACGTCGAGTCGGGCACCGCCACCGTGGAGACCGTCTTCGGCGCGATCGAGGTCGGCCAGGGTGACTACATCGTGCTGCCCACCTCGACCACCCACCGCTGGGTGCCGACCGGGGATGGTCCACTGCGGACACTGATCACCGAGGCCCGCGGGCACATCGGCCCGCCGAAGCGTTACCTGTCCGGCAAGGGCCAGTTCCTGGAGTCCTCGCCGTACTGCGAGCGCGACCTGCGCGGGCCCGCCGCGCCGCTGCAGGCGAGCGGGTCCGATGTGGACGTGCTGGTCCGGCACCGCACCGGGATGACCCGCCTGACGTACGCGAACCATCCCTTCGACGTGGTCGGCTGGGACGGCTGCCTCTACCCGTACGCCTTCAACGTGGCCGACTTCGAGCCCATCACCGGCCGGGTGCACCAGCCGCCGCCGGTGCACCAGACCTTCGAGGGGCCCAACTTCGTCATCTGCTCCTTCGTCCCGCGCAAGGTGGACTACCACCCGCTGGCGATCCCGGTGCCGTACAACCACGCGAACGTCGACTCCGACGAGGTGCTCTTCTACACCGGCGGCAACTACGAGGCCCGCAAGGGCTCCGGCATCGAGCAGGGCTCGATCTCGCTGCACCCCAGCGGCTTCACGCACGGGCCGCAGCCCGGGTCGGTGGAGCGGGCGCTCGGCGTCGAGGCGTTCGACGAGCTGGCCGTCATGGTGGACACGTTCCGGCCGCTCGCGCTGGCGCCGGCCGGGCTGGCCTGCGAGGACCCCGGGTACGCGTGGACCTGGGCCGGGCGGCACACCACCGGCTGAGCCGGGGCGGCACGCCACCGGCCGAGCCGGCGCCGCTAAAGTCGGGCCATGGTCGCGCTGGACGAGTCGCTCCCCGGCGCGGCGCACGCCGCCGACCGGCTGCGCAGCGACGAGATGGTCTGGATCACCACCGTGCGGGCGGACGGGCAGCCGCAGACGTCGGCGGTGTGGTTCCACTGGGACGGCACAGACTTCCTGCTGGTGTCGCAGCCGACGTCGGCGAAGCTGCGCAACATCGCCGGCGACCCGCGGGTCTCGCTCAACCTCAACGGCACCGGCCACGGCGCCGACCTGGTCGTGCTCGAGGGCCGGGCCGAGGTCGTCCCGGACTACGCGACCGGGCCGTGGCCGGACCGGGCCCGCATCGACGCCTACTGGGCCAAGTACGAGCGGACCCTGCGCGAGGTGCTCGAGTCCTCCGCCGCCGAGATGAGCAGCGCCTTCACCACGGCCCTGCGGATCACCCCCACCCGCTGGCGGGTGAACCCGTGACGTCCCGGCCGACCAAGGGGGTGGTGCGGCCGATCCGGTTCTTCGGGGACCCGGTGCTGCGCACGCCGACCGACGAGGTGATCGACTTCGACGAGTCGCTGGCCCGGCTGGTCGACGACATGTTCGCCTCGATGTACGCGGCGGACGGGGTCGGGCTGGCGGCCAACCAGATCGGCGTCGGCCTGTCCGTCTTCGTCTACGACTGCCCCGACGCCTCGGACAAGCGGCACGTCGGGCACGTGGTCAACCCGGTGCTCGTGTCCACCGGCGGCGACCTCGACGAGGCCGGCGAGGGCTGCCTGTCGGTGCCGGGGCTCTACTACGACAACGCCAGGCCGGCGTACGCGGCGGTGGAGGGCGTGGACGTGGACGGCGCGCCGATCCGGGTGGTCGGCGACGGCCAGCTGGCCCGGTGCCTGCAGCACGAGACCGACCACCTCAGCGGCCTGCTCTTCCTGGACCGGCTGCAGGGCCGGACCAAGCGCCGGGCGATGCGCGAGGTCATGTCCACCGACTGGTCGGACCGCTAGGGCGTGTCTCCCAATCCGCCTGGTGGCGCGGACTGGGAGACACGCCCTAGGGCTCACGGCGGGCACGGCGGCTTGGCCATGCACGCCCCGGACGGGTCGGCGGTCCAGTTCAGGTGCCGGCAGCGGCCGCCGACGATCCGCTGCAGCGCCTCCGGCGGGCCGAGGCCGGCCAGCTCGTCCCGGAGCGTGAGCAGGGCCTCCTCCAGCCGCTCCACCGCGCCGGCGGACATCGCGGCGACCGCCAGCTCGGCCAGCAGCGCGACCCGCTCCACCCGCCAGGGCAGCGACGCCAGGCCCGACCGGTCGGCCGCCGGCCGGGTGCGCGCCAGCGCCTCGGCGACCAGCGCGCCGGCCGCCGCGGGGTCGCCGGCCGCGGTCTGCCGGGCCGCCGCCGCCCGCACCGAGCGGATCTCCCCGAGCACCGCCGGGCCGCTCCCGGCGGCGACGTCTCCCAGTCCCGTCATCGTCCCCCCTCGACCCGGAGGGTCAAGATCCCGCCACCGGCGGGGACTGTCAACGGGCCGGAGCGCTCAGTCCGAGTCGGGGACGGTGTCGGCGGCCGGGTCGGCCACCGCCGCCTCGGCCACCGCGGCCGCCACCGCCGTGGGCACCTGCGGGTCGAAGACGCTGGGCACCACGTACGACGCGTTGAGCTGCTCGTCGGTGACCACCGCGGCGAGCGCGCCGGCCGCGTGCAGCAGCATCGAGGTGGTGATGTTGCGGGCCCGGGCGTCCAGCAGGCCGCGGAAGACGCCGGGGAAGGCGAGCACGTTGTTGATCTGGTTGGGGTAGTCGCTGCGCCCGGTGGCCACCACCGCGGCGACCTTCCGGGCCGCGTCGACGTCGACCTCGGGGTCCGGGTTGGCGAGCGCGAAGACGACCGGGTCCGGGGTCATCAGCTCCAGCCAGGCCGGGTCGATCACCCCGGCCGCGGACACCCCGATGACCACGTCCGCGCCGGTCAGCGCCTCCGGCAGCTCACCGGTGACGCCGTCCGGGTTGGTCGCCTCGGCCAGCCGCCGCTTGGCGCCGGTGAGCCGCTCGTCGGTCGGGCAGAGGATGCCCTCCCGGTCCCACACCCGCATCCGCCGCACGCCCGCGGCGAGCAGCAGGTCGACCACCGCGGTGCCGGCCGCGCCGGCCCCGGCGACCACCACGATGACGTCCTCGAGTCGCTTGTGGACACACCGCAGCGCGTTGGTGAGCGCGGCCAGCACGACGATCGCGGTGCCGTGCTGGTCGTCGTGGAAGACCGGGATGTCGAGCTCGTCCCGCAGCCGCCGCTCCACCTCGAAGCAGCGCGGGGCGGAGATGTCCTCCAGGTTGATGCCGCCGAAGCCGGGCGCGATCGCCCGGACCACCGCGACGATCTCGTCCACGTCGGTGGTGTCCAGGCAGATCGGCCACGCGTCGATCCCGGCGAAGCGCTTGAAGAGCACCGCCTTGCCCTCCATCACCGGCAGCGCGGCGCCGGGGCCGAGGTCGCCGAGGCCGAGCACCGCGGTCCCGTCGGTCACCACCGCGACGCTGTTGCCCTTCACGGTCAGCCGGCGGACGTCGTCGGGGTTGCGGGCCAGCGCCAGGCAGATCCGCGCGACCCCCGGCGTGTACGCCATCGACAGGTCGTCCCGGGTGCGCAGCGGCACCTTGGAGTGGGTCTCCAGCTTGCCGCCGAGGTGCAGCAGGAAGGTGCGGTCGCTGACCTTGTGCACGCTGACGCCGTCGACCTGGTGGAGGCCGGCCACGATCTCGTCCGCGTGCTCACCGTTGCCGGCCGAGCAGGTGACGTCCACGGTGATCCGGTCGTGCCGGGACTCGGCGACGTCGATCGCGGTGACCACGCCGCCGGCGGCCCCGACCGCGGTGGCGATCCGGCCGACCACCGCGGGCTCCGGGTCGGCCAGCAGCCGGACCGTGATCGAGTACGACGCGCTGGTCGGGATCGGGTGCTGCGGCGCCGGCGCGGTCGCGGTGCCCGGGGCGGGGTCTGCGCTGACCATGCGGTCATCCTGCCACCGCGCCGGCGCCGCGTCCGGACCGGCCGGACCGCACCCCCCGCCGCGCCGGCCGGATCAGCGCCGGCGCGACGGGTCTGTGCGGTGCGGGCTCAGCAGTCGCAGTTGTCCGGCACGTTGCCGATCACCTGGGTGTTGTCCAGGACCAGCCCGGCCACCGACAGGATCCCGCCGCCGTTGCCCTGGGTCACGTTGCGGGTGACCAGCGAGTCGTGCATCTCCAGCTGGTTCTCGGAGAAGATGCCGGCCCCGCCGAGCGGCGCGGTGTTGTCCGCGATCGTCGCCCGGTAGGTGACGATCCCGCGGCCGCCACCGGCGTTGAACATGCCGCCGCCGTCGAAGGCGGCGCTGTTGAAGCGGATCGCCGGTGCGGGTCACGGTCAGGTCGCCGAGGTTGAGGATGCCGCCGCCGCTGACATCCGGCGTGGTTGTCGAAGACGTACGAGCGGATCAGGGTCAGCTCGCCGATGTTCTGGATGCCGGCGCCGCCGCCGCTGCTGGTGTAGCCGCGGGTGACGACCAGGTCGGTCATCCGCACCACGGCCACCGGATCGACCACGACCACCCGGCCGGCGCGGCCGCCGTCCAGCACGGTCTGGTCGGCCTTGTTCGGGTTGCCGAAGAGGTCAAGGCTCTTGTCCACCACGAACGAGCCGACGCACTTCCCGCGGATGTCCAGCCGGTCCCCCGGGTTGGCCCGGGCGATCGCGCGGGTGAGCGCGAGCCCGGCGACGGTCGCGAACGAGGTGCCCTGGGTGGCGTTCTTCACCCGGCAGGGCGGCGCTGCGGCGCTCGCCGCGGGGCTCGCCACCACCCCGGCCGCGGCCAGCCCGGCCGCCGCAATGAGCACAGTGGACAGTCGTCGTACGCTTGCTCGCCTCATCGCGAACATCCCCCCAGCACCTCGGTACGGACCTGGCCGTGCCGACCCCGACGGCACACGCCGTGCCCGGACTGTGCCAGGCCGGCGGCGCCACCGGCAGAGCCGGTCGGCCCCCGCGCACGTCAGCCGTTCGGGTCCGGCCGATCGGGAAATCCGGTCGGCGCGTTCGCCGCCAGCGCCGCCCGGGCCCGCTGCTCCCGGACCCGCCGGCCGAGCCAGGCCCCGCCGGCCAGCGCCGCGTAGAACAGGGCCATCGGCACCGCCCACGGCGCGTCCAGGTCCCGGACCGCCCGCCCGGCGTTGACCAGCGCGAGCACCAGCAGCCCGTAGACCAGCCAGGGGTGCGCGATGCCGCGGTCCGAGGAGCGGAGGGTCGCCGCGGCCAGCGCGTGCGCCGGCGCCCGCAGCGGCTCGGGCGCGGCGCGGCCGCCCCGGACCGCGGCCCGCACCGCCGTCAGCTCCTCGTGCGTCATCGGGTGGTCCCGGCGCACCTCCAGCTCGAGCCGGGCCAGCATGGCCCGGCCGGGGTCGCGTCGCTCCGCCACGGGTCAGTTCGTACCGCACCCGGACCGGTCAGTCGTACCCGCCCTGGGTGGCGCACAGGTCGTAGAACACCGTGGTGGCGAAGGTCTCCCCGGCGACCAGCGCGAAGCTGTGGCCGTCCCGGACCTCCTGGCGCAGCGTCCGGGTGCCCGGGACCGGCCGGCCGCCGGCCGGGTCGAGCCGGAGCGGCGTCGCCGGGCTGCCGGACCGCTCCCGCACCATCCGGGTCGGCACCAGCCGGACGCACACGTCGTTGCGCAGCGAGTCGAGCAGCCCGGCGTTGGCCCGGCCGTGCTGGCACTGCTCGGTGACCCGCAGCTCCAGCGGGCGGCGGTAGTAGCGCCAGGCGCTCCAGGCCCGCTGCACCTTCCGGGCCGGCCCGGAGCCGGACCGGAAGGCGTCGGCCACGGTCGCCCGGCAGCGGCGGGACCACTCCTTCTCCCCCAGCGGCACCGGCTCCGGCCGCACCCCCGGGAAGCGCAGCTCGGTGGCCAGCGCCCGGGCCCGGTCCGACAGCTCGGAGGTGCGCAGCACCTGGTCGACCACCGCGTTCCAGAAGCGGTCCAGGCCGACGTCGCGCACCCGGCGCAGCGCCGGCTCCCAGTCCAGCCGCGGCTCCGCCTCCAGCATCAGGGTCACGTCGTTGATGTCCTTGAGCCGGATCACGTAGTCGCCGGCCGCGTTGCCGAGCAGCAGCGGCAGGTTTTCCGCCGGCTCCCAGGTGTGCAGCCCGGCGCCGGACACGGTGACCGGGGCCAGCCGGCAGTGCCGCACCGAGTAGCCGGCGAAGTGCACGTCCACCCGCAGCGGCACCGGCCCGACGTACTTGCGGACCGCGACCTGCCCATACACCCGGCCGGTGGCGGCGTCCCGCTTGAGCCAGGGCAGCTCCTCCGAATACCAGTCGTAGCCGCGGCTGCGCAGCCAGCCGGCCAGCTCCCAGGCGTCGTCCACGTCGGCGGCCATCACGTCGAGGTCGCCGACGTCCCGGACGCTGCCGTCCTCGTACATCCCTCGGGTGGCCAGGCCCTTGATGCCGGCCACCGACAGGCCCAGCTCGGTCACCCCGGCGTCCAGCTCGTCCCAGGCCTCGGCGAGCAGCTTGCGGAGCAACCCGTAGCGCCCGGCCCACTCGCTGACCCCCGGCACCTGGCCGCCGAGGCGCAGCTCGCCGGCGGTGACCACCCGGTGGCGCAGCAGCATGTCCACGGTGCGCTCCGGGTCGACCAGCGCCGCGTCCACCGCCTCGCTCGGTGACCAGGCCGGCGCCACGTGGGCCAGCGCGAGGAGGTCGTCGTCGGCTTGGCTAGGCATCGTCGGCTCCCGGACCGGAACAGCAGGACATCCGGGAAGAATACCTGCGCGGCGACACCGATCGGGCCGGATGCGGCAACCGGTCGACTTCCGGGGCGAGCGGGGTCAGGCGCGCTCGGTCATGGTGTAGCGCAGCTTGGCCATCATGTTCTCCGCGCCCGGGACGATGTCGGCCGCCGCGAACAGCTCGTCCACCCGGCCGGCCAGCACCTCCGGGTCCCACCGGGAGCCGCCGTTTTCCACCGCCGCGGCCGAGGTGAACGGGCGGTAGAGCTCCACCGCGTCGCCCTGCACGCCGAAGACCTTGCCGCTGATGTGCGCGGCCCGGTCGCTGAGCAGGAAGGCGACCATCGGCGCCACGTTCTCCGGGTGCCAGAAGTCGAAGCCGCCGCCGTCCCCGCCGGGGATCTCCCCGTACGCGCTCTCGGTCATCCGGGTGCGCGCGGCCGGCGCGATCGCGTTGCAGGTGACGCCGAGCTTGGCCGACTCCATCGCCACGATGGTGGAGAAGGCGGCGATGCCGGCCTTGGCGGCGCCGTAGTTGGCCTGGCCGAAGTTGCCGAGCAGCCCGGAGGTGGACGCGGTGCAGACGATCCGGCCGGGTCCGCCGCGCTCCCGCCAGTGGCCCAGCGCGGCGTGCGTCGGCGCGTAGTGCCCGCGCAGGTGCACCCGGACGACGGTGTCCCACTCCTCCGGGCTCATCTTCGCCAGCGTCCGGTCGCGGAGCACGCCGGCGTTGTTGACCAGCCCGTCCAGCCGGCCGAACTCGCCCACCGCGGTCGCCACCAGCCGGTCGGCCACCTCGATCTCGGACACGTCGCCCTCGACCAGCACGGCCGAGCCGCCGGCGCCCTGGATCTCCGCCACGACCTCGGTGCCGACCGCCGGGTCGTACTCGTTGAGCACCACCGCTGCGCCCTGCCGAGCGCACTCGATCGCCTCGCCCCGGCCGATCCCGCGACCCGCCCCGGTGACCACGACCACCTTGCCGTCCAGCAGACCCATGCCACGAACCTACCGCCCGGTACGTCCCGGTCCGTACGCCGCTAGAGTTTCGCCGTGACCGGCTACGTCGACAGCGAGGTGGGCCGGCTGCGCACGGTCCTGCTGCACCGGCCCGGTGCCGAGCTGAAGCGGCTGACGCCGCGCAACAACGACCAGCTGCTCTTCGACGGCATCCCGTGGGTGGACCGCGCCCAGGAGGAGCACGACCGCTTCGCCCAGGCGCTGCGCGACCACGGCGTCGAGGTGCTCTACCTGGCCGACCTGCTGGAGCGGGCGCTGCACGAGCCGGCCGCCCGGGAGCTCACCATCGAGGCGGTGCTGGAGGGCCCGCGGCTCGGCTCGACGCTGCGCGCGGTGGTGGGGACCTACCTGGCCGACCTGCACCCGGCCGACCTGGCCGGGGTGCTCATGTGCGGGCTGGCCCAGCGCGAGCTGAAGACCGGCCGGGGCCTGACCTACCGGCTGATGGACGAGCACGACTTCGTCGTCGACCCGCTGCCCAACCTGCTCTTCACCCGGGACTCCAGCGTCTGGATCCGGGGCGAGGTCGCGGTCACCAGCCCGTCCATGCCGGCCCGCCGGCGGGAGGCGACCGTGCTGCGCGCGATCTACCGCTTCCACCCGCGCTTCGCCGGCACGGCCACGCTGTACGAGCCGAGCGCCGAGTGGCTCGAGGGCGGCGACGTGCTGCTGCTGGGCCCGGGCGTGCTGGCCGTCGGCACCGGGCAGCGGACCACCCCGGCCGGGGTGGAGCGGCTGGCCCGGCGGGTGTTCACCGAGGGGCTCGCGCACACCGTGCTGGTGGTCCCGATCGCCCAGGAGCGGGCGACGATGCACCTGGACACCATCTGCACGATGGTCGACGTCGACGCGGTGACGCTCTACCCGCCGGTGGCCGACACGCTGGCCTACCCGGTGACCGCGCTCGACGACGGCTCGGGCGAGCTGGTCGTCGGCGAGGCGGAGCCGTTCCTGGCCGCCGGCGCGCGGGCGCTCGGGCTGGACCGGATCCGGGTCATCGGCACCGGGCTGGACCCGGTCATCGCCGAGCGCGAGCAGTGGGACGACGGCAACAACACGCTCTGCGTGGCGCCCCGGCTGGCGATGGCGTACGAGCGGAACACGGAGACCAACGCCCGGCTGGAGGAGGCCGGGATCGAGGTCATCCGGATCGCCGGCAGCGAGCTGGGCAGCGGCCGGGGCGGCCCGCGCTGCATGTCCTGCCCGATCGTCCGCGACCCTCTCGACGGCACCGCCGGCCCCCCGCCGGCGGGCGGGTGACGCCTGGCGCCACGGGGGACGGGCTGCGACACGAGCGCCGCTTCCTGCTGCCCGCGCTGCCGCGCGCCCTCGCCGCCGGCACCGCCTCGCTGGTCGAGGAGCGCTACCTGGCCGGCACCCGGCTCGCGCTGCGCCGGGCGGTGTCCCCGGTGGCGCCGGCCGACCCGGAGCTGACCCTGGGCCAGCTGATCCGCATCGACCCGGCCGCGCGGGTGGTGCTGACCGAGCGGCTCCGGCCGGAGGCGTACGCGCTGCTGCGCCGGCTGCCGGCCGAGGTGCTGGTGTGGCGGCGCTACCCGGTGCGGCTGGGCGGCTGGCCGTGCGGGGTGGACGTGTTCGCCGGCGAGCTGTCCGGGCTGGTGCTGGCGCAGGCGGCGTTCGGGTCGGCGGCGGAGGTGGCCCGCTTCCCGGCGCCGGTGTACGCGGTGGCCGAGGTGACCGGGGACGAGCGCTTCGGCGAGGAGGAGCTGGCCCGGACCCCCGGCGCGGCCCTGGCCCGCACCGTCTCCGAGTACGGCCTGCTCCTGCGCTGACCCCGGCTCAGCGGAGGGTGAGTTGGCGGCCGCGGATGCCGTCGCGGGCGCGCCGCTCGGCCGGGGTGAGCGGCTGGCCCGCACCCAGCGCGGCGGTCAGCCGGTCGGCGAACGCCGCCGCCGGCTCCGCCCAGGTCTCCGCCGGCTCGTCCACCGGCAGGTCCCAGACCGGCACCAGCAGGCCGTGCGCCCGGAACGACCCGGCGTACCGGGTGCCCTCGGGCGCCAGCGGCAGCTGGCCCGCGGCCCCCAGCCGGGCCAGCGCGTCGAGCAGCTCGTCCTCCGGCTGCGGCATCGCCCAGCGCAGGTGCGCCTTGTCCCCGATGCGGCACCAGTACGCCGCGTCGACGCCGGCCAGCCGGACGGTCGGCACCACCGCGGTGTTGGCCCGCTCCATGGACGCCTGCACCTCGGCCGACCGGTCGTCGGCGCCGTCCAGCCAGAAGCCGAAGTCCTCGTGCAGCTCCGGCACCAGGGGCGCGTCCGGGTCGAGCAGGTCCTGCAGCCGCGGGCCGGGACCGGGCAGCCCGCCGGCCTGGACCATGGTGCCGGGCTCGGCGGCGAGCGCCTGCTCCAGCGCGTGCGCGAGGTCGCGGCTGACGTCACCGGACCGGGCGTGCACCTGCAGGCCGAGCAGCACCCGGCCGTCCGCGCGGACGATCGCCGGCAGCGCCAGCGGCAGCACGGTGGCCAGCGCGACGTCCCGGTCGCCGCCCGTCAGCCGCAGCGGCGCGGTCGCGGACGGCACCAGCTCGCGCAGCGCGACCCAGTCGCACTCCCCGGCCAACCCCTCGAACGGGCGGGCCACGGCGACGTCACCGGCCCCGTGGCAGCTCTTGTAGCGCCGGCCGGACCCGCACGGGCACGGCTGCTTGGGCGCCACCTCCCCGGCGGCGCGGGCGGGCGGGCGGCGGCTGGCGGTACGACGGCTCACGTGGACGCAGCCTAGGGGGTCAGACTGCCAGCTCGGCCCAGACGGTGCTCACCGGGCCGGCGCCGTTCTCGTACCGGTCGACGCCCCACTTGCTGGCCAGCGCGTCCACGATGGCCAGGCCGCGCCCGCGCACGTCGGACGGGCCGGCCTCCCGGAACCGCGGCGCCTCCCGGCCACCGCCGTCGGTCACCTTGACCAGCAGGCTGCCGGCCTCGACGCTCCAGGCGACCCTCAGCACGTTGCCGGGCAGCGGCCGGCCGTACCGGACCGCGTTGCCGATCAGCTCGCTGACCACCAGCTCGGCGTCGTCCACCAGGGTGGCCGGGAGGCCCTGGCTGGTGAGGTCCGCGCCGAGCTCACGACGTGCCTCAGCAGCACTTGAGGGCGCGTGGTCGACCGTCACCATGCGCAGCACGGCACCTCTTCCGCCACTCCTCGACGGCTGCTGGACGGTGGAGATATCCCCGGTGGCCCGGGACGGTAACCATTCCGGTCCCGACCGTGGCCGGCGCGCGCCCGGGCGGCTCAACCAGCAGGATGGTCCGGTGCAGTCCGTGATCGTGGTCGGAGGCGGCATCGCCGGCGTGTCCTGCGCCCGGGAGCTGACCGCCCGCGGCGTGCCGGTCCAGCTCCGGGAGCGGTCGTACGTGCCCGGCGGCCGGATGGCCAGCCGCACGCTGGACGGTCGCCGGGTCGACCTCGGCGCGTCGTACTTCACCTGCCGGACGCCCGACTTCCAGCAGGTGGTCGACTCCTGGCTGGAGCGCGGGCTGGCGCACCGGTGGACCGACCGCTTCGCCGTCCGGGACGCGCGCGGGTGGAGCGAGAGCACCGTCGGTCCGGTCCGGTACGGGGCCGCCGGCGGGCTGCGCTCCCTGGTCGAGGACCTCGCCACCGGACTGGACCTGGTCACCCGGGTCGAGGTGTCCGACGTCGGCCCGGGGCCGACCGTGGACGGCGAGCCGGCCGCGGCGGTCGTGCTCGCCATGCCCGACCCGCAGGCGTCCGACCTGCTCGCGGACGAGCTGACCGCGGAGGTGCGGGCGGTCCGGGACCGGGAGTCCAGGCCCGCGCTGGCGCTGGCCGCCGGCTGGCCGCGGCAGGACTGGCCGGACGTGGACGGGGTCTTCGTCGGCGACGACCCGGTGCTGTCCTGGGTCGCCGACGACGGCCGGCGGCGCGGCGACGGGGCGCCGGTGCTGGTCGCGCACACCACCGGCGAGTTCGCCGCGCCGCACCTGGACCGGCCGCAGGCGGCCGCCGAGGAGGTGCTGGCCGCGCTGCTGCGGGTGATGGAGATCGACGACCGGCCGGCCTGGACCCACGTGCACCGCTGGTCGCTGTCCACGCCGGCGCAGCCGCACGACCGGCCCTACCACCTGGGCGACGCCCTCGTCGGCCTGTGCGGCGACGCCTGGGGCGAGCCGCGGGTGGAGACGGCCTGGTCCTCCGGCCGCGCCCTCGCCACCGCCCTCGCCGACCGGCTCACCTGATCAATCCGGCCGGCGGAACTGGAGGGCGGCGACGGCGAGCATGCCGATGCCGAGGGCGGCGACCACCAGGACCTGCAGCAGACCGGCACCACCCAGCTGCCCCAGGTGATGCCGGGGTCGAGGGCGGCCCGGGTCGCCGGATCGAGCTCGAGCTGGTCGAAGACCGTGTGCCGCATCGGCTCCACCGCGTACGTCAGCGGGTTGACCCGGGTCAGCACGGCCAGCCAGACGGGCAGCCCGGCCAGCGGGAACATCGACCCGGACAGGAACATCATCGGCGTCAGCACCAGCTGCGTGATCGGCATGACGGCCTGGAAGCGCTTGATCCGGGCCGAGATCATCAGGCCGAACGCGGTGATCGTCATCGCGGTCAGGAAGAGCAGCGCGAGCAGCGTCACGATCATCACCGGGTCGTACGGCACCCCGACCAGGCCGGCGAGCGCGAGCACGATGGCCGCCTGCGCGGTGGCCACCGTCGCGCCGCCGAGGCACTTGCCGACCAGGATCGCGGTCCGCGGCACCGGCGCGACCAGCATCTCCCGGAGGAAGCCGAACTCCCGGTCCCAGACGATCGAGATGCCGGCGAAGATCGCGGTGAACAGCGTCGAGGTGGCCAGGATCCCGGGGAAGAGGAACGTGGTGAAGGCGACGCCGCCGGTGCCGGCCCGGACCAGCCCGGACAGCCCGGTGCCGAGCACGAAGAGCAGCAGCAGCGGCTGGGCCAGCCCGGAGATCAGCCGTCCCTTGTCCCGGAAGAAGCGGATCATCTCCCGCTGCCAGACCACCTTGACCGCGCGCAGCGTGTGCCGCGGGCCGGACGCGGCGAGCCGGACCGGGACGATCGGGGCGGTCGCCACCGCCGCGGCGACCTGCGCGGTCTCCTCGGTGGCGAGCGGCGCGGCGGAGCCGGCGCCGGGGGTCGGAGTGGTCACGCTCATCGCCTCCCGGCGCGGAACATGGCGGGGATCCGGTCGGCGGATGAGCTCTCCGCGTCCCGGATGGTGCTGCCGGTGTGGGCCAGGAAGACGTCGTCCAGGCTCGGGCTGGACACGCTGACCGAGCGGATGGACACCCCCAGCTCGGCGAACAGCTGCGGCACGAAGCGCTCCCCGTCCGCGACCGAGAAGGTCACCGCGCCGGAGTGCATGCCGGCCTCGATGCCGAAGCGGCCGCGCAGCGCGGCGATCGCCGCCTCGTCGTCGGCGGTGGTGATCTGCACCCGGTCCTTGCCGACGGCGGCCTTGAGCGCCTCCGGGGTGTCCAGGGCGACGATCCGGCCGGCGTCCATGATCGCGATCCGGTCGCAGTGCTCGGCCTCGTCCATGTAGTGGGTGGTGAGGAAGACGGTGATGTCCTCGCGCTCGCGCAGCGCCCGGATGTAGTCCCACACCGAGGCCCGGCTCTGCGGGTCGAGCCCGATGGTCGGCTCGTCCAGGAAGAGCACCCGGGGCGAGTGCAGCAGGCCGCGGGCGATCTCCAGCCGGCGCTTCATCCCGCCGGAGAAGGTCTGCACCACGCTGCCGCGCCGCTCGGTCAGCCCGACCATCCGGAGCATGTCGTCGATGCGCTGGTCGAGCACCGCCCGGGGCACGCCGTAGAGCTCGGCGTGGAAGCGCAGATTTTCCTCGGCGGTGAGATCGGAGTCCAGGGTCGGGTCCTGGAAGACCAGGCCGATCGACCGGCGCACCTCGTCCCGCTCGGTGGCCACGTCGTGGCCGGCGACCCGGGCCGTGCCGGCGGTGGCGCGGGCCAGCGTGCAGAGGATGTTGATGGTGGTGGACTTGCCGGCCCCGTTGGGCCCGAGGAAGCCGAAGGTCTCCCCCGCCTCCACCCGGAAGTCGACGCCGCGCACCGCCTCGACGTCCCCGTAGCGCTTCTCCAGTCCGGCCACCTCGATGGCCGGCGGTGGTGAATCCATGGGACCATCCCACCATTGGACAGCCCCGTGGTCAACCGCCTTATGATGACCGCATGCCCGACCGGGACGTCGCCACGCTGACGCACCGGCTGGCCCAGCTCACCCGGCGCGCCATGGCCGACCGGATGGCCCACGAGAAGTGGGCGATCGAGGCCGGCTTCCGGCCCGGCTGCATCGGCGTGCTGCACACCGTGGCCCAGCTCGAGCCGGTGTCCCAGCGCGAGGTCAGCACGGTGCTGCTGCTCGACCCCAGCGACCTGGTCGGCCTGGTCGACATCCTGGAGCGGGCCGGGCTGCTGGAGCGGCGGCGGGACCCCGCGGACCGCCGGCGGTACGCGCTGGAGATCACCGCCCGCGGCCAGCTCGCGGTCGCCCGGCTGCGCGAGCTGGCCCGCGAGGCCAACGAGGAGGTGCTCGCGCCGCTGGACGACGACGAGCGGTCCGAGCTGCAGAAGCTGCTGTCCCGGATCGTCGCCCATCACACCGGCCAGGACCTCAGCCGAGCCGAGCCAGCACGTCCGTCGGCCGGTTCGTGATCACGACGTCCACGCCCAGGCCGAGCACCAGCTCGATGTCCGCCGGCTCGTCCACCGTCCACACGTAGACCGGGTGGCCGCGGGCGTGCACCCGCCGCACGTACTCGGGGTGCGCCCGCAGGATCTCCACCCAGGGTCCGGCGATGTCGGCCGCCGTGGGCAGCGAGCCGTCCCGGCGCAGCACCGGCATCCGCTCGTACAGCTGGACGGTCGGCAGCGCCGGGGCGAGCAGCCGGACCCGGCGGACGGCGACCGGGGAGAAGCTCATCACGGTCACCGGGGAGGCCCACCGGTCGGCCGGGGTGGCCAGCCCGAACCGGTCCAGCAGCCGGACCAGCTGCTGCTCGACCAGCCCGGCGTACCGGGTCGGGTGCTTCGTCTCGACCAGCAGCCGGACCGGCCGGCCGGCGTCGGCCAGCGCCTCCAGCAGCCGCTCCAGGGTGAGCACCGGTGCCTCGGTGCTGTCCCGCTCCTCGATGAACGGGCGCCGCTGCAGCAGGCCGTCCGCGGAGTCCGGCAGCTCGGCGTGCCAGGAGCCGAAGTCGAACCCGCGCAGGTCGTCCAGGTCGAAGTCGGACACCACCCCGCGCCCGGACGAGGTCCGGTCGACCCGGCGGTCGTGCACGCAGACGAGGTGGCCGTCCCGGGTCAGCCGGACGTCGCACTCCACCCCGTCGGCGCCCTCCTCGATCGCCCGCAGGTAGGCGCCGAGGGTGTGCTCGGCGACCGCGTACGAGGATCCGCGGTGCGCGACGACCAGCGGCCGGCCGGGCCTGCCCCCCATCGCTGCTCTCGCCCTACCGTTCCTGGTCGTGGACTTCGATCCGGCCGCACCGGCCGTGGTGGCCGACCCGTACCCGGTCTTCGCGGCCGAACGCGCCCGCGCCCGGGCAGCTTGGCACGCCGGCCTCGGCATGTACGTGACGTACGGGCACGCGGAGGCTGACGCCGTGCTCCGGGACCGGCGGCTGGGCCGGCTCTGGGCGCCGCGCTGGCCGGCCGAGTCGCTGCCGGCGTACACGCTGCTGCACGTGCACTCGATGCTGGAGAACGAGCCGCCGGTGCACACCCGGCTGCGCCGGCTGGTCGCGGCCGGCTTCGGGCGCGGCCAGGTGGAGCGGCTGCGGCCCCGGGTCGCCGCGGTCGCGGCGGAGCTGGCCGACGGCCTGTCCGGGACCGTCGACCTGCTGCCGGCCTACGCGGAGCCGCTGCCGGTCGCGGTGATCGCCGCCCTGCTCGGGGTGCCGGACGCCGACCGCGGGCTGCTCCGGCCGTGGTCCAACGCGATCGTGAAGCTGTACGAGTACCGCGTCACCCCGGAGTCCCGGGTCGCCGCCGAGCGGGCCGCGGCCGAGTACGTGGCGTACATCCGGTCGCTGATCGCGTACCGGCGCCGCTCGCCCGGCGACGACCTGCTGTCCGAGCTGATCGGGATCCGGGACGCCGACGGGTCCCGGCTCTCGGAGGACGAGCTGGTCGCGACGGCGGTGCTGCTGCAGATGGCCGGGCACGAGGCCAGCGTCAACGTGGTCGGCAACGGGGTGCTGGCGCTGCTGCGGCACCCCGACCAGCTGGCCCGGCTGCGCGCCGACCCCGGGCTGCTGCCGGCGGCGGTCGAGGAGCTGATCCGGTACGACTCGCCGCTGCAGCTCTTCGAGCGGACCGCGAAGCAGGACGCGTCGGTGGCCGGCGTCGAGGTGAAGGCGGGGCAGAAGGTCGCCGCCCTGCTCGGCGCGGCCAACCGGGACCCGGCCGTCTTCGACGCCCCGGACCGGCTCGACGTGGGCCGCACGGTCAACCCGCACCTGGGCTTCGGCGCCGGCATCCACTACTGCCTGGGCGCGCCGCTGGCCCGGGTCGAGCTGCAGGTCTCGCTGGCCACCCTGCTGGACCGCTTCGGCCGGCTGGAGCTGGCCGGCGAGCCGGTCCGGCGGCCCGAGTTCGTGCTGCGCGGGCTGGCCACCCTGCCGGTCGTTGTCGATCCGGGCGGCACCCGTTCGTCATCCCCCGGACGCTGACCGAGGAGGAGGCAGGAATGAAGTACCTGATGCTGGTGTGCGTGGACGGCTCGGTCGACCTGAGCCGGGAGGACGACCCGACCGAGTCCGGCGGGGCGCAGACCGCCGACCCCTGGGTGGCCGAGGCCGGGCCGCGCCGGCTGGACGGCGACCGGCTGCGGCCGCCCGCGGAGGCGACGACGGTCCGGGTCCGGGACGGGCAGGTGGTGGTCACCGACGGCCCGTACGCGGAGACCAAGGAGCAGATCGCCGGCTTCGACGTGCTGGACTGCGCCGACCTGGACGAGGCGATCGCGCTCGCCGCGAAGCACCCGGTCGCCGCGCACGGGATGCTCGAGCTGCGCGCCTTCTGGGGCGGCTAGGCGTGTCTCTCAATCCGCGGTGGATGCGGACGGCGTCCAGACGTCGTCCGGCAAGGCCGAGGAGGAGTCCGATACCGTCGTTGTATCGGCGACGACGAGAACGCCGCCGGTCGGCGTCGGGCGTCGTCCGCGCCGCCAGCGGGTTGAGAACACCCTAGCGTCGAGAGCGGTCGGTCGGCCCGGCCGGCTGTGGACGGGCCGTGCCGGAAAGGCGCCGGCATGGCAGGCTCCCGGGCAGATGGTCCGACGGGCAAGGAGGCCGCCGTGCAGGGACTGATGCAGGACTACCCGCTCACGCTCCCGCCGGTGTTCGACCGGTACGAGCGGCTGTACGGCGACAAGCAGGTCGTCTGGGGCACCGCGACCGGCCGCGAGCGGACCACGGTGGCCGAGTGGGCCGACCGCACCCGCCGGCTGGCCGGCGTGCTCGACGCGCTCGGCGTGCCGCCGGAGGCCCGGGTCGGCACCTTCGCCTGGAACACGGCGGACCACCTCGGGCTCTACTGGGCCGCCCCCTGCTCCGGCCGGGTGCTGCACACGCTCAACATCCGGCTCTTCCCGGAGCAGCTGACCTACATCGCCAACCACGCCGAGGACGACGTCATCTTCGTCGACCGGTCGCTGCTGCCGCTCTTCTGGAAGCTCGCGCCGACGTTCGAGACGGTGCGCCACTTCGTGGTGATGGACGACGGCGCGCCGGCGGAGATCCCGGACGACCCTCGGGTGCTGCGGCTGGACGACCTGCTCGCGGACGCGGCGCCGGCCCGCTTCGCCACCGACGACGAGACCGCGGCGGCCGCGATGTGCTACACGTCCGGCACGACCGGCCACCCCAAGGGCGTGGTCTACTCGCACCGCTCGCTCTACCTGCACTCGCTGTCCTCGCTCAATGCCGCCGGCGGCTTCGGGCTCACCGAGCGGGACCGGATCCTGCCGGTCGTGCCGCTCTTCCACGCCAACGCCTGGGGCTTCGCCCACTCGCCGGTCTTCGCCGGCGCCGAGCTGGTGCTGCCCGGTCCGCAGATGGCCCCGGACAAGATCGTGGCGATGCTGGAGGAGGAACGGGTCACCATCACCGGCGGGGTGCCGACCATCTGGATGGGCATGCTGCCGCTGCTGGACGGGCGCGACCTGTCCGCGCTGCGGGTCGTCCTGTGCGGCGGTTCGGCGGTGCCGAAGGCGCTGTCGGAGGCGTACAAGGAGAAGCTCGGCCTCCCGATCCTGCACGCCTGGGGCATGACCGAGACCAGCCCGCTCGGCTCCATCAACAAGGTGCCGAGCGCGTACGACGGGCTCAGCGAGGACGAGCTGGCCGACGTCCGGGCCCGGCAGGGCATCCCGCCGGTCGGCGTGGACGCGCGGATCGTCGAGCCCGGCACGCTCACCGAGCTGCCCTGGGACGACAAGGCCACCGGCGAGCTCCAGGTGCGCGGGCCGTGGATCGCGAAGGCCTACTACCGGACCGAGCCGAGCGGCGACTCGTTCACCGAGGACGGCTGGCTGCGCACCGGCGACGTCGGCGCGATCGACCAGTACGGCAACATCCGGCTCTCCGACCGGACCAAGGACCTGGTCAAGTCGGGCGGCGAGTGGATCAGCTCGGTCGAGCTGGAAAACCACCTGATGGGCCACCCGGCGGTGGCCGAGGCCGCGGTCATCGGGGTGCCGCACCCGCGCTGGCAGGAGCGCCCGCTGGCCGCGGTCGTGCTCAAGCCGGACGCGTCGGCCACCAAGGAGGAGCTGCTCGACTACCTCAAGCCGCGGGTGGCCAAGTGGTGGCTGCCGGACGACGTCGTCTTCATCGACGAGGTGCCGAAGACGTCGGTCGGCAAGTTCTCCAAGAAGACGCTGCGCGACCGCTTCGCCGACTACGAGCTGCCCACCGCGGCGGAGGACGCCACGCCCTGACCTCTCAGGCGTGCGCGCCGACGGTGACGGTGCCGACGGTGAGGTCGGCGGTGCCGCCGAGGATCTCGGCGACCCGGTCGGCCTGGGTGGCGAGCTCGCGGCGGCGGGCGGCGGGCAGCGGCCGCAGCGGCTCGACCGTGACCGCGAGCCGCTTGCCGGCCTTCTTCTGGTGCCAGACGCCGGCGACCACGCCGTCGAGCAGCAGCACCGGGAAGTTGCCGGCCTGGCTGCCGGCCAGCGCCCGGTCCGCGGCCCGGCCGGGGTAGACCCGCTCCCGTGGGTGGCTGCCGACCACGTACGCGTCGAAGTAGGGCAGCAGCCGGAGGCCGCGCGGCGGGTCGGCCGGCAGCTCGACGTCGCCGGCGACGACCCGGCCCTCGACGCCGTCCACGACCACCGACTGGAGCGTCGCCGCCGTGGTCGGCGAAGACGCCGGCGGCCCAGGACGGCGGCGCGGCCAGCCACTGCGCGAAGTCCCGCGGCCGGGCCGGGCCGTAGGCGTGCAGGTAGGACCTCAGCAGCGCGCCGACCCCGGCCGGGTCCGGGGTCAGGCCGGGCAGCCACCGGCGCGGGCTGGTGTAGGTGACCTTGCGACCGCGGTTGGGGCCGAAGCAGAGGACGCCGCGGTGCGCGGCCAGCCCGGTCGCCTGCCGCCAGCGCGGCCACAGCTCCTGGAAGGCCGGCATCACCCGGTCCGCGGCCCACGCCCCGACCGTGTCGGCCAGCGCCCCGGTCAGCTCGTCCACGGTCAGCTCGGCGTCGGCGAGCACCGCCGCGATGCCGGCCAGCACCGACTCGGTCTGCTCCGGGGTCAGCCGCACGCCCTCCGGGAAGGGCGAGTGCGGCGGCAGCGCGGACAGCGCGCCGGTCCACATCGGCAGGTCCGCGGTGGGCAGGAAGTGGACGGTGCCGCGCGGACCGTAGGTCTTGGTCAGCGTGTGGTCGGTCCACAGCGCGGCCTGCACGGCGGCCCGGCTGCCGCCGGCGAGCCGGAGCGCGACCGACAGCTCGCCCGCGACCATCACCTGGGCGTGCGCGCCGCACATCGCCCGGACCACGTCCTCGGGCGACCCGGCCAGCGGCGCGGCCAGCCCGTGCCGCGCCAGCCGGCGGGCGACGACGGCGGACCAGGGCATCCGGCTGCTGCTCATGGCGGCACGGTAGAGCCGGTCGACGGCCGGCCGGGGTCGCGGTCGGGCCCGGCCAGCCGCTCGAGCCGGGGCAGCGACGCCAGGTGCCCGCCGGCCCGGGCCCGCCGGGCCGCGTCGGCGGCCAGCTCCCGCGCCGCCGCGGCACCTTGGGCATGCGCGAGCTCGGCCCGCGCCAGCCGGGCCTCGAAGTGGGCGAGCGGTGGGCCCTCCGCCAGGGCCCGGTCGACCAGCGGGGCCGCGGCGTCCAGGTCGCCGGTGCGGATCGACGTGAGCGCGAGCCGGGACGCCGCCCACGAGGAGAACAGCGACAGCCCGGTCGCCGTGTCGAGCGACCGGCGGAACGCCTCGGCCGCGCCGGCCGGGTCGCCGGCGGCCTGCCGGGCGATGCCCAGCGCCCGCAGCGCCGTCGCGGTCCAGCCGCGGTGACCCAGCCGTTCGGCGATCTCCAGCGCCTCGCCGGCGCAGTCCAGCGCCTCGGCCGGGCGGTCCAGCGCGGCCAGCGCCTCGGCGCGGTGCCACAGCGCGTACGTGGTGCCCTCGCCGTGCCCGAGCGACCGGGCCAGGTCGAGCGCCGCCCCGGTCCGCGCGAGGCCGCCGGCCGGGTCGGCACCGAAGACCAGGGCGTGGCCGGCGGTGGACAGCGGGGTGAGGACCCGGACCAGCTCGCCCGAGTCGGTGAACAGGTCGGCGACCTGGCCGAAGAGGGCGACCGCGGCGGCGATGTCGCCGCCGAGGAAGGTGGCCATCGCCCGGCCGTCCAGGATGCGGGCCGCACCGCCCGCGTCGTGCCCGGACCGGTAGAGCTCCAGCGCCCGGTCGAACCGCCGCCGGGCGCGGTCCGCCCGCTCCCGGTTCATGTCGACGATCGCGGCGACCTCGAGCGCCCGGGCCAGCGCGGCCGGGTCGTCGCCGGCGTCGACGACCGCCAGCTCGGCGAGTCCGGCCGCCCGGTCGAGGTCCTCGGCGCCGGAGTAGAGCAGGGCGAGCCGGGCCCGCAGGCCGGAGCGGACGGCCGGGTCGGTCGCGCCGGCGAGGGCCTCGCGGAGGTCCGCGCGGGCGCCCGGGAGGTCCCCCCGCCGGGTCCGCAGCCGGGCCCGGACGTCGAGCAGCTGGCCCCGGACCGCGGGCGGCGGTGCCAGCGCGAGCCCGCTGTCGACCAGCTCGGCGACCCCGCCGTCGTCGGCGCCGTCGACGAGGCTCCGGGCCGCGGCCGCGTAGCAGCGGGCCGCCGCGTCCGCGTCCCCGGCCCCGGCGTGGTGCCGGGCCAGCTCGGCCGGGTCGGCGTCGGCGGCGCCGAGCGCGCCGGCGATCCGGCCGTGCAGGCGGGCCCGCTCGGCGGCGTCCAGGTCGTCGCCGACGGTCTGCCCGACCAGGTCGTGGGCCGTCGCCCAGCCGCGGTCGCCGAGCCGCACCAGCCCGCCCGCGGACAGCGCGGCCAGCGACCGCAGGACGTCCTCCGGAGACATCGCGGCCGCCGCCGCCAGGGTGGGCACCGGCACCTGCCGGGCCAGCAGCGCCAGCAGCCCGAGGACCGTCCGGTCCGCCGGGGCGTGCCGCTCGACCTGCGCCCGCAGCCGGCGCCGGCGGCCCGCCCGGCCCAGCGCGGCGGCCTGCTCGGCGGCCGTCGCCGGCGCGCCCGCCCGCCAGCGGCCGTGCCGCTCCCGGACGACGGCACCACGCCGGGTCAGCTCGGCGAGGACCTCGGTGACCGCGAACGGCTGCCCGCCGGTGCCCTCGCTGACCGCGGCGGCGACCGCCGGCTCGAGCAGCGCGCCGAGGTCGGTGGCCGTCAGGGGCAGCAGCTCCACCGAGCGCACGTCCCGGAGCGCCCGCACGTCCGCCAGCGCGGCCCGGACGGCGCCGCCGGGCGGCACCTCCTCCGGCCGGTACGCGAGCACGGCGGGGAGACCGGGTGCCCGGTCGATCAGGTCGGCCAGCACGACGAGGCTGTCCGGGTCCGACCACTGCAGGTCGTCCACCACGACGGCGGCCAGCCCCGGTGCCGCCGCCACCAGCATCCGGACCGCCCCCTCGAGCAGGAGGGCCCGCCGGCTGGCCGGGTCGAGCGCACCGGCGGGCGGCTCGCCGGCGTCGGCGAGGCCGGGCACGACCTGCAGCATCGCCGGGACCGAGTGCCGGGGCAGCGCCGCGACGATGCCCGGGCTGGTGGCGAGCGCCGCCAGCAGCAGGCTGCGGGTGAGGCTCCACGGCTCGGCCCGCTCCGGCAGGTACGCCCGGGCGGCGACCACCGGGCGGTCGAGCCGGGCCGTCACCTCGGCCAGCAGCCGGGACTTGCCCGCGCCGGCGGCGCCGACCAGCTCGACGGCGGCCCCGGCGACACCGCCCGCACCGCCGACACCGCCGGCACCGCCGGCACCGCCGAGCAGGTCGAGGAGACCGGTCAGCTCGGGCCGCCGGCCCAGCAGCGGCAGCTCCCCGGACGCCGCCGGCCGGGCCGGGGCCGGCCGCCGTCCCCGCAGCAGCCGCGCGTACGCCTCCTCGGTCTCGGCCGTCGGGTCCACCCCGAGCTCGTCGCGGAGCCGGCCGCGCAGCCCGTGCAGCGTGTCCAGCGCGGCGGCCGGGTCGCCGGCCGCCTCGTGCGCGGCGGCCAGCCGCCGGGCGGCGACCTCGCGGAGCGGCGCGGCCGCCACCGCCTCCTCCGCGTACGAGACCGCCAGCGTGCTCTCGCCGAGCCGGACGGCCAGGTCCGCGGCCTCCTCCAGGGCCGCCTGGCGCAGGGCCAGCAGCGCGGCCCGGTAGTCCCGGGCCCAGCCGGCATCCGCCTCCTCGGCCAGCGGCTCGCCGGCCCACGCCTGCAGGGCCGAGCGGTAGCCCCGCAGCGCGCGCCGGTCGGGACCGCCGGCCGCGTCCCGCCGGGCCGCGGCGACCCGCTCGGCGAAGTCCTCGGTGTCGACCCCGCACGCGGCGGCGAGCGCGTACCCGCGGGGTCTGGTGCTGATCAGGGTGGCGTCCCCGAGCGCCCGGCGCGCCCGGTTGACCAGGACGCCGAGGTTGGCCACCGGGTCGGCGGGCGGCGCGTCCGGCCAGAGCGCGTCGGCGAGCGCGTCGTGCGAGACGTACCGGTCCCGGTGCACGGCGAGCACCGCCAGCAGCGTGCGGACCTTGCGCCCGCCGAACGCCGCCACCGGCACCTCGTGCTCCCCGACCAGCACCCGGAAGCGGCCGAGCAGCCGGATCTGCACTCCCCGTGGAGCCACCCGGCCAGTGTGCCGGCCCGGACCGGCACCCAGCGGCCGATCGCCAACGAACTGCAAACCCGGCCGCCTAGCGTCCGCCGCCACCGGGACCACGCGGGTCCCGCGGACCCAGGAGGACCCGATGACCACCACCAGCCCCGACGTCACCGCCGGCACCGGCTACGAGGCGCTCCGGCTGCTGGACCGCGCCGTCGCCCGCTTCGGCGAGCTGGTCGCCGAGATCCGCGACCCGGCCTGGAGCGCGCCGACCCCGTGCCCGGGCTGGACCGTCCGCACCCTGGTCAACCACGTCACGGTCGAGGACCTGTGGGCGGCCGAGCTGTTCGCCGGCGCGACCGTCGGCGCGGTCGGCGACCGGCTGGCCGGCGACCAGCTGGGCGCGGTGCCGACCGCCCGGTGGGCCGAGGCCGCCCGGGGCGCCGTCGCCGCCGCCTCGGCACCGGGCGCGATGACGGCCCCGGTGCACCTGTCCGCCGGGGACGCGCCGGGCCGCGAGTACGCGATGCAGCTGTTCGCCGACCACCTCGTGCACCGCTGGGACCTCGCGGTCGCGCTGGGCCGCCCGCCGGAGCTGGACCCGGACGACGTCGAGGCCTGCCTCGCCTGGTTCGGCGAGCGGGAGGACGGGTACCGGGCGGCCGGGTTGATCGGCCCGCGGCGGCCGGTGCCGCCCGGCGCCGACGCCACCACCCGGCTGCTGGCCGCCTTCGGCCGGACCGCCGCGCCCGCGCCGCCGGACGACGACCCCGTCGCGGTCGTCGAGCGGTTCGCCGAGGCGTTCGGCCGGCACGACGTGGACGCCGTCATGGCGCTGATGAGCGACGACTGCGTCTTCGAGGGCACCACACCGCCGGACGGCGACCGGTACGAGGGCGCGGACGCCGTCCGCGGCGCCTGGCAGGCGCTGTTCGCGGCATCCCCGGACGCCCGGTTCAGCACCGAGGAGACGATCGCCTGCGGCGACCGCGTCGTCGTCCGCTGGCACTACCGGTGGGGACCGGCCGGCGCCGACGGGCACGTCCGCGGCGTCGACGTCTTCCGGGTCGCCGGCGGCCGGGTCGTCGAGAAGCTCGCCTACGTCAAGGGCTGACCCGGGGCCGGCCCGCCGGAGTCAGACGTCGCGGGCGTTGACCGAGAAGGTGCCCTCGCCGTCGCCCGGCTCGACGCCCCAGGCGACGACCCGGCGCGGCCGGATGCGCAGGAACTCGGGCTTGAAGTGGGGGAACCTGGGGTGGATCTTGTCCCCGCCGGTCTCGTGCGCCTCGGCGTGCCCGCGGATCTCGATCGCCTTGGCGCCCTTGCCCCACGACTCGTCCACCAGGAAGGTCACCCGCGGGTTGCGCTGCGCGTCCCGCCACTTCTTGGTCTGCCCGAAGGTGATGCCGCCGACGTCGATGGTGTCCTCGGCGGCGTTGTAGGCGTAGGTCACCGGCACCACGTGCGGCTGCCCGTCCGGCCCGATGGTGGCCAGCCGGCCCAGCGTCGCGCTGCCCAGATACTCCCGCTCCGCCTCGGTGAAGACGCTCATGCGCGGACCGTACGCCGCCCGCGGGCCAGCGGAGTGAGGGCCCCGGCGACCAGCAGCGCGACGATCGAGGCGGAGAAGCCGTTCGTCGGGGAGATGCCGAGCAGGTCCTGCGCGTCCCGCCAGAAGCCCTCCCAGCCCGGCCACTTGGCCAGGACGGTCGGCGCGGTCAGCTGGTAGGCCACGAAGCCCGCGGCCCACGGCACCACCATCCGCCACCGCGGCGGGGCGTCCGCCGAGGTGTCGTACGACCCTCGGGACAGCGCGAAGTCGACCACCAGCGTGCCGGCGAGCGGCACGAACACCGCCCCGATCAGGAAGAGGAAGGGCTCGTACGCGCCGCCGTCCACGGCCAGCGCGAGCACGGTGGCGAGCCCGCCGACGCCGACCGCGAGCAGCCGCCGGTCGGCCCGGGGCGCGACGTTCTGCACGCTGGTCGCGGTGGAGTAGATGTTCGCGAACGCCTCGTCCACCTCGCAGGCGGCCAGGATGATCAGCGCGGCCGCGCCGGCCGGCACCGCGAGCAGCGCGCCGACCACGTCGTTGCCCGGCCCGGTGCCGTACGCGCGCAGCGCCAGCACGCCGAGCAGGAAGAAGGCGGCCGACGACAGCGCGTACCCGATCCCGGTGCCGAGCCCGGCCGCCCGCCCGGACCGGGAGAAGCGCGAGTAGTCCGCGACCAGCGGGATCCACGACACCGGCAGCGCGATGACCAGGTCCATGGACACCCAGAAGCCGGTCCAGCTGCCCTCGGTCAGGTCGCCCAGCGGGCGGCGCGCGGTCTCGATCAGGAAGTACGCGGAGCTGGCCAGCACCGCGACCACCGCGATCCGCTTGAGCAGCCGGACCGAGCCGAGCGGGCGCAGCGCCATCAGCGTGGCCACGCCGCCGGCCAGCAGCACGTACGCCCATCTCGGCAGCCCGTCCCAGACCGCGTGCGCGGCGAAGGCGATGATCCAGATCTCGTACGTGGCCCAGCCGACGCACTGCAGCAGGTTGAAGCCGGTCGGCAGGTACGACCCGCGGCGGCCGAGCAGGCCGCGCAGCAGCACCATCGTCGGCGCGCCGGTCACCGCGCCGGCCCGGGCGACCAGGCCGAGCAGCACGCAGCCGAGCGCGGTGCCGGCGGCGATCGCCACCACCGTGGCCACGAACGACTGGCCGGGCGCGACCAGGAACGTCGCGGTGACCGGGATGAGCAGGCTGATCCCGAGGTTGGCCCACAGGCCCAGCTGGTCGGCGAAGCCCAGCGACCGCGGCTGGTCCTCCGCCAGCGTCGTCGGGGCCTCGGTGGGACGGGTGGTGACGGCCATCGCACGCTCCCTACGCCGGCATGACCCGGACAGGTTCCGACGGTCGGCGGCCGCGTGCCGCCCTCTCAGCCCGATGCGTCGGGCTCCCGTGTGTGGTGATCTCACCGTAGCGTCGGGGAACGCACAGGGCCAGGTGCGTCGTTTCCCCGGCATGAGCCTGCTGTGTCCCAAGTGCCACAACGTGATGCACCAGTACGAGCGCAACGGCGTCGTGGTGGACCAGTGCACCGAGTGCAAGGGCCTCTTCCTCGACCGCGGCGAGCTGGAAAAGCTGGTCAAGGCGGAAAACGGGTGGTACGGCGATGACGACGACCGGGAGCGCCGCAAGCCGGAGCCGCGCTACGAGGCGATGTACGAGTCGCGTCCCCGCTACGAGGAGTCCCGCTACGAGCCGCGCTACGACGAGCGCCGCCGCTACGACGACGACTCCCGCCACTACTCGAAGAAGCACAAGCGCCGCTCGTTCCTCGAAGAGCTCTTCGACTGAGTCGCTCCGGTTGACCTGACGGCGGGCCGGGTAGCGAGGGCGCGTGACGAGCGCAGCCGTGCGGGCGGCGGCCCGCGAGGTGGTCGGCACCGACGACTTCCGGCCGGGCCAGGCCGAGGCCATCGACGCGGTGCTGGAGCGGGACACGCTCGCCGTGCTCGCCTCCGGCACCGGCAAGACGCTGGTCTACACCGTCGCGGCCAAGCTGATCGACGGCGGCACCCTGGTCGTCTCCCCGACCATCGCCCTGCAGCACGACCAGCTGCGCGCGCTCGGCCGGGCCGGCGAGAAGGCGGCGCTGCTCAACGCGACCCTGCCGGCCAGGCAGCGCCGCGCCGCGCTCGCCGACTTCGCCGCCGGCGAGCTGGAGTTCCTGCTGCTGGCGCCGGAGCAGCTCGCCAACGACGAGGTGCTGGCCGAGCTGCGGCGGGCGTCGATCTCGCTGGTGGTCATCGACGAGGCGCACTGCATCAGCGACTGGGGCCACGACTTCCGCCCCGACTACCTCGCGCTCGGCTCGGTGGTCCGCGCGCTCGGCTCGCCCCGGCTGCTCGCGCTCACCGCCACCGCCTCCCCGCGGGTCCGGGAGGAGATCGTCCGCCGGCTCCGCATGCGCGACCCCGAGGTGGTCGTCCGGGACGCCGACCGGCCGAACATCTGGCTCGGCGTGGACCTGGTCGGCTCCGAGGGCGCCAAGCGGGACGAGCTGCTCCGCCAGGTGCTGCTGGCGCTGCACGGCGAGCCGGACCACGAGGAGGTGGCCGACCGCCCGGCGTACGAGGCCGAGCGGCTGCCCACCGGCTCCGGCGCGGTCGCGCCGGGCGGCCCCGGCATCGTCTACGCCGCCACCCACCGGCGCACCGAGGAGCTGGCCGCGCTGCTCCGGGACAACGGCGTGGACGCGGTGCACTACCACGGCGGGCTGTCCCGGACCGACCGGGAGGCCGCCCAGGACGCCTTCATGACCGGCAAGGTCGAGGTCATCGTGGCCACCAGCGCGTTCGGCATGGGCGTGGACAAGCCGGACGTGCGCTTCGTCTTCCACACCGAGCCGCCGGACTCGCTGGACGCGTACTACCAGGAGATCGGCCGCGCCGGCCGCGACCGGGAGCCGGCCCGGGCCGCGCTGTTCTACCTGCCGTCCGACCTGTCGCTGCCGCGGTTCTTCGCCGGCGGCGGCGGCCCGAGCGTGCCGGAGCTGACCGGTGTGCTGGAGGCGGTGCGCGCGGACGGGCCGATCTCCCGCACGGCGCTGGCCGCCGGCACCGGGCTGTCCGCGGCCCGGATCACCACGATCGTGAACGAGCTGGAGGCCGCCGGCGCGGTCCGGTCCGGCCGGGACCGGAGGGTGTCCGCCAGCCGGGCCCGCCGGGACGTGCCCGCCGCCGAGCTGGCCCAGGCCGCGACCGACCGGCGCCAGCTGCACCGGCAGTACGCGAAGTCGGCGGTCGAGATGGTCCGCACGTACGCCGACTCCACCGACTGCCGGCGGCGCATCGTGCTGGAGCTGCTCGGCGAGTCGCACCCGCAGCGCTGCGGGCACTGCGACAACTGCGACCGGGGCGAGAGCCTGGACAGCGACGACCGCCCGTTCGCGGTCGGGCAGCGGGTCCGGCATCCCGAGTGGGGCGAGGGGGTCGTGCAGACGTACGAGGAGGGCGACCGGGTGGTCGTGCTCTTCGACAGCGCCGGCTACAAGACGCTCGCGCTGCAGGTGGTCGAGGGCCACCACCTGCTGACGCCCGCGTAGCCGCGGGAGCGCGCCGGGTCAGTCGACGGTGCCGGGGGCGCCGGCGTCGGTGACCAGCGGGCGGCCGGCGGCGGCCCAGGACAGCAGCCCGCCGGACAGGTTGTGCGCGTCCCGGCCCTGGGCCCGCAGCCACGCGGCCACCTGCCCCGACCGGGCGCCGACCCGGCAGACCACCAGCAGCGGGTCGGCGGCCGGCACGTCGGCCACCCGCTGCACGATCTCGCTCATCGGGACGTGGGTGGAGCCGGCGATGTGGCCGGCGGCCCACTCGTCGTCCTCGCGGACGTCGAGGATGGTCGCGCCGTCGCTGACCTCGCGCGGCTGGACGTCGGGAACCTGTCCGGGATGCACCCGGCCGATCCTGCCATCCGCGCCGGCCCCGGAGGACATCGCGCCGTTCCTCCCGCGATCGGCAACTCTGCCCGAGACCGAAGCGTTAGAACGGAGAGTCATCAGATGACTACTCTTGAGGTGGGATACTGCCGAACGGAGGACAGGTGTCGCGGGTTCAGATGGGCCGTACGGATCAGCCGCCGTCGGTCCCGGCAGCCGCCGGTCTGGGCTGGAAGGACTTCTCGCACGCCGTGCGGACCGCCGCCGTGGGGGGCAACGTGCTCCTCGCGGCCGCCTCCGCCGGCCTCGCCGTGTGGGCCGACGGGGTCGGCCGCTACCTGCTCGGCGGCCTGCTGGTGCTGTCCGTGCTGCTCTTCCTCGGCCAGATGGCGGTGGCCGGGATCCGGCTCCGGCAGCGGACCCGGCTCCAGCTGCTGCAGACCCGGCACCAGGAGGAGCTGAGCGCCGCCCGGGAGGAGGTCGCCCGGGCCACCGAGCAGGCCGCCCGGGCGGCCGCGGAGGCGGCCGGCAACCAGACGCTGCGGGTCCGGCACGCGGCGGTGCTGGCCGCGCTGCACGAGATGTGGCTGGGCTACCCGGCGCCGTACACCGACGACGTCGAGCTGACCTACCTGATCGGCACGTCCGCGGACGGCGACCGGGTGATCGAGCACCGGCACACCACCCCGGACCGGGGCGCCACCCTGCCCTTCCTGCAGGGCCGGCTGACCACGCCGACCCAGCTGGACACCGAGACGGTGGCGCTGGCCGAGATCGACATGGTGACCCGGTCCGAGGACGACCGGACCGCGATCCGGCCGGTCGCGCTGACCGAGAAGCCGGGGCTGCTGCGCTGCATGTTCGTCTTCACGCCGAGCATCGCCGAGCCCACCGGCTGGTACGCGCGATACCGGATGCGCGGGATGTGGGACACGCTGCGCGGCACCGGTCACGACCGGCTGACCTGGACCCCGTCGCCGCAGGTGGCGGACCCGGGCCGGTCCACGCTGGCCCGGCTGACGGTGAACTTCGACTTCCCGCCGGAGGCCGGGGACGACGTGTTCGTCCGGGACCGGGACAACCGCGAGCTCAAGCGGCTGACCGGGCCGGACGGGTCACTGCGCTACCGCTGGACGTGCGACGAGCCGCTCCCCGAGCGCTACAGCTGGGAGCTGTGGTGGGCCCGCTCCGTCGACGCCGAGCACGCCCCGGCGGCCTGAGCCCTAGCCGGACACCCCGCCGCCGCCGTCGCCGCCGTCGTGCAGCCCCCCGCCGCCGTCGCCGCCGTAGACCCGCATCTCGACCCTCCCGGTCACGGACGGTCCTGGTGTCCCCCTGATGGGGGATGCCGACCGTCACTCTCTCGGAGGGGCTGATGCTACTGCCCGCTGCGTACCGGACGGCCAGTGGTCAGCTGCCGCGTCGCCGTACACACGGCGCGGCGCCGGTGGGGGGACCGACCACCCACCGACGCCGCGGTTCCGGGGCCCGCCGCGCGGCGGGCCGGCTCAGGGCCTAGTAAGCACCGGCCCCGGTGAGCGAGCGCACCTCCAGCTCGTTGTACTTGACGTCGTCGCGCTCCCTGGACAGGACGGTGCCGAGCCAGCCGAAGAAGAAGCCGGCCGGGATCGAGATGATCCCCGGGTTCTCCAGCGGGAACCAGGCGAAGTCCTTGTCGCTGATCATCGCGGTGGCCTTGCCCGAGACCACGGGCGAGAAGATCACCAGGATCACCGCGGTGGCGAGGCCGCCGTAGATGGCCCAGACCGCGCCGCGGGTATTGAACCGCCGCCAGAAGAGGCTGTAGAGGATCGCCGGCAGGTTGGCCGACGCCGCCACCGCGAAGGCCAGCGCGACCAGGAAGGCGACGTTGAGGTTCTGCGCGAAGATGGAGAGCACGATCGACACCGCGCCGATCACGATGGCCGCCACCCGCGCCACCCGGACCTCGTCCTTCTCACCGACGTCGCCGTCGCGGATGGCGTTCGCGTAGATGTCGTGCGCCGCCGAGGAGGACGAGGCCAGGGTCAGCCCGGCCACCACGGCGAGGATCGTCGCGAAGGCCACCGAGGCGATGAAGGCGAGGAAGATCGCGCCGCCGGTGGTGCCGGGCCCACCGCCGAGCTCCTCGGCCAACTGAGGGGCCGCGGTGTTGCCGCCCGGGTTGGCAGTGCGGATGGCGTTCGTGCCCACCAGTGCGGCCGCGCCGAAGCCGAGCGCCAGGGTGAGCAGGTAGAAGCTGCCGATGATGCCGATCGCCCAGTTGACCGAGCGGCGGGCGTCGCGGGAGGTGGGCACCGTGTAGAAGCGGATCAGGATGTGCGGCAGGCCGGCGGTGCCGAGCACCAGGGCCAGGCCGAGGCTGATCAGGTCGATCTTCGTCTTCCAGTCGCCGGCGCCGTACCGCAACCCGGGGTTGAGGAAGGCGTCACCCTTGCCGCTCTGCTCCGCCGCCGCGCCGAGCAGCGAGGAAGGGTTGAAGTTGAACTTCGCCAGCACGAACAGCGTCATGAGGATCGCGCCGGTCATCAGCAGGCCGGCCTTGACGATCTGCACCCAGGTGGTGCCGCGCATGCCGCCGACCGTGACGTAGAGGATCATCAGCGCACCGACGATCACGATGGTGACGTTCTTCGCGGTGCCCTGCGTCATGCCCAGGAACGTCTCCCCCGGCCGGATGCCGAGCAGCAGCGCGACGAGAGCACCGGCGCCCACCATCTGGGCGATCAGGTAGAAGATCGACACGGTGATGGTGGACACGCCGGCCGCGGTCCGGACCGGCCGCTGCCGCATCCGGAAGGCGAGCACGTCGCCCATCGTGTAGCGGCCCGAGTTCCGCAGCAGCTCGGCCACCAGAAGCAGCGCGACCAGCCACGCCACCAGGAAACCGATGGAGTAGAGGAAGCCGTCGTAGCCGTACAGCGCGATCAGCCCGGCGATGCCGAGGAACGACGCCGCCGACATGTAGTCGCCGCCGATGGCCAGCCCGTTCTGGAAGCCGGAGAACGAGCGGCCGGCGGCGTAGTAGTCCGCGGCCGTCTTGTTCTGCCGGCTGGCCCAGAACGTGATGTAGAGGGTGATCGCGATGAAGATCGCGAACAGCCCGATGGTCAGTCCTCGCCGGGTGTCCGCGCTCGCCGCGAGGACGGTGACCGTGCCGTTCACTGGCGGCCTCCCAGGTCGCGGTTGAGCTCGTCGGCCAGCGGGTCCAGCCGCCGGTTCGCGTACCTCGAGTAGAGGTACGCGATCAGGAAGGTCGAGACGAACTGCAGGATGCCGAAGAAGAAGGCGACGTTGAGGTTGCCGACCACCTTGGTGTCCATGAAGTCGCGGGCGTACGCGGACATCAGCACGTAGAGCAGATACCAGGCGAGGAACACCGCCGTCGCCGGGAAGGCGAAGCTGCGGTACCGCCGGCGGAGCTCGATGAACCGGGAGTCCGTCTCCATCCTCGCGTAGTCATCGTCCGTCGGTATGTGCCGGCCGGGGCCCGCCTCAGGGCTCCGCCGCATCTCGCTGCTGGTCATCGTTGGCCACCTCCACGGTCGACGGCAGCTCGTCGACGGAACCGTAGGAGTGCCGGCGACGGCGCCCGGCCCGGACGGCGGGCGGTGCGCCGAGCGGCAGCGGTCGTGCGCTGAGTGACTGCCCTCACACCGGTCAGCGCAGCCGGAGCGACTCCGGGGCGTGCAGCTGCAGCATCGTCCGGCCCACGTCGGCGGGGATCCGCCGCGGCGTGGCCAGCGAGACCACCACCATCACGGCGAACGCGATGGGCACCGTCCACGCCGCCGGCTGGGCCAGCAGCGCCCCCGGCCAGCCGCCGAGGTCGGGCCCGAGCACGGTGGCCAGCACCGCGGCGCCGCACAGCCCCCCGCCGGCGACCAGCCCGCAGCCGGCGCCGATCGGGGTCAGCCGGCGCCACCAGATGCCCAGCACCAGCAGCGGGCAGAACGTGGACGCCGCCACCGCGAACGCCAGACCGACCACAGTGGACAGGCCCAGGCTGCCGAGCGGCAGGGTCAGCAGCAGCGGCACCAGACCGGCGACGATCGCCGAGCGGCGGAAGTCGCGGACCGAGCCATGCCCACCGGACCACCGGCCGATCACGTCGGTGGACAGCACCCCGGACACCGACACCAGCAGCCCGCTCGAGGTGGACAGGAAGGCGGCGAACGCGCCCGCCGCCACCAGCCCGGCGAGCAGCTGGCCGGGCAGCCCGCCGAGCGCCGCGCCCGGCAGCACCAGCACCACCGCGTCGGTCCGCCCGGTCAGCAGCAGCTGCGGGGCGTAGACCCGGCCGAGCACGCCGTACACGGTGGGGAAGAGGTAGAAGACGCCGAGCAGGCCCAGCACCACCAGCGTGGTGGTGCGGGCGGCCCGGCCGTCCGGGTTGGTGTAGAAGCGGACCAGCACGTGCGGCAGGCCCATGGTGCCCAGGAAGGTCGCCAGGATCAGCGAGTACGTCGCGAAGAGCGGGTGGTCGCCCGTCACCCCGGACAGCGGCGCCGCCCACACCGAGCCGCTCTCGGCGGCGCCGCCGACCACCTGGGGCAGCTCGGCGCCGGCCGGGAAGTCCACCCGGCTGCCGGCGACCAGCCGCTGCGGGCCCGGCTCCCACCGGGTCGGCACGCCGTCCACGGTCACCTCGACCGGCTCGTCGACGACGACCTCGGCGTCGGTCCGCACCTCGACCGCGGTCGCGGCCGGGAAGGTCGGCGGCGCGTCCGCGGTCAGCTCCCCGCGCCCGTCGTCCCGGCCCTGCCAGATCACCAGCAGCACCATCGCCGGCACCGCGATCGCGGTCAGCTTCACCCAGTACTGGAAGGCCTGGACGAAGGTGATGCTGCGCATGCCGCCGACCGCGACGTTGAGCGTCACCACCACGCCCACCACCACCGCGCCGACCCAGGAGGGTGCGCCGGTCACGATGTTGAGGGTGAGCCCGGCGCCCTGCAGCTGCGGCACCAGGTAGAGCCAGCCGATCACCACCACGAAGCCGGTGGCCAGCCCGCGCAGGGCCGGGGAGTGCAGCCGCGCCTCGGCGAAGTCCGGCAGCGTGTACGCCCCCGAGCGACGCAGCGGCGCGGCGACGTACAGCAGCATGGCCAGGTAGCCGGCGGTGAAGCCGACCGGATACCAGAGCATGTCGACGCCGTGCGTCATCACCAGCCCGGCGACGCCGAGGAAGCTCGCCGCGGACAGGTATTCGCCGCTGATCGCGCTGGCGTTCCAGCGCGGGCTGACGGTGCGGGAGGCGACCAGGAAGTCGGAGGTGTTCCGGGAGATGCGGTAGCCGAAGGCGCCGATCCCCACGGTGGCGACGGTGATGAGGACGATCGCCGGGACCGCGTACGGCGATCCGGTCACGAGCGGTTGACCAGGTCCGCGAAGTCCTGCTCGTTGCGCTCGGCGGCCCGGACGTAGGTCCAGGCCACGCCGAAGATCAGCGGGTAGGCCAGGATGCCGAGCAGCAGCCAGGGCAGCGGCAGGCCGGCCACGTCGGTCCGGGACAGCCCGGGCGCCACCGCGAAGAGCAGCGGCTGGATGCCGAAGATCGCGCCGACCAGGATGGACAGCCGCAGCGCGAGCGCCAGCTGGGTCCGGATCAGCCCGCGGACCAGCACCTCGCCGACGAGCGTCTGCTCCTCGATCTCCCGGGCGGCCGGGTCGGGCCGGGACCGGCGCTCGCCGGCCAGCACCACCCGCACCCGCTCCGGCTTCTCCGCCACCCGCCGAGCCTCCCCTCCCGCTCCCCGCTTTGCCAACTCCCCCCGGCGCCGATCACCTTTGCGCGCCGGCTCGCTCAGAAGTACCCGTGGCACGGCGTGTCCGAACGAGGACGCGCGCAAAGGGTCAGGCGGAACGGGGGCGGCGCTAGGGTCCGGGAGTGGGGACGGAGCTGACCCGGGGGCGGTTGCTGGGGTACGGGGTCGGCTCGGTCGGGACCGGGGTCTTCGGCGCGGTGCCCGGGCTGCTGCTGCTCTTCTTCCTGACCGACACGCTCGGCGTGGCCGCCGGCTGGGCCGGGCTGGTGCTGCTGGTGCCGAAGGCGTGGGACGTGCTGCTCAACCCGCTGGTCGGCGCCTGGTCGGACCGGGACGCCGGCCGCCGCGGCTCCCGGACCCGGTGGATCCTGGCCGGCGCGGTCGCGCTGCCGGTGTGCTTCGTGGCGATGTTCGCGGTGCCGGTGGAGGGCGCGCTGGCCGGCGGGCTGTGGGTCGCGGTGGCCTTCCTGCTCGCCGCGACCGCGTACTCGCCGTACCAGGTGACGTACGTGGCCCTGCCGGCGGAGATGACCGACGACAAGGAGGCCCGGACCCGGATCGTGTCCTGGCGGATCGTCGCGCTGACCGTCGGCATCCTGCTCGCCGGCGGGCTGGCGCCGGCGCTGGTGTCCGCCGGCGGCGACGGGCGGGCCGGGTACGCGCTGATGGGCGTGGTGATCGGCGCGGTGCTGGCCGCGGCCATGCTGACCGCGGCGCTGAGCACCCGGTGGGTGCCGTCCCGGCCGGCGGAGCCGCTCGGGCTGCGGGAGTCCTTCGCGCTGGCCCGGGGCAACCGGTCCTTCGCGCTGCTGCTGACCACGTACGTGCTGCAGTCGCTGGCGGTGTCGGTGATGCTGGCCGCGGCGCCGTACCTGGCGACGTACCGGCTGGGCGACTACGACTGGACCTCGGTGCTCTTCGTCGCGCTGGTGGCGCCGTCGATCGTGGTGGTGCCGCTGTGGGTGCGGGCGGCGCGCCGGTTCGGCAAGGCGCCGTGCCTGGTCGCCGCCACCGTCGGGTACGCGGTGGTCACCGTCTCGCTGCTGCTCACCGCGCACCCGGACCGGGCCTGGTGGGTGGTCGGGCAGTGCGCGCTGCTGGGCACCGGCTACGCGGCCATGCAGCTGCTGGCCTTCTCGCTGCTGCCGGACACGATCAGCGACGACGAGAGCCGGACCGGGCGGCGGCAGGCCGGCGCGTTCACCGGGGTGTGGACGGCCGGGGAGACGGTCGGCGCGGCCGCCGGACCGGCGCTGTACGCGGCGGTGCTGGCGGTGTCGTCCTTCGTGTCCTCGCGGGCGGACGAGCCGGTGGCGCAGCCGGCGTCCGCGGTGACCGGGGTGCTGGTCGGCATGACCGTGCTGCCGGTGGTGCTGCTCGCGGTCAGCCTGCCGCTGCTGGTCCGTTTCAGCCGAGGTGCGGCGGCGGCGGTGCCGGCATGAGCGTGGAGTCGGTCCTGGCCGAGCTGCGCGCGTTGCGGGCCGCGGACCTGCCGGTGCGCGGCGGCACCACCTGGGCGTACGTCTACGACAGCGGCTCGGACTCGGCGCACGAGGTGGCCGCGCGGGCGTACGCGGAGATGCTCGACGTGAACGGGCTCGACCCGACCGCGTTCCCGTCCGTGGTGGCGCTGGAAAACTCGGTCGTCGGCGCCGCGGCGGCGCTGCTCGGCGGCGGCGCGGGCGTCTTCACCAGCGGCGGCACCGAGTCCTGCCTGCTGGCGGTGAAGGCGGCCCGGGACGCGACCGGCGGCGCCGAGATCGTGCTGCCGGTGACCGCGCATCCGGCGTTCCACAAGGCGGCGGCGTACCTCGGGCTGACCGTGGTGGCGACCCCGGTGGACGGGGACTTCCGGGCGGTGCCGGCCGCGGTGGCCGCCGCGATCACCGACCGGACCGCGCTGGTGGTCGCGTCCGCGCCGTCGTACCCGACCGGGACGGTCGACCCGGTGCCGGCGATCGCGGCGGCGGCCGCGGCCCGCGGCGTGCTGTGCCATGTGGACGCCTGCATCGGCGGGTGGGTGCTGCCGCACCTGCCGGACGCGCCGCCCTTCGACCTGTCCGTGCCCGGGGTGACGTCGCTCTCGGTGGACCTGCACAAGTACGCGTACGCGCCGAAGGGCGCCTCGGTGCTGCTCTTCCGGGACCGGGCGCTGCGCCGGCACGCGTACTTCGCCGCGGCCGGCTGGCCCGGCTACCCGGTGATCAACCCGACCGTGCAGAGCGCGAAGTCGGCCGGGCCGGTGGCCGGGGCCTGGGCGGTGCTGCGGCACGTCGGCCCGGACGGCTACCGGTCGCTCGCGCTCACCGCCCGGGAGGCGCTGCTCCGGCTGGTCCGCGGCGTCGACGGGATCGACGGGCTGCACGTGCTCGGGGTGCCGGACTCCACCCTGCTGGCCGTCGCCGGATCCGATGTGGACGTCTTCGTGGTCGCCGACGAGCTGCGGGCCCGTGGTTTCTACGCGCAGGTCCAGCTCGCGCTCGGGTCCACCCCGCGCAACCTGCACTTCTCCGCCCACGGCGTCAGTCTGTCCACAGTGGAGGACATGGTGACCGCGCTGGCCGAGGCGGTGACGGCGGCCCGGGCGGCCGGTCCGGTGGTGGTGCCGGGCTCCGCCACCGCCGCCGTCGCCGCCGCCGATCTGTCCACTCTGGACGAGGACGGCTTCGCCACCCTGCTGGGCACGTCCGGCATCGCCTTCACCGACGCCGCCGGCCGCCCGTCCTTCGCCGCCGTCAACGCGCTGCTCGAAGCCCTCCCCCCGGCCGACCGCGAGTCGGTGCTCAAGCTCTTCGTCTCCCTCCTCTTCACCCCGTGATCGGGGTCAGGAGCGGGTCCATTCGGCTTTGGTGGCGCGGATGAGGCGGTCCTTGAGCTCGCGGGTGTGCCGGCGGGACACCGGCAGCTCGCGGTCGCCGAGGCGGACCACGTAGCCGGAGCCGGTCAGCCGCAGCTCGCGGACGTCGCGCAGCGCGACCAGGTACGACCGGTGGATGCGGACGAAGCCGGCGTCCGCCCAGCGCTCGGCCAGCACCGACAGCGGCACCCGGATCAGGTGCGAGGTGTCCGGGGTGTGCAGCCGGGCGTAGTCGCCCTGCGCCTCCACCCAGCGCACCTCCGACCGCGGCAGCATCGTCGTCCGCCCGGCCAGCTCGACCGGGATCACCTCCTCGTCGCCGCGGTCGCCGACGGGTGTCGGCGCGGCCAGCTCCCGGGTCGCGGTGACCCGGCGCAGCGACTCGGCCAGCCGCTCCGGCACCAGCGGCTTGAGCAGGTAGTCGACCGCGCCCAGGTCGTACGCGTCGACGGCCCGGTCGTCGTGCGCGGTGACGAAGACGACGGTCGGCGGGGAGGCGAACCGGCGCAGCACCCGGGCCAGCTCCAGCCCGTCCAGCCCGGGCATCCCGATGTCGAGGAAGACCGCCTCGACCTCGCCGTCGCGCAGCACCCGGAGCGCCTCGGTGGCGTCCCCGGCCGCGGCCACCGAGCCGACCCGCGGGTCGGCGCCGAGCAGGTAGACCAGCTCGTCCAGGGCCGGCGGCTCGTCGTCCACGGCGAGCACGCGCAGCCGGCGTCCGGTCATGACGCCCGCACCCCGGCGTGGAACTTCGGTATCCGCATGCTCACCTTCGTCCCCGCGCCAGGCGCGGTCTCCACCACCAGTCCGAACTCGTCCCCGAAGACGGACCGCAGCCGGTCGTCGATGTTGCCCAGTCCGACGTGCCCGCCGCTCTCGGCCCGACGACGCAGCACCTCCGGGTCCATACCCACCCCGTCGTCTTCGACGCTGATCAGGCAGGCGGTGCCGGCGTCCTCGGCGACGATCGACACGGTGCCGACGCCGGTCTTGGTGGCCAGCCCGTGCCGCACCGCGTTCTCCACCAGCGGCTGCACGCCGAGGAACGGCACCGCCACCGGCAGCACCTCCGGCGCGATCTGCAGCCGCACCTCCAGCCGGTCGCCGAACCGGGCCCGCTCCAGGGTCAGGTAGCGGTCGATCGAGCGCAGCTCCTCCGCCAGCGTGGTGAACTCGCCGTGCGAGCGGAACGAGTAGCGGGTGAACTCGGCGAACTCCAGCAGCAGCTCGCGGGCCCGCTCCGGGTCGGTCCGGACGAACGACGCGATGGTGGTCAGCGCGTTGTAGACGAAGTGCGGGCTGATCTGCGCCCGCAGCGCGCGCACCTCGGCGCGCACCAGCCGGGCCCGGGACTGGTCCAGCTCGGCCAGCTCCAGCTGGGTGGACACCCAGCGGGCGGTCTCCAGCGCGGCCTGCACCAGGCCGGGCCCGGGCTCGGTCGAGGTGACCGCGGCCAGCGTGCCGGCGATGCGGTCCTCCACCGCGATCGGCACCACCACCGCGGCCCGGATCGGGCACTCCAGGTTGTCGCAGCCGAGCTGGCCGGCCCGGACCACCACCGGCCGGCCGGTCTCCAGCGGGCCGGCCGCCGCCGCCCGGATCTGCCCGGCGTGGTGCTCGCCGGGGCCCTCCCAGATCAGCAGCCGCTCGGTGTCGGTGATCGCGATCGCCGGGGTGCCGAGCAGGGTGCGCAGGTGCCGCGCGGACTTGCCGGCGGACGTCTCGGTCAGCCCGACCCGCAGCGGCGGCGCGGCCAGGCTGGCGGTGTGCAGGGTCTCGAACGTGACCCGGGCCGCGGACGTGGCGAAGCCCCGCCGCGACCGGACCCGGCCCACCGCCCATACGGACGGCCCGGCGACCAGCAGCAGCGCGGCCACCAGCCACGCCGTCCGCACTCCTGAATCGTCTCCAGCTACGCGCCGACTAATCAACGGGACCGAAACACCGGACACCCATCTGTGAGCTGTCGGTCGGTCAGCCGACCAGCCGGACCACCTCGTCGGCGCAGCCCCAGGACAGGGTCACCCCGGCGCCGCCGTGGCCGTAGCAGTGCACCACGGCGCCCGCGCGCTCGACCCGGACCGCGGTCCGGACCGGCCGGATCCCGACCGCGTGCCCGAGCACCGGCATGCCGGCCAGCTCCGGCACCACCTCGCGGCAGCGCTCCAGGATCGCCTCGGCGGTCTTCGGGTCCGGCCGGCCGTCCTCGGCCAGGTCGTCCGTGCCGCCGCAGACGACGTCGGTGCCGCGGGGCACCACGTAGACCATGCCGGCCGGGTGCCCGTCGTCCAGCGTCCACCGGGTCAGCCCGGGGTCGGCGACCCGGACCACCTGGCCGCGCACGCCGGTCAGCTCCGGGTCACCGACCAGCGCCCGGGCGCCCAGGCCGGTGGCGTTCACCACCAGGTCGGCGGCCTGCCGGGCCGGGTCCAGGTCGGCCAGCTCGCGGTGCCGCAGCCGCACCCCGGCCGCGGCCAGCTCGTCGGTCAGCCAGCGCAGGTAGACCGGCATGTGCACGACCGGCGCGGCGAACTCGTACCCGTCCGCGTAGCCCGGCGGGAGCTCCGCCGCCGGCACCCGGCCGAGCCGCGGCACCGCCGCCGCCCACCACGGGTCGGGCAGCGGGGTGCGGCTCAGCTCCCGGCCGCGCACCAGCCGGACCGCGGTCTCCGGCCGGACGGACAGGATCGACAGCATGTCGTACGTCGCCGCGGCCCATCGGGTGACCGGCTCCTCCGGCAGCGCCCGATACGGGTACCAGAGCGCGGCGGCCACCGCCGAGGTGGTGTCCTCGACCGCGTCCCGGGTCCAGACCTCCACCGCGTGACCGGCCCGCACCAGCCGGTGCGCGCAGGTCAGCCCGACGACGCCGCCCCCGACGACCACGATCCGCACCGGGGCATCCTCCCGCACCGGCGGGAGCCGGTGCGGGAGGCCACCGGCGGGAGCCGGTGCGGGAGGGCTCCCGGTCAGCCCTCCCGGGGCAGCAGGACCAGGCCGGTGCCCGGTGTGCTCTCGCCGAGCCGGCTGCCGTCCGCCCGGTACGCCCGGACGGCCGTGACCTCGCCCGGCACCGTGACGCCGACGCCGCCGTCGACCAACCGCACCGGCAGCACCGTCCCGCCCGGCAGGACGGCCTCGACCCGGGCGGCCGCCGGCGCCACGACGATCAGCAGGTCGCGGTACCGCCAGCTCAGCACGGCATCGCCGAGCCGGCCGGCGGGCAGCAGGCCCTCGTAGAACCCGTCGTACGTGGCGCCCTTCCCGATGGCCGCCTGGACGTACACGGCCCCGCTGGGCAGGGTCAGCGCGACCATGGCCGCCTGCCGCCCGCCGGGCACCGGTCCGCCCCACGGCACCCGCAGCCCGGTGGGGACGTCCGCGACAGTCTGCGCCAGCTCCATGGCCGCGCCCTGGGCGAGGAAAGTGACCAGGGACCGGTCCGGAGTGCCGCCGCCGGCGCGCACCGCGCGCCCGATCTCGGCTCCGCTCGTCAGCTCGGTGACGTACGAGCCGCCCGGAGTCAGGTTCAGCACCCGACTGGCGAGGGTGTCCCGGCCTTGGGACAGGGTGATCTTCGTCGTGGCCGGGGCCGCGGCGGGGAAGACCGCCAGCCCGCCGACCAGCGACACCGGCCGCCGGGCCGGGTAGACCGGTCGCGCGTCGGCCCCGATGCGGGGCGCGGGAGCCACCCGGACCGTGGCGTCCGGGGGCGCGAGCACGACGCCGTAGGTCTGCCCGCAGACCTGGTGGGAGCTGACGTAGAGCGGGTCCTCGCCCCAGAAGAGCTCGCCCAGCTCCCGCGCCGACTGGTCGTCCCGCGTCCGGTCCACCTCCCCGCCGTCCGGGACGAACCACCGACCGCGGCCGACAACCCACTCCGTGGCCCGCCGCCCGGCCGGATCGCTCGCGACCACCAGCGCCAGGATCCCCGCCCCGGCCCGCTCGACGAACTGCACGCGCAGGGTGCGGGCGTCCCAGGCCGGCCGCGACTCCGTCGGCCAGCTCCGCAGTCCCTGCCAGCCGGCCACCAGCACCGCGTCGACGAGTGACTCGTCGCCGGCCAGCGACCCGCGGACGCCGGTCTGCCGGGGCAACCGGTCCGCCGGCACCGGCGCCGGCAGCCCGTTGCGCGCCGGGACGCAGGGGTCGCCCGCCGGCCGGGGCCCGGGCGGCGGCGGGGTCGGTCGCGGCGTGGTCAGGCTCGGCGGCCGGAGCACCGGATCGGCCGGCGGCCGGTCCGCGCGGACCAGCGACAGACCGGCCGGCACTCCCGCGGCCACCAGGACCGCCGCCGACGCCGCCGCGGACACCAGGGCCCGGCGGCGGAGCCGGTTGTGCCGCCGGACCCGGTCCACCAGCGCGACCGGCGGCGTCCGGTGCGACGCCTGCTCGGCGAACACCGCCCGCAGCACCCGCTCGACCCGATCCTGCCCGTGCTCGCCGGTCATCCGACACCTCCCGTCCTCGTCCGGGCGGGCCGGTCCCCGGCCTCGCCCAGCACCTCGGCGAGCCGGCGGATCCCGCGGGACGCCTGGCTCTTCACGGTGCCGACCGAGCAGTCGAGGATCCGGGCGGTCTCCGCCTCGGACAGGTCCTCCCAGTAGCGCAGCACCAGCACGGCCCGGGTCCGCGGCGGCAGCCGCCGCAGCGCCTGCCAGACCGCGTCGCGCTCCGACACCCCGGCCGGATCGCCTCCGGCCGCCGGCCGCTCGGGGACCTCGGCGACCGGGAACTCCCGCCGGGACCGCCACCACGAGCGCTGCTCGTTGACCATGATCCGGCGCACGTACGGCTCGACGTTGCCTTGCGCCCGCACCCGGGCCCAGTGGCGGTGTGCCTTGATCAGCGCGGACTGCAGCAGGTCCTCGGCCCGGTGCCGGTCGCCGGTCAGCAGGCACGCGGTGCCCAGCAGCGCGGCCGAGCGAGCCTCGACGAACGCCTGGAAGTGCGCCTCGCTGTCCTGGTCCATCCCGCCTCCTCGCCCCAGGAGAACACTCCGGAGGGGGTCGGCAGGTTGAGTGCCGGCCGTCGCTACGGCGTCAACAGCGGCCCGCTCACCTGGTCGCCGCGCCGAGCAGCGGGTCGACCGCCCTCGCCGGACCGGTCCTCCCAGTAGCGCAGCACCAGCACCGCCCGGGTGCGCGGCGCCAGCTGCTGCAGCGCCCGCCAGACCAGCGTCCCGGTCGGAGAAGCCGGCCGGGTCACCGCCCGGGACGGCCCGGTCGGGCAGCTCGGCCAGCGGGATCTCCCGGTTGCGCGGGACCGCCACCAGGACCGGTGCTCGTTGAGCAGGATCCGCCGCACGTACGGCTCCGCGGTGCCGGCCGCGCTGATCCGGGACCAGTGCCGCAGCGACTTGGCCAGCGCGGACTGCAGCAGGTCCTCGGCGCGGTGCCGGTCGCCGGTCAGCAGGTACGCCGTGCTCAGCAGCGCCGGACGAGCGGGACACCACGAAGTCGCGGAAGTCCTCCTCGGTCCTCCGCTCCATCCGGCCCTCCTCGCCCCTGCGTAGTCACTCCGCGCGCCGCGGGCGAGGACAGCGTTCTACTCGGCGCGTCCAACGGCGGCCGACGAAGCCGCGACCTGGGACCCGGTTGAGCGGATCACTTCAGCAGCTTGGACATCCGCCGGTCGGCGAGCCGCTGGCCGTTGGTCTGGCAGGTGGGGCAGTACTGCATGGACTTCGAGGCGAAGGACACCTCGCGGACGGTGTCGCCGCAGACCGGGCAGGGCAGCCCGGTGCGGGCGTGCACCCGCAGCCCGGACCGCTTCTCCGCCTTGAGCGTGGCTGCTTTCTGCCCGATGGACCGCTCGACCGCGTCCTGCAGGGTGGTCACCAGCGCGGCGTGCAGCCGGGACAGCTCGCCCTCGGACAGCCGGCCGGCCGGCTTGAACGGGGAGAGCTTGGCGATGTGCAGGATCTCGTCGGAGTACGCGTTGCCCACGCCGGCGAGCAGCGTCTGGTCGGTGAGCGCGCCCTTGAGCTGGCCGCCGTGCGCCTTGAGCAGCTCGCCGAGCCGCTCGGCGGTGACCGCGGGGTCGAGCGCGTCCGGGCCGAGCCGGGCGATGCCGGGCACGTCGGTGACCGCGCGGACCAGGTAGAGCGCGAGCCGCTTCTGGGTGCCCTGCTCGGTGAGGTCGAAGCCGCTGCCGTCGTCGAGGTGCAGCCGGGCCGCGATCGGGCCGCGGCCGGGCTTCGGCGGCGCCGGCGGCAGCTTCTCCCGCCACTGCAGCCAGCCGGCCCGGGACAGGTGGGTGACCAGGTGCAGCGCATCCGGCGCGCCCGGGGCGGAGCCGCCGATCTCGATGTCGAGGAACTTGCCGTGCCGGCCGGCGCCGGTCACCTCCAGCCCGGCGATCGCCGTCGGCGGCGGGTCGAACGTCTTCAACGCGCTGAACGCGACGGTGTCGAGCCGGGCCACGGCGTGGCCCACCGCCCGCTCGCGCAGGAACGCGGCGAGCGCCTCGATCTCGGGCAGCTCGGGCACGGCGTCCAGTGTGCCCGACCCGCGCAGCCCTCGGCACGGTGACTACACAGCGTGATCCTCGACTGGTCGTCGATCCGGGCCTCCGGTTCATGATCGGCTGGACGCCATCACTGAGCAGCGTCGACCCGAAGTCGCGTGTGGACACCAGTGGTCACGCAGAGTGTCGCAAATTGTGCGGTGGGCTGATCGACCTGCGCCGCGTCCCGTGTTGTGCTCGGAGGACGAAGCCCGGGTGCTCACCCGGCGGCCGGTCGGCGCCGTGACCCTCGCGGCCGGCCGCCGGCCCCGCGGACCCGGCAGGAGCGTGGCCCGGTCTACCCCGGTGGTCCGGGTCTCGGGCGGTCCGGTGCCGTCAGGAGGCGAACCCCCGTGGTCGCCTGGCGGACCGGCACCGTCCGGACCGATGCCGGGCGCGGCGACGGCCGCCGAGGGGTCGGCCGCCGTCCCGGCTCCGGACCGGTCACCAGCTCTCAGACCCGCGGCCACAGCTGCGAGGAGCACTCCAGCAGCTCGTGGCTGATCCTCACGGCACGTCCCAGAAGGCGACCTCGTGCCGCATCGCGGTGTCGAAGGCCGCGGTGGCGGTGGCCTCGTCGACCAGCCCCGCGGCCGCCGCCTCGCCGAGCATCTGCGCGCACCGGTCGGCCAGCGCGGCGAAGCCGGGATCCGCGTAGGTCGCCACCCACCGGGCGTACCGCGGCTCCGCCGGCGGCCGCTCGGCCAGCAGCCGGCCCAGCGTCGAGTAGCCCCACATGCACGGCAGCAGCGCGGCCAGCCCGCGGCCGTAGTCGGCCGCCGCGTCGAGCAGGAAGCCCGTGTACGCCACCGTGGTCGGGCCCGCGGTGGCGCCGGCCAGGTCGGCGCCGAACTCGCCGGCCAGCTCCCGGTGCAGCGAGAGCTCCTCGTGCCAGGTGGAGTGGGCGAGGTCGACCAGGTCGCCGAGGTGCCCGGCCGGCGCCTGCCAGGCCAGCCGGGCGAACACCCGGACGTAGTCCAGCAGGAAGAGGTGGTCCTGCTCGAGCCAGGACCGGAAGACCGCCGGGTCGAGGTCGCCGCGGGCGATGCCGGCGACCGTCGGGTGGGCGAGCTGCGCGTGCACCGCCGGCAGGCCCCGTTCCGTCAGCCGGCCCGGGAGGCCCGCCCCGTGAGGCAACGATGGCATCGGCACATGGTGCCCGATGTCCATTTTCGCGGGAAGCGCCGAACAGTCGGTCAGCCCGCGCGGACCCAGCCCACCTCGGCCAGGAAGCCGTGCAGGGCGGCCGCGAGCTGCTCCGGCGCCTCCTCGGCCATGTGGTGACCGGAGTCGATCTCGCCGCCGCGCAGGTCGTCCGCCCAGGCCCGCCAGACGCCGAGCACGTCGCCGTACAGGTAGGCCAGGTCGTCCTTGCGGGACCACAGCACCAGCGTCGGGCACCCGATCCGCCGGCCGGCGGCCCGGTCGGCGTCGTCGGCGGCCCGGTCGGGCCCGAGCCCGGCCCGGTAGTCCTCGCACATCGCGTGCACCACCGCCGGGTCGTGCACGGCCGCGCGGAAGTCCGCGTACGCCTCCTCGCCCATGACCGCGGGATCCCCGCCGTACCAGGCGTCCGGGTCGGCGTTGATCACCCGCTCCGCCGGCTTCGCGGTCTGGCCGAGGAAGAACCAGTGCCACCAGGCCGCGGCGAAGCGGGCGTCCGCGCGGGCCAGCGCCTCCCCGATCGGCACCGAGTCGAGCACGCCGAGCGCGGCCACCGCGTCCGGGTGGTCCAGGGCGGTGCGCATGGCCACGTACGAGCCGCGGTCGTGGCCGACGACGACGAAGCGGTCGTGCCCGAGCTGCCGCATGAGGCGGACCGCGTCGCCCGCCATGGCCCGCTTCGAGTACGCGCTGTGGTCCGGTGTGGACGGTGGTCCGGCCGAGCGGCCGTAGCCGCGCAGGTCCGGGCACACCACCGTGCAGGAGGCGGCCAGCCGGGGCGCCACCCGGTGCCACGTCGCGTGCGTGCGGGGATGGCCGTGCAGCAGGAGCACCGGCGGCCCGGACCCGCCGTGCCGCACCCGGAGCACGGCGTCCCCGACGTCCACCCGGTCCAGTGCGAAGCCGTCGAACACGCGGCCAGCCTAAATACCCGTGCGGAGCCACCGGGGGCGGCGTACCGTCGGTTGCGTGATCAGCTGAGGACGGGCGCGTGCTCGCGCCCCGCCGCAGCCGGAGCGGATCTCCCCCGGCGCGGCTCCCGGCCCTGCGGCGACACCCGGCCGTCCGGCGACCTCACCCTCGCCCGCCGTCCCCGGTGATCACCGCCTCCACCCTCGCACCCCGAGGAGGCTGCCTTGTCTCGTCAGCGCCATCCCGCCCCGTCCGTCCCGGCCGCGCCCGCAGCGCCCGCCGCGCCGACGCCGGCCGACCCGAGCGACCCGGCGACCCGGCCGACCCGGGCGACCCGGGCGACCGCGGGCGCCGCGGGCGGCGCGGGCGGCGCGGCCGCTCCGGCCGGTCCCAGCCGGCGCGAGCGCCGTGCCGCCGCCCGCGGCGGACCCGCGGCGAAGGTGGCCGTCCCGCCGGCGAGCCGGCGGATCCCGGTGCCGAACCGGCAGCGGGACTACGCCGCCCGCCGCCGCGGCTGAGCCGCCGCCCGAGGTCCGGTCCACCGCCCGGTGGACCGGACCTCGGCCCGTCCGCGATTGACCGGGCCGGTCCCCGGGCACCCAGGGGGCATGGAGCATTTCACCATCGCCACGGTCGCCGAGAAGAGCGACGACTTCCGCCGGGTGCTGTGGACCGGCGAGCACAGCCAGCTGGTCATCATGACCATCCCCGCGGACGGCGAGATCGGCGAGGAGGTGCACGAGGACACCGACCAGGTGCTCAGCTTCGTCAGCGGCGTGGGCGAGGCCAGGGTCGGCGGTCAGAAGCGGAAGGTGCAGGCGGGCGACCTGGTCGCCGTGCCGGCCGGCACGAAGCACAACTTCGTGAACACCGGGCCCAACCCGCTGGTCCTCTACACCGTGTACGGGCCGCCCGAGCACGCCGAGGGCGCCGTCCACCACACCAAGGACGAGGCGGACGCGGCCGAGGAGTCCGGCAAGGACGAGCCGCCGCAGTCCTGAGCGGTCCCTCGTCGCGGTCCCGGCCGGGTGCGCCCGGCCGGCCGCGTCACTCCTCGGTCAGCAGCTCCTCCCGCAGCCGGGCCAGCGTGCGGGCCAGCAGCCGGGACACGTGCATCTGGGAGATGCCGAGCCGGGCGGCGATCTGGGACTGGGTGAGGTTGCCGTAGAACCGCAGCTGGAGGATCCGGCGCTCCCGCTCGGGCAGCCGGGCCAGCGCCGGCGTGAGCGACTCGTGCATCTCCACCTCGGCGAGCCCGCCGTCCTCGAAGCCGAGCGTGTCGCCGAGCGTGTAGTCCTCACCCGTGGGCGCGTCGAGCGAGTGCGCGGTGTGCGCGGACAGGCACTCCAGCGCCTCCAGCACCCGCTCCTCGGGCTGGCCCACCCGGGCCGCGAGCTCGGGGACGCTCGGCGCCCGGCCCAGCTCCTGGGTCAGGTCCGGCACGACCGCTCCCACCTGGGTGGTGAGCTCCTGCAGGCCGCGGGCCACGTGCACGGCCCAGGTGCGGTCCCGGAAGTGCCGGCGGATCTCGCCCAGCACGGTCGGCGACGCGTACGTGCTGAACTCCAGGCCGCGCGCCGGCTCGAACCGGTCGATAGCCTTGAGCAGGCCGAGCGAGGCGACCTGGACCAGGTCGTCCAGCGGCTCGCCGCGGCCGGCGTACCGGCGGGCGAAGAAGCGGACCAGCGGCAGGTGCAGCTCGACCAGCTCCGCGCGGACCCGCTGGTGCTCCGGACCGCCCGGAGGGAGCTGGTCCAGGGCGGCGAAGAGGGCACGGGCGTGGGCGCGGCGGTCGGTGCGGTCCGCACGGTCCAGGTCGGGGGCGATCGAGGTCGATGTCATGGCGCTCCGGCCTTCCGGCGTTTCCGGGCAACGGAAAGCGGCTGAAGCCTCAACCGATTCAGACGTTAGCCGGTCAGCAGGCCGAGTGCATCCGGAGACGCGAGCACCGTCGTATGCCTTGACAGGCATATAACTGAGCGGGCATGTTCGAACCGCATGCCGGTCGACGCGTTCACCGTCCTCGCCGAGCCGACCCGGCGCCGGATCCTCGACCGGCTGCGGACCGCCGACCGCAGCGTCGGCGAGCTGGTCAGCACCCTCGCCGTCGCCCAGCCGGCGGTCTCCAAGCACCTCAAGGTGCTGCGGGAGGCGGGCTTCGTGTCCTCCCGGACCGCCGGCCCGCAGCGGATCTACCGCCTGGAGCCGGCGCCGTTCGAGGCGCTGGACGCCTGGCTGACGCCGTACCGGCAGCTGTGGACCCACCACCTCGACGCGCTCGAGCGCCACCTCGACACCCAGGAGCAGCCATGACCATCCCCTCCGGACCGCTCGCCGACGTCACCGCCGAGCCGGCGGACGGCGGCTGGACCCTCGTCTTCGTCCGCGACCTGCGGCACCCGCCGGCGCGGGTGTGGACCGCCCTCACCGAGCCGGGGCAGCTGCGGGCGTGGGCGCCCTTCGTCCCGGACCGGGACCTGGCCGGCACCGGGCCGGTCACCCTGACCATGCTCGACGCCGACGACCCGGCGGACCGCGCGACGGTCCGGCGGGCCGAGCCGCCGACCCTGCTCGAGTACACCTGGGGCGAGGACCTGCTCCGCTGGGAGCTGGCCGCGGCCGGCGCCGGCACCCGGCTGACCCTGCGGCACCGGGTCACCGACCGGGACTGGCTGGCCAAGGTCGCCGCCGGCTGGCACCTCTGCCTGGACGTGGCCGAGCAGCTGCTGGACGGGCGGCCGGTGCCGCCGATCCGGGGCGAGGACGCCCGCGACCACGGCTGGGACGAGCTCAGCGAGGGCTACGCGGCGAAGCTCGGCGACGGCTGAGCGCGGCCGACAGGACGCCGCCGACCAGAGTGCCCAGGCCGGCGCCGCCGACCCGGCTGGCCCGCTCGGCCAGAAGGCTCGGCCGCCGGCCGGACCCCGCCGTCGGCGCGCCGCAGCAGGCGCTGCGGGACAGGCCCGAGTCGGCGCGGCGTACCTGCTGACCGGGACCGCCGGGCCCGGCTAGGACTCCGAGGCGGGGCGGAAGAGGCCGACGGGGCAGGAGACGCCGGTGCCGTTGGCGGGGCAGTAGCCGTACGGGTTTTTCACCAGGTATTGCTGGTGGTAGGCCTCGGCGTAGTAGAACGGCCCGGCCGGCTCGATGTCGGTGGTGATGGTGCCGTAGCCGGCGGCGGACAGCCGCTGCTGGTAGGCGGCGAGGGACGTCTCGGCGGCGGCCTTCTGCTCGTCGGAGGTGTAGTAGACCGCTGAGCGGTACTGCGTGCCGACGTCGTTGCCCTGCCGCATCCCCTGGGTCGGGTCGTGCGCCTCCCAGAAGACCTGCAGCAGCTGCTCGTACGACACCTGGTCCGGGTCGAAGACCACGAGCACCGCCTCGGCGTGCCCGGTCCGCCCGGAGCAGACCTCCTCGTACGTCGGGTAGGGCGTGGCGCCGCCGGTGTAGCCGACCGCGGTCGACCACACCCCCGGCACCTGCCAGAACGCCTTCTCCTCGCCCCAGAAGCAGCCCAGCGCGAAGACCGCGGTGGCCAGCCCCGCGGGGAACGGCGGCACGATCGGGTTGCCGGTCACCACGTGGGTGGCCGGCACCTCGTAGGCGTAGTCGGCGCGGCCCGGCAGCGCCTGCTCGGGCGTCGGCAGCTGGGTCTTGGCGCGGGAGAAGAGCACGCGTCCACGGTACGCGCGGGCGGGTGACCGCGCCGGGCCGCGAATGGGATGCCGCAGACCGGGCACAGGGACACCGACCGCCGCCCGTCGACCGCCGGAGTCCCGACGATGCCCCTCTTCTCCCGCAGCAAGACGAAGGACCGGGATCCGGAGGACTTCTCCGGAGGTCCGGGGACCAAGGACTACTCCGACAAGCCCGACGAGCAGCGGCTCGCGCCGGACGACCCGCGCAAGCCGGACTCCCCGACCGACCTGGGCAAGCGCACCTGGTTCGGGGTGGCCAAGCGGGCCTTCACCGAGTTCAAGGACGACAACGTCACCGACTGGGCGGCCGCGCTGACGTACTACTCGGTGCTGTCGATCTTCCCGGCGCTGATCGTCTTCGTGTCGCTCCTCGGCGTCTTCGGGGACGGCGAGCGAACGGTCGACGCGCTGCTGCAGATCGTCCGGGACCTCGGCGCCCCGGCCGACACGGTGTCGACCATCCAGCAGCCGATCACCGAGGTGGTCAACCAGCGCGGCGGGGCCGGCGCCCTGCTCGGCCTCGGCCTGCTCGGCGCGCTCTGGTCCGCCTCCGGCTACGTCGGCGCCTTCATCCGCGCCTCCAACGCGATCTACGAGGTCGAGGAGGGCCGCAAGTTCTACATCCTCCGGCCGCTGCAGATCCTGGTCACCATCGTCGGCGTCCTGCTGCTGACCCTGATCACGCTGGCGATCGTGTCCAGCGGCAACGTCGCCCAGGCCATCGGCGACGCGATCGGCGTCGGCAGCACCGTCGTCACCATCTGGAACATCGCCAAGTGGCCGATCATCGTCGTGATCGTCAGCCTGATGATCGCCGGGCTCTACCACATCGCGCCGAACGTCAAGCAGCCGAAGTTCCGCTGGTTCACCCTGGGCGGCTTCCTGGCGCTGGTGCTGTGGGTGATCGCGTCGGTGGCCTTCGGCTTCTACGTGGCCAACTTCGGGTCGTACAACAAGACGTACGGGTCGCTGGGCGCGGTCATCTCCTTCCTGGTCTGGCTGTGGATCACCAACAACGTGATCCTCTTCGGCGCCGAGGTGAACGCGGAGCTGGAGCGCGGCCGCGAGCTGGAGGCCGGGCAGCCGGCCGAGAAGGACATCCAGCTGCCGCACCGCCGGCCGCCGAAGGAGTGATCCGGACCGGTCCCGTCTGGGCGACTTCGCGGTGTGGGCATTAGCCTTCGAGGAGTCGGCGAGGGCGGGAACGGAGGAGCGCTCGGTGGGGGACACCATGGCGGCGGGCATCGCCGGTCCGGGCCTGGTCGAGCTGCTGCCCCGGGTGCTGCACGAGGCCCCGGCCGCCGTCCTGCTGGTCGACCTGGCCGCCGGCGAGGTGACGTACGCGAACCAGCAGGGCCTGCTGATGGCCCCGGACACCACCCTGCCGGCCCGGGTCGACGCCTGGTCCGACGCGGCCGGCCTGCTCGACCCGGAGGGCATCCCGCTGTCGGACTCCGCGTCCCCGCTGGCCCGGGTCGCGGCCGGCGAGCCGGTCGCCGGGGAGCCGGTCACCGCGGCCCGCCGGTCCGGTGACGTGCCGGCCCGGGAGCCGCTGTGGGTCACCGGCTTCCCGCTGGGCGACGTGCCCGGGCTGTCCCAGCGGGCGCTGGTCGTCTTCTTCGCGGTGGCCGGCGCCGTCGCCGGCGGCCGGCAGGTGGAGAGCGTGCTGTCCAGCCTGCGGGACCGGGCCGTGCTGGCCACCGACGTCTCGTTCACGATCAGCGACCCGGCACTGCCGGACAACCCGCTGGTCTGGGTCAACCCGGCGTTCACCCGGATCACCGGCTACACGGTGGACGAGGTCACCGGCCGCAACTGCCGCTTCCTGCAGGGCCCGGCGACCGACCGGGCCGCGGTGGCGGAGCTGCGCCGGGCGCTGGCGGCGCAGGAGTCGGTCACCGTCACCCTGCTCAACTACCGCAAGGACGGCACCGCGTTCTGGAACGAGGTGTCGATGTCGCCGGTCTACGACGGCCACGGCACGCTGACCAACTTCGTCGGCGTGCAGGCCGACGTGACCGCCCGGGTGCAGGCGGAGGCGGAGCGGGAGGCCGCCTACCGCGCGGCCGAGCGGGCGCAGGGCCGGCTCACCGTGCTGGCCGAGGTGAGCGCCGCGCTGTCCACCACGCTGGACGTGTCCGAGGCGCTCGGCCGGCTGGCCCACCACCTGGTGCCGGCGCTGGCCGACTGGTGCGCCGTGGACATGATCACCGCGAAGGGCGTCCGCCGGGTCGCGGTGGCGCACCGGGACCCGGCCAAGGCCGAGATCGTGCAGGCCATCCCGCCGATCTTCACCGGCGACTCGACCATCCGGCGGGTGGTCGAGGCCGGCCAGCCGGTGCTCTACGCGCAGGTCGACGAGGAGCTGCTGGCCCGCACCGGCGGTCCGCCGGAGCGGGTCGCGCTGGTCCGGGAGGCCGGCGTCCGGTCGGTGGTGGCGGTGCCGCTGCGGGCCCGCAGCCGGGTGCTCGGCTCGCTGGTGCTGTGCCTGACCGGCGACGAGCGCGCGTACGACGAGAGCGACCTGGAGCTGGCCACCGACATCGGCCGGCGGGCCGGCCTGGCGGTGGACAACGCCCGGCTCTACAGCAAGGAGCACGAGGTCGCGGTCGCGCTGCAGCGCAGCATGCTGCCGGCGCTGCCCGAGGTGCCCGGGCTGGAGATGTCCGCGCACTACTTCGCCGGCTCCGAGCGGGCCGACGTGGGCGGCGACTGGTACGACGTGCTGCCGCTGCCGGACGGCTCGGTCGGCGTCGCCATCGGCGACGTGATGGGGCACGACCTGACCGCGGCCGCGGCGATGGGGCAGCTGCGCTCGGTGCTCCGGTCGTACGCGTGGGAGGGGCACCGGCCGGCCGACGTGCTGGACCGGCTGGACCGGCTGGTGCAGGGCCTCGGCATGGCCCAGCTGGCCACCTGCGTGTACGGGCGGCTGGAGCCGGTCGAGGGCGGCGCGCTGCTGCACTACGCGAACGCCGGGCACCTGCCGCCGGTGGTGCAGGACCGCTCCGGCGAGGCCCGGTCGCTGGACGGCGGCAAGTCGGTGCTGATCGGGGCGCCCAGCCGGGCCGACGGGGCCGGCCGCACCGACGCCAGCGCGTACCTGCCGTACGGGTCGACGCTGCTGCTCTACACCGACGGCCTGGTGGAGGACCGCAACACCGACGTCGACGCGGGCGTGCAGCGGCTCTGCACGCTGGTCTCCAGGCACGACCCGGCGCTCGGCGTGAGCGTGCTGTGCGACCGGCTGCTGGACGAGCTGCTCACCGGGCCGCGGACCGACGACGCCGCGGTGATGGCGGTGCGCATCTCCGCCGCCTGGGGCGGCTGAGCGCCGGCGTCAGCGCCCCAGCCTCGGCGCCGGCCGCGGCTCAGTCGAGGTGGATGAGCCCGCGGCGGAGCGCGGCGGTCACCGCGGCGGTGCGGTCCTCGACGCCGAGCTTGACGAACAGGTGCAGCAGGTGCGACTTCACCGTGGCCTCGCTGATGTGCAGGGCCGCGGCCACCTCCGGTTGGACGCGCCCCGGGCCACCTGGCGCAGCACGTCCAGCTCGCGGGCGGTGGGCCGAAGCCGCCGCCGTCCCGCGGCCTGCCGGCCCCGGCAGCTCGGCCGGGTCGAAGCCGGTGCGGCGTAGAACGCGGACCACAGCCAGCCGAGCCGCTCCCAGGCGTCCCGCTCCGCGGTCATGCCGCCATCGTGCACCGCGACGGGGCGGTCCGGCCTCCGTCGGTCGGTGGATCGGTGCCCGGCTCGCGGCGCCGCGTCAGCGGCCCACGGCATAGCCCTGCATGCCGCGCGGGTTGGCCGCCGCGGTCAGCAGGCCGGTGGCCGGGTCCCGGCCGACCGCGGACAGCCGGCCCAGCGACCAGCCGTCGGAGACCACCACCCGGTGGCCGCGCCGGCGCAGCTCGGCGACCACCTCCGGCCCGACCCGCTCCTCCACCACCACCTCGCCCGGCACCGCCTGCCGGGGCGCGAACGAGGCCGGGAACGCGTTGGTGTGCCAGGCCGGCGCGTCGATGGCCGCCTGCAGGTCCAGCCCGTGGCCGAGGTGGGCGAGCAGGAAGCACAGCTGCCACTGGTCCTGCTGGTCGCCGCCCGGGGTGCCGCAGGCCAGCACCGGCTCGCCGTCCCGCAGCACCAGCGTCGGCGACAGCGTGGTCCGCGGCCGGCGGCCCGGCCGGAGCGTGGACGCCAGGCCGTCCTGCAGCCAGGTCATCTGGGCCCGGGTGCCGAGGCTGAAGCCGAGCGCCGGGATCGTCGGCGCGCTCTGCAGCCAGCCGCCGGACGGGGTGGCCGAGATCAGCGTGCCCCACCGGTCGACCACGTCGACGTGGCAGGTGTCGCCGCGGTCGCCCTCCCTCCTTTCGGATGAGCCGCTTGCGCGAAGACCAATCGACACCGTGGGCTCGCCGAGCGCCGGGAGGGCCGAGCCGGGTCCCTCGACGTCCGCGCCGGCGAGCGCGTAGTCCGGCAGCCGGGGCTCCCGGCCGCCGGGCGAGCCGGGCCGCAGCGTGAGGTCGGCGTCCGCCCCGATCGAGGCCCGCCGGGCGGCCGCGTAGTCGGCGCCGAGCAGCTCGGCCAGCGGCACGTCGGGCACGTCGCCGTACCAGGCCTCCCGGTCGGCCATCGCCAGCTTCGTCGCCTCCACCGCCCGGTGCAGCAGCTCGGCGCTGCCGGCCGGCGGCAGGTCGGCCGGATCCAGCAGGGCGAGCTGCTGCAGCAGCACCGGGCCCTGGCTCCAGGCGGCCGGCTTGGCCACCGTCCAGCCGCCCCAGTCCAGCGTCACCGCCGGCTCGTACGACGGGCGCCAGCCGGCCAGGTCGGCGCCGGTGAGCAGGCCGGCGTGCGGGCGGCCGGAGTCGTCCATCCACTCCCGGCCGGCGAAGGCGTCGATCGCCTCGGCCACGAACCCGCCGTACCAGGCCTGGTGGGCGGCCTCCAGCTGGGCCTCCCGGTCCGGGCCGGCGGCCTCCGCCTCGGCCAGCAGCCGCCGGTACGTCGCCGCCAGCGCCGGCTGCCGCCACCGCTCGCCCGGGGCCGGCGCCGGCAGCCAGCGCTCGGCCGAGGTCGGCCAGTGCGTCCGGAACAGCTCCGCGCTGGCCGCGACCGTCGCGGCCACCCGGGGCAGCACCGGGTGGCCCTCCTCGGCGTAGCCGATCGCGTACTTGAGCACCTCCCGCAGCGGCAGCCGGCCGTGGTCGCGCAGCAGCGCCAGCCAGCCGCCGACGGCGCCCGGGACCACCGCGGCCAGCGGCCCGGTGCCGGGCACCAGGGTCAGCCCGAGCTCGTCCCGCAGCCGGGCGACCGTGGCCGCCGCCGGCACCGGCCCCTGCGCGCAGAGCACGGTCGGCCGCGGGTCGGCGGCGGTGGCCAGCAGCACCGGCAGGTCGCCGCCCGGCCCGTTGAGGTGCGGCTCGACCACGTGCAGCACGAAGCCGGCCGCGGCGGCCGCGTCCGCCGCCGCGCCGCCGGCCTCCAGGGTCGCCATCCCGGCCGCCGAGGCCAGCCAGTGGGTGGAGGCGACCATGCCGAAGGTCCCGGAGAGCACCGGCCGCGTGGTGAACATCAGACGATCCTGTCAGCCGTACGGCGGCCGCGCCTGGTCTGGAAGGGTGAGCCCCATGCGCGTGGTGGTCGTCGGCAGCGTGAACCTCGACCTGGTCGCGACGGTGGGCCGGCTGCCGGTCGCCGGCGACACCGTGCGGGCCACCGGCTACCGGCGGGTGCCCGGCGGCAAGGGGGCCAACCAGGCGCTGGCCGCCCGCCGGCTGGGGGCCGAGGTGGCGCTGGTCGCCGCGGTCGGCGACGACGCCGCCGCCGCCGAGGCGCTCGCCCTGCTGGCTGCCGACGGGGTGGACCTGGCCGGGGTGCGCCGGGTGCCGGACGCGCCCACCGGGGTGGCGCTGATCGCGGTCGACGACGCCGGCGACAACACGATCGTGGTGGTGCCCGGCGCCAACGCCCGGCTCACCGTGGCCGCGGCCGACCTGGCCGGCGCGGACGCCGTGCTCTGCCAGCTGGAGGTGCCGGCGGAGACGGTGGCGGCCGCGGCCGCGGCCGCCCCGGCCGGCGCGCTCTTCTGCCTGAACACCGCGCCGCCCGGCCCGGTGCCGACCGCCGTCCTGGACCGGGCCGACCTGGTGGTGGCCAACCGGGCCGAGCACGCCGAGGTGGACGGCCTGGACCGGCCCCGGCTGGTCGCGGTGACCGCCGGCGCGGAGGGCGCCGTGCTGCTGGAGGGCGGCCGGGAGGTGGCCCGGGCGGCACCGCCGGCGGTGACCGCGGTGGACGGCACCGGCGCCGGCGACGCCTTCACCGCGGCGCTGGTGGTGGGCCTGCTCGGCGGGCTGGACCGGGTGGCGGCGCTGCGCCGGGCCTGCGTGGCCGGCGCGGCCGCGGCGAGCCGGCCCGGCGCCCAGCCGGCCCTCCCCCGCCCGGCCGACCTGGCCGCGCTGGAGGGCGCGTGAGCACGCCGCTGCTGATCGACTGCGACCCCGGCATCGACGACGCGGTCGCGCTCTTCCTCGCCTGCGCCAGCCCGGAGGTGCGGCTGCTCGGGGTCAGCACCGTCGGCGGCAACGTCGGGCTGGAGCACACCACCCGCAACGCCCGCCGGCTGCTCACCCTGGCCGGCCGGCCGGACGTGCCGGTCGCCGCCGGCGCGCCCCGGCCGCTGGTGCGCACCCAGCCGGCGCGGGCCGCGTACGTGCACGGGGACGACGGCGTCCGCGGGGTGCGGCTGCCGGAGCCGGCCGCCCCGGTGGACCCCCGGCACGCGGTCGCGCTGCTCGCCGACACGGTGGCCGGCTCGGCCGAGCCGGTCACCCTGGTCGCGGTCGGCCCGCTGACCAACGTGGCGTTGCTCTACGCGCTGCACCCGGAGGTGGCCGCCCGGCTCGGCCGGCTGGTGGTGATGGGCGGGTCGATCGGGGCCGGCAACGTCACCCCGGCCGCCGAGTTCAACGTCTGGGCCGACCCGGAGGCGGCGTACCGGGTGCTGACCGACCCCGGCCTGCCCGGTCCGGTGCCGACCACCCTGGTCGGACTGGACGTGACCTTCTCGGTGCCGGTGGACGAGGCGGCGGTGCGCCGGCTGGCCGCGGGCGGGGCGGCGGGCCGGGCCGCCGGGGCGATGCTCGGCGGCGCGGTGGAGTTCTACCACCGGACCCGGCGGACCACGTCGGTGGCGGTGCACGACGCGGTCGCGGTGGTCCAGGTGCTCCGGCCGGACCTGCTCCGCACACAGCCCTGCACCGTGTCCGTGGACTGCACCGACGGGCCTGGTCGCGGCGGCACCGCGGTGGACCTGGACCGCCCGTCGCCGTGGCTCTCCGTCACCACCGAGGTGGAGGCCGGTAGCGTGGCGGACCTGGTCGTCACCCGCGTGGCCGACTACGAGCGGTGACTCGTGGCGGCCATTCGGGTGAAACCACTCTGCCCCAATGAACAGACATCCCCTAGGCTCTTCGCTCAGATGACGATCTGCATCAGACTGGACGAACAGGAGCGGGGAGGTCGAGCGTGACGGTAGGGGGAGACAGGCGCGAGATGCCGGCCCGGCCGGCAACGTATCGTGCCCTCTTCGCCGAGTCCGAGTTCCGCGCGCTGTGGATCGCGCAGGCCATCTCGCTCACCGGTGACCAGCTCGCCCGGGTCGCCATCGCGTCCATGGTCTACGCGGAGACCGGCTCCCCGTTCGTCACCGCGCTGGTCTACGCGTTCACCTACCTGCCCTGGCTGATCGGCGGCCCGCTGCTCAGCGGGCTGGCCGACCGCTACCCGCGCCGGCTGGTGATGGTCATCTGCCAGCTGATCAGCGCCGTGCTGGTCGCGCTGATGGCGGTCCCGGGCATGCCGCTGCCGGTGCTGGCCGGCTTGCTCTTCGTGGTCATCCTGGTCGAGTCCCCGTTCCTGGCCGCGCGCGCGTCGCTGCTGGTCGACGTGCTGCCCGACGACCGGTATGTGCTGGCCTCGGCGATCAACCAGCTCACCGTGCAGGGCTCCCAGGTCTTCGGCTTCGCGGTCGGCGGCGCGCTGGTGCTGCTGCTCGGTTCGTCCGGGGCGCTGCTGCTGGACGCCGGCTCGTTCCTGCTGGCCGCGGCGCTGGTGCAGTTCCGGGTGTCGGCCCGGCCGGCCGCCGGCAGCCGCGCCGACCTCGGCGGCAGCTGGGAGCGGATGCGCAACGGGGCCCGGGTCGTCTTCGGCGACCCCCGCCTGCGCGGCCTGGTGCTGCTCGCCTGGCTGGCCACCTTCTGGGTGGTGCCGGAGGCCCTGGCGGCGCCGTACGGGGAGGGCAAGCCGACCGCGGTCGGGCTGCTGCTCGCCGCCCAGCCGGCCGGGTCGGTGATCGGCGGGCTGTGGCTGAGCCGGCTGGTCCGGCCGACCACCCGGCTGGAGCTGATGGGCCCGCTGGCGGTCGTGTCCTGCGTGCCGCTGCTGTTCTTCGCCGCCAACCCGCCGTTGCCGGTCGCGGTGGCGCTGCTCGTCATCTCCGGGATCGGCACCACCTACAACCTGCCGGCCAACGCCGCCTTCATGCAGGCGCTGCCGGCCCAGCGCCGCGGGCAGGCCTTCGGGCTGGTGTCCGCGGGGCTGGTCGCCGGGCAGGGCATCGGCATCACCGTGGCCGGCGCCTTCGCCGAGGTCGTCGACCCCGGTCTGGTCATCACCGTCGCCGGCGCGCTCGGCCTGGCCGCCGCGCTGGCGCTCAGCGGCGCGGGCCGCCGCTTCCTCTCCACGCCGTCACCGGCGGTGAGCTGACCGCCGCGCTCCGCAGCATCCGGCGGCAATGGATCACCAGTAGTTGCGCCCGTCGGCGCTGTACCGCCGAACGGGTGTAAATCTACGCTCCCAAGTATCCGCGCGGGGGCGACGCCCGTCTTCGTGCGTCGCCTCCTCGCCGACCGCCCCGCAAAGGGGGTGATCAGCATGCGCTTCGCCAGCACCGGCTGGGGCTGACCCGCCCCCGATCCTGGCCTGCCCACAGCCGAAGGAGGTCCGCATGAGCACCGGCTGGGGATAACTCGTACAGAGCCTGACCTGCCCGTATCCCAGCGAAGGAGGTCCGCGTGAGCACCGGCTGGGGCTGAGGCGATCCCGACGTGGAGCACCACCGCCGACCCGCGCCGAGGAGGTGAGCAGTCGATGAGCACCGGATGGGGCTGAGCCGCCCTCCGACCCGCACCACCCGCCTGACCGTCATCGAGGAGGTGAGCGGCCGATGAGCACCGGATGGGGCTGAGCCGGCGGCGCTGCCGCGACAGACACCGTACGTGTTCCGCCCGACCCCGAGAGGAGAAGCCGTGAGCACCGGCTGGGGCTGAGCCACCCGGATCGAGCCGATCCGGACCACGACCCGTACCCGCACCCCGTCACCCCCCGTGAAGGAGGCGAGCGCCATGCGTTTCCCCAGCAGCTGAGCTGGAGACACGCCCTGCCTCGCCCACTGCCGGCGAGCGGAGGGACCCGGTGGTGACGGGCCGTGCCCCACTGGCGGCCCGATCCCCCGTTAGGACCACCTTGCGAGCAAGGCCCGTTGGCGGTAATGCCGGCCGGTTACCATCGCCCTACATCGTCCCGAGGAGCGACTCCGTGTCCGCCAGCATCGCCCGCGCGCACGCCGGCCTGCCCCGGTCGGTCCGGGTGCTCACGGCTGCGCTGGCGGTAGTGGCAGCGGTGGCGGTGGTCGTCAGCCTGCGGGTCGCGATCACCGGCGAGCAGCCGGTGTGGTGGCAGTTCGCGGCCTGCGCGGCGATGTTCGTGCTGGCCGGGATCGCCTCGTTCTCGATGCGGGTGGGCAGCCACCGGATGCTGTTCTGGTGGACCGAGGTGGCCGTCGTGCTCGCCCTGGTCATGCTGCCGGTCGGCTGGGTGGTGCCGGCGACCGTGTTCGGCGCCGCGGCCAAGGCCTTCCAGCACCGGCGGCAGCCGATCAAGGCGCTCTACAACGCCTCCATGGACATCGCGGCGGTCGGCCTCGTCGTCCTCGCGCTGGAGCTGGTCCGGGACGCGCCGCTCAACGCCGCCGACGTCGGCGACCTGCTGGCCGTGGTGCTCGCCGCGGTGGTCTACAGCCAGCTCACCGATGTGCTCACCGCGCTGGTGGTGGGGCTGTCCCAGCGCCGCTCCGTGCTCGGGGTGTATCGGGACGCCCTCGGCATCAAGCTGCTCAGCCAGGCCGGCAACGTGGCCGCGGCGCTGGTCGCCGTGCTGCTGGTGCGCTTCGACCCCCGGGTCCTGATCGTGCTGCCGACGCTGGCCTTCTGCCTGCAGCAGGCGTACGAGTCGCGGCTGCGCGGGCAGAAGGAGCGCGAGGACTGGCAGGGGCTGCTGGAGGCGACCCGGGCGCTGGCCGACCTGGACGAGCGGGTGGTGCTGGCCCGGGCGGCGGCCGAGGCGACCCGCCTGTTCGGCGCCGACGGCGCCGAGATCGAGCTGGTCGACGGCCGGCTGGTGCGCGGCGACGAGCAGGGCGTCGGCTACGACGGCCCGGCCGGCGGAGCGCCGGCGCGGGTGGCCGGCGCGGTGCTGGAGCGCCCGATCGGCCCGGACGCCGCCCCGCTGGGCGTGCTGCGGCTGTGCTTCGCCGACGCGGTGACGCTGAACGACCGCGAGCAGGCCATGCTCGGCGCGGTCGCCGCCGAGCTGCACTCCGCGCTGGTCAACGCCGGCCAGCACGCGACCGCCCGGCACGAGGCGACCCACGACCCGCTCACCGGGCTGCTCAACCGGGCCGGCCTGACCGGCCGCGGCCGGCGCTCGGTGGCCGACGCGGCGACCGCCGAGGTGGACGCCGCGGTGGTGCTCATCCACATCAGCGGCTTCCGGGAGATCGTGGACACCCTCGGCCACGCCGCCGGTGACGCGGTGCTGCTGCACACCGCCCGCCGGCTGGAGGCCGCGGTGCTGCCGGGCGAGCTGGTGGCCCGGCTGGAGGGCGACGAGTTCGCCGTGCTGCTGCCGAAGCTGACCGACCCGGCCCAGGTCTCCAACCGGGCCGACACGCTGCTCGGCGCGGTGGCCAGCCCGGCCCTGATCGGCGGCGCCGCGCTGACGCTGGCCGGCGTCGCCGGCATTGCCTACTCGCCGCGTGGCGAGATCCCGCTGGACGAGCTGCTCCGGCAGGCCGGCGTCGCGCTGCACGCGGTGCACAGCTCGGTCGGCCGGATCGACTTCTACGCCCCGGAGCGGGACGTGCGCAGCGTGAGCCGGCTGGTGCTGGCCAGCGAGCTGCGCGGCGCCCTGCAGGACATGGCCCAGCTCGACCTGGTCTACCAGCCGATCCTCGACCTCAACACCGGCGAGGCGCTGGCCGCCGAGGCGCTGGTCCGCTGGCACCACCCGGCCCGCGGGCCGCTGGCGCCGGAGGAGTTCATGCCGGTGGTCGAGCACGCCGGGCTGCTGCCGGACCTGACCCGCCGGGTGCTGGACATCGCGCTGGGCAGCGCCGCCGACTGGACCCGGCACGGCATCGGGGTGCCGGTGGCGATCAACGTCTCCCCGCGCACCCTGCTGGACCGCGACTTCCCCGGCGAGGTCGCCGCCGCGCTGTCCCGGCACCGGGTGCCCGCCGGCCGGCTCACCCTGGAGATCACCGAGACCTCGGTGGTGAGCCACCTCGCGGTGGTCGACCGGGTGCTGGACGAGCTGCGCGACCTGGGCGTCCGGCTGGCGCTGGACGACTTCGGCACCGGCTGGAGCTCGCTGTCCCACCTGGCCCGGCTGCCGGTGCACGAGGTGAAGATCGCGGCCGCGTTCACCGAGCGGCTGCTCAGCTCGCCGCAGGCGGCCGCCGTGGTCCGCGGCACCCTGGAGATCGCCCGCGCGCTGGACCTGCGGGTGGTCGCCGAGGGCGTCACCGGGGCGATCCAGCGGGCGACGCTGGTCTCGCTCGGCTGCCACGCCGGCCAGGGCGACCACTTCTTCCCGCCGCTGCCGGCGGACCGGATCGGGCCGGCGCTGTGGAGCTCGAGCGTGCGGGCGCACGCGGTCTCCGACGGCGCCGACGTGATCCCGCTGTCGCAGCGCCGCCCCAACCGCGACTAGCGCAGCGAGGCGGCGCGCAGCGCGAGGTAGTGCTGCTCCGGACCGGAGGCGGTCCGGCGCAGCGCCCGCCGGTACGCCGCCCGGGCGCCGGCCGGGTCGCCCGCCATCTCCAGCAGGTGCCCGCGGACCGCGTCCAGCCGGTGGCTGCGCGCCATCCGGTCGTCCCCGTCCAGGGTGCCGAGCTCGGCCAGCCCGGCCAGCGGCCCGTGCACCATCGCCACCGCCACCGCCCGGTTGAGCGTGACCACCGGCCCGGGCGAGACCCGCAGCAGCACGTCGTAGAGGGCGAGGATCTGCGGCCAGTCGGTGTCCGCGGCGGTCGGCGCCTCGTCGTGCAGGGCGGCGATCGCCGCCTGCAGCTGGTACGGCCCGACCGGGCCCCGGCCCAGCGTCCGGCCGACCAGCGCCACCCCCTCCGCGACCAGCCGGCCGTCCCAGCGGGAGCGGTCCTGCTCGGCCAGCGGGACCGGCAGCCCGGCGGCGTCGGTCCGGGCCGGCCGCCGGGCGTCGGTGAGCAGCATCAGCGCGAGCAGCCCGGCCACCTCGCCGTCCCCGGGCACCAGCGCGTGCACCAGCCGGGTCAGCCGGACCGCCTCCGCGGTCAGGTCGGCCCGCTGCGCCGCCGGGCCGGAGGACGCCGCGTAGCCCTCGTTGAAGACCAGGTAGAGCACGTGCAGCACGACCCGCAGCCGGTCCGGCAGCTCCGCCGGCGGCGGCAGCGCGAAGCGGGCCCCGCGCAGCGACTTCTTCGCGCGGCTGATCCGCTGCGCCATCGTCGGCTCCGGCACCAGGAACGCGGCCGCGATCTCCGCGGTGGTCAGCCCGCCGACGGCCCGCAGGGTCAGCGCCAGCTGGGACGGCACCGACAGCTCCGGGTGGCAGCAGAGGAAGAGCAGGGTCAGCGTGTCGTCCCGGTCCTCGGTCGGCCCGGGCTCGACCGCCAGCGCGGCCACCGCCTCCTCCCGCCGGGCCCGGGCGGTCTCGCTGCGCCACTCGTCCACCAGCCGGCGGGTGGCGACGGCGACCAGCCAGGACCGCGGGTGGTCCGGCACGCCGGCGGCCGGCCACTGCTGGGCGGCGGCCAGCAGCGCCTCCTGCACGGCGTCCTCGCAGGCGTCGAAGCGCTCGTGCCGGCGGACGAGGATGCCGAGGACCTGCGGCGCGAGCTCGCGCAGCAGGTCCTCGGTCCCCGAGGTCATGCGACGTCGGGGGCGACGCCGACCGGGCGCACCTCGACCACGCCGCTGTACGGCACGATGCGGCCGGCGATCTCCAGGATCCGGGCCTCGTCGGCGACGTCGAGCACCCAGAAGCCGATCAGCGACTCCTTGGCCTCCGCGTACGGCCCGTCGGTGGTGACCGGGACGCCGTCGACCAGCCGGACCAGCTTGGCCGTGTCGCCGTCCTGCAGGCCCTCGTTGAACACCATCTCGCCGGCCTCGGTCAGCTCCCGGTCGAGGTCCCGCATGAAGCCGATCATCTCGGTGATCCACTCCGACGAGCGGGTCTCCATCATCTCGCCGGCGGTGCCGAACATCATGATCATGTACTTCACGGTGCGTCTCCCCTGCTTGGTTCCGGTGCGGTCACCAGTGGGTCGGAGCGGCGCCGGCCGGCTCGACACGGCCGGGGAGAGTTGCTCAGCGGACCGGCGCGGCCCGGTCGACGAGGGCGGCGGCGCCCGGGACGCCGAGGCCGAAGACCGCCGGCGGGCCGTCCAGCCGGGTGGCGCAGAAGGCGTCGGCCACCGCGGCCGGGGCGTGCCGGACCAGCAGCGAGCCCTGCAGCGCCAGCGCCAGCCCGGCCGCCACCCGCCGGCCGCCGGCCTCGTCGCCGGTCGCGGCGAGCTCCTGCAGGTCGGCGCGCAGCCGCTTGGCCGCCTCGTCCAGCCGGCCGTCCGCGCCGGCGGCCGCGTCCACCTCGGCCAGCACCGCCTCGGCCGCGGCCGGCTCCCGGGCCAGCGCGCGCAGCACGTCCAGCGCGATGACGTTGCCGGAGCCCTCCCAGATCGAGTTGAGCGGGGCCTCCCGCAGCAGCCGGGGCAGCCCGCTGTCCTCGACGTAGCCGTTGCCGCCGAGGCACTCCAGCGCCTCGCCGACCACCGCCGGCGCCCGCTTGCAGATCCAGAACTTCGCCGCCGCGGTGGCCAGCCGGCCGAAGTCGTCCTCGCCGGCGTCCACCGCCTCGGCCAGCCGCAGCGAGAGCACGGTCGCCGCCTCGGACTCGATCGCCAGGTCGGCCAGCACCGCGGTCATCAACGGCTTGTCCCGCAGCAGCCCGCCGAACGCGGACCGGTACGTCGCGTGGTGCACGGCCTGCGCGAGCGCGGCCCGCATCAGCCCGGTGCTGCCCAGCACGCAGTCCAGCCGGGTCATCCGGACCATCTCCAGGATGGTCCGCAGCCCGCGGCCGACCGGGCCGACCGGCCAGCCGACGGTGTCCTCGAACTCGACCTCGGAGGACGCGTTGGACCGGTTGCCGAGCTTGTCCTTCAGCCGCTGCAGGCGGAAGACGTTGCGGCTGCCGTCCGGCAGCACCCGCGGCACCAGGAAGCAGGTCAGCCCGCTGCCCGGGACCTGCGCCAGGACCAGGAAGAGGTCGCACATCGGCGCCGAGCAGAACCACTTGTGCCCGGTCAGCCGCCAGCTGCCGTCCCCGGCGTCGACCGCCCGGGTGGTGTTGGTCCGGACGTCCGAGCCGCCCTGCTTCTCGGTCATCCCCATCCCGGCCAGCAGCCCGGCCTTGGTCGCGGCCGGCCGCAGCCCCGGCTCGTACGCGGTCGCGGTCAGCCCCGGCTCGTACGCGGCGGCGAGCGCCGGGTCGGCCCGCAGCGCCGGGACCACCGAGTACGTCATCGACACCGGGCAGCCGTGCCCGGACTCGACCTGCGACCAGACCAGGAAGCCGGCCGCCCGGGAGGTGTGCGGCATCGGGTCGGTGGCGGTCCACGGCGTGCCGGCCAGCCCGTGCCCGACCGCCTCGGTGAGCAGCCGGTGCCAGGACGGGTGGAAGTCCACCTCGTCCAGGCGGTGGCCGTACCGGTCGTGGGAGCGCAGCACCGGCGGCGAGGCGTTGGCCTCGGTCGCCCACCGCCGCGCCGCCTCGGTGCCGGCCAGCCGGCCGAGGGCACGCACGGTGGGGGTCTCGGCGCCGAGCCGGCGGACGGCGTCGACGAGCGCGAGGTCGCCGGCGTAGACGTCGTGGTCGACCAGCGGCGGCGGCTGGTTGGTCACCTGGTGGGTCGCGGGCACGGGCACAGTGTCCCTCAGGGCAGCACCGCCACCGACGAGAACTGGTAGCTGCCCGGCGGCTCGACCTCGAAGACCTGGGTCGGCTCGGCCGGGCGCAGCGCCGACCAGAGCGCGACCTCGGCCCGGTCCTCCCGCCACGCGGCGACCACCAGCTGGTCCTCGCCCCACCAGCTCAGGTCGGGGATCCGCTCGGCCGGCGTCTCCACCCCGCCGACCCGGGCCACGGCGCCGGAGGCCAGGTCGAGCACCGCGGCGAAGCCGGGCCGGATCCGGAACCGGCCGTCGAGGTACTGCCCGGGCACGGCGAGGGCCAGCCGCCGCCCGTCCGGGGAGAACTCGCCCCGGGCGGGCGCGCCCGCGTCCGGGGTGCGGTAGTCCCGGGACCGGCCGTCGGCCAGCCGGGTCACGGTGAGCGGGCAGTCCCGGCCGCAGTCCGCGGCGATGTGCGCGACCGCGTCCGGGCCGACCGCGACCGCGATCCGGCCGGCGGCCAGCCGGCGGCGTACCGCGCCGGTCGCCGGCTCGACCAGCACCAGCTCGCCGCCGGTCTCGCCGGCCGACGCGGACCTGGCCACCAGCAGCCCGGCCGCGGTGTCGCGCAGCGGGGTCACCAGCCCCGGCTCGGCCCAGTAGCCGCGGACCTGGCCGGACCGGGCGGTCAGCAGCACCGACGTGCCGCCCGGCCCGTACGAGGAGACGAGCAGGTCGCCGCCGCGCCGGGCCGGGACGACCCGGACGTCCTCGCCGAGCGGGACCGGCCGGCCGCCGGTGGGCAGCAGCAGCGTCCGCCGCCGGACGGTGGTCGCGCTGCCGACGGTGGCGACCAGCCCGCCCGGCACCTGCTGCAGCCGGGCGCCCTCGCCGGGCCGGAGCCGGAGCCCGGGCACCGGGCGGCTGCGCCCGCTGTGCACGTCCACCACCGTCGGGTACGGCCCGCTGACCAGCAGCCGCAGCCCGTCCGGCCCGGGCGCGCGGGGACCGGTGACCCGGGGCAGGTCGTCGCCGAAGGTCTCCACCGGCGTGGGCGCGGCGGCCCGGGGCGCCTCCACCGGGTAGCGGTGGGTGCCGACATACCCGAAGAGCAGCAGCGCCGCCAGGCCGAGCACCGGCAGGCCCCACCGGCGGCCCGGAGCGGCCCCGGTGCGGACCTCGTCGAGCACGGGTCCAGTGTGCGCCCCCCGGGGGCTTGTGGCGCCCGGGTCGGCAGCCGACCATGAGGGCGACCTGTTCTCTGCGCAAGGGAGGGGTCGCGATGCGTGTCCGCGACGCGATGAGCACCGCAGTCCTGACGGTCGGCCCGGAGCACAGCCTGCGGGAAGCGGCCCGGCGGATGGCCGACCGCGGCGTGGGCGCCGCTGTCGTGCACGACCCGGACGGCGAGGGCACCGGGATCCTGACCGAGCGGGACGTGCTCCGCGCCGTCGGTGCCGGTCTCGACCCGGACGGGGAGCGGGTGGGGTCGCACCTCACCGCCGACCTGGTCTTCGCCACCCCGGAGTGGACGATCGAGCAGGCGGCCGAGGCGATGTGCCGCGGCGGCTTCCGGCACCTGGTGGTGCTGGACGGCCCCGACGTGGCCGGCATCGTCTCGGTCCGGGACGTCGTCAAGGTGTGGAACGCGGCCGGGCTCGCCCCTGCCTGACCGGCCGGCTCAGCGGGCGGTGTCCCGCCGGCGCAGCGGGTCGAACAGGCTGATCGGGTGCGCCGTCGCACCGTCGAGGGCGAGGTCGGCGAGCACCTCGCCGACCACCGGGACGAACTTGAAGCCGTGCCCGGAGAAGCCGCAGGCGACGACCACGTTGTCGTGCCCCGGGTGCCGGCCGATGACGAAGTGCTCGTCCGGCGTGGTGGTGTACATGCAGACCCGGGCGTCGACGGACGGCCCGGTCAGCCCGGGGAAGACCTCCCGGGCCCGGGCCCGCAGCTCCTCGACCTCGGCCGGCCGGACGGTCCGGTCGATCGTCTCCGGGGTGGTCGGCCCGCCGGCCCGGAAGAACGAGATCTTGACCCCGCCGGCCGGCCCGTCGATGGCCGGGAAGCCGTAGACCTGCCCGGGGCCGTCGCCGCAGATGTAGACCGGGTTGGCCGCGTACGGCTCGATCGGGCCGTCCGGCGCCACCCAGTGCATGACCTGCCGCTCCACCACCAGCGGCACGCCCAGGTCGGCCAGCAGCCCGGGCGCCCAGGCGCCCGGCGACACCACCAGCGCGCCGGCGGAGTAGGTCCCGGCGGCGGTGCGCACCGACACCCCGGCCGGCCCGGCCGACCAGTCCAGCGCCGGCTCGTCGAAGCGCAGCTCGGCACCGGCCGCGGCGGCCAGCTCGAGGTGCGCGGCCACCGTCCGCTCGGGGCGGGCGAAGCCGGCCCGCTCCTCGTACAGGGCCAGCTCGTCCGGCCGCAGCGCGAAGGTGGGGAACCGGGCGGCCACGTCGGCCGGGGCCAGCACCTCGTGGGCCAGTCCCCACTCCTGCGCGGCCCGCAGCGAGCCGCCGAAGGTGGTGCCGTCCGGCCGGCCGACGTAGAGCCCGCCGGTGCGCACGAAGCAGTCCCGGCCCAGCTCCTGCCACAGCTCCCAGGCCCGCAGCAGCAGCGGCACGTACGCCGGGTCCTCGAAGTAGGACTGCCGGTAGACCCGGGAGCCGCCGTGGCTGGAGCCGAGCGCGTGCGCCGGGCCGAAGCGGTCCAGCCCGAGCACCCGGCGGCCGCGGCGGGCCAGGTGGTAGGCGGCGGCGCTGCCCATCCCGCCGGTGCCGAGGACGATCACGTCGTAGCTCATCTGCTCCCCGTTCAGCGGCGGATGCGGGGCATCTCGGGGTCGGCCAGCGGCTCAGCCGTCCCGGCCGCGGTCCTCCGGCCGCAGCCGGACGGCCACCGTGGACAGCCACGCGGTGCCCAGCAGCAGCCCGGCCAGCACGTCGGTCGGGAAGTGCATGCCCCGGTAGAGCCGGCTGCCGCCGACCAGCAGCGGCACCGCGATCGCGACCAGCACGCCGAGCCAGCGCAGCCAGACCGAGCGGGTGTGCCAGAGCAGCACCAGCGCCACCGCGCCGTAGAAGGCGACCGACGCCGCGGTGTGCCCGGACGGGAAGCTCGATGTCGGCGGCGCCTCGTCCAGCTGCGGCAGCTTCGGCCGCTGCCGGTCGATCAGCATGGTGGTCAGCCAGAAGATCAGCGTCTCGCCGACGACCGCGCAGACCACGATCACCGACTCCCGCCAGCGGCGGAAGACCAGCCGGAAGACCACCGCGGCCACCGCGGTGAGCGCGATGATCGTCGGCGTCTCCGCCAGCACCGTGAAGAAGCCGGTGAGCGAGACCTCGTCCGGCTCCCGGCTGGCGGCCAGCTCGGCGCTGATCTCGCGGTCCTCCCGGAACACCCAGGTCGTCTCCAGCACCCGGGTGAGCAGCAGGCCGAGACCGGCCATCGCCGCGGCCAGCAGCAGCGCGGGCAGCCAGAGCCGGCGCAGCGCGGTGGCGAACTCGTGGCGCAGGGCGGCCACGCCGCCGGAGTCGCCGTGCGGCCGGTGGAGCCGGTCGACCAACGGGGAGCGTGCCATGCCTCCGGACTACCCAGCGCGCGGCTCCGGCACGCCCTGCTCCAGCTCGGGCTCGGTCTCGGTGGCCGGCGAGGGCGGCAGCCCGACGTCCCGCCGCCACCACTCGAAGACCGCCGAGGTCACGGCCAGCCAGGCCACCCCGACGGCCACGCCGGCGGTCACGTCGGAGAGGAAGTGCACACCCAGCCCGACCCGGGCGAAGCAGACCGCGACCACCGCGAGCCCGGCCAGCGCCCAGCCGACCGGCCGCCAGCGCCGCGGCAGCATCGACCCCAGCACCAGGACCAGCAATCCACACGCGACGGTGGCGCCGAGGGCGTGCCCGGACGGGAAGGACAGGCCGCCCTCCCGGGCGACCGCGTCGACCAGCTCCGGCCGGGCCCGGCCGACGACCGCCTTGAGCACCACCCCGAGCAGCGCACCGGCCCACAGCGTGACCAGCATCCAGCCGGCCAGCCGGACCCGGCGCTGCCGGACCAGCAGCCACAGCGCCACCAGCGTCACGATCGGCCGCAGCACCCACGGCCCGATCACGAAGCTGACGTCCTGCAGGGCGTCGACCAGCCACGGGTTGCGCACGGCCACCCCGTGCAGCCCGTCGGCCACCGACTGGTCCAGCGAGATCAGCGGCGACCAGTTGGCCCGCACCAGGAAGGCCAGCAGGGTCACCGGGATGGCGAGCCCGAGCATCGCGACGAGCGCGAGCAGCAGCCGCAGCCCGAGCCTCCGGTCGGCCCGCTCCACCCTGGTCACGAGGTTTCCCATACCCAGCGGACCGGGGTAGGAGTCCAGCATGCCGGAGCGGTGGTACCAGCAGGGCGTCGTCTACTGTCTCGACGTCGAGACCTTCCAGGACTCCGACGGCGACGGCGTGGGCGACCTGCCCGGGCTGATCAGCCGACTGGACTACCTGGCCCGGCTCGGGGTGAGCACGATCTGGCTCAACCCGATCCATCCGACGCCCGGCCGGGACGACGGCTACGACCTGTCCGACTACTACGGGGTGGACCCGCGGCTGGGCTCGCTCGGCGACTTCGTCGAGCTGGTCCACCAGTGCGAAAACCGGGGCATCCGGCTGATGATCGACCTGGTCGTCAACCACACCTCCGACGAGCACCCCTGGTTCGTGTCCGCCCGGTCCGACCCGGACTCGCCGTACCGGGACTGGTACGTCTGGTCGCCGACCGAGCCGCCGCACGCCGAGGAAGGCGTCGTCTTCCCCGGCTACCAGCGCGGCACCTGGTCGTACGACGAGGAGGCGGAGGCCTGGTACCACCACCGCTTCTACGAGTTCCAGCCCGACCTCAACTGGTCCAACCCGGCGGTCCGGGCGGAGATCGGCAAGGTGGTCGCGTTCTGGCTGCAGCTCGGGGTGAGCGGCTTCCGGATGGACGGCGCGCCGTTCGTCATCGAGGAGGTGCACCCGGACTCGGCCGACCGGACCATGCACTACGAGTGGCTGGAGGACCTGCGCGACCACATCGGCTGGCGGCGCGGTGACGCGGCCGTGCTGGCCGAGGCCAACGTGCCCCGCGAGCAGCTGCTGGAGTTCTTCGGCGAGCGCGGCAACCGGCTGCAGCTGATGTTCAACTTCGCCGAGAACCAGCGGATGTTCCTCGCCCTGGCCCGCGGCTCGGCCACCCCGGTGGTCACCGCGATCGAGGCCAGCCCGGCGCTGCCGCCGTCCTGCAGCTGGGCCACCTTCCTGCGCAACCACGACGAGGTCGACCTGTCCGGGCTGCGGGAGAGCGAGCGCGCCGACGTCTTCGCGCAGTTCGGCCCGGACAAGAACATGCAGCTGTACGACCGGGGCATCCGCCGCCGGCTGGCCCCCATGCTCGGCGGCGACCAGCGCCGGATCCGGCTCGCGTACGTGCTGCAGCTGTCGCTGCCCGGCACCCCGGTGATCCGGTACGGCGAGGAGATCGGGATGGGCGACGACCTGTCCCTGGAGCAGCGCAACGCCATCCGCACGCCCATGCAGTGGGCGGACGCGCCGCAGGGCGGCTTCACCACCGCCGACGAGGCGGTCCGGCCGGTGATCTCGAAGGGCGACCTCGGCTACCCGGCGGTCAACGTGCGCGACCAGGAGCAGGACCCGGAGTCGCTGCTGCGCTGGTTCCAGCAGACCATCGGGGCGCTGCGGGAGTGTCCCGAGGTCGGCTGCGGCACCGTCACGGTGCTGGACGCGCAGACCGAGCAGGCGCTGGCGCTGCGCTACGAGGCGCCGACCGGGTCCATCCTGGCGGTCGTGAACCTGGGCGAGAAGGCCTGCACGATCGACCTGGCCGACCAGGTGCAGGCGGCCGCCGGCTTCCCGGTGGACGTGCTGGCCGACCGGGACTACCCGGACGCCGACCTCGGCGCGGTGGAGGTGGACGGACGCGGCTACCGGTGGCTCCGGCTGGCCCGCGGAATCGGCGCGTGACGGCGTTCTACCGGCCGGTCCGGCCCGGCGTCCTCGCCTCCACCGAGCACACCGTCGGTCCCTGGGAGGCCACCGACCAGCACGCCGGCCCGCCCTCCGCGCTGCTGGTCCGGGCGCTGGAGTCGGTGCTGCCGGCGGACGGCTGGCTGGCCCGGGTCTCGATCGACCTGCTCGGCCCGATCCCGGTGGCCGAGCTGGAGGTCACCGCCCGGGTGGTCCGGCCGGGCCGCTCGGTGCAGCTGGCCGAGGCGGAGCTGGCGGTCGCCGGGCGGCCGGTGGCCCGGGCCGGCGGCTGGTGGCACCGGCACGGCGACACCGCGGCCGTCGCGGTCACCGTGCCCGGGCCGGACCGGCCGGCGTCGGCGCGGGCCGAGGAGGGACCGTGGCAGTGCGGCTACCTCGGCGCCATGGAGTGGCGATGGGTGCACGGCCACTTCAGCGAGCCCGGCCCGGCCACGGTGTGGACCCGGATGCGGGTCGCGCTGGTGGAGGGTGAGGAGCCGACGCCGACGCAGCGGGTGCTGGCCACCGCGGACTCCGGCAACGGCGCCGGCTCGGCGCTGCCGCTGGGATCCTGGCTCTACGTGAACACCGAGCTGACCGTGCACCTGCTCCGGCCGCCCACCGGCGAGTGGGTCTGCCTGGACGCGGCCACCGACATCGGGCCGACCGGCGGCGGGGTCGCGGTCAGCCGGCTCTTCGACACCGCCGGGCTGACCGGCCGGGGCGCGCAGGCGCTGGTGGTGCGGCCGCGCTGACGCCGGTCAGGCGTTGATCACCAGCGTGGACCAGATCTTGTCGTCGAGGCTCTGCCTCCGCTCGTCCCACAGCGGCCACAGGTAGGTCAGCAGCGTGTAGACCCCGAAGGTGATGTTGCCGAGGAAGGTCCGGAGGAGGTAGCGGCCGAGGCCGATGCCGCCGCCCGGCGGCACCGGGTCGGTCAGGCGGACCAGCTTGATCTTCATCACCTGCTTGCCCCAGGACCAGCCGAGCTTGCCCATCCGCCAGCCCATGTTCCAGATGCCGACCACGAGCGCGGCCACGCACAGCACGATGCCGATGGTGAGCAGGGTGCCGGACACCGCGTTCATCGAGCCGTCGTCGTCGGTGCTGGCCGCGGCCACCCCGATCACGATCACCCCGGGGATGAAGAGCAGCGTGCTGAAGAGGCCGTCCAGCAGCAGCGCGACGGCGCGCTGACCCCAGGTGGCGAGCCGCACGCCGGGCGGGATGCCGTGGCCGTAGCCGGGAGGTGCGCCGTACGCCGCGCCGCCGTACGGCGGGGGCGGGTACTGCCCGTACTGCTGGCCGGGCTGCTGGCCGTAGCCGGGCTGCTGGCCGTAGCCGGGCTGGCCGTACCGGCTGCTGGCCGTACTGCCGGGCTGGCCGTACGGCTGCTGCCCGTACTGCTGGCCGTAGCCGGCTGCTGGCCGGGCTGCTGCTGGCCGGGCTGCTGGCCGTAGCCGGGCTGCTGGCCGTAGCCGGGCTGGCCGTACTGCTGGGGCTGGCCGTACTGCTGGCCCTGGCCGCCCTGGCCGTAGGGCTGCTGCCCGTACTGCGGGGACTCCCCGTATCCGGGCTGCTGCCCGGACTGCTGCTGACCCCACGGCGGGGCGGGCGGCGGCGGGGCCTGCTCGGCCCACGGCGCCTGCTGCTCGCCGGTCTGCTCACCCTGCGGCGGGCGGTCGTCGGTGCTCCCGGAACCGCCGGTGCCCTCGGTCATGTCGCAAACCGTACCGGCCCCGCGTGGGGAACGGGATCACTCCGCCACCGCGACCTCGATCCGGCCGGTGCGCACGTCGTAGACGCAGCCGACCACCGGCATCCCGGCCGGCAGGTAGGGCGAGCTGCGGATGCGCTGGACGTCCGAGGCCAGGGTGGCGCGCTGGTCGGCGATGGTGCGGAAGTCCAGGCTGCGGGTGTCGATCCCGCCGGTCTCCGCGATCGCCGCGTGCACCTCCGCGTCGGTCACCGAGGCCATCCGGCAGTCGGTGTGCGCGACCACCATCACCCGGTCGACGCCGAGCAGGTGCACCGCCAGCACCAGCGTGCGGAGCACGTCGTCGGTCACCCGGGCCCCGGCGTTGCGGAGGATCTTGGCGTCGCCGTTGGTGAGGCCGAGCATCTCCAGCGGCGAGATGCGCGAGTCCATGCAGGTGACCACCGCGAGCCCGCGGGCCGCCCGGCCGGGGCGGCCGGCGTCGGTGAAGCCGCGGGCATAGTCCACGTTGGCGGTCAGTACGTCGTCGAAGGCGCCCACCCGACCATTCCACCAGCCGTGCCACCATCCGGGGCGTGCGCTCCGTCACCCTCGACGTCCAGCAGGACGGCGACCCGGCCGGCCCGCCGGTGGTGCTGCTGCACGGCTTCCCGCAGACCCCGGCGGCCTGGGACCGGGTCCGGCCGGCGCTCGCCGCGGCCGGCTATCGGGTGCTGGTGCCGGCGCAGCGGGGCTACGGGACGGCGGACCGGCCGCCGCGCCGCCGGGACTACCGCACCGCGGAGCTGGTGGCCGACGTGGTCGCGCTGCTGGACCGGCTCGGGCTGGACCGGGCCCACCTGGTGGGGCACGACTGGGGCGGGGTGGTCGCCTGGGCGGTGGCCGGCGCCCATCCGGACCGGCTGCACAGCCTGACCGTGGTCTCCACCCCGCACCCGCGGGCGCTGGCCGGCTCGCTGCTGACCAGCACCCAGGGCCTGCGCAGCTGGTACGTGCTGGCGTTCCAGCTGCCCTGGCTGCCGGAGCGGCTGCTGCTGGCCCGCGGCGGCCGGCGGCTGCACCGGGCGCTGCGCGGCAGCGGCCTGAGCCGGGGCCCGGCCGCCGCGTACGTCGAGGCGATGCGGCGGCCGGGGGCGCTGACCGCGGCGCTGCACTGGTACCGCGCGCTGCCGTTCGGCCGCGGGCCGGCCGGGGCGGGGCCGCGTCCGGGTGCCGACCCTCTACGTCTGGGGCGACGCCGACTTCGCGCTCGGCCCGGACGCGGCGGCCCGCACCGCCCGGGAGGTGAGCGGGCCGTACACGTTCGTGGCGGTGCCCGGCGGCTCGCACTGGATCCCGGAGGAGCAGCCGGACGCGCTGCTCGAGCCGCTGCTCCGGCACCTGCGGGATCCCGCCACATAGGGGTTTCGTTCCTGTTGGGGAGGGATGTGCGGCCTGGGCAGAGTGCGCGTATTGCCCTACCGTGACGGCGACAGCGGAGGCCGGAGTGGATCTCCGCCGGGAGGCCGAGGAGGTGCCAGTGGCGACGAGCCTGCCGCAGGGCGCCGCCGACCCGGCGACGTGGCGGCCGGACGGACCCGGCTCCCGGGCCGGGGGGCGGCTGACCGCGGTGGGGCCGGAGACGGTGGTCGCCACGGCGAGCCCGTCCCGCCGCGGCCGCCGGCTGGTCGCCGCGGCCGGGCTGACCGCGGTCGCGCTCAACCTGCCCGCCTTCCTGCTGGTGCCGCCGGCCCCGGCGCTCGGCACCGAGACCGCCGACATCGTCGGCTACTACCAGGACGCCGGCCGCCCCTTCCTGCTCTACAGCTGGCTGGTCGCGCTCAGCGTGCCCTTCCTGATCGCGCACCTCGCCGCGGTGTCCGAGTGGCTGCGCCGGCGCGAGCTGCCCGGGCTGGCCGCGACGTACTTCGCGAGTGGCCTGATGGCGCACACCGTCCAGCTGCTGCTGCTGGCGTTCGCCCAGCTCGCCGGGATGGCCGCGATGCGCGGCGACGCCGAGGCGGCCCGGACGCTGGCCGACCTGGGCACCATCGGCTTCTCGTTCTGCGCGCTGGCCGAGGTGGCCCGGCAGGTGGCCGGCGGGCTGGCCATCCGGGAGACCGGGGCGGTGCCGCGCTGGATCTCCTGGCTGGCCTTCAGCACCGCCGGGCTGTGCCTGCTCGGCAGCGTCGGCCTGATGACCCGGTCCGGCGGTCTGGCTGCCGGCAGCCTGCCGATGGTGCTCTGGCTGCTCGGGTTCCTGATCACCTTCGCCGCGGTGAACGTGGCGCTGCTGGTGTCGGCCGGGCGGGCCGCGGACCCCGCCGGCGGACGGCACCGCCGGTCCGCCGACGGGCGGATGCTCGCCGCGGTGCCCAACCCGGCGCCGGCCGCGGCTCCGGCCGGGGCGCCCGCGTTCGGGCGGGCCGCGCCGGCTCCGGCGGCCGCCTTCGGGCGGCCCGCGCCGGCTTCCGCGTTCACCCGCCCCCCGTCCGGGTCCGGGTTCCCGTCCGGGTCCGGGTCCGGGTCCGGGTCCCCGTCCGGGTCCGGGTCCGTGCCCATGCCCGGCCCGGGTCCGTGCGCGCTCCGGCTGCGACTCCGGCGGCCGGGGTGCCCGCGGCGGCCGGGGTGCCCCTGCCGGCCCGGGCGCCGGCGCGGCCGGCGCCGCCCGCGGTGGTGCTGCCGGTGCCGGTGCCCATCCCGGCCGCGGCGCCGCAGCCGGACGGGGACGGCGAGGAGCCGTTCTCCTTCTGGCCGACCGAGCGACCGCAGGAGCGGCCCCAGCCGCGCGGCTAGCGAAACTGTCGTACCGGCATGGCACGGTGGTCCCCGTGCCGGCGGACCTGGACAGTGCGGTCGTCGTCGAGCTGCCCTACCGGGCGCCGCTCGACCTCGACTCGCTGCTGCGCTTCCTCGGCGCCCGGGCGGTCCCGGGCGTGGAGGACTACGCGGACGGGGTCTACGCGCGCAGCCTGGCGCTGCCCGGCGGCCCCGGCGTGGTCGAGCTGTCCGCCGGTGCCGGGCACGTCCGCTGCGTGCTGCGGCTGGCCGATCCGAGCGACGCCACCGAGGCGGTCCGGCGCTGCCGCGACCTGCTGGACCTGGACGCCGACCCGGCCGCCGTCGCGGCCGCGCTCGGGCCGGACCCGGTCATCGGGCCGCTGCTCCGGGTCGCGCCCGGGCTGCGGGTGCCCGGCCACGTGGACGGCGCCGAGATGGCCGTCCGGGCGGTGCTCGGCCAGCAGATCTCGGTGGTCGCCGCGCGCACGCTGGCGGCCCGGCTGACCGAGCGTCACGGGTCGCCGCTGCCGGTGCCGCACGGCCGGGTCGACCGGCTCTTCCCGACCGCCGCCGCGCTGCGGCAGGCCGAGGCGGGCATGCCGGCCAGCCGGCTGCGGGCGCTGCGCGGGCTGGCCGCGGCGCTGGCCGACGGCCTGGCGCTGCACCCGGCGGTGGACCGGGCCGAGACCGAGCGGCGGCTGCTGGCGCTGCCCGGCATCGGCCCGTGGACGGCGTCCTACCTGGCCATGCGGGCGCTGCGCGACCCGGATGTCTTCCTGCCCACCGACGTCGGCGTCCGGCACGCGCTGACCCGGCTCGGCCGGCCCGCCGACCCGGCCGCCGCGGCCGCGCTGGCCGAGACCTGGCGCCCCTGGCGGTCGTACGCGCTGCTGCACCTGTGGCACTCGCTGGCCCGGAAGGACGTGTAGGAGATGTTCTGGACGGTGGTCGACTCCCCGATCGACCCGCTGCTGCTGGTCGGCGACGAGACCGGCCTGCGGGAGCTGTGGATGGCTCCGCACGACCCGCCGCCGGGGGCCGAGCGCGACGACGACGTGCTGGCGGCCGCGCGGACCCAGCTGGCCGAATACTTCGCCGGCGAGCGGCTCGCCTTCGACCTGCCGCTGGTCCCGGCCGGCACCCCGTTCCAGCAGCGGGTGTGGTCGGCGCTGCGCGAGATCCCGTACGGGCGGACGACGACCTACGGGGAGATCGCCACCGGGCTGGGCCAGCCGACCGGGTCCCGCGCGGTCGGGCTGGCCAACGGGCGCAATCCGATCGCGGTCATCGTGCCGTGCCACCGGGTGATCGGCGCCGACGGGTCGCTCACCGGCTTCGGCGGCGGGATCCCGCGCAAGCGCTGGCTGCTCGAGCACGAGCGGGCCGTGCTGGCGGCGACCACCGGCGAGCCGCTCGCCGCCGGTCTCTGGTGAGGCCGGCCGCCGGCCGGCTCACTCCGGCGGCGGCGGCACGAAGAGGTGGGAGACCTGTCGGCGGCGCCGCCGCGAGCTCGCGGGCGGCGGCCTCGTTGCGGGCGTCGGTGACGGTGAGCCGCTCCTCGTGCTGGCGCAGGTGCTCGGCCCAGCTGGGCACCAGGTAGCTCTCCACGAAGCGCTCCGGCCGGGCGCCGTCCTGGAAGAGGCTCCACTGCCGCCCGCCGGTGCGCTGCCGCACCCGGGCCACCCGGGACATCGCGGCGACGAAGGCGGCGGCCCGGTCCGCCGGCACCGTCCACTCGCTGAGGATCAACACCGGGCCGGCGTCCGGCTCCGGGGCCACCGCCAGGTCCGGCTCCGGCCAGTGCGTGGACGGGCTCGGGTCCACGTGGCTGACGTCGTACAGGCCGAGCCGGACCACGGTCAGCCCGGTCAGCGCGAGCGCCGCGGCGGCGGCCAGCAGCGCCGCCGGCACGCTGGACACGTCGGCGACCACGCCCCAGAGCACGCCGCCGACCGCCTGCCCGCCGAAGAAGACGACCGTGTACGTGGCCAGCGCCCGGGCCCGCACCCAGCGCGGCAGCACCAGCTGGGCCAGCGCGTTGAGGGTGGACAGCACGGCCAGCCAGCAGCCGCCGGCGACCAGCAGCACCGCGAACGCGAGCACCGGCTGCCGGCTCAGCGCGAGCACCACCATCGCGCCGGCGTAGAGCAGGCTGCAGCCGGCGATCAGCCGGTTGGGCCGGCGGCGCAGGTCGACCCGGCCGAGGAAGAGCGCGCCGCCGAGGGCGCCCACCCCGAGCGCGCCGAGCAGCAGCCCGTAGCCGCCGGAGCCGAGCCGCAGCTGGTCCGCGGCCACCACCGGCAGCAGCGCCCACAGCGCGGTCGCCGGCAGGGCCCACAGCCCGGCCCGGAGCAGGATCCGGCGCAGCACCGGGGCGAACCGGACGTAGCCGAGCCCGGCCCGCATCGCCGCGCCGAGCCGCTCGGCCTCCCGGCGCACCGGGTCGGCCGGCTGCAGCCGCGCGGCCACCACCCCGGCCACGGCCAGGAACGAGACCGCGTTGAGGCCGAAGACCCACGCCGGTCCGCCGGCCGCGACGATCAGGCCGCCGGCGGCCGGGCCGATGGCGCGGGCGATGTTCATGCTGATGCCGTTGAGCGCGGCGGCGGCGGGCAGCTCGTCCCGGGGCACCAGCTCGGGCTGGGTGGCCTGCCAGGCCGGGATGGTCAGCGCCGAGGTGACCCCGAGCAGCGCGGTCAGCCCGAGCAGGCCGGCCGAGGACAGCTGGTCGGCGGCGGTCAGCGCGGTGAGGACGACCGCCACCAGCGCGGCCGCGGCGGTGGCGCCGATCAGCACCCGGCGCCGGTCCACCAGGTCGGCGAGCACGCCCGAGGGCAGCGCGAGCAGCAGCACCGGCAGGCTGGTCGCGGTCTGCACCGCGGCGACCGCGGTGGCCGACGCGGACCGCTCGGTGAGGAACCACTGCGCCCCGACGGTCTGCATCCAGGTGCCGAGGAACGACGTGGCCTGGGCGATCCAGAGCGCGCGGAAGACCGGCCGGCGCAGCGGCGCCCATGGCCCCGGCCGGGTCGCCGAGGGTGCCTCTGTCCTGTCCGCCACCGACACCTCCGGTTCGGACCCTAGACTCGCCCAGGAGGAGGTGGGGATGCCCGAGGACCGGCTCGCCGAACGGCTCGCCCTGGCGCGGCGGCTGGCCAGCGAGGCGCGGCTGGACCGGCTGGACGAGCTGCTCACCGGTCTGCGGGCCGACGCGGTCACCGACGGCGGGGTGCCGGCCGACCTCGAGGTCGAGCTGGCCGTGCTCCGCGCCACCGCGCTGATGAACGTCGAGCGCGCCACCGAGGCCTGGGACCACCTGCAGGGCGTGCAGGGCCGGCTGGTCGAGGCCGGACCGGACGCGCAGGCCCGCTTCCACGCGGCCGCGGCCACGGCGGCGTACTGGTTCGGGGACCACGACTCCGCCATCGACGAGGTGGTGCTCGCGCTGGCGGTGCTGGCCGGCGAGCCGCCGACCGACGGCCGCGCGCTGGCGCTGGCCGCGGCCGGCCTGGTGCTGGCGTACACCCGGCTCTTCCCGCTCGCCGCCGAGGTGATGGCGGAGGCCCTGGTCGCCGCCGCGGAGGCCGGGCTGCCGGCCGGCCGGATCCACGCCCAGGCGCAGTACGTGCACCTCACCTGGGGCATGAGCCTGGATCACCTGGGCCTGCCGGAGCAGTGCCGGCAGCGCTGGGCCGACGTGGAGCGGCACCACCGGCTGGCCACCACCGACCCGGCCGGGCTGCCGGACGCGATGCTGGCGCTCTCGCACGCGGAGCGGTCGCTGCTGGCCGGCCGGCTCGGCGACGCCGTCACCGCCCGGGACCACCTCGACCAGGCCCGCGCGGTCGGGGTGGCGGAGCGGTCGCCGTCGCTGCGCCGGCTGCTCGCCCACGCCGAGGGTGCCCTGCTCCTCGCCGAGGGCCGGCTCCCGGAGGCCCGGCAGGTGCTGCTGGCGCTGTGGGAGTCGGTGCGGCACCGGGCGGTGCCGGCCCGCACCGAGGACGTCCCGCTGCTGCTGGCCCGGCTGGAGGAGGCGGCCGGCCGGCCGGCCGAGTCGCTGGGGTGGTATCGGGAGGTGTACGGGCGGTACGGCCGGACCCAGCAGGAGAGCTGGCAGGCCCGGGAGACCGCGGCCCGGCTGCGGGTGGAGCAGGAGGCGCTGGTCCGGCGCAGCCGGGAGCTGGAGGCGGACAGCCTCACCGACCCGCTGACCGGGCTGCCCAACCGGCGCGCGTTCGACGGGGACTTCGCCGAGCTGGTGCCGGCCGCGCAGGCCGTCGGCTCGCCGCTGACGCTGGTGATCGTCGACGTGGACCGGTTCAAGCGGATCAACGACGAGCACGGCCACCCGACCGGCGACGAGGTGCTGCGCGCGGTCGGCCGGATCGTCCGGGACCGGTGCGCGGACGGCTGCGCCTGCGCCCGGTACGGCGGGGACGAGTTCGTGCTCAGCGTGGCCGCGCCGGTGGCCGAGGCCCGGGAGCTGGTCGCCGACCTGGCCGCCGCGGTGGCCGGGCACCGCTGGTCGGCGCTGGCCGCCGGGCTGCGGGTGACGGTCAGCTCCGGGGTGGCCGAGCTCGGCCCGGCGGACACCGCGACCACCGTCTTCTACAGCGCCGACCAGGAGCTGCTGGCGGCGAAGCGGGCGGTCCGGCACCCTGAGCCGGTGTCGGCGTCGCCGACTCAGGGTCCTGGCGCCCGAGCCGTCGACGGCTGACGGGGACCGGCGGGAGGAGGCGGATGCTGCAGGCACGGTCCGACCGCCGGGGGGAGCGGATCGCCGCCGCGCGGGCGCTCGCCAGCGAGGGCCGCGTCGACGAGGTGCGGGCGGCGGTCGCGGAGCTGCGGGACGACCGGGCCGCCGTGCTCAGCCCGGACGACGAGGTCGTGCTCGGCATCGCGGTCGCGGTCGCGCTGGTCAACTGCGAGGAGTTCGACACCGCCCGGGCCGAGCTGGAGCGGGTGCGCCCGCTGCTGCCGACCGCGTCGGCGCTGTCCGCGGCGATGTTCCACACGATCATGGGCATCTCGGTCGGCCACGACGGGTCCGGGGACGAGGCGGTCGCCAGCATCGTGCTCGCGCTGGCCTCGGTGGAGTCGGTCAGCGAGGCCGGCCGGGACCTGGCCATGGTGCTGCGCAACTGCGGCATGAAGCTGGCGATGGAGCAGCTCTTCCCGCTGGCCGTGGAGACCGCCGAGCGGGGCGTCGCGGTCGCCGAGGCCGCCGGCCTGAGCCGCGGCGAGTGGCTGCACGCGGTCGGCTACGCGACCCTGACCTGGGCGATGCGGCTGGAGCACCTGGGCCTGGACACCGAGGCGGCGGAGCGCTGGCAGGCCGCGGACGAGCGGTTCGCGACCGCCCTCGACGACCCCGGCATCCCGCTGCTGTCCCGCGCTTTCGCCTTCACCAGCCGGGCGGTGACGGCCGCGCGGCTGGGCCGGGCGGCGGCCGCCCGCGGCTTCCTCGAGTCCTCCCGGGACACCCCGGCCCGGCCGGTCACCCCGCTCCTGCGCCGGCGCCGGCTGCACGCCGAGTGCACGGTGCTGGTGGCCGAGGGCCGATACCTGGACGCCCGGCACCTGCTGACCGCGTACTGGCAGGAGGCGAGCCGGCCGCGCACCCCGCCGTACTCGGAGGACGGCGCCTTCCTGCTGGCCCGGGTCGCGGAGGCGGAGGGCCGGCCGGCGGACGCGCTGCGGTGGTATCGGGAGGTGCACGAGCGCTACGGCCGGGCCCAGTACGAGGTGTGGGTGAGCCGGGCGACCGCGGCCCGGCTGCGGGTCGAGCAGGAGGCGCTGCTGCGCCGGGCCCAGCAGCTGGAGTACGACGCGCTGTCCGACCCGCTGACCGGGGTGCCCAACCGGCGCGCCTTCGACGCGGACCTGCCCCGGCTGGTCGGCGACGCGCAGGCGGCCGGCTCGCCGCTCGCGCTGGCGATCCTCGACGTGGACCGGTTCAAGCGGGTGAACGACACGCACGGGCACCTGGTCGGCGACGAGGTGCTGCGCACGGTGGCCCGGCTGCTGCACGAGCACACCGAGGAGCCGGACCGGTGCGCCCGCTACGGCGGCGACGAGTTCGTGCTGGCGCTGCCGGTGACGGCCCGGGACGCCGCCGGGACGGTCGGTCGGATCGTCCGCGCGGTGGCGGCCCACCGCTGGTCGGAGGTCGCCGCCGGGCTGCGGGTGACGGTCACCGCGGGGCTGGCCGAGCTGCGGCCGGCCGATACCTCGACCACCCTCTTCTGGGCGGCGGACCAGAGCCTGCTGGCGGCGAAGCGGGCGCGCCCGGCACCAGCTGGGTGATCAGCGCGGCGACCGCGCACAGGGCGGCCGCGGCCAGGAACGCGACCAGGTAGTCGCCGAGCGCGCTGCGCGCGTAGCCGGCGGCCGACGCGGCCAGCGCGGCGCCGACCTGGTGGGAGGCGAAGACCCAGCCGAAGACCACCGGCCCGCGCTCGCCGTAGACCTGGTTGCACAGCGCGACCGTGGGCGGCACGGTGGCCACCCAGTCCAGCCCGTAGACCACCACGAAGCCGACCAGGCCGAGGCCGCCGTCGGCCAGCGCGGGCGCCAGCACGAGCAGCGAGACGCCGCGCAGCCCGTAGTACCAGAGCAGCAGCCGGCGCGGGTCGACCCGGTCGGTGAGCCAGCCGGAGGCGAGCGTGCCGGCGATGTCGAAGATGCCCACCAGGGCGAGCAGGCCGGCCGCGGTGGTGCCGGGGATGCCGTGGTCGTGCGCGGCCGGGATGAGGTGGGTGCCGATCAGCCCGTTGGTGGTCGCGCCGCAGATGGCGAAGCTGCCGGCCAGCAGCCAGAAGGCGCCGGTCCGGCTGGCGTCCCGGAGCGCGGCCAGCGCGGTGCCGACCGGGTTGGCCCGGGTCGGCGGCGGCGCGATCGGGGTGTCCGGCGACGCCCCGTACGGGCGGAGGCCCACGGCGGCGGGTGAGTCGCGCAGGAAGGCGACCACCAGCGGCACCACCAGCAGCGCGCCGGCGGTCACCGCGACCGCGGACCAGCGCCAGCCCGGCCCGTCGGCGAGCGCGGCCAGGGCGGGCAGGAAGACCAGCTGGCCGGTGGCGCCGGCGGCGGTGAGCGCGCCGACCACCAGCCCGCGCCGGTGCACGAACCAGCGGGTGGCCACGGTGGCGGCGAGCACGCCGGCCATCGCGCCGGTGCCGATCCCGACCACGACCCCCCACAGCAGCACCAGCTGCCAGGCGGCGGTCATCCACACGGTCAGCCCGGAGCCGAGCGCGACCAGGCCGAGCGCGGCCAGCACGACCCGGCGCAGGCCGAAGCGGTTCATCGCGGCCGCGGCGAACGGGCCGACCAGCCCGAAGAGCACCAGGTTGACCGAGACGGCCGCGGAGATGACGGTCCGGCTCCAGCCGAACTCCTCCTCCAGCGGCACGATCAGCACCCCGGGCGCGGACCGGAAGCCGGACGCGCCGAGCAGCGTCACGAAGGTGACGCCGGCGACGACCCAGGCGAGGTGCGGCCGCCGCAGCCGCGGCGGCCGGGCCGTGGTGACCATGCCCGGTCGAGCGCCCGCGGCGGCCGGCTTGTTCCGCCGGCGCCGGCCGCCGGCCGGGCCACCCGTCCGGCGTAGCGGGGTCGACCGCGCGACCGCGTTCCGGCAGCGACACTACATCGACCGTCGGGACAACGGTCGGTGCCGCCATGCATCCCCGACTCCTCCGCCTCGCCGCCGCGGCCCCGCTGACCGTCACCTTCTCCTCGGCCGGCTCGTCCGACCCGGAGGGCGGCGCGCTCACCTACTCCTGGGCCTTCGGCGACGGCACCTCGTCCACGGCGGCCAACCCGACCAAGACCTACAGCAGCAACGGCACGTACAACGCCACGCTGACCGTGCGGGACCCGGCCGGCGCGACCGGACCGCCGGCGTCCGGATCTCGGTCGGCAACACCGCGCCCACGGTCACCATCACGCTCCCGCCGAACGGCCGGCCGTTCTCCTTCGGCGACACGATCCCCTTCACCGTGAGCGTCACCGACCCGGAGGACGGCACGATCGCCTGCGGCCGGGTGACGATGACGTACGTGCTCGGGCACGACCAGCACGGGCACCAGATCACCTCGACGACCGGCTGCTCGGGCTCGATCACGGTGCCGACCGACGGCGAGCACGACGACGCGGCCAACATCTTCGCGATCTTCGACGCCAAGTACACCGACAACGGCGGGCTGATCGGCGCCGCGCAGGTGAAGCTGCAGCCGCGGCACCGGCAGGCCGAGCACTACTCCAGCCAGGCCGGCATCCAGGTGGTCGACCACGCCGGCGCCGAGGGCGGCCGCACGGTCGGCCACATCGAGAACGGCGACTGGGTCGCGCTGACCCCGTACCGGCTGGACACGTCACCGGGATCACCGCCCGGGTCTCCTCGGCCGGCACCGGCGGCACCATCCAGGTCCGCGCCGGCTCGGCCACCGGCACCCTGCTCGGCACCCTGACCGTGCCGGTCACCGGCGGCTGGGAGACCTTCGTCAACGTCAGCACCACGCTGGCCCGCGGGCCGGCGGCGACCACCTCGCTGGTGCTGGTCTTCGCCGGCGGCGCCGGCTCGCTCTTCGACGTCGACTCCTTCACCCTCGCCACCGGCGGCGGGACCGGCAGCGGGCCGATCGTCGGGCTGGGCGGCAAGTGCCTGGACGTCGACGGGGGCGCCACCGCCGACGGCACCCAGATCCAGATCTACGGCTGCAACGGCACCGCGGCCCAGACCTGGACGAGGTCCGGGCAGACGCTGCGGGCGCTCGGCAAGTGCCTGGACGTCTCCGGCGGCGGCTCCGCCGACGGCACCAGGATCCAGCTCTGGACCTGCAACGGCACCGGCGCCCAGAACTGGGTGCAGAACGCCGACCAGACCGTCCGCAACCCGCAGTCCGGCAAGTGCCTCGACGTCTCCGGCAACAACCCGGCCGACGGCCAGGACGTCCACCTGTGGACCTGCCACACCGGCGCCAACCAGCGCTGGACCCTGCCGGTCTGACGGCTCGCGATTCCGGGAAGGACAGTGTCATGACGCGACGCTCGCGTTCGCTCCGACCGCTCGCGGTGGCGGTGCTGCTCACCGCCGCCTGCGTCGGCTCCGGTCCGGCCACCGGCACGGCGACTGGATCGACAGTCGCCGACGCCCCGTACGACGTGCTGGTCTTCTCCAAGACCGCCGGCTTCCGGCACGACTCGATCCCGGCCGGGATCCAGGCGGTCCGCGACCTCGGCGCGGCCAACTCGTTCACCGTGACCGCGACCGAGGACGCGGCCCAGTTCACCGCGGCCAACCTGGCCCGGTTCGAGGCGGTGGTCTTCCTCAGCACCACCGGGGACGTGCTCAACGCCACCCAGCAGAGCGCCTTCGAGGCGTACGTCCGCGGCGGCGGCGGCTTCGTCGGCGTGCACGCGGCCGCGGACACCGAGTACGGCTGGCCGTTCTACGGCGAGCTGGTCGGGGCCTGGTTCGCCTCGCACCCGGCGATCCAGCCGGCCACCGTCCGGGTGGAGAACCGGGCCCACCCGGCGACCGCGCACCTGGGCCGGACCTGGACCCGCACCGACGAGCACTACAACTACCGCACCAACCCGCGGTCCACGGCCCGGGTGCTGGCCACCCTGGACGAGTCGACCTACTCGGGCGGCGGCATGGGCGCCGACCACCCGATCACCTGGTGCAAGACCCTGCAGGGCGGCCGGTCCTTCTACACCGGCATGGGCCACACCCAGGAGTCGTACGCGGACCAGGCGTTCCGGCGGGTGCTGCTCGGCGGCATCCGGTACGCGGCCGGCCGGGCCAAGGCCGACTGCCGGCCGGAGACCGGCTACACCGCGCTCTACGACGGCTCGACCACCGGCTGGTCGCAGGCCGGCCCGGGCTCGTTCACCAACACCGACAGCACGCTGACCACGGTCGGCGGCCTCGGCATGCTCTGGTATTCCGCCCGCGAGCTGCGGTCGTACTCGCTGAAGCTGGACTGGTCGGTGCTCGGCGACGACAACTCCGGCGTCTTCGTCGGCTTCCCGGCCTCGTCCGACCCGTGGTCGGCGGTGAACAACGGCTACGAGATCCAGATCGACGCCACCGACACCCCGGACCGGACGACCGGCTCGGTGTACGGCTTCAGGTCCGCCGACCTGGCCGCCCGGGACGCCGCGCTCAACCCGCCGGGCGAGTGGAACACGTTCGAGATCCTGGTCGAGGGCGAGCGGCTGCAGGTCTTCCTCAACGGGGTGCGGATCAACGACTTCACCAACACCGACCCGGCCCGCTCGCTGGTGCAGGGCCACGTCGGCCTGCAGAACCACGGCACCGGCGACGACGTCCGCTTCCGCAACGTGCGGGTGAAGGAGCTGGGCGGCCCGCCGCCGACCGGCACCGGGCCGATCGTCGGGCTGGCCGGCAAGTGCCTGGACGTCTCCGGCGGCGCCACCGCCGACGGCACCCAGATCCAGATCTGGACCTGCAACGGCTCCGGCGCCCAGACCTGGACGAGGTCCGGGCAGACGCTGCGGGCGCTGGGCAAGTGCCTGGACGTCTCCGGCGGCGGCTCGGCCGACGGGACCAAGATCCAGCTCTGGACCTGCAACGGCACCGGCGCGCAGAACTGGGTGCCGCAGACCGACCAGACCGTCCGCAACCCGCAGTCCGGCAAGTGCCTGGACGTGTCGGCCAACAACCCGGCCGACGGTCAGGACGTGCACCTGTGGACCTGCCACACCGGCGCCAACCAGCGCTGGCGGCTGCCGGCCTGAGCCGCGTCGCCCGGGGCCGGCCGGTCGACCGGCCCCGGGCCGCGGTCAGGAGTCGCCGACGACCACCCGCAGCCGCATCGCGGTCTCCGTGCCGGAGCTGGCCGCGGTGAAGCCGACCGAGCGCAGCGTCCGGGCGCCGTCCGGCAGCTCCTCGCCGGTGAGCACGTCCGTGCGCTGCACGTCGACGTAGACGGCCACCTGCGCGGTGGCCAGGTCCGGCAGCGCGGCCCGGAACTGCTCCTGCTCGCCGAGCGTCCCGGCGGCGCCGAGCTTGTCCGCGTACTCCCCCGAGCTGGCCAGCACGGTCCCGTCCGGCCCGGTGCGGGCGGTGACGCCGGCCCCGGCGTCGGTCTTGGTGAGGATCCGCTCGGCCGCCCGGCGCGCGGCGTCCGGGTCCGAGGTCGTGGTGACCAGGCCGAGGTCCAGCTGGTCCGCGGTGCCGCCGACCGCTATCACCGTGCTCGACCCGACCAGCGCGGCGAGGTCGTCCGGCAGCCGCAGCCCGAGCTCGTCCTGGGCGCGGGTCAGCGACCGGGTGAACCCCGCCTTCGCGAGCTGGTCGTACACCGACCGGACCAGCTGGTCGCCGCCGGACATGCCGAGCGCGGCGGCGGTGTCCGCGGGCAGCCGGCGCAGCCGCGGGCCGACCAGCTCGGCGCCGGTCCGGGCCGGGTTGCCGAACGTGCGGACCCGGAGGTCGGCGGTGGTGTCGGAGAACCGCAGGCTGCCGGCCGCCCGGCCCTGACCGGTGCGGCCGGTGCCGCCGAGCCGGGCCGCGGCGTCGCTGTCCGACCAGAAGGTCACGATCCCCTCGTCGCCGACCCGGGCGACGTCGGAGGTGAACGTGTCGTTGGTGCTGAGCGCGGCGGCGGCGCGTCCCGGGCCGCGGTGTCCGCGGCCGGCTGGGTGCGGGCCAGGTAGGCGACCCCGTCGGCGATCGCGTACCGGATCCGGTCGTCCTCGTCCGGCTCCGCGGCGTTGAGGGTGTCCAGCCCGGCCCGGGTCGCCGCCTCGTCCTCGGTCCCGGCCACGACGACCACCTGCGCCTTGCCCTCCTGCGGGTCGAGCGCGACCGCGACGTGCTGGCCCAGCCAGGGCCGGACGTGCTCGGCGAAGCGCTGCCGGTCGGCCAGGTCGCCGATCAGCGGCTCGATCACGCTCTCGACCAGGCTGCCGTCCTCGCTGCCGACCTTCGCGTCCGGGAACCGGCGCAGGAACCGGATGGCCGCGACCTTCTGCCCGGCCGGCGGGTCCAGGTTGACCTCGAGGTAGCCGACGGCGTCGGCCGGGATCCGGGCCGCCAGCACGGCGCCGCCGCCGGACAGGCCGGACGCAGGGCGGCGGTGGTAGGCGCTCCACCCTGTCCGAATGATCCGCTAAGCACCTTTTGGCCCGGTGAGTGTAGGGCTACGACGGCACCGACAGGGGAAGAATCCCGGCCATGAGATGGCCCCGGCTCACGATGGTCGGTGTGGCGCTGCTCGCCGCCGGTTGCGGCGCCGGCCCGGAGACGGCCCCGGAGCCGACCCCCTCGGCCGCCGGCGGGGTGCTGGTGTTCTCCCGGACCGCCGGCTTCCGGCACGACTCGATCCCGGCCGGGATCCAGGCCGTCCGCGAGCTCGCCGGCGGGCTGCCGGTCACCGCCACCGAGGACCCGGGGGTGTTCACCGCCGGCCCGCTGACCCGGTACGCGGCGGTGGTCTTCCTCAACACCACCGGCGACGTGCTCGACGCCGACCAGCAGGGCGCGCTGGAGGCGTACGTGCGCGGCGGCGGCGGGTGGCTGGGCGTGCACGCCGCCGCGGACACCGAGTACGACTGGGCGTTCTACGGCGAGCTGGCCGGGGCCCGGTTCGCCCGGCACCCGCGGGTGCAGCCGCTGACCGTCCGGGTGGTCGACCGCGCCCACCCGGCGACCGCGCACCTGCCGGCGGCGTGGCGGATCACCGACGAGCCGTACGACTTCCGGGCCCCGCCGGCCGCCGGCGTGCGGGTGCTGGCCCGGCTGGACGAGTCCACGTACAAGGGCGGCGGGATGGGCGCCGACCACCCGATCATCTGGTGCCACCGGGTCGGGCCCGGCCGGTCCTTCTACACCGGGCTGGGCCACCCCGTGCAGCTGTACGCCGACCCGGGCTTCCGCCGGCTGCTGGCCGGTGGCCTGGCCTGGGCGGCCGGCCGGGTCCCGGGCGACTGCGGGGCGGCAACCTGACCGTGCCCCCTTGTCCGGATCGGCCGGCCGGAGGAGCGTGAGGCCATGCGCGTGCGACAGCGGACGCTCACGGTGCTCCTGCCCGCCCTGCTGGTCCTCCCGCTGCTGGGGGTGACGGCCGGGCCGGCGGCGGCGACGCCGACCGGGGACCGCGGCGTGCTGCTGGGCTACGCCCGGGACACCTGGCGGTCGATGGTGGCGCTCACCGACCCGGGCACCGGGCTGCCCGCGGACAACATGACCGGCCCGGTCAGCGCGCCGGTCCGGTCCGGCTACACCTCGCCGACGAACATCGGCGGCTACCTGTGGTCGACGGTGGTCGCCCGGGACACCGGCCTCATCGGCGACCGGGAGGCGTACGCGCGGCTCCGGCAGACCCTGGGCACGCTGGCCCGGATGGAGCGGCACGCCGACAGCGGGATGTTCTACAACTGGTACGACGAGGCGACCGCGGCGAAGCTGACCACCTGGCCGGTGGACGGCTCGCAGATCTACCCGTTCCTGTCCAGTGTGGACAACGGCTGGCTGGCCGCCGCGCTGATGATCGTGGCCGAGGCCGAGCCGCGGCTGCGCCGGCCGGCGGACGCCCTGCTCGGGCCGATGGACTTCGGCTTCTTCTACAACCCGGAGCCGGCCCGCCCGGGGGTGGCGGCCGGGCTCAACCGCGGCGGCTTCTGGGACGCCCCGCCGCCCGGCTGCGCGGTGGTCGGCAACTACCGCGGCCGCGGCCCGGACGTCTGGTACACCTGCAACTCGTACGACACCGCGGTCACCGAGGCCCGGATCGCGCTCTACCTCGGCATCGCCCGCGGCCAGATCCCGCCGGCGGCGTACTTCGCGACCTGGCGCACCTTCCCGGCGAGCTGCGACTGGTCCTGGCAGGAGCAGCAGCCGGTCGGGGTGACCCGGACCTACCTCGGCATCCCGGTCTTCGAGGGGGCGTACCGCTACCGCGGGATCCAGCTGGTCCCGTCCTGGGGCGGCGACATGTTCGAGTCCCTGATGCCGGACCTCTTCGTGCCGGAGGCGGCGTGGGGGCCGCGCAGCTGGCGGGTCAACCACCCGCGGACGGTCCGCACCCAGATCGAGCACGGGCTGCGCGAGGCCGGCTACGGCTACTGGGGCTTCTCGCCGTCGTCGACCCCCGGCGGCGGCTACCGCGAGTACGGCGTGGACGCGGTCGGGATGAACCCGGAGGGCTACTTCTCCGACGCCGAGCGGACGAACTACGACGCCGGCTTCGGCGACTGCCGGGCCGGCGCCAACCCCACCCCGACCTACGGGGACGGGGTGGTGACCCCGCACGCGGTCTTCCTGGCCCTGCCGTACGCGCCGCGGGCGGCGCTGGCCAACCTGGCCAAGCTGCGCCGGGACTTCCCGGTGTACGGCGACGGCGGCTTCTACGACGCGGTCGCGGTGCGCTCCGGGACGGTGTCGCGGACGTACCTGGCGCTGGACCAGGCCATGGTCATGGGCGCGCTGGGCAACGTGCTGACCGGCGACCTGCACCGCGCGTTCGCCGGCTACGGCCACAACGAGCTCCGCCTGCGCCCCCTGATCGGGCTGGAGGTCTTCTCGCTCTGACCCCGCGGCCCGGTCGGGCGGGGCCGGCCGAGCGGGGAACAAGCCGGCCGGGGGCGGGCTTGGGCCGGGCGTGGGAGGCGCCACGGCGGTGCGCGCCCGGCGGGTGGTGCTGGCCCGGCCGGCCGCCTTCGCCGCGGTCGCGCTGGTGCTCGGCGCGGTGCTGGTCGCGGCCAGCGCGCCGACCCCGCTCTACCCGGTCTACCAGGCCCGGTTCGGCTTCTCGCCGACCACGCTGACCGTCGTCTTCGCGGTGTACGCGGTGGCGCTGATCGCCGCCCTGCTGCTCACCGGCGCGCTGTCCGACCGGGTCGGCCGGCGGCCGGTGCTGCTGGCCGCGATCGGCACGCTGGCCGCCGCCATGGCCGTCTTCGCGCTCGCCGACAGCGTGGCCGGCCTGATGGCGGCCCGGGTGCTGCAGGGCATCGGCACCGGGGTGGCCACCGGCACGCTGTCCGCGGCGCTGCTCGACCTGCAGCCACGGCCCGGGGCCGGCCCGATCGTCAGCACGGCGGCGCCGTCCTTCGGGCTGGCGATCGGTGCGCTGCTGGGCGGCGCGCTGGTGCAGCACGGCCCGGCACCCCGGCAGCTGGTCTTCTGGCTGCTGCTCGCGGTCTTCGCGGCCGCGGCCGCCGCCGTGCTCGCGGTGCCGGAGACGGTGCCGTACGACCCGGGGTGGCTGCGGGCGGTGCGGCCGCGGATCGGGGTGCCACCGGCCGCCCGGTCGACCTTCCTGCTGGTCGGGCCGCTGATCGGGGCGGCCTGGGCGCTGGCCGGCTTCTACCTGTCGCTCGGCCCGTCGCTGGCCGCGCAGCTGGCCGGCAGCACCGACCGGCTGGTCGGCGCGCTGCCCGGCGTCGCGCTGTTCGCGGCCGGCGGGGTCGCCAGCGTGCTGACGACCGGCTGGACCCCGCGGCGGGCGCTGCTGGCCGGCTCACCGCTGCTGGTGGCCGGCGTGCTGATCACCCTCGGCGGGCTCGTCGCCGGCCAGCTCTGGCTGTACGTGCTGGGCAGCGCCGCGGCCGGCGCCGGCTTCGGGCCGGCCTTCGCCGGCGCGCTGCGCACCCTCGCCCCGCTGGTCGCCCCGACCGAGCGGGCCGCCCTGCTCACCGCCGTCTACGTGCTGTCGTACGCCGCCTTCAGCGTGCCGGCCGTGCTGGCCGGCGCGGCCACCACCCGCTTCGGGCTGCGGGGGACCGCCGACGTCTACGCCGCCGCCGTCGCGCTGGTGGCCGCCGGCGCCGCCGCCGGCTTCGCGCTGCGCGCCCGCCGCCGGCTCAGCTGAGGTGGTGCACCTCGGCCAGCCGGTAGACCGGGGTCGGGATGCCCTCGCACCGGGCCTTGAGCTGCAGGGCCAGGTAGAGCGAGTAGAACCGGGACTGGTGCAGGTTGCCGCCGTGGAACCAGAGCGCCTCCTGCCGGGTCGGCTTCCACATGTTGCGCTCCTCGCCCTCCCACGGGCCCGGGTCCTTCGGGGTGTCCGAGCCCAGCCCCCACACCTTGCCGACCCGGTCGGCCACCTCGGGGGAGATGAGGTCGGCGGCCCAGCCGTTCATGGAGCCGTAGCCGGTCGCGTAGACGACCAGGTCGGCCGGCAGCTCGGTGCCGTCGGCGAGCACCACCGCGTCCTCGGTGAGGTGGTCGACCTGGCCGCTGACCAGCTTGACGTCGCCGTTGGCGACCAGGTCGGCGGCGCCCACGTCGATGTAGTAGCCGGAGCCGCGGCGCAGGTACTTCATGAACAGCCCGGACCCGTCCGGGCCCCAGTCCAGCTCGAAGCCGGCCTTCGCCATCCGGTCGTAGAAGTCCCGGTCCCGCTCCCGCATCTGCTCGTACAGCGGGGTCTGGAAGTCGGCCAGGATCTTGTACGGGATCGAGGCGAAGATCATGTCCGCCTTCTCGGTGGTCACCCCGGCCGCGACCGCCTCCTCGGAGTAGAGCGCGCCCAGCCCGATCTCCATCAGCGAGTCGGACCGGACGATGTGGGTGGACGAGCGCTGCACCATCGTCACGTCCGCGCCCACCTCCCACAGCGCGCCGCAGATGTCGAAGGCGGAGTTGTTCGAGCCGATCACCACGCACTTCTTGTCCTGGTACGCGTCCGGCCCGGGGTGCTGCGAGGAGTGGTGCTGGTCGCCGCGGAAGACGTCCTGGCCGGGCAGCTGCGGGATGTTCGGCTTGCCGGACATGCCGGTCGCGAGCACCAGGTGCTTGGGCCGCAGCACCTGCGCCTGGCCGTCCCGCTCGACCGTCACCCGCCACTCGCCGGCCGGCTCGTCGTAGGTGGCCGACTTCGCCTCGGTGTTGGTCCAGTAGTTGAGCTCCATCACCCGGGTGTACGACTCGAGCCAGTCGGCGATCTTGTCCTTCGGCGCGAACACCGGCCAGTTCTCCGGGAACTTGATGTACGGGAGGTGGTCGTACCAGACCGGGTCGTGCAGGCAGAGGCTCTTGTAGCGGCTGCGCCACTGGTCGCCGGGCCGGCCGCGCTTGTCGATGACGATCGCCGGCACCCCGAGCTGGCGCAGCCGGGCGCCGAGCGCGATGCCGCCCTGCCCGCCGCCGACCACCAGCACGTACGGCTGGGTGGTGTGGCCGAGCTCGGTGGCCTCCCGCTCGCGGCGGTCGAGCCAGCTCTCCCGGTCCCGGAAGGCGCCGTGCTCGACGCCCTTCGGCCGCCGGCCCAGGGCCGGCTCCTCGTGCCCCTTGAGCTCGTCGAGCGTGGTGAGCAGGGTCCAGGCCTGGCCGTCCTTGACCCGCAGGAGGCCGTGACCGCGGCCGACCGCGGTCTCGAACTCCAGCCAGGCCTCGGTGACGCCGTCCGCCTCGGTCGGCTCCCCGGTCACCCGCCAGCCGGTCGGGTCGGTCCGGTCGAGGGTCTCCCGGAGCAGGTCGGCGACGCCGGCCGGGCCCTCGACGGTGAGGATGTTCCAGCTGAACGCGACCAGGTCGCGCCAGAAGCTCCCCTCCCCGAAGAGCGCGGCGGCCCGGTCGACGTCCCGCGCCTCGAGCGCGTCCGCGAAGTCCGCCAGCCACGTGTCCGCCGCCGTCCGCTGCCTGGTCCCGGTCATGAGTCGCCTCCCTGCGCCCGGTTCACCCGCAGGCAACACCGCCGGCGGCCGGCGGGGAGGGGTTGCACGGGCGTTGCACGCGGCCCATGGTGGGCTGAGTCACCCGGGCCCGGAGGCGCCGATGACCCTGCCCCGCATCGAGAGCGCGTTACCGGCCGGCGAGGACCCCCGCGCGTACGCGCGGCGGCTGAGCCGGGTGCGGGACGCTGCGCTCGGCGGGTCCGCGACCGCGCTGGCCGCGGAGGACGGGATGGCGCCGGCGCCGCGGGCGGTGATCGCGGCGTCCTGGCGGCGGGTGCGGTCCGGCGGGCTGGACCCGGCCGGCCCCCCGCGCTGCCGCCGCTGGACCCGGCCGAGCTGCACCGGCGGCGGGCCGCCAGCGGGCTGGCCGAGCTGCTGCCGGTGCTGCGGTCCCGGCTGCTGCCGGCGGCGGAGGCGGCCGGCCAGGTCATGGTCGTGGTCGACCCGTCCGGGCGGGTGCTGTGGCGGGAGGGCGGCGCGGCGGTCAGCCGGCGGGCGGACGCGCTCGGCTTCGTCGAGGGGTCGGCCTGGGACGAGTCCTCGGTCGGCACCAAGCGATCGGCACCAGCCTGGTGGTGGACGCGCCGATGCACGTCTTCGCCGGCGAGCACTACTCGGAGCGCACCAGCCCTGGACCTGCGCCGCGGCGCCGCTGCACGACCCGGTCACCGGCCGGCTGCTCCAGGTGGTCGACCTGTCCGGGCCGGCGCCACCGGCACCCGGCCACCGTGCGCTGGTCGACGCGGTCTGCCGGCTGGCGTCGCTGGAGCTGACGGTGGCGTACGAGCGGCGGCTGGCGCGGCTGCGGGCGCTGGCCGCGCCGCTGCTGGCCCGGCTGGGCGGCCGGGCGCTGGTGGTGGACCCCGACGGGGTGGTGGCCGCGGCGACCGGGCTGCTGTCGCCGGGCCGGGTCGTGCTGCCGGCGACGCTGGGGGCCGGTGCGGCGTGGCTGCCGGCGCTGGGCCGGTGCACGGTCGAGCCGCTGCCCGGCGGGTGGCTGCTGCGGCCCGGGCCGGCCGCCGGCGCGGCCGCGCTGGTGCTGGACCTGTCGGCCGCGGCGTCGCGGGTGCACGTCTCCGCGGGCCAGCGGCAGGGGACGCCCGCTGAGGCACCCGGCAGGGAGATCCTGCTCGCGCTGGTCCGGCACCGGGACGGGCGGTCGGCCGCCCAGCTGGCCGGCGACCTCTTCGGCGACCCGACCCGCACCGTCACCGTGCGGGCGGAGGTGTCCCGGCTGCGCCGGACCTTCGGCCCGCTGCTGGAGTCGGCGCCCTACCGGTCGCCCCGGACGTGACGCGTTGCTCCGGCTGCCGCCGGACCCGGCGCTGCTCCTGCCCGCCTCCTCCGCCCCCCTCGTCCGCACCCTCCGCACCTGACCCTCAGGGTGAGGGCCCGGTCCGCCGGGGCGGGCCGGGCCCTCGGAGCGGCCGGCGGCTCAGGCGGCGACGGGGTCCGTGCCGGCGCGTCGCCGGCTGCGAGGGCCAGGGCGAGGACGTCGGCGGCGTCGGCGACCAGGTGCACGGTGAGCGCGCCGCGCACCTCGGCCGGGACGTCCTCCAGGTCGGGCTCGTTGCGCGCCGGGCAGCAGCACCTCGGTCAGCCCGGCGCGGTGCGCGGCGAGCAGCTTCTGCTTCACCCCGCCGATCGGCAGCACCCGCCCGGTCAGCGAGACCTCGCCGGTCATGCCGACCTCGGCCCGCACCGGCCGGCCGGTCAGCAGCGACGCGATCGCGGTGATCATGGTGACGCCCGCGGACGGCCCGTCCTTGGGCACCGCGCCGGCCGGCACGTGCACGTGGATCCGGCGCGACGCCAGGTCCGAGACCGGCACGCCGAGCCGCGGGCCCGTTCGCCCGCAGGTAGGACAGCGCGATCTGGGCGGACTCCTTCATCACGTCGCCCAGCTGCCCGGTCAGGGCCAGCCCCTCGCCCGGCGCCGCGGACGCCTCGACGAAGAGCACGTCCCCGCCGGCGCCGGTCACCGCCAGCCCGGTGGCCACCCCGGGCACCGCGGTCCGCTCGGCCGACTCCGGGGTGAAGCGGGGCCGCCCCAGGTAGGGCACCAGGTCCGCCGCGGTCACCGCGACCGGCCCGGGCGACGACGTGGCCAGCGCGACCGTCACCTTCCGCAGCACCCGGGCCAGCGAGCGCTCCAGCTGCCGCACCCCGGCCTCGTGGGTGTACTCGCCGGCGATGAGGTGCAGCGCGTCGTCGGCGACCGAGACCTCGGCCGCGGTCAGCCCGGCCCGGTCCAGCAGCCGCGGCAGCAGGTGGTCCCGCGCGATGGCGACCTTCTCCGCCTCGGTGTAGCCGTCGAGGGTGACCAGCTCCATCCGGTCCAGCAGCGGCGCCGGGATGGTCTCCCGGACGTTCGCGGTGGCCAGGAAGACCACGTCGGACAGGTCGAGGTCGACCTCGAGGTAGTGGTCGCGGAAGGTGTGGTTCTGCGCCGGGTCGAGCACCTCGAGCAGCGCCGCGGACGGGTCGCCCCGGTAGTCCGAGCCGACCTTGTCGATCTCGTCCAGCAGGATGACCGGGTTCATCGAGCCGGCCTCCCGGATGGCCCGGACCAGCCGGCCCGGCAGCGCGCCGACGTACGTGCGCCGGTGGCCGCGGATCTCCGCCTCGTCCCGGACGCCGCCGAGCGACACCCGGACGAACTTGCGCCCCAGCGCCCGGGCGACCGACTCGCCGAGCGAGGTCTTGCCGACGCCGGGCGGGCCGACCAGCGCGAGCACGGCGCCGGAGCCGCGGCCGCCGACGACCTCGAGGCCGCGGGTCGCGCGCCGGGCCCGGACGGCCAGGTGCTCCACGATCCGGTCCTTCACGTCGGAGAGCCCGTGGTGGTCGGCGTCCAGCACCTCGCGGGCCGCGACCACGTCGGTGGAGTCGGTGGTCCGGACGTTCCACGGGATGTCCAGCACGGTGTCCAGCCAGGTGCGGATCCAGCCGGCCTCCGGGTTCTGGTCGCTGGCCCGCTCCAGCTTGCCGACCTCGCGCAGCGCGGCCGTCTTGACGGCTTCGGGCAGGTCGGCGGCCTCGACGCGGGTCCGGTAGTCCTGCTCCTCGTCGTCGCCGGACTCCCCGAGCTCCTTGCGGATGGCGGCCAGCTGCTGCCGCAGCAGGAACTCCCGCTGCGTCTTGTCCATCGACTCCCGGACGTCGTCGCGGATCTTCGCGGTCACCTCGGCCTCGGCCAGGTACGCGCGGCTCCACTCGAGCAGCAGGGTCAGCCGCTCCTCGACGTCGGCGGTCTCCAGCAGCCGGGCCTTCTGGGCCAGCTCCAGGTACGGCGCGTAGCCGGCGGTGTCGGCCAGGGCACCGGGGTCGGTGATGCCGCGGACCGAGTCGATCAGCTGCCAGGCGCCGCGCGCCTGCAGGATCGCCTCGACCACGGTCTTGTAGTCGGCGGCCAGCTCGCGGGCCTTCTCGGTGACCGGGGTCGGCTCGACCGGGGTCGCCTCGACCCACAGCGCCGCGCCCGGACCGGTGACGCCGTGCCCGACGCGGGCCCGGCCGGTGCCGCGCAGCAGCGCGCCCGGCTCGCCGCCGGGCAGCCGGCCGACCTGGTCGAGCACCGCGACGGTGCCGACGGCGGCGTACGCCCCGTCGAGGCGCGGCACGACCAGGACCCGGGGCTCGCTGCGGATGCCGCCGACGGTCGCTCCGGCCGTGCGGGCGGCGTCGACGGCGGCCTGCGCCTCGGAGTCCAGCTCCACCGGCACGACCATGCCCGGCAGCAGCACGCCGTCGGTCAGCGGCAGCACCGGGAGGGTGAGATTCGCCATGTCAGCTCCTGCTAGTTGAGTGCATCCGACTCAACGCAGGCGGGCGTCGCACCTTCCGGCCGTTCGCTGTGAGCGTGAGCGCGCCATCGGCTCAGGAGAGGCCGAGGAAGAGCGTGGTCACGGTCCCGGTCACCGTCTCCACACCGGCGACGAAGTCCGGTGCCCCGGTGCTCATCACCGCCACCGCGTAGCGCTCGCCCGGGCCGACGAAGCCGGCGGTGGACACCGCCCAGCCGGCGCCGGTGGGCAGCCAGCCGTTCTTGCCGCCGGGCCGGCCGGTGCCGACCAGCCCGAAGACGCCCCAGCGCTGCTCGGGGACCACGCCGCGGAGCAGGCCGACCAGGGTGGCCCGGTCGGCCGCCGGCACCCGCTCCAGCACGTGGCCGACCAGCCGCACCAGGTCCTCCGGCGTGCACCGCACCTGGTCCCAGACCTCCGTCCGGGTCGCCGACACCAGCCCGTACGCGGGGAACCGGGCGCCGATCGCGGCGCCGCCGAACCGGGCCCAGAGCCGGTCGGTGGCCGCGTTGTCGGACCGGGTGAGCATCGCGCCCAGGTCGGCCCGGTCGGCCGCGGTCAGCCGGACCGCGCCGGCCCGGGCCCGGGTGAGCAGGTCGACCGCGATGGCCAGCTTCACCGTGGACGCCGCCCGGAACGGCGCGCCCGCGGCCGCGTTGCCCCACGCCCGGCCGGTCACCCGGTCCCGGACCGCGATGCCGGTCCGGCCCGCGCGGGTCCGGGCGAAGGCGTCCGCGGCCGGCCCGCGGACAGCCAGGTCGAGCGGCCCGGCGGCCGGGGTGGCGGCGGTGCCGGGCGGGGTGGCGGCGGCCCGGGTGGAGGGCGGCGGAGTGGCCGGGGGCGGCCCGGGCGCCTCCGCCGGGCCGCAGCCGGCGAGCAGCGCCGCGACCACGAGCGTTCCCCCGAGCCAGCGCACCCGGCCAGCGTGCCAGCCGCCCGCCGGACCCCGCGCGCCCACCCGTACGGTTTGGCGGGTGGGCACGCCCTTCGTCCCGGGACGGGAGCTGAGCCGCCGGTTCTACACCGACGCGGTGCGCCCGTTGCTGGACGAGCGCTTCGGCGACCTGCCGCACGCGGCCGCGCTGGTCGGCGACGGCAGCGACGTGCTCGGCCGGGACACCCCGATGTCCACCGACCACGGCTGGGGGCCGGCGGTCACGCTCTTCCTGCCCGAGGCGGCGGCGGGCCGGGCGCCGGCGATCCGGGCGTTGCTGACCGAGCGGCTGCCGCGGTGCTTCCTGGGCTTCCCGACCCGGTTCGCCGACCATCCGACCGACCCGGGCACCGTGCTGATGGCGCCCGGCGGGACGGAGACCCGGGTGCAGACGACCACGGTGCGCGCGTTCGCCCGCCGGCAGCTCGGCTGGGACCCGACCGCCCCGCTGGAGCCGGCCGACTGGCTGTCGATGGCCAGCCAGCAGCTGCTCTCGGTCACCGCCGGCCCGGTGTTCCACGACGGGCCGGGCGAGCTGACCGCCCTGCGGGAGCGGCTGGCCTGGTATCCGGTGGACGTCTGGCGCTACCTGCTGGCCGCCGGCTGGGCCCGGCTCGGGCAGGAGGAGCACCTGATGGGCCGGGCCGGGTACGCGGGCGACGAGCTCGGCTCGGCGGTCATCGGCGCCCGGCTGGTCCGGGACCTGATGGCGCTGGCGTTCCTGCAGGAGCGGCGGTACGCGCCGTACCCGAAGTGGTTCGGCACCGCGTTCGCGGAGCTGCCCGGCGGGCCGGTGCTGGCGCCGCTGCTGCAGGACGTGCTGCGCGCGGAGACCTGGCCGGAGCGGCAGGACGCGTACGCGGGGGCGGCGGAGGAGCTGCTCCGCCGGCAGAACGAGCTGGCCCTCGCCGATCCGGTGCCGGAGCGCGCGTCGCTGTTCTGGGGCCGGCCGTTCTGGGTGGTGTGGGGCGACCGGGTCGCGGCCGCGCTGGTGGACCGGATCACCGACCCGGCGGTCCGCCGGCTGACCGCGCGCCGGCTGGTCGGCGGCGTCGACCAGTGGAGCGACAACACCGACCTCAAGGCGCCGGAGTGGCGGCCGGTGCTGCGCCGCGTCTACGACTGAAGCGACCCGACCAGCTCGGCGGTGAGGCCGGCCGGGGTGGGCACGGTCGCCGCGGCCAGGGCGAGCGCGTCCGGCGGCGGCGGGAAGTGCGGGTTGGGCACCGCCACCACGGTCATCCCGGCCGCGGCGGCCGCGCGCAGCCCGTTCGCGGAGTCCTCGATGGCCACGCAGCGGGCCGGGTCGGCACCCAGCCGGTCGGCCGCGGCGAGGTAGACGTCCGGGGCCGGCTTGCCCCGCGGCACCTCCTCGCTGGACACCACCGCCCGGAACCGGTCGGCCACCCCGGCCGCGGCCAGCACCGCCGCGATCAGCGCCGGCGGGGACGAGCTGGCCACCCCCAGCGGCCACCGCCCGGCCAGCGCGGTGACCGCCGCCACCGCCCCGGGCAGCAGCGGCACCGCGGCGCGGTAGCGGTCGGCCATCGCGGCGATGACCGCCTCGGCCAGCTCCTCGGCGGTGCCGCGGGCGCCGAGCGGGCCGGCCAGGTAGGCCGACCACTCCGGCGTGCTCATGCCCTGCATGGCCCGGGTGGCCTCGTCGGTCCACCGGCCGCCGCGGTCGGTGACCAGGGCGCGCCGCACCTCGTCCCAGACCTGCTCGGAGTCGACCAGCACGCCGTCGAGGTCGAAGACGATCGCCGCGGGGTCCATGCGGCCCATCCTGCCGCCCCGGCTACCGTGCCGGTGTGGCGGAGCTGGCTGAGCTTGCGGCGGCGGTGGCGGTGCGGCCGACCGGGGAGGCCGGCTCCTTCACCGCGCGGCTCGACCCGCAGTGGAGCATCGGCGACAAGCTCAACGGCGGCTACCTGCTCGCGGTGCTGGCCGAGGCCGCGACCGCGGTCACCGGGCCGGACCACCCGCACCCGGAGGCGGTGAGCGCGCACTTCGTCGCCGCGCCGGAGCCCGGGCCCGCCGAGGTGACGGTGCGGCTGCTGCGCCAGGGCCGGGCCGCCGCCCAGGTGCACGCGGTGCTCAGCGCGGGCGGCCGGCGGTGCGTGGAGGCGCTGCTGACCTGCGGCCGGCTGGCCCCGGCGGGTCGGCCGGACTGGTCCGGGGTGCCGGCGCCGGAGGTGCCGGCGGAGGCCGACTGCGTGCCGGTGCCGCCGCACCCGCGGGTGCCGGTGCCGCTGTTCGACACGATCTCGGTGCGGCTGACCCCGGACAGCGCCGGCTTCGCCGCCGGCCGGCCGACCGGGCGCGGCGAGCTGACCGCGTGGGTGCGGATCCCGCCGGACCGTCCCGGTCCGGCCGCGCTGCTGCTCGCGCTGGACGCGCTGCCGCCGGCGCCCTTCGACCTCGGCCTGGTCACCTCGTGGGTGCCGACGCTGGAGCTGACCTCCTACCTGCGGGCGCTGCCGGCGCCCGGGCCGCTGCTGGTGCGGCAGCGGGCCCGGTTGGTGGCCGCGGAGCGGGTCGACGAGGAGTGCGACGTCTGGGACGCGACCGGCGCGCTGGTCGCGTCCGCCCACCAGCTGGCGGCCATCCGCCTACCCGACGGCCGCTGACCCGTCCCGCACGGTCAGCACCGCCCGCCGCCGGAGCACCACGCCCTCGGTGACCGCCATCTCCGCGGGGTCGCCGTGCACGCGGACGCCCGCGCGGATCGCCGCCGCCGTCGCCTGCCGCCCGACCGCCCGGGTGATCCGCGCCCCGAAGCAGACGTGCGGGCCGGTGCCGAGCCCGAGGTGCTGCCGGGCCGGCCGGCCGGGCACGACCGGGCGGGGAAGACCAGGGGCCCGTGCCGCCGCGAGCACCGCGGGACGGTCTCGCCCGGCTCCGCTCGCCGCCCGACGTGACCGACTGCAGCGTGGGCCGCGGGCAGGGTCGGCTGCCGGAGGTCCACGACCGCGCTCAGCGCTGCCGGTCGACGAGCGAGGCGACCAGCCCGCGCAGCGCCACGCTCGAGCCGGACCGGTCCGGGCTCGCGGTGAGCAGCGCGAGCGCCTCGCCGGTCAGCCGGCGGACGGCCGCCACGCTGCGCTCCTGGGCGGGCGTGCCGGCCAGCAGCTGCTGACAGGTCGCCGCCTTGGCGCCGGCCGGCGCGGCGGGACCGAGCTCGCCGCCCATCACCACCACCGGGTAGAGCCGCGCGCTGGGCTCGCGGACCGTCGGCTTGCCGGTGAGCGCCGGGTCGCCCCAGATGGCCAGGATGTCGTCCTCGATCTGGTACGCCACCCCGAGCAGCCGGCCGATCCGGTCGAAGGTGGCGACGGCGTCGGCGTCGGCGCCGCCGGCGACCGCCCCCATGGCCATGGCCGCGCCGAACAGCGCGCCGGTCTTGCCCTCGGCCATGTCCTCCCAGCCGGCCGGGTCCACCGCGTCCGTGCCGCACTCCGCCAGCTGCACGTCGCGGGCCTGGCCCACGACCATGTCCTGCATCGTGGCGGCCCACAGGGCGGTCATCCGGTCGCGCTGCTCCGGCGGCTGCTCCTGCAGGATCTGCAGCGCCAGCGTGGACAGCGTGGTCCCGAGCAGGATGGCCGCCGGCACGCCGTGCGCCGCCCAGACCGCGGGCCGGCCGCGGCGGACCACGTCGCGGTCCATCGGGTCGTCGTGCACCAGCCCGGACTCGTGCACCAGCTCGACGCAGGCCGCCGCGCGCACGCCGGCGTCCGGGGCCCCGGCGGTCATGTCCGCCGCGACCAGGGCCAGCAGCGAGCGCACGCCCTTGCCGAGCAGGGCCACCGGGCTGCCCGGCGCGCTGTCCCAGCCCAGGTGCTCCAGGGCGAGGTCGCGCATCGAGGGCCGCAGGCCGAGCACCGCGGCGTGCATCAGCGGCGCGACCGCGGCGTTGGCCGCCACGATCCGCGGGTCGTGGGCCAGCGGGCCGAGCAGCGAGCGCCCCGCGGCCGCCACCGTGGCGGTCACTGGCCGCCGCCCATGAACAGCGCCCGCAGCCGGGCCATGTCCCGGACCGGGGCCTCCAGCTTGACCCGGCGGCTGGACAGCGCGACGAACGGGCTGAGCCGGCCGGTGAAGAGCTCGACCAGCGTCTCGGCGTCGACCTTGAGGACGATGTCCACCTTGCCGGCGGGCGCCTGCTCGGTGATGTCCTCGATGTGCCGGCCGACCAGCGTGGCGTAATAGGTCCGGTCGAGGTCGGTGACCTGCAGCGCCATCGCCCGGTCGGGGCTGCTCGGGGGCCGGGTGTCGCGCTCGCGGCCGGCCGCGGCGAAGGCCTCCAGCGTGCTCGCGCAATCTGCCGCTGTCTGCATCGGGTCCCTTTCCGGAAGTCGGAGGGTCACCGTACCTGCGCAATTTGGCACTAAGGCTTTTGTTAGGAGCTATAAACCCCTATCCAATCGATAAAAACCCCTATCATTCCGAATAGTGCATACCGGTCCGCAGCGGCCGGCGACAGGTCCATATGGCATCGTGGCCGGCGCCTGGACGGAGGCTTCGCATGCTGATCACCAAGTACGGCCACGCCTGCCTGCTGGTGGAGGACGGCGTCGCCCGGCTGCTGCTCGACCCGGGCATGTTCTCGACCGGGTACGAGGAGCTCACCGGCCTGACCGCAGTGCTGATCACCCACCAGCACGCCGACCACGTCGACCCGGAGAAGCTGCCGGCGCTGCTGGAACGCAACCCGGAGGCGGTGCTGCACGCGGACGAGGGCACCGCCGCGCGGCTGGCCGAGCGCGGGCTGCCGGTCCGCGCCGTGCACGACGGCGACGTGCTCGACCTCGGCACCCGGGTCCGGGTGGTCGGCCACGACCACGCCGAGATCCACCCGGACCTGCCCGGCATCCCGAACACCGGCTACCTGGTGGCCGAGCGGTTCCTGCACCCGGGCGACGCGCTCACCGTGCCGGACGCCGAGGTGGAGGTGCTCGGGCTGCCCACCGCGGCGCCCTGGCTCAAGGCGGCGGAGGCGGTCGACTACCTGCGCGCGGTACGGCCCCGGGTCGCGGTGCCGATCCACGAGGCGCTGCTGACCGTGCCGCCGATCTTCTACGGGCTCTTCGACCAGCTCAAGCCGGCGGGCACCGAGGTGCAGGTGATCGACGGCGGCGACACGTACGACTTCTGAACCGGATGCTGACTACCGGCGCCGGATGTGGCATCGTGTCCGGGCCAGTAAGGGTCGTCGGATGTTGAGAGCCGAGCCGACCCGGTCGGTGCGGTGTGGCGCCGGCAGTCCCGTCGAAGCGCGCCCGGCTCCCGGGCGTCCGGAGGAGGTCGGTGGAGCCCCGCCCCACGGTCCGCCGGTCCCATCGGCGGCGCCGGGATGCCCGGTCGCCGCTGCTCATCGGGCTGGTGCTCGTGCTGCTCGCGACCGTCCCGGTGCTGGTCCCGCTGCTGGTGACCCGCGGCGGGAGCACCGCCACGGTCGCCCCACCCGGGCTGGCCGCCCAGCCGGGCGTGCCGGCGCTGCCCCGGTCCGGCGAGGGCGCGGAGCCCTCCGGCAGCCACTGGCACCACTGGCACCTCGGCGGACGCCGCGGCGCCGCCGCCGGCCGGCGCCCTCGCGGGCATCCCCACGCCGACCACCACCCCGCCGTCCAGCTCCCCGCCGCCGGCCCCGGCCCCGGAGCCCACCGCCCCGTCCAGCACGGCGCCCAGCACCTCCGACCCGCCGCCGGTCAGCCTCGCCGCAGAGCCTGACCTCGTGGTCGTCTCGGTCGCCTGGTCCCCGGCCCAGCCGGCCACCGGCCAGCCGGTCACCTTCACCGCGGTGGTCCGCAACGCCGGCTCCGAGCCGACCCCCGAGGTGACGCACGGCGTCGGCTTCGCCGTCGACGGCGAAGCCGTCTCCTGGTCCTCGGCCCAGTCGGCTCCCCTGGCCCCCGGCGAGGAACGCACCTACACCGCCGACGGCGGCGTCGGCGGTGCCGCCTGGACCGCCACCCCCGGCGAGCACGAGCTGGAAGCATCGGTCGACGACGTCGACCGCATCGGCGAGACCGACAACGCCAACAATTCACTGAGCGCAAGTTTCACGATCGAATAGTCCGGCTCTCTCGCGGTCCCAGCGACCAAGGCGAACCGAGGCCCCCAGCGAACCAAGGCGAACCTGCCGGCGAACCGCACCCGAGGCGGACCTGCCGGGCGAACCAAGGCGAACCTGCCGGCGAACCGCACCCGAGGCGAACCTGCCCGCGCGAACCAAGGCGAACCTGCCGGCGAACCGCACCCTGGGCGAACCTGCCCCCCACGCGAACCGCCACCCACCGCACCGTGGGGCTTCGCGGGGGCTCGGCCCCCGCGGCAATATGAAGCGACCCCGGTCCGCGCACTCTGCGGACAGGGGTCGCCAGGAGCGGGTGGGCGAGGGGGGAGTTGAACCCCCACGTCCTTACGGACACACGGACCTGAACCGTGCGCGTCTGCCATTCCGCCACTCGCCCAGCGGCCGAGCGAGGATAGCACGCAGGCCGGGTACGACCTGGGGTCGTTGTGCCGGCGTGACATCGGGTACTGCCGGCGCGGATACCATCGGCGGCAGTCGTGGCGAGGAGGGTACTGGGGTGGGTGTGCTGCAGCGGTTCGAGCGGCGCCTCGAGGGTCTCGTCGGCACGGCCTTCGCGCGCCTGTTCAAGGGTCAGGTGGAGCCGGTCGAGGTGGCGAAGGCGCTCCAGCGGGAGGCCGAGGCGCGTCGGGCGATCGTGGGGCAGGACCGGGTGCTCGTGCCCAACCGGTACGTGGTCGAGCTGGGACCGACCGACCACGACCGGCTGGCGCCTTGGGAGACCCAGCTGACCAACACCCTGGCCGAGATGGTCCAGGAGCACGTCGACGACGAGGGCTGGTCGACCTTCGGTGACATCGAGGTCGCGCTGTCCCGCAACGAGGAGCTTGGCACCGGCATGTTCAACGTCTCCAGCAGTGTCGACCCGAACGCGGGCCCCCGCCGCCGGCCGTACAACTCGCTGTCGATGCCGGCGGTCGCGGCCGGCGGCGCGCTGCCCCCGCCCGGCGGCGGCGGCGCTCCGGCCTACGGCGGCGGCCAGGGCTACGGCGACCAGGGTTACGGCGCCGACCAGGGTTACGGCGGCGGCTACGGCCAGGAGCAGTACGGCGGCTACGAGTCGTACGGCGACCAGGCCAACGGCTATCCGGCGGCCAACGGCTACGCCCCGCCGGCCACGGTGCCCCCGCCGGCGTACCAGCAGCAGCAGCGGGTCCGGCACCTGCTGACGGTGGACGGCAGCCAGCAGTGGCTGGAGCTGCAGGTGGGCAGCAACGTGATCGGCCGCGGCCAGGACGCGGACCTGCGGCTGCCGGACACCGGGGTGTCCCGGCGGCACGTGGACGTCCGCTTCGACGGCGTGGGCGCGGTGCTGCACGACCTCGGCTCGACCAACGGCACGACGGTCAACGGGCACCGGGCGCAGAGCTGGCAGCTGCAGCACGGCGACGTGGTGCGGCTCGGGCACACCGTCCTGGTCTACCGGCAGGAGCCGGCGTGACCGGTCCGGCGCGAGCCGGCAGCCCGTCGGCGCGGGTCGGGACGACTTCGAGGGGCAGCCCCGCGGCATGAACGCACCGATCGTGGTCCAGGTCCTCCGGTTCGGGTTCCTGGCGCTGCTCTGGATCTTCATCTTCGCTACGCTGCGCGTCGTTCGCGCCGACCTGGCGGGAGCGGGTCAGCCGCGGGCCGCGGTGCCCACCTCCCGTCCGGCCGGGCAGAAGCCGAAGCCCAAGCGAAGGGGGAAGGCGCTCACCCATCTGCTCGTCACCGACGGCGGGCTCGCCGGCACCCGCATCACGCTGGGCGAGCAACCCATCATGATCGGCCGGGCGAACGACTCGACCCTGGTGCTCACCGACGACTACGCGAGCACCCGGCACGCGAGGCTCGTCAGCCGGGACGGCGACTGGTACGTCGAGGATCTCGGCTCCACCAACGGCACCTACCTCGACCGGACCAAGGTGACCGGACCGACCCTGATCCCGCCCGGTGTCCCCATCCGGATCGGCAAGACGGTTCTCGAGTTGAGGTCATGACAGCTCCTCCCGCCCGCGCGGCCGCCTCATGACTGCGCACCCCGGCGACGCCCCTCGCTCCGCTCCAGTGGTGTGCTCACTCGGGAGCGCCGCCTCATGACGGTGGCCCTGCGGTACGCCGTCCGCTCGGACCGCGGACTCATGCGCACCAACAACGAGGACTCGGTGTACGCCGGTCCCCGGTTGCTCGCCCTGGCCGACGGCATGGGCGGGCACGCGGCCGGTGAGGTCGCCAGCAACGTCGTCATCTCCTCGCTCGCCCACCTGGACGAGGACCGGCCGATCGACGATCTGATCTCCACCCTGCGGGACGCCACCGCGGACGCGAACAACCATCTGCGGGACCTGGTCATGCAGGACCCGAACCTGGACGGCATGGGCACCACGCTGACCGCGCTGCTGTTCGCGGGGCACCGGGTGGGGCTGGTGCACGTCGGGGACAGCCGGGCCTACCTGGTGCGCGGCGGGCAGCTGACCCAGATCACCCACGACGACACGTTCGTGCAGGCGCTGATCGACGAGGGCCGGCTGACCGAGGAGGAGGCCAGCTCGCACCCGCAGCGGTCGCTGATCCTGCACGCGCTCAACGGCGCCGACGTGGAGCCGGACCTGTCCATCCGGGAGGTCCGGATCGGCGACCGGTACCTGCTCTGCAGCGACGGGCTGTCCGACGTGGTGTCGCCGGACACGCTGCTGGAGGCGCTGCAGCTGCCGGACCCGCACGAGTCGGCCGACCGGCTGGTGGAGCTGGCCCTGCGGGCCGGCGGCCCGGACAACGTGACCTGCATCGTCGCGGACGTCATCGACGTGCCGTACGCGGACGACGCCCCGGTGATGGACGGCGCGGTCGGCGGCAACCGGCCGCACCGGGAGCCGGGGCCGACCAGCCCGGCGTCCCGGGCGGCCACCCTGAACGCGCTGCCGGAGCCGACGGACACCGACGCGGACGTGCCGGTGCGGCCGCGCCGGCGCCGGTGGCGGCCGGCCGTCATCTCGCTGCTGGTGCTGGCCCTGGTCGGCGCGGGCGCGTACGGGCTGTGGCGGTGGACCCAGGCGCAGTACTTCGTCGGCGCGGAGGGCGAGCAGGTCGCGGTCTACCGCGGCATCAACACCGCGCTGGGCCCGGTGCACCTCTACTCGGTGCAGGACACCAGCCCGATGCGGCTGGACGACCTGACCCAGGTGGCGCGCCGGCAGGTGCAGGACGGCATCCCGGCCGACAACCGGGCCGAGGCCGAGCAGATCCTGCGCAACCTGAGCAACCAGCAGAAGCCGATCTGCCAGCCGACCCCGACGCCGACGCCGACCCGGTCGGCCAAGCCGCCGGCCGGGCAGCCGGCGACCCCGGCTCCCACGACCACCCCTCCGGTCTCGCCGACGCCCGGTCCGGGCGACGAGGGGTGCCGGAACCTTTGACCGCCGCGTCCGCCGCCGCCGGCGCCCACCCGGGCGCCGCCAAGCCGGTGCCCACCCGCCGGGGCACCGAGCTGGCCCTGCTCGTCTTCGCCGTGCTCCTGGTGGTGACGGCGGACAGCGTGGTGGACGCGACCTTCAACGACACGATCAGCTCGGACGTGCTGATCTACGGCGCCGGCTTCGCGCTCATCTACGCGGTGGCGCACGTCGCGGTCCGCTGGCTGGCGCCGTACGCGGACCCGGTCATCCTGCCGGTGGTCGCCCTGCTCAACGGGCTGGGCCTGGTGCTGATCCGGCGGCTGGACCTGGCCGAGGCGGCGGAGGCCCGGCAGGACGGCACCGCGGTGCCGTCCGGGGACGCGGCCGTGCAGGTGGTGTGGACCTGCGTCGGGCTGGCGCTCTTCGTCGCCGTGCTGCTGGTGGTGCGGGACCACCGCGCGCTGGCCCGCTACGCGTACACGCTGGCCGCGGCGGGCCTGGTGTTCCTGGCCCTGCCGGCGCTGCTGCCCGGCGACTACAGCGAGGTCAACGGCGCGAAGATCTGGATCCGGGTGGCCGGTTTCTCCATCCAGCCGGGCGAGTTCGCGAAGCTCGCGCTGATGGTCTTCTTCGCCGCGTACCTGGTGCAGAAGCGGGACGTGCTGTCGCTGGCCAGCCGCCGGGTGGCGGGCATCGACCTGCCCCGCGGGCGGGACCTGGGGCCGGTGCTGGTCGCCTGGGGGCTGTCCCTGCTGGTCCTGGTCGGTGAGAAGGACCTGGGGACCTCGCTGCTGTTCTTCGGCCTGTTCGTGGCGATGATCTACATCGCCACCGAGCGGACCTCGTGGCTGCTGATCGGCGTCGGACTGTTCATGGCCGGCGCCCTGATCGCGTACAAGCTCTTCTCGCACGTCCAGGAGCGGGTCTCGATCTGGCTGGACCCGTTCGCCGACCCGACCGACTCGGGCTACCAGATCGTGCAGTCGCTGTTCGGCCTCGGCACCGGCGGCCTGTTCGGCACCGGGCTGGGCGGCGGCCGGCCGGAGACGGTGCCGTTCGCGAAGACCGACTTCATCATCGCCACCGTCGGCGAGGAGCTCGGCCTGTTCGGCCTGGTCGCGCTGCTGGTGCTGTACGGCCTGGTGGTCGCCCGCGGCTTCCGGACGGCGCTGACCGTGCGCGACTCGTTCGGCAAGCTGCTCGCCGCCGGCCTCGCCTTCACGCTGGCCTTCCAGGTCTTCATCGTGGTCGGCGGGGTGACCAAGCTGATCCCGCTGACCGGCCTGACCACCCCGTTCCTGTCGTACGGTGGCTCGTCGCTGGTGGCGAACTTCGCGCTGATCGCGCTGCTGCTGCGGATCTCGGACGCGGCCCGCCGACCGCCGGCGCCGCCGGGGCCGAAGCCGCCGCTGGCGGAGGCCCGGACCGAGGTGCTCCGGTGAACCGGCCGATCCGCCGGGTCGCGCTGGCGATGGTCGTGCTGTTCGGCCTGCTGATCGCGAATTCCAACTACGTCCAGGTCTTCCAGGGCTCGTCGCTGCGCTCGGACCCGGGGAACACCCGGGTGCTGCTGGACGAGTACGAGCGGCAGCGCGGCACGCTGGTGGTGGACGGGCGGGCGGTGGCGGAGTCCCAGCCCACCGACGACAAGCTCAAGTACCTGCGGGTCTACCCCGGCAAGGGGACGTACGCGCAGGTCACCGGCTTCTACTCGCTCATCTACGGGGCCACCGGGATGGAGCAGGCGGAGAACGGGTTCCTGGCCGGCAGCGACAACCGGCTGTTCACCCAGCGGCTGTCCGCGCTGCTCACCGGTCGCGACCCGCGCGGCGGCAACATCCTGCTGACCGTCAACCGGCGGGCCCAGGAGGCCGCGGTGCGCGGGCTGAACAACCGCCGCGGCGCGGTGGTCGCGCTGGACCCGCGGACCGGCGCCATCCTGGCCCTGGTCAGCGGCCCGTCGTACGACCCGAACCTGGTCTCCTCGCACGACCCGAAGCGGATCCAGGCCGAGTACAAGAAGCTCGCCGAGGACCCGGACGACCCGCTGCTCAACCGGGCGCTCAACCAGCGCTACCCGCCGGGGTCGACGTTCAAGGTGATCACCGCGGCGGCGGCGCTGGAGAACGGCCGGACGCCCGAGACCCTGGTGGACTGCCCGACGACGTACACGCCGCCGCAGACCACCCGGCCGATCCCGAACTTCGCCGGGGAGTCGTGCAGCGCCCCCCGGGTGACGCTGCAGCAGGCGCTGACCCAGTCGTACAACACCCCCTTCGCGAAGCTCGGCAATGAGCTGGGGGCCGGGGAGCTGCGCCGGGTGTCGACCGCGTTCGGCATCGACGGGGAGCCGTTCACCGTGCCGCTGCGGGTGTCGGCCAGCTCGGTCGGCGAGATGGCCGACCCGCCGGCGGTGGCCCAGTCCGCGATCGGGCAGCGGGACGTCGTGCTGACCCCGATGCAGGGCGCGATGATCGCCGCCGCGGTGGCGAACAACGGCGTGCTGATGAAGCCGCACCTGGTGCGGGAGATGCAGGGGCCGGACCTGAGCGCGGTGCAGACGACCGAGCCGGAGGAGCTGTCCACCGCGGTGTCGCCGGAGGTGGCCGGGCAGCTGACCCAGATGATGCGCAGCGTGGTGGCGAACGGGACCGGCCGGGCGGCGCAGATCGACGGGGTCGAGGTGGCCGGCAAGACCGGCACCGCGCAGAACGCCCCGGGCAAGGCGCCGCACGCCTGGTTCATCGGCTTCGCCGGGCAGGGCGACCGGCAGGTCGCGGTCTCGGTGATCCTGGAGAACGGCGGCGACTCGGGCAGCGAGACGACCGGCGGCGAGGCGGCCGCGCCGATCGCGAAGGACGTCATGGAAGCCGTCCTCGGCGTGGGAGGCGGGTGAGGTGGACTCGCTCGCCCAGCACACCCTGCTCGGCGACCGCTACCGGCTGACCCGCCGGATCGCGGTCGGCGGGATGGGTGAGGTGTGGCGCGCCGAGGACGCCGTGCTGGGCCGGGCGGTCGCGGTGAAGGTGCTCAAGAGCGAGTTCACCTCGGACCGGACGTTCCTGGAGCGGTTCCGGACCGAGGCCCGGACCACCGCCTCGCTCTCGCACCCGGGCATCGCGAACGTCTTCGACTACGGCGAGGTGGCCGGCGGCGCTGGGGACCCAGCCATCCCGGTGGCGTACCTGGTGATGGAGTTCGTGGACGGCGAGCCGCTGTCCGCGCAGCTGGCCCGGGACGGCCGGCTGCCGGCGGCCCGGGTGCTGGAGATCGTCCGGCAGGCCGCGCTGGCGCTGGCCGAGGCGCACCGGGTCGGCATGGTGCACCGGGACGTGAAGCCCGGCAACCTGCTGGTCCGCCGGTCCGACGGCGCGGTGAAGATCACCGACTTCGGCATCGCCCGGGCGGCGGACGCGGTGCCGCTGACCCAGAACGGCATGGTGGTCGGCACCGCGCAGTATTTCTCCCCCGAGCAGGCCGAGGGCCGGGTGGTCGGGCCGGCGTCGGACGTCTACTCGCTCGGCGTGGTCGCGTACGAGTGCCTGGCCGGGCGGCTGCCGTTCGTCGCCGACTCGCCCGTCGCGGTGGCCATGATGCAGATCCGGGACGCCCCGCCGCCGCTGCCGGCCGACGTGCCGGCGCCGGTGCGCTCGCTGGTGTTGCGGACGCTGGCCAAGGACCCGCGGCAGCGGTTCGGCACCGGCGGCGAGCTGGCCGAGGCGGTGCGGGCGGTGCAGGAGGGCCGGTACGAGCTGCCGGCGCCGGTCCCGGTGGTGTCGCCGGACGGGACCGGCGGGACCAACCCGGGGCTGCCGTACCCGCCGCCGTGGGCGGCGGCGCCGGCCCCCGCCCCGGTCTCCGCGCCGGCGCCATCCCCGCCCGGGCTCCCCGCCGGCGCCGCGGCCGTCGGGCCGGGGGCCGGGCCTGCGGGCGGGTCGGCGCCGTGGTCACCGGCAGCCGCCGCCCCATCCGGGCGGGCCACCGCCGGGCGGGCCCGCGCCGGGTGGGCCGCCGCCGGGCGGGCCGCCGCCGACCCACCAGCCACCGTCCGGCAGCGTGCCGCCGCCGGGCGGCTACGACCGGCCCGGCTTCCCGGCCGGGCCTCCCCCGCCGGCGGTCGGGCGCCGCCGGGGGTCCCGCTGGCCACTGTGGATCGCCGGCGCCCTGTTGTTCGTTCTCGCGGTGGCCGGCGTGGTCACCGTGCTGCTGGACAGCGGCACCGACGGCGACGGCAGCCCGTCGCGCTCGGCCGGCAACCCGGCCGAGCAGCCGCAGCACTCGCGTACCACCGACACACTGAGGGTTCGATGACGACGCCACGCCTGTTGGGATCCCGCTACGAGATCGGCGAGACGCTCGGCTACGGCGGGATGGCCGAGGTGCACCGCGGCCGCGACGTCCGGCTCGGCCGGGAGGTCGCGGTCAAGGTGCTGCGGGCCGACCTGGCGCGCGACCCCTCGTTCCAGGCCCGGTTCCGCCGGGAGGCGCAGGCGGCCGCCTCGCTGAACCACCCGGCCATCGTCGCGGTCTACGACACCGGCGAGGAGGACATGTACGGCAACCAGCCGTACATCGTGATGGAGTACGTCGAGGGCCGGACCCTGCGCGACGTGCTGAAGACCGAGGGCCGGCTGATGCCGCGGCGGGCGATGGAGGTCGTCGCGGACGTCTGCGCCGCGCTGGACTTCTCCCACCGCAACGGGATCGTGCACCGGGACGTCAAGCCCGGCAACGTGATGATCACCCGCAACGGCGCGGTCAAGGTGATGGACTTCGGCATCGCCCGCGCGGTCGCGGACAACGCCGCCACCGTCACCCAGACCGCCGCGGTGATCGGCACGGCGCAGTACCTGTCGCCGGAGCAGGCCCGCGGGGAAAACGTCGACGCCCGCTCGGACGTCTACTCGACCGGCGTGCTGCTCTTCGAGCTGATCACCGGGAGCCCGCCGTTCACCGGCGACTCCCCGGTCGCGGTGGCGTACCAGCACGTGCGGGAAAACGCGCCGCCGCCGTCCACGATCAACCCGGACGTGCCGCCGGAGCTGGACGCGATCGTGATGAAGGCGATGGCGAAGAACCCGGCCAACCGCTACCAGTCCGCCGGCGAGATGCGCGCCGACCTGATCCGGGCCATCAACGGCCGGCCGATCATGGCCGAGCCGGTCCTGCTCGAGGACGAGGTCACCACCGTGCTCGGCGGGCCGGCCGGCGGCCGCACGGGGATGTACCCGGCGGCCGGCTACGGCACCGCGGCCGGCCGCGGTGCCCCGCCGCCGAAGCGCCGCAGCCCGTGGACGTGGGTCGCGATCGCGGCGGCCTGCCTGCTGGTGCTGGGCCTCGCCGCGTTCACCACCGTGCAGCTGCTCGGCGACGGTGGCCGCGAGGTGGAGGTGCCGGCGCTGGTCGGCAAGACCCAGGCGGACGCGAACCGCCTGCTGGCCGAGGCCAACCTGGTCGGCGAGTTCGGCACCGCGCCGTCGACCGCGCAGCAGAAGGGCAAGGTGCTCAGCAGCGACCCGGAGGCCGGCTTCCGGCTCAAGGAGGGCGCCACCGTCAAGGTGACCGTCGGCGGCGGTCCGGCCACCATCGCGGTGCCCAACGTCGTCGGCCTGTCGTACGACGACGCCGCCGCCCAGCTCAAGACGGCGAAGCTGGTCCCGGTCCGGCAGGACAGCAACAGCGACAAGGCCGCCGGGACCGTGCTCGCCACCAACCCGAAGCCGGGCGCCCAGGCGACGGAAAATCAGCGGGTCACCGTCCAGGTGAGCAACGGCCGCAGCGAGCTGCCGAACGTGGTCGGCAAGTCCGACGAGGAGGCGACCACCATCCTCAACCAGGCCGGCTGGACGTCGATCGAGCGACGGGTGGAGATCCCGCCGAGCGACTTCGAGGCGGGGACCGTCTTCCGGACCGACCCGACCGCCGGGACGTTCGTGGCCAAGGACGCGACGGTCACGCTCTTCATCGCCAAGGAGAAGCCGACGCCGACGCCGACCACGCCGTCGCCCACCGCCAGCCCCACGTCGCCGTCGCCGTCCGGGTCGCCGACCAGCACCGCCGGCTGACCGTACGCCCGCTCCCGGCGGCTGGCGGCCGGGAGCGGGCGGTCAGGCCGACACGAAGGCGGTCGCGCGCAGCGCGGCCATCTCGGCGGCGAGCGCCGGCGCGCGGTCCAGCGCGGTCCCGTCGCCGCAGCGGGCCAGCCAGTTGGCCAGCAGCAGGTGGCCGCCCTCGGTCAGCACCGACTCGGGGTGGAACTGCACGCCCTCGATCGGCAGCGTCCGGTGCCGCATCGCCATCACGACCCCGGACCCGGTCCAGCCGGTCACCTCGAGCTCGGCCGGCAGCGTGTCGGCCAGCACCGCGAGCGAGTGGTAGCGGGTCGCGGTGAACGGGTCGGTCAGCCCGGCCAGCACGCCGACCGCCTTGTGGTGCACCTCGCTGGTCTTGCCGTGCAGCAGCTCCGGCGCCCGGGTCACGGTCGCCCCGAAGGCCACCCCGATCGCCTGGTGACCGAGGCAGACGCCGAGCAGGGGCAGGTCCCGCCCGGCGCAGTCGTGCACGATCGGCACGCTCACCCCGGCCCGCTCCGGCGTGCTCGGCCCGGGGCTGGTGAGCACCCCGTCGATGCCGTCGAGGTCGCCCGGCCGGACCTCGTCGTTGCGCCGGACCACCGTGTCCGCGCCGAGCTGGGCGAGGTAGTGCACGAGGTTGTAGACGAAGCTGTCGTAGTTGTCGACGACCAGGATCCGCAGGGTCATCAGGTCACACCGTCCTAGTTCACGGTCACGTCGTTCCACGGGAGCCGGGGCTCGGCCCAGGGGAAGACGACCAGGAACAGCAGCGCGACCACCGCCAGGATGAGCACCGTCGAGCCTACGAGCTTCCCGGGCAGTCCACCCGGGAGCCTCCGCCAGATCCAGCCGTACACGTGCCCGTCCCCTGTCTGTCGCGGTCCCGCTCAGCCGCCGCCACCGGCGAGCGCGGGCGGCGGGCCCTTGCTGGCCGGCTGCGGCGAGCCCTCCAGCTGCGCGTGGATGACCAGCCGCTGCCGCGCGGAGAACTTCGGGTGGCAGGTGGTGAACGTGAGCAGCCGCTGGGTCGGCTTGATGCCGGCCCGGTTGGGCACCGGGGCGATCACGCCGACCTCCCTCGGGTCCACCACCTGCATGCCCGGGATGCCCAGCGGGCCGACCGCCCGCGGGTTCTTGCTCGCGGCGTCGCCCAGCACCCGGTACGTGTACCAGTACGTCTTCGTGCGGATCACGATCGCGGAGCCGGCCTTGAGCTTGTCCAGGTTGAGGAACGGCGAGCCCTTGCCGACCCGGTGCCCGGCGACCGCGAAGTTGCCGACCTGGCCGGGCAGCACCGAGTCCGGGTAGTGCCCGGGACCCTTGTCGAGCTGGGCGGTGCCGGTGCCCTCGATCACGGTGTAGACGTAGTCGGTGCCGAAGTCGGGCATGTAGATCAGCGCGAAGCCCTCGCCCAGCGGGATGGACCGCACCTTGGTCCCCGGCTTCGCCGGCTGCTGGGCCGCGATCACCGGGTCGTCGCCGGTCTCCCACTGCTGGTCGAGCTCGGTCTTCAGCTGGTCCTGGGCCCGGTCGGCGAGCACCCCGGTGAACCACACCTCGTAGACGGCGAAGAGCAGCAGCACCAGCCCGAGCGTGATGAGGACCTGGGCGACGCCGCGGATGACGGTGCGGACGCTGTCGCCCCGGCCCGGCTCGTCCGGGGTGGTCGTGCGGGTGCCGCCGTTGCGGCCGGTGCCGCCGCCGGCTGCGGCGATCACGGCGGCGAGCCGCGCGTCGTCCCGCTCGGTGGGCGGCTTGGTCCCGGGCGCGCGGTCCGGACGGTCCCGGCCCGGACCGGCCGGACGGGCCGGACCGACCGGACGGTCGCCGGCCACGGGATGACCCGGACCGACCGGACGGTCGCCAGCCACCGGGCGACCCGGATGGTCACCGGCCACGGCACGACCCGGACCGACCGGATGCTCGCCGGTCGCCCGGCGGCCCGGGCCGACCGGATGGTCGCCGGCCACGGGGCGACCCGGACCCGTCGGGTGGTCGGCGGCCGCCTGGCGGCCCGAGCCGGGCCGGGCCGGCGCCGGCGGGCGGCCGCGGGTCCGCTCCGACGGCGCACCGGCGTCCTTCGTCCACCGGCCGATGTCGAACGGGCCGATCACCTCGGTCGGGTCGTCGGCGTACGGGCGCTGCTGCCGGTCGAGACCGTCGGCCTCGACCGAGGCGATCACCCGGTCCCAGTCGGTGAGCGGATGGTCCGCCCCCTCGCCGCTGCCCGGCCGCGCGGTCGGCGCCGCCCCGGTGCCGTTCGCGTCCGGCCGGACCGGCGCCCGTCCGCTCGCCGGCGGACCCACCCGGCCGCCCGCTCCCCGCTCCGCCGCCGCTCCGGCCGGCCCGCCCGGATCGGGCTCGCCCGGTCGGCCCGCAGCCGGACCGGCCCCGGCCGCCGGCCGCACCGGCGCACCGGGTCCACCAGCCGTGGGCCCACCGGCGATCGGACCACTCGCCGCCCGCCCACCCGGCAGCTGACCGCCGTCGACCGCCGGCCGCGCCGGCCCACCACCCACCGGGCCGGCCGCCCCTGCGGCCGGCCGCCTCCTGGGCAGCTCCCCGCCGTCGGGCCCCGGCCGCACCGGCACACCCGAACCGCCCGCCTGCCCACCGGCAAGCCGACCGGCATCCGCCGCCGGCCGCACCGGCACACCAGGGGCGCCGCCCCCATGCCCACCGGGCAGCTGACCCGCATCCGCCGCCGACGCACCAGGGCCACCGGCCGCATGCCGACCGGCATCCGCCGCCCGCCGCGCGGGCGCACCGGGACCACTGGCCACCGGGCCCGCATGCCCACCGGGCAGCTGACCGGCATCCGCCGCCGGCCGCACCGGCAGACCAGGGGCGCCGGTCGCGGGCCCAGCGGGCGGGCGGCCGGTGCCGACCTCCGGCCGCGCGGGCGCACCGGGGCCGCCGGCCAGTGGGGCGGCCGCAGCACCCGGTCCCGGCGGCACTCGGCGGACCTCCGGCCGGGGGCCGGGGCCGCCGGCCGGCGCACCGGGTGCAGGTCGCCCGCCGAGGCCGCCGGGAGCTGCCGGCCGCTCGGCGGCGCCGGGTCCGGCGAGCCCGCCGGACGCGGCCTGCTCGGACGCCGCGGCCAGACCCCAGGCGTCCGACCCGGGCCGCTCCGGCGGCTCCTCGATCGCCCGGGACGGCCGCACCTCGGTCACCGAGCGCAGGTTCCACCGGACGCCGGTCGACGCATCGACGTCCCGCGCCGGCGGCCGGCCGCCGAACGGCTCGAAGAGCGAGCTCCCGCCCGGGCTGACCGCGACCCCGAAGGGCGGCGGCGGCGTCTGCGGCACCCGCTTCGGCAGTGGCGGCGGCTTGCCGCCCGCCGTCGGTCCGGCACTGCCGGCGCTCTCCGCACTCCCGGCCGTCCGGCCGCCCGGGATCCCCCCTGGACCGTGCACGTCCCCCGCCGCGCTTCCGGCGTCCCCGTTGCCCGGCGCGCCGTCACCGGCACCACCGGACCGCCGCCCCCCGTCCTGCCTGGTCGGCGGCGCGGAACGCACGCCGGCGCCGGGGTCGGGCGGGTCGCTGCGTACCGAACGGGGGTCGATCGCGGCCATGAACGCCGTCGGCGGGTCGCTCTCCGCCCGCCTGACCGGTCCGGCCGCTGCCTCGGCCGGCGGCTCCGCGTCGGGCCGCGACGCGAACCACGGCCACGGGTCCTTGCCGGCGCCCGCCGCGGGCGCGCCGACCGGCGCCAGCCCCGGCCACTCCACCCCCGACCGGGGCCGCGGCACGTCCGCCGCTGCCGCCGCGCCACCGCCCCGCTCGGTTGCTTCCACCCCGGCGGCCGACCGCGGCACATCCCCGCCACCGGCCCGCTCCGACGCCTCCGCCCCGGCAACCGACCGCGGCACATCCGCGCCACCGGCCCGCTCCGACGCCTCCGCCCTGGCAGCCGACCGCGGCACATCCGCGTCACCGGCCGCCGTTCCGGGAGCCGGCGCCCCCGCGGGCGCTGCTGGCGCGGCCGGACGGGCCGACCTGCCCGGCGCTTCCGCCGGCTCCGATCCGGCCTCGGGGCGCCGCGCGGCCGGCGCCTCGGGCGCCCACGGGCTCCGCGCTGCGGCAGGTGGCGCGGCCGGCTCAGCCGCTGTGCCCGACGCCGCGGGCTCCTCGTCCGCCGGCACCCGGGGCCGTGGCACCGCGTTCTCGACCGACCCCGCGGCCGAGCCCGGGCCGGAGGCCGACCCCGAAGCCGGGCCGGCGGCCGGGTCAGAGGCTGGGTTCGGGGCCGGTTCCGGGTCCGGGGTCGATCCGGGGGTCGAGCCCGCCCACTCGGGCGGCATCCACAGGCTCACCGTGGCACCGCCTGGGCGTAGCTCAACCGAAGCGGCCCGTCGTACCCCGGAAGAGTCACCTCGCGCTCGTCCCTCACCTCGTAGCCGAGGCCGAAATATCCCACGGCCTGCCGGTAGAGCCGCACTCCGGGCTCGGTCTCCAGTCGCGCGCGCAGCCGGCCGGGGTCACCGATGGCGGTGATCCGGAACGGCGGCGAGTACGTCCGGCCGTACAGCAGCAGCGTGTTGCCGACGCAGCGCACCGCTCCGGTGGTGATCAGCCGCTGGTCCATCACGGTGAGCCCGTCCGCCCCGCCGGCCCAGAGCGCGTTCACCACGGACTGCACGTCCTGCTGGTGCACGATCACGTCGTCCGGTCGGGCGTCCGGCGGCAGCGACCCGTCCGGCCGGCGCGGGGCGTCGTCGAGGATCACGGTGAGCCCGCCGCCGGTGATCGGCCGGAGCCCGACGTACCGCTCCAGCCGGTCGCTCTCGGTCCGCACCGACCCGACCCGGCCGTCCTTGGCCGACGCCTGCCGCTCCAGCCCGTCGACCTCGCCCTGCAGCTCGACGACCCGGCGGGTGGCGTCGCCGACCGACCGCTCCTGCGCGGCGACCAGCTGGGCCAGCTCGACCCGCCGGCCGGCCCGCAGGTCGGTGCCCTGGGCGGTCTCGGCGCTGGTCGCGAAGAGCATCCCGGCCAGCAGCGCGATGGCCGGCACCAGCGCCCGCCAGGCGCGGGAGCGCCGTCCGCCGGTCGCGCCGGCTCCCCGGCGGTCGCCGGAGCCGGCCCTCGGTGCCCCCCGCTCGCCCTGCGGGCTCTCGGGCTCGCTCATCGGCGACTAGGCTAGCCGGCAGGCAGCATCAGGAGGAGACGAAGGTGCCCAAGTCCCGAGTCCGCAAGCGCGCCGTCTACACCCCACCGGTCGACGCGCTGCCCTCGCCGGCCCGCACCAGCCGGCGGAAGGGCCCGAGCCCGACCTGGTATCCGATCGTGATGCTGGTGCTGATGATCCTCGGCCTGGCGTACATCGCGACGTACTACCTGGCCGGCGAGCGGGTGCCGGTGATGCGCGACCTCGACGCGTGGAACTTCGCGATCGGCTTCGGCCTGATGGTCTCCGGCCTGTTCATGGCCGTCCGCTGGCGCTGACCGGAATCACATCGGTGTCGTTCATCCCCAGAGTTGTCCACAGGTGTGGACGTCTCCGGGGACAACGAGCCCAGTAACCTCTCCGGCGTCATGTCGACATGACGTACGCGCAGGTCAGGCTGCTGAAACCGGCTCGCTGAGCGTCGTGTCGACTCGCGTCCGGACGGCTTGGTCGGCGCTCGTCCACAGCCACCGTCCACAAGTGGCTGGGGACAACCTCGGGGACGCCGAGCGCGACGCCGCCGGGCCGACCGGCTCAGAGCAGCTCGAGCACCGTGGCGTTGGCCATGCCGCCGCCCTCGCACATGGTCTGCAGCCCGTACCGGTGGCCCTCGGAGCGCATCCGGTGGATCAGCGTGGTCATCAGCCGCGCCCCGGAGCCGCCCAGCGGGTGGCCGAGCGCGATCGCGCCGCCGCGCGCGTTGAGCACCGCCGGGTCGGCGCCGATCTCCGCCAGCCAGGCCAGCGGCACCGGCGCGAACGCCTCGTTGACCTCGACCGCGCCGACGTCGCCGATCGACAGCCCGGACCGCTTGAGCGCCTTCTCCGTCGCCGGGATGGGCGCGGTCAGCATGATCACCGGGTCGGCCGCGGCCAGCACCGCGGTGTGCACCCGGACCAGCGGGGTCAGCCCGAGCTCGCGGGCCTTGTCCGAGCTGGTGACCAGCAGCGCGGCCGCGCCGTCGGAGATCTGCGAGGACGACCCGGCGGTCACCGTGCCGTCCGGCTTGAACGGGGTCTTCAGCTCGGCCAGCGCGGCCATCGTGGTGTCCCGGCGGATGCCCTCGTCCGCGGCCAGCTCGGTCCCGTCCGGCAGCGGGACCGGCGCGATCTCGGCCTCGAAGGCGCCGGCGTCCTGCGCCGCGGCCGCCTTGGCGTGCGAGCCCAGGCTGAACTCGTCGAGCTGGGCCCGGCTCAGCCCCCACCGCTCCACCATCATCTCGGCGCCGACGCCCTGGTTGAAGGCGACCCCGCCGTACCGCTCCATCATCAGCGGGCCGAACGGGAAGCCGACCCCCTCGCCGACCGACGAGCCCATCGGCACCCGGCTCATCACCTCGACGCCGCCGGCCACCACCACGTCGCACTGGCCGCTGACCACCGCGGCCGCGGCGAAGTGCAGCGACTGCTGGGAGGAGCCGCACTGCCGGTCGATCGAGGTGCCGGGGACGGACTCCGGCCAGCCGGCCGCGAGCACCGCGTTGCGCCCGACGTTGATGGCCTGCTCGCCGACCTGGCTCACGCAGCCCCAGATCACGTCGTCGACGACGGCCGGATCGATGCCGGACCGGTCCGCGAGCGCGCGCAGCACGTGCGCCGACAGGTCGACCGGGTGCACACCGGCGAGAGACCCGCGGCGCCGGCCCACCGGGCTCCGGACCGCCTCGACGATGACCGCGTCGCGCATGAGTTACTCCTCGGTAGCCGCCCCGAGGGGATCGTACGCTGGGGCGGATGGAACCCGCTGTGAACCCGACCACGACCCGGTGGTGCCCGCGCCCGGTGGAGACCGCGGCCGCGGCCGGCGGCGCCGTGGTCGCGCTGGCGCTCGCCGCGGTCGCCGACCCGGCCGGCCGGGTGCTCTTCGGGGTGGGCGGGGTCGGCCTGCTCCTGCTGGTCGCCGTCGACCTGCTGCTGCGGCCCCGGCTGAGCGCCGACGCCACCGGCATCCGGGTGCGCACGCTCGCCGTCCGCCGCCGGCTGCCCTGGTCCGCGCTGCAGCGGGTGGACGTGGACGAGCGCAGCCGCTACGGGCTGGTGTCGCGGACGCTGGAGCTGGACGCCGGCGACACGCTCGTGGTCCTCGGCCGGCGGGCGCTCGGCGACGACCCGCGCGACGTCGCCGACGCCCTGGCCCGGATCCGCTACACCCGCTGAGCGGTCAGACGTGCACCAGCAGCCGGTCGACCACCCGGTAGCCGCAGCGGGTGAACGCGGTCACCATCGCCGGGTTGGCCGCGTCCGCGGCGCCGGTGATCTCCGTCCCGGCGGCCTCGACCAGCAGCCGGGTCGCTTCGGCCAGCAGGTCGTGGCCGTAGCCGCGGCCGCGGTGCTCGGGCAGCACACCGATGTACGCGACGTCCGGCCCCCACCGGTCGCCCCGGTCGGGCACCGCGACGCCGACGCAGGCACCGGCCGGGTCGCGTACGCCGGTGCGGACCAGCTCGAGGCCCACGTCGACCCGGTCGGGGCCGGTGCCGATCTCGAGGCTGCCCATGACCTCGGGCTGGTCGTCGTCGGGCGATCCGATGAAGGCGACCCGGGCCACCACCCCGGTCGTCGCGGAGGGCGACCCAGGACCACTCGGGACGGTACGAGCCGCGGCCGAGGCCGTCGACGTACATCTGCCGCGGCGGCTTGAGGCCGAGCGCGGACCCGTCGGTGAAGGAGAGGAAGAGCTCGACCTCGTCAGGGCCGATCGGACGGACGGACAGCGCGGACACGGGCGTCTCCTGCCGGAGGCGCTCCGGACGGGCCGGAGCGCGGCGTGATGGTCATCGCTCGGCCTCCTTCCGGTCGGTGGAGCACGGTCAGGTCAGGGCGAGCAGCGCGTTGGTCCGGACCAGCACCAGCGCGGTCATGATGGCGAGCAGCCCGCCGAGGGCGAGGATCTGTATGGGGGTTCGGTTCGCCTTCGGCGCGTACACCAGGGCGAGCGCGGCCAGCCCGCCGGCGATGAAGCCGCCGAGGTGGCCGAGCAGCGAGATCCCGGGGGCGAAGCTGACCGCGAAGTTGAGCCCGATCGCGATCAGCATGTAGCGCGCGTCCAGGCCGAGGTTGCGCAGCACCACCAGCGTCGCCGCGAACAGCCCGTAGATCGCCCCGGACGCGCCGGCCACCGCCCCGAACGGCGAGTCGAAGAGGTAGACCGCGACCGAGCCGCCGAGCGCCCCCAGCAGGTAGACCGCGAGGTAGCGCCAGGCCCCGAAGACCCGCTCCAGGCTCGGCCCGACCAGGGCCAGGGCCAGCATGTTGACGATCAGGTGCAGCGGGCCGATGTGCAGGAACGCGGCGCCGAGCAGCCGCCAGTATTCGCCCTGCACGGCCACCCGGATCGGCACCAGCACCAGCTGGTCGAACAGCCGGGAGGCGATGTTGCCGGTCAGCCCGCCCGGGGAGGTCAGCGCGGTCACCGCGAAGGCGGCCACGTTGAGCGCGCCGAGCACCAGCGTGACCAGGCCGGCGCGGGCGACCACCCGCCCGCCGTACGGCGAGGTGGGCCGGCGGACCGACTTGTTGCCCTCGGCCACGCACTGCGGGCACTGGAAGCCGACCGAGGCCGGCCGCAGGCAGTCCGGGCAGATCGGCCGCTCGCACCGGGTGCAGGAGACCCAGGTCTCCCGGTCCGGGTGCCGGTAGCAGCGCGGAGCGAGCGTCGGGGTCTGCTCCGCGCTCACCGGCGTGCTAGTCCCGGGAGACGGTGACCGAGTTGATCGTCACGTCCTGCCGCGGCCGGTCCTGGCCGGCGGTCGGCGTCTTGGCGATCCGGTCCACCACCGCGCGGCTGTCCGCGTCCGCCACCTCGCCGAAGATCGTGTGCCGGCGGTTGAGGTGCGGCGTCGGGCCGACGGTGATGAAGAACTGGGAGCCGTTGGTGCCGGGTCCCGCATTCGCCATCGCCAGGAGGTAAGGCCGGTCGAACTTGAGCTCCGGGTGGAACTCGTCCTTGAACTGGTAGCCGGGACCGCCGAAGCCCTGCCCGAGCGGGTCGCCGCCCTGGATCATGAAGCCGTCGATGACCCGGTGGAAGACCGTGCCGTCGTAGAGCGGCGCGGTCGACTTCTGCTTGGTGCGCGGGTCGGTCCACTCCTTGGTGCCCTCGGCGAGCCCGACGAAATTCTGCACCGTCACCGGTGCGTGGTCGGGGAAGAGCAGGAGGACGATGTCCCCGGCGGACGTGTGCAGGGTCGCGGTGAGCTGATTTGCCACCCGGCCATCCTCGCACGCGGCCGGGAGTCGACCGGAGGTGGGACGGTGGCGCGGAAAGCGGCGGTGCGCGGCGGGCTGCTGGGCCTGGCCGCGTTCGCGGTGGGGATCTGGGTCGGGGTGTCGGCCGGGCTGGCCACCCGGGCCAAGCAGGAGAAGGCCGACTAGAGCTTCGCGACGACCAGCTTCGCGATCTCCACCGCCTCCAGCGAGATCCGCTGGTTGATCCGGACCACGACCAGCGCGCGGCCCTTGCTGACCCCGAGCACGGCGCCGTCGTCGGTGATCGCGACCGCGCCGCCGTCGGCCACCCCGTCCACCGGGTTGGCGGTCGCGCCGGCCACCGCGATCGCCCGGGCCTGCGCGGCGACCGGCGTGGCCAGCACGGTCACCGCGATGTCGGCGGCCTGCTCCCCGTCGGGCCGGTGGAAGCCGCAGCCGACGTACGGCCGGGTCGAGGTGACGGTGACCCGGCCGATCCGCTGGCCGACGGTCTCGGCGATGGTGGTCGCCTCCGCGTACGGGCAGGGGCCCTCGACGGTGGACGGCTTCGGCGTCGGCCGGGGGCGGGGTGGCGTGGTGGCCGGAGCGCGGGTCGCCGGAGTCGCCGGGGTCGCCGACGTGGAGGTGGGCGCGGCGGTCTCCCCGGCCGGGCCGGCGCAGCCGGCGACCAGGCCGAGCACCAGCGCCGGCGCCAGCAGGCCGACCATCGCCGTTCGCACGGTCACCGACCCTGACTCAGCGTCGCCAGCTGCCAGCCGACCGCCGCCGCGGCGAGGCCGGCCGCGGTGCTGGCCAGCACGTACCCGACCGCGGTCCACCGGATCCCGGTCTCGGCCAGCCGCAGCACCTCCCACCCGAACGCGCTGTACGTCGTCAGGGCGCCGCAGAAGCCGGTCCCGACCAGAGCGACCGCGCCGGGCGACGGGCTGGCCCCGGCGACCGCGCCGAGGACGAGGCAGCCCACCACGTTGACCAGGAAGGTGCCCCACGGGAAGGACGAGTCGTGCCGGCGCTGCACGGCGCGGTCGGCCAGGTAGCGCAGCGGCGCGCCGACCGCGGCCGCGATGGCGCCGAGCACGGCCGCCGGGTGCCGGGCCAGCTCGGAGCGCTGCCCGGGGACGTGCAGATCGACGTCCGGGTCGATCGGCTCCGGCTGCGGATGGCTCACCCCGGCAGGCTAGGCGGCGCCCCGGTTCCTGTCGGTGCCGGCGCCTAGGGTGACCGCGTGTCCAGCATCCGCATCGGCGTCGGGGAGCGGCGCGCCCGGCTGGCGGTCCGCCACCACCTGGCGCCCGCGGCCCGCGCGGCCGACGTGGTGACCGTCGCCCGCGACCTGGTCGCGCTGCACGCGACCGACCCGTCGACGGTCTACCTGGCCGCGTGGGCCCGGCTGCGGACGCCGGCGGTCGAGGACGTCTCCCGGGCCATCTACGACGACCGGGCGCTGGTCCGCCTGCTCGGCATGCGGCGGACCATGTTCGTGGTGCCGGTGGAGTCGATGCCGGTGGTGCAGGCCGCCTGCACCCAGGCCATCGCGGTGGTGGAGCGGCGCCGGACCGTCCAGTTCCTCGGCCTGGCCGGGCTGACCGGCGACGTGGCGGCCTGGCTGGCCGAGGTCGAGGACGCCACCGTCGCGGAGCTGGCCCGCCGCGGCGAGGCGCTGTCCACCGAGCTGTCCGCGGCCGAGCCGCGGCTGGCGCTGCAGATCCGCTTCGCCGACGGCAAGTCCTACGCGGGCAGCCAGAGCGTGGCCTCCCGGGTGCTGCCGCTGCTGGCCGCGCACGGCCGGGTGGTGCGCGGCCGGCCGCGCGGCTCCTGGACCTCCAGCCAATACCGCTGGTCCACGGTGGAGGCGTGGCTGCCGGCCGGCGTGCCGGAGCTCAAGCCGGACGAGGCCCGGGTGGAGCTCGCCCGGGCCTGGCTGCGCGCCTTCGGCCCGGCCCCGGTGGCCGACCTGAAGTGGTGGTCGGGCTGGACGCTCGGCCAGACCCGGGCGGCGCTGGCCCAGCTCGGCCCGGCCGAGGTCGACCTCGACGGCGAGCCGGGCGTCGCGCTGGCCGACGACCTGGCCGCGACCCCCGCCCCGGGGCCGTTCGCGGCGCTGCTGCCCGCGCTCGACCCGACCGTGATGGGCTGGCAGGCCCGCGGCTGGTTCCTCGGCGCCCACAAGGAGTCGCTCTTCGACACCAACGGCAACGCCGGCCCGAGCGTGTGGTGGGACGGGCGGATCGTCGGCGGCTGGGCCCAGCGCCCGGACGGCGAGATCGTGTTCCGGCTGCTCGAGGACGTCGGTGCCGACGCCGCGGCCGCGGTCGCCGCCGAGGCGGCCCGGCTGCAGGAGTGGATGGGCCCGGTCCGGGTCAAGCCCCGCTTCCGGACCCCGCTGGAGCGCGCCCTCACCGCCTGACCCGGCGCCCGGCTCAGCGCCGGTCCGGGCCGAGCGCGGCGTGCATCACCTGCAGCGCGGTCGCCCGCACCTCGTCGGTGCCGTCCTCCTCCCGGCACACCGACAGCGCCCCCTGCAGCGCGCCGAGCGCGGCCGCGGACCGCATCCGCTCCGGCAGCGACGGCGAGGAGCCGACGATCAGCGCCTCCACCCCGGCCCGGAGCCGGCGCAGCCGGGGCCCGAGGTCGCTGTTGAGCACCGCCGCGCCGTCGTTGGCCAGATACTGCACCAGCGACCGGTGCCGCATCAGCACCTCGAGGTACGCGGCCAGGAAGCGCTCGCGGGCGACCACCGGCCCGGCGACCAGCTCCTCCAGCTCGGACAGCAGCGGGTCCAGCACGGCCTGGAGCAGCTCGTCCTTGGACCGGTAGTGGTAGTAGAGCGCGGCCTTGGTGAAGGCCAGCTCGTCCGCGATCTCGCGCAGCGACGTCCGCTGGTATCCCTGCTGCAGGAAGAGGGCGAGCGCGGCCCGCTGGATGCGGTCGACCGTGCCGCAGCGCGCCGCGTCGACCCGGCCCGCCTCTGCCGTCATCGGAACTCCCCGGAGTAGCCCCATGACAGGTGTCAGGTTCCTCGATACCGCCTTGACGCTCCGCTCACAAGGCTCTTAGCGTGGATTTACCTGCCGGCCGGCAAGCGTCGAGGACGGGGATGGGGTGGCGATGCGCGGGCGTAACCGCTCTGTCCCGACGGTTGCGGGGAGGCCGGCCGCGGTCCTGGTCGCGGTGTAGGTGAACGGTGAGCCGCCGCTGAGGCGTCGACTGCTGCGCGAAGCCGTCCTGCTCGCGCTGCTCTGGGGTGCGTACAGCGTCGGTCGCCTCATCGCCGCCCAGCACACCGGACACGCGTTCTTCCACGCCGACGAGGTGTGGTCGGTCGAGCGCGGCCTCCAGCTGCCGAACGAGGCGCACCTGCAGACGTGGCTGCTGCAGTGGCCGCTGTCGATCCGCGCCGCGAACTCGTACTACGCCTGGGTCCACTTCCCGGCCACGGTCGCCTGCCTGGCCTGGCTGTTCGTGCGGCGCCCGCGGCACTACCTGTGGTTTCGCCGGGTGCTCGCCTCGATCACCGCGGCCGCGCTGATGATCCACCTGATCTACCCGCTGGCCCCGCCGCGGATGCTGCCGCAGCACGGCTTCGTGGACGCCGGGGTGCGCTTCGGCCAGTCCGTCTACGGGCCGGTGGCCGGCAGCAACGGGCTGGCCAACCAGTTCGCCGCGATGCCGTCGCTGCACGTCGGCTGGGCCCTCGCGGTCGCGCTGGCGCTGGCCGCGGCGACCTCCGGGAAGCTGCGCGTGCTCTGGTTCGCGCACCCGGCGATCACCTTCGTCGTCGTCGTGGTGACCGCGAACCACTTCTGGCTGGACGGCCTGGTCTCCGCGACGCTGGTCGCGGTGGCGGTCGCGATCCAGCCGTGGCCGGGCGGCGTGGAGGCCGAGGAGGACCTCGACGCCCCGCCCGGCCGCGGACCTCAGGTGAAGTCCGCCGGCGTGTAGTCCCGCGGCTCCACCAGCACCAGCCAGTTGCCGGAGTTGTCCCGCATCACCGCCTCGACCCCGTACGGCCGGTCGGACGGCTCCTGCAGGAACGTGACGCCCTTCCCGACCAGCTCCTGGTACGTCTTGTGGCAGTCGTCGACGCTGAGCCCGAGCCCGCCCAGCTGCCCCTTCTCCAGCTGCCGGCGGACGAAGTCGGCGGCGTCGGGGTCCAGCGGCGGGCCGGGCGTCATCAGCGTCACCTCGAGCTCCGGCTGCGCCGGGTGCTTCACCGTGACCCAGCGGAACCCCTCGCCGAGCAGCACGTCCGCACCCGGCTCGAAGCCGAGGACGTCGACGTAGAAGGCGCGGGCCCGGTCCTGGTCCAGGCAGTAGACGGTGACCAGCGAGATGTTGGTGATCATGCGGACGACGCTAGGCCTCGCCGGCGCCCGCGGGCTTCTCCGAGGTTGCGCTCTTGCCGGTGGTGCCGCCCGGGTCCACGCCGCCGTGCATGAAGAGGAAGCAGCCCGGCACCCGGGCGCCGCCGCGGGCGGCCCAGCGGTTCCGGTACGCGGTCGGGCTCTCCCCGACCAGCTGGGCGAAGCGGGAGGAGAACGAGCCGAGGCTGGCGAAGCCGACCAGCATGCACACCTCGGTCACCGTGAGGTTGGCCGAGCGCAGCAGGTCCTGGGCCCGCTCGATCCGGCGCCGGGTCAGGTAGCGGATCGGCGTCTCCCCGTACGCGGCCTCGAAGCTGCGGGCGAAGTGGTGCTTGGACACCCCGGCCACCCGGGCCAGCGCGTCGAGGTCGAGCGGGGCGGCGTAGTGCCGGTCGATGTGGTCGCGGGCGCGGCGCAGGTGGCGGAGCAGGTCCACCGCCGGCGGCCGGGTCACCGCGGTCACGGCCTCAGCGTAGGCCGGGCCGGTCAGCCGGTCAGCCGGTCAGCCGGTCGGGGCGGTCGGGGCGGTCGGGGCGGTCGGGCGGTCGGGCGGTCGGGCCGGTCGGGCGGTCGGGCGGTCGGCGGTCAGTCGAGGAAGGCGCGCAGGGCGGCCAGGTCGTTGGCCGTCGAGCGCCGCCACCACTCGGCCGCGTCGCCGTGCCGGCGGTCGATGATCCAGAACATCAGCTGCACCCGCTTCAGCTCGGCGAAGGCGTCGATGCCCGCCTCCGCCGCGCCGCTGAGCGGCCGGACCTCCCGGTAGCCGGCGAGCAGGGCCGCGCGCAGCGCGTCGATGTCGGCGCGGTGCCGCAGCTCGGACACCGTCACGGCCAGGTCGTACGCGTCGTGGCCGAGCCCGCAGTCGTCGAAGTCGATCGCCGCGGCCCGGCCGCCGGCGGTGAAGAGGAAGTTCTCGTAGTGCAGGTCGCCGTGCAGCAGCCCGTACTCGTCCGGTCCGGTGCCGAGGCCGTCGGCGGTGGCCCCGATCCGCTGCATCGTCGCGGTCACCACCGCGCCGGCGTCCTCCCCGTACGCGTCCTGGGCCACCGCGGCCATCCGCCGCACGGACTCCGGCCCGAGCTGGTCCGGGTGGCGCCAGGACTCCTCGTCCACCCCGTACACGGGGCGGGCGGTGACCCCGCCGGGGAGCGACCACCGGCGCCGGTGCTCGTGCAGCCCGGCCAGCAGGCCGCCGACCCGGCGCAGGTGCACCGGCCGCAACCCGTCCTCCAGGAACCGGCCGGGCGTCCAGGACAGCAGCACGCAGACCCGGCCGCCCTCGGTGCCGGCGGGCGCGCCGTCGCGGCGGCGGATCACCCGCGGCACCGGCAGCGCGGTGTCCCGGGCCAGCGCGTCCAGCCACGCCAGCTCGGCCGCGATCTGGTCGATCCCGGTCACCTCGGGCCGGTGCACCCGCAGCAGCAGCCGGGTGCCGTCGGCGGTGTCCACCCGGTACGTCGTGTTCCAGCCGTGCGAGACCAGCGTGCAGACCGGCGCCACCAGCTCGTACGCGGCGAGCGCCCGGCCGGCGATCGTCCGCAGCCCGGCCAGCTGCCGGCGCCGCTCGGGGTCGCTCACCCCCGTAGCGTCGCAGCGCGCGCCACCGGGTTTCCCGGCGGAATCCGCTGGACGGCGCTGGCAGCATCGGCGGCGACCCGAGGAGGCAGCCCCGCGTGACCGCCCGCATCAGACACGTCAACATCGCCTGCCGCGACCCGTACCGGCTGGTCGGCTTCTGGGCCGAGGTGACCGGCTGGGGCGAGGACCCGGACAACCCCAACGAGCCGGACGACCCGGAGGGGCTGCTGGTCGCGCCGGACGGCTCGCTGGCGCTGCTCTTCATCGGCATGCCGGAGCCGGCGCCGCTGCCGTCCCGCGTCCACCTCGACCTGCAGCCGACCGACCGCACCCGGGACGAGGAGGTGACCCGGCTGCTCGCCCTCGGCGCCACCCTGGTCGCCGACCGCCGCAACCCCGACGGCACCGGCTGGGCCGTGCTCGCCGACCCCGAGGGCAACGAATTCTGCGTGGAGCGCAGCGCCCCCGAACGCAGCGCCTGACCTGCCGGACGCGCAGCCGGCGGCCGGGACCGACGATGGTCGGCGAGCGGGATAACGGCGATGGCGAAGCACCGAGACCGACTGACAGAAAGGCATGGCGCCATGCGGAAACTGATCTACGGCATGAACCTGACCCTGGACGGCTACATCGCCGCGCCCGGCGACGACCTCGGCTGGAGCGCGCCGAGCGACGAGCTGTTTCAGTGGTGGCTCAACCAGGAGTTGGCGATCGGGCTGTTGATGTACGGGCGCAAGCTGTGGGAGGCGATGAGTTCCCACTGGCCGACCGGCGACCAGCAGCCCGACGCCACCCCGGCGCAGATCGAGTTCGCGCGGAACTGGCGGGACACGCCGAAGGTGGTGTTCTCCTCGACGATCGACAAGGTCGACTGGAACACCCGCCTGGTCACCGGCGACGCTGTAGCGGAGATCACCCGACTCAAGGCCGACGACGGCGAGCCGATGAGGGTCGGTGGCGCAACGCTCGCTGGGGCGGCCATGCGGGCCGGGCTGGTCGACGAGTACGAGATCGTCACCCATCCGGTGCTGGTGGGCGGCGGCACACCGTTCTTCACCGCGCTGGACAGCTGGGTGAACCTGAACCTGGTGGAGACGCGGACGTTTCCCGGCGGCGTGGTCCTGACCAGGTACGAGACGAGGCGGTGAGCGCGATTCCGGGCAAGAACTTGCGGGTCCGCGCGGTGTTCGCTGGGTCGGCTGCTGACGATCTGCTGACTTCCGGGGAGTCCTGACGTGCACCGGCAGCGCGTTCGTGCTGGTGGAGACGGGGGGACTCGAACCCCCAACCCCCGCCTTGCAAAGGCGGTGCTCTGCCAGTTGAGCTACGTCCCCGGGTCGGGGACCCCGGGCCTAGCGCAGGTCGGGCTCGGTGGTCGCCTGCGCCCAGAGGTCGGACTCGGCCTTCGCGGTGCGCCGCTTGCGGAGCAGGAAGAGGCCACCGGCGGCGGCAGCGGCGAGCGCGAGCAGCTTCTTCACGGGAGCTCCTGGTTGGTTGACGGCACTGTCGTTGACCCGGGTGGGGTGGGCCTGGGAGGACTTGAACCTCCGGCCTCATCCTTATCAGGGATGCGCTCTAACCGGCTGAGCTACAGGCCCCGGGCGGTGCGGGAGCCGAGGTTACACGTCAGGGCTGAGCCGCCCCAACCCGGTATCCCGGCTCCCCGCGGCGCTAGTCGCGCTCGGCGAGCGTCACTTCGATGCCGCCGACCAGGTCCGAGCAGATGTTGTAGACGAACGCCCCGATGGTGGCCAGCGCGGTGAAGAGCACGATGTTGACCGCGCCCACCACGGTGGCCGAGCCGAGCACCAGGCCGGGCGAGAAGAGCCGGTCGCCGCTGTTGCCGGAGACCTCGTCGTACAGCCCGTTGATCTGCTCGAAGACGCCCATCCCGTCCAGCACGCCGTAGAGCACGCCGACGGCGACCAGCCAGACGAAGAACATCGCCACGGACAGCACGAAGGAGAACTTCAGCGTCGACCACGGGTCGATGTGCCGGACCAGCAGCCGGGCCCGGCGCGGTGGCCGGCCGGGGCCGGCGCCACCGCGGTGCGGCGCCGGCCGGTTGGGGGTGCCCAGCGAGGAGCGGGCCGCGGCGGTCGCGCCGCCCAGCCCGGCGCCGGCAGCCGCACCCGGCCCCGCGCCGCCCGGACCGGTGACCGTGGTCGGCGCGTCCACCGACGGGTAGCCCGACGAGTACGACCCCTGGTACGCCGCCGGCGAGTAGCCGGTCTGCGACCGCTCCGGGTAGCCGATCGGCGAGGGGACCTGCGGCGGCGACCCCGCCGGGCCGGACCCGGCAGCCGAGCCCGGCGAGCCGGACCCGGGCGAGCCGGACCCGTAGCGAGCCGGACCCGTACGAGCTGGACCCGTGCGAGCCGGACCCGTGCGAGCTGGACCCGTGCGAGCTGGACCCGAACGAGCTGGATCCGAGCGAGTCGGACCCGTGCGAGCTGGATCCGAGCGGGTCGGACCCGTGCGAGCTGGATCCGAGCGGGTCGGAGCCGTGCGAGCTGGAGCCGTGCGAGCTGGAGCCGTGCGAGCTGGAGCCGTGCGAGCTGGAGCCGTGCGAGCTGGACCCTTGCGAGCTGGACCCTTGCGAGCTGGATCCGAGCGGGTCGGACCCGAACGAGCCCGAGCCCAACGAGGGAGACCCGAACGAGCCCCCCAGCGAGCCGGAGCCGGCCGAGCCGCCGGACGGCGACGGTGCTGAGCCACTCGGCTCGGACCGGAAGCCACCCGACCCGTTCGTCCCGGCGCCGCCGAACACCGGCGGACGGGGCGGCACCGCGGGCGAGCCGTCCGACGGGAAGCCGTTGGCGCCCGGTCGGGAAGTCCCGTTGGCCGGCGTCGACGAGCCCGCGTCCCGGGCCGGCGGCACCGACGGGGCGCCGCCACCGGACGAGCCGTTGGTCGGCCGGCCGCCCTCCCGGGCCTGGTCGGCGTCCCGGAGGCCCTCCAGGGCCTCCTTGGGGATGCGAGTGGTCTCGTCGGGATCGCTCACCCGGGTCGGATACCGCGGTTCGCTCATGGGCTACCCCTGCTCGTCCGGCTCGTCCGCGTTGCGCGCGACCGCGAGCAGGGTCACGCCCTCGGGGAGGTTCATGAGCCGGACTCCCATCGTCTGCCGCTGTGCCCGCCGGACCTCGCGCGCGCTCGTTCGGATGACTCCGCCGTTGGACGTGATCGCGTAGATCTCGTCCTCCGGACGCACGGCGAGCGCTCCGACGAGCCCACCACGGGTGGAAACAATACGCGCGGTCAGCACTCCCTTGCCGCCTCGGCCCTGGAGCGGGTACTCCTCCAGGCGCGTGCGCTTGGCGTATCCGCCCTCGGTGGCGACCAGGATCTCGACCCCCTCGCGGGCCACTTCCATGGCCAGCAGCTCGTCCTCGGAGCCGAAACGCATGCCGATGACGCCGCTGGTGGCCCGGCCCATCGGCCGCAGCGACTCGTCGTCCGCGTGGAAGCGGATGGACTGCGCCCGCCGGCTGACCAGCAGCAGGTCGTCGGTCGGCTCGATCAGGGAGGCCGCGATCAGCTCGTCGTCCTCGCGCAGGTTGATCGCGACGATGCCGCCGGTCCGGTTGGAGTCGAAGTCCGTGAGCTTGGTCTTCTTCACCAGCCCGCGCCGGGTCGCCAGCACCAGGTACGGCGCGACGTCGTAGGTCCGCAGCTGGATGACCTGGGCGATCTGCTCGTCCGGCTGGAAGGCCAGCAGGTTGGCCACGTGCTGGCCGCGGGCGGCCCGGTTGGCCTCCGGCAGCTCGTACGCCTTCGCCCGGTAGACCCGGCCCTTGTTGGTGAAGAACAAGATCCAGTTGTGCGTCGAGGTGACGAAGAAGTGGGCGACGATGTCGTCCTGCTTCAGCGCGGCGCCCTGGATGCCCTTGCCGCCGCGCTTCTGGGACCGGTAGAGGTCGGTCTTGGTGCGCTTCGCGTAGCCGGTGCGGGAGATCGTGACGACCACGTCCTCCTCGGCGATCAGGTCCTCCATGGACACGTCGCCGTCGTGCGGGACCAGCCGGGTGCGCCGCTCGTTGCCGTACTTCTCCGCGATCTCGGAGAGCTCGTCCTTGACGATCTGCCGCTGCCGGGTCTCGCTGGCCAGGATCGAGTTGTACTCCGCGATCTCCGCCTCGATCTGGGCGTACTCGTCGATCAGCCGCTGCCGCTCCAGGGCGGCCAGCCGGCGCAGCTGCATGTCCAGGATCGCGGTGGCCTGGACCTCGTCGATGTCCAGCAGCCGCATCAGGCCGCCGCGGGCGGCGTCGGCCGACTCGCTGCCCCGGATCAGCGCGATCACCGCGTCGAGCTGGTCGATCGCCTTGAGCAGCGCGCGCAGGATGTGGGCGCGCTCCTCGGCCTTGCGCAGCAGGTAGCGGGTGCGCCGGACGATGACCTCGATCTGGTGCACGACGTAGTGCCGGACGAACTGGTCCAGCCGCAGCGTCCGCGGCACCCCGTCGACCAGGGCCAGCATGTTGGCGCCGAACGTCGTCTGCAGCTGGGTGTGCTTGTAGAGGTTGTTCAGCACGACCTTGGCGACCGCGTCCCGGCGCAGCGTGATGACCAGCCGGCGGCCGACCCGGTCGGACGACTCGTCCGCGATGTCGCTGATGCCGGCCAGCCGCCCGTCCCGGACCGCGTCGGCGATCGACTCGGCCAGGTTGTCCGGGTTGACCTGGTACGGCAGCTCGGTGACCACCAGGGTGGTCCGCCCGCGGGCGTCCTCCTCGACCGTCACCACCGCGCGCATCCGGATCGAGCCGCGCCCGGTCCGGTACGCGTCCTCGATCCCGTCCCGGCCGACGATCAGCCCCGCGGTCGGGAAGTCGGGACCCTTGATCCGCTCCATCAGCGCGGTGAGCAGCTCGTCCTCGGTCGCGTCCGGGTGCTCCAGCGCCCAGATGACGCCGTCGGCGACCTCGCGCAGGTTGTGCGGCGGGATGTTGGTCGCCATCCCGACCGCGATCCCGGACCCGCCGTTGACCAGCAGGTTGGGGAAGCGGGCCGGCAGCACGTCCGGCTCGGTGGTGTTCCCGTCGTACGTCGGCGAGAAGTCGACGGTCTCCTTCTCGATGTCCCGCAACATCTCCATCGCCAAGGGCGTCAGCCGCGACTCGGTGTTGTGGCTGACGAAGCCGTTGGTGACGAAGGCGTGGTCGTCGGTGTCGACGCGCAGCGAGTAGACCGGCTGCACGCCGGCGGCCGAGACCGACTCGACCCGGGCGTAGTAGAAGCGGCCGTCGACCAGCGGCTCGATCACCGCGAGCGCCTCGGCCGAGGTGATGTGCGCGCGGATCTCGTCGCCGCGCCGCTCCCACCGCTCGACCAGGTCGACCGCGTGCCGGCGCAGCCAGTCGCTCTCGGTCCACCGGGCCGCACCGTGCGCACGCAGGAAGTCCGCCACGTACGGGACCCGGTCGCTGCTCTGGGCGGTCGAGTCCACCGGCACCGTGAAGAGCTCGTCCTGCAGCTTGCTCTGCTTCGCGCCGGCGAAGCCGACCGTGCCGGCGAAGGTCCGGGCGTCCCTCCGGTTGGTGATGACGACCTTGATCTCGCCGTTGTCGTACGCGCACTGCCTCGACACGACGCCGAACTCCAGCAGCAGCTGCTGCACCTCGGCCGCCAGCCGCCGGCTGCGGGTCGAGTAGGAGACCTGGATCGTGTTGCGCGGCAGCAGCGAGGACGAGCCGTCGCCGGTGAAGAGCGCCTGCAGGAAGACCCGCTTCACCGCCGGCGAGCTGCCCCAGACGAAGTCCGGGACCCGCTTGTCGGCGCTGCGCAGCCCGACCATGTCGCCGAGGACGCTCGACCGGAGCGCGGTCGTGTTCTGGACGTCCAGCTCGTGCAGCAGGCTGCCGGAGGCGATCACCCGGGACGAGACGTAGCGCGGGCCGCCGACGATCGCGTCGTACGCCGCCACCACCGACTCGAAGAACTCCCGGTCGGTGTTGTTGAAGCCGGCCCGGCGCTCGCTGACGAAGCCCTCGCTGACGAACGCGCCGGCCAGGAACGCGGCCTGCACCTCATGCAGCGGCGGGGTGCCGATCTCGTCGGCCGGTACCCGCTGCAGCACGACGTGGTCCTCGGGCCGGATCTCCTCCAGCAGCTTCCACAGCAGGGTCGGCACCCCGGCGACGCTGACCAGGCAGAGCACCGGGTGGTTGGCGGTGCCGGTCAGCTCGTAGCCCTCGCGGGTGCGCAGCCGCAGCGTCGGGTGGTCGCCGGAGTGGAAGAGCTTGCTGGCCCGGACCGGGTCGCCGTTGCGGTCGGTGACCTTGAGGTCGATGTCGGTGTCGCTGTCCGGGGCCGCATCCGGGACGACGTCACCGATGCGAACCGTGCCGTGCGGCGTCCGGACCAGGGCGTCGCCGGTCAAGCAATAGCGCATGGCGGCGGCGGGATCGTTGCCGGGGGAGCCGAAGTTGCCCTGGCCGTCGACCAGGGGCGCGCGCATGGACCACGGCTGCGCCATCCGGACCAGGGTGTCGTAGATCGCCGTGTCGCCGTGGGGGTGGTAGTTGCCCATCACGTCGCCGACCACCCGGGCGCACTTCACGTACGGCCGGTCCGGCCGGAAGCCGGAGTCGAACATCCCGTACAGGATCTTGCGGTGCACCGGCTTGAGGCCGTCACGGACGTCGGGCAGCGCACGGCCGACGATCACCGACATGGCGTAGTCGATGTACGACCGCTGCATCTCGATCTGGATGTCGACCGGCTCGACCCGGTCGCCGCCGGCCGGAGGCAGGACGTCGGTCACTCGGATTCCCTTCCCTGTCGTCCGGCTGGCTCAGATGTCGAGGAAGCGGACGTCCTTGGCGTTGCGGATGATGAAACTCCGCCGCGCCTCGACGTCCTCACCCATGAGGACGCTGAAGAGCTCGTCCGCCGTTGCAGCGTCGTCCAAGGTCACCTGGAGGAGCACCCGGGTGGCCGGGTCCATGGTGGTCTCCCACAGCTCCTTCGCGTTCATCTCGCCGAGGCCCTTGTAGCGCTGGATCGAGCCTTCCTTGGGCAGCTTGCGGCCCGCCTCCAGGCCGGCCTTGATGAGGCCGTCCCGCTCCCGGTCGGTGTACGCGTACTCCGGGGTCTCCCGCAGCCACTTGATCTTGTAGAGCGGGGGCTGGCCCAGGTAGACGTGCCCGTGCTCGATCAGCGGCCGCATGAAGCGGAAGAGCAGGGTGAGCAGCAGCGTCCGGATGTGCTGGCCGTCGACGTCGGCGTCGGCCATCAGCACGATCTTGTGATAGCGCAGCTTGCTGATGTCGAACTCGTCGTGGATGCCGGTCCCCAGCGCGGTGATCAGCGACTGGACCTCGTTGTTCTTCAGCACCCGGTCGATCCGGGCCTTCTCCACGTTGATGATCTTGCCGCGGATCGGCAGGATCGCCTGGAACATCGAGTCCCGCCCGGACTTGGCCGAGCCGCCGGCGCTGTCGCCCTCCACGATGTAGAGCTCGGACCGGCTGGGGTCGGTGGACCGGCAGTCGGCCAGCTTGCCCGGCAGCGAGCCGACGTCGAGCAGCCCCTTGCGGCGGGCCAGCTTGCGCGCCTCCTGCGCCGCCTTGCGGGCGCGGGCCGCGGACGAGGCCTTGGTGACGATGGTCCGGGCCTCGCTGGGGTTGCGCTCCAGCCAGTCGGCCAGCCAGTCGTTGCAGGCCTTCTGCACGAAGGTCTTCGCCTCGGTGTTGCCCAGCTTGGTCTTGGTCTGCCCCTCGAACTGGGGGTTGGCCAGCTTGACCGAGATGATCGCGGCCAGGCCCTCCCGGATGTCGTCGCCGGTGAGGTTGTCGTCCTTCTCCTTGAGCAGCTTCTTGTCCCGCGCGTACTTGTTCACCAGGCCGGTCAGCGCCGCCCGGAAGCCTTCCTCGTGCGTGCCGCCCTCGTGCGTGTTGATCGTGTTGGCGAAGGTGTAGACCGACTCCGCGTACGTCGAGTTCCACTGCATCGCGACCTCGACGGCGATGCCGGTGCCCTCCGTCCCGAAGCCGATCACCGACTTGTGGATGGCGTCCTTGGTCGCGTTGAGGTGGCGGACGAAGTCCTCGATGCCGCCCTTGTACATGTACGTGACCTCGCGCGGCGCCTCGTCGCGCTCGTCGCGGATGGTGATCGACAGGCCGCGGTTGAGGAAGGCCATCTCCTGCAGGCGGCGGGACAGCGTCTCGAACGAGTACGTCACCGTCTCGAAGATCGCCGGGTCGGCCCAGAACGTGACCGTGCTGCCGTGCTTGCGCGTCGGCGCGCCCTTCACCAGGGGGCCGGGCCGGCTGTTCAGGTATTCCTGGCTCCACGTGAAACCATCGCGCCGGACCTCGACGGTCAGCCGGGTGGACAGCGCGTTGACCACCGCCGCGCCGACACCGTGCAGGCCGCCGGACACCGCGTAGGACTTGCCGTCGAACTTGCCCCCCGCGTGCAGCGTGGTCAGCACGACCTCGACGGCCGGGCGCTTCTCGATCGGGTGCCGGTCGACCGGGATGCCGCGGCCGTTGTCGAAGACCCGGACCCCGCCGTCGTTGAGCAGCGTGACCACGATGGTGTCGCAGTAGCCGGCGAGCGCCTCGTCCACGGCGTTGTCGACGATCTCCTGCACGAGGTGGTGCAGGCCGCGCTCGCCGGTCGACCCGATGTACATTCCGGGACGCTTGCGGACCGCCTCGAGGCCCTCGAGGACCGTGATCGAGCTGGCGCTGTAGTCGGTGGGCTGGGCCTTGGGCGCCACGCGCGCTCGCTTCCTCCCGCCACGCGGATCGGCGGGACACCTGGGGTGGGCACGCGGGCGGCGGCTCCAGGCCGGCCGGCGCTGGTGAGGCGCTGGCGGGCAGCTGGGCCGCCGCACGCGGATTCGTCCCCTCAACTCTACCGCGTCAGCGCTGCACAAACGGGCATCGCCGCGGCCTGAGTTCTCGGGAGCCCGTCCGTCGCGACGCGTCAATGGTCCCCCACGCGCGGACGGGGGTACGCGACGGCGGCGGGCCGCTCAGCCGGTCGCCCCGAGCGGGTCGGCCGGGAGCCCACCGACAGCGCCCCGCCCGGGCACCGCCGGGCCGGTTCGGGGCGCGGCCGGACCGGGGAGGTACGTCCGCATGGACGACGCTACGGGCAGGGCGGACCAGGAGGGCACCGGCGCGGTCGGGATGCCGGTCGCGGGCGCCGGCGCGGTCGGGATGGCGGCCGCGGGCGCCGGCGCGGCCGGGGGCGGCGCGCCGGGCGGCGCGGAGGGTGGCGCGCCGCGCTGGCCGGCGGCGATGCCGCGCCGTGGCACGGTCGCGCTGCTGCACGGGATCATGTCGCTCGGCGCGACCTGGTGGCAGGTCGGCCCGGAGCTGGCCGCCCGCGGCTGGGACGTCCGCGCGCTCGACCTCGCCGGGCACGGGTCCAGCCCGCCGCTGGCCGGCCCGCTCACCATGGACGCGCTGGTCGCCAAGGTGGTCGCCGACCTGGACGGCCCGGTGGACCTGCTGGTCGGGCACAGCCTCGGCGCCCGGACCGCGATCACCGCGGTCGCCCGGCACCCGGGTCTGGCCCGGGCGGTGGTGCTGGAGGACCCGCCGGGCGGCGACCTCGGCCCGGCCGAGGAGATGGCCCACGGCGTCGAGCTGGACGGCGAGCTGGTCCATACCGACCGGGACCGGCTGCTGCGCCGGTCGGCCGCCGAGCACCCGGGCTGGGCGCCGCCCGACGTGGAGCAGGACGTCGAGGGCGTCGCCCGCGCCCAGGTGCCGGCCGTGGCCGCGGGCCTGCGCGGCGGGCTGCGGGACGCGGACCTGACCCCGCTGATCGCCGGCGCGCCGGTGCCGGTGCTGGTGATCGCCGCCACCGACTCCGGCGACCGGTTCGGCGACGGCCCGGCCGGCAGCGCGCTGGGTGAGCCGGCCCGGGCGGCGGTCCGGGCGGCCCTGCCGGCGGAACGCTTCGTCGAGCTGCCCGGCGGGCACTGCCTGCACCGCGACCAGCCGGACCGGTGGCTGGCCGCCGTCACCGGCTTCGCCGACGAGCTGCTGCCGCCCAGCGCCCCGGCCCGCTGACCGGCCTCAGACCACGCAGCCGCTGCCGGCGCAGGTCCCCATCGCGGTGAGCCGGGCGGACAGCGCGGACAGCTCGGCCGCCGGCGGGTCGTTGGCCGCGTTGCCGTCGTTGAGCAGGTTGGTGAACTCCTGCGGGTCGGCGGTGAGGTTGTAGTACTCGCGGAAGATGATGTTGCCGCTCTCGTCGTACGTGTGGATGTACTTCACCGTCGCGGTCCGGATCATCTTCCAGGTCGGCACGTTGCCGTTCGCCGTGTCCTTGTAGTACTCGGCGTACGCCGTGGTCCGAGCGCTGGGGCCGAGCAGCGACTCGCCGTCCAGCGCCGGCGACCCGGCCGGCAGGGCGAACTGGGCCGCCGCGAGCATGGTCGGCAGCAGGTCGATGTACGACGCCATCCGGGTCGTGTCGGTGCCCGCCGGGATCTGCCCGGGCCAGCGCAGGTAGAGCGGGACGCGGACCGACGGCTCGTACGGGACGAACTTCTCGGTCCGGCCGTGGTCGCTCCACATGTAGCCGTTGTCCGAGGAGAAGACCACCAGCGTGTTGGCGAGCACGCCGCGGTCGGACAGCAGCCGCATGGTCGCGTCGAACTCGTCGTCCGCCGTCATGATCGCCCGCAGCTGGCTGGCGCACATGACCTGGCCCTGCGCCGGCGTCTGGTTCATGTTGCGGACGTACTGCGGCTTGTCCGAGCGGCTGGTCTCGACCGGCGCCGAGCAGGTCGGCACCGGCGCGCTCGCGTACTTGGTCTCGGGGACGGCGCGCCGGGTGACGGTGCCGTCCGGGTTGGTGACGTCCACCCAGTGCGGGGCCTGCGGGGTCTCGTACAGCAGGAAGGGCTTGGCCAGGCCGAGCGCGCTGGTGATGTACTCCCGGCCGCGGACGCCGAGAGCCGTGGTCGAGTAGCCGGTCAGCGTGCGCGAGACGCCGTCCACCCGGCTGGTCACGTTGTTGTAGCCGCCCCAGATCACCGTGGAGTGGTCGAAGCACGGCGGCCGCGTGGTCTTCGGCCAGGTGGTGAGGAACTTGCCGGCCACGTACGTCGAGTAGCCCGCGCTGCGCAGGTAGCAGGCCATCGAGTGCGGGTGGTCGAAGGCCGGGCCCTGCGACTGGAGCTTGACCCCGTTGTTGTGGGAGAGCCGGCCGGTCATCATCGCCGCCCGGGACGGGCAGCAGGACGGCTCGGTGACGAAGTGCTTGGCGAAGCGGCGGCCCTCGGTCATCCACTGCCGCGTCTTCGGCATGAACGTCATCGGGTCGACGTTGCCGGGCACCGCGTCGCGGAGGTCGTCCAGGTTGTAGAAGAAGATGTTGGGCTTCGTCGCGGCTGCTGCGGCGGCTGGCGCGGCGGCGGCTGGCGCGGCGGCCGCGGCCGGGGCGGCCGGCGGCGCACCCGCGGCCGGCTGGATCGGCACCACCACCGGGACGAGCGCGAGGACCAGGACGGCGAGTAGGGGTCGCAGGCGCATGGCTGCTCCTTGGCGGGGTCGCGGCAGCGGCGATGACCTGCGATGTTACGGCGGGTTAACCCGATCGGGGGACCGAATGGCGAAGCTGGTCCCCCGGGCTCAGGTTGTCCTTCCGCTCAGCCGTACGTGTCGCGGGGGCCGCGGCCGGCCACCCGGCGCGGGCCGGCGCCCCAGGTCGGCGCGGTCGGCCCGTGCACCCGGATCCGGGTCACCACGTCCGGCCCGAGCTCGGCCCGGATCTTGGTCATGAGCACCGGGAACATGAGCTTGAGCTGCATCGCCCACGCGGTGGACTCGGCGGCCAGGGTGAGCTCGCCGGCGCGCAGGCTCACCGGCTGGCAGCGCGCGGCGAGCTCCGGACCGACGATGCGGTCCCAGCCGGCGAGCACGGTGGCGTTGGCCGCGGTGGCCTCCCAGCCGCGGTCCTCGACCAGCCGGCGGACCAGCGTGCCGAAGGGCTGCGGGTCGCGCGGGTCCGGGCCGGCGCCGCTGTAGCCGCCCCGCCGCCGCTCGGCTCCCGGCCGCCGGCCGGCGACCCGGCGGCCGCCGCGCAGCGGGGAGCGGCGGGACGCCGCCCGGGCCGTCTCCAGCGCGGAGCGGCCGAGGCCCACCCCGTCATCCACAGCTTCCACAGGTCCGTCCACAGGCGCCACGGCGGCGTCAGGGTCCACATCGGACGGTTTCCGCGGCCGGCCGGGCGACCCGGCCGGCGGCCGGCCGGGCGACCCGGCCCGCTCCGTCCACTCCGGACGGTCCGGACGGTCCGGACGGTCCGGACGGTCCTGGCGGTCCTGGCGGTCCTGGCGGTCCTGGACGGTCCGGACGGTCAGCGGACACGGCGGACCACCCCGTCGGCGACGTCGTAGCGGGCGCCGAGCAGCTCCTCGGGCACGTCGTCGGCCACCGCGGCGGTGACCAGCACCTGCTCGGCCTTGCCGGCGACGGCGGCCAGCCGGGCCCGGCGGGCGGTGTCCAGCTCGGCGAAGACGTCGTCCAGCACCAGCACCGGCTCCGCGCCGTCCGCGGCCAGCAGCTCGTACGACCCCAGCCGCAGGGCCAGCGCGTACGACCAGCTCTCGCCGTGGCTGGCGTAGCCCTTCGCCGGCCGGCCGCCGAGCGCCAGCACCAGGTCGTCGCGGTGCGGCCCGACCAGGGTGACGCCGCGCTCCACCTCCTGCGGGCGCAGCCGGGCCAGCTCGGACAGCAGCGCCGCCTCGAGCAGCTCCGGGCCCGCCGTGCCCTCGGGCAGCGCGTCGCCGAGCGAGCACGCGTACGTCACCTCGGCCGGGCCGCCGCCCCGGGCCACCTCCTCGTACGCGCCGGTGACGAACGGGGCCACCGCCCGGACCAGGGCGAGCCGGCCGGCCAGCAGCTCCGCGCCGTGCCGGGCCAGGTGGCCGTCCCACACGTCGAGGGTGCGCAGGTCGCCGGCGCCGCCGGCCCGGCGGGCCGCCCCGGCGGTCTTCAGCAGCGCACCGCGCTGCTTGAGCACCCGCTCGTAGTCGGCCCGGACCCCCGCGTACCGCGGGGTGCGCTGGACCAGCAGCTCGTCCAGGAACCGGCGCCGCTCGCCGGGGTCGCCGCGCACCAGGGCGAGGTCCTCGGGCGCGAAGAGCACCGAGCGGAGCGCGCCGAGCACGTCCCGGGCCCGCGGCACCGGCGACCGGTTGAGCCGGGCCCGGTTGGCCCGGCCCGGGTTGATCTCCAGCTCGACCAGCAGCTCGCGGCCGTCGCTGATCACCGCGGTGCGCACCACGGCCCGGGCCGTGCCCTCCCGGACCAGCGGGGCGTCCGTCGCCACCCGGTGCGACCCGAGCGTGGCGACGTAGCCGATCGCCTCCACCAGGTTGGTCTTGCCCTGCCCGTTGGGCCCGACGAGCACGCTGGGCCCCGGCTCGAAGGCCACTTCGGCCGCCGGCCAGGACCGGAAGTCGGCGACCGACAGGTGCCGGACGTACATCAGCCGCCCGGAGCGGGCGGCGGCGGCGGGGCGCTGCCGGTGGTCTCCGGGGTGACGCCCGGGGTGGGCTCGTCGTCGGCCCGGGTGGCGTGCCCGCCGAACTGGTTGCGCAGCGCGGCCACCACCTTCATCGCCGGGGAGTCGTCCTGCCGGCTGGCGAACCGGGCGAACAGCGCGGCCGCGATGACCGGCATCGGCACCGCGTGCTCGATCGCCGCCTGCAGCGTCCACCGGCCCTCGCCGGAGTCCTCGGCCCAGCCGCGGATCTTGGTCAGGTCCGGGTCCTGGTCCAGCGCGCGGACCAGCAGGTCGAGCAGCCAGGACCGGATCACGGTGCCCTGCGTCCAGCTCCGGAACACGTCCGGCACCTCGGTGACCAGGTCGGACGTCTCGAGCAGCTCGTAGCCCTCGCCGTACGCCTGCATGATCCCGTACTCGATGCCGTTGTGGACCATCTTGGCGAAGTGGCCGGCGCCGACCTTGCCGGCGTGCACGAAACCGCCCTCGGACGGCTTGAGCGTGTCGAACGCGGGCTGCACCTTGGCGACGTTGTCCGGGTCGCCGCCGACCATCAGCGCGTAGCCGTTCTGCAGGCCCCAGACGCCGCCGGAGACGCCGGCGTCGACATAGCCGACGCCCTTCTCGGCCAGCATGGCCGCGTGCTCCTGGTCGTCGGTGTAGCGCGAGTTGCCCCCGTCGACGACGACGTCGCCGGCCTCCAGCAGCGCGCCGAGGTCGCGGACGGTCGCCCGGGTCGGCTCCCCGGAGGGGACCATCACCCAGACCACCCGCGGCTTGGCCAGGCTCTGGACCAGCTCCTCGAGGGTCGACACGTCCCGCGGCGAGGACTCGCTGCGGTCGTAGCCGACGACCTTGTGGCCACCACGGCGAAGCCGCTCGGCCATGTTGCCGCCCATCTTGCCGAGCCCGATCAGACCGATCTCCACCGCGACCTCCGAGTCCTCGTCCCGTCGTGGTCAGTTGTCCCCGGACCGACCCGCCGGCATGCCGCCGCGACCGTGCCTGATCGGCAACCTAGCCCGGCAGTCGGACCGGCATGATCAGGTAGCGGAAGTCGGTGGTGCCGTCGCCGTCCACCGCCGTCACCACGGAGGGCTTGCTCGGCGTGGTGAACGACATCCGGGCGATCCCGGCGTGCACCGCGGTGAGCCCGTCCAGCAGGAAGGACGGGTTGAACGCGATGGTCAGCGGCTCGCCGGTGAACTGCACCTCGACCTGCTCCTCGGCCCGGCCCTCGTCGTCGCCACCGGCGGCCAGCGCCAGCACGCCCTCGCTGAAGTCGAGCCGGACCGGGGTGCCGCGGTCGGCGACCAGGGCGACCCGCTTGACCGCCTCCACCAGCACCGGCACCGGGATGTCCGCGGTGGCCGACCACTCCGAGGGGAACAGCGATCGATACTTCGGGAACTCGGCGTCCAGCAGCCGGGTGGTCGCCCGCCGGCCGGGGCCGACGAACCCGATCATGCCCTCGCCGGCGCCGCCGCTGGCCAGCGCCAGGGTGACCTCCGCGCCGGTGGTCAGCGTCTTGGCCGACTCGGCCAGCGTCCGGGCCGGGATGAGCACCTGGGCGGTCAGGTCGGCCTGCTCCGGCTTCCACAGCAGCTCGCGGACGGCCAGCCGGTAGCGGTCGGTGGCGGCCAGCCGCAGCTGCTCGCCCTCGATCTCCAGCCGGACGCCGGTGAGCATGGGCAGCGTGTCGTCCCGCCCGGCGGCCACCGCCACCTGGCCCACCGCGGTGGCGAAGGTGGCGCTGTCCACCACCCCCGCGGTGGTCGGCATGGTCGGCAGCGTCGGATAGTCCTCGACCGGCATCACCGGCAGCGTGAAGCGGGCGCTGCCGCAGCTGATCGTCACCCGCGGCCCGTCCACCGCGACGTCCACCGGGTGCGGCGGGAGGGCCCGGCTGATCTCGGCCAGCAGCCGGCCGCTGACCAGCGACCGCCCCGCGGTGGCCGCGTGCACCTCGACCTCCACCTGGGTGGAGACCTCGTAGTCGAAGCCGGACACGGTCAGCGTGCTGTCGGAGACCTCCAGCAGCACCCCGCCGAGCACGGGCACCGCGGGACGCGCCGGCAGGCTGCGGGCCGTCCAGGCGACCGCCTCGGCGAGCGGGTCGCGCTCCACCCGGAACTTCATCGTCCGCTCTCCTCCACCACGCTGCTGTGGGGGCCCATCATGCCCGCCCGGTCCGACAGATTCGCGGCCGTCCCCACCGGATCGCCCACACCCCTGTTTCGGGTCTTCATCTTCTGGATAGAAGAGCTCGGAGTCGTCGTAGGTGCTGTGGACGGTGTGGACGGACCGCGTCCGGCCAGGCCACCGGCGGGCGAGGGCTGTGGACCGGATGTGGGCTCCGATGACGTCGAGCCGTCCGGCCGGTGGACGATGCCTGGCCGAATGCCGTCATCCACTTCTCGTCCCCAGATATCCACAGACTTCTCCCCAAGCTGTGCACATCGGACTAGGAATCCACCACCCGTTCGGCGGGTGGCGCGGCGCCCGCCGGCGAGGATCACTGCCGGGCCCGGTGCTTGATCCGGTTGGTCAGCTCGGTCACCTGGTTGAAGATCTGCCGGCGTTCGGCCATCAGCGAGCGGATCTTCCGGTCGGCGTGCATGACCGTGGTGTGGTCGCGGCCGCCGAAGGTCTGCCCGATCTTCGGCAGGGAGAGATCGGTCAGCTCGCGACAGAGATACATGGCGATCTGCCGCGCCGTTACCAGCACCCGGCTGCGGGACTGGCCGCACAGATCGTCGATGGTGATCCCGAAGTACTCGGCCGTGGCCGCGATGATCGTGGCCGCGGTGATCTCCGGCCGGTCGTCGTCCGCGATCAGGTCCTTGAGCACGATCTCGGCCAGGGTCAGGTCGACGCTCTGCCGGTTGAGGCTGGCGAACGCGGTGACCCGGATCAGCGCGCCCTCGAGCTCGCGGATGTTCGACTGGATCTTCGACGCGATGAACTCGAGCACGTCCGGCGGCGCGTTCAGCCGCTCCTGCGCGGCCTTCTTCCGCAGGATCGCGATCCGCGTCTCCAGATCGGGCGGCTGCACGTCGGTGATCAGGCCCCACTCGAAGCGGGTGCGCAGCCGGTCCTCCAGGGTGGACAGCTGCTTCGGCGGCCGGTCCGAGCTGATGACGATCTGCTTGTTCGCGTTGTGCAGCGTGTTGAACGTGTGGAAGAACTCCTCCTGGGTGCGTTCCTTGTTCTCCAGGAACTGGATGTCGTCGACCAGGAGGACGTCGTTGTCGCGGTAGCGCCGCTGGAAGGCGGACTGCTTGTCGTCGCGCAGCGAGTTGATGAAGTCGTTGGTGAACTCCTCGGAGCTCACGTACTTGACCCGCGCGTTCTGGAAGAGCCGCTGCGCGTAGTGCCCGATGGCGTGCAGCAGGTGGGTCTTGCCCAGCCCGGAGTCGCCGTAGATGAACAGCGGGTTGTACGCCTTTGCCGGCGCCTCGGCGACGGCGACTGCGGCCGCGTGCGCGAACCGGTTGCCGGAGCCGATGACGAAGGTCTCGAACGTGTACTTCGGGTTGAGCCGGGCCGGCTCGACCCGGGCCAGCCGGCCGCCGGCCGCGGACGGCGGCGGCCAGGACATCCCCGGCATCGTCTCCTCGGCGACCTGGTCCGGCCCGCCGTCGGCGGCGCTGTTCCCCCCGACCGGCAGCGGCACCACGGTCGCGCCCGCCGGGGGCCCGGGCGGCGGCTCCACCGTGACCGCCACCCGGATCTCCCGGCCGAGCAGCCGGGACAGCGCGTCGGTGATCATCGGCCGCAGCCGGGTCTCCAGCACGTCCTTGGTGAACTCGTTCGGCGCGGCCAGCAGCGCGGTGTCGTCCAGCAGACCGAGCGGCCGGGTGGTCCGCAGCCAGGCCCGCTGCTGCGGCGTGACCGTGCTGTCGGTCAGTCCGTCGATGGCATGCGACCACAGGGCGTCGAGGTCGACCGTTTCCTCCGGCACCCGCTGCTCCTCCCCGTGGACACGTCGGTGGTCTCCACCGTGCCCCCACTATCCACATGGCTGTCCACAGGCTGTGTATCCGTCACCCACGGACCGTGTGCGCGGGTCTCAGCGCGTCCCTCGACCTTCCCGACGAGTGTCCGGTGCCCACCGCTGAGAACCGGTGGGGGAAGGCCCGGCGGACTGGCACCGTACAGCGCGCGGATGGCCGTCCACAACCGCTCCCGGCGGTCTCGTTTGACCCGGCGTGGCGCCGTTCCGTACCGTTGGCGGGTCGTGAGTCCGCCGCGCCCGGCCCCGCCTCGACGCGGGTCCTGTCGGACCACCAACAGGATGCCGCCGAAGCCAGGAGCCCGCACGTGAGCAAGCGCACCTTCCAGCCGAACAACCGCCGCCGGGCGAAGACCCACGGCTTCCGGTTGCGCATGCGCACCCGCGCCGGTCGCGCCATCCTCGCCTCCCGCCGCCGCAAGGGCCGCGGCGAGCTCTCGGCCTGAGCCGCAGCGACGTGACGTGCTCCCGGCGCCCGCGCGGCTGAGGCGCCGCGAGGACTTCACGCTGGTGGTCCGCCGCGGGCGGCGGGCCGGCCGCGGCACCCTGGTGACCCACTACCTCGCACCCGAGCCCGCGCCGGACGCGCCGCTGCCGGCCGCCCGGGTGGGCTTCGTCGTCGGCCGGGCCGTCGGCGGCTCCGTGGTCCGGCACCGGACCGTCCGCCGGCTGCGCCACCTGGTCCGCGACCGGCTCCCGCAGCTGCCCGCCGGCGCCCTGCTGGTCGTCCGGGCGCTGCCGCCGGCCGGCGGCGCGGACTCCGCGGCGCTCGGCCGCGACCTCGACGCCACCCTCGGCCGGCTCGGCCTCGCCGCCGGCGCCCGGACCGCGGAGGTGGTCCGGTGACCGCCTGGCAGGTGACCTTCGCCCTGCTCGCCGCCGCGCTGCTGCTGGCCGCGTACGACGGGGTGGTCCGGCTGGTCACCGGCCGGCGCCGCCGTTCCACGCTGGCCCGGCTGCTGCTCGCCGCGATCCGGGCCTACCAGCGCTGGATCTCCCCGGTGCGGCCACCGACCTGCCGCTTCACCCCGTCCTGCAGCGCGTACGCGGTGACCGCCGTGGAGCGGCACGGCGCGATCCGGGGCGGGTGGCTGGCCACCCGCCGGCTGCTCCGCTGCGGGCCCTGGCACCCTGGTGGGCACGACCCGGTGCCGCCCGCCGTTGAGCAACGTGGCCCCGCCACACCACCGACTGGTGGTGCCGGGCTGACCGAGCGCACCTCGACCCGAGCCGGCGTCCCGGCGCCGACCCCGACAGGAGCACCCCGTTGCTGAACCCTCTCTACATCGCGGTCTCCTGGGTGCTCCTGAAGTGGCATGCGCTCTTCGAGTGGATGGGGCTCAACCCCAACGCCGGGGTGACCTGGGCGCTGTCGATCGTCCTGCTGGTCGTGACGATCCGGATCCTGCTCTTCCGGTTCTTCATCAAGCAGGTGCACAGCCAGCGCAAGATGCAGGAAGTGCAGCCCAAGATCGCGGCGCTGCGGGAGAAGTACAAGAACGACCGGCAGACGCTCAGCCAGGAAATGATGAAGCTGCAGAAGGAGGAGGGCTTCAACCCGCTCGGCGGGTGCCTTCCGATCCTGCTGCAGGCTCCGGTCTTCCTGGCCCTCTTCCACGTGCTCCGGCTGGTCGGCAGCGACAAGGCCGGCGCGCTGTCAGCCGAGTACGGCTGGACCGTCGACCAGGTCGCCAGCGCTGGTCAGGCGATGGTCTTCGGCGCGCCGATCGCGGCCGCCTTCAACGACCCGCGCAACCTGGTCGAGGACATCCCCGGCGCGAGCCTCACCGCGACCCGGATCGTCGCGTTCACGCTGATCGTCCTCATGGTCGCGGCCACGTACATCACCCAGCGGCAGATCATCTCCCGCAACACCCAGGTGGTCGACGGCCAGCAGGCCATGATCCAGAAGCTGCTGCTGTACGGCATGCCGGCCAGCCTCTTCGTGTCCGGCTTCTTCTTCCCGATCGGCGTGCTCTTCTACTGGTTCACCAACAACCTGTGGACCATGGGGCAGCAGTTCTACATCATCAGGCGGATGCCGCATCCGAACGCGAAGAAGGATGCGGACAAGCCGGCGACCGACCCGAAGCTGCTGGCCCCGAAGCCGGGGCAGAAGCCGGTCCGGCCGCGCAAGGGCACGCCGGCGGTGGGCGGTGCGACCGCGACTCCTGCGGACGGGTCCGCTGCCGCGGGCGACGCTGCTGCTGGTGGTGCGGCCGGAGCCGCGGCCGGCGATGCGGCGCCGGGCACTCCGGCCGACGGCAAGCCGACCAAGCGCAAGCGCCGCGCCGCCGCGGACACTCCCGGCGCGACTCCCGACGGCCAGGCGCCCGCGGAGAGCGCCGCGCCCTCTGACGACGGGTCGGCCCCGGTGGCCGACGCGGACGACACCGGTGCGGACAAGCCGCCCGCGCCGGCGCCGCGACCGAAGGCCGGCGGCGGCGGAGCCCGGCCCGGCGGGGCGCGCCGCCCGCAGGGGCAGCGCTCCCCCACCCAGACCCGGCAGAAGAAGAAGCGACGCTGACCTCGCGCCCGCCGTTCGGGCGGGCGAGACCACCTGTGGAGACTTCGTGACCGACACGCCCGTGACCGACAGCCCTACTGCCGTCGAGGCCGACGCCGACGGCGCCGCCGACCGCCCCGAGCGGGGCGAGGCGCTGCTCGTCCAGGAGGGCGACATCGCCGGCGACTACCTGGAGCGGCTGCTCGACATCGTCGACTTCGACGGCGACATCGACCTCGACGTGGAGGGCGACCGGGCCGTGGTGGCCGTGATCGGCGAGGGCCTGCAGGGCCTGGTGGGGCCGAACGGGGCGACCCTGGACGCGCTGCAGGAGCTGACCCGGCTGGCCGTGCAGCAGCAGACCGGGCTGCGCAGCCGGCTGATGCTCGACGTCGGCGGCTACCGGGCCCGCCGGCGCACCGCGCTCGGCGACATCGCCCGGGACGCCGCCGCCGAGGTGCGCTCGAGCGGGTCGGCGGTGCGGCTGGACGCGATGAACCCGTTCGAGCGCAAGGTCGTGCATGACGCGATCGCGGCCATCGACGGGGTGCGCAGCGAGTCCGAGGGCGAGGAGCCGGACCGCCGGGTCGTCGTCCTGCCGGACAAGTGAGCCGACCCACCCCACTTCCCCGCTCCACCCTGGGTGTCCACTATGGACACTGAGTGGTCCCCGGGCCGGCCCGTCACCCGGCCCGGCGACCCGCCCGAGCCTGTCCCGGCGACACCGTCCGCCGGCGACGGCGCCGGAGTGCCCGTGCCGCCGGCAGTGCTCGGCGGCGCTGAGGTGTGCCGCCGCCGCGACGGCGCCGGGGCTCGCGCCGGGCCGCCCGACGGGCGCTGGGGTGCCCGCGCCACCGTCCGTGGCCGCGGCGATCTTCGGCGACGCGCTGGATCGCGCGGTCGCGTACGCGGAGATCCTGGCCACCGACGGCACCCTCCGCGGGCTCATCGGCCCGCGCGAGGTGCCGCGGCTGTGGGACCGGCACCTGCTCAACTCCGCGGTGGTCGCCGAGCTCATCCCGCCGGCCGCCCGGGTGGTCGACGCGGGCAGCGGCGCCGGGCTGCCCGGCATCCCGCTGGCGCTGGCCCGGCCGGACCTGGCCGTCACGCTGCTGGAGCCGCTCGCCCGCCGGTACGACTTCCTCACCGAATGCGTCGACCGGCTCGGACTGGCCGGTGTCACGGTGGTCCGCGGCCGGGCCGAGGAGGGCCCGGTCCGGCGCGCGCTGGCCGGCGCCGACGTGGTCACCGCCCGCGCGGTCGCGCCGCTGGACCGGCTCGCCGGCTGGTGCCTGCCGCTGCTGCGGGACGGCGGCCGGCTGCTCGCGGTCAAGGGCGAGACCGCCGCGGCCGAGCTGGCAGCGGCCCGGTCCGCGCTGACCCGCGCCGGCGCGGCGGGCGCGGAGGTGCTGCGGTGCGGGGCCGGCGCGGTGGATCCGCCGACCACGGTGGTCGCCGTGACCCGGGGTACCGTGCGGTCCAGCGCCAGCGGGAGGCAACGAGGAGGGCGCGTCCGGTGACGAGCACGATCCCTGTGCGGCGGCCCAGCCCGATCGGGTGGCCCACCGAGCCGGCCCCGTCGACACCGGACATCCGGGGCATCACGGCCCCGATCGGGTGGATCGGTGGCGACAGCGCGGGCGAGTCGCCGCCGCCGCTCGGATCGAGCAGTGAGGATGACAGGGTGACCCACGAGCCGACCGCGACGCTCGACGCCAGCCGGACCCGGATCAGGAGCGTGCTCGACGACGCCGTCGGCGCGCCCCGGGACGGCGAGCTGGACACGCCGATCATGCGGGAGGCGGCGCAGGCGGTCCGGGTGCTCAACCCGACCCGGGACAGCGCCTTCCCCCGGCCCGGCCAGCGCCGGGTGATCACCGTCGCCAACCAGAAGGGCGGCGTCGGCAAGACGACCAGCACGGTCAACCTGGCGGTCGCCTTCGCGCTGCACGGGCTCAAGGTGCTGGTGATCGACCTCGACCCGCAGGGCAACGCGAGCACCGGCCTCGGTGTGGAGCACAGCAGCGGGACCCCGTCGATCTACGAGGTGCTGGTCGAGGGGGCGTCGCTGGCGGAGACCGCGGTGCCGGTCGAGCAGGCGCCCAACCTGCGCTGCGTGCCGGCCACCATCGACCTGGCCGGCGCGGAGATCGAGCTGGTCTCGGTGGTGGCCCGGGAGCACCGGCTGCGCAAGGCGATCGAGGCGTACCAGGAGGACGTCGACTACATCCTCGTCGACTGCCCGCCGTCGCTCGGCCTGCTCACGGTGAACGCGCTGGTCGCCGGTGACGAGGTGCTGATCCCGATCCAGTGCGAGTACTACGCGCTGGAAGGGCTGGGCCAGCTGCTCAGCAACATCGACCTCATCCAGTCCCACCTCAACGGCGGGCTGCGGGTGTCCACGATCCTGCTGACCATGTACGACGGGCGGACCAAGCTGGCCGACCAGGTTGCCCAGGAGGTGCGCAGCCACTTCGGCGACCTGGTGCTCGACGTGGTTATCCCCAGGTCGGTCAGGGTGTCCGAAGCGCCCGGGTATGGTCAGTCGGTGATGACGTACGACCCCGGCTCCCGCGGCGCGTTGACCTACTTCGAGGCCGCCCGCGAGATCGCGGTGCGCGGCACCCAGCTCGCCGCGCCGGGGATCCGGGAGTCGGAGTGAGCCGCCGCGGCGGCCTCGGCAAGGGCCTCGGTGCGCTGATCCCGACCGGTCCGCCCGCGGCGGCGGCGATCGTCGAGCAGGCGGTGCCCGCTCCCGCGGCGGCTGCTCCGCCGGCGCCGGCGCCAGCGTGGAGGAGGTCGCCGGCCCGGCGGACGTGCCCGGCGCCTCCTTCCGCGAGCTGCCGGTGGACGCGATCCGGCCCAACCCGAGGCAGCCGCGGCAGGTCTTCGACGAGGAGTCGCAGGACGAGCTCAAGACCTCCATCAAGGAGTTCGGCCTGCTCCAGCCGGTCGTCGTGCGGCCGGTCGAGACCGACGCCTACGAGCTGGTCATGGGCGAGCGCCGGTGGCGGGCGACCCGTGATCTCGGGCTGGCCACCATCCCGGCGATCGTCCGGGACACCGCCGACGACGCCATGCTCCGCGACGCGCTGCTGGAAAACCTGCACCGCGTCCAGCTCAACCCGCTCGAGGAGGCGGCGGCGTATCGGCAGCTCCTGGACGAGTTCGGCACCACCCACGAGGAGCTGGCGCAGCGCATCGGCCGCAGCCGCTCCCAGGTCACCAACACCGTCCGGCTGCTCAACCTGCCGGTCGCGGTGCAGCGGCGGGTCGCCGCCGGGGTGCTGTCCGCCGGCCACGCCCGCGCGCTGCTCGCGCTGGACGACGCCGAGGCGCAGGATGCGCTGGCGTCCCGGATCGTCGCCGAGGGCCTGTCGGTGCGGGCGGTCGAGGAGCTGGTCGCGCTGGCCGGCCACGACAAGCCGGCCGCCGCCCGGGCGCCGCGAAGCCAGCGGGTGACCGCGCCGGCGCTGACCGACCTCGCCGACCGGTTGTCGGACAGCTTCGACACCCGGGTCAAGGTCGAGCTCGGGCGGCGCAAGGGCAAGATCGTCGTGGAGTTCGCCTCGGTGGACGACCTGGAGCGGATCGTCGGGCTGATGGCGCCGGGGATGGGCCCGCGGCCCGGCGGGTTCGACCAGGAGGGCTGACCGGTCGCGGGATCCGCGGAGCTGTCCGCGGCCCGGGTCGGCGACGAGGCGGCGTTCGGCCGGCTGGTCGCGCCGCACCGCGCCGAGCTCCAGGCCCACTGCTACCGGATGCTCGGCTCCGTCCAGGACGCCGAGGACGCGGTGCAGGAGACGCTGCTCGCCGCCTGAGGCTCGGAGCTCGCTGCGGACCTGGCTCTTCCGGGTGGCCACCAACGCGTGCCTGCGGCTGTCGTCCCGCCGCCCCCCGCCGGATCCTTCGTACGACCACGGCCCGGCCTGCGCCGACCGAAGACCTCGGCGGTGGGACGCCGGCGTTCGCCGGTCCGGCTCCGGAGCTCGCCTGCTGGACAGCCGGCGGCGGGACGGCTCGGACACCGTGCTGCTCGCGGCTGGGTGACCACCTTGCCGGGGCGGTGGCGAACGCCACCAGATGAGCCGGTCCGGGGGCGGCGAGCGGTGCGAGAATCGGGCCAGAGCCCCGGCGTGGGCTCCCGGACGAGCGGTGCCGTACCCGGTGTGCGACAAGACGGCGCCAGAGGAGACCTCGATGTCCTGGCTCGTTCTGGTGGCGTCCGGCGTGCTCGAAGCCGTCTGGGCCACCGCACTCGGGAAGTCCGACGGGCTCAGCCGGCCGGTGCCGGTGGCCGTCTTCGTGGTGGCGCTCGTGCTGAGCATGCTCGGCCTCGGCTACGCCATGCGTGACCTGCCGGTCGGCACCTCGTACGCGGTCTGGGTCGGCATCGGTGCCACGCTGACCGCGGCCTACGCGATGCTCACCGGGAGCGAGGCGGCGTCGGTGGCGAAGGTCCTGCTGCTCGTCGGGATCATCGGCTGCGTCGCCGGGCTCAAGTTCCTGCACTAGGCGGGCGGAGCCGGAGGTACGCCTCGCCGCGGGGTGAGAGCCGGTAGCCGACCGTCAGGCTGTGGGTCAGGCCGAGCGCCTTCAGCTTGCGGACGTCGAGCTTGAAGGGCGGCGTCTCCCGGCCGGCCGCCACGGCGAGGTCGCCGGCCCGCTGGCCGGGGTGGTCGCGGATCGCGACGAGGGTCGCCGTCGTCCACGGCCCGGTCGGGCTGGCGCGGTCCAGCCGGTCCAGCCGGCGGTCCAGGTCGGCGACGTCGGCGGGTGAGAGGTCGGCGTTCGCGGCGAGCTGCTCCCGCGGGTCCGGTCCCTCGGCCGGCCGGACCGTGAGCCGGAAGACCGGATCGCCGGCGGCACCGCGCAGGTCCGCCCGGAGCGCCTCCGCGGAGTCGTAGCCGGCCGGCGTCGCATCGGCATCGGTGAGCCGGGCCGGATCGACCACCTCGACCGCGTCCACCGCGATCAGCCCGGCCGCCGTGCGGTAGCTCCGCCCGGCCACCACCTGCGCCCGGCGCCACCGGCGATAGAGCACGGTCACCGAGCCGGCGAGGATTCCCTCCCGCGCCCGCCGCTCCAGCAGCACGCTCCGGACCCTATCCCCGACGCCACCTACCCTCCCCTGCCGCCCACCGCGAGCATCGCGCGCGCGCACGGCGCACCGTGTCTACAGCCGACCCCTCGGCGAACCACACCGCTGAGACCGGCGGAGCACCAGCCTCGTCGACTGCGTCTCACGCTGCCCGGTGTGTGTCACGGGAGCCGATAGGGCGGCAGTCGATGTCGGTGGCAGGGTTTCACGTGAAACGCGGAAGGCCGGGTTTCACGTGAAACAGGGGGCGGAGATGGACTAGGGGAGGACGCCGCCCCACGTGGTGGGATCGACGTCGGCGAGCGTCTGGGAGAAGGTCCATCGGTGGCCGTCGGGATCGACGGCGGTGTACTGGCGTTCGCCGTACGGGTAGCTGGTCGGTTCGCTGAGGATCGTCGCGCCGGCGGACCGAGCACGGGCGCAGTGCGCCTCCGCGTCCTCGATGCGGATCATCACCGAAGCCGGCGCGGCTGACGCCGAGCCGACAAGGACGAACTCGCCCGGCCCTCCCCCGCTAGGCACCGTCATCTGGATCCGGTGGTTGCCGATCACCAGCCGAGGCGTCATGCCGAAGGCGGTGCTCAACCACGCGCTCGCCGCAGTGACGTCGCGGACTGGCAACTCGGGGATCACCACGGACGCCGGCATGGAGCGGTTGGACAGCACACGCTCTCCTGGTTTCACGTGAAACGACGTCGGAGTCGAGTAAACCCGCGCCGGATCCGAGAGAACAGGAATCCGGCCAGGGTCAACCCGATGGCGAGCAGGATGATCGCGAGGATCGCCGCTGCCCACGGGAACTGCCAGGCGAGGAGCGTCATCCCGACGACCGCCCCGTCCTCGGCCAGGCTGGTACCCACGTTGGTGACCGGCTCCGGTGAGGTGTTCACCGCCAGCCGCAACCCGCCCTTGGCGAGGTGGCTCAGCAGCGCCATGACACTTGATCCGGTGGCGGCGATCGCCTGTTCCAACGTGGACGCGTCCCCGGCGATGAGCACCCCGAGGATGGCCGCGATTGTCGGCCGGATGAACGTGTGCACGCTGTCCCATAGCGAGTCCACGTACGGAATCTTGTCGGCGACGAACTCCACCACCAGCAGCACGCCGACGAAGACGAGCACGTCCGTCCGCTGCAACGCCGCCGGGGTGTCCGCCAGCCCGGCCCGGCCCATCAACCCGACGAGGAAGACGACCCCGTACGCGCTGATGCCGGATGCCCACCCGTTGGCGATGGCGAGCGGCAGCGTGTCCATGGCGATCAGACGCTACCCATTCGGCGCGTCGTTCAGCCCCAGCGTCAGCGCCATCCGAGGGCCGGTGACCGCAAGGCTCACCAGGCGCCGCGGTGGATGACGTCCTCGACTGGCCGGTGTCCGCGCCGGAGCGACGGCGACCGGCGGTCGGGTGCGCGGTAGCCGACAGAGACGGTCCCGATCGGCATGTACTCGTCGGGGATGCCGAAGGTCGCCCGCAGCGGAGGAATCTGCTCCGGCGGCACGCCGAAGAAGCACGCCCCCAGCTCTTCGTCCACCACGGTGAGCAGCATCAGCAGCGCGGCGAAGCCGGTGTCGATGTGCCAGTAGGGCACCGGCCAGCGGGCCTCGTCTTTGTCGGTCCAGCCCTTGTCGGGCGCCGCGTACCGGTCGAGGTACGCCTGCCGGTGGGACAGCGCGACGATGAGCAGCGGCGCACGCTGCAGGTCGGTGAGCCATGGGTCCGGCTCGGTGGAGGTGACCGTCGCCTCCCAGTAGCGCGAGCGCTCGGCGGCGGACTCCAGCACGAGGAATGCCCAGCCCTGGGAGAAGCCCGCCGACGGCGCCCGCAGCGCGTTGGCCAGGATCCGCTCCCGCACGTCCGGCGGCACCGGCCGGTCCGGGTCGTAGTTGCGGACCATGCGCCGGCGCCGGACGACTTCCTGGAACTCCATGGGCGGCAGCCTGCCGCACGCCACTGACGAAAGCGTCAGCGGGCGGTCGAGTGCGGCAGCCTCCGCACTTCGCTGACGTGAGTGTCAGCGGGCGGCCGCCCGCCGCAGGAGCGTGGCGCAGACGGACCCGAGCTCCAGCCCGGCCGCCTCCACCGCCATCGGCAGCAGGGAGGTCTCGGTCATCCCGGGTGACACGTTCACCTCGAGAAACTCGACCGTCCCGGCCGGCGTGACGATCGCGTCGGTCCGGGACAGGTCACGCAGCCCGAGCGCGGTGTGCGCCCGGACGGCCACCTCGGCGACCCGCGCCGCGACATCGGCGTCCAGCCGCGCCGGCGTGTGGTACGTCGTCGTGCCGGCCGTGTACCGGGAGGCGTAGTCGAAGACGCCGCTGGACGGCTCGATCTCGACCGCGGGCAGCGCCACCGGCCCGTCCCCGAGGTCGACCACCGACACCGCCACCTCGACTCCGGCCACGTACGGCTCCACCAGCACCGTGTCCCCGTACGAGAGGCAGGAGATCATCGCGTCCGGCAGCTCGGCGGCGGAGACGATCTGCCGGGCGCCGAGCGCGGACCCGCCCTGCGCCGGCTTGGCCATGAGCGGCAGCCCGAGCCGGTCGACGATCCGCTCCAGCACCGCGGCCGCGCCCAGCTCGCGGAAGGTCGAGTGCGGCAGCGCCACCCAGTCCGGCGTGGACAGCCCGGCCGCGCGGACCGCCGCCTTCGCGTTCGGCTTGTCCCAGGCCACCCGGCAGGCCGCCGCGTCCGAGCCGGCGTACCGCACGCCGATCAGGTCGAGCACCGTCCGCAGCGCGCCGTCCTCGCCCGACCCGCCGTGCAGCGCGATGAACACCGCGTCCGGCCGGTCCGCGGCCAGCGTGCCGAGCAGCGCCGCGTCGGCGTCCATGACCTGGACGGACGCGCCGGCCGCCTTCAGCGCCTCGCACACCCGCCGGCCGGACCGGATCGACACGTCCCGCTCGTACGCCAGCCCGCCGGCCAGCACCACCGCGGTGAGGTCGGTCGCCGACCCGGCCCGGGCGTCAGCTTCCGACACCGTCCCGGCGCTCACGCCAGCTCCGGGCCGGGCGTCGAGCCCGCCCGGCGCCGCTCGACGAAGTCCCGACCGTGCGGCCCGAAGGTCTCCCGCAGCTCCAGCTCCTGCTCCACCACGCCGGCTAGTCTGCGCACCCCCTCGCGGATGCGCTCCGGCGGGGGGTAGCAGTACGACAGCCGCATCTCCCGCTGCCCCGACCCGTCCGCGTAGAAGCCGATCCCCGGCACGTACGCGACCCGCTCGTGGATGCCCCGCGGCTGCATGACCTTCGCGTCGAGCCCGTCGGGCAGGGTGAGCCACACGTAGAAGCCGCCGTCCGGCCGGGTCCAGGTGCAGCCCGGCGGCATCAGCGCCTCCAGCGCGTCGAGCATGGCGTCCCGGCGGTCCCGGTAGAGCTCGCGGAAGACCTTGATCTGCTCCCGCCACGGCTGGGTGTCGAGGTATTCGGCGACCGCGAGCTGGGACAGCATCGGCGGGCACAGCACCTGCGACTCGCTGAGCAGGACGAGCTTGTCGCGGATCGCCGGCGGCGCGTACGCCCAGCCGACCCGCACCCCGGAGGCGAAGGTCTTGGAGAACGAGCCGAGGTAGACCACCCGCTCCGGCGCCAGCGACCGCAGTGTCGGCAGCGTCTGCCCGTCGAAGCCCAGCAGCCCGTACGGGTTGTCCTCGATGACCAGGAGGTCGTGCCGCTCGCACAGGGCGAGGATCTCCGCCCGCCGCTCGACCGCCAGCGTCACCCCGGCCGGGTTGTGGAAGTTGGGCACGGTGTAGAGGAACTTCGCCCGCCGGCCGGCCGTGGCCAGCGCGTCCAGCGTCTCGGCGAGCGCCGCCGGGATCAGCCCGTCGGCGTCCAGCGGCACGTGCACCACCTCGGCCTCGGCGGCCGCGAACGTACCCAGCGCCCCGACGTACGACGGCCCCTCGGCCAGCACGACGTCGCCCGGGTCGAGGAAGACCCGGCTGATCAGGTCGAGCGCCTGCTGGGAGCCGACGGTCACCACCACGTCGTCGGCCGACGCGGCGGTGATGCCCTCCAGCGCCATGACGTCGCAGATCCGCTCGCGCAGCCGCTCGTCGCCCTGGCCCGCGCAGTATTGCAATGCCGCGGCGCCGTTGTGCGCGACCAGCTCGCCGAGCATCGACCCGACGGCGTCCAGCGGGAGGGCCGCCGTGTAGGGCATGCCACCGGCGAGCGAGACCACCTCCGGCCGGTTGGCCACCGAGAAGAGGGCACGGATCTCGGAGACGGCGAGGCCGCGGGTGCGCTGCGCGTATCGGCCGGAGTAGGGGTCGAGCGTGTTGCCGGACATGCCTGGAGCCTCCTGCGTGGGCGTCCGGTCGAGTCTAACGACCGCATCCGGGCAGGCCGCTTCGATTCAGCAGGCCCTTCCGCCCGGGCCGGTAGACGGCGACCATGGATCGAGGAGGGCGTGCCGTGTCCCGCAAGCTCGCGAACATCACCCTGGACAACCTCGACGACCTGCCGCGCGGATGCCGGCGGTGCGTCTTCTGGGAGCTGGGTCTGGTCGAGCGGGAGCAGGCCCGGGAGGCCGGGGACACCGCGCTGGAGAAGGAGGCCTGGGTCTCCACCGTGCTGCTGGAGTGGGGCAGCTGCGGCAAGGTCGCGTACGTGGACGGGCTCGCCGCCGGCTACGTGCTCTACGGACCACCGGCGTACAGCCCGCGGTCGTTCGCGTTCCCGACCAGTCCGGTCAGTCCGGACGCGGTGCTGTTGATGACCGCCTTCGTCCGGCCGGAGCTGGCCGGGTCCGGGCTCGGCCGGATGCTGGTGCAGGGCGTGGCCGAGGACTTGCGGCTGCGCGGGGTGCGGGCGCTCGAGGCCTTCGGCGACCTGCGCTGGGAGCGGCCGGGGTGCATGCTGCCGGCCGAGCACCTGCTGGCGGTCGGCTTCAAGACGGTCCGGCCGCACCCGCGCTTCCCGCGGCTGCGGCTGGAGCTGCGGACCACGGTCTCCTGGCGGGAGGGCGTCGAGTACGCGCTCGAGCGGCTGCTGGCCGCCGGCACCCCGGAGTCGGCCTACCACCCGGCCGCACCCCGGTCCCAGCCCAAGCCCCAGCCCCGGGCTGAGACCGTCCACAGAGGACGATCAGGCCAGCCGCAGCTCGGTGACCGGCTCCATCCGGTCCTCCTGCTGGTGGGTGGTCACCGCGCACTGCAGGCCGAAGACCGCGGACCGGCCGTCCAGCACCAGCGTGCCCAGCGAGTTCCCGAAGTACGGGCCGGCGATCTTGTGCCAGGTCAGCGGCAGCGCGGGCACGTCGTCCCACCGGCCGAGGGTCTTGGTGAGCTTCTCCAGCTGCCGGCTCCAGCCGAGCCGGAAGACGGTGCGCTGGCTGATCGGCACCGAGTGGTGCAGCGGCGAGGTGACGATCTGGTAGACCTTGCTGCGCACCGGCTCCGGCCACTCCGCCTCGGCGACGTACTGGTGGTGCACGTCGCCGGACAGCACGCAGACCGTCGCAGGTGGACGGTCGCCGCGGGCGACCCCCTCCAGCACGCCGGCCAGCCAGTCGAACGACGCCCGGAACGCCGCCCAGTGCTCGAGATCCGCGGCCTCCCGCATCTTCTCGCCGAAGCGGGCCATCCGCGGGCCGCGCGCGCCGGCGCACAGCGCCTCGTCCCAGGACTCCAGGTCGTGCACCGCCCGCGGCAGCAGCCACGGCAGCGAGGAGATCACCAGCAGGTGGTCCAGCTCGCCGTCACCGTCCACTTGGGACTCGATCCAGCGCGCCTCGCTGCCGCCGACCATGGCCCGCTCGCGGTCGTCCAGGATGCGGCCGCAGCGGGAGTCGACCACCACCGCGCGCACCGGCCCGAAGTCCCGCCGGTAGCTCCACCGGTAGCCCTTCTCGCCGTCCGCCTCCCGGTCCGCCGCCGCGGCGAAGTCGTGCAGCAGCGGCCCGACGTCCCCGTCGGCGGCGCACACCTTCCGGTAGATCTCGTCCTCGGCCAGCGCCGCCGGGGACAGGTTGCCCAGGTGCTGGTAGACCCAGTACGCCGACAGCGCGCCGGTGATCCGCTCCTGCCACCAGCTGGTCCCGCGCATCCGCTCGCGCCAGATGGCCGAGGTGTTCCAGTCGTCGTGCACGTCGTGGTCGTCGAAGATCATCGCGGTCGGCACGGTGGCGTACAGCCAGCGCACCAGCGGGTCGCCCCACGACTCGTTGTAGAGCTCGGCGTACTCGGCGAAGTTCGCCACCTGCAGCCCCGGCGGCTTGGACACGTCCCGCCGGCGGCGGATCACGTCCTGGGTGATCGGCGACGTCTCGTCCGCGTACACCTGGTCGCCGAGCAGCAGCAGCCCGTCCGGCCAGTCGGAGTCCGGGGTGTCGGCGAGCAGCCGCGCGTACGAGTCCAGCGCGTCGGTGCCGTACCGGCCGTCGCTGGTGACCGACAGCGGCGAGGCGTAGCGGCAGGACCCGAAGGCGAGCCGCACCGGCCGGCCCTCCTGCAGCGTCCGGATCCGCGGCACCGGGAACTTCGTGTCCGCCGGCGGCCACTCCTTCTCCCCGTCGAGGTGCACCTCGTACGGCGTCGTGGAGCCCGGCTGCAGGCCTTCCACGCAGACCAGCGCGTAGTGCCGCTCGCCGACCTGGAAGGTGTGCTGCTCGGTGCCGAGCACCGTCACCGTGCACGGGTCGGACGTCTCGACCCACACCGTCGCGGAGGTCTGGTCGACGTGCCGCAGCATGGGGCCGAGCACCAGGGACGTCACCCCGCCATTTCTACCCCAGGACGGGCGGTCCGGCTCCGTCCCGGGACGGACGACGGGCGGCCCCGGCCGGGGTTACGGTCGCGCCGTGCCGTCCCCGTCCACCGTCCGGCCCGGCCCCACCGCCGGGCTGCGCCGCGCCGTCAGCGCGGTCCGGGACGTGCTGCGGGCGCACCCGCTGGCGGCGGACACCCTGCTCGCGGTCGCGGTGACGGCCGCCGTGCTGACCAGCATGTGGATCGACACCGGCCCGCTGCGGGAGGCCCTGGTCACGCTCGGCCAGGAGGTGCCTCCGACCCGACCGGTCTGGTACGTCTCCGGGCTGCTGATGGGCCTGCCGCTGGCCCTGCGCCGGCGGTACCCGCTGACCGTGCTGCTGGTCAGCACCGCCGCCTTCTCCGCCTTCCGGCTGACCGAGGCGCCGGAGGGCACCTTCTCGGCGATCGTGCCCTTCCTCGCCGTCTACAGCGCCGGGGTGTACGGCCGCCCCGGCTGGCGCAACGCCGCCCGCGGCCTGGCCATGGCCGGCTTCGCCGCCACCCTCGGCGCCAACCTCTTCCAGCTGGCCGACCAGCTGGCCGGGCTGTCCGGAGGCGAGCTGCGGCTCACCGTGTCCGTCCAGATCGTCTACTCGGTGCTCTACAACCTGCTCTTCTTCCTCGCCGCCTGGCTGCTCGGCGACGCGGTGCGGCGGGCCCGGCAGCGGGCCGCCCAGCTCGCCGAGCGGGCCGCCGAGCTGGAGGCGGCGAACGCGGTGATCGCCGAGCAGGCGGTCACCGACGAGCGGGTGCGCATCGCCCGCGAGCTGCACGACGTCGTCGCCCACCACGTCAGCGTGATGGGCATCCAGGCCGGCGCCGCCCGCCGGGTGCTCGACCGCGACCCGGAGCCGAGCGGGAGACCGAGGTGCGCCGGCTGGTCGCCGCCGGCCGCAGCAACGCCGAGATCGCCGGCACCCTCTACGTCGGCGAGGCGACCGTGAAGACGCACGTGTCGCACGTGCTGGCCAAGCTCGGCCTGCGCGACCGCGTGCAGGCGGTCGTCTTCGCGTACGAGTCGGGGATGGTCCGGCCCGGCGCCTGACCAGGCGCGACCCCCGCCGGTGTGGGCGGGGGTCGCGGAGTGACCAGGCTCAGCCGATGTAGTCGGCCAGGTCGCGCAGCAGCGCCGACTTCGGCTTCGCGCCGACGATCGACTTGACGACCTCGCCGCCGGAGAAGACCGACATCGTCGGGATCGACAGGATCTGGTACTTCTCCGCGATCTGCGGGTTTTCGTCGATGTTCAGCTTCACCACGGTGATCTTGTCACCGTGCTGCGCGGCGATCTCCTCGAGGACGGGGGCGACCATCTTGCACGGGCCGCACCACTCCGCCCAGAAGTCGACCAGCACGGGCTTGTCGCTGGCCAGGACGTCCTCGCTGAACGTCTGGTCGGTGACCTTCTTGGTGCTGCCCACGGATTCCTCCTCGGTAATTTCCAACCGGCCTGGACAACGCCGGCCGGGGACGCCGGATTCCGCCGTCAGACGGTGACGGCGGCGGCCGCGGACGCCTCCGCGGACTGGTCCAGTGCGGCCAGGAAGCGCTCGGCGTCCAGCGCCGCCGCACACCCCGTGCCGGCCGCGGTGACGGCCTGCCGGTAGGTGTGGTCGACCACGTCGCCGGCGGCGAACACGCCCGGCGCGCTGGTGTGCGTCGACGGGGCGTCGACCAGCACGTATCCCTCCTCGTCGAGCCGGATCTGGCCGTGGAAGAGATCCGAGCGCGGGTCGTGGCCGATGGCGACGAAGAAGCCGGTCGCCGGCAGCTCGCGCTCCTCGCCGGTCCGCAGGTTGCGCACCCGGACGCCGGTGACCGCCTGGTCGCCGAGCACCTCGAGCACCTCGGTGTCCCAGACGAACGAGATCTTCTCGTTGTTGAACGCGCGCTCCTGCATGATCCGGCTGGCCCGCAGCGAGTCGCGCCGGTGCACCACGGTCACCGACCTGGCGAACCGGGTGAGGAAGGTGGCCTCCTCCATCGCGGTGTCGCCGCCGCCGACCACGACGATGTCCTGGTTGCGGAAGAAGAAGCCGTCACAGGTGGCGCACCAGGACACGCCGTGCCCGGACAGCCGCTCCTCGCCCGGGACGCCGAGCTTCCGGTAGTGCGAGCCGGTGGCGAGGATCACAGCGCGGGCCGCGAACTCGCCGTCGTGGGTGCGGACGATCTTGATCTCACCGGTGAGGTCGAGGGCGACCACGTCGTCGGTGACCAGCTCGGCGCCGAACCGCTCGGCCTGGGTGCGGATGCTGTCCATCAGCTCCGGCCCGAGCACGCCGTCCGGGAAGCCGGGGTAGTTTTCCACCTCGGTCGTCGTCATCAGGGCCCCGCCGTACTGGCTGCCCTCGAAGACGAGCGGCTTGAGCTCGGCCCGGGCGGTGTAGAGCGCCGCGGTGTAGCCGGCGGGACCGGACCCGACGATGATCACGTCGCGCACCTCGGTCGCCTCCGTCACGTATGACCACGTCCTTCGCAGCTGGTGCAGGTGGCGGTGATTTCCGCCGCGTGCCCTGAAACGGATCCTACGGTTCGGGTGTTCCCGCTCCCGGCCGTGGCCGAACGGGTCAGCGCACCGTGTCGAGCACCGTCGCCGGCACCGCCGGGGTCCGTCCGCACTGGTCCCCGACCACGTACGCGGTGCGGACGCCGCCGTCGTCGAAGACCAGCACGTACGCCGGGCGGCCCTCGTAGCGGATCCAGCTGACCGCGGTCAGCCGGCCCTCCGCGCCGGGGATGGTCCCGGCGCAGGCGGTCCGCAGCCCGGGGTCGGCGAGCGACCCGGCCGGACCGTTCTGCCCGCTCCCCGCGACCCGGCCGAGCGCGGTCGCCGCGGCCAGGGACGGCAGCGCGGCCCGGAGGGTGGCCCGGTCGAAGTCGGGCAGCGCAGGCAGCTCGGTCGGCGCGGCCGCGTTGGGCACGCCGGCCGAGTCCTGCTGCTCGGTGGTGCCCTCCGCCGCCGAGCCACCGCCGCCGCCCGCGTCCGAGTCGCTGCCGCCGCCGGACCGGACCAGCGAGGTGACCGAGGCACCGGCCACCACCAGCGCGAAGACCGCGGCAGTGGCACCGGTCACCGCCTTGAGGCGGCGCCAGCGCCGGTCCCGGGCCGCGGCGAGGTCGGCGACCGGCGCGGGCGGCCTCGCGGTGGCCGCGGCCATCCGGTCCACCGCCGGCGAGGTGCGGAGGTCGGCGAGGGTGGCGTCGAGCCGGGCCGCGACCGCGGCGGGCATCGGCGGGGCCGGCAGCGCGCGCAGGTCGGCCCGGACGCCGCCGAGGGCGACGAGGACCTGCCCGCAGCGGGCGCAGCCGGCCGCGTGCGCGCGGACCCGCTCGGCCTCGGTGTCGTCCAGCACGCCGGCGTCGAGGTCGGCGAGGGTGTCGAGCTCGGGGTGCGGCTCACCCGGCCGCGGTGCAGCCGTCATCGCCCCTCCTCCCCGGTGCTCGGTCCTGGTGTGACGGCCGCCGGCTCGTCCAGGTTCCGCAGGTGGCCGAGGAGCACGGCCAGCTTCGCCCGGCCGCGGGCGCACCGCGACTTCACCGTGCCCTCGGCGACACCGAGGATCTGCGCGGCGTCCGCCACCGGGTAGCCCTCGATGTCGACCAGCGTGATCGCCGCCCGCTGCTCGACGTTGAGCCGGCCCAGCGCCTCCTCCACCGCCATCGCGGTGTCCCGCTCGGCCATCCGGTCCCGCCGCTCGGCCGGCTCGCCCGGGCCCTCCTCCGGCAGCGGCACGGTGGCCCGGACCTGCCGGCGGCGGATCCGGTCCAGGCACGCGTTGACCACGATCCGGTGCAGCCAGGTGGTGACCGCGGACTCGGCCCGGAACGAGCCGGCCGCCCGGTACGCCGAGATCAGCGCGTCCTGGAGGGCGTCGGCGGCCTCCTCCGGCTCCCGCAGGGTGCGCAGCGCGACCGCCCACAGCCGGTCGCGGTGCCGGCGGACCAGCTCCTCGAACGCGCGCGGGTCACCATCGGCGTGCGCCCGCAGCAGCTCGGCGTCCGAGCGCTCGGGAGCCGTCACGGGCTGAGGATAGTGGCCCGCTCAGCGCTTGAAGGCCACCTCGGACAGCGACCCGTAGTAGCGCCCGGTGCTCTCCGGGTCCTCGGCCAGCCGGGTCAGCCAGACGATGTAGTAGCGGGCCGTGGTGCCGCCCTTCACCGCGATCTTGTTGGTCTCGTCGGTCTCGGCCTTCGAGCCCACCAGGGTGTACGACGCCGTGTCGCCGTCGTCCGGGCTGTTGCCGGCGAGGATCTCGATCGAGGTGCCGGGCTGGTCGGTCGCCACGGTGACCTCCCGCAGCGCGGTCGGCGAGCCGAAGTCGTACGCGATGCCCATGCCGTCCTTGAGCCCGCCGAAGGTGTTGTTGCGCCGGTAGCGGTCGGTGAGCCAGGAGGTGTCCGGCTTGCCGTCGTAGGACAGGTCGATGTCCTGGCCCTCGGTCTTGTCGCCGCGCGGGTCGTACAGCGTCGCGCCCTGCGGGGCGACCGCCTGGAGCGCGGCGGCGGTCGAGCCGCCGCTGCTCGGCTCCGCGGCCGACGCCGGCGGCGTGTCGCCGTCCCGGCCGGGCAGCCCGCCCAGCGCGCTGCCGACCACCCAGCCGAGCAGGGCCAGCACGGCGAGCCCGGCCGTCACCGGGACGGCCAGCGCCACCCAGCGGGACCGGCGGCTGCGCTCCCGGCGGTCGTCGCCGAGGCTGAAGACGTCGTCCGCGGCCGGACCGGCCCGCTCGGACAGCACCGTGGACATCGCCGCGGCGCTGCGCAGGCCCTGCGGGCCGGCGGCGTCCAGCGCGCGCACGGCCAGGGTGGACAGGTCCTCCGGCACGCCGGCCCGGACCTGGCGCGGGCTGAGCAGGTGGCCGCTGCTCGTGGTGGCCGGCCGCAGCGCGGCGGCGCCGCCGGTGGCGGCCAGCGGCCAGTGTGCGGTCAGCGCGCCGTAGAGCAGGGCACCCAGCCCGCGGACGTCGTCGGTGCTGGCGGCCCGGCCGTCGCCGACGACCTGGGCCAGCTTGACCTCGCCGTCCGCGGTGACCACCACGTGGTCGGGGTGCACGCCGCCGAAGGCGACACCGGCCGCGTGCGCGGCGGCCACCCCGTCGGCCACCCGGGCGATCGTGCTGGCCGCCGCCTCCGGGTCGAGGGCGCCGTCCCGCAGCAGGGCGGTGAACGGCGTGCCGGTGACCCACTCGCTCACCACGTACGCCCGGTCGCCCTCGTCCACCGCGTCGTAGACCCGGGCCAGGGCGGGGTGCACGATCGTGCTCACCGCGTGCGCGTGGGCGAGGAAGCCACCCGCCGGCGGGCCGCCGGGGCGGACCACGGTGAGCGTCACCGGCCGGTTGAGCAGGTTGTCCCAGGCCCGCCAGGCGACGGCCGGGCCCTCGGGGTCGCCGGCCACGCACTCGAGCAACCGGTATCGGTCGCCGACGGACCCCGCGGACCCCGCCGGGGTGGTGTCGACGCTCACTGGCCCTCTCCGCTCCCCCTCGACACGGGCGCCGCGCGCCCCCCTCCGGTCGCGCCGATCCCTCCCGAGGGACCGGCCGGTACCCAGCGTATGACGTCCGGCGGATTCCCGTCGTTGCCCTTCCGCGGATCGGATGTCAGGTTTCGGTCACAGACCGGCGCGTCGGAGCGCCGCGGCGACCGGTCGGCGACGTACGGTCGCGATCGTGCTGGACCTGCTCGGCACGGGGGACGGTGCGGTCTACGCGGAGCTGCCGCCGGCCGCGGAGGCCGCCGACCTGGTCTCCCGCACCATCAACGCGGCGCTCGCGGCCGAGCGCGGCACCCAGGACCTGTCCGCCGCGTTCCGGCTGCTGCCGGTGCTCGCGGCCGAGACCTCCGCCGCCGGCCGGCCGTACCGGGTGATCCGGTGGGGGGTCTTCGTGCCCGACCCGGACTACGCCGAGGGGCCGTACGGGGACCTGGTCGCGTACGGCGCGGTCCGCCGGCGGCGGGACGGGCAGCTGCGCTACGACCCGCGCGGCCTGCACGAGCCGCTGCCGGCCGAGCAGCTCGGCGCGCTGCTCGCCGCGGCCGGCGACCCGCGGGACGCGGACACGGTGCTGGCCGAGGTGGCGCCGCCGGCCGGCACGCTCTGGTAGGTCTCAGCCGCCGCCGGCCCGGTGCCGGCCGGACCGGGCGCCCGCCGGCCGGCCGCGCAGGCCACCCAGCACGTCGTCCAGCTCGCTGGACCGCCACACCAGCGTGGTCGCGACCAGCACGCCGAGCGCGACCGTCGAGCCGAGCACCACCGCGACCGCGGAGGCCAGCGGGCCCACGCCGAGCCAGCCCGTCACCAGCACCAGCACGCCCCAGGCGGCCAGCGTGGCGAGGCCGGACAGCACCAGGAAGCCGGCGCCGGCGCGCAGCACCCGGCCGGTGCCCAGCGGCCCGAAGCGCCGCCGCAGCAGCACCTCCCCGAGCACCGCCCCCAGCACGTACGACAGGCTGGTCGCCACCGCGATCCCGGCCACCACGTGCCGGTCCGGCAGCACCGCCGCGGCGACCAGGCTGAGCGTCACCTTGGCCGCCACCATGCCGACGTTGATCATCGTCGGGGTGCGGGCGTCCTTGACCGCGTAGAAGACCCGCAGCTGCAGCATGGTGATCGCGAACGGGACCAGCCCGAAGGCGGCCACCGCGAGCACCACGCCGACGGTGCGCGCCTCCGGCGCCTCCGTCCGGCCGTGCCCGAAGACGACCGTGCCGATCGCCGGGCCGAGCACCATGAACAGTCCGGTGATCGGCAGCAGCGCCAGCGCGGACAGCCGGCTGCCCAGCGACAGGTCGGCGAGCACCCGGTCCCGGTCGCCGCGGGCGGCGGCCCGGCTCATCCGCGGCATCAGCGCGGTCAGCAGCGAGACGCCGAGGATCCCGTACGGCATCTGGAAGAGCAGGCTCGCGTAGATGAAGACCGACGTGCCGGGCTCGGAGTCCGGGATGGCGTTGGTGATCCGCAGCTGGACGAGGTAGCCGACCTGGCTGACCGCCACGTAGCCGAGCACCCAGAGCGCCAGCGGGCCGACCTCGCCGAGCCGGGAGCCGCGCAGGTCCAGCCGCCACCGCCAGCGGAAGCCGGTCCGGCGCAGCGCCGGCAGCAGCACCAGTGCCTGCGCCACGATGCCGACCGTGGTGCCGATCCCGAGCAGCAGCGCCTCGCCGGTGGTCAGCGACTCCGTGGTCCGCCGGCCGGAGTCCGCGGTGACCACCAGGAAGACGCCGGCCACGGCGATGACCACGACGTTGTTGAGCACCGGGGCCCAGGCCGGCGCGCCGAAGACGCCGCGGGTGTTGAGGATCGCGCCGAGCATCGCGCCGAGGCCGTAGAAGAAGATCTCCGGCAGCAGCAGGTACGCGAGGAACGTGGTCAGCTCGGTCTGGTAGTCGTCGCCGGGGGTGTACGCGGCGGCGAGCAGCGGGGCGGCCAGGGTGGCCAGCAGGGTGGCGACGGCCAGCGCGGCCAGGGTCAGGGTGAGCAGCCGCTGGGTGTACGCCTCGCCGCGGTCCGCGTCCCGCTCCTGCGCGCCGACCAGCAGCGGCACCACCACCGAGGTCAGCACGCCGCCGAGCAGCAGCTCGTAGACGATGTTGGGCAGCGTGTTGGCGGTGTTGTACGCGTCGCCGGTCAGTTGCACGCCGATCACGGCGACCACGGCGGTGCTGCGCAGGAAGCCGGTCAGCCGGGAGGCGGCGCTGGCGATGGCCATGGTGCGGCTGGCCCGGCCCAGGCTCGGCCCGCCGGGCTCCGTCGCCGCCGCGGGCGCGTCCGTGCCCAGCTGCTCGTCCTGGGGTGGTGCCGGCCGGTCCGCCGGCGGCGGGTCGGCGGGGAAGCGGGGCAGCTCGCGGGTCTGCTCGTCGCCGCCGGTCACGGGCGGCTCCGGTCGGCCGGGCTGCCGGCGGCCACCGGCGCCGCGTCCGGCCGGCCGCGCAGCCGGCGCACCAGCCGCACCAGCACCGCGCCGACCAGCACCGCGAACGCCAGCCCGGTGATGCCCAGCGCCAGCCCCCCGTACGCGGTGCTGCGCACGCTCAGCGTGATCTCCTGCCCGAGCGGACCCTGCCCGGGCGTGGTCAGCTGCCCGCGGACGGTGAAGGTGCCGGTCCGCTGCACCGTGGCCGGCACCCGGATGGTCCGCTTGTCCCCGGCCGGGATCCGGACCACGCCGACGTCGGCCGTCGCGAAGCCGGGCGGGGTGGTCAGCTTCACCCGGACCGCGACCGGGAAGTCCAGCCGGTTTTCCAGGGTGAGCAGCAGCGGGCTGTCCGCCGACGCGAGCGTGTAGTCGCCGGTGGCCGGCGAGCTCATCGTCACCTGCCGGCGCAGCGCGATGATCTGGCGGTGCAGCCGGGCGGTGAAGGCGGCGCCGGCCCGCGGGTCGGTCCGCCAGGCCGCCGAGCCGGCCCGGCGCAGCGCGTCCGAGTACGGCGACAGCTCGACGCTGGCGTCGGCGTCCTCCAGCGCGGTGCGGAAGTCGGCCACCAGCTTCTGCACGGTGGCCACCTCGCGGACCTGCGCGGCCGGCAGCTCCCGCTTGCGCGCCGCGGCCGGGTAGACCAGCGGCCCGCGGTCCACCGGCAGGTCGGCCGCGGCCTGCTGCGCGTCCACCGGGGCCAGCCAGGGCAGCTGGGCGACGTCGGCGGCCAGCGCCCGCGCGTACGCCACCGGCGGGTCCCACCGCCGCGGCGGCGCCAGCACCAGCGTCCGGGGGTCGCTGGGCCGCTCCGCGGTGATCATGGCGAGCTCGGCCAGCAGCCGCTGCTCGGCCAGCCGGGCGCCGCCGGGGGCGGTCTTCACCGCCCCGGCGTCCAGCAGCCGCTGCACCACCGGATCCGACACCAGCCCGATCGCCTGGCCGCCGAGCGCCGGCAGCGGGGAGACGCCGTTGGGGGTGCGGCCGGACTCCGGCGACGGGCCGCCGGGCAGCGAGGCCGGGCTCACCACCACCGCCGTGACCCCCTCGGTCACCGCCTCGTCCAGCACCGAGTCGGTGAGCGCGCCGTCCGGCGGCCAGGCCACGTCGGTGGACGGCCGGCTGCCCAGCACCCGGGCCATCGCGTCGACGTGCGGCTGCAGCGGCCGGACCGGCGCGTCCAGCCCGCCGCGCTCCAGCGCGACCACGTCCGGGTCCCCGTACGGGACCGCGACCAGCAGGTGCCGCGCGGCCGCGGCCCGCAGCCGGCCCAGCCAGGCCTCCGCGGCCGGCCCGCCCCGGCCGGGCTCGCTGCGGCTGCCGGCCACCACCCGGTAGCCGTCGGTCATCCGGTCCAGCGCCTCGATCGTCTCCGGGTCGACCACCAGCGTGACCCGGGCCTGCTCGGGCAGCTGCTCGACCGCGGCCAGCAGCTGGTCGAGCCGGCCGCCGTCGACCGATCGGGCCAGCCCGTCGTCGGTGAACACCTCGGGCGGGGGCCGGGCCCCGGCGACCCGGGGGACGGGGGCGCCGGTGAGCCGGTGCGGCCGGTCCAGCAACGGCCAGAGCAGCGCCACCCGGGTGCCGGCCGTGTCGATGTCGGCCGGGAAGAACGGCAGCTGGGTCTGCACCCGGCCGAGCTCCTCGCCGTCCTCGGTGGACTGCACGGTGAGCGCCACCGGGTAGACCCCGAGGGAGCCGAGGCCGAGCTCGGCCGCGGTGGTCCGGTAGCTCACCCGGACGGACTGGCCGGGGGCCAGCCCGTCCTCCAGCGGCTGCGGCTGGCCGAAGGCGATCCGGGTCGGCGGCGGGTCGTCGTCGGCCGCCTGCAGCTCGCCACGGGTGTCCAGCAGGGCGCCGCGGCGCAGCCGGACGGTGACCGGGCCGGTGGCCTCGGCGCCGGTGTTGCGCAGCAGCGCGGTCACCCGGATCTCCGAGTCGGCGCGGACGTCGCGCGGCTCCAGGCTCTGCAGCGTCACCGACACCGGCGGGTCGCCCGGCGCGGCGGCCGCGCGGGCGGCCGAGGCCGGGGCCGCGACCGGCAGCCCGGCCAGCAGGAAGCCGGCCGCGGCGGCCGCGGCGGCGGTGCGGCGCAGGCTTCCCGGCGCTCGCCGCCATCGGTCAGACACGGTCGAGCAGCTCCGGGGCCCGGGCGACCAGCGCCCGCTCGTCCTCGTACGCCAGGCGGGTGCTCAGCTCCTCCAGCGGCACCCAGGCGACGGCCGCGACCTCGACGTCCGAGTCGGACAGCTCGCCGCCCTCCGCCCGGAGCAGGAAGTGGTGCACGGTCTTGTGCACCCGCCGCCCGTCGGCCATGAACCAGAAGTCGATGGTGCCCAGCCGGCCGATGATCCGCCCGGCGATGCCGGTCTCCTCGGCGACCTCCCGGACGGCGGCCTGCTCGGCGCTCTCCCCGGCCTCGATGTGGCCCTTCGGCAGCGACCAGAGCAGCCGGCCGCGCCGGTCCCGCCGGCCGATCAGGGCGCCCACCACCGTGCCGGCCGCCTCGTCCACGACCAGCCCGCCGGCCGAGGTCTCGTCGACCCGGCGGACCCGGGAGCGGCGAGGGCGTGGCATGGTCCGATCGTAAGCCGCCGCGGCCTCGGTACCCTCGGCGGTCGTGTCCCCGACCGTGCACAGCCCTCCCTTGTCAGGGGCCGCCGTGACGTCCCCCGCCGACCTCGTGCCGGTGCCCGAGCCCGCCGACCTGCTCGGTGGCCTCTTCGCGCGGGCCGGGCACGAGCTGCACCTCGTCGGCGGCTGGGTGCGGGACGCGCTGCTGGGTCGGGGCGACGCCGACAACGACATCGACTTCGCCACCGACGCCCACCCGGAGACCGTGCTGGAGCTGGTCACGCCGGTGGCCGAGGCGACCTGGACCACCGGCATCGACTTCGGCACGATCGGCGCCCGGGTGCGCGGGGTGCACTGCGAGATCACCACCTTCCGGGCCGACCGGTACGACCGGGTCAGCCGCAACCCCGAGGTCCGGTACGGCGACTCGCTGGCCGACGACCTGCGCCGGCGCGACTTCACCATGAACGCGATGGCCCTGTCCGTGCCCGGCCGGGTCTTCGCCGACCCGTACGGGGGGCTGCGCGACCTGGCCACCGGGGCGCTGCGCACGCCGGCGGACCCGGCCGAGTCGTTCGCCGACGACCCGCTGCGGATGCTGCGGGCGGCCCGCTTCGTGGCCCAGCTCGGGGTGACCCCGACCGCGGAGCTGACCGCGGCGATGACCGCGCAGGCGGCCGACCTCGGCCGGATCACCGCCGAGCGGGTGCAGGCGGAGCTGTCCAAGCTGCTGCTCGGCGCCCACCCCCGCCGCGGTCTGGAGCTGCTGGTCGACACCGGGCTGGCCGACGTGGTGCTGCCCGAGCTGCCGGCGCTGCGGATGGAGATCGACGAGCACCACCAGCACAAGGACGTCTACGTGCACTCGCTGACCGTGCTGGACCAGGCCATCGCGCTGGAGGGCGGCGAGCCGGACCTGGTGCTCCGGCTGGCCGCGGTGCTGCACGACATCGGCAAGCCGGCGACCCGGCGGCACGAGACCGGCGGCGGCGTCTCCTTCCACCACCACGAGGTGGTCGGCGCGAAGCTGGTGCGGGCCCGGCTGCGGGCGCTGAAGTATCCGAAGGACGTGGTCGAGGACGTCGCCCGGCTGACCCTGCTGCACCTGCGCTTCCACGGCTACGGCCGGGGCGAGTGGACCGACTCCGCGGTCCGCCGCTACGTCACCGACGCCGGCCCGCTGCTGGACCGGCTGCACAAGCTGGTCCGGTCCGACTGCACCACCCGCAACCGGCGGCGGGCGGCGGCGCTGGCCCGGTCGTACGACGCGCTGGAGGGGCGGATCGACCGGATCCGGGCCGACGAGGACCTGCGCGCGGTCCGGCCCGACCTGGACGGCAACGAGATCATGGAGCTGCTCGGCCTGCCGCCGGGGCCGCTGGTCGGCCAGGCCTGGCGGCACCTCAAGGAGCTCCGCCTCGACCGCGGCCCGCTCGCCCACGACGAGGCCGTCGCCGAGCTCCGCCGCTGGGCCGCCGACCAGGGCCTGTGAGCTACCGGTCCTGCAGGGCGTCGAGGGCGACGGTGAAGGCCATCATCACGCGGCGGTCCAGCCAGCGCTGCGGGTCGCCGGACAGGTCCAGCAGGTAGCGGTCGCGCAGCGCCCAGCGCCGTTCGTACGTCCCCAGCAGCCGGCCGTCCGGGCCGTGGATCTCGAAGTGGAACGGGATGAAGTAGGGGATGTCGCCGACGAACGGCACCAGCGCCCACACCCGGCGCAGCACCGCGAAGAACATGCTCCGCTCGCGGGCGGTGGCCACCTCGCGGCCGGCCGGGTCGAGCACCGACCAGGACGAGCGCACCAGCGACTTGGCGAAGTTCTTCCGCAGCGTGCCGAGCAGCTGGTCGCCGTCGGGCAGCAGCACGTCGGTCATCCCGCGGAACTCGAAGACCTTCCGCCCCCGCAGCCGCAGCAGCGGCACGGTCTGCGACTCGTCGGTGAAGAAGTCGACCTGCTCGCGGATCTTCATCCGCTTCTGCCGGACGAAGGCGAGCGGCTCGCCGGCGTTGCCGTCCGGGCCGACCGTGGAGATCCGGTAGATGTTCGCGATCGGGGCGAACTTCTGCTGGACGAAGAAGCGGTCCAACCCCGCCAGGCGGCCGAGCGGGTCGTACGCAGGCTGCATGGGCTCAGACTTTACGGGTGGCCAGCCGGTAGCCGGCGGCGGTGACCGCGTAGCCGACCGCGATCAGCACCACCACCGCGTACGACTTGCCGGACTCCGGCAGGATCATCGAGCCGACCACCGCGGCGGCCACGAAGGTGATGTTGAACAGCGTGTCGTAGAAGGAGAAGACCCGCCCGCGGTAGTCGTCCTCCACGCCCTCCTGCACCAGCGTGTCCACGCTGATCTTGGAGCCCTGGGCGGCGATCGACAGCAGGAAGGCGGCCGGCAGCAGCGTCGGCATGGTGAACAGCAGCCCGAGGGCCAGCTCGGTGACCGCGGCGAGCGCGAAGAGGGCGGCGATCCAGGCCGGCTTGCCGATCCGGCGCACCACCGCCGGGGTGATCGCGGCGGCGACCAGCACGCCCAGCCCGCTGGCCGCGAAGACCTGGCCCAGCCCGGCCAGCTCGGCCTGGAAGAAGCCGTGGTCGACGAAGTAGTTGCGGTAGAGCAGCAGCACGGACATGAAGGACAGCCCGTAGAAGAACCGGTGCGCGGCGATCGCGGCCAGCGCGGAGGCCACCGGTCGCAGCTCGGCCACGTGCCGGGCGCCGGCGACCAGCCCGCGGGCCACGTCGCCGGCGGTCTCCCGGTGCGACCGCTCCACGTCGTCGGGCCCGAGCAGGTCCTTGCCGAAGCCGGTGGCCGCCCAGGCCGAGCCGGCGTAGCCGAGGGCCGAGCCGAACGCGACCAGCGCGTAGCCGACGTTGCCGGAGCCGACCAGCTCGCGCAGCCCGAGCGCGATCCCGCCGCCGAGCAGCGCCACCACCGTGCCGCTGGTGGTGGCCAGCGCGTTCGCGGTCACCAGCGTCTCCCGGCTGACGACGTGCGGCAGCGAGGCGGACAGCGCGGCCAGGAAGAACCGGTTGACCGAGATGACCACCAGCGCGGTGCCGTAGAACAGCGCCCCCGAGGTGCCGATGGCGATCTCCACGGCGACCAGGGCCACCGCCAGGCAGCGGAAGAGGTTGGTGGCGACCAGCACCCGCTGCCGGCGCCAGCGGTCCAGCAGCACCCCGGCGAACGGGCCGACCACCGAGTACGGCAGCAGCAGGGTGGCGAAGGCGGCCGCGATCGCGGCCGGGTCGGCGGCCCGCTCCGGGTTGAACAGCACCGCCCCGGCCAGGCTGGCCTGGAAGACGCCGTCGGCGCACTGGCTGGCCAGCCGGGTCCCGTACAGCCGGCGGAAGTCGGCGCCGCGCAGCACGGACCGCAGCGGGTGGCCGGACCGGTCCGGCAGCTCCGCCGCTGATGCGGCCGCCGGAACCGTCGTTCTCACGTCGTTCACGCTACGGCCACCCGGGCCGGGCGGCGCGACGCGGGGGGACCTCGTACGGCAGGATTGACGGCGATGTGCGCGCTACGACCCGATGCCGGAGTTGAGCCCGGTGTCCTGCTCGTGGCCTCGCCGCTGCTCGGCGATCCCAACTTCCGCCGGACGGTCGTGTACGTGCTCGACCACCGCAAGGACGGCAGCGTCGGCGTGGTGCTCAACCGGCCCAGCGACGTGACGCTGCTCGACGTGCTGCCGCAGTGGTTCGACCTCGCGTCGACGCCGCGGACGCTCTTCGTCGGCGGGCCGGTGGAGACCAACGCGGCGCTCTGCCTGGCCGAGGCGCGGGCCGGCGCCAGCCCGTCCGGCTGGACCGAGGTGTCCGGCCCGGTCGGGCTCACCGACCTGGACACCGACCCGGAGGCGATCGAGCGGGACCTGCACCAGGTCCGGGTCTTCGCCGGGTACGCCGGCTGGGGCGGCGGGCAGCTGGCCGAGGAGATCGCCGAGGGCGCCTGGCTGGTGGTGGCCGGGCACGCCGCGGACGTCTTCGCCGACCCCGGCGGCGACCTGTGGCGGGACGTGCTGCGCCGGCAGGGCGGCAAGGTCGCGCTGCTGGCCAGCTACCCGGACGACCCCCGGCTGAACTGACGCCGGCGCGCGGCGCTCAGGCCGCGGTGAACCAGGGCCGGATGTCCAGGCTGATCAGCCCGCCGCGGACCGCCGGGTCGCTGTTCGCGATGCTCCGGGCCCGCTCGGCGTCGACCGCGTAGACGATCACCGCGATCAGGCCGTCCGCGGCCGGCCCCTGGTCCAGGCCGATCACCGGCCCGGCCTGGGTCACCTCGCCGGCCTCCATCAGCCGGCCGAGGTAGGCCATGTGCTCGGCGACCAGCTGCTGCTCGCCGAGCCCCGACGTCTGATCCCAGGCACGCCCCGTCCGTACCAGCCCGATCGCCCAGGTTCCGTCCACGAGCGATCACGGTAGCGAGAGCACATATCGTGTCAAGACCGCCACTGGTTGTCATCCCCGGCCGGCGCAGCGCTCAGCCGGGCCCGGGCGATGGCCTCGGCCGCGGCCTCGGTCGTGGTGCTCTCGTCCTCGGCGAGCCGGTAGATCTCGGTCAGCGTGTCGCCGATGCCGGCGACCCGGGCGGCCAGCGTGGCCGCGTCCCAGCCGAGCATCTCGGTGCCGATCAGGTGCAGCGCGCCGCCGGAGTTGATCACGAAGTCGGGCGCGTAGAGGATGCCCGCCGCGCGCAGCCGCTCGGCGTCCGCCGGCTCGCCGAGCTGGTTGTTCGCCGCGCCGGCGACGACCGGGCAGCGCAGCGCCGGAATGGACTGCGCGGTGAGCACGGCCCCGGTCGCGCAGGGCGCGTAGACGTCGCAGGCGGTGCCGACCACGTCGGCCGGGTCGACCGGGTCGACGCCGTGCCGGCGCTCCAGCTCCTTGACCCGGTCCGCGGCCACGTCCGCGACGAGCACCTTCGCCCCGTCCGCGACCAGCAGCTCGACCAGCGCGCCGCCGACCCCGCCGGCGCCCTGCACCAGCACCGAGCGGCCGGCCAGGTCCGGCGTGCCGAACGCGTGCGCGCAGGACGCCTTGATGCCGTGCCAGACGCCGACCGCGGTGTCCGGCGCGCTGCTGCCGGAGCCGCCCCGGGCCGGGCTGCGGCCGAACCCGTGCCGGGTCACCTCGCCGAGCACGTCCATGTCGTCGGCCCCGGTGTTCATGTCCGGGCCGGTCCGGTAGGACCCCTGCAGGGTGTCGATGAGCCGCCCGTAGCGCAGCAGCACCTGCCGGCGGGTCTCGCCCACCGGCAGCGCCGGCACCGCCAGCACGGCCTTGCCGCCGCCGGTCGGCAGCCCGGCCACCGCGCACTTCAGCGTCATGCCCTCGGCCAGCCGGAGCACGTCGCGGGCCGCGTCCGCGGGGGACGGGTAGACCCGCATCCGGGTCCCGCCGCACGCCGGCCCCAGCCGGGTGCTGTGGATCCCGATGAACATCCAGGTATCGGTCTCGCGGTCATGTCGCGACACCAGTGCCTCGCCGTCCCAGTCGGCGATCAGCCGCTCCAGGGACCGGTCGGAAGAGGACATCATTGGCCTCACCCTCGTAGTCGGTGAGACCCAGTATGCCCGGGCCCGACCGGGATTACCGACCGTACGTTCGGCGCAACCTCACTGCCCCGGCGCGTCGGCCTCCAGGTACCGCTGCAGCGCCGGGCCGAGCCAGCCCACCAGCACGGCCGGCTCGGTGGAGGCGATCGGCTCCACCCGCAGCACGTACCGCAGCATCGCGGTCCCGACCAGCTCGGCGGCGCAGAGGTTGGCCCGCAGCAGCGGGTCCGGGCGGTCCAGGCCGGCCGCCACCCGCAGCATGATCTGCCGGCCGACGACCTCCCGCAGCAGCTCCGCGGACGCCTGGTGCGAGGTGGCGCCGCGGATCAGCCCGACCAGCGACGGCCCGGTCACCGGGTCCTCCCACAGCGCCAGGAAGCGCCCGGCCAGCCGCTCGCCGAGCCGGGCCGGGTCGCCGCTGACCACCTCCTCGACCAGCCGGGACGGGTCCACCGGCAGCTCCATCACCGCCGCGAACAGGCCGTCCTTGGTGCCGAAGAAGTAGTGCACCAGGGCCGGGTCGACCCGGGCGGCGGTGGCCACCCCGCGGATCGTGGTGGCGCCGTAGCCGGCCCGGGCGAACGACTCCCGGGCCGCGGCCAGGATCACCTCCCGGCTGCGGGAGTCGCCGGGCCGCCGGCCGGTCCGCCGACCCGGACCGCCCGGCTGCGCGCTCACTGGTGCTGGCTGCGCAGGAACTGGCCGAAGTGCGGCACGGTGAACGCGACCAGCCCGCGCTCGGCCGAGTAGACCAGGCCCTTCTTCAGCAGGCTGTCCCGGGCCGGGGACAGCGACGACGGCTTGCGGCCGAGCGAGTCCGCCACCTCGGCGGTGCCGACCGGGCCGTCGCCGAGCGCGGCCATCGCCCGCATGTAGTCCCGCTCGGCCGGGGTGGCCCGCTCGTACCGGCTGCCGAAGAAGCCGACCGCCAGCTCGGCGTCCGCGGCCGGCGCCGCCACCAGCACGTCGTCCTTGGTGATCGGGCTGGCCGGGGCCGCGTCCCAGGTCACCTTCCCGTACGCCTGGACGAAGTACGGATACCCGCCGGAGACGGCGTAGAGCGCGTCCAGCGCCTCCGGGGTGAAGTCGACGTCCTCCCGCTCGGCCGGGGCGAGCAGGGCCCGGTCGGCCGCGTCCCGGTCCAGCCGGTCGATGCGCAGGTAGTGGAACAGCCGCTCCGAGTACGACTTCGACGCCGACAGCACCGAGGGCAGGTGCGGCAGCCCGGCCCCGACCACGATCAGCGGGGCGCCGGTCTGGGACAGCTCGTGGCAGGCCGCGCAGAGCGCGGACACGTCCGGCGGCGGCACGTCCTGCATCTCGTCGATGAACAGCGCGATCCCGACGGACAGGTCGGTCGCCACCGAGGCGGCGTCGGCGAACAGCTCGACCAGGTCGATCTCCAGGTCGCCGGTGTCGGCCCGGCCGAGCGTGGCCGGCACGTCGATGCCCGGCTGCCAGCGCGGGCCGGACCGGACCGACGCCCGGGTCCGGCCCACCGGCTCCGGGTCCCGCAGCGCGAAGGCCTTGAGCACGCCGAGCACGGCGTCCACCCGGTCCGGGTCCCGGTGCCGGCCGGCGACCTCGCGCAGCGCCATGTGCAGCGCGGCCGCGACCGGCCGGCGGATCGACTGGTCCGGCCGGGCCTCGATCTTGCCGGTGCCCCACAGCCGGCCGATCGCCTGCGAGCGCAGCGCGTTGAGCAGGACGGTCTTGCCGACCCCGCGCAGGCCGGTGAGCACCAGGCTGCGCTCCGGCCGGCCGCGGGCGATCCGCTCCAGCACCACGTCGAAGCGGGCCAGCTCGCGGTCCCGGCCGGCCAGCTCGGGCGGGCGCTGACCGGCACCCGGCGCGTACGGGTTGCGGACCGGATCCACGATCGGACTCTATGCCGGCGTCTAGCGCCGACCGTAGAAGTCGGTAGAAACGGCGATGGGCGTGTCGGGCCGGTCGACCCGACACGCCCATCGGCTTGTCTATCGTGATCTAGCGTCCAGCCGAGACTGGCCTAGAGAGCGGTAGCGCTCAGCTCAGCCGCCACACCGGGCCGGCGCCGGGGCACGACGGTGCCGCCGGTCGAGTCGCCGCCGGCGCCGTCGTTTGCCGACCTGACCACCGGCCGGGCCCGGGGTGGCCCAGAATGCGGACGTGGGTGACGAGCCGGGCGCGCTGGGCCGGGAGCTGGCCAGGGAGGCCCTGGACGTCACCCTGGAGGAGTTCCGGCTCACCGAGTCCCGCTTCGAGACCGACTCCCGGCTCGGCCGCGAGCTGCTCTACCTGGTCTCCAACACCGAGTGGGTCCGGCGCACCACCGAGATGCTGGACATCTCCCGGGTCACCGCGGTGGAGACCCGGGTGGTCGTGGACGTCGACGTCAGCTACGTCGCGCACGAGGCCCTGCGGTCGGTCGACGGGCCGATCTGGCTGCCGCTGATCGCGCTGCCCCGCCTGGTCGGGCCGGACCCGGACGGGGAGCGGGCGGACACCCCGGTCAGCGTCGACGTCCTCGACGGCACCGGGGCCCGGGTCGCCGAGGTGCCGCCCGCGGAGGTCGGCCGCCAGCTGGCCGCCGCGCTGTCCGAGGCGCTGGTCACCCGGCTGCACCGGCGCACCGGCGTCCGCGACGGCGAGGGCGGGCCGGCCACCCGGGACGCGCAGGTGCTGCTCGCCGCGGTGCTGGCCCGGGTGCTCACCCGGCCGCCGCCGACCGCCGGCGCGGGTGCCGCCGCCGCGCCGCCGACCGGCGCGACGCCGCGGGGCAACCGGCTGCGGCTGGCCCAGAGCCGGCTGCGGGAGCGGCTGGACGCCGAGATCGAGGCGGCCGTCCAGGAGGACGCCCGCAGCCGGCAGCCGGACGCCGACCTGGCCGCCGGCGACGAGGACGCCCGCTCCACGCTGACCTCGCGGGAGGCGGAGATCGTCCAGGCGCTCCGCGGCAGCACCCTGGTGGTGGTGCCGGTGGACCCGACCGGACCGCCCACCTCGTTCACGGTCGGGATGCCGGCCCGGGCGCTGGAGCGGACCCCGCCCGGCCGGCACGCGTCGGTGGCCCGGATCCGGGTGGCGCTGCTGGTGCCGAGCACGCACGCCGACCGGGTCATCGAGGTGGCGATCCCGGACGGGGTGCGCTGCCAGGACGCTCCCGGACCGGCCGGGCCGCGGCCGGTCGTGGACGCGCGGATCGAGGTGCGGGCGCCGCAGCAGTTCGAGCAGCTGCGGCTGCTGCTGGACCGGATGCTCCGGCCGGAGCGGCCGCCGCACGGCTGGGTGCGCAAGCAGCTCGCCGAGCTGGCCGTGGTCAAGCTGCACGCGGCGATCCACTGCCTGCGCCACCACTACGTGCTCGACGGTGACCCGGCGGCGACCGAGGAGCTGATGCAGGCGCTGCGCGACCTGCGCGAGCCGCTGGACGAGGAGGCGCACGGCCGGGTGGTCGACCTGGCCGGGCCCTGGTCCCGGGCGGCGCCGCTGCTGCCCGAGCGGCTGCTGCGGCGGCTGGAGCGCAGCACCACCAGCCCGGGGTCGGTCCGGTTCCGGGCCACCGCGATCGAGGAGTTCACGCTGCGGTCCGAGCCGACCGACGCGTACGTCGAGCTGGTGGTCGTGCCCGAGGAGTCCCCGACGCTGGGCACCGCCCGGGCCGTGAACGGGATCAACGTGCTGGTGCTGGCGGGCATCGCCGTGCTGCTGGCGTTCGCGCACGCGACCAACGGCTCCCGGGCCGAGGTGCTGGCCACGCTGCTGACCATCTTCCCCACCATCCAGGCGAGCCGGCTCCGGCAGCCGGACTCGACCCGGCTGGCCGGGCTGCTGACCATGCGGCACTTCAAGGTCGGCCTGCTCACCGCGGTGCCCGGGCTGATGCTGGCCGGGGTGCTGGCGTTCGCCCCGGAGGGCGGCTGGCTGCTCGCCGCCGCCCTGGTCGCGGTCGCCCTGCAGCTCGGCTGCCACCTGTGGATCCGCCAGCTCGGGGACACCCCGACCGGCCGGGCGCTGCGCCGGCGCCGGCCCCGGGTCGCGCTGGAGACGGTCCGCACCGCCGACCACGCCGCCTTCGCCGTGCTGCGCTCGGCCTGGTGCCGGTCGCTGACCGGGCACGTGCTGCTGCTCGGCCGCACCGCCCACCCGTACGTGGTGGTGGACCGGGACGAGCCCGGCTCCCTCACCGACCTGCTCACCGGCGCCCAGGGCGAGGTCTCGGAGCTGGTGCCGGCGCCGCGGTCCGGCTTCCGCCGGGTGCTGCGGGAGCTCCGGCAGGGCGAGCCGGCCGCGGCCGACCCGGCCGGCGAGCCGGTCAACCTGCTCGGCATGCTCCGCGGTACCGCGGTCGGCCGGTCCGCGACGTTCCTGGTCTTCCGGGACCCGCCGCGGCCGGACTGGCTCGCGGCGGCCGCCCGGATGCGCGACCCGAGCGGCCGGCCGTCCCGGGAGATCCGGCCGGTCCTGCTGGAGCCCGGCCGGCTGGCGCCGCCGGAGCCGCCGGACTGGGTCCTCGACGTGATGATCGGCCTGCCGATCGACTTCGGGGCCGACTTCGCCGGTCACCCGCTGGTCCGGGTGGCCGGCGCGGCCCGGCGGGCCAACTTCACCCTGGTCAACGTCCAGCTGCCGGCGCCGCCACCGCTGCAGGACGTGGCCGAGCGGCAGTGGCTGCGGCTGCGGATCGGCGTGCCGTACCGGCGGGGCGACTCGCTGCGCAAGCTGGTCCGCTTCCTGGCCGCGCTGGACGCGCTCGGCAACACCGACGGGGTGTTGGTGCACCTGCGCGAGGTGCCCCAGATGGAGACGCTGGACGCCACCTCCACGGCCCCCGAGGACTCCTTCGACGAGCTGCCCGGCGCCCGGGTGCCGTCGGTCGGCAAGACCCGCACCGGCCGGCTGGTCACCGACGTCGACATGCGGGTGCCGGCCCGGCCGCTGGACAGCTGGCAGCTGGTCGCGGTGTGCGCGCCGCCCCGGTCCGGGCTGCTCTCCGAGGTGCTGGCCGCGCTGCACGAGCAGGCCGGCATGCGGTCGGTGGCCGGCGCGCTGTCCGGGGTGCTCAACGGCACCGCGGTGATCTTCCTGCTCTGCCGGGCCGGCCGGGCGGCCGACGGGCACGACCCGGCCGCGACCGGGCGGCGGCTGGAGCAGGCGCTGCTGCCGCACCGGACCGTGGTCGAGCTGCTCGACGGCGTCCGGCCCACGCTGCTCGGCGGGGCGCCGCGGCCGCTGCTGCGGGTGCAGATCCGCACCCCGGACCGCCCCGGCGTCATGCAGGACCTGCTGCGCGAGCTGGGCCGCCAGCTGCACCGGGAGGCCGCCGCGGCCGGGAGCCCGGCCCCGCCGTCCGTCGGCGCGGACGACCCGGTGCTCGCCGCCGTCGGCCCCGCGCCCGCGGTCGACGTGCTCTACGCGCTCACCCCGGTGGTCGACGGCCAGGCCCTGTCCGGCCGGCTGCTGCTCCGGCTGCCGCCGCACCGGCGGGGCGACGAGCGCTGGGTCGACGTCGACTGGCAGCACCTCGGCCGGGTGGTCGCCCAGACGGTGACCCGGCTGGTGCCCAGCGGGCAGACCGTCGCGGACGCGGAGCGCACCAGCCGGCTGAGCGACGACACCGTGGTCACCCTCGACCTGGTCCGCCGCCCGTCGGCGGCCGCTCCCGCCCGCTGACCCCTGCTGTCCCAGACCACGTTCTTCCGGTCCTGCCGGCAGGGCAGCGAGACCAGGCCGTCACTGGGCCGGCTTGCCGCCCCGGCCCAGGCGCCCTGTGGGATATCCTGTGGCCATGCGTCTGCACATAAGCCTGGACGACGAGCTCGTCGCCGAGCTCGACCGGACGGTGGCGCCGCGCGACCGCAGCCGCTTCATCGGCCACGCCGTCCGGCAGGCGCTGGACGAGGACAAGCGCCGTGCCGCGCTGCAGGCGGCACTCGGCTCGATCGACGACACCGGGCACGACTGGGACGACGATCCCGCGGAGTGGGTGCGCCGCCAGCGGTCGGACGAGCGGCGAGCCGGCTGATGCCGCTCGTCCTCGACACGACCGTCCTGATCGACGCCCTGCGCGGCCGGCCCGCGGCCGACCGGATCCGCGGCCCTGCTCGACGCCGGCGAGCTGTTGCTGACCACCGCCGTGAACGTGGAGGAGATCGTCCGCGGTCTGCGCCCGACCGAGCAGACCGCGGCCGACTCGCTGCTGACCGGACTCCGGGTCATCCCGATCCGCCGGCGGGAGGCGGAGCGCGCCGGCCGCTGGCGCCGGGAGCACGCGCAGCGTGGCACCACCCTGCACCAGGCCGACTGCCTGATCGCCGCCGCGGCCGTCGGCGTCGCGGCCCGGCTCGCGACCGCCAACGTCAAGGACTTCCCGATGCCGGAGCTGACGGTGGAGGAGTGGCCCGTCGGCCGCTGAGGCGCGGCAAGACCGGGCCGGCCCCGGAGGGGGACCGGCCGGCTGCCGCGGACCGTCGCTAGCGCTCGATCTCGCCGCGGATGAAGGCCTCGACGGAGGTGCGGGCGATGTCGTCGGGGCGCTGCTCGGGCGGGGACTTCATGAAGTACGACGACGCGGACAGGATCGGCCCGCCGATGCCGCGGTCCATGGCGATCTTCGCGGCCCGGACCGCGTCGATGATGACGCCGGCCGAGTTGGGGGAGTCCCAGACCTCGAGCTTGTACTCCAGGTTGAGCGGGACGTCGCCGAAGGCGCGGCCCTCCAGCCGGACGTACGCCCACTTGCGGTCGTCCAGCCAGGCCACGTAGTCCGACGGTCCGATGTGGACGTTGTTCCTGCCCAGGTCGTGCCCGACGTTGGAGGTGACCGCCTGGGTCTTGGAGATCTTCTTCGACTCCAGCCGATCGCGCTCCAGCATGTTCATGAAGTCCATGTTGCCGCCGACGTTGAGCTGCATCGTGCGGTCGAGCACCACGCCGCGGTCCTCGAAGAGCTTGGCCAGCACGCGGTGCGTGATGGTCGCGCCGACCTGCGACTTGATGTCGTCGCCGATGATCGGGACGCCGGCGTCGGTGAACTTCTGCGCCCACTCCGGGGTGCCGGCGATGAAGACCGGCAGCGCGTTGACGAAGGCGACCTTCGCGTCGATGGCGGCCTGCGCGTAGAACCGGGCCGCGTCCTCGGAGCCGACCGGCAGGTAGCAGACCAGCACGTCGGCGCGGGCCTCGCGCAGCGCGGCGACCATGTCGACCGGCTCCTCGTCGGACTCCTCGACGACCTGCCGGTAGTACTTGCCGAGGCCGTCCAGGGTGTGTCCACGCTGGACGGTCACGTCCAGCGGCGGCACCTCGGCGATCTTGATCGTGTTGTTCTCACTGGCCACGATCGCCTCGGACAGGTCGCGACCGACCTTCTTCGCGTCCACGTCGAAAGCGGCGACGAACTCGACGTCCCGGACGTGGTAGTCGCCGAAGCGGACGTGCATCAGGCCGGGCACCTGCTCGGTCGGGTCGGCGTCCCGGTAGTAGTGCACGCCCTGGACGAGCGACGCGGCGCAGTTGCCCACGCCGACGATGGCCACGCGGACCGACGTCATGGGGTCTCCTTCGGGGATTGCTGAGGGGAGTGGTGCGGGGACTGCTGGGGGGATTCGGCGGCCTGCTCGCGCCGCTCGGTGTCGATCAGCTCGGTGAGCCAGCGGACCTCGCGCTCGACCGCGTCGAGCCCGTGCTCCTGCAGCTGGAGGGTGTAACGGTCGAGCTTGGCCCGGGTCCGGGCCAGGCCGGCCCGCAGGCCGTCGCGGCGCTCCTCCACCCGGCGGCGCCGGCCCTCCAGGATGCGCAGCCGGACCTCGGCGTCGGTCTGCGCGAAGAAGGCGAAGTGCACCCCGAAGCCCTCGTCGTCGTACGCGGCCGGGCCGGCCTCGCCGAGCAGCTCGGCCAGGCGCTCCTTGCCCTCCGCGGTCAGCCGGTAGGACACCTTGCCCCGGCGGCCGGTGAGGGCGGGCGCGGTCGCCGCCGGGTCCGGCGCCTCCTCGACGATCCAGCCGCGCTCACGCATGCGGCGCAACGTCGGGTAGAGCGACCCGTAGGAGAACGCGCGGAACGCGCCGAGCACCGCCTTGAGCCGCTGACGCAGCTCGTAGCCGTGCATGGGGGCCTCGCTGAGCAGGCCGAGGACGGCGAACTCGAGCACCCCGGCCTCCTCCCGATGATCTCGTGTCATGTCGCCGCGATGTATCGCGCCGATACATCGCGACGATAGGCTCCGAGGTGCGGCGGCGCAAACCGCGCCGGCTCGCTTCACTCTCGCGGCGGGCTGCGCCGACAGGCCCACCGCGTACTCTGGCCGGGTGCGAACCCGGCGACAGGTGGTGGACTACGCGCTCCAGCGGCGCGCCGTCCTCGCCGATCTCTACGCCGGGCGGGCCACCGTGCTGGACGTCTGCGACGCCCATCCCTACCTCCAGCGGGCCGCGCGCTACCACGGCGAGCCGTCCGAGACGACGTGCCCGGTCTGCCGCAAGGAGCGGCTGACCCACGTGCACTACGTCTACGGCGACGGCCTGCGGCAGACCAACGGCCAGGCGAAATCGGTGGCGGAGCTGCATCGGATGGGTATGGACCACCGCGAGTTCCAGGTGTACGTCGTCGAGGTGTGTCGCACCTGCGGGTGGAACCATCTGACGATGTCGTACGTCCTGGGGCGCGACGGGCTGCCGGGTCGGGACGGCACCGCGCGCCGGGAGGCCGCCCAGGAGTGAGCCGGGCGTCACGACAGCTGACACCGATATCAACAGGAGACCCCCGCAGGTGAGGCACGACGACGGCCGGCCCGACGACGACTGGTATGCCGGGCAGCGCGAGCCGCGCGGCCAGGAGCTGCCGGCGCCCCGCGCACCACGGCATGACGAGCGGTCCGGGGCACCTTCCGCGCCCGGCGGCGCGCCGTGGGGCGGTGGTGCCGCGCCGCGGCCGGGCCCGCTGCCCGGGCCGGCCCCGCAAGGCGGCTACGGCGCCGGCGGGTACGGCTCCGGCGGCCACGGCCGGCCGCGCGGCCCGGACGGTCCAGCCGGCCGCGGCTACGGCTCCGGCGGGTCCGGTGGGTACGGCTCCGGCGGCTACGGCACGGGCGGCTACGACGGCGACCGGGCCAGCGGGCTCTACGGCGGCGGGTACGGCGGCTACGGCGGCCAGCCCGGCGACGCGGCCGCGGCCCGGCGCGCGCTGGAGGGCGGCGACGACCCGCTCGGCCCCGGCGGCCCCGGCGGTCCCGGCGGCCCGGGTGGTCCCGGCGGCCCGGGTGGTCCCGGCGGACCCGGGGGCCCGACCGGCCCCGGCCGCCGCCGGCGCCGCGCCGCCCGCCCCGGCCGGGCCAAGCGCATCGCCAAGATCACCGGCCTGGTCGCGCTGGTCTCGCTGCTGCTCGGCTTCGGCTTCGTCGGTCTCGTCTACACCCGCACCGGCGTCCCGGACCCGAACGCGCTGGAGACCAACCAGGTCGCCACGATCCTCTACGCCGACGGCAAGAGCGTGCTGGCCCGGATCGGCTCGCAGAACCGGACCGACGTGCCGCTGACGAACGTCCCCGAGCACGTCCGCTACGCGGTGCTGGCGGCGGAGAACCGCAGCTTCTACACCGATCCCGGCATCTCGCCGAAGGGCATCACCCGGGCCGCCTGGAACAACGTCCGCGGCGGCGAGCTGCAGGGCGGCTCCACCATCACCCAGCAGTACGTGAAGAACGTCTTCACCTCCGGCGACCGGACCTTCAGCCGGAAGTTCAAGGAGCTGTTCGTCACGGTCAAGCTGGACCGGCAGTACTCGAAGGACCAGATCCTCGAGTGGTACCTCAACACCATCTACTTCGGCCGCGGCGCGTACGGCATCCAGGCCGCCTCGCAGGTCTACTTCGGCAAGCCGGTGGAGAAGCTGTCGGTCAGCGAGGGCGCGGTGCTCGCGTCCAGCATCCGGTCGCCCGCGCTCTACGACCCGCAGGCGCACCCGGAGGCGGCGAAGGCGCGCTGGCAGTTCGTGCTCAACGGCATGGTCGAGATGGACAAGCTGGCCGAGGCCGACGCGGCGAAGCAGAAGTACCCGAAGGTCAAGCCGAAGACGAACGCCAGCCTGGACGACGCCAGCAAGACCTGGAAGGGCCTCATCGTCCGGCAGGTGACCGAGGAGCTGGAGGCGGCCGACTTCGACGAGGCCCGGCTCAACGCCGAGGGCCTGCGGGTGGTCACCACCATCGACCGGGCGGCGCAGGGCGCCGCGGTGGCCGCGGTCCAGGAGCAGTTCGAGGGGCAGCCGAAGAACCTGCGGCAGGCCCTGGTCGCGGTGAGCCCGGAGACCGGCGGCGTGCTCGCCTACTACGGCGGCTCGTCCGGCACCGGCTTCGACTTCGCCCAGGCCTGGCGGCAGCCCGGCTCGTCCTTCAAGCCGTACACGCTGGCCGCCGCGCTGCAGCAGTCGCTGGGGGCGGAGACGCCGGACGAGGACAAGGTCAGCGTCTACCGGACGTACGACGGCTCCTCGCCGCGGGAGTTCCCGGGCGCGCCCCGGCCGGTGCGCAACTCCGAGGGCGCGCAGTGCCCGCGCTGCTCGGTGCTGGACGCGATGCGCCGGTCCATCAACACGGTCTTCTACGAGATGGCCCTCGACGTCGGCCCGGAGAACGTGGCCAAGCTGGCGCAGAAGATGGGCGTGCCGGCCAAGCGCACCGACAACGGCGCTCCGACGCTGCAGGAGAAGGGCGGCGGCACCGCGGGCGGCATCGGGATCGGCCAGTACGAGGTGCGCCCGATCGACCAGGCCGCCGGCTTCTCCGTGTTCGCCAACGGCGGCGTGCAGCACCCGGCCCACTTCGTCACCCGGGTGCTCGACCGGGACGGCAACGTCGTCTACGAGAACGGGGTGAAGAGCTTCCGGGCGCTGGACCCCAAGGTCGCCAACGACGTCACGTACGCGATGAAGCCGGTGGCGGCGTACTCGGACGACCCGCTGGCCGACGGCCGGGAGTCGGCGGCCAAGACCGGCACCCAGCAGCTGGCCGGCTCCGACCTGGACAACTCCGACGCCTGGATGGTCGGCTTCACCCCGCAGGTCAGCACCGCGGTCTGGGTCGGCACCGAGAAGTACGAGAAGGTCCGCAACGCCGACGACCGGCCGGTGTACGGGCGCGGGTTGCCCGGGCTGACCTGGCAGGCCTTCATGAACGCCTACCTGGACGGCAAACCGGAGGTCGAGCTGACCGACGACGTCCAGGTCAACCCGGAGCTGCGGCCGGCCCCGTCGCCCTCGCCCTCGCCGACGGCCACCGCCCGACCGTCGCCCACGCCGTCCCCGACGCCGTCGCCGAGCCCGACCAAGACCCGCAAACCGCGGCCCGACCCGACGCCGACGCCGACCGAGCCGACCCCGACGCCGACCGAGCCGACGCCGACGACCCCGGCGCCGAAGCCGACCCGGCCGGGGCCGCCCGGCTCGCCATGACCTCCCGGCCGACGGTCCTCGGCCCGCTGGACCCGGGCCCGGACGGCCGGCCGCCGTTCCTGCCGTCCCGGGACGACCCGGTGGTGCGGGCAGCGAGCGGGGCCATCGGCGGCCCGTGGGGCCGGCACGGCGCGCTCGGCCTGCGTCGCTTCTGGACGCCGCTGCGGGTGCTGCTCGCGCTGACCATCCTCACCCTCGCGCTGGCCTGGCTGCAGAAGTCGCCGTGCCAGAGCGGGACGTGGACGGAGGGCCGGCAGTACACCCACCTCTGCTACTCCGACGTCATCCCGCTCTTCTACACCGAGCGGCTCAACGAGGGCGCGATCCCGTACGCGGAGCACCCGGTGGAGTACCCGGTGCTCACCGGCGGCTTCATGGGCGTCGCGGCGGCGCTGGCGAAGACGTACGTGAGCTGGGCGCAGGACTCGCCGCTGCCGGACACCACCGAGATCCGGGCGTACTTCTCGGTCACCGCGCTGCTGCTGGCCCTCTGCATGCTGGTGGTGACCTGGAGCACCGGCCGGCTGGCCGGCCGCCGGAAGTGGGACGCCGCCATGGTCGCGCTGTCCCCGCTGGTGGTGGTGCACGCCTTCACCAACTGGGACCTCTTCGCGGTCGCGCTGGCCGGTGCCGGGCTGGTCGCCTGGCAGGGCCGCCGGCCCGGGCTGGCCGGCCTGCTGCTCGGGCTCGGCATCGCGGCGAAGCTCTACCCGGCGCTCTTCTTCGTGCCGCTGCTCGTGCTGTGCTGGCGGTCCCGGCAGCTGCCGGCCTTCTGGCGGGCCGCGCTCGGCGCGGCGGTGGCCTGGTCGGCGGTCAACCTGCCGATCGCGGCGGCGTACCCCGAGTCCTGGAAGCGCTTCTTCGAGCTCAACCGGGAGCGGCCCGCGGACTTCGACTCGCTCTGGTACGGCCTGGACCACGTGCTCACCGGAGGCGAGGGCGGCTCCCCGCCGCAGGTCAACGGCATCGCCGCGATCGCCGTGGTGGTCGCCGTCGGCGCGGTGGCGGTGCTCGGCCTGCTGGCCCCGCGCCGGCCGCGGCTGCCGCAGCTGCTCTTCCTGGTGGTCGCCGCCTTCCTGCTCACCAACAAGGTCTGGTCCCCGCAGTACTCACTCTGGCTGCTGCCGCTGGCCGTGCTGGCCCGGCCGTCCTGGCGGGCGCTGCTGGCCTGGCAGGTCACCGAGTGCCTGGTCTGGGTGCCGCGGCTGCTGTGGTTCCTGGGCACCGCGGACAAGGGCGTCTCCTACGACTGGTTCTTCCGGGCCGTGTTGCTGCGCGACGTCGCGGTGCTGGTGCTGGTCGGGCTGGTGGTCCGGGACGTGCTGCGGCCGGAGCGGGACCTGGTGCGCGCGCCGGAGGGGACCGGATCCGACGACCCGGCCGGCGGCGTGCTCGACGGCGCCGCGGACCGCGGGCCGCTGGTGCTGTCCCGATCGCCGGACCACACCTGGTCGGACGAGCCCTGGTCGGACGAGCCCTGGTCGGACCGGCCCTGGTCCCCGGGTGGGCCCGGCGGCGGGTCCTCCGGCGGGGGCGGCACGACCGACGACGACCGCAGGAACACCACGTAGAGCAGGGCGAGCAGGATCGCCTTGCCCCAGACGCCGAGCACCGCCGCCTGCTTGGCCACCCCGAAGTCGCCGCCCTGGGTGATGTCGTAATACCACCGGAACAGGCCGACGTAGAGCAGCAGGTCGACCGCGAGGTAGGACACCCACCAGCCCCAGCGGATCCGCAGCAGCACGAAGAACGGCAGCAGCCACAGCACGTACTGCGGGCTGTAGACCTTGTTGAAGAGCAGGAACGAGGCGAGCAGCGCGGCGCCGACCTGGAGCCACGGATAGCGGCCGGTGGACCGTCCGATCGCCCAGCCGACCGTGACCGCGACCAGCCAGGCCGCCGCGATCAGGGCGAAGCTCCACCGGTTGACCTCGTCGCCGCTGAGCTCGGGAAATCCCCAGTACCAGATCGAGTTGGTGGTCAGGTCGGCCGCGCGGCCCGCCTGGAACGAGTACGTCGCCCACCAGCCGTCCCAGTTGGCCAGCATGAACGGCAGGTTGATGGCCGCCCACACCCCGCCGGTGCCGGCGGCCACCCGGCCCGCACCGCGGTAGTCCCGCAGCGCGACCCGCTCCAGCAGCAGCGGCAGGGCCAGGAAGCCGGGATAGATCTTGGTGGCGGCGCCGAGGCCGAGCAGCATCGCGGCGGCGCCCGGCCGGCCGCGGGCCCAGGCCCAGACCGCGCCGACCACGCAGGCGGTGGCGAGGAAGTCCCAGTTGTGCACGCTGTAGAGCACCAGCGCCGGCGACGTCGCCCAGATGAGCGCCCGCCAGCCGGCCAGCCGGGCCAGCAGCCCGGCGGTGAGCAGGCCGAACGGGGCCAGCAGCAGCGCGGTGGTGCGCAGGTAGTCGCCGTCGGTGCTGGCGCCGAGGCCGGCCAGCCACATGAAGATGCCGGTGACGATCGGATACTCCACCGCGCCGCCGACCAGGGTGCCCTCCGGCCGGTCGCTCGGCTCCAGCCTCCCGCTCAGGTACGGGAAGAGGTGCTCGCGGACGCCGCGGCCCACCCACAGCTGCTGGACGTCGGAGTAGCAGAGGTCGCTGTATTTGCGCAGGCCCAGGTTGGCCGAGATCCCGTACGGGTCGTACGGCGGGCCGGTGCACGGGGTCTTGGACAGGTAGCCGAGCAGGATGCCGAACGCGGTGGTGGCGAGCACCACCAGCAGCACCACGTCCGGCCGCCGCCGGAGCTGTGTCCGTGCCCGCTGCGAGCCCTCGCGCCCGCTCACGGGATCACTTCGGCAGGCGGGAGCGCAGGAACTCGATGTCCGCGCCCTGACCCTCGACCAGCCCCGGCGTCTCCACCAGGATCGGCGCGCCGGCGGCGGCGCACACCGCCACCACCGCGTCGGGGTCGATGTGGCCGTCGGTCAGGTTGGCGTGCCGGTCGGCGCCGGAGCCGAACGCGTCGCGCGACCCGTTGGCGTGCACCAGGTCGATCCGGCCGGTGATCGCCTTGACCCGGTCGACCACGTCGAGCAGCTCCTCGCCGCCGGCGTGGGCGTGGCAGGTGTCGAGGCAGAAGCCCGGCCCGAGGTCGCCGACCGCGTCCCACAGCCGGGCGATCCGGTCCAGCCGGCGGGCCATCGCGTTGTCCCCGCCGGCCGTGTTCTCGATGAGGATCGGCACGTCGAACTTCGCCCGCTCGAAGACCTTGCGCCAGTTGTCGAAGCCGGCCTGCGGGTCGTCGCCCTCGTTGAGGTGACCGCCGTGCACGATCAGCCCGCGGGCACCGAGCGCGGCCGCCGCGGCGGCGTGCTGGTCGAGGATCTTGCGGCTCGGGATGCGGATCTTGTTGTTGGTGGTGGCCACGTTGACCAGGTAGGGGGCGTGCACGTAGAGCCCGATGCCGGCGTCCCGCAGCGGGGCGACGTCGGCCTCCCGGTCCGGCGGCTTCTTCCAGCCCTGCGGGTCGCCGAGGAAGATCTGCACGATCTCCGCGCCGCGGGCGCGGGCCTCCTCGACCGTCACTGCGCCGTGCAGGTGGGCGCCGATGGGGACCATGCCGCGAGGGTACGGCGGGGTTCGGACAGTTCCACGGCTGGCGTCATCGGGGCGGACGGTCCCCGTCTCCCTCGCAGCCTCGCTCCGGTCCGAGCGGACGCCGGACCCCGACCCGGCACTCTCCCCCGCGACGACCGGAGCGGGGCCTCTCCGCGTCGGGGGCGGTCGCGGGCGGTGAGGTACCCTCGTGCGGTTGCCCGCCTGGACGGCGGCGACATCCTCCTGCCGCGGAGAGCCCGCGGCCGCCTGAGTCCACAGGAGGCTCGTGACCTGTGCGTCACTACGAGCTCATGATCATCCTCAATCCTGATCTCGAGGAGCGGACCGTCTCCCCGCTGCTCGAGCAGTACCTCAACGTCGTGCGCACCGCCGGCGGCTCGGTCGAGAAGCTCGACGTCTGGGGCCGCCGCCGCCTGTCGTACGAGATCGCCAAGAAGGTCGAGGGCATCTACGCCGTCGTCGACCTCACCTCCGAGCCGGCCGCGGTCCAGGAGCTCGACCGCCAGCTCAACCTGAACGACGAGGTGCTGCGCACCAAGGTGCTGCGCCCCGAGCTGCGATAGGGAGGGCCCGATGGCAGGCGACACGATCATCACGGTGGTGGGCAACCTCACCGCCGACCCGGAGCTGCGCTTCACCCCGAGCGGGGCGGCGGTGGCCAACTTCACGGTGGCCTCCACGCCGCGCATGTTCGACCGGCAGACCAACGAGTGGAAGGACGGGGAAGCGCTCTTCATGCGCTGCAACGTCTGGCGGCAGGCCGCGGAAAACGTGGCCGAGTCGCTCACCCGTGGCGCCCGGGTGGTGGTGACCGGCCGGCTCAAGCAGCGCTCCTTCGAGACGAGGGAGGGCGAGAAGCGCACCGTCGTCGAGCTGGAGGTCGACGAGATCGGCCCCTCGCTGCGGTACGCGACGGCCAAGGTCAACAAGGTCTCCCGCGGCAGCGGCGGCGGGGACTTCGGCGGCGGCGGCGGCGGCGGTGGCGGCGGCGGTGGCGGGCGTGGGTCCGGCGGCGGGTCGGAGGACCCCTGGGGCTCCGCGGCGCCCGCGCCGACCGGCGCCGGCGGCGGCTCGTACGACGAGCCCCCCTTCTAGACACTTCCCCAAGATCGACTCGACGGAGCACACGACATGGCGAAGGCGCCACTCCGCAAGCCGAAGAAGAAGGTTTGCGCGTTCTGCAAGGACAAGGCCACCTACATCGACTACAAGGACACCGCGCTGCTGCGGAAGTTCATCTCCGACCGCGGCAAGATCCGGGCCCGCCGGGTGACCGGCAACTGCAGCCAGCACCAGCGCGACGTGGCCGTCGCGGTGAAGAACAGCCGCGAGATGGCGCTGCTGCCCTACACCAGCACGGCGCGCTGAGGGGGCCGGAGATGAAGCTCATCCTCACCCAGGAGGTGGCCGGCCTCGGCTCGCCCGGGGACGTCGTCGAGGTGCGCGACGGCTACGCGCGCAACTACCTCGTGCCGCGCGGCTACGCGATGGCGTGGACCAAGGGCGGCGAGAAGCAGGTCGCCACGATCAAGCGGGCCCGGGACGCGCGGAGCGTGCGCGACCTCGGCCACGCCAAGGAGATCAAGGCCAGCCTGGAGAAGCTGTCCGTGCGGCTGCCGGCCCGCGCCGGCGCCGGGGGCCGGCTGTTCGGCTCGATCACCGCGGCCGACGTGGTGTCGGCCGTGCAGAAGGCCGGCGGCCCGCAGCTGGACCGGCGCCGGCTGCAGCTGGCCGGCGGCATCAAGTCGCTCGGCCGGCACGACGTGTCGGTCGTGCTGCACCCGGACGTCACGGCGACGATCCCGCTCGAGGTCGTCTCCGCATAGCTGGTGCCCGAGGCCCGGTCCCGCTCCGGCGGCACCGGGCCTCGGCCGTCCGTGGGGTCAGCCGGCGGCGCGGACCTTGCTCTCCGCGTACTCGCGGAGGCCCGAGGTGCCGCTGATCAGCAGCATCTCCCGGACGATGGTCTCGGCCGGGCCGCGCATCACCTTGCCCAGCAGCTTGCCGGGGTCGGACTCGATCGCGTACGTCGCCTTGGTGCGGCCGCCGCCGAGGTCCTCGAAGGTCCAGGACCCGATCAGGGAGGCGGCGTCGCCCTCCTCCTGGGTCCAGCGGACCGCGCGCTTCGGCTCGTACGAGTAGCGCAGGACGGCCCGGACGGTCTTCATCTTCGCGTCGGTCACCGTGTCGATCAGCACGGCCCGCTGCTCGCTGTCCCGCTCCAGCACCTCGAGGCTCTTCAGCGGCTTCGCCCACTCCGGCGTCCGCTCGACGTCGGCGACGATGTCGTAGCAGCGCTCGGCCGGCGCGTCGATCTCGATGCTGCGCTCACCCTTGATCACACCCATGCCCCGGACTGTACGTCCGGTATACAGCTCTTCCGTATTGTCATTTGCTGTCCGGGAGGCATGACCATTGCATGTCTCTTGAGGCCGGTCCCGTGACATCTCTACCCTGCTTGATCCGGACGGGCGATCGGGAGAGAGTGGACGGGTTCGTCCGTTCCGTCCGCTGGAGGTTGCCGTGCTCCGTCGTGCCGTCGCCACCGTCCTGCTCGTGCTCGCCGCCGCCGCCGGCCTGGCCGCCGGGGCCGCTCCGGCCTCCGCGCACGGCAAGTGCGACCCGGTCACCCGCGAGTGCTGGTGAGCTGAGCCGGCCCCGGCGGCTTCCCTCGGAAGTTTCTTCCGTCCCCACCCTGTGGAGGCCGTCGCCGGAGGTCGGCACGGTGCCCGCGGTCGCTCGCTCGGGCCGTCCACAGGCTCGTCCCCACCCCGCCAACAGGAACGGCTGAGTTGTCCCCACGTTGTCCCCGACGGCTTGCACAGCCTCGCTAGGTGCGCCGCTCGACGCTTCCTAGGCTGATCCCCTAGAGTTCAGGGTGTTCGAACACCTGTTCGATGTCTGGCCGAGGGGTGGGCATGGCGGTCGCGGACGACCTCGGGGTCGGCCGGCAGCAGCAGTCACAGCAGCCGGACTTCGACCGGCAGCCGCCACAGGACCTGCAGGCCGAGCAGTCCGTCCTCGGCGGCATGCTGCTGTCCAAGGACGCGATCGCCGACGTGGTCGAGGTGCTGCGCGCCGGCGACTTCTACCGGCCGGCCCACCAAATGCTCTACGACACCATCCTCGACCTCTACGGCCGCGGCGAGCCGGCCGACCCGGTCACCGTCTCGGCCGAGCTGACCCGGTCCGGCCAGCTGCTCCGGCTCGGCGGCACGCCCTACCTGCACACCCTGATCTCCGCGGTGCCGACCGCGGCCAACGCCGGCTTCTACGCGGAGATCGTGGCCGAGCGGGCCACGCTGCGCCGGCTGGTCGAGGCCGGCACCCGGATCGTCCAGCTCGGCTACGGCGCGGCCAGCGGCCAGGGCGGCGACGTCGACGAGGTGGTCGACCGCGCCCAGGCCGAGATCTACGACGTCACCGAGCGCCGCACCTCCGAGGACTACGTCCGGCTGGAGCAGCTGCTGCAGGGCACCATGGACGAGATCGACGCGATCTCCTCCCGCGGCGGCGCGAGCATCGGCGTCCCCACCGGCTTCTCCGAGCTCGACCAGATCACCAACGGCCTCCACCCCGGACAAATGGTCATAGTTGCCGCCAGACCGGCAATTGGTAAGAGCACCCTGGCGCTGGACTTTTCGCGGGCTTGCTCGATCAAGCACGGGCTGACCTCGGCGATCTTCTCGCTGGAGATGAGCAAGTCCGAGATCACCATGCGGCTGCTGTCCGCGGAGGCGAAGGTCCCGCTGCACCACATGCGCTCCGGGCACATGAGCGATGACGACTGGGCCCGGCTGGCCCGGCGGATGGGCGAGGTGGCGGACGCCCCGCTCTACATCGACGACTCGCCCAACCTGACCATGATGGAGATCCGGGCCAAGGCCCGGCGGCTCAAGCAGCGGCACGACCTGCGGCTCGTGGTGGTCGACTACCTGCAGCTGATGACCAGCGGCAAGCGGGTGGAGTCCCGGCAGGTCGAGGTCTCCGAGTTCTCCCGGTCGCTCAAGCTGCTGGCCAAGGAGCTCGAGGTCCCGGTGGTCGCGATCAGCCAGCTCAACCGTGGCCCCGAGCAGCGCACCGACAAGAAGCCGCTGCTCTCCGATCTTCGCGAGTCCGGCTGCATGACCGCTGACACCACTCTCCTGCGGGCGGACACGGGGGCCCCGGTCTCCTTCCAGGAGCTGCTCGACCGAGGCTGCGACGGTGTGCAGGTCTGGTCGCTCGACGAGCACCGCCGGTTGGCACCTGCTCCTCTGACCGCCGTCTTCTCCTCGGGGGTCAAGGAGGTCTTCCGGCTCACCCTTGCCTCGGGCCGGACGGTCAAGGCGTCCGGCAACCATCCGTTCCTGACCTTCAGCGGATGGACGGCGCTGGCCGATCTCGGGGTCGGCGACCGGATCGCCGTGCCGCGTCGCGTCCCGGCGCCGCTCGGAGCGGGTCTGGGCTGGAGTGAGCACCGCATCGGCCTGCTCGCTCACCTGCTCGGCGACGGGTGCGTCCTGGGCCGGCAACCGGTGCACTACACGTCGCAGGACGAGGCCAACCTGTCATTCGTCGAGACGGCGGCCGCCGCCGAGTTCGGCATCCGTCCCCGTCGGGTCCGGCAGGGAAACTGGCAGCACAGCTACCTGCCGTCCCCGCACCGGTTGACTCACGGAGTGCGTAACCCGATCGTGCAGTGGTTCCACGACCTGGGCATCTCCGACCTTCGGTCGTACGAGAAGCGGTTACCGGAGGAGTTCCACCGGGCGGACGACAACGAGATCCGTGTCTTCCTGCGGCACCTGTGGGCGACTGACGGCAGCGTGTTCGTCCCCAAGCCCGACGCCCGGAAGTCGATACCGCGGATCTACTACTCGACGTCGAGCCGAGCTCTCGCGGACGGTGTGGTGCTCCTGCTCGGCCGCCTCGGGCTCGCTTCCCGGCTCTACCCGGTGCGCTACGCGAAGTCGCAGCGCGAGGGCTATCACGTGGTGGTGGCCGGCACTCGGGACATGCGCCGGTTCTGCGCCGAGGTGGGCGTCCACGGCAGTCGCGGCGATCAGGCCGTGGCGTACCTGGCTCTCTCCGCCGGCACGCCGTCGAACACCAACGTCGACACGCTGCCTCCTACGGTGTGGGAGCTGGTCAAGGCCGAGCGGCGGCGAGCCGGCCTCAGCGAGCGCGCTCTGCAGGCCGGGATCGGCATGAGCTACTGCGGATCCACGCTGTACCGCAGCTGCCCGAGCCGGGAGCGACTGCTGCGGATCGCGGATCTGCTGGAGTCGGACGCGCTGCGCGCGGCTGCCACCGACGACGTGCTGTGGGACCGGATCGTCGGTGTCGAGTCGCTCGGCGCGGTCCCGGTCTACGACGCGACCGTCAAGGGCACCCACAACTTCCTCGCGGACGGGATCGTTGCGCACAACTCCTTGGAGCAGGACGCGGACATGGTGATCCTGCTGCACCGCGAGGACGCGTACGAGCGGGAGTCCCCCCGCGCCGGCGAGGCCGACCTCGTCCTGGCCAAGCACCGCAACGGGCCGACCGGCCTGGTCACGGTCGCCTTCCAGGGCCACTACTCCCGCTTCGTGGACATGGCCACCTGACCCCGGCCGTGTCGAGATCGGGGTGGTGGTGTCGACGTCCCGGGTGCCGGGCGGAGGTGCCGCCCGGGGGAGGAGCGGGACGATGACCGCCATGACGAGCCTGGACCACGAGTTCATCGGGACGCTGGAGCGCAGCCCGGAGCCGGGCGGCTGGACGTACGTGCGGACCGACTGGTCGGCGGCCTTCTTCGGCACCCGCGGGCTGGTGAAGGTCCGCGGCACGATCGACGGCCACCCGTTCCGCAGCGCGTTCATGGCGCTCGGCGACGGGACGCACAAGCTGCCGGTGACCGCGGCGGTCCGCAAGGCGATCGGCAAGCAGGCCGGCGCGACGGTCACCGTCCACCTGGTCGAGCGCCTGGAGGGCGACGGCCCCGCGGTCAGCTGAGCTCGACGATCGTCGCCACCAGGCGGCGTCAGGCCGGGTCGAGGCGGAAGGCGCCGCCGCGGAAGGCGTCCACGAACAGCCGGTGGTCGTCCCGGGTCCGGTCCGCGTACTCGTGGGCGAACGCCCGCAGGTCCGCCACCAGCGCGTCCACGTCGTCGCCGACCGCGTCCGCGATCACCCGCTCCACGCTGCCGGTGACCAGGTCATGGTCGGACTCGTCGTCGGCGACGCAGTGGATCTTCGCGGTGGCCTGGCCGAGCTGCCGGACCAGCACCGAGATGTCCTCGGGCTCGGTCAGCTCGGCCCAGTCGACGTCCTGCTCGTACGGCGAGTACTCACTCACCACGAAGCCGCGCCCGCGGATCGAGGTCCAGCCGAGGAAGCGGTCGGCGTGGGCCTGCAGCGCCCGCTGCGACAGCACGGTCCGGTGCCCGTCGTGCCGGAAGAAGTCGTGCACCCGCGGGTCCCGCACCACCCGGCTGGGCGCGGCCACGTTGCCCTGCTTGATGGTCAGCACCACGTCGTTGTCCAGGGCCTGGTTGAAGCCCTCGATGAGCACCGTGTACGCCGGCAGCCCGGCGCTGCCGATCCCGAAGCCGGTCTTGCCGACGATGTCGAGCACGTCGAAGATGACCAGGCTGCTGCGCTTGGTGTCCGGGATCGAGTCCTGGTACGCGGTGAAGGCGGCGCAGACCTCGTCCCGCTCGGCGTCCGGCAGCCGCCGCACGGTGGCGTGGTCGGCGAACCGGCGGCGGAACGACTCGACCACGGTGACCGACTCCAGCAGCGCGAAGCGGGTGCGCAGCTTCGCCTTCTGCAGCGCCTCCAGCACGGCGCCCTCGGCGTTGCGGAGGGTCAGCGCCCACTCGGTGTCGTCGTCCACCTCGACGTAGTGGCGGACGTGCTCGACGTACGCCCGGACGTACGTCTCCACCAGCGCGTCGATCGCCCCGTCGGGCAGCGCCTTCTGCCAGCACAGCAGGGCCAGGCTGGCCACGAACCGGCGCAGGTCCCAGGTCCAGTGCCCCAGGTAGGCCTCGTCGAAGTCGTTGACGTCGAAGACCAGCCGGCCGCCGGCGTCCAGGTAGGTGCCGAAATTCTCGGCGTGCAGGTCGCCCTGGATCCACACCCGGGCGCCGTCGCCGGACACCCAGCGCTCGTCCGCGGCCGCGTACGGCCCCGCGAGGTCGGCGTAGAAGAGGGCGGCGCTGCCCCGGTAGAACGCGAACGGGTCCCGGGCCATCTTCCGGAACTTCACCCGGAAGGCCGCCGGGTCGGCGTCCATCAGGTCGCTGAACGCGTCCCGCAGCGCGGTCACGATCTGCTCGGACCGCTCCTCCCGCGTCTCGCCCCGGCCGTCCCGCATCGAGCCAGCTTACGGCTCATCCCCGGGCCCGGGCGGTGAGCGCGGTCAGCACGGCGGCCGCCTCGGCCAGCGGCACCGTGTGGGTCGGCCAGCCGAGCGGCGAGTGCACGGTCAGCCCGCGCTCGTCCACCCCGCCGGCGACGAGCAGGGTGGTCCGGATCCGACCCGTCATGACATCTCCTCCCGCACCATCGCCGCCGCCTCCGCCGCGGACAGGCCGGCCCGGCGGGCCTCGGCGACGAACGCCCGCAGCGCCGCCGCCGGCCCGGCGATCCGCGGGGCGCGGTCGGTGACCACCGCCCCGCGGCCGCGCCGCAGCTCGACCACGCCCTCGTCGCGGAGCTCCTGGTAGCCCCGCAGCACCGTGTGCACGTTGACCCCGAGCGCGGCGGCCAGCTGGCGCGCGCCGGGCAACCGCTCCCCGGGCCGCAGCCGGCCGCCGGAGACCTCCCGGCGCACCGCCGCGGCGATCTGCGCGTAGATCGGCTCCGGGGAGGCCGGGTCGACCCGCACCAGCACGTACTGATCCTATTGTTCTCATCGAAGTAGCACAATTACGGACCGCTAGGGTCGGCCCGACGAGAGGAACGCCATGCTGCTGGTCCAGGTCAGCGATCTGCATCTCGACGGCGGCCCGGAGCGGCGGGAGCGCGCCGCCCGCACGATGGCGTACGTCAACGGCCTGCAGGACGTGGCCGCCGTGCTGGTCACCGGGGACATCGCCGACCACGGCCAGCCGGCGGAGTACGAGCAGGCCGTCGAGCTGCTCAAGTCGCCGCACCCGCTGGTCAGCTGCCCGGGCAACCACGACGTGCGGGAGGCGTACGAGCAGGTGCTGCTCGGCCGCGCGCCGACCGGCGGCCCGGTGAACGCGGTGCTGGAGCTGGACGGGCTGCTGGTGGCGATGTGCGACTCGTCCCGGCCGGGCCGCAACGACGGCCTGCTCGAGGACGAGACGCTGGACTGGCTGGACAGCACGCTGACCGCGGCCGACCACCCCGCGGTGGTCTGCTTCCACCACCCGCCGGTGGTGCTGCACAGCCCGCTGCTGGACGCGATCCGGCTGGAGAATGCGGACCGCCTGTCCGTCTTCCTGGACAACCACCCGGAGGTGCTGGCGGTGCTGGTCGGGCACGCGCACACGGCGGCGACGAGCACCTTCGCCGGGCGGCCGCTGGTCGTCGCGCCCGGGGTGGTGTCCACGCTGCGGCTGCCGCCAGAGGGCCGCGACGACCTCGACTACGACCTGCCGCCCGGCGTGGCCCTGCACGAGCTCGACGGCGGCCGGCTGACCACCCACTTCCGGATCGTGATGTGAGGAACACCACAGCCGGCGGGTAAGGGTCTTTCATGACCGAGACGCCCGAGTCCACGCCCCGGCCCAGCGAGGAGTCGGGCCGGCGGCGGACCGCGATCGAGGAGAGGCTGCTCGGCGGCGCGACCTACCGCAGCCTCGGCGAGCAGCAGCTGTCCCCGGCCGAGGAGCGCTTCGAGAAGGGCCGCCGCACGGTCGGGCTCTTCCTCGCCCCGATCGTGGCGCTGGTCTTCCTCGCGCTGCCGCTGGACATGGAGCCGCAGCAGCAGACGCTGGCCGGCGTCCTGCTCGGCGTCATCGTGCTGTGGATCAGCGAGGCGGTGCCGATCCCGGTCGGCGGCCTGCTCGGCGTCGCGGCGGTCGTGCTGCTGGGCGTCGCCCCGGCGGACGACGTGCTCGAACCGTTCGGCTCGTCCACGGTCTTCACGTTCATCGGGGCGTTCATCCTGGCCCAGGCGATGCTCACGCACGGGCTGGCCCGGCGCTTCGCGTTCCGGATCCTGTCGCTGCCCGGCGTCGGGAAGACGACCACCAGGGTGATCATCGCCTTCGGTGCGATCACCTGTGCGCTGTCGGCGTTCGTGTCCAACACCGCGACGGTCGCGATGCTGCTGCCGACCGCGCTCGGCATCCTCGCCGTCATCGCCAACCTCATGCAGGAGCGCGGGGTCGTCCGGGAGGGCTTCGACCCGACCCGGCTGCGGGTCGGCGTCGCGCTGATGCTCATGCTCGCGTACGGGGCCAGCGTCGGCGGCCTGCTCACGCCGGTCGGCAGCCCGCCCAACCTGATCGGCCGGGGGCTGATCGAGGAGGCGACCGGCGAGCGGATCTCGTTCACCCAGTGGATGCTGGTGGCGATCCCGATCTGCGCCCTGATGTTCGTCGCGCTGGTGGTCATCCTGCTGCTGCTCAACAAGCCCGAGATCAAGAACCTCGAGGGCGTCGAGCAGTACGTCGCCTCCGAGCGGGCCAAGCTCGGCAGGTTGAGCGTGGCCGAGCGCAACACGCTGATCGCTTTCACGATCACCGTGACGCTGTGGATCCTGCCCGGCATCGTGGCGCTGGTCGCCGGCACCGACTCCTCGGTGTACGAGACGGTCTCCGACCGGCTGGACGAGGGCATCGTGGCGGTGCTCGGCGCCTCGCTGCTCTTCCTGCTGCCGACCTCGTGGCCGGATCGGGAGTTCACGCTCACCTGGAAGGAGGCGGCCCGCATCGACTGGGGCACGATCCTGCTCTTCGGCACCGGCATCATCTTCGGCGCGCTGCTGTCGGCGACCGGGCTGGCGAAGACGATCGGCACCGCCAGCGCCGACGCGCTCGGCCTGGCCAGCATCGTCCCGATCACGATCTTCGCAGTGCTGCTGGCGATCGTGGTCTCCGAGACCACGTCCAACACCGCCTCGGCCGCCGTGGTGGTGCCGATCATCATCCCGATCGCCCAGGCCGCCGGCGTCGACCCGCTGGTGCCCGCGCTCGCGGCGACCTTCGCGGCGTCGTTCGGCTTCATGCTGCCGGTGTCCACCCCGCAGAACGCGATCGTCTACGGCTCCGGCGTCGTGCCGATCACGAAGATGATCCGGTCCGGGATCTCCTTCGACGTGATCGGCGCGATCCTCATCATCATCTTCCTGCCGCTCATGGTGGCGGTCGTGGGAATCGGCTCGTGACGCAGCGGATCGCGGTCGTCCCGGGCGACGGCATCGGGGTCGAGGTCACCGCGGCGGCCCGCCGGGTGCTCGACGCGGTGGCCGTCCCGGCACGGCCTGGACCTCGCGTACGACGACTTCGACTGGTCCTGCCGGCGGTGGCTGGACGAGGGCGCGATGATGCCGGCCGACGGGATCGAGCGGCTGCGCCCGTACGACGCGATCCTGCTGGGCGCCGTCGGCTGGCCCGGGGTGCCGGACCACGAGTCGCTGTGGGGGCTGCTCATCCCGATCCGGCGGTCCTTCCGGCAGTACGTGAACCTGCGCCCGGTCCGGGTCTTCGAGGGCGTGGGCTCGCCGCTGCGCGGGGCCGAGCCGGGCAGCGTCGACCTGGTGGTGGTCCGGGAGAACGTGGAGGGCGAGTACAGCGAGATCGGCGGCCGGCTCAACCGGGGCTTCCCGGAGGAGATGGCCGTGCAGGAGGCGGTCTTCACCCGGGTCGGGGTGACCCGGATCGTGGACCACGCCTTCGAGCTCGCGGCGACCCGGCGGGGCCGGCTGACCTCGGCCACCAAGTCCAACGGGATCGTGCACACGATGCCCTTCTGGGACGAGATCGTCCGGGAGCGGGCCGAGCGGCACCCCGGCGTGGAGTGGGACCAGGAGCACATCGACGCGCTCGCGGCCAAGCTGGTGCTCGACCCGGGCCGCTTCGACGTCATCGTCGGGTCCAACCTCTTCGGGGACATCCTGTCCGACCTGGCCGCCGCGGTGGCCGGCTCGATCGGCATCGCGCCGTCGGCGAACCTCGACCCGACCCGGACGTACCCGTCGATGTTCGAGCCGGTGCACGGCTCGGCGCCGGACATCGCCGGCCAGGGGGTCGCCGACCCGGTCGGCGCGGTCTGGTCGGCGGCGCTGATGCTCGACCACCTCGGCCACCCGGAGGCCGCCGCGGACGTGCTCGCCGCGGTCACCGCCACGCTCGCCGACGCCGGCAGCCGCACCCGCGACCTCGGCGGGAGCGCGTCGACGGAGCAGGCCACCGACGCGCTCGTCGCCGCGCTCGGGGAGTTGCCGTCCCGCTGACCGCCGGCGGTGGTTGCCGGGCGGACGGAGTGAGTAAAGTCGCCGGACGACGGGGGCGCGCCGCGCCCCCGGCTCGCAGGTGCGATCCGAGGGAGACGGGTCGGCTCGCGGGGCACGGACAGGGGGAAGACGACTGAACCACCCTTCGCGCCCGGTGGGCACCGGGTGAGCAGCCTGTTGCCCACGGTCGGTGAGCCCGCTGGGTCCTCAGTGCCCGCCGACACCGTCCGGGTGCTGCTGGTCGAGGACGACGACGGCGACGCTTTCCTGGTCGGCGAGCTCCTCGACGAGGCGGTGACCCCGGTCGAGATGCTGCGCGCCCGGACGCTGGCCGAGGCGGAGGCCGCGGTCGGCAAGGTCGACTGCGTGCTGCTCGACCTCGGCCTGCCCGACGCGACCGGGCTGGAGGGGCTGCGCCGGCTGGCGGCCCGCGCCGACGGCGTCGCGCTGCTGGTGCTCACCGGCCTGGCCGACGAGCACCGCGGCGCCGAGGCGGTCGCCGCCGGCGCCCAGGACTACCTGGTCAAGGGGCAGGTCGACGGGCAGCTGCTGACCCGGGCGATCCGGTACGCGATCGGCCGCAGCCGGATCGAGGCGACCGAGCGGGCGCTGCAGGAGCAGCAGCTGCACGCCGAGGAGAACGCCCGGCTGGAGCGCGGCCTGCTGCCCAGCCCGCTGATCGCCGGCGCCGGCGTGCTCTTCGCCGCCCGCTACCAGGCCGGTGGCCGGCGGCTGCTGCTCGGCGGCGACTTCTACGACGCGGTGCGCGGCGCGGACGGCGCCCTGCACGTGATGATCGGCGACGTCAGCGGGCACGGCCCGGACGAGGCCGCGCTCGGCGTCCGGCTCCGGATCGCCTGGCGCGCGCTGGTGCTGGCGTCCCGGCCGCCCGGGGAGATCCTCACCACGCTGCAGCAGGTGCTGGTGCACGAGCGGCACCGGGAGCACATCTTCGCCACCGTCTGCGCGCTCACCATCGCCCCGGACCGCCGGCACGTCCACGTCCACCTGGTCGGCCACCCGGCGCCGCTGCTGGTCGGCGACACCGGCGTGCGGCTGCTGTCCGAGGCCAAGGTGGTGCCGCCGCTCGGGGTGGTGCCGCGGACCGAGTGGCCGGCCACCGACGTCGCGCTGCCGCCGGAGTGGGCGCTGCTGCTGCACACCGACGGGCTGATCGACGGCCGGGTCGGGCGCGGCCCGGAGCGGCTCGGCGGGGAAGGGCTGGCCGACCTGGTCGACCGGCTGGTCCGCCGCCGGCCGGGCTGGCGGACCGGGCCGGACGCGGTGGTGGACGCGATCATCCAGGAGGTCGAGGCGCTCAACGGCGGTGACCTGGTCGACGACGTCGCGGTGCTGCTGGTCGGCGCCCAGCCGTCGGCCGGACCGGCCCGTGCCTGAGGCGGACGTGCGGCCGGCACCGGACCCGGCGCCGGTGCTGCCGGACCGGTTGCCCGGCCGGTCGATCCGGACCCGTCCGCCCCGGCCGAGCGACGCCTGGCCGCTGCGCCGGTCGCTGGCCGTGCTCGGCGTGGTCGCCGGGCTGGTCTCCGCGCTGATGATCACGGCCGGCGCGCTCGCGCTGGCCAGCCTGTCCGAGGCCCGGAGCCGGGTGATCGACCGCATCGACCCGGCGTACCGGCAGGTGGAGCAGCTGACGGTCGCGTTCCTGGACCAGGAGACCGGCCTCCGCGGGTACGCGCTCGGCGGCGAGCAGGTCTTCCTGCAGCCGTACGAGGCGGGCCGGCGGGCCGAGGCCGCCGCGCTGGCCGCCCTGTCCGCGGTGGCCGACCGGCCGGAGCTGGCGCTGCGCACCAACCTGGACGAGGTGGTCGCCCGGGCGGACCGGTGGCGGACCGGGTACGCCGAGCCGACGATCGCCGCGGTCGGCGCCGGCCGGCCGGTCCCGGTCAGCGAGCAGCAGGGCCGGCAGCTCTTCGACGACCTGCGGGTGCCGCTGCGCTCCCTGCAGGCCGACCTCGACCGGGCCACCGCCGACGCCAGGGCCGACCTCGCCGACGCGGCCAGCCGGCTGCAGACGATCGCGGTGCTGCTCGCGGTGAGCCTGGTCGTGCTGCTGGTGGTGCTCGCGGTGGGGCTGCGCCGGGTGATCACCCGGCCGATCTCGGACCTGGCCGCCGGCGTGCGCCGGGTCGCCGACGGCGACTTCGAGGCCCGGGTGGTCGGCACCGGCCCGCGCGAGGTGGTCGAGCTCGGCAGCGACGTGGACGCGATGCGCCGGCAGATCCTGGCCGAGCTGGGCGCGCTCCGGGCCGCCACCGAGCGGCTGGACGAGCAGGCCCGTGAGCTGGAGCGGTCGAACACCGAGCTGGAGCAGTTCGCGTACGTCGCCTCGCACGACCTGCAGGAGCCGCTGCGCAAGGTGGCCAGCTTCACCCAGCTGCTGGAGCGCCGCTACAAGGGCCAGCTGGACGAGCGGGCCGACCAGTACATCGCCTTCGCGGTGGACGGCGCCAAGCGGATGCAGGTGCTGATCAACGACCTGCTCGCGTTCTCCCGGGTCGGCCGGCTGCTCCGCGAGCACGTCGAGGTGGAGGCCGGCGACCTGGTCGACCAGGCCCTGGCCAACCTGTCGCTGGTGATCGAGGAGACCGGCGCCGAGGTGACCGTGGACGAGCTGCCCCGGGTGTCCGGGGACGTCTCCCTGCTCGCCGGCGTCTTCCAGAACCTGATCGGCAACGCGGTGAAGTTCCGCGGGTCGGCGCCGCCGCGCATCCACGTCGGGGTGGCCGACGCCGGTGACCAGTGGGAGTTCTGCGTCGGGGACAACGGCATCGGGATCGAGCCGGAGTACGCCGACCGGATCTTCGTGATCTTCCAGCGGCTGCACCCGAAGGACGCCTACCCCGGCACCGGCATCGGCCTGGCCATGTGCCGCAAGATCATCGAATACCACGGCGGGCGGATCTGGCTGGACACCGAGGTCTCGGCCGGCACCACGTTCCGCTTCACCCTGCCCAAGCTCGCCCCGCCGCCCGGCGAGGTGCCTGCCGCGACCGCCGAGGAGCTCGACGCCGCCGATGAGTGACCCGACCATGACCGACCCGACCGCCGCCCCGCCCGCCGTCATCGACGTGCTGCTGGTCGAGGACGACCCGGGCGACGTGCTGATGACCCGCGAGGCGTTCGAGGAGCACAAGCTCCGCAACACGCTGCACGTGGTGACCGACGGCGTCGAGGCGGTCTCCTTCCTCCGCCGCGAGGGCGACTACGCGGACGCACCCCGGCCCGGCCTGATCCTGCTCGACCTCAACCTGCCCCGGAAGGACGGGCGGGAGGTGCTCGCCGAGATCAAGGCGGACGAGTCGCTGCGGGCGATCCCGGTCGTCGTGCTCACCACCTCCGAGGCCGAGGAGGACGTGCTGCGCAGCTACGACCTGCACGCCAACGCGTACGTGACCAAGCCGGTGGACTTCGAGCGGTTCATCCGGGTGGTCCAGCAGATCGACGACTTCTTCGTCACGGTGGTGAAGCTGCCCGGCTGAGCCGGTCCACGGGTCATCGGCCCGCGGACGACGGCGCCCGGGCACCCTCGCGGGGTGCCCGGGCGGCGGTCGGGTGGGTCAGGGGGTCGGTGCCGGGGTGCTCGCCGGTGGCTGGGTCGCCGACGGCGCCGTGGTGGGCTGGCCGGTCTGCGCCGGGGTCGGCGCCGGGGTCGCCTCCTCCCCGGCCGGGCTGGTCTGCTCGCTCGGCGTCGGGCTGTCCGTCGGGTCGGCCGACTCCTCGGCCGTCGTGGACGGGGTCGGTGTCGGGTTGGTGTCCGGCTCGTCGGTGACCTGCGCCGGAGTGTCGCCGACCGTCCGGCCGATCGTGGTGCCACCGCCCTGCTCGTTGCCGATCAGCGCGGCCAGCGGCTTGCCGACCGCCGACTCGATGCCGGTGATCGCGACCAGCGCGACCACGAACGCGGCCACCGCGCCGGCGGCGAGCACCGCCCAGGTCGGGCGGCGGGCGCGGCCGAGCCGGGTGCCGGCCAGCGCCGGCCCGTCCGTCCCGGCCGGGTCGGGCGCGCCGGTGCCGTCGTGCCGTCGGTGCCGCCGGTCGCGGGCTCGTCGCCGGCCGCGGGCACCCCGGCGGCGGCGCGCTCGCTGTCGTCCAGCGCGGCCAGGCCGGGGTCGACCGCCGTGGACCCGCCCATCTCCGGGCCGGCGGCGGTGTGCCGCAGCCGGGCGGTCGTCCGCTGCAGCGACTCGTTCGTCCGGTGCACGGACGTCCGCAGCAGGGACGTGCTCACGGTGGCGACCACGCTGGCCAGCGCGGCGCCGGTCAGCGTCCCGGCGGTGCCCAGGTAGGACGAGGCGAACGCGGTGATCACCGCCGCGCCGGCGCCGACGCCGACCTCGAGTGGTCTCAACTCTGCCTTGGTAGGGATGAAAGTTTTCTCAGCCATCGTCTTGGGAGCACGCCTTACGGGGTCCGGATGTTCCCCGGTCGGGCTGTGAGTACCCGCACAGGGCGGGTCAGCGGCGTGTCGTCCGCCGCCCGGTCCGGCCCGCGGACTGGTCCTCGGTGCGGTGCCGCTTGGCCGTCAGCCGCAGCTGGACGACCCGGGCGGTGCCGAGCAGCGCCACGATCAGGGCGCCGAGCACGGCGGCGAGCAGCAGGGCCACACCCAGCGGCAGGTCGGGGTTGGCGCCGAAGAGGGACACCTCGACCTGCTCGTCGTTCTGCAGGATGAAGATGAGCAGCAGCAGGATCACCACGACCGCGGAGATCGCGGCGACCCAGAGCCCGCCGGTGCGGGTCCGGTCGAGGGTGTGCTGCGGCGGCAGCGTGGCCGCCGGCTCGGCCGGGGCCGCCGTCGCGTCGGCCGAGGCGCTGTCGCGTCGGCCGGGGGCGCTGTCGCGTCGGGCGGGGCCGCTGTCGTGGCGGCCGGGGGCGGCGCGGCGGCGGGACCGGCGGTCGGGTCCTCCGCGGGCCGCGGGTACGCGGGATCACCGGTCATGACCTGCCCCTACCCCCGGCTCCGGACGGGCATGCGGCGGTACGCCGGGGCCGACCGGGGAGCCCGACCATCTAGAGGTAGCGGCGGGCCATCTCCAGCGCGGCGGCGAGGTAGCCGCCGCTCGGGAAGAGCAGCGCGTGCACCAGCAGCGGGTGCAGCTGGTGCAGCCGGCGGCGCTGCTGCCAGCCCGGCGCCAGCGGCGCGACCTCCTGGTACGCGGCCAGCAGCCGGCCCAGCCGCGGCAGCGTGAAGAGCTCCAGCATGGCCAGGTCGGTCTCCCGGTGACCGCCGTGCCCGGCCGGGTCGATCAGCCAGCCCCGCCCGCCGGACCACAGCACGTTGCCGGTCCACAGGTCGCCGTGCAGCCGGGCCGGTGGCTCCTCCGGGCCGGCCACCCCGGGCAGCCGGCCGAGCAGCCGGTCGAAGACCGCCGCGTCCTCGGCGTCCAGGCCCGCGTCCCGGAGCAGCCGCACGTACGGCTCGATCCGGCGGGCACCGTAGAAGTCGGCCCAGGTGTCGCACGGCCGGTTGTCCAGCGGGGCGGCGCCGATCCAGCCTGGCCGGGCGGCGCCGAAGGCCGGTGCGCCCGCGGCGTGCAGGGTGGCCAGCTCCCGACCCAGCCGCTCCACCGCGGCGGCCGGGCCGCCACTGTCGGCGGGCAGCCAGGGCAGCACGAGCAGCTCCCGGTCCTGGGCCAGCACCTCGGGCAGCGGCGGACCGCCGGCCGCCTCGGCGAGCCAGCGCAGCCCGGCCGCCTCCGCGGCGAAGAAGCCCTCCGGGGCGTCCTCCCGGGCCTTGACGAAGACGTCCCGGCCGTCGGCGAGGCCCAGCCGCCAGCGGTCGCCGGTGATGGCCCGACCGCTCTGTCCGGCGGACAGCACGCTGATCCGCAGCAACGATGTCACCCGAGCGGGAACATCCACCAGCGGATCATCACTCAGCCGGCGCGGATGCGCGCGCCGACCACTCGATCAGCCCAGCTGGGTGCGTACCTCCGCCAGCAGTCCCCGGCAGGCCTCCTCGACCAGGTCGAGGACGTGCTCGAAGCCGGCCGGGCCGCCGTAGTACGGATCCGGCACGTCCAGCTCGCCGGTCCCGGCCGCGGAGTCGTACGAGCGGAGCAGCCGGACCTTGTCCCGGTCCGCGGCGGTCGGCGCCAGGGCGAGCAGGTCCCGCTCGTGGCCGGCGTCGAGCGCGACCACCAGGTCCCGCTCGGCGAAGTCGGCCGCGGTGAACTGGCGGGCCCGGTGCTCCCAGGCCGGGTAGCCGCGCTGCCGCAGCGCCGCCGCGGACCGCCGGTCCGCGCCCTCGCCGACGTGCCAGTCGCCCAGGCCGGCGCTGTCCACCGCGACCTGCCCGTCCAGCCCGGCCTCGGCCAGCTGCCGGCGGAGGACCGCCTCGGCGGTCGGGGACCGGCAGATGTTGCCGGAGCAGACGAAGCAGACGCGGAACGGCACCGGCCCAGGCTAGGTGGTCGCTCCCGGGGACCCGCCGATCGCGGGAGCCGAGGGGGCCCGATCCGCGTCGGTGCCGCCGACTTCCAGACCTTCACCGACGGCCCGGACGGACCCGGCGGGTCCGGTCCGGCCCGCGGCTCCCGGACCAAGCTGGTCGCGCTGGCCGGCGGCCTGGCCGCCGTCCTGGTGCTGGTGCTCACCCTGGTGGCGATCAACGCCGGCGGCGGCGATCCGACCCCGACCCCGGCTCCGACGCTGGCCGGCCCGACCACCTCGGCCGCGAACAGCCCGCCGAGCACCGAGTTCGACCAGTTCTTCACCTCGGCCAAGCTGCGCGACAACGCCCGGCCCTACTACGCCGAGATGACCTCCTGCACGGACGAGAGCACCGACAGCGCCGCGGCCGCGCAGTGCGTCTTCGAGGACGGGCACGAGGTGCTGCTCTTCGAGCTGCCGACCGGGGCGTCGCTCGAGCTGTGGCGCAGCACGCTGTCCAGCAGCTCGCAGCGGCAGGGCGCCACCAAGGGCTCCTGGGCCGAGGGCGCGAAGTGGACGGTGGAAAAGTCCGGCGGCTCGGCGCTCTACTGAGACGCCGAGGAGGACCGGCTCGGCGGGCTGGTCATCAAGGAGGACGAGGCGCTGTCCGACCTGGACGACTGGTGGTCGGAGCGGTTCGGCAAGTGAGTCAGCCGCGGTCCCGCAGCCGCGCGTACGCGACCACGGCCTCCCGGGTGGTGGCCACGCCGAGCGCCTCCCGGGCCTCGGCCACCCGCCGGTTCGCGGTGCGCAGCGACAGGTAGCGCAGCCGCGCCGCCGCGGCGATCGAGTGACCGTCGGCGAGCAGGTCGAGGATCTCCCGCTGCTCGGTGCTGAGGGGCTGGTCCGCCGGGGCTTCGGGCGCCTGCTCCGGCGCCGGGGCGAGCCGGTCCAGGTCGGCCCGGAGGTCGGCGGCCCAGGGCGCGGCCGGGTCGAGCGCCACCACCAGCCCGGCGCCGCGGACCGCGCAGAGCAGCGCCGCCCGGGCCGCGTCCGCGTCGGGCACCGCGCCGACCGCGACCACCCGGGCCGGGGCCAGGTCCCACGGCTCGTCCGGTGGCGTCAGCCCGCGGTGCAGCCGCCAGCCGCGCCGGACCAGGTCGGCGGCCGGCCGTTCCAGGTCGGCGGCCACCGGGAGCAGCAGGTACGGCGGGGTCGGCACGCGTCACGCCCCGGCCGCGACCGGCAACGCGGCCGCCAGCACCGCGGCCTCGGTGCGGGTGCGGGCGCCGAGCTTGCCCATCCCCGCCTTCACGTACGTCTCCGCGGTGTGCCGGGTGATGCCGAGCAGCTCGGCGAACCGCCGGGTGGACAGCCCCTGGCCGACCAGCGCGAGCGCCTCCCGCTCCCGCGGCGACAGCGTGCCGGCGCCGGTGGTCGGCCGCCGGGTGACCCCGGCCCGCGCAGCGCCCGGGTCAGCGGCAGCCCGGGCAGGTACCGCAGGGTGGCCAGCGCGCCGGCGGCCAGCACCGCCCGGCCGACCGCGGCCCGGACCAGCGCGGTCTTGCCGATCCCGGCCGGTCCGGCCACCACCACCAGGCCGGGCCGGTCCAGGGCGGCGGCCAGCGCGGCCGCCTCCCGTTCCCGCCCGACCAGCACGCCGCGAGGATAGGCACCAGCGGGCAACCAGTTGGCACGATCTGGGGAAGGACCGCCCGGCGGCGCCCGCGCCGGGTCGACCAGCTGGACCGGGAGATCAAGCAGGTGGACGACGCGCTGCGGGTGGATGCGACCGAGCGGGAGCGGCGGCGCAAGGAGCTGTCCGCGCTGGCGGACCAGGTGGTCACCGTGGTGACCCGGGTGGACCAGCTGCTGCCGGCGTTGCGGAGTGCCCGGTGACCGGGCCGGGGGACGGCTGGCCCTGGGACGGCGACGCCGACGGGGACGGGCCGGGCGGGGACGGCCCGTGGAGCTGGGAGGCCGGCCCGGACGAGCACCTGCCGGGTCCCGCCGACCTGCCCGGGGAGGCCGAGCCGCCGCTGCCCGAGCTGCCGGCCGGCGCGGCCGGGGACGCCGACCCGGACGAGCCGCGCGCGCTGCCGGTCGAGGCGCCGGCCGACTGGTCCGAGCCGGCGGGCTGGGCCGACCAGCCGGCCGCGGCCGGCGGACCGGACCCCTTCCCACCGGCCCTGGAGGTCGACCTGACCCCGCCGGACGGCGGCCCCTGGGCCGACCCGGACCTGCTCGGCGGTGACGACACCGCGCTGCCGCCCCCATCCCCCGGCGACTCCCCGGCCGCGCTGCGGGCCGACCTCGCCGCCGCGGACTGGGACCCGGGCGCCGACTGGGCCGCGCTGGCCGGCTCGGACGACCCGGCCGTCCGGGCGCTCGCCGCCCTCTGGCGGCCGGACGCCTAACCGAGCAGCTCGTCCAGGTAGCACCACCGCCAGTCCTCGCCCGGCTCGGCCGACCGGATCACCGGGTGCCCGGTCGCCCGGTGGTGGGCGGTGGCGTGCCGCGGCGTCGAGGAGTCGCAGCAGCCGACGTACCCGCAGGTCAGGCAGAGCCGCAGGTTCACCCAGGCGCCGTCCTCGGGCCGGTGGTCCTCGCACCGGCCGGGCGTCCGGGGCCGGACGTCGGTCGCCGCGTCGCGCAGGTGCTCGCACTGCTCCGGCGAGCGGGGGACCTGCCCGGCCCGCAGCATCCGGCGGAAGAGGCCGAGCGGGCGGTCGGCCCGCTCGTCGGGGAGCTCGGTCACGGCGCCGAGTCTGCATCCTCCGGGTCGGGCCCGCTGCACGGTCCGGCTCAGGGTGGGCATGATCGGGCCGGGAGGGCGCCGCGCCCGCCGCCGGAGTGGGCGGCCACCGGAAGGAGTCGGATGAGCGAGGACGGACCGGACCGGCGGCTCCGGCTCGGGCTGGTGCTCGGCGCCGGCGGCACCGCCGGGGAGGCGTTCCACCGGGGCGTGCTGCGGGCGATGGACGAGGCCGGCCTCGACCCGCGGACCGCGGTCGTCGTGGTCGGCACCTCCGCCGGCGCGATCGTCGCCGCGTCGGTGCGCCGGCGCGGCCCGGTCGGCCCGCCGTCGGGGGTGCGCCGGTCGCCGGCCCGGGGCCGCCTGCTGCGCGACCGGGCCACCGTGCTGGAGCTGGCCCGCCGGCCGCGGCAGGCGTTCAGCGCCGCGCTGCTCACCCCGGAGCTCGCCAACGGGAAGCGGTCGCTGACCTTCGTCACCGAGGCGCTGCGGGCCCGGCACGGCACCGAGTGGCCGGCCGCCGCCCTGTGGGTCGTCGCGGTGCGCCGGCGGGACGGCCGGCGGGTGGTCTTCGGCCGGGACGGCGAGCCGGTCACCGACGTCGGCTCCGCGGTCACCGCGTCCTGCGCGGTCCCCGGCTACTTCGCCGCGGTGGACATCGACGGCGTCGCGTACGTCGACGGCGGCGTGCACTCCCCGACCAACGCCGACCTGCTCACCGGCCTGGACCTCGACCTGGTGGTGATCAGCTCGCCGATGTCGGTGCAGCCGCGGGCGGTGCGGCCCCGGCTCGACCTCGGGCTGCGGCTGCTCTTCCACCGCTACCTGCGCTACGAGGTGTGGGCGTTGCGCCGCCGCGGCGACCGGGTGGTGACGATCGAGCCGGACGCCGCCGTGCTCGGCGCGCTGCGCCTGAACATGATGGACGGCCGGCGGATCGACGAGATCGAGCAGCGGGCGTACGAGCTGGCCCGGCGGCGGTTCGCCGGGCTCCGGAAATCTGTCGGTCGCCCGGGCTAGGGTCGGAGCCACCACAGGTCAAGGAGGCAGCCCGTGCCCGACGGTCCGGCGCCGGGGATCGACCCGGCTTTCCTGGCGCTGCCGATGCGCCGGCTCGCGGACGCGGCGCTCGGCCGCGCCCGGGAGCTGGGCGCGCAGCACGCCGACTTCCGGCTGGAGCGGATCCGCACCCAGACGCTGGCGCTCCGCGACGGCAAGCTCGACTCCGCCCGCGACGGTGAGGACGTCGGCTTCGCGGTCCGGGTCGTGCACGACGGCACGTGGGGCTTCGCCGCCGGCGTCGACCTCACCCCGGAGACCGCGGTCCGGGTGGCCGAGCAGGCCGTCGCGGTCGCCCGGGTCAGCCGCCCGGTCAACTCGGAGCCGATCGAGCTGGCCGACGAGCCGGTCTACCCGGACGTCACCTGGGTCTCGGCGTACGGGCTGGATCCGTTCCGGGTGCCGGACGGGGACAAGATCGGGCTGCTGACCGACTGGTCGGAGCGGCTGCTCGCCGCGGACGGGGTCGACCACGTCGAGGCGACCGTGCAGCAGGTCCTGGAAAACAAGTTCTACGCGGACCTCGCCGGCACGATCACCACCCAGCAGCGGATCCGGCTGCACCCGGAGGTGACCGCGACCAGCGTCGACCGGTCCCGCGGCACGTTCGAGTCGATGCGGACCTGCGCGCCGCCGGTCGGCCGCGGCTGGGAATACGTCACCGGCAACGACACCTGGGACTGGGCCGGCGAGCTGGCCCGCATCCCGGAGTGGCTGGCCGAGAAGGCGAAGGCCCCGTCCGTCGACCCGGGGGCGTACGACGTGGTCATCGACCCGTCCAACCTCTGGCTGACCATCCACGAGTCGATCGGCCACGCCACCGAGCTGGACCGCGCCCTCGGCTACGAGGCGGCGTACGCGGGGACCTCGTTCGCCACCTTCGACAAGCTCAACACGCTGCGCTACGGCTCGGACGTGATGAACGTGACCGGCGACCGCACGGTGCCGCACGGGCTGGCCACGATCGGCTACGACGACGACGGCGTGCAGACCCAGTCCTGGGACATCGTCAAGGCGGGCACCCTGGTCGGCTACCAGCTGGACCGGCGGATGGCCCGGCTCAAGGGCCTCGGCCGGTCCAACGGGTGCGCCTTCGCCGACTCGCCCGGCCACATCCCGGTGCAGCGGATGGCCAACGTGTCGATCCAGCCGGCCGCGGACGGCCCGTCGCTGGAGGACCTGATCGGCGGCGTCGAGCGCGGGATCTACGTGGTCGGCGACAAGTCCTGGTCGATCGACATGCAGCGCTACAACTTCCAGTTCACCGGCCAGCGGTTCTTCAAGATCGAAAACGGGCGGCTGGCCGGCCAGCTGCGCGACGTGGCCTACCAGGCGACCACGACCGACTTCTGGGGCTCCATGGAGGCCGTGGGCGGGCCGGACACCTTCGTGCTGCACGGCGCGTTCAACTGTGGCAAGGCCCAGCCGGGCCAGGTCGCCGCGGTCGGCCACGGTTGCCCGCCGGCGCTGTTCCGCGGCGTCAACATCCTCAACACGGTGCGGGAGGCCGGGCGATGACCCCCCAGGAGACGGTGGAGCGGGCGCTCGGCCTGTCCAAGGCGGACGGCTGCATCGTCGTCACCACCGAGCGCTCGGAGGCCAACCTCCGGTGGGCCGGCAACACGCTGACCACCAACGGGTCGATGCGCTCCCGCAAGGTCGCGGTGATCAGCGTGGTCGACGGGACCGCCGGGACCGCGGCCGGGGTGCTGGAGCGCAGCGCGGTGACCGGCGACGGGCTGGAGGAGCTGGTCCGGGCCAGCGAGCAGGCCGCCCGCGACGCCGGCCCGGCCGACGACGCGGCCCCGCTGGTCGAGCCGACCGACTCCGCCGACGCGTGGGACGCGCCGCCGGAGGAGACCTCCATCGACGTCTTCGGGCAGGTCGCGCCGGCCCTCGGGGAGGCCTTCAGCCGGGCCGCGGCCGAGCAGCGGCTGCTCTTCGGCTTCGCCGAACACGTGCTGGAGACCCGCTACGTCGGCTCGTCCACCGGCGTCCGCCGCCGGGTCGTGCAGCCGACCGGTCGGATGGACGTCAACGGCAAGTCCCCGGACTACAGCCGGTCCGCCTGGGTGGGCCGGTCCACCCGCGACTTCGCCGATGTCGACGTCGCCGCGCTCGACGCGGAGCTGACCAAGCGGCTCGGCTGGGCCGAGCGGTCGGTCGAGCTGCCCCCGGGGCGGTACGAGACGATCCTGCCGCCCACCGCGGTCGCCGACCTGATGTTCTACCTCTACGTCTCCGCCGGGGCCCGGGACGCCGACGACGGCCGGACGGTCTTCTCCAAGGCCGGCGGCGGGACGCGGATCGGCGAGCGGCTCTCCGACACCCCGGTGACCCTGCGCAGCGACCCGGCGGAGCCGGGGCTGGAGTCCGAGCCGTTCGTGACGGCCACGGCGTCGTTCGGCGGCCTGATGTCGGTCTTCGACAACGGCCACCCGATCGGCCCGACGGAGTGGATCCGGTCCGGCGAGCTGGCCGAGCTGATCCGCACCCGGTCGTGGGCGGCGAAGACCGGCGCGCAGCCGGCGCCGCTGGCGGACAACCTGGTCCTGGAGGCGCCGGGCGCCACCGCCGGCCTGCAGGACATGATCTCCCGGACCGAGCGCGGCCTGCTGCTGACCTGCCTCTGGTACATCCGGGAGGTCGACCCGCAAAACCTGCTGCTGACCGGGCTCACCCGGGACGGGGTCTACCTGGTCGAGGGCGGCGAGGTCACCGGCGCGGTGAACAACTTCCGGTGGAACGAGTCGCCGGTCGGCCTGCTCGGCCGGCTCGGCGAGGTGGGCCGCACCGAGCGCTGCCTGCCGCGGGAGTGGAGCGACTACTTCACCCGGACCGCGATGCCACCGCTGCGGATCCCGGACTTCAACATGTCCACGGTGAGCCAGGCGTCCTGAGGACGGTCACCGCGCCACGGTGAGCCGGCGCCCGCCCGCGTCGGGACGGGCGGGCGCCGGCCGCTCTCAGCGCGCCCGGACGCGGACGACCGTGTAGGTCGTGTCCGGGGTCGGCGGGGTGCCGAAGCGCGCGTTCACCGCGTACAGGAACGGCCCGAAGGCGGCCACCGTGGTGGGCACCTGGAAGTTCGGGTCGGTGATGGTGCCGGTGAGCTCGCCGGTGGCGTACCGGCGGCCGAGGTCGATCACGGCGATCTGGTTGAGCTGGTTGCGCACCACGTAGAGCGTGTCGCCGCGGCGCAGCAGGCCGTCGCCGTTGGTCAGCGAGGCGCCGCCGAGGTCGACCTGCGCGGTCACCCCGGTCCGCGCCGACGCCCGGAAGAGCAGCCCGAGGTTGGACTGCACGAGCAGCAGCGTCCGGCCGTCCGGCGAGGCCTCGATGCCGTTGACGTTGAAGCCCTCGACGTACTGCAGCTCGCCGGTCAGCGGCAGCGTCCGCGCCGCCCCGGGCCGGCCGTGGCGGTCGATCGGCACCACGTACAGCACCGGGTTGATCGAGTCGGTGAAGTAGGCCGCGTCCTTGGTCACCACGACGTCGTTGACGAAGGTCTCACCGGTGGTGAACTGGTACGACGCCACCTCCCGGCCGCTGCCGGCGTCGTACACCCGGCCGGTGCCGGTGGCCCCGCCGGCGACCCAGAGCAGGTTGCGCCGGTCCACCTCGATGCCGACCGCGACCCGCCCGGCCTCGCCGGGCACGAGCACCGAGCCCCGGCCGGTGAGCACGCTGCCGCGGTAGATCGCGCCGTCCCGCAGCGAGCCGACGTAGAACGAGGTGCCGCGGCCGGTGGCGATGCCCTCCGGCTGCCAGCCGTTCGGCAGCGAGATCACCTGGGGGAAGAGGTCCCGGGTCTGGCCGGCGCTCGCCGGCGCCGCCCCCGTCACCGCTCCGCCCACCAGCGCCAGCACCGTCGCCCCGAGCACCGTCAGCGCAGCTCTTCGCACGTCCGACCTCCTCGTCGTCCTGGTTGCTTGCCTGAGCAACGACCGTAGACCGACGGCGGCCGTCCCGCTCCCCGGCCCTGTCCGGGGACACGGTCCCCGCTCCGCACCGGTTCACCCGCAGCGGTCGATCCGGGGTGAGCCGTGAACCTAGGGACCGCCGCCAGGGTGTGTCTTGAACAAAATCCAGGCCGTCCGTCCGCGGCTTTGCACTCCCCGAACACGCAGCGCAGCCCCGGTCAACCCGCCGCCCGCAGACTGCTCCCGTAGCCCGAGCGTGGAAGGACGAGAGATGCTCCTGAGCAAGAGAGTCGCGCTGGCCGTCGCGGGGGTCGCCGCCGTGGCGGTGGTCGGCACCGCCGGCGTGGCCGCCGCCACCGCGCCCGACCCGAGCGGGTCGCCGGCACCGTCGCCGACCGCGTCCGCGCCGGACACCGGCAACCGGGATCCGGGCCGGGTCGCCGAGCGCCGGGCCAAGCTCCGGAAGGGCCTGCTCGGTCGGGGCCTGCACGGCGAGTGGGTGGTCAAGGGCAAGGACGGCAAGCCGGTCACCATCGCGAGCGTCCGCGGCGAGATCACCGCGGTCAGCCCCACGTCGGTCACCGTCAAGGCCGAGGACGGCTTCACCGCCACGTACGCGATCACCGCGGACACCAAGGTGCGCGGCCAGGACGCCGACAAGATCGCCGACGTGAAGGTCGGCGACCGGGGCGGGGTCGTCGGCACCAAGAGCGGCAGCACCCTGACCGCCCGCGCGGTCCTCGTCCGCAAGTGACGCGAGAGGCCCGATCCCCTGTCGAGGGGATCGGGCCTCCGCGCGCGTACCTCAGCCGAGCCGCAGCCGGAGCGCCTCCAGCTCGTCCCGCATGCCCGACGGCAGCTTGTCGCCGATCTTGGCGAACCACTCCTCGATCTGCGGCAGCTCCTCGCGCCACTCCTCGGTGTCCACGCTGAGCACCCGCTCCACGTCGGTCGGCTCCATGTCCAGCCCGGACACATCCAGCGAGCCGGCCGTCGGCACGTACCCGATCGGCGTCTCGGCGGCCGTCGCCGCGCCCTCGATCCGCTCGACCGCCCACTTGAGGACCCGGATGTTTTCCCCGAAGCCGGGCCACAGGAAGCCGCCGTCGGCGTCCCGGCGGAACCAGTTCACGTAGAAGATCCGCGGCAGCTTGGTCGAGTCGGCGCCCTTGCCCATCTCGATCCAGTGCTGGAAGTAGTCACCGGCGTGGTAGCCGATGAACGGCAGCATCGCCATCGGGTCCCGCCGCACCACCCCGACCGCGCCGGTCTGCGCCGCGGTCGTCTCGGAGGACAGCGTGGCGCCGAGGAAGACGCCGTGCTGCCAGTCGCGGGACTCCGTCACCAGCGGCACCGTCGTCTTGCGCCGGCCGCCGAAGAGGATCGCCGAGATCGGCACCCCCTTCGGGTCCTCCCACTCCGGCGCCATGATCGGGCACTGCGCGGCCGGCGTGCAGAACCGCGAGTTGGGGTGGGAGCTCGGCTCCTCCGACTCGGGGGTCCAGTCGCGGCCCTTCCAGTCGGTCAGGTGCGCCGGCGGCTCCTCGGTCATCCCCTCCCACCAGATGTCGCCGTCGTCGGTCAGCGCCACGTTGGTGAAGACGGAGTTGCCGCGGGCGATCGTGCGCATCGCGTTGGCGTTGGTGTGCCAGCCGGTGCCCGGGGCGACGCCGAAGAAGCCGTTTTCCGGGTTGAGCGCGTAGAGCCGGCCGTCCTCGCCGAACCGCATCCAGGCGATGTCGTCGCCGAGCGTCTCGACCTTCCAGCCCTCGATGGTCGGCTCCAGCATGGCCAGGTTGGTCTTGCCGCAGGCCGAGGGGAAGGCGGCCGCGACGTAGTAGACCTTCTGCTGCGGCGAGGTCAGCTTGAGGATCAGCATGTGCTCGGCCAGCCAGCCCTCGTCCCGGGCCTTCACGCTGGCGATCCGCAGCGAGTAGCACTTCTTGCCGAGCAGCGCGTTGCCGCCGTACCCGGAGCCGTACGACCAGATGGTCCGCTCCTCCGGGAAGTGGGTGATGTACTTCGTGTCGTTGCACGGCCAGGCCACGTCCTGCTGCCCGGGCTCCAGCGGCGCGCCGACGCTGTGCAGCCCCGGGACGAAGTCGGCGTCGTCGCCGAGCAGCTCCAGCGCCCGGCTGCCCATCCGGGTCATGATGTGCATCGAGGCGACCACGTACGCCGAGTCGGTCAGCTCGACACCGAGCAGCGGGGCCTCGGCGTCCAGCGGACCCATGCAGTACGGAATCACGTACATGGTGCGGCCGCGCATCGAGCCGGCGAACAGCTCGGTCATCACGGCCTTCATGTCGTCCGGCGCCATCCAGTTGTTCGTCGGGCCGGCGTCGCGCGGGTCGACCGAGCAGATGAACGTGCGGTCCTCGACGCGGGCGACGTCGCTGGGGTCGGAGGCGCACCAGAACGAGTTGGGCTTCTTGCTGTCGTCCAACCGGGCGAACGTGCCGCTCTCCACCAGCAGGTCGGTGACCCGGGTCCACTCCTCGGCGGACCCGTCGCACCACACCACCTGGTCCGGCCGGGTGAGCTCGGCGCACTCCTCGATCCAGGCCAGCAGGCGGGCGTGCCGGGTCGGGGCTGAGTCGATGCCGGGAATCGCCGAGACCGTCATGGCACATCTCCTCCTGGTCGCCGTTGACCGGAATACGCCTGAACCCCGGCCGGCCGGCCGTGTGTCGGGGATTCAGAAAGCCTACCTGCGAACGGAGCAGTCCTGTCCGGGCGCCTGTGTCGCTTCCCTCACAGCTACCAGCGGCCGCGCGGCCGGTGCAGGTAGGGACCACGGGCCTCCTCCACGACGTCCTCCGGGTCCCCGCGGCGGAGCGCTTCGATCACCCGCGCCGGGTCGGTGCCGAACGTGGCCGCGGTGCTCGCGTACGAGAGGATCTCCCGGTCCCGCTCGCTGGCCACCCGCGCGCGGATGCGCACGATCAGCACGGCGGCCACGAGGCCGGCCCCGATGATCCCCGCCGCGATCCAGGGCTGCCCCATCATGATCATCGCCGTCGCCGGGATCACCGTCGAACCGACGATCCACTCCAGGCCGATCTTCGTGCTCATCTCGACCACCCCGTCCCGCCGCCTAGGTAGACACGTACGTGCTACCCGTACGTAGGATGCGACTCCTCTGTGGCATATGACAAGAGCTTGCGACGAATCCGAGCAGATCTGCCTCCATCACCTAGGGGTCGGCTGGTAGAGTCGCGCAGTTCGCTGAAATCGACTCTTCTCAGCAGGGTTTCACCTAGGTACAGTTGAACTTTCTGGGGGTGTCCAGATGACCACGTCCCCGCTCACCGCTCGTGAAGACCAGGTCAGGGCCCTCGTCGTCGACGGCCTCACCAACGACGAGATCGCCGCCCGGCTCGCCATCTCCAGCCGGACGGTCGAAGCACACCTACGCATGCTCTTCCGCAAGCTCAACGTCACCCGCCGCGACGACCTCGCCTCCCCCCCGCCTGTGGAGCCAGACCGGCCCGTAGGCGAGTCCGACGACAAGGTGATCCGCCGCCTCGAGGAGGAGCTCGCCCTCCGCAAGCGCCAGATCGACTCGTACGAAGCGGCGGTCCAGTTGATCATCGACCGCCAGTTCCCGCTCTTCGACGAGCGCGTCGAGATCACCGTCACGATCGGCCGGCACGCCGGTGAGGACATGGTCGTTGAGCGCCACTGGACCACGCCGATCCCGTACCTGGTGTATCGAGTGATCCGGCCGATCACACCCGCTACTGGCACTGTCGACTATCCGCTCGACTCCGTCTCGCCGACCTGCGAGGTGGTGGGCATGGACGTCGGCGTGGCGGCGCAGTCGGTGGCCGACGAGGAGGGCCGGCCGCGCCTGCTCATCCTCTTCCAGCCGGGACTGACGACGCCGACGGAGTGGGTGCTCCGCTACCGCACTCCCGGTCTGTGGGATCCGCTGAGGGAGTACGGGAGCGACAGCCTCCGCTGGTCGGCCGGCACGCTGGACGGGCAGCACGCCGACGGGATGAGCGATCTGACGGTGCACTTCGTCTTCCCGCCCGGTGCGGAGTCTGCCGCGGTCGCGGAGCGACGCGGGTTGGGCGGGGTAGAGGCGGACGACCGGGGTCGTCGGATCACCTTCCGCGACCGTACGAAGGCCGGTGGGCCGTACGAGTGGCGACTCACGATGAGCCTGTGACAACCAGAAAGGCGGGCCGATGGCCCGCCTCTCTGGTGATCGCTCGAAGTGCGAACTCGACAGCACTCAGCCGCCGCTCGACCCGTCCCCACCAGACACTGTGGCCCTCTCCTCGAAGTGACAGACGCAGCTGAGAAAGCGAGCCCAGCCGCTGATGCGGAGTGACTGCGGCCAGCAAGGTACGCCCCTGTTTGTGCCGGTCGGTGAAGGCGCGCCAAAGATCACTCATTCGGGTGTGTGGACAACCTTCGGCATGCGGACGACCAGGTGAAGGCCGCCTGCGGAGGACCTGGCCCGGGCTGTGCGAGGGTGGCGGGGTGAGACCGATCAGCAGGTTCGGGGTGCCGCCGCTGGACGAGCTGCCCGACGACGTGCGGGAGCGGATCGAGCAGGTCGGGGAGAAGACCGGCTTCGTGCCGAACGTCTTCCTGGCCCTCGCCCGCCGCCCGGCCGAGTTCCGCGCGTTCGTGGCGTACCACGACGCGCTGATGGACAAGGAGACCCCCGGCCTGAGCAAGGCTGACCGGGAGATGATCGTCGTCGCCACCAGCGCCGCCAACGACTGCACCTACTGCGTGGTCGCGCACGGCGCGATCCTGCGCATCCGGGCCAAGGACCCGCTGGTCGCCGACCAGGTCGCGACGAACTACCGGCAGGCCGACATCACCCCCCGCCAGCGCGCGATGCTCGACTACGCGCTGCTGGTGGCGACCGAGCCGGCCGCGGTCGAGGACGCCCACCAGCGGCAGCTCGGCCAGCACGGCTTCGACGTCGACGACGTGTGGGACATCGGCGCGATCGCCGCGCTCTTCGCGATGTCCAACCGGCTCGCGCACATGCTGGCGCTGCGGCCCAACCCGGAGTTCCACCTGCTCGGCCGGGTGCCGCGCGACCGCTAGAGCCGATCCAGCACGCCGGCCAGCAGCGCGGTCAGCCGGGGCAGCGCGGCCCGGCCGGCGGCCAGCACCTCGTCGGCCGACAGCGGGGTCGGGGAGACGCCGGCGGCGAGGTTCGAGACCAGGGAGACGCCGAGCACGGCCGCTCCGGCCGCGTGCGCGGCGGCGGCCTCGTGCACCGTCGACATGCCGACCAGGTCCGCGCCGAGCACCCGCAGCGCCCGGATCTCCGCCGGTGTCTCGAAGTGCGGCCCGGGCAGCCCGGCGTACACGCCCTCGACCAGGCCCGGGTCCACCGCGCGGGCCAGCTCCCGCAACCGGGCGTCGTACGGGGACCCGGCCGCGGCCGGCGTACCCGCCCGCGCGGTGAGGTCGAGCTGGTCGGCGAGCAGCACCGGCTCGCCGACGGCCAGCCCCGGCCGGATCCCGCCGGCCGCGTTGGTGAGCAGGACGGTCCCGCAGCCGGCGGCGACCGCCGTACGGACGCCATGGGTCACCGTGTCCGCCGGGTGGCCCTCGTAGAGGTGGACCCGGCCGAGCAGGACCAGCACCCGCAGCCCGCCGCGGCGCACCGACCGGACCGTGCCGCCGTGCCCGAGCGCGGTCGGTGCCGGGAAGCCGGGCAGCCGCACCACCGGCTCCTCCCAGCCCGGCCGGCCCAGCGCGTCGGCCGCCGCCGCCCAGCCCGAGCCGAGCACCAGCGCGACGTCGTGCCGGTCGACGCCGGACCGGCGGGCCAGCTCGGCGGCCGCGACCGCCGCGATCATCCGAGCGTCCGGACGTACTGCCGCTTCCGCTCGTCCCGCACCACCAGCCCGATCCGGGCCAGCTCGGCCCGCAGCTCGGCGGCCTCGTCCCGCTTGCCCAGCACCTTGGCCCGCGCCCGCAGCAGCGGGTCGGCGCCGGGCGGCAGTCCGGGGAGGTCCTCGACCCAGAGCCGGAATTCCGCGGCGTACGGGTCGGCGTCCCGCCACGGGTAGCCGTGCGCCCGGAAGGCGGCGGCCAGCGCGGCCGGCTCCAGGTCGGACTTCTCCCGGGCCAGCTCGCCGCCGGCCGCGTCCTGCAGCACCAGCTGCTTGCCGTCCGCGAAGGCGGCGGCCACGGCGTCCCGGTCGACCCGCTGCGTGCGGCCGGCGCGGAGCAGCTCGACGGCGCTGCCGGACACGGTGACCGTGACCTTGTCCCGGTGCCCGGCGTACGCGAAGGCGAGCCCGACCGCCGCCCCGACGAGGATCGCGGCGACGGTGGCCGGCCCGCCCTCGTACCGGTCGAGCAGGCGGAAGACCCCGCGGAAGGGCAGCCACCGCTCCTCCGCGGCCCAGCCGGAGATCCGCACCGCCAGCCAGCCCGCGGCGGCGCCGAGCAGCGGGAAGGCGGTCCAGACCAGCGCCCACCCCCAGGCCGGCTCGCGGACGACCGTCGCTGACCCTGGCTGCGGCACCCGACTCCTCCCGACCGGACCGACGAGCGGACCGACCCTAGGGCGGCCCGACCGGCATCGGCCAGACTGGGGCGTATGGCGCGGTGCATCGACTGGCAGGACGGTGCCGTGGTGCTGGTCGACCAGACGCTGCTGCCGGGCGAGGAGCGCTGGCTGCGGATCACCGATCCGGACGAGCTGGTCGCGGCGATCCGCCGGCTCGCGGTCCGCGGGGCGCCGGCGCTGGGTGCGGCGGGCGCGCTCGGGGTGGCGCTGGCCGCCTGCTCGGGCGCGGACGTGCCGGCCGCCGCCGGGCGGCTCCGCTCCGCCCGCCCGACCGCGGTGAACCTGGCCCGCGGCGTCGACCGGGCGCTGGCCCGGCTGCCCGAGGGCGCCGGCGCGGTGCTCGCCGAGGCGCGGGCCGTGGTGGCCGAGGAGGCGGCCAGCAGCCGGGCCATCGGCGAGCGGGGCGCCGACCTGCTCGGCACGCTGCTGCCCGGGCGGTTGCGGCTGCTGACCCACTGCAACACCGGCTGGCTGGCCGCGGTCGAGTGGGGCACCGCGCTCGGCGTCGTCACCGTGCTGCACGAGCGCGGCAGGATGGAGCGGGTGTACGCGGACGAGACCCGCCCGCTGCTGCAGGGCGCCCGGCTGACCGCGTACGAGCTGGCCGCGCTCGGGGTGGACCACCGGGTGGTGGTGGACGGCGCGGCGCCGTCGCTGATCGCCCGGCGGCTGGTGGACGGTGTGGTGGTGGGCGCCGACCGGATCGCCGCCAACGGCGACGTGGCCAACAAGGTGGGCACCTACCCGCTCGCGCTGGCCGCCGCCCGGGCCGGCGTCCCGTTCGTCGTGGCCGCGCCGGAGTCCACTGTGGATTTGGATACCGCCGCCGGCGACGCCATCGAGATCGAGGAGCGGGACCCGGCCGAGGTGGCGCCGGGTCCCGCGTACAACCCGGCCTTCGACGTGACCCCGCACGACCTCGTCACGGCCGTCGTCACCGAGCGGCGGACCGTCCTGCTGTCCGAAGGAGACACCCTGTGACCAGGCTCGTCGCCGATGCGGTGCTGCCGTGCGACGGCAGCGGCGTGGTGCACCGGCCGGGAGCGGTGGACATCGGGGCGGACGGACGGATCACCCGTGTCGGTCCGGTGGCCGGGCCGGTCGGGTCCACGCCGGAGTCCACACCGGACGGTGCGGCGGGCGAGGTGCGCTGGGTCGGCGGGCTGCTGCTGCCCGGTCTGATCAACGCGCACTGCCACTCCCCGATGACGCTGCTGCGCGGGCAGGGCGAGGGGCTGCCGCTGGACCGCTGGCTGCGGGAGGTGATCTGGCCGCGGGAGGCGCGGATCGGCGCCGAGGACGTCTACTGGGGGATGACGCTCGCCTCGGCCGAGCTGCTGCGGTACGGGGTGACCACCACGGTGGAGATGTACTTCCACGACGACGCGCTGGCGGCGGCGGTGGACGCGGCCGGCGGGCGCTGCGTGGTGACGCCCGGGGTGGTGGTCGCACCCGGCTGGGAGCGCTTCGGCACCTGGTCGGAGCGGATCGAGTGGATCGCCGGGCTGCGGTCCCGGTACGCCGACCACCCGCGGATCGAGGTCGGCTTCGGGCCGCACTCGGCGTACGCGCTGCCGGACGAGGCGCTGCGGGCGGTGGGCGAGGCGGCCCGGGCCACCGGTGCGCCGGTGCACGTGCACCTGGCCGAGACCGAGCACGAGGGCGACGAGGTGTCGGCCCGGCACGGCGGGGCGTCGGTGCCGCGCGTGCTGGCCGACCTGGGGCTCTTCGACGTGCCGCGGGTGCTGGCCGCGCACGGGGTCTGGCTGTCGCCGGAGGACGTGAAGCTGCTGGCGGCGTCCGGGGTCGCGGTCGCGCACTGCCCGGGCAGCAACGCCAAGCTCGCCTCCGGCACCGCCGGGGTCAGCGAGCTGCTCCGGGCCGGGGTGCCGGTCGGGCTGGGTACGGACGGGCCGGCCAGCAACAACGACCTGGACCTGTGGGAGGAGATGCGGCTGGCGGCGCTACTGGCCCGGCAGCGGGAGCACGACCCGACCGTGCTGCCGGCGGCCGAGGTGCTGCACCTGGCGACCGCGGGCGGGGCGGCGGCGCTGGGCCGGCCGGACCTCGGCGCGCTGGAGCCCGGGCGGTGGGCCGACATCGTGCGGCTCGACCTGGACGACGCCGGGTTCGTGCCGGTGCTGGACCCGGCGGACCTCGTCGCGCACGCCGTGTGGTCGGCGTCGCGGGCCGCGGTCCGGGACGTGTGGGTCGGCGGCCGGCAGGTGGTCGCGGACGGGGAGTGCACCACCGTCGACACCGGCGAGGCCCGCCGCCGGGTCCAGGCCGCCGCCGCGCGCCTCGCCGATGCCTGAGCCCCGCGTCCGTGGCCGACCCGGCGTGGTCGGCGCTCGTCGCCGAGCTCTGCTCGGCCGGCCGCTCGCTCGTCGCCGCCGGCCTGGTGCTCGGCTCCGGCGGCAACCTCTCGGCCCGCGCGCCGGGCGGCGACGTCGTCGCCGTGACCGCGCGCGGCACCTGGCTCGACCGGCTGACGCCGACCGACTTCTCGCTGGTCCGCCTCGCCGACGGCGTCGTCGTCGGTGGCGCGGCGGCGCCGTCGACCGAGCTGGCCCTGCACGTCGAGTGCTACCGCGCCCGCCCGGACGTCACCGCGGTCGTGCACGTGCACCCGCAGCTGTCGGTGCTGCTCACCGCGCTCGGCCACCCGATCCGACTGCTCACCACCGACCACGTCGCGTACGTGCGCGAGGTGCGCGTCGCGCCGTACCGGCATCCCGGCACGCCCGAGCTGGCGACCGAGGCCGCCGCCCTGCTGGCCGACGGGTGCGACTGCGTGGTGCTGTCCCGGCACGGCTGCTCGGTGGTGGCCGACTCGGTCGAGATGGCGCTGCGCCGGGTGCTCAACCTGGAGGAGGCCGCCCGGCTCACCCACGCCGCGCTGCTGCTCGGCGACACCACCGCCGATGGTCCGCCCGGCTATCGGGAGCGGTTGCGGCTGCTCGGTGAGGGCGGCCACTGACCGTGCTGGTCGCGCCGCCTCCGTCACACCGGCAGGGGTGGCCCGTCCCTCCGGTGGGGAAGGTATCCCGCGGCGGGGGCTGAGCCGGTCGAGAAGCGGCCCGGCAGAGAGGACAGCAGTGACCGACACGAGCACCACCGACGCCGCCCGGGAGCGCCAGGCGCCGGAGCTGGACGACCGGCAGCACCGCATCCGACGCACCTTGGAGTCCCTCACCGGCATCGCCTTCACCGAGGGCAACCAGCTCACCGTGCTGCGTAACGGTGACCGGATCTTCCCGGCGATGCTGCGCGCCATCGAGGAGGCAGAGCGCAGCGTCGACCTGATGACGTACGTCTACTGGAAGGGCGACATCGCCACCCGCTTCGCCGACACGCTCTCGGCGGCCGCGCAGCGCGGCGTCCGGGTCCGGCTGCTGATCGACGCGGTCGGTGGGCTGCAGATCGAGAAGGGCCTCGTCAACCGGATGGACGAGGCCGGCGTGCACGTCGAGTGGTTCCGCAAGCCCTGGCTCAACTCGCCGCTGAAGCAGAACCACCGCTGCCACCGCAAGGTGCTGGTGGTGGACGAGGAGGTCGGCTTCACCGGCGGCGTCGGCATCGCCGAGGAGTGGTGCGGCGACGCCCGCGGCGAGGGCGAGTGGCGTGACACCCACGTCGAGGTGCGTGGTCCCGCGGTGGACGGCCTGAGCGCCGCCTTCGCGCAGAACTGGGCGGAGAGCGGCCGCGACCTCTACGACGACAGCGACCGCTTCCCGCAGCAGCCCCAGGCCGGCACGACGGTCGCCCAGGTGGTGCGCGGCTCGGCCTCGATCGGCTGGGACGACCTGCAGACCACCTTCCGGGTGATGCTGGACAGCGCGGAGGAGCGGCTGCGGCTGGCCAGCGCCTACTTCGCGCCGGACGAGTTCTTCCTGGACCGGCTCTGCGCCGCCGCCCGGCGCGGGGTCGAGGTCGACGTGCTGCTGCCCGGCCCGCACGCGGACAAGCGGGTCTGCCAGCTGGCCAGTGAGGCCGCGTACGACCAGCTGGTCAGCTGCGGCGTCCGCGTCTGGAACTTCCAGCCGTCGATGATGCACGCCAAGATCATGTGCGTGGACGGCCGGGCCGCCGTGGTCGGCTCGTCCAACTTCAACCGCCGCTCCCTCGACCACGACGAGGAGGTGGTGCTCGTCGCGCTGGATACCGAGGTGGCCCGCGAGCTGGAGGGGCACTTCGACTCCGACCTGGAGCGCAGCGAGCAGATCGACCTCAGCCGGTGGCGCAACCGCAGCCGGCGGCAGAAGGTGCTCGAGTTCGCCACCACCCCGCTCCGCCGCTTCTTCTGACGGCTCCGCCCCGCTCGCCCGTCGCCGCCCGTCGCCGCTGCCCCCGCCCGGGTCAGGCGGCGGCGGCCTTCGCGGCGGTCGGGACGATCAGCCGCCAGCCGTCGGGGTGGATCGTCCAGGTGCGGCGCTCGACCGGACCGTGGATCTCGCCGTCGGCGTTGTAGTGGAACGGCTCGCCCTCGGCCGTCACCTCCTTGCCCCGGGCGGTGTGCACGTCGGGACGGTCCAGGTGCGACCCGCGCCGCAGTCGCAGCCCGTAGCCGAGCCGGGCCAGCGGCCCGACCGCCTGGGAGACCACCACGTCGGCCAGCTGGTCGTCGAGCACGCTGTGCGGGGTGAGCGGGGACCCGCCGCCCACCGAGCGGCCCAGCCCGATGCCCACCTGGAGGACCTTCTGCTGGCCGTCGACCAGCACCTCTCCGTCGACCCGCACCGCCATCCGCCAACCCGTCACCGTGGCGCCGGCGCTGACCCCGCCCACCAGGTAGGCGAGGCGACCGAGCCGCGGCTTCAGCGAGGCGGCCGCGCGGGCCGCCTCGGCGCCGACCCCGAGGTGCACCGCGTTGATCACCAGGCCACCGGCGTCATCCACCAGCAGGTCGAGCTGGTGCGGCTCGCCGTCCAGCACCACCTTGGCCGCTTCCCGGGGATCCAGCGGCAGCCCGAGCGCCCGGGCCAGGTCGTTGCCGGTGCCGAGCGGGATCAGACCGATGGGGTCGGCCAGGTCACCGGCGCGGTGCAGCGCGGTCACGATGAAGTGGACGCTGCCGTCCCCACCGCAGACCACGACCCGCCGGCGGCCGCGCCGGGCCACCGCGGCGTCACAGTCCTCGGGACTGGTCGTGGCGGCCACCTCGACGTCGGCGCGCTCGCGCAACGTGTCCAGGGCGGCGTCAACCGCCTCCTGGTGGGCGCTTCCCGCCGCGGCATTGGTGATCACGAGCAGGTCGGTCATCGTCGGCAACGCCACCACCTCCTCGTGATCATGTCGATGCCTCCGCTCGCCGTCGTGCCGACCGGCCGGCGCATGCCGCACCCTCTCGCACCGTCCTGCCCCGTCCGTAACTCGGTCGACCCGTACCCATGACGCGATTAAGCTGGACAGCTCGTGCGCGATCGCCGCGCACCCCGTCGTAGCCGGGCGCCGACCTCCGCTCCTCCGGGCCGCGGAGGCCACGCCTTGGGCAGTGGGAGAGACCCCGGCCGGCGGATCGCTCCCGTCGGCCAGCCCGCGCGCCGACCACGGAGGACCGCAGTGTCTCCGCCCAGCTCCGCCCGCCCCGACCAGCCACCCGCCTCCGATCCCCGCAACCACCCCGGCACCCCGCCACCACCGGCCGTCCCGCGCGCCCCGTCCGGTGAGCCGGCCGCCGCGTCGACCGGAGACCCGGTGCTCACGGCGGAGCGGGCGCACCTGACCCGCTCCCGCGAGTGCCTCGCCCGGATGCGGGCCCGGGCCGCGCAAGTCGGCGACGTCGGCGTCGACGCCTTCGCCAGCGAGGCGCTCGGGGCAGCGCGGACCCGCCGCCTGAAGGCGCTCGCCGACGATCCGACCGTCCCGCCCTTCTTCGGGCGGATCGACCGGAGCGGCGACGCCGAGCAGCCGAAGGGCGAGATCTTCCACGTCGGCCGCCGGCACGTCCGGGACGACGCCGGCGACCCGCTGGTCATCGACTGGCGCGCGCCGATGTCCCGGTCCTTCTACCGGGCCACGCCGGCGGATCCGATGGGCGTCCGCCGCCGGCGGCGCTTCGGCTTCGCCGCCGGCGCGCTGACCTCCTACGAGGACGAGCCGCTGACGACCCGTGCCGCCGGACAGGTGGCCGCCGCCGAGAGCCGCATCCTGCTGGACGAGATCGAGCGGCCGCGCGTCGGCCCCATGCGCGACATCGTCGCCACCATCCAGCCGGACCAGGACGACCTGGTCCGCGCCGCGCTCGAGGACAGCATCTGCGTGCAGGGTGCGCCCGGGACCGGCAAGACCGCGGTCGGCCTGCACCGGGCCGCCTACCTGCTCTACACCTATCCCGAACGGCTCCGCCGGTCCGGCGTGCTGGTCGTGGGCCCGAACCGGGCCTTCCTCGGCTACATCGGCGAGGTGCTGCCGGCGCTCGGCGAGATCGGCGTGACCCAGTCCACGGTCGAGGAGCTGCTCGCGCCGGTCCCGATCCGGGGCACCGACCTGCCCGAGGTGGCCACGCTCAAGGGCGACGCGCGGATGGCCGAGGTGCTGCGGCGTGCGGTGACCCGGCTGGTGCGGCGACCCGAGGACGGCGTGGTGGTCGTCGTGGGCACCCGCCGCTACCGGATCCCGCCGGAGCGCCTCCGGCGCTACGTCGACGACCTCCGCCGCGGTGGGGTCCACTACGAGGTCGCCCGCCAGCGCCTGCACCTGCTCCTCGCCGAGGACGTCCGCCGGCAGCGCGAGGAGGCCGGTGGCGCCCCGTCCGACGTGGAGACAGCCCGGATCGCCCGGTCGGCCGCGGTGCGCGACTTCGTCGGCGCAGTCTGGCCGCCGCTCGACCCGGCGGGGCTGGTGCACGACCTGCTCACCGACCCGGAGCGGCTGGCCACGGCGGCGCGCGGCCTCCTCGATCCGGCCGAGCAGCAGCTGCTGCACTGGTCCCGGCCGCCGCGCTCGGTCCGCTCGGCCCCGTGGTCGGCCGCCGATGCCGTCCTCATCGACGAGGTCGCGGGGCTGCTCGCCCGCCCCGACTCGTACGGCCATGTGGTGCTGGACGAGGCGCAGGACCTGTCGGCCATGCAGTGTCGCGGCATCGCGCGGCGCTGCCCGACCGGCTCGGTCACGGTGCTGGGAGACCTGGCCCAGGGCACCACGGCCTGGTCGACCCCGGACTGGCAGGTGACGCTGAACCACCTGGGCAAGCCGGACGCCCGGATCGAGCCGCTGACCCGCGGCTACCGGGTGCCGGCGGACGTGATCGCGCTCGCCAACCGGCTGCTGCCCCACCTCGCCGTCGGCCTCCAGCCGGCCAGCTCGGTCCGGTCGGCGGCGGGCGGCCTCCGGATCCGCGGTGCCGCGGAGCCGGTGGCGGTCGCGGCCGAGGAGACGGTGGCGGCGCTGGCCGAGGAGGGATCGGTCGGCGTGATCGCCGCCGACGCCGACGTCGCGGCCCTCGGGCGGGCGCTGACCGGCGCCGAGGTGCCGTACCAGCTGCTGGGTGCGGCGGAACCGGCCGACGAGGCGGCGGACGAGGACGCTGGGCGGCCCGTCCTGCGCGTCTCCCTGGTGCCGGCGACGCTCGCGAAGGGGCTCGAATTCGACCACGTCGTGGTGGTCGAGCCGGCCGCGATCGTGGCGGCCGAGCCGCGCGGCCTGCGCCGGCTCTACGTCGTGCTGACCCGGGCGGTGTCCCGGCTGGTCGTCGTGCACGCGCGAGCGCTGCCGCCGGAGCTGTCGGGCTGACGACATCGTGGGGATGGGCATGCGTGAGGAGTAGCAGCGTCCCGACAGTCGCGTCATCTCGTCATCCACAGGCGGGAGCGTCATCCACAGCTTTCCCGCCGCTACTGGCACCATCGCGCTGAGCTGGCGCAGGCTTGCCGGGTCAAGCGGGTCCCGCTGTCTGCGACGATGGGGGCAGCGTTCGTTCGCACGCTCCGGCGTGTGGTGGGCCCGACGCCGACACCCCGGCGCCGTCCACCGGTGCCGGTCCGCCCCGCGCGGCGATCCCGCGCGGAGTTTGAGCGAGGAGAGACGCATGACCTTGGGTGACATCGGCGTCGCCGCCCCACCGGATTCCACCGGCGGGCCCGATCTCGTCCAGCTGCTCACCCCGGAGGGTGAGCGCGTGCAGCATCCTGACTACCCGCTGGAGATCTCGGCCGAGGAGATCCGCGCTCTCTACCGGGACCTCGTGCTGGTCCGGCGCATCGACGTCGAGGCGACAGCGCTGCAGCGGCAAGGCGAGCTGGGCATCTGGGCGTCGCTGCTCGGCCAGGAGGCCGCGCAGGTCGGCTCCGGCCGCGCGCTGCGGCCCGGGGACATGGCCTTCCCGAGCTACCGGGAGCACGGCGTGGCCTGGTGCCGCGGCGTCGACCCGATCCACCTGCTGGGTCTCTACCGCGGGACCGACCTGGGCGGCTGGGATCCGAAGGACCGCAACTTCAACATCTACTCGATCGTCATCGGCTCCCAGACCCTGCACGCGACCGGCTACGCCATGGGCGTCCAGCGCGACGGCGGGGAGGACGCCGTGATCGCCTACTTCGGCGACGGCGCGTCCAGCCAGGGTGACGTCAACGAGGCCTTCGTGTGGGCGAGCGTCTTCAACGCCCCGCTCGTCTTCTTCTGCCAAAACAATCAGTGGGCCATCTCCGAGCCGATCGAGAAGCAGTCCCGGATCCCGCTCTACCAGCGGGCGCTGGGCTTCGGCTTCCCGGGCGTCCGGGTCGACGGCAACGACGTGCTCGCCTGCCTCGCGGTCACGCGGGCGGCGCTCGACGCGGCCCGGACCGGCCAGGGCCCGACCTTCGTCGAGGCGTACACCTATCGGATGGGCGCGCACACCACGTCCGACGACCCCACCCGCTACCGGCTGGCCAGCGAGCTGGAGATGTGGCGGCTGCGCGACCCGATCGAGCGGGTGAAGGCCTACCTGTCCCGTTCCGGACAGGCCGACGCGGAATTCTTCGAGTCGATCGAGCAGGAGGCCGACGAGCTCGCCGCGCGCGTGCGGCAGGGCTGCCTGGACCTGCCCGACCCGGAGCCGCTCACGATCTTCGACGAGGTGTACGTCGAGACGACGCCGCTCCTCGAACGCCAGCGAGCCGGCTTCGCGGCCTACCTCGACTCCTTCGAGGAGGCGGAGCACTGATGCCGACCTACTCACTGGCCAAGGCGCTCAACGAGGGTCTCCGGCGCGCCATGGAGGACGATCCCAAGGTCCTGATCATGGGCGAGGACGTCGGCAAGCTCGGCGGTGTCTTCCGGGTGACCGACGGCCTGCAGAAGGACTTCGGCGAGGACCGGGTGATCGACACCCCGCTGGCCGAGTCGGGCATCGTCGGCACCGCCATCGGGCTGGCCATGCGGGGCTACCGTCCGGTGTGCGAGATCCAGTTCGACGGCTTCGTCTACCCGGCGTTCGACCAGATCGTCAGCCAGCTGGCGAAGGTGCACTACCGGTCCAAGGGCCGGATGAGGCTGCCGGTCACCATCCGCATCCCGTTCGGGGGCGGCATCGGCGCGGTCGAGCACCACAGCGAGTCCCCCGAGGCCTACTTCGTGCACACCGCCGGGCTGAAGGTGGTGGCCTGCTCCAACGCGGTGGACGCGTTCCACATGATCCAGCAGGCCATCGCCCTGGACGACCCGGTCATCTTCTTCGAGCCCAAGCGGCGCTACTGGGAGAAGTCCGAGATCGACCTGAGCCTGGCGCCGGACCCGTTGCACCAGGCGCGCGTGCTGCGGCCGGGCCGGGACGTGACCGTGGTCGCGTACGGGCCGATGGTCAAGGTCGCGCTGGACGCGGCGACGGCAGCCGAGGAGGACGGGCGCCAGCTCGAGGTCATCGACCTCCGGACGCTGTCCCCGCTGGACACGGAGACGGTGCTGGAGTCGGTGCGGCGGACGGGCCGGCTGGTGGTCGTGCACGAGGCGCCGTCGACGCTGGGGCTCGGTGCCGAGATCGCCGCCCGCGTCGCCGAGGAGGCGTTCTACTCGCTGCAGGCGCCGGTCCTCCGGGTGAGCGGCTTCGACACGCCTTATCCGTCGTCGCGGCTGGAGGAGGACTTCCTCCCCGACCTCGACCGGGTCCTCGACGCCGTCGACCGCTCGCTCGCCTTCTAGGAGACCGTGTGCCGACCTTCAAGCAGTTCAAGCTCCCCGACGCCGGAGAGGGGCTCACCGAGGCGGAGATCCTGAAGTGGTACGTCCAACCCGGTGACCATGTGACGATCAACCAGGCCCTGGTCGAGATCGAGACGGCGAAGGCAGCCGTCGAGCTGCCCAGTCCGTACGCGGGGACGGTCACCGAGCTGCTGGTGACCGAGGGATCGACCGTGGACGTCGGGACGCCGATCATCACCGTGGACGTCGACCCGGACGGGGCGCCCGGGGTGCCGGCGGCGGTGCAGTCGCAGCCGGCGGGCGAGCCGCCGGCGACCGCGGAAGCGCTGCGGGACGACATGGCCCCGGCCATCCCGCGGCCGGCCGACGACGAGCCGGTCGAGCCCGGGCTCATCGGCGGTCCCGCGCCCGGCGGGCGGACATCGGTGCTGGTGGGCTACGGACCGCGGTCCGTGGTCGCCAAGCGCCGGCCCCGCAAGGGCGCGGCGTCCGGAAACGGCGCCGCGACTCCGGCCGGCGGCACGGGGACGATCCCGGCTCCCGAGCCGGAGCCGGTCCCGGCGCAGTCGGTATCCGCGGCGTCGGCACCGCCAGCGGCCAGCCCGGCGGCAGCCCGGCCGGCTCGGCCGGCTCGCCGTCCGCGGCCCCGGCCAGCGTCTCGGTGCTGGCCAAGCCGCCGGTCCGGAAGCTGGCCAAGGACCTCGGGGTCGACCTCGCCGGCCTGACCGGCTCCGGGCCCAACGGCGTGATCACCCGCGCCGACGTGGAGTCGGCCGCCCGCCAGGCTGCCGAGCCCTCGGCGGCCGCGGCGGCGCCGGCGACCCCGGCCGTCCCGGCCGCGGTCTGGGACGCCTCCCGGGAGCAACGGATCCCGATCAAGGGCGTCCGCAAGCACACCGCGGCCGCGATGGTGGCCAGCGCGTTCACCGCGCCGCACGTCACCGAGTGGGTGACGATCGACGTCACGCCGACCATGGAGCTGCGGCGGCGGGTGGCCGCGCTGCCCGAGTTCGCCGGCATCAAGGTGAGCCCGCTGCTCTTCGTGGCGCGGGCGCTGCTCCTCGCCGCCCGGCGCAACCCGATGATCAACTCCGCCTGGGACGAGGCCGCCCAGGAGATCGTGATCAAGGAGTATGTGAACCTCGGGATCGCCGCGGCCACCCCGCGCGGTCTGGTGGTGCCCAACATCAAGGACGCCGGGCGGCTCAGCCTCCGCGACCTCGCGGTGGCGATCGGCGAGTTGACCGAGACCGCCCGGGCCGGCCGCACCGCGCCGGCCGATCTCAGCGGCGGCACGATCACGATCACCAACGTCGGCGTCTTCGGGGTCGACTCCGGCACGCCGATCCTCAACCCGGGGGAGACGGCGATCCTCGCCTTCGGCGCGGTGCGCGAGATGCCCTGGGTGGTGGACGGGCAGATCGTCGTCCGCCAGGTCACCCAGCTCGCGCTCTCCTTCGACCATCGGATCGTCGACGGCCAGCTCGGCTCGCAGGTGCTGTCCGACCTCGCGGCGATGCTCGCCGACCCGGGACTGGCGGTGGCTTGGGGATAGCTCGTTAGGCAGAGGACCGATCCAGCCCGAATGATCGAAGGCTCTGTGGCCCAGATCGCCTACGATCAGGAACAAAACCATCCTTCCTGGCGTCGTACGAAGTGCGACTACGAGGAGGATGAGAACAGTGCGGTCCATGAAGGAGTGGCGCCGGCGTCACGTGGAGATCCGGCGCGAGCGTCAGGTCGAGCGGGCGATCGATGCGGTGTCACCCGGCACGCTTCAGGACGAGGTCCGGGCTTTCGCCCAGACCCAGTTCAACCGCTGACCCGGCCGGCGCCCCACGAGGGCGCCGGCTCCCGGACCCGGCAGGCGCACCGCCTGCCGGGTCCGGTGCATTCCGGCCCCGGGCCGGCGCGGAACGCGGACGGGCCCGAGCGGGTTGGGCGAGGCGTGACCTCCCTGCGCGCGCGGGCCCGCGTCCGTGCTCCGGAGCTGCACGGCGCCGGCGGCTGGCTCAACACCGGCGGCCGGCCGCTCAGCCTCGCCGACCTCCGCGGCCGGATCGTGCTGCTCGACTTCTGGACCTTCTGCTGCGTCAACTGCCTGCACGTGATCGAGGAGCTGCGCCCGCTCGAGGAGCGGTACGCGGACGTGCTGGTCGTCGTCGGCGTGCACTCGCCGAAGTTCCCGCACGAGGCCGACCACGCCGCGCTGGCCGCCGCGGTCGAGCGCTACGAGCTGCACCACCCCGTCCTCGACGACCCCGAGCTGCACACCTGGCAGCAGTACGCGGTCCGCGCCTGGCCGACCCTGGTCGTGATCGACCCGGAGGGCTACGTCGTCTCCGTCGCCGCCGGCGAGGGCCACGCCGAGGCGCTGGACCGGCTGATCGCCGAGCTGGTCACCGAGCACCGGGCCCGCGGCACCCTCCGCACCGGCGACGGCCCGTACGTGCCGCCACCCCCGCCGCGCACCGCCCTGCGCTTCCCCGGCGGTGTCGCCGCCACCCCGACCGGGACGCTGCTGGTCGCCGACACCGGGCACCACTCGCTGGTCGAGCTGGCGCCGGACGGCGAGACCGTGCTGCGCCGGATCGGCACCGGCGAGCGCGGCCGTGCCGACGGCGGGCCGGACGAGGCCGGCTTCGCCGAGCCGCAGGGCCTCACCCTGCTACCCGCCGAGGTCGCCGCCACCGCCGGCTATGACGTCGTGGTCGCGGACACCGTCAACCACCTGGTCCGCGGCGTCCGGCTCGCCGACGGCCGGGTCCGCACGATCGCCGACCTGCCCGCCGCGCTGGCGAGCGTCAGCACCGTCACCGGCCCGGTGCCGCCGGTGCCGTCGCCCTGGGACGTCGCCTGGTGGGACGGCCGGCTGGTGGTCGCCGCCGCCGGTGTCCACCTGCTGCTCGGCGTCGACCTGGACACCGGCGGCGTCGAGATCCTGGCCGGCACCACGGTCGAGGGTCTGAAGGACGGTCCGGCCGTCGACGCCTGGCTCGCCCAGCCCAGCGGGCTGGCCGCGGCCGGCGACCGGCTGTGGATCGCCGACGCGGAGACGTCCGCGCTGCGCTGGCTGGAGCCGGCCGCCGACGGCTACACGCTCCACACCGCCGCCGGCGAGGGCCTGTTCGACTTCGGGCACGTGGACGGTCCGGCGGCGACCGCCCGCTTCCAGCATCCGCTGGGGGTGACCGCGCTGCCGGACGGCGGCGTGGCGGTGCTGGACACGTACAACGGGGCGGTCCGGCGCTACGACCCGGCCACCGACACGGTCAGCACGCTGGCCACCGATCTGGCCGAGCCGGTCGCCGCGGTGCTCGACGGCGCCGACCTGGTGGTCGTGGAGTCCGCCGGGCACCGGCTCACCCGTCCGATCGCGCCGGGCACCATGCGCGAGGTGATCGCGCCGGCCCGCCGCACCGCGCGGCCGCCGACCGACGTCGCGCCCGGGCCGCTGGCCCTGACCGTCGTCTTCGAGCCGGCGTCCGGTCAGCGGCTGGACGACCGCTACGGCCCGTCCACCCGGCTGCAGGTCAGCGCCTCGCCGCCGGAGCTGCTGCGCGACGGCGCCGGCGAGTCGGTCGCGCTGACCCGGCGGCTGGTCCTGGCCGACGACGTGCCGGAGGGCGTCCTGCACGTGACGGCGCAGGCGGCCAGCTGCGACGAAGGCGTCGAGCACCCGGCCTGCCACGTCAGCCGGCAGGACTGGGGCGTCCCGGTCCGGATCCGGCCCGGCTCCCCCGACCGGCTCACGCTCATGCTGCGCGGGCTCGACCCCGCCCAGGCCTGACCGGGCTCGACCCCGCCCAGGCCCGACCGGGCTCGACCCCGCCCAGGCCTGACCGGGCCTAGCCCACCAGCCGCCGGCGCAGCGCGGCCAGCTCGTCCGTGCTGAAGCCGACCGCCGCCAGCCAGCCGGCCGGCCCGCCGAAGCGCTCGTCCAGCAGCTCCAGGAAGCGTTGCATGGTCTGCGGCCGCGGCCGGTGCACGTCCGCCGGCGTCCCGTCGAGGTCCGCCGCGTACGTCGGGCTGGCCAGCAGCCGGGCGAGCACCGCCTCCAGCCGGTAGCCGGTGGCCACGTAGTCGGCGACCACCGCGTCGCGGGACACCCCGGCCGCGGCCAGCGCGAGCGCGACCACCACGCCGGTCCGGTCCTTGCCGGCCGCGCAGTGCACCAGCACGGCGCCGCCCGGCTCCGCCATCGTCCGGACCGCCTCGACCACGCTGTCCGGCCGATGCCGGAGGTACGCCAGGTAGTAGCCCACCGTCGGGTTGTCCGCGTCGGCGTCCGCGGCGCCGGCCCGACCCCAGTCGGTCTGCCAGGGCAGCACGCTGTCCGCCTCGACGTCGGTCATCCGGCCGCTCTCCGGGTAGAGCGACAGGTGCCGGTGGCTGACCCGCGGCTCCGCGGTCAGCGGGCCCGGGCCCTCCTTGTCGACCTCGACCGTGGTCCGCAGGTCGACGACCGTACGCACCCCCAGGTCGTCCACCAGCCGCCGCACGTCCGCCGGGGTCAGGCCCTGCAGGTTGTCCGCGCGCAGCAGCCGGCCGGGGGCGGTCCGCGCGCCGTCGTCGGTGGGCAGCCCACCGAGGTCGCGGACGTTGACGGCACCTTCGAGTGGCACCCAGAGCGGCTCGGCGGTCATCACGCCCACCCTATGCCGGCTCCGGGGGGTGCGCGGCCAGGTCCGGCGCGCGAGGATGGGACGCGGGCGGCAGGCGTCCAGGAGGGCCGGTGGCGGCGATGGCGTACGACTACGACCTGCTCGTCCTCGGCTCGGGACCCGGGGGGCAGAAGGCGGCGATCGCCGGCGCGAAGCTGGGCCGGCGGGTCGGCATCGTCGAGCGGCGGCACATGATGGGCGGGGTCTGCATCAACACCGGCACCATCCCGTCGAAGACCCTGCGGGAGGCCGTGCTGTACGTGACCGGGCTGAGCCAGCGCGAGTTCTACGGCCAGGCGTACCGGTTGAAGGACGAGGTGACGGTCGCCGACCTGACCGCCCGCACCCAGCACGTCATCGGCCGCGAGATCGACGTGATCCGCAGCCAGCTCGCCCGCAACCACGTGCAGACGCTGATCGGGACCGGCCGCTTCGCCGACCCGCACACGGTGGTCGTCACCGCCGACGACGGCACCGAGCGGCGGGTGACCGCGGAGAAGTTCGTCGTCGCGGTCGGCACCCGCCCGGCCCGACCGACCACTGTGGACTTCGACGGGCGCACGGTGGTCGACTCCGACCAGATCCTGGACATGGACCACCTGCCGCCGTCGATGGTCGTCGTCGGGGCCGGGGTCATCGGCATCGAGTACGCCTCGATGTTCGCCGCGCTCGGCACCAAGGTCACCGTGGTGGAGCGGCGGGACCGGATGCTCGAGTTCTGTGACCTGGAGATCATCGAGGCCCTCAAGTACCAGCTGCGCGACCTCGCGGTGACCTTCCGCTTCCGCGAGTCGGTGACCCGGGTCGAGCGGCACGAGGGCGGGACGCTGACCATCCTGGAGAGCGGCAAGCGCATCCCGGCCGACACGGTGATGTATTCGGCCGGCCGGCAGGGCGTCACCGAGAGCCTCGACCTGGAGAAGGCCGGCCTCGAGGCCGACGCGCGCGGCCGGATCAAGGTGGACGACGACTACCGGACCACCGCCGAGCACGTGTACGCGGTCGGCGACGTGATCGGCTTCCCCGCGCTGGCCGCGACGTCGATGGAGCAGGGCCGGCGGGCGGCCTACCACGCCTGCGGCGAGCCGGTCGAGACGCCGATGAACGACTGCCAGCCGATCGGGATCTACACCATCCCGGAGATCTCGTACGTCGGGAAGACGGAGGACCAGCTCACCGAGGAGTCGGTGCCCTTCGAGGTCGGCATCTCCCGCTACCGCGAGCTGGCCCGCGGGCAGATCCTCGGCGACTCGTACGGGATGCTCAAGCTGCTGGTGCACTCGGACACCCGCCACCTGCTCGGCGTGCACGTCTTCGGCACCGGCGCCACCGAGCTCGTCCACATCGGACAGACCGTGATGGGCTGCGGCGGCACGGTGGACTATCTTGTCGACGCCGTCTTCAACTACCCGACACTCGCGGAGTCCTACAAGGTGGCTGCTCTGGACTCGATGAACAAGATGCGCGCAGTGGCGCGGATGGCCAGGTAGTGAAGGTCGTCCCACCCGTCGCCGATCCCGAGGCGGAGCTGGCGCGGCTGCGCCGGCCGACCGGGCCGTGGCTGCACCTGCTCGACGCCGCGCCCGCGGACGCGCGACAGCTGGGCTGGATGCTGGGCCAGGACGGGGTGGTCGTGCGGTTGCTGCGCGGCCACTGTGGACGGTCCCGGTACGGGCTGCTGGACGAGATCGGCGCGGCGCTGCAGCTGCCCGGCGACCCGGCGGAGGACTGGCCGGCGCTGGCCGCGCTGCTCACCGACATGGCCTGGCTGCCCGGCGCCGGCCACGTGCTGGTGGTGACCCGGGCGTCGCTGCTGCTCGCGGCCGAGCCCGCCGGCGAGCTGCGCGGGCTGGTCGAGGCGGTCCGCGAGGTCGCGCGGGGGCGGGCCGAGGAGGGCGACCCGGTCCCGTTCCACGTGGTGCTGCAGGACGATGCGGTCGGGGTGGCCACGCTGCGGCGCCGGCTCGACGCGGTCGGCGCGAAGCACGCGGAGCTGTCCGGATGGGACGCGGAGGAGCCGGTCGCCGACCCGGTGGCGAGCGGGCGGTCGGTGCTCACCGGCGGTGACCCGGCGGCGGACCCGATCGACCTCGCCGCCGGTGCGGCGGCGTCCGAAGTGGACGGACTGCTGTCTCTCGGCCGCGCCTGGGAGGACTACCGCGGCGGCACCGGCACGGTACGGATCTACGCGCCGGTGCTGACCGAGCCGAGACGGGCGCCGTACGCGGCGGCGGCGATCGCCGGGGCGGTCGCCGAGCAGGGCGCGTCCTGCGTCGTGGTCCCGGTGCACCGGGACGCACGCGGCGAACGATCCCCGGCAGGCAGCGGTGGCGGAGGCGGCGACGGTGGTGTGGCCGGTGCCCGAGGTCCCCACGGCGCCCGCGCCGGCGACCGAGCCGGAGCCCCTCCCCGCGGCCGCGCCGGCGGCCGGGCCGGCGACCGGGGCCGGACGCCGACGCAGGCGCTGCGCCGGGTCCGGTGTCGGCGGCCGGGCGGGAGTCGGGTGTCGGGGGCGACGGGGTGCACGCGGCTCGGTGTCGGCGGCCGGGCGGGAGTCGGGTCGGGGGCGGCGGCCGGGGCTGGCGCGGTGCGAGGGCGGGTCGGGTGTCGGCTGCGGGGCGGGAGTCGGGTTCGGCCGCCGCGGCGGGGCGGGGGTCGGCGGCCGGGACGGCGGAGCGCGCGGCGGACGCCGGGACTGGTTCCGAGCGGGTTGCGGGGGTGGCCGGGCCAGGGGAGAGGTCGGCGCCGGTCGCCGCGGCGGATCCCGGGCCGAGTGCGGGCGCCCAGCCGGTGGCCGAGGACCGGCCGGCGGACCGCCCCGGTGCGGACTTCGAGCTGGTCGCCGCGGACCTGCAGTGGCGCTTCGACCCGGGCGAACCGGAGCCGGACGCCGCGGACGCCGCGGTCGTCGCGCACGTCCGGTCCAGCGGCCGGACCACCGCGCTCCACCGCACCTGGGTGCGCGACCCGGCCGGCGGCTGGGTCCGCGTGGTGCTCGGCTATGTCGGCCCGCGCGGCTCGATCGCGGAGGTGGAGGGAGAGCGGACCGCCGTGGTGGAGGCGCTCCAGCACGCCGGCGCGGCCCGCTGCTGCGTCGAGGTGCTGGCCGCCGCGGATGCCGGCGACGCCCACCGCTGGCTGGAGGAGCGCTGCCACCCGCTCTTCCGCCGCCCCACCACCGCCACCGGTCCGGCGGTGGACGCTGGTCCGGCGGTGAGCGCCGAGCCGGCGGCGACCACCGGGCCGGCCGTGGGCGCTGGTCCGGCGGCTTCTGCGCTGCCGGACGACGTCTCGCTCGTCGCCGGTCCGTCGGCGGACGACGCGCAGGTCGCGTCGCTCGTCGCCTGGGCGGCCGACCAGCCCGCCGTCGTCGCCCTGATCACCGCCTGGGCCGGCGCGGCTGCCGACCGCACGCTGCTCGTCGGGGTGGCGGTCGACGCCGCCGCCGATCCTGACCCCCTCGCCGCCGCGGCCGGCGAGCGGGTCGCCGGTCGGGTCGAGGTCTTCTCGCCGGCCCGCCGGCTGTCTCCGCTGCAGCTCCGGCTGACCCGCACCGGCACCCGGGTCTGGCAGCGCCGGACCGAGCGGGCCGCCCCGGCCCCGCAGCGACGCGGGAGTTCCGGGCGAGCTCAGCCGGCCGGACGCGCCGAAGGTGGTCGCCCTCGGCCCGGTCCCGGTCCGGGACACCGAGGAGCCGCGTGCCGACGTCGACCTGGGCGGGTTCGTGCTGGTCGGCATCGACCGGCAGACCCCGATCGGCAAGGGGGCGCCGGCCCCGGACGACCGGGACGCCGCCGTGGTCGCCTGGGCCCGGCATGAGCCGGCCACCATCGCGCTGCTGCGCGCGGTCGCGACCGAGTCCGGGCCGGCCGGCGCGGAGGAGGCCTTCCCGGTCTACTGCGCCTGCGTCACCCCGGAAGCCGACCCGGAGGCCGTACGCCGCCGGTTGGCCGCCGCGGTCGCCGCGACCGGGACCGCCCGGGCGGCGGCGGAGGCGTTCGCGCCGGCCGGTGTGATCTCGGCCTTCCACCTCGACCTCGCGGTGGGCAGCACCCGGCTCTGGCCGGTCACGAGCTAGCCCGGGCCCGCAGCAGGGCGCGCTCCTGCTCGTTGGTGGTCAGCTCGGCCGCCCGCGCGAACTCGACCCGCGCCTCAGCCTGCCGCCCGAGCGCGGCCAGCAGGTCGCCGCGCACGCTGGGCAGCAGGTGGTAGTCCCGCAGCGCCGGCACCGACGCCAGCGAGTCGACCAGCGCCAGCGCCACCTCCGGACCGTACGCGCGGGACACCGCGACCGCCCGGTTGAGCTCCACCACCGGCGAGCCGGTCACCGCGGCCAGCGACGTGTACAGGTCGGCGATCCGGATCCAGTCCGTCTCCTCCACCGACGGCGCCCGGGCGTGGCAGGCCGCGATCTCCGCCTGGAGCGTGTACGGGCCGCCGCCGAGCCCCGCCGCCCGCTCCAGCGACGCCAGCCCGGCCGCGATCAGCGCGGGATCCCAGCGTGACCGGTCCTGCTCGGCCAGCAGCACCGCCGACCCGTCCGGGCCGATCCGCGCCGCCGTCCGGGACGCCTGCAGCTGCATCAGCGCGAGCAGCCCGTGCGCCTCCGGCTCGCGCGGCGCCAGCGAGACCAGCAGCCGGCCGAGCCGGATCGCCTCGTCGCACAGCGCCGGCCGCAGCCAGTCGTCCCCGGCGGTGGCCGAGTAGCCCTCGTTGAAGACGAGGTAGACGACCTCCAGCACGGAGGCGAGCCGGTCGGCGCGCTCCGGACCGGTGGGCACCTCGAAGGGGACGCCCGCCTCGGCCAGCGTCCGCTTGGCCCGGCTGATGCGCTGGGCGACGGTGGCCTCGGAGGAGAGGTACGCCCGGGCGATCTCGCGGGTGCTGAGCCCGCCGACCAGCCGGAGGGTGAGCGCCACCCGGGTCTCGGCGGTGAGCACCGGGTGGCAGGACACGAACATCAGCCGCAGCACGTCGTCCTCGATGAAGTCGACGGCGGCATCCAGGTCGGGCATGACCGGCTCCTCCGCGAGAGCGGGAGCGAGCGACCGCAGCCGGGACGCCCGGCGGAAGTGGTCGACGGCGCGGCGCTTGGACACGGCCATGAGCCAGGCGCCCGGGTTGTCCGGGACGCCTGCCTCCGGCCACTGCTCCAGGGCCGAGACCAGCGCGTCCTGCGCGAGGTCCTCGGCGAGGGCGAGGTCGTGCGTCATCCGGGTCAGCCCGGCGACGAGCCGGGCCGCCTCGGCCCGCCAGACGGCGGTGATCGTCGCGTGCGGGTCGGGTGGGGCCACGGGTCGCGATGAGACCCGCTCCCGCCGCCACCCGCAAGCGCCGCCCCGTCGCGTAGCCCGTGCGCCCGAGTGAGCAGTCCAGCCGCCGACTGAGCAGTCCGGGCGCCGACTGACCAGCAATAGCTGCTCAGTCACTCGCGGGACTGGTCAGTCGGCGCCGCAGTTGCTCAGTCGGGCGCCGTGCGGGTGCTCAGCCGGCGATCTGGCGGACCTCCGCCTCGCCGGACCAGCCCGGCCAGGCGCGCTCGTGGATGGCGACGAACTTCCGGGCCGCCTCGACCGCCTGCTCGAACGTGTCCACCTCGCAGATCGAGTAGCCGCCGACCAGCTCCTTGGCCTCGGTGAACGGCCCGTCCAGCACGGTCGACCGGCCGCCGGACGAGCGCACCAGCGCGGCGCCGGCCGCGCTGGGCAGCAGCTGGCCGGTGTCGAGCAGCGTGATGGTCGCGTCGATCTCCGGCAGGCTCTTCTCCATCTCGGCGAAGAGGGCCGCCGGCGGCTCGCCCAGCTGCTCGCTGGTCTTGATCAGGGTCAGGACTCGCATGGGAACTCCTCGGTCGTCGGTGCGGTACGCCAACGCGTCGACCGGGCCGACCGGTTCTCGACACCGACCGAGGAAAAGTTTCCCGGACACGTCGACGGGCCGGGACCCCGCGGTCCCGGCCCGTCGACGACAGCGCTAGAAGCTCTCCTCCGGCAGGTCCATCAGCGCGTTGTCGGTGCGCTCGGCGATCAGCCGGCGGGCGGTGAGCTCCGGCAGCACGGTGGCCGCGAAGAACCGGGCCGCCCCCACCTTGCCCTCGTAGAACGCGCGGTCCCGCGGCGACGCGGACCCGTCGTCCAGCGCCTCCACCGCGACCGCGGCCTGCCGCAGCAGCAGCCAGCCGACCACCAGGTCGCCCAGCGACAGCAGCAGGCGGTGGGTATTTTGGCCGACCTTGTAGACGTTGCGGACGTCCTCCTGCGCGGAGGTGAGGAAGCCGACCATCGCGCCGACCATCGCCTGCACGTCGCCGAGCGCGGTCGTCAGCAGCGCCCGCTCCTCCTTCAGCCGCCCGTTGCCGTCCTCGCTGCCGGCGAACTCGCCGATCGCGCCGAGCAGCGCGGTCAGCGCGCTGCCCTTGTCCCGGACGATCTTGCGGAAGAAGAGGTCCAGGCCCTGGATCGACGTGGTCCCCTCGTACAGGGTGTCGATCTTGGCGTCCCGGATGTACTGCTCGATCGGGTAGTCCTGCAGGTAGCCGGAGCCGCCGAAGATCTGCAGCGACTGGGACAGCAGCTCGTACGACCGCTCCGAGCCGAGGCCCTTGACCAGCGGCAGGAGCAGGTCGTTGAGCCGCTCGGCGGCGTCGTCGGTGCGGCCCTCGTGCTGGGCCTGCATCACCGCGTCCTGCTGGGTCGCGGCGTAGAGCAGCAGCGCCCGCATGCCCTCCGCGTACGCCTTCTGCTGCATGAGCATCCGGCGCACGTCCGGGTGGTGGATGATCGTCACCCGCGGCGCGGTCTTGTCGGTCATCTCGGTCAGGTCGGCGCTCTGCACCCGGGTCCGCGCGAAGTCGAGCGCGTTGAGGTAGCCGGTGGAGAGCGTGGCGATCGCCTTGGCGCCGACCATCATCCGCGCGTTTTCGATCACCTTGAACATCTGCCAGATGCCGTTGTGGTCGTCGCCGACCAGCCAGCCGACGGCCGGGTGCTTCTCGCCGAAGCGCAGCTCGCAGGTGGTGGAGGCCTTGAGGCCCATCTTCTTCTCGACGTTGGTCGCGTAGACCCCGTTGCGCTCGCCGATCTCGCCGGTCTCGAGGTCGACGTGGAACTTCGGCACCAGGAACATGGACAGCCCCTTGGTGCCCGGGCCGGCGCCCTCCGGGCGGGCCAGCACCAGGTGCAGGATGTTGTCGGCGAGGTCGTGCTCGCCGGAGGTGATGAAGCGCTTGACGCCCTCGACGTGCCAGCTGCCGTCGGGCTGCTCGACCGCGCGGGCCCGGCCGGCGCCGACGTCGGAGCCGGCGTCCGGCTCGGTCAGCACCATGGTGGCGCCCCACCGCTTGTCCACCGTCAGCTGGGCCCACCTGCGCTGGTCCTCGGTGCCGAGCCGGTAGAGCAGGTGGGCGAACGGCACGCCCGACGCATACATGTGCACAGCCGGGTTGGCGCCGAGGATCATCTCCTCGGCGGCCCACTTGAGCGAGGACGGCACGACCGTGCCGCCGATCTCCTCCGGCAGCTGCATGCGCCACCACTCGGCGTCCATGTAGGCCCGGAAGGACTTCTTGAACGACTCCGGCACGGTCGCGGTGTTGGTCTCCGGGTCGAAGACCGGCGGGTGCCGGTCGGAGTCGAGCAGCGACTCCGCGACCGGGCCGGAGGCCAGGCGCTCGACCTCGGCCAGGATCCCGCGCGCGGTCTCCTCGTCGACCTCGGCGAACGGCCCTGAGCCGAGCCGCTCACCCACGCCCAGGACCTCGAACAGGGTGAACTCGACGTCCCGCAGGTTGCTCCGGTAGTGACCCATCGTGCCGGGAACCTTCCGCTCGCTACTGGTGGGTAACCTGACGGTATTACTCACCGGTAACCGCTGCAACCCTCCGATCGGGCAGCCGAGGGGGCAAGAAGTGGCTATGCCGCGGGGGTGGTCCGGCCGGCGCAGGACGCCACCCCGAGCCAGCTGTGCGGGTTGCCGGCCCAGCACCAGCCCAGCACAGGCGCGTGTTTGCTGATCCACACCGCCGGCACCCGACGGTCGCCGGCGCGGGCGCCGGCCAGCGAGAAGCAGTGGTTCTTGACCAGGGTCCCGGGGAAGTGGGTGACCAGCGCCACACCTTCTTCCACGGTGAGCGGGCTGCGGCCGCGCTCGGTGATGACCGCCAGCGCCGCGTCCGGCGTCCAGTCGCGGAACTCGGCGCCCCGGTCGACGTCCACCAGCAGGTACGGCTCGGTGGCCGGCGCCGGCGCCTGGTCGGTGGGCACGAAGCGCTCCACGTCCGGCAGCAGCCGGGACACCCCGCCGGGCCGGCCGTCCAGCGCGGTCAGCGGCATCGTCGCCGTCACCGGCACCAGCTTGGCCGGCAGCACGACGACGAACGGCACCCGGTCAGGCGTGGCCGGGGCGCCGCCGGCGGCCACGGCGACCGACCGGAGCGGGGCGAGCAGGGCGGCGAAGTCGGCGGCGGGCAGCCCGGCCAGCGCCGGGTAGCCGAGGTCCAGCAGCGTGCCGAGCTGGCGGTCGAACTCGGCGGCGGCATCGAGGTGCACGGCGGGTCCCTTCGTCGGCGTCGGGATCCCTATAACGTACACCGTACGGAGTTAGTTCCCGGCCAGCCGACGCTTGATCTCCTCGAGCATGTCGAGGATCGCCTGCTCGGAGCCGGCCTTGGTCACCCCGAGGCCGCCCAGCAGCGCGGCCGGCACCGACGCCTCGTCGTCGAGCAGGGCCAGCAGGATGTGTTCGGTGCCGACGTAGTTGTGGCCGAGCCGGACCGCCTCCCGCAGGGTGACCGCGAGCAGCTGGCGGGCCGCCCCGGAGAACGGGACCTGTCCGGGCGGCGCTCCCGGCCCCTCGCCGAGCGCCCCGGTGGCCACCTCGGCCACCGTGTCCAGGGCCGCGCCCTGGGCGGTGATCGCCTTGCCGGCCAGGCTGTCCGGGTCGGCGACGAGCGCGAGCAGCACGTGCTCGGGCGTGGCCTCCGGGTGACCGGTGGCCCGGGCGCGCTCCTGGGCGCCGGTCAGCACGCCCCGGGCCCGGTCGGTGAACCGGGCCCAGGTGCCGGTGTCCGGCACGTCGGCGGTGGGGCGCGGCACGAACCGCTTCTGCGCCGCCTGCTTGGTCACCCCCATGCTGCGGCCGATGTCGGTCCAGGACGCGCCGGCCCGGCGGGCCTGGTCCACGAAGTGGCCGATGAGGTGGTCGGAGACCTCGCCGAGCTGCTCGGCGACCAGCACGGCGTCGGAGAGGAGGGCGAGGGGGTCGCCGTCCGGGTGCTGGGCCCGGACGCGCTCGATCAGGTCGTCGAGCCGGACAGCGGAGGACGTCATACGTCAACCATAAGTTGACGACCTCGGGTGGTCAACCGTGGGTTGACGCCTCGGCGTACCGGCGCCGGGCCAGCTCGATCACGGCCGGGTGGGCGCCCAGCGGGGCGGCCAGCACGTCCGCGCCCGCCTCGGCCAGCCGGTCGGCGAAGAAGCCGGGCGCGAGCAGGTACGGCGCGATCGCCACCCGGCCGGGCCGGGCGGCCGCCACCGCGGTGGCCACGTCCGGCTCGGCGGCCGAGCCGAAGGCGGCGGTCACCGGCGCGTCGAGGACGTCCGCGAGCAGCGCGGCCTGGGCGTGCACCGCGGCGACCGCGTCCGGGTCGGCGGAGCCGGCGGCGGCCAGCACGACCGCGTCGCCCGGTCGCCGGCCGGCCTCGGCGAGCCGGTCCGCGAGCGCGCCGGCCAGCAGCGGGTCCGGCCCGAGCACGGCCGCCCGCGCCGCGTCCGGCCGGGCGGCCGCGACCGCGGCCGGGATGTCGACCCGGTCGTGGTAGCCGGAGGAGAGCAGCAGCGGGACGACCACCACCCGCCGGCCGGGGGGCAGCGCGGCCAGCGCGGTCCGGACGTCCGGCTCGACCAGCTCGATCCAGGCCAGCCGCACCTCGACGCCGCTCCGAGCCGTACGCAGAGTGTCGACTATCTGCAACACTGTGTTAACGCCCGTGGGGTTGCGGGTACCGTGAGCGACGGCAAGAAGGACGTCCCATTCGTGTGGTCTGCCCCCTTTGCTTTCTATGTCCGGGCCCCTATGCTGGGTACGTGCTTGCGCATGCACCAAGTCTTGCCGACGTCGCCCGAGACGTCGCGCTGGGTGCTACCCCACCGTCGCAGCTGCACGAGGCCTTCCTCGCCGCCGTGGTCTTCTGCCAGCGCGGCACCGACCCCGGCTTCCACGCGCTCGGTGCTCCGCGGGCCGGCGTCATCCCCGTCTTCAGCTCTCCGGACCAGCTGGCGCTGGCCTGCGGCACCGTGCCCTGGTTCTCGATGACCGGCGCCGACCTGCTCGACCAGCTTCCCGCCGGCTACGACCTCGTCCTGGACATCGCCGGCTCCACCCCGCTGCGGCTGCGGGCCGCGGCGCTGACCGCCCGGCCGGCGCTCGACCTGCGAGCGGAGCCGGTGCCGTGATCCTCGACGTCGACCCCGCCGCGCTGACCGAGACCGCGCGCCCGCTGCGCGCGGCCGTGCACGTCGCCCGCGGCGTCACCGGGGTCCGGGCCGAGCTGGACGGGGTCTTCGCCGGCACCGGGTCCGAGCCGGTGCGGCGGGCGACCGAGACCTTCCTGGACGCGTGGTCGGTCGGGCTTCGAGGGGTGTCCGACCGGGCCGAGCGGCTGGCCGCGGCGCTCGACACGGCCGCGGCGGAGTACGGCCAGGCGGAGGACCGGATGCGCCGCCGCGCGGCGGCCGGCCCGGACGGCGGCCCGGACGGGAGTCCGGCATGAGCGAGGTGCAGCCGGGCGTCCGGCCGGCCGAGCTGGTGCCCGGCCGGCCGGACGAGGTGGAGCGGCTGGGCGCCCGGCTCGCCGGCTTCGCCGCGACCGCCGCCGACGCGGTGTCCCGGCTGGCCGCGGTGCAGACCGATGCCTGGGCCGGCGCCGCCGGCGAGGTGTTCCGGCAGGCCGGGGGCGAGGTGCCGGCCCGCTTCGGGCGCGCCGCCACGGCGTTCGGGGCCGCGTCCCGGGCCCTCCGGACGTACGGGCAGGTGCTGCGGGAAGCCCAGGCGGAGGCCGGCCGGGCGGTGCGCCTGGTGGAGCAGTCGACGCCGGAGTCGGCCGAGGCCGACCGGCAGGCCGCCGCGCAGATGGTCGCCCGGGCCCGCACCCGGGTGGCCGAGGCCGGTGCGGTCGCCGCGGCCCAGCTGGCGCGGGCCGCGGCCGAGGCTCCGGAGGCTGACGACGCCGCCGCGACCGGCGCCCCGGTCGCGCTGCGGGTGGTCACCGAGCACCAGCTCACCGACCCGGGCGACTTCGTGGCGCCGCTCGGCGAGTGGGGCGACGGGGTCGCCGACATGCGCTTCACCGCGCCGCACGACGTCCCCTTCGCCGGTGATCTCGCCGCCCCCGCCGGCGCGGACTCGGCCGGCGACGGCCGGCGCGGTCGGCGCGGTCGCCGGCGGCGGCGAGGCCGGCTGGCAGACCTGGGCCGCCGCCGAGACCGGCCGGGAGCTGGGCACGGTGGAGCCGGGCGCGCTGGCCGCGCTCGGCGCGGTCGCCGTCGGGGCGACCGTGATCGGCCGGCACCGCCGCCGGCACACCGCGCTCGGGCTGGTCGGGCTCGACGAGGCGGAGCTGCGCCGGCGTCGGGACGAGTTCGGCGGGGCCCGGCATCGGGACGTCGTCCTGAGCGCGGGACGGACCGCTCGGCTCGGCAGTGCGGACGCTTGGCGCACGCGTCTTGCGTCGCCTCCCCGTGCGAAGGGTACGGTCCAGCACTGGACCGGTACGGATCCCGACCGCCTGTTGCGCACCCGTGCGACCGGCGAGCGGTCCGGCTCGGTCGACCGGGACGTGAGAGGAGCAGTGCTGCGCACTGGGCGGCCGGCGCACGAGGGGGTGTGAGCCGACCCGGGGTGTGCCACCGACGCGCCAGCTGGGGGCCCGACAGTGCCGAGCCAGGCACCGAACGACCGCTCCGGAGCGGGGCAGCACCCCGACACACCCGGGGCTGAGTTCGGCTTCCGGCCGGTCAACGATCTCGAGCGGGTCTTCGCGCGCTCCGTGCTGACCGGTGCCCGGGCCACCCTGTTGCGCGCGCTGGCCCGGTCCACGCTCTGCGTCCCTCAGTTGCCCGGGGACACCAACGGTGACGGCCCGCTGGACCAACCCGGTCTCGCGGCCGCCGAGTCGGGTGATGTCCGGTTACCATGCGTCACGGACACCGAGGGACGACACGCCCTGGTCTACACCTCTTACCGCCAGATGGCGCTCGCGCACCGCCTGTCCGATGACGCACCGTGGACCGAGGTCCCGGTCGGCACGCTGTTCGAGAAGTGGCCGCCGGATGTCGATGCCTGGTTGAACGGAGGCGGTGAGTTGGGTTTCCCCCTCGACCCGACGGACATCTCGACGGTGGCGGACATCGCCGCCGGCCTGGAGGTCGACGAGGCGTACGAGATCGGCCCCGACGACGTCTTCACCGATTTCCCCGGTCCGGCGCTGCCGGACCAGGTCGACTGCGCGGTGGTGCTCTCGCTCTTCGAAGTGCCCGAGGTGCTCGAAGTGCTGCGGGTCTTCCGCCGGCTGGAGGAGCCCGCCGGCCGGACCTGGCGGATCCTGCTGGTGCTGGTCGACCCGGGGACCGGCGGGGAGGACATCGCGCAGCGGGTCGCCGAGGCGGTGAACGCGGCCTCCGACGAGACCTGCGAGGTGCACGTCGCGGACGTGCACGACGACGAGGTCTACGACGCGGTGGCGCACCTGCTGCAGGTCGGCGTGCCGCTGTGGCGGCGGCAGGGCCTGCAGGCGCCGGACTCGCTCGAAGGCCTGGACGGCTTCTGAGCGGACCCCGGCAACCGCCGGATCCGCCTAGACTGGCGCGTCGTGCCCACCCACTCCGCCTCCGCCGGCCGCCCGTCGCGGCTGTCCTGGCTCGTCGCGGTGCTGGCGGTGGTCGCCCTGGTGCTGATCGTCCGGCCGGCGATGGGGCACGGCGAGCTGGCCGGCTCCGGGTCACCCGCGCCCGGGGTGGCGGCCGCCCCGACCGCTCCGGCCACGCCGGCCGCCGCCCCGGCCGGCACGGCGGCGAGCCCGACCCGGACGCCGAAGCCGACCGCCACCCGCACCCCGGCCCGGCCGACCGGCACCGTGGAGATGCCGGTGTCCGCGTCCGGCAAGCTCGCGGTGGTGCCCGGCCGGGTGCCGCCGGCCGGTCCGGGCCGTCCGCTGACCTACCGGGTGGAGGTCGAGCAGGGCCTGCCGCTGGACGGCGCGGACGTGGCCGCGCAGGTGCACCGGGTGCTCACCGACCGCCGCGGCTGGCAGCCGATCGAGGGGGTCGCGTTCAGCCGGACCGACGGGCCGGCCTCGTTCGACATCATCGTCGCCTCGCCGGCGCTGACCGACCGGCTGTGCCTGCCGCTGGACACGGTCGGCCAGCTGTCCTGCCGCAACGGCGACAAGGTCATCCTCAACGCGCGGCGGTGGGCGACCGCGGTGCCCTGGTACGCCGGCCGGATGGCCGACTACCGGGCCTACCTGGTCAACCACGAGGTCGGCCACCGGCTCGGGCACGGCCACAAGGGCTGCCCGGCGTCGGGGGCGCCGGCCCCGGTGATGGTGCAGCAGAGCAAGTCGCTCTACGGCTGCACGGCCAACCCCTGGCCTTCCGTCGCCTACTGACCCAACGCGGCGGAGACGACGGCGCGGGCCTCCTCCTGGACCCGGGCCAGGTGGTCCGGCCCGCGGAAGGACTCCGCGTACACCTTGTAGACGTCCTCGGTCCCGGACGGCCGGGCGGCGAACCAGGCCTGCTCGGTCCGCACCACCAGCCCGCCGATCGCGGCGCCGTTGCCGGGCGCGGCGGTGAGCTTCTCGGTGATCGGGTCGCCCGCGAGCGACGTCGCCGCGACCTGCTCCGGGGACAGCTTCGCCAGCGCCGCCTTCTCCTCCCGGGACGCCGGCGCGTCCACCCGCGCGTACGCGGGGTCGCCGAAGCGGCCGGTCAGCTCCCGGTAGAGCTCGCCGGGGGTCCGCCCGGTCACCGCGGTGATCTCGGCGGCGAGCAGGGCGAGCAGGATGCCGTCCTTGTCGGTGGTCCACACCGACCCGTCGCGGCGCAGGAAGGACGCGCCGGCGCTCTCCTCGCCGCCGAAGCCGACCGACCCGTCCAGCAGCCCCGGCACGAACCACTTGAAGCCGACCGGCACCTCGATCAGCCGCCGCCCCAGGTCGGCCGCGACCCGGTCGATCATCCGCGACGACACGATCGTCTTGCCGATCGCGGTGCCGCCGGCCCAGCCGTCGCGGTACGCGTAGAGGTAGGAGATCGCGACCGCGAGGTAGTGGTTGGGATTGAGCAGGCCGGAGTCCGGGGTGACGATGCCGTGCCGGTCGGCGTCGGCGTCGTTGCCGGTGGCGATCCGGTAGGTGTCCTTGTTGCCGATGAGCGAGGCCATCGCGTACGGCGAGGAGCAGTCCATCCGGATCTTGCCGTCCCAGTCCAGCGTCATGAAGCGCCAGGTCGGGTCGACCAGCGGGTTGACCACGGTCAGGTCCAGCCCGTAGCGGGAGCCGATCTCCCCCCAGTACGGCACGCTGGCGCCGCCGAGCGGGTCGGCGCCGATGACCACGCCGGCGTCCCGCACCGCGTCCAGGTCGAGCGCGGCCGGCAGGTCGGCGATGTAGGCGTCCACGTAGTCGTACGTGCCCGTGGTGTCGGCGGCGCGGGCCCGCGCGTACGGCACCCGGCGGACGCCGGCCAGCCCGGCGCCGAGCAGCTCGTTGGCCCGGTCCTGGACCCAGCGGGTGATGTCGGTGTCGGCCGGCCCGCCGTTGGGCGGGTTGTACTTGTAGCCGCCGTCCCGGGGCGGGTTGTGCGACGGGGTGATCACCACGCCGTCGGCCAGCCCGGAGCTGCGGCCACGGTTGTGCGCGAGGATCGCGTGCGACAGCGCCGGGGTCGGCGTGTACGTGTCCCGGGAGTCGACCAGGACGCGCACCCCGTTGGCGGCGAAGACCTCCAGCGCGTCCACGAAGGCCGGCTCGGACAGCGCGTGGGTGTCCTTGGCCAGGAAGAGCGGCCCGTCGGTGCCGGCCTGCTGCCGGTAGTCGCAGATCGCCTGGCTGGTCGCGACGATGTGGTCGGAGTTGAACGACCGGCTCAGCGAGGAACCGCGGTGGCCGGAGGTGCCGAAGGCGACCCGCTGGTCCGCGACGCCGACGTCCGGATGCTCGGCGTAGTAGGCGGTCACCAGGCGGGGCACGTCCACCAGGTCGGCGGGCGTCGCCGGCTGGCCGGCGCGGTCGGACAGGGGCATCGGCGCGACCTCCGCGGACGGTGACGGGAAGGCAACCCTACCGACATGCTGCGGGCGTACGCTCGGACGACCTGCGCACCTCCGGGAGGCTGCCATGGCCGTGGGACTCGCCCCTGACCGCGTCGTCCACCCCGCCCCCGACGTCGCCACCCGCGCCGGCCGGGACGCCGCCGAGCTGGACCGGCAGCGGGTGCTGGCCGATGCCCTGGGCCTGCTGGAGCGGGCCCGCGGCCTCGTCGCCGCCGGCTGGGTGCAGGAAGCCTTCTACGTGGTGCGGGACCGGCGGGGCCGGGTGCGACCGGTGAGCCCGTTCGGCCTGCTGCTGCTGTCCCGCACCGACGTGGTCGGCGCCTGCCTGGTCGGCTCGGTCGCGCACGCCGCCTCGGCGGTGGACCGGCGGTCCCGCCGCGCCCCGGCCGGGTACGCGGTGGACGCGCTGTGGTCGGCGCTGGCCGAGCGGGACGACCGGCCGGCCGTGGTGGTCGACGTCGGGCACCCCACCGCCCGCGCCGCCCGGGTCCGCGAGCTGGCCCGGTGGAACGACGAGCCGGCGCGCCGCCGGACCGAGGTGCTCGACCTGATCGACCGGGCGGTGGCCCGGACGGTGCAGGACGCGGTCCGGTAACGACCCGCCCGGCCCGGAACGTCCGAGCCGGGGCAGCGCTCGACCGGGCCCGGTCGCGGGATCGACCCCGCGGCCGGGCCCGTACGCGTTCGGCTACGCTTTGTGATGCTGCCTTCGGGGGAGATCACCCGATTGGTCCGCTTGATCCCGCTCTTCCCGCTGTAACCTGTCTCAATTCCTCCGCGGCATTTGCCCGGATGGGCAGTGGCGCGGATGGGAGCAGCAGGAGTGGTGACGTCAGGCCGGCATCGCCGGGACCTGGACCCGGACGTCCCGTGGTATGAGTCGCGCCGGCCGGCGGGCCGCCGCCCGGCCTGGCTGCTGCCGGCGGCCGCGGCGGGCGGGGTCGCGGTGCTCGTGGTGGCCGCCCTCACCGCCGGCACCCTGCTGCCGGCCCAGGTGGCCGGACGGTCCAGCTGCGCCGGACCGCGGGCCGCGGCCACGGTGGTCGCGTCGCCGGACCACGCCCCGGTGCTGCGCCGGATCGCGGCCGAGTGGTCGCTCGGCCAGCCGCGGGTGGGGGCGGCCTGCGCCGAGGTGGAGGTGGTCGCGGCGCCGTCCGCGACGGTCGCCTCCACGCTCGGGTCCACCGCGCCCGACGCCCGCCCGGACGCCTGGGCGCCGGAGTCCGCGGTGTGGCCGGCGCTGGCCGCCACCCGGCCGGAGGCCGCCGCCGCGCTGCCGTCGAGCGGGGTCGGGCTGGCCGCCACCCCGGTGGTGATCGCGGTGCCCCGGGAGCGGGCCGCCGCGCTCGGCTGGCCGGCCCGCCCGGCGAGCTGGCGGGCCCTGCTCGGCGGGCTCCGGGAGGACCCGACCTGGGGGCGGTACGGGCACCGCGCCTGGGGCCGCTTCCTGCTCGGCATGACCGACCCGACCCGGTCCACCGCGGCGCTGCACACGCTGCTGGCCGTCACCGACGCCGACCGGAACGGGATGGTCGCGCCGGCCGAGGTGGCCAACGCGCTGCTGCTGGAGCGGTCCGTCGCGGTGCACGCGCCGGACACCGAGCAGCTGCTGGCCCGGACCGGCGGGCCGGCCGCGCTGTCCGCCTTCCCGGCCACCGAGCAGGCGGTGCTCGCGCACAACGCGGCCGCTGTGGAGGCCGGGGGGCGGCAGCTGGTCCCGCTCTACCCGGCCGAGGGCGTGCCCGACGCCAACCACCCGTTCCTGGTGCTGCGCGGGCCGTGGAGCACGCCGGAGCGGCAGCAGGTGGTGCGCGACTTCGCCGACTTCGCGCTCGGCACCGCCGGCCGGGAGGCGTACGCGCGGGCCGGCTTCCGGGACCGGGACCGGTCCACGGCGGCGATGCCGGCGGCGGCCGCGGACGCCCGCACGGTGGCCCGGACCTACCCGACGCGCCCGCTGCCGGCGGCGTCGCAGGCGGCCCAGGCGCTGGTCCGCTGGCGGGCGCTGCGCCGGCCGGCGAAGCTGCTCGCGGTCATCGACACGTCCGGCTCGATGGCCGAGCGGGCGCCCGGGCTGCCGATCTCCAAGCTGGCGGTCTTCCAGCGGGCGGCCGTGCAGGCGGTGCGGCTGTTCAACGTGCGGTCCCAGATCGGGCTGTGGGAGTTCTCCTCCCGGCTGTCCGGGTCGGTGGACCACCGCGAGCTGGTCCCGGCGCGGCCGCTCGGCACGCCGGTCGGCCGGGCGACCCAGCGGGACGCGGTGATCGCCGCGGTCGGCGGCATGCGCTCGGTCGGCGGGACCGGGCTCTACGACACCATCGACGCCGGCTACCGGCAGGCGCAGCGGGCGTGGCGCCCGGACCAGCAGAACGTGCTGATGGTGATGACCGACGGCAAGAACGAGGACGCCGCCGGGCGGTCGCTGCCCGAGCTGGTCCGCACGCTGCGGCAGGGCCGGGACCCGAAGCGGCCGGTGACCGTCATCTTCATCGCGTACGGGCGGGACGCGGACGTGGGCGCGCTCAACCAGGCGGCCGCGGCGGCCGGGGGACGCACCTATGTGGCCCGGGACCCGGCGGACATCGGCAAGGTCTTCCTCGCCGCGATGGTCAACCGGTGAGCGGGCTAGGGTCTGCGTGCCCTTGACCCCGCAGGAGGTGCGCATGGCGTCCGAGCAGCCTGAGCAGGCCGGTGCCGACGAGACCGGATCCGGGTTCCCGGACCGGTCGAAGATCGACCTGTCCCGCGACCCCACCCCGGGCGAGCCCGACCACCTGGCGCCGGACGACGCGGGCGAGCGCCCGCTCATCGACCTGTCCCGGGACCCGACCCCGGGCGTGCCCGACCACGCCGCTCCGGACGACGAGGAGTAGCGACCGCCGTAGGGTCCGGGGTCGTGCTGCCGCATGTCACCGCGACCCGGTACGTGACGCCGCTGCGTGAGGGCGGGTCGCTGCCGGGGCTGATGGAGGCCGACGACCTCGGGACCTACGTGGTGAAGTTCGTCGGCGCCGGGCAGGGCGCCAAGACGCTGGTGGCCGAGGTGGTCGCCGGCCGGCTGGCCCAGGCGCTCGGGCTGCCGGTGCCGGACCTGGTCACCGTCGCCGTCGACCCGGCGCTGGCCGCCGGCGAGCCGGACGAGGAGGTGCAGGACCTGCTGCGGGCCAGCGGCGGGCTCAACCTCGGCATGGACTACCTGCCCGGCGCCTTCGACCTGGACCCGGCCGCGTTCGCGGTGGACCCGGCGCTGGCCGGCCGGGTGCTGTGGTTCGACGCGCTGGTCGGCAACGTGGACCGGACCTGGCGCAACCCCAACCTGCTCTACTGGCACGGCCGGCTGCACCTCATCGACCACGGAGCGACCCTGACCTTCCAGCACAGCTGGGCCGGGGCCGGCGGCTGGGCCACCCGGCCGTACGACGCCCGCGACCACGTCCTGGCCGGCTGCCGGCCGGACGTGGCCGCCGCCGACGCCGCGCTCGCCCCGCTGGTCACCGACGAGGTGCTGCGGGCGGCGGTGGCGGACGTGCCGGACGAGTGGCTGACCGACCCGGCCGGGCCGCGGGCGGCGTACGCCGACCAGCTGCGGGCCCGGCTGGCCGCCCGGGCCGAGTGGCTGCCGGCGCTGGTCGCCGCGGCCGCGGTGGGCGACGCCGAGCGCACCCCGCGCCGCCGGCCCACCCTCGACTGGCTGGGCGACCGGTGACCCGGCACGTCTTCGAGTACGCGGTGCTCCGGGTGGTGCCCCGGGTGGACCGCGGCGAGCTGATGAACGCCGGCGTGCTGCTCTACTGCCGGCCGCTGGACTACCTCGGCTCCCGCATCCACCTGGACGTGGACCGGCTGCGGGCGCTGGACCCGGACGCGGACCCGGCCGTCGTCGACCGGGCGCTGCAGGCGGCCGCGGACATCTGCGGCGGCGACCCGGACGCCGGCCCGCCGGCCCGGGAGGATCTCGGCCGGCGGTTCCGCTGGCTGACCGCGCCGCGCAGCACGGTGGTGCAGCCAGGGCCGGTGCACACCGGGCTGACCAGCGATCCGGACGCGGACGCGGACCGGCTGCTCCGGCTGCTGGTGCTGCCGGTCGCCGGGTGACGGCCGCGCTCCGGTCGCGGCCCGCGGGCCGGCTGCGATCCATGGCCCGGCTGCGATCCATGGCCCGGCTGCGGCCCGCCGCCCGGCTGCTGCCCGCGGCGTTGCTGTGCGCCGCCGCCCGGCTCTGGTATCTCGGCGGGCCGGCCGTGCAGTTCAACGCGGACGAGGCCACCACCGGGCTGATGGTCCGGGAGATCCTGGCCGGCCGGCACTACGTCTTCTACGCCGGGCAGGACTACGGCGGCACCCTGGAGCAGTACCTGCAGGCGGCCGCGTACCTGCTGGTGCCGATGCCGCAGACGGCCTGGACGCTGCGGCTGCCCCTGGTCGCGCTCAGCATGGTGACCTGCGTGCTGGTCCAGCTGCTGGCCGAGCGGGTGCTCGGCGACCGGCCCCGGGCCGCGGTCGCCGCGGTGCTCTTCGCGGTGTCGCCGTGGTTCAACGTGGTCGGCTCGGTGACCGCGCTCGGCTTCTACGTGGTCGGGCAGACGCTGACCGTGGCGGTCCTCTACGGCGCGCTGCGGGCGGGCCAGCCATCAGCGGCCCCGCGGGCCGACCGGTGGCTGGCCGGCACCGGGCTGGCCGCGGGGCTCGCGGTCTGGACGTCGCCGACCGCGCTCTACGTCCTCGTCCCGGCGGCGGTCTGGCTGCTGCCGGTGCTCGGCCGGGACGCCCGCCGGTGGGCCGCCGCGGTCGGCGGCGCGGTGGCCGGTGCGCTGCCGCTGCTCGGCTGGCTGCTCCGGCACCGGACCCTGCCGATCCCGCCGGAGCCGGCCGAGGCCTCCTCGGTCCCGCAGCGGTTCGGCAACCTGGTCGAGCCGGTGCTCCGCGAGTACGTGGGCGTGGCCTACCCCCACGGCGAGGGTGGCCTCTGGCTGCCGCTCCAGGTCGCGGTCCTGGTGGCGCTGACCGGCGCGTACGCGGTCGCGGTCGCCCGCCGGGCCGGGCTGCGCGACTTCTGGCGGCTGCGGGTGGCCGGGCGCCGGCCGGCCGACCTGCTGCTCGCGGTGCCGCCGGTCGTGGTCGTGCTGTACGTGGCCTCGGACAGCACCTGGTACACCGGCACGCCGCGCTACCTGCTGGTCACCTACCCGGTGCTGTGCGTCGGGCTGGCCGCGCTGGCCCCGCTGACCCGCCGGGCCGGGCGGGTGGCGACGGCGCTCGCGGTCGCGGCCGCCGCGGTGCTGAGCTTCGGCTTCTTCCGCGACCAGGCGCTGCACCAGCCGAGCACCCGCAACCGGGACGCGGTGCTGCGCCAGCTCACCGACCACCTCGTCGCCGCCGGCGAGACCCGGGTCTGGGCCGGCTACTGGACCGCGATGCCGCTGCAGTATCTGGCCGGCGACCGGCTCGTGGTCGGCGTCTTCGCCGGCGTCCCCCGCTTCCCGGCCGCGCAGGCCGAGGTCGTCGCCGGGCCCGCGCCGGCCTACGTCGGCAGCGACCACGACGGCACCGGGGAGCGGATCCGGGCCGCGCTCACCGACCGCGGCATCGCCTTCCGCAGCACCCGGGTCGGCCTCTACACGGTGTACGACCGGCTGTCGGCGCCGGTCCGCCCGGCCGACCTCGGCCTGTGAGCGGGCGGCCCCGGGCTACCGGCCCTGCGTCTTCAGCCAGTCGAGCACCACGTCGGCGACCTCGCGCCAGTCGCTGTTGAGGCAGAGCGAGTGGTCGGCGTCGGGGAACGTGTGCAGGGTGGTGACCGCGGTCGAGTGCTTCTTGTGCAGCTTGTAGGCCGCCATCGGCACCGCGGGCGGGACGGTGTGGTCGTGCCCTCCGAGGGTGAGCAGCAGCGGCCCCCGGGTCGAGTTGGCGAGGTCCACCGTGGTGGCCGCGTTCGGCGTGAAGTTGGCGGCGGCGGCCTGGAAGAGCGTCCGGCCCGGGGACGGCATGGCGCACCGCGCGTACAGCTCGGCGGACTCGGCCTCGGTGCGGGTGTTGGTGAAGCCGTACCGGAACTGCTCCGGGGTCAGCCCGACCGCCCGCTTCCGGTTGGCCGGGTTCCGCAGCGCCACCGACGCGACCCGCAGCGACGACAGCGGCAGCGCGAGCACGCCCTTGAACTGGGCCCCGTCGATCCCGACGGCGGCGTCGGCGAGCCCGCGGCCGAGCAGGATCTGGGCGATCAGCCCGCCGAACGAGTGTCCGATGACGATCGGCTTGCGGTCCAGCCCGGCGATGACCTTCGCGTACGAGTCGACCACCTCGCCGACGCCGTAGCCGGCCATCGGAGCGGGGTCCCGCAGGGTCTCCTCCAGCGTCGAGTGCTCGCCCGGCCAGGGTGGCGCGACCGGCGCGTAGCCGGCCTCGCTGAACAGCTCGACCCAGGGGGCCCAGCTGGTGTGGTGCAGCCAGAGGCCGTGCACGAAGACCACCGGGGTCGCGGGTGTGGTCATGGCGTTCCTCCCGTCGGCGGGACCGGCACCCGACCGGGCGCCGCCCGCTCCGGACAAGCGCCGGAGCTACGCCAAGCTTCCCGGGTCGGCCGGCACGTCGACAGCGTGTTCGCGCAACGCGTCCAGCGGGACGACGTCGGCGGCGCGCTCGTGCGTCGCGGCCAGCACGACCGGCGGCGCCACCCCGGCCTGGTAGGCCTGCAGCCAGCGCGCGGCCACGACGCACCACCGATCGCCCGGGGTGAGCCCGCCGAAGCCGTACTCCGGGCGCGGGGTGACCAGGTCGTTGCCGACCGCCCGCTGCTGGGCCAGGAACTCCGCGGTGACCACGGCGCAGACCGTGTGGCTGCCGAGGTCCTCCGGGCCGGTGCTGCAGCAGCCGTCCCGGAAGAAGCCGGTCAGCGGGTCGGTCCCACACACCTCCAGCTCGCCGCCGAGCACGTTCGAATCGGTCATGTCCCGAGCCTCGCACTCGCGGCAGCGGCTGTCTCGTCCGGTCGACGGTCAGCCGGGTGCCGGCGCGGGCAGCACCTCCTGCCGGTCGGCGTCGACCACGGTGACCCGCACCGCCGGCTCGGCCGGACCGGCGGCGGTCGCGTCGGTCGCCAGCGCGAAGACCACGGTCACCGGCCGGTCGTCGGTGACCCCGGCGAAGCGCAGGAAGCGCCAGCCATCGGTGTCCCAGTGCTCCAGCAGCGCGGACCGGACGATCGGCGCGGCCGCCTGCCAGGCCAGGCTCTGCTCCAGCAGCTCGACGCTCGCCGCCACCGGCACCGGCCCGCCACCCGGTGGCGGCAGCGGGTGGCCGAGCAGCCGCAGCCGGGCCCGCCGCAGCGGCAGCAGCCACCGCTCGTCCAGGTCACCGGACAGCGCGCCGAGGACCAGCGCGGCCGCGAGCACCAGCGCCCCGGCCGCGGCCGGCCGGTCCGCCAGCACCGTCCACCAGGGACGGTCCGCGGTGGTCGCGGCCAGCCCGCCGGCGACCACCAGCCCGGCCCGGGCGAAGGACCGGGCGGTGACCGGCGCGGACCGGTCGCCGGTGCAACCGCAGGACGACCCGGGCGCCACCGCCCGGGCCCAGCCCAGGTAGCCGACGAAGCCGGCACCGAGCGCGGCCGCCGCCGCGCCGCCGACCGTCCACATCGGCCGGACCAGCAGCACGGCGGCCAGCCCGACCTCGACCGCGCCGAGCGTCCGCAGGGCGACCGCCACCAGCCGGGTGTCGTGCAGCAGCCGCATCAGCGCCGAGTCCGGCTCCGGCGCGGCCCGGTCGGCGAGCTTCGCGATCCCGGCCCAGCCGAGCAGGGCGCCGAGCAGCAGCGGGGCGAGGTCCGCGACCACGTCAGGCGCCGACGGTGAGCCGGGCGACGTCGACGGAGTCGTCCGCCGGCCGCCAGGCGCCGAGCATCCGGACCGCCTGCCCGATCCGCAGCCGGGACAGGTCCGCGGTCAGCGGACCGCCGGCGTACGAGGCCACCGTGGTGCCGGCGACCAGCCGGCCGACCACCCGGTGCTGGCCGTGCGCGACCTCGATCCGGTCGGTGCCGATGCCGCGCAGCGTGCACTCGAGGTTGACGATGTTGATCCACACCGCGTCGGCGGCGATCGTGCCGTCCGGCATCCGCACGCCGCGGCCGTACATGCCGTCGCCGACCTCGATCTGCTGCCAGGAGGTGGGGCGCAGCTTCCACACGCTGGTCGCGTTGGTCAGCTGCACCTGGTGGGTCTCGCCCCAGGAGCCGGCGACGTGCAGCAACCCGTTCTTGATCGCCCCGATCCGGCCCTCGGCGAACACCGAGGCGGCGATGGCCGGGTCCAGAGTGGACCGGGTGGTGGCGAAGGCGGCGTCCGCGTCCAGGGCGCCGAGCGCGCTGGCGCCGACGATGGTGGCGCCGCCGAGCGCGGCGGCGGTGAGGAAGCGGCGGCGGTCGAGGTCGGTCATCGCCCGGCCCTCACTCGTAGATCCACACCGGCACGTGGCCGGAGCTCAGGTTGCCGATCCGCGTGAAGGCGGCCGGGGTCAGGTCCACGATGTGGTTGGTGCGGCACTGGCCGCCGCAGCAGGAGGTGGCGCCGCAGAAGCTCTTCGTCCGCGGTCCGCAGTCGGCGATCGTGATGCAGACCGTGGCCCCGCTGCACTGGTGCCGGACGTTCATCACCGCGCCGCAGCCGCGGCGCGGCATGTTCTCCCCGCACAGGTCGGGCCGGGTGATGTTCCAGCAGGCGGAGGAGGCGTTCGGCCAGGCCCCCTTGAGCTGGCTGGACTGGCAGGTGCCGCAGGCGCCGGTGCCGGTGCTGCCGCAGGGACCCCAGCCGCCGCCGCAGCAGAACCAGGTGCACTTCCCGCGCCACAGGTACGTCGATCCACAGGCCACGATGACGCTCCCCTCTCGGGACCCGGCGCGTCGCCGGTTCCATTCGAGAGTGGGATTCATCCGTGTTGCGGTCAAGGACACTAGCTCTGTCGGGTTACCACTTTCCTGTCCGGTTCTCCGTCGCCGTAGGGTCGGGACGCGTCCCCGCCGCCGTCCGAGGGAGTCCCCGTGGCCGCTCTGCCCGACCGCTCCGGGCCGGTCGGGGTCGGCGTGATCGGCGCCGGCAACATCAGCGACCAGTACCTGACCCAGCTGACCTCGTACCCGGACCTCGCGGTCCGGTTCGTCGCCGACCTGCTGCCGGAACGGGCCCGGGCCCAGGCCGACCGGTACGGGGTGGCCGCCGCCGGCACCGTCGAGGAGCTGCTGGCCCGCGCCGACGTGGAGATCGTCGTCAACCTCACCGTGCCGGCCGCCCACGTCGCGGTGGCCTCGGCCGCGCTGGCCGCCGGCAAGCACGTGTGGATCGAGAAGCCGCTGGCCACCGACCTGGCCGCCGGCACGGCGCTGGTCGAGCGGGCGGAGGCGGCCGGGCTGCGGCTCGGCTGCGCGCCGGACACCGTGCTCGGGCCCGGCCTGCAGACCGCCCGCCGGATGATCGAGCGCGGGGACATCGGCCGGCCGCTCTCCGCCGCCGCGACCATGCAGTATCCGGGGCCGCACCGGTGGCACCCGGCGCCGGACTTCCTCTACCAGGCCGGCGGCGGCCCGCTGCTGGACATGGGGCCGTATTACCTCACCGCGCTGACCCAGCTGCTCGGCCCGGTCACCCGGGTCGCCGCCCGCGGCGGCAGCGCCGGCCCGACCCGGGTGATCGGCGCCGGGCCGCGGGCCGGGGAGAGCTTCGAGGTGACCGTCCCGACGTACGTGACGGCGATCTACGACTTCGCCGCCGGGGAGATCGGCCAGCTCACGCTGAGCTTCGACTCGCCGCTCACCCGGATGGGGGTGCTGGAGATCGCCGGCACCGAGGCGACCCTGGCCACGCCGGACCCGAACAGCTTCCTCGGCGACATCCGGATCGTCCGGACCGGCGGCACCGACTGGGAGTCGGTCCCGGTGACCGGGGTGGAGGGCGGGCGCGGCCTCGGCGTGCTCGAGCTGGCCCGGGCGGTGCGCTCCGGCGAGCCGCACCGGGCCACCGGCCGGCTCGGGCTGCACGTGCTGGAGGCGATGTTCGCCACCGCGGAGTCGATGGCGACCGCCCGCTTCGTCGACATCGGGTCGCGCTTCGAGCCGGTCGCGCCGCTGCCGGCCGACTTCGACCCGACCCGACGGACGCTGTGAGGCGCTGCGGCGGATCAGCCGAGCGTCAACACCAAGGCCGATCGTGCCCGTTGCGAAGACTTCAGGCGACCGTGAGCACGCGCGGGCCGTCTTCGGTCACCGCCACCGTGTGCTCCTGGTGCGCGGCCCGGCTGCCGTCGGCGCTGCGCAGCGTCCAGCCGTCGTCGTCGATCCGGTAGTCCGGCCGGCCGCCGGCCAGGAACCACGGCTCGATCGCGACCACCAGCCCCGGCCGCAGCGGCAGCCCGCGCCCGGCCCGGCCGTCGTTGGGCACCGAGGGATCCTCGTGCATCCGGCGGCCGATCCCGTGCCCGCCGAAGTCGGTGTTCACCCCGTAGCCGGCGTCCCGGGCGATGCCGCCGATGGCGGCGGACACGTCGCCGATCCGGTGGCCCGGCCGGGCCGCGGCGATCCCGGCGGCCAGCGCGGCCCGGGTGGTCTCCACCAGCCGGGTGTCCTCGGGCCGGGCCGTGCCGACGATCACCGTCTCGGCCGCGTCCGCCGCCCAGCCGTCCACCTCCGCGCCGAAGTCGACGCTGAGCACGTCCCCGTCGCGCAGCCGGTAGCCGGTCGGGATGCCGTGCAGGGCGGCGTCGTTGACGCTGGTGCAGAGCACCGCCGGAAACGCGACCGGGGCGAACCGCGGCTGGTAGCCGAGGAAGGTGGACCGGGCGCCGGCGTCGGTGAGCACGTCCCGGGCGACCGCGTCGAGCTCGCGCAGCGACACCCCGACCGCGGCCCGCTCCCGCACCGCGGCCAGCGCCGCGGCCACCACCCGGCCGGCCGCCCGCATCGCGTCGACCTCGGCGGGCGACTTCACCTCGACCACGGCGCCTCCTCGGCGGTTGGCATAACTATCCCGGTATTACTATCACGGCATGGTGCGCCCGCCGCTCTCCGCCCTCGACCGCGAGCGCGGCCGGCTGCTCGGCGCCACGCTCCGGCAGGCGCGCGGGACCCGCAGCATGGTCGAGGTCGCGGCCGCGGCCGGGGTCCCGGTGGAGACGCTGCGCAAGATCGAGTCGGGCCGGGTGCCGACGCCGGCCTTCTTCACCGTGGCCGCGCTGGCCGGCGCGCTCGGGCTCGGGCTGGACGAGGTCGCCCGGCTGTGCGTGACCGACGCCACCACCCCGCTGGCCGGTTGATTCGCCGCGCTCTGCCCCGGGCTGTCCGGTTGGGACGCTGATCACGTTCCGTTAGCTTTGCTAAGTGGCTGTGCCGGCGGATCATCACGTGTAAGGATCTATCCGGCGGCGCGTCGGGGTGCGGCCAGGAGGTGGTGGGGTGACGAGAGCTGCGGCCGACTTCGGCACCGGCACCGCCCAGCGACACGCGGCGGCCCGGGAGCGGCTCCGTCAGCAGTACGCGGCGATCCCCGCCGGGGCCCCGGTCCGGCTGGCCAAGCGCACGTCCAACCTCTTCCGCCCGCGGACCCGGACCACCACCCCCGGCCTCGACGTCGGCGCCTTCGACTCGGTGCTGTCCGTGGACCCGGGCGCCCGGCTCGCCGACGTGCAGGGCATGACCACGTACGAGGACCTGGTCGACGCCACGCTGCCGCACGGGCTGATGCCGACGGTGGTGCCGCAGCTGAAGACGATCACGCTCGGCGGCGCGGTGACCGGGCTCGGCATCGAGTCGACGTCCTTCCGCAACGGGCTGCCGCACGAGGCGGTCCGCGAGATCGAGGTGCTCACCGGCGCCGGCGAGGTGGTGGTCGCCACCCCGGACGGGCCGCACGCCGACCTCTTCCAGGCCTTCCCCAACTCGTACGGGACGCTCGGCTACGCGCTGCGGCTGCAGATCGAGCTGGAGCCGACCCGGCCGTACGTCCACCTGCGACACCTGCGCTTCGGCGACGTGACCGCGCTGACCGACGCGCTCGGCACGATCCTGGCCGACCGGGCGCACGGCGGCGAGCCGGTCGACTTCCTGGACGGCACCGTCTTCGCCGCGGACGAGGCATACCTGACCCTCGGCCGCTGGGCCGACACCGCGCCGTCCACATCGGACTACACCGGGCAGCGGATCTACTACCGGTCGATCCAGTCGCGGCCGGAGGACTTCCTCACCGTGCGGGACTACCTGTGGCGGTGGGACACCGACTGGTTCTGGTGCTCCCGCGCGTTCGGCGCGCAGAATCCGCGGATCCGGCGGCTGTGGCCGAAGCGCTGGCTGCGCAGCGACGTCTACTGGAAGCTCGTCCAGCTGGAGGACCGCTGGCACGTCGCGGCCCGGCTGGACCGCCGCCGCGGCAAGCCGCCGCAGGAGCGGGTGGTGCAGGACGTGGAGATCCCGCTCGGGCGGACCGCGGACTTCCTCGGCTGGTTCCTGCGCGAGGTGCCGATCCGGCCGTTCTGGCTGTGCCCGGTGCGGCTGCGGTCCACCGCGGCGTGGCCGCTGTATCCGCTGGCCCCGGGCGAGGACTACGTCAACGTCGGCTTCTGGTCGACGGTGCCGATCCCGCCGGGCGGCCGGGACGGCGACGCGAACCGGCGGGTGGAGGAGGCGGTCGCCGCGCACGACGGCCACAAGTCGCTCTACTCCGACGCCTACTACGACGAGGACCGGTTCTGGTCCCTCTACGGCGGGCCGGCGTACACCGACGTCAAGGACCGGTACGACCCGGACGGACGACTGCTCGACCTCTACGCGAAGGCGGTGAATCGACGGTGAGCCTGGACCTCGGCACCCGGGCGGAGGCTCGGACGGTGACCATCGGCGGCATCTTCGACCAACTCTTCGGCGTCAAGGCGCCGGTGCGCTTCTCGGCGTACGACGGCAGCACCGCCGGCGACCCCGACGCGCCGATCGGCATCCACCTGGCCAACACCCGCGCGGTCGGCTACCTGGCCACCGCCCCGGGCTCGCTCGGCCTCGCCCGCGCGTACGTGCAGGGCGACCTCGAGGTGTCCGGTGTGGACATGGGCAACCCGTACGACCTGCTCAAGCTCATCGAGGACGACCTGCGCCTGCGGCGCCCGGCGCCGGCGCAGATCGTCGAGTGGGTGCGGGCGCTCGGCCTGCGCACGCTGCTGCCGCCGGAGCCGCCGCCGCAGGAGGTGCGGCCGGCCCGGCGGATCACGCTCGGCCTGCGGCACAGCCTGGTCCGGGACGCGGCCGCGATCCAGCACCACTACGACGTGTCCAACCGGTTCTACGAGATGGTGCTCGGCCCGTCGATGACCTACACCTGCGCCTGCTACCCGACGGCGGAGTCCACGCTGGAGGAGGCCCAGGCGCACAAGTACGACCTGGTCGCCCGCAAGCTCGGGCTGCGGCCGGGGATGCGGCTGCTCGACGTCGGCTGCGGCTGGGGCGGCATGGTCCGGCACGCCGCGAAGCACTACGGCGTGCGGGCGCTCGGGGTCACGCTGTCCCGCGAGCAGGCCAGCTGGGCGGCCGAGCAGATCGCCGCCGACGGGCTGTCCGACGTGGCCGAGGTGCGCCACCTGGACTACCGCCGGGTGACCGAGGGCGACTTCGACGCGGTCAGCGCGATCGGGCTGATCGAGCACATCGGGGTGCGCAACTACCCGGCCTACTTCCGCTTCCTGCGGGCCAAGCTGCGCCCCGGCGGCCGGCTGCTCAACCACGGCATCACCCACCGGGACAACCTCAACCCCGGGCTGGAGCGCCGCGGCTTCATCGGCCGGTACGTCTTCCCGGACGGCGAGCTCACCGGTTCCGGCGACATCGTGCGGGCGATGGAGGACGTCGGCCTCGAGGTGCAGCACCAGGAAAACCTGCGCGTCCACTACGGGAAGACGCTGCACGGCTGGTGCACCAACCTGTCCCGCAACTGGGACGACGCCGTCGCCGAGGCCGGCCTGCCGCGGGCCAAGGTGTGGGGGCTCTACATGGCCGGCTCCCGGCTCGCCTTCGAGCGCAACGGGATCCAGCTGCACCAGATCCTGGCCACCCGCACCCCCGACTCCGGCGAGTCGGGCTACCCCCTGCGGCACGACTTCGGCGTCTGACCCGCCGACCCACCCCGCCGATCTTGGTTGAGTCAACGTCTCAACGCCTGCCTCGGCGTTGACTTGGCCGAGATCGGCGAAGACGTCGGCCGAGGTTCTAGGCTGAGCCGCCGTGCGCACGTCTCCCGGCGTCCTGCCGGCCGAGGTCGAAGCCCTCCTCGACGCGGCCCTGGTCGCCGAGCTGACCGTGGTGACCGCGGCCGGCCGGCCGGTGACCTATCCGCTGATCCCGCTGTACGACGGGCGGGTGATCTCGATGACCTCGGCGGTGCTCTTCTCCCGCAAGCTCGACCACATCCGGGCCGACCCCAAGGTGTCGGTGGCGCTGACCGACCCGGTCGGCATCCCGGCCGAGCCGTTCGGGCGGGCCACCGTGCAGGGCCTGGCCCGGGTGCGCGACGACGAGGACCCGCACACCGCCTGGGAGCGGCTGCTGCCGCTGTGGAAGGCCAAGGAGCCGGCGATCGCCAAGCTGGTCAAGCAGCGATTCGGGCTGCCGCTGTTCTTCGAGCGGATCGTCATCGAGATCACCCCGGTCCGGGTGCTGCACTGGCCCGGCGGGGACACCACCGCGGCGCCGTCGGTGGTCGAGCTGGCCGGGTCGCACTGATGGCCCGGCTGGCGGTCGACGAGGCGGTGCGCCGCAGCGAGGCGTACGGGCACGCGGTGCTGTCCTGGGTGGACGCGGACGGCTTCCCGGTCAGCGTCGCCGCGCCGTCCCACGGGGACGGGGCCGAGCTGCGCCTCGGCCCGGTCGCGGCCGAGCTGCGGCCGGCCGCCGGGCAGGAGGTCTGCGTCACCTTCAGCCACATCCGGCCCCAGCCGGGGGTGGGCTACGACGAGCGCCGCTACGTCAACCTCTGGGGGCCGGCCGAGGCGGCCGGCGACCTGGTCACGGTCCGGGTGGCGCGGGCCAGCGGGTGGGACGAGGCCGAGACCCCGTTCGTGGAGTACGCCGAGCGCAACGTGCCCACCGGCCTGGCGTACCTGGAGCAGCGCGGGCGCCGGCCACGGCTGCCCGCGTTCTGGCGGTTCTTCCTGGCCACCCGGCTGCCGTTCCTCACCGCGACGCTGGCGCCGGTCGCGCTGGGCGGTGCGGTCGCCGCGCACGACGGCCGCTTCGCCTGGGGCTGGTGGCTGCTCGCGCTGGTGTCCGCGGTCGCCGCCCACCTCGGCATCAACATCGCCAACGACCTCGCCGACGCCACCGGCAGCGACGCGGTCAACGTCACCCCGACGCCGTTCAGCGGCGGGTCCCGGGTCCTGCAGTACGGCCTGGTCTCCCGGGGCCGGCTGACGGCGCTCTGCCTGGCCATGTTCGGGGTGAGCATCGCGGTCGGGCTGGTGCTCGCCGCGACCCGGTCGTGGGCGCTGCTGCTGCTCGGCGCGGCCGGCGTGGTGCTGGGCGCCGGCTACTCCGCGCCGCCGCTCAAGCTGGTGCACCGCGGCCTCGGCGAGCCGGTGGTGGCGGCCGGCTTCGGCCCGCTGATGACCGTCGGCACCTACCTCGCGGTCACCCGCGAGTGGTCGTACGCGGCCTTCTACACCTCGCTCCCGGTGGGCATCCTCATCGCGCTGGTCCTCTACGTGAACCAGATCCCGGACCGGCTGGCCGACACCGCGGCCGGGAAGCGCACGCTGATCGTCCGCTGGTCCCGGGAGCGGGTGATCGCGGTCTACGTCGCCGCGGTGGCCGTCGCCTTCGCGCTGGTCGCGCTCGGCCCGCTGCTCGGCCGGGCACCGGCCTGGACGCTGCTCGCGCTGCCCGCGGCGGCGCTGGCCCGGCCGGTCGTGCGGGGCATGCGGGAGTCGTACGACGCGCCGTACGGGCTGCTGGCGGCGATGGCCGCGAACATCGGGCTGCACTTCGCCACCGGCCTGCTGCTCACCGCCGGCTGGCTGCTCGCCATCCCGTTCTGACCCCGCGCTGGGGCACGATGGGGGCGTGCCCGAACGACTTCCGGAGGACGTGCGGCAGGCGCTCCGAGCGGCGGCCGACCACCGGCCGGACCCGCACCGGGCCCCGGTGGTGCTGTCGTTGCCCTTCACCGGCTGGTGGCAGGTGGCCCGGACCCCGGCGCGGCGGGTGCCGAGCCACGGCACCCACTTCGGCGGCCAGACGTACGCGCTGGACTTCGTCCCGGTGGACGAGCGCGGGCGGCCCGACACCCGGCGGGACTGGCGGTCCGTGCTGGCGGTCGAGCCGGTGGAGCGCTTCGTCGGCTTCGGCCGCCCGGTCCGGGCGCCGGCCGACGCCGTGGTCGTCGTCGCCCACTCCGGCGAGCCCGACCTCGTCGCGCGGCGGTCCCCGGTCGCCGCGCTGCCGTACCTGCTCGGCCAGGGGCGTCGCCTCCGGGACGGCCTGGCCGCGATCCTCGGCAACCACGTGATCCTCGAGCTGGGCGGCGGGGAGCTCGTGCTGCTGGCGCACCTGCGGGCCGGCTCGCTCCGGGTCCGGCCCGGGGAGCGGGTCGGGACGGGCCAGCCGGTCGGCGAGTGCGGCAACTCCGGCAACTCGACCCAGCCGCACCTGCATCTCCAGGTCATGGACTCCGCCGACCTGCTGGCGGCCCGCGGCCTGCCGGTCGCGTTCCGGGACTACGCCGTCCGGTCCGGCGGGGTCACGGCGGTGGGCGTGCCGGGGCAGCGCGAGATCATCGGCCCGGCACCGGCCGGGCCGGCCTGAATGACGCGGCGGTCAGCCGGCGCTCAGGGGGCGCCGCCCGGGACGCCGGCGTCGCTGATGGGAGTCTCGTCCGGCGGCGGGTCCGGCGGGCCGGGGGCGTGCTCGCCCCGGCTCTGCAGAGCCTTGGCCACCACGACCACCCCGATGACCAGCCCCGCGCCGATCAGTACAGGCACCATCCCCGCATGATCGCAGCGGCCGGGCGCGGCAGACAGGTGCTGACGGCGTACGAGTGGTTGCGCCGAGTGAGCGCGCCGGCGCTCAACCGACGCGCTGGTAGCGGAGGTCGAAGTCGTGCTCCCAGGTGCTGCCGTCGCGGCTCAGCTCCCAGGCGCCGGTGATCGTGTCGCCGTCCAGCGTGCCCCGCCAGCGCTGCCGGAAGTCCAGCGGGGACCAGTCCACCTCGTCCCGGGACAGCGTCCAGACCCCGTCCGCGAAGCCCATCGCGTAGACGCGGGCGACGCCGCGGGTGTCGAAGTAGTGCTGGAGCAGGGTGCCGCGGTCGGCGTTCCAGCCGATGACCGCGATCCCGTTGGGCGCCTCCGGGACCGGCACCTCCCAGCGCTGCACGACGAAGCCGCCGCCGGGCAGCCGCTCGAAGCTCATCCGGCCGCTGTCGTCCGTCGGCGGCTGGCCGGGGAAGACCGCCTGCAGGCTCCAGGTGCCGAGCAGCGGCTCCAGCCGCCGCAGTGCGTCGTCGCTGTCAGGCATGCCGGAGAGCCTGGCCCCGGTGCCGCCTCGGGGCAAGGGCGGAACCGGGTGGGCGGCGGCGGTGTAGAGGGGGCATGCGACGACTGCGGGTGGTGCTCCTGCTGGTGCTGGTGGCGGTCGGGCTGGCGCCGGCGATGCCGGCGCACGCGGGCGGCTGGGCGGTGACCCTGCTCGACCCGCTGCCCGACCGGTTCGAGGCCGGCCGGGCGTACACGGTGGGCTACTGGGTCCTGCAGCACGGCTCGCACCCGTTCGAGGGCGAGCTCGGCAAGACCGGGCTGCGGCTGGTCGGGCCGGGCGGGGAACGCGAGTTCATCGGCCACCCGCTGCCGGAGGCGGCGCACTACGCGGTCTCCTTCGCGGTGCCGGCCGGGACCTGGCGGGTGTACGCGCTGCAGGGCTGGTTCGAGCAGTTCGAGGTCGGCACGCTGACCGTCCCGGGTGGACTGAAGCTCAAGCCGTCCGAGATGGCGGTGAACGTCGGCGGGCACAGCGACGCCGGCGCCGCGCCGACCTGGGGCGAGGTGCACCCGCCGGCCGGCATCGAGACCTCGGGCGGCGAGGTCCAGCCGGTGCGCGAGCAGCCCGCGGCCGCCGCGCCCGAGCCGTCGGCGGCGCAGCCGGTGGCGGACAGCACACCGCAACCGCGGACGGCGATCGCGGCCCTGCTGCTGGTGGCCTGCGGCGGGGTGGCGCTGCTCGCCTCGGGTCTGGCGCGACCGCTGCGCAGGCGCCTGCGAGGCTGACATCCGGGAGGGAACGAAGGAGCAGCAGCCCTGGACGACGACGAGGCGGTCCGCCGTGCCTGCGCCGGTGACCTGGACGCGTACGAGGTCCTGGTCGCCCGGTACAGCGCGGTCGCGCACCGGACGGCGGTGCTGTTCGGCGCCGGGGCCGACGCCGAGGACGTCGTGCAGGACAGCTTCGTCAAGGCGTTCGGCACGCTGGACCGGTTCCGGGCCGGGGCGCCGTTCCGGCCGTGGCTGCTGCGGATCGTGGTGAACCAGACCAAGAACCTCACCCGCGGCCGCCGCCGCCGGACCGCGCTGGAGCTGCGGGTCGCCGACCCGGACCGGCTGGTGGACCCGGAGCAGGTCGCCCTGGACGGGCTGCGCCGGGACGCGCTGCTCGCCGCCGTCCGCGCCCTGCCGGAGAAGGACCAGCAGGTGGTGACCTGCCGGTTCTTCCTCGACCTGGGCGAGGAGGAGACGGCCCGGGTGCTCGGCTGGCCGCGCGGCTCGGTGAAGTCGCGCACGTCGCGGGCGCTGGGCCGGTTGCGGGCACAGGTCGGGGAGCTGGGACGGGAGGTGACCGGTGGCTGACCTCTCCGCCGAGCTGCGCGCGCTCGGCCGGCAGCTGGACGTGCCGCCGGCGCCGGACGTCACCCGCGCGGTGCGGGCCCGGCTGGTCGCGCCGCCGGCGCGGCGCGGGCTGTCCTCGCCGGCCCGGCGCCGCCCGGTCGCGCCGCCGCCGCGCCGCCCGATCCTCCGGTACGCGCTCGTGGTCCTGCTCGCCGTGCTGACCGCGCTGCTCGCCGTACCGCCGGTGCGGGCCGCGGTCTTCGACTTCTTCCGGATCGGCGGGGTGTCGGTCCGGTCCGAGCCGGGCCCGTCGGTGCCGCCCACGCCGGCGCTGACCGCCCGGCCGGTGGCCGACCTGGCCGAGGCCGAGCGGCTGACCGGCCTGCGGGTCCGGCCGCCGGCGGCGCTCGGCCCGCCGGACGCGGTGCAGGTGATCGAGGACCGGGTGGTCTCGCTGCGCTGGCTGGCCGCCGGCGGCCGGCCGGAGGTGCGGCTGGACGTCTTCGACGGGCGACCGGAGCCGCTCTTCGAGAAGTACCTGCGGTTCCGGGAGGCGATCGAGGTCGACATCGGCCTGGAGCCCGGCTGGTACGTCCCCTGGCCGCACGAGATCGTCTACATCGACCCCGGCGGCGTACGGCGGGAGGCGTCGGCGCGGCTGGCCACCTCGACCCTGATCTGGGTCCGCGGCGCGAACACGTACCGGCTGGAGGCCGACCTGACCGCGGCCCGGCTGGCCGCGATCGCCGCCTCCGTGCCCTGAGCCGGTCCCTCCCGGTCCTTCCGGTGAGCGGCGGCGGCGAGGACGATGCCGCCATGACCGGCACCGAGGCGGACCGCGCCGCGCTGGAGCAGCTGGTCGACCACTACACGCCGCTGCTGCTGCGGGCCGTGACGCACGCCGGGGTGCTGGAGGCGTACGGGCGGTCGGCGCGGTCGGTCGAGGAGGTGGCCACCGCGGCCGGGGTGCACGCGCCGACGCTGGCCCGGGCGGTGCGCGCGCTGGCCGCCCGCGGCGTGCTCGAGCCGGTGACCGGCGACCCCGACCGGCACCGGCTGACCGCGGTGGGCCGCCTGCTGCTCGCCGACGAGCCGGGCAGCCTGCGCGGCCTGGCCAACTTCAAGCCCTGGGAGGTGCACGCCTGGGCCGAGGTGCTGCACTCGCTGCACACCGGCGAGGCCGCCTTCCCGGCGTACTACGGCTCGCCGTACTTCGAGTGGCTCTCCGCGCGGCCGGAGCTGGCGGCCGACTTCAACGCGAGCATGCGGCGCCGCACGGCGTCGATGCTCGCCTCCGGGCTGGAGGCGTACGACTGGCCGGCGACCGGCACCGTCGTCGACGTGGGCGGCGGCAACGGGCAGCTGCTCGCCGCGGTGCTGGCGCTGCGGCCGGGGCTGCGCGGCGTGCTCGTCGACCTGCCGCAGGGAGTGGCCGAGGCCCCCGCGCTGCTCGGCGCGGCCGGCGTGGCCGACCGGGTGGAGATCCGGCCGGGCTCCTTCTTCGCCGAGCTGCCGGCCGGCGGCGACCGCTACGTGCTGTCCAGCGTGCTGCACGACTGGGCCGACGAGCCGGCGTCGCGGATCCTCGGCCGGTGCCGGGCGGCGCTCGGGCCGGGCGGGAAGGTCGTGCTCTTCGAGTCGGTGCTCGCGCCGGGCTCCGAGCCGGACCCGGGCAAGGCGCTCGACCTGCACATGCTGGTCCTCGTCGGCGGGCGGGAGCGGGACGCCGCGGACTGGACCGCGCTGCTCGCCGCGGCCGGCCTCACGATGGACCGGATCGTCCCGACACCCGGCCTGTCCTGGATCGAGGCGTCCGCGGCCGGGTGAGGCAGCGACCGTGCCCTTCCGATCGGCAGACACCGGGCCGTACGAGGGTCACCATGGGGACGTGACGGTGACGGAGCGGCCGCGGCTGACCGCGATCCGAGCCGGCTGGCTCTTCGACGGCGGCGAGCTGACGGCCGACCCGATGGTCGTGCTCGACGGCGGGGTCGTCCGGTCGGTGCAGCCGGGATCGTCGCACCCACCGGAGGGTGCGGACGTCGTCGACCACCCTGAGGCGTTCCTGCTGCCCGGGCTGGTGGACACGCATGTCCACCTCGCCTTCGACTCCTCGCTGGATCCGGTCGGCGCCCTGGCCGCCCGGGACCCCGCGGCGACGGTGGACGCGATGGTGGCGGCCGGTCGGACGGCGCTGCGCGGCGGCGTCACCACGGTCCGGGACCTGGGCGACCGGGACTTCCTGTCGCTCGACCTGCGCGGCCGCCCGGACCTGCCGACCCTCGTCGCCGCCGGCCCGCCGCTGACCTGCGCGAACGGCCACTGCCACTACCTCGGCGGCTGCGTCGAGCCGGGCGAGGCCGGGCTGCGGGCGGCCGTGCGCGCCCATGCCGAGCGCGGCGTGGACGTCATCAAGATCATGGCCAGCGGCGGCATGCTCACCCCGGGCAGCCGGCAGGAGCACCCCCAGTTCACCTCGGCCGAGCTCGCCGCGGCGGTGGACGAGGCGCACCGGCTCGGCCTGCCGATCACCGCCCACGCCCACGCCACCGGCGCCGTCGCCGACGCGGTGGCCGCCGGCGTGGACGGGATGGAGCACGTGAGCTTCTGGACCGCCGAGGGGGTGGACTCGCCGGAGGACCTGATGCAGGAGATCGCCGCGCGCGGGATCGTCGTCGGCGCCACCCTGGGGATGCTGCCGCCGCCGCCCGGCATGCAGCCGCCGCCGGAGGTCCTGCGGCGGTTGCCGCTGTTCCAGGCCAACACCCGCCGGCTGGTCGCCCTCGGCGCCTGCGTCGTCGCCGGCACCGACGCCGGGATCGCGCCGATCAAGCCGCCGGACGCCCTCCGGTACGCGCTGCCCGAGCTGATGGCCGCCGGCATGACCCCGTCGGATGCCCTGCGCACGATGACCGCGGTCGCCGCGACCGTCATCGGGCTGGGCGCGGTGAAGGGCCGGATCGCACCCGGCTACGACGCCGACCTCCTGCTGGTCGACGGCGACCCGCTGGCCGACCCGGCCGCGCTGCACCGCATCCGCGCCGTCTACCGCGCCGGCACCCTCGTCACCTGATCCTGCTCACCCGGGCCCGGCGCCGCGGCGCGCACTCCTGCCGCGACACCGCGACGACCTCAGGAGGCCGGGTCACCCCTGTCGGATGAGGCGCCGCGAGTCGTCCCTCTGAATCCTGACCGGGAGGGCACGACGAGCGGGAGTCGGGTTGATGACGTCGCAGCAGGCCCGAAGGCGAGGCAGGTCCCGCGAGTGGTGGATGGCAGTCGCGTTCTCCCTGGGCTCACTCTGCTTCTTCGTCGGCCCGTTCCCGGGCTACGGGTCCTTGGTGGGCGCGAGCGCTGCCGCGGCGACCTTCTTCATCGGCTCGCTGCTGTTCACGACCGGTGGCGCGCTGCAGACCTGGATCGCCGCCGGCGATCGGCACGCCGGCGGAACCGGCCGGGCAGCGTGGTGGTCCGCCGTCATCCAGTCGGCGGGCACCCTGTTCTTCAACGTCACGACGTTCCGGGCGCTGCAGGTGGTCGTCGCGGACCCGGACTACGACCGGCTGGTGTGGCGTCCGGACGCGTTCGGCTCGATCTGCTTCCTGGTGTCCGGGGTCATCGCCTATCGCGCCTCGGCCCGGCACGGTTGGCTCCCGGCCCGGCAGGGCCCCGGCTGGTGGGCGCCGGCGGTCAATCTGCTCGGCTGCGTCCTCTTCGGCGTCTCCGCGGTCGCTGGCTACGCCGTCGCGTCGAGCACCTCGGTGATCGACCAGGCCGCCGCCAACTGGAACACCAGCGCCGGTGCCGCCTGCTTCCTCGCCTGCGCCCTCGGGACACTGTGGACCGAGAGGAAGGGCCGGGCGCGGGAGAGCGGGTGAGGGAAGTCGAACCCCCACACGCAGCTGCCGGCGCACCCGACGGGCGGCGGGGTCGCGTCCAAGGCTTCCCGGGCGGTGTGGGCCTGCACGCCCGCGGGGGTCCGTAGCGTGGAAAGATCGCGGAGGCGGCCTGTTCCCGCCGCGCCGTAGGCGCCCACGGGAGGAAGACTCATGGTTCAACAGAGTCCTGGCGACAGCACGAGTGGTGCCGCGGAAGGGCGGAGGCTCCGGCTCGGCGGTGGAGCGATCGCCTCTCTCACCGGAGTCGGGCTGCTGATCGTCTTCATGATCCAGAACACCGAGGACGTCACGCTCGACTTCCTGTTCTGGAGTTTCAGCTGGCCGATGTGGCTGTTCACCCTCGTGACGGCGCTGGTCGGGGCGGTGGTGTGGATCGGACTCGGCGTACTGCGTCGCCATCGGCGCCGCAGGGCCCGCCGTGAGGACCGGCGAGACTAACCTGAACCGCGTTGCGTCAGTAGACCGCACCGGCTTGTCCAGGGTAGGACCTGCCCCGCGTAGGCGCCGGGTGCCCTCGACGATGTCCGCGCCGTGGGGCAGGCCGCGTCAGTGGTCCGGGCCTTGCCGTGTGCGCGCCGGCCGGCCGGAGGCCGATGTGCGTGCGACGCGAAGCCGCCGTGGGGCAGGGTGTGACCGTGAAGGCAGAGGCACGGATCGACCTGGTCGAACGACGGAGGGTTCGAGGTCCATGATGGTGTCCAGCCCCGTAGCGGTCACGGCTGAGGGGCAAATGGAACCGTTACCTGGTGGATCGTCTGCTCGTGAGAAGGGAGCGATATGACAACTCAGTCCAGTCAGAGCGTCCTGATCAACGGGTTTGGGGTGCTCTTCGTGATATTGAACGCGTTCGGGTTGGGCCTCAGGCTTTCGGTCGGCAAGCTGCTGGCAGAGGCCTTTGCCCATTGGAAGATTGCCGTGTGGGCGTTGGTGATCAATTTCGTCATCATCCCGCTCCTGTTCATCGGCTATTTGCTGACGATAGCCTCGTCCATTCCTGGAGAGATCAAGGTCGGGTTCTGTGTCGCAGCCCTGTGTGCAGGTATGCCTTTCGCTCCCCTCCTCGCCCGGTTAGCCAAGGCGGATGTCAGCATATCCACCACGCTGTTAGTGGTCTTGACTGTCGCGACCATTATCGCCCTCCCGCTAGGGTTGCCCCTCGCCATCGATGCGGTTGACGCGCAACTCAAGGCCTCTGCCTGGGATGTTGCTTGGCCGCTGCTGCTCTTCTTGCTCCTGCCGCTGGTTCTCGGGTGCGGCTTCAGGGTCTGGTGGCCCGACCTGACGCCGCCATTGGCACGGTGGGTTGTCCGAGTTGCAATTCTGTGCCTGCTCTTCAATCTCAACTTCACGCTGGTTGCGTATTGGAATCTGTTCGTGCAGACCTGGGGCACCGAGAGCTACATCGCGGCCCTTGCCGGCCCATTCATCGGCCTCGGGTGTGGCTACCTTCTCGTTTCCAGTCTTCGAGTCAAAGACGTGGGAATCAGGCATGCGGCCGAGGCGACCACGGCGGTACGCAACATCGCTCCGATGCTCCTGATGATGATTTTTCCCTTTGCAGCCGACCCGCTGGTCACGGTGTCGATCACGATCCTCAACACCATCGGCATCGTGACCGTTCTACTATTCGTCCTGATGTGGAGGCGCGCTGCTTCACCATCGGACACCCACGCAACAACCAACCAGCCAGCAAGCGAAGGCCTGCCCCCGCCAACTTCGACGTGACGAGTGATCCACCCGTCGTCGCCGACCTCCCCATGAACCTGAGGAGCGGGCGGACCTGTCGCCGAGCATGGTCAACGGCCGGCCCGGCCGGGCCGCCTCGGCCACGAGGGAGGGCCATCGCGGTCACGGCCGGGCGGAGAGCGGTCCGGCCGGCGGACCACCGGCCAGTCCGGCGGGCGTACGGGAGGGTCGACGTGCGGTGCGCGGTCGAGTGGCCGTGGCCGCTCCGGGCCGTGAGCTCGTCGCGGCTCCGGTCGCGGCGGTCGCGTCGCCGCCTCCGGACCCCTGGTCAGCACCTTCAGCTCGCGCGTCAGATGCTTGGTCAGCTCTCCGTCGCCGGCGGCCACACCGCCTTGACGATCTCGCCGGCCGCGAACGAGCGCAGCACGTCGTCCAGCGACCCGACGAGATCCCGGGGCGGCGGCTTGCTGACCGTCCTGGTGACCACCACGTCGGCACCGCCCCGCGCCGACTCGCGCACCGAGACGTCCACCTGGACCACCCGGACCTCGGGCTCGACGCTCAGCACCGCCCGGGTCTGCGCCGAGTCACCGAAGACCTGCCAGTCCTCGGTCCCGTCGCCCGCGTCGCCCGGATCGTCGACCGGCACCTGCGCCGCCGCACGCCGACCGAGCCGCTGCCCGTACCCGACGCAGATCGCCACGACCACACCGGTGACGACGAGGGTGACGATCAGGAGCCCAAGAATGTCCATGGCCCCGCCCTTCCCGCTCAGCGGGATCCAGGGGAGAGCGGGTGAGGGGAATCGAACCCCCACTGTCAGCTTGGGAAGCTGATGTTCTGCCATTGAACTACACCCGCGGGGACCGCGAGGACGACCATACCAGCGGGGAAAGCGGGGTCGTAGGGTGGCCGGATGCCGCACCCGAGGATGTACAGCGACGACGATCCGCACCTGGCGGACGTGCGGCGGGTGTGCCTGGAGCTGCCGGAGGCGGTGGAGGTCGAGGCGTGGGGGCGGCCGACGTTCCGGGCCGGCAGGGGCAAGATGTTCGCCGTCTTCGAGGGCAGTGACGAGCACGCGTACGCGCTGGTCTTCAAGCCGGAGCCGGAGGAGCGGCCGGCGCTGCTGCAGGACCCGCGCTTCTACGTCCCGAAGTACCACGGGCCGTACGGGTGGGTCTCGGTCAGCCTGACGGCCGCGCCTCCGGACTGGCAGGAGATCGCCGAGCTGGTGACCGGCTCGTACCGGCAGGTCGCCAACCAGCGTCAGCTCAGGGCGCTCGGCGACGGGTGACCCCGCCGGGACGGCTCAGCTGCGCTCCTTGAGCCAGCGCACCGCGAACTCGTGGTCCTTGTTGAGGTCGGCCTCGGCCTCCTTGCCCACGTACGACGCGAACTTGCCGCCGACCAGCGGGACCGACGAGGTCACCTCGCCGTCGATGTCGGCGACGGTGCCGCCGCCCGGGCCCGGCGCCAGGGTCATCGTCCCGGACATCGCGACCGGCACGCCCTTCGCCTCGACCTCCCAGCTCCCGATCCGGGTGCCGTCCGCGGTCGGGTCGGCCCACACGTCGGTCTGGGTGAGCACGTTCTTCGGGTTGAGCAGCTTCTTGGCGAACGCCGGGACGTCCAGCGCGACGGTCCGCCGGGCGACGAACCGGTAGCCGTCGGCGGCCGGGCCGGACTCCTCCACGACCACGTCGGTGTCGCCCGAGTTCTCGGCCTTCGCCCGCAGGAAGTCCGGGTCGGTCAGCATCGCGAAGACCTGCTCGGGCGAGGCCGGGTAGTCGTACCGGATCTGCAGTCGCATCCTGTTGCTCCTCCGTACGCGGGGATGATCCCGGTGAGCTTAGACATGCACTGATTGGTCCGGATCGTCAGGGATCGAGCGCCCGCGACCGCGGCGGTACGCTGCCCCGATGCTGCTGTCCGACCGGGACATCAAGGCGCAGGTCGGGGCCGGCCGGCTGCGGCTGGAGCCGTACGAGCCGAGCCTGCTGCAGCCGTCCAGCATCGACGTCCGGCTGGACCGCTACTTCCGGGTGTTCAACAACCAGCAGTACACGCACATCGACCCGGCGCTGCAGCAGGACGACCTGACGACGCTGGTGGAGCCCAAGGGGGACGACCCGTTCGTGCTGCACCCGGGCGAGTTCGTGCTCGGGTCCACGCTCGAGGTGGTCACCCTGCCGGACGATCTCGCCGGCCGGCTGGAGGGCAAGGCGCTCGCCCTGGATACGCCGATTCCGACCCCCGGCGGCTGGCGCACCATGGCGGACCTCCAGCCCGGTGACGAGGTCTTCGACGAGACGGGCCGTCCGACCCAGGTCATAGCGGTGTCGGAGGTCATGCTGGGCCGTCCCTGCCGGGATGTGGAGTTCTCTGACGGTCAGGTGATCACCGCGGACGTGGGGCACCTGTGGTCTACACGGACCAAGTCCGCCCGCAAGCACGGTGGCCCCGCCAAGGCGCGGACCACGGCCGAGATCGGCCGGACCCTGCGGCAGGGTGACGAGTGGAACCATCATGTGCGGCTCGCCGACGCCGTGCACTACCGGACCAGGGCACTCCCGATAGACCCGTACGTGCTCGGCGCCTGGCTCGGTGACGGCACCAGCTCCTCGGCCACGATCACGTGCGGGGATGGCGACCGGGAGCTGCTCGACGAGATCGAGCGGCGCGGTTACCCGGTTCACCGGGTGGCCGGACGGTTCCATCACCGGATCGGAGGAGCGGGGCACAGTCGCGATCCCCGGACGGGCCGGTACGCCCGCAACGGCTCGTTGTCGAGCGCGCTCCGCAACTGCGGGTTGATCGGCGACAAGCACGTCCCCGCTGAGTACCTGGTCGGCGACATCCGGCAGCGGACCGAGTTGCTGCAGGGACTGATGGACACTGACGGCCACGTCGACGAGGTCGGCCGGTGCGAGTTCGTCAGCACACGAGAGTGCCTCGCCGACGCGGTCGTCGAGCTGGCCGCCAGCCTCGGACTCCGTCCGGTCAAGCGCAAGAAGCGGGCGATGCTGCGGGGAGTGGACTGCGGCCCGGCGTTCCAGGTCAAGTTCACACCGGATATTCCGGTTTTCCGGCTCAAGCGGAAGCTGGCGCGGCAGAAGGTCGGGCGGTTTCACGCGTTCCGGGCCGTCGTGGGGGTGCACCGGACCGAGAGCCGGCCGGTCAAGTGCATCCAGGTGGCGGCGCCCAGCGGGCTCTTCCTGGTCGGTCCGACCTATATCCCGACCCACAACAGCTCGTTGGGACGGCTCGGACTGCTCACCCACAGCACCGCCGGCTTCATCGACCCCGGCTTCACCGGCCACATCACGCTGGAGCTGTCCAACGTGGCCACGCTGCCGATCATCCTGCACCCGGGGATGAAGATCGGGCAGCTGTGCCTGTTCCAGCTGTCCAGCCCGGCCGAGCAGCCCTACGGCTCGGCCGCGTACGGCAGTCGCTACCAGGGGCAGCGCGGCCCGACCCCGTCCCGGTCCTGGGTCGGCTTCCGCCGCTGGCCGACCGGATGATGGACGGATGAGTCCCGAGGACCTGCCCCTGCCCGCGGGGCCGACGATCACCGTGACCGGCGTGCCGCAGCCCGCGGTCGAGGCCGGCGGGCTGCTGCTGGACGGCTACCTGCTCGTCGGCGGCCCCCGCGAGCTGCTCGGCAGCGGCGCCCCGGTCACCGTCACCGGTCGGCTGCGGCCGGACATGCTGACCATCTGGCAGCAGGGCACCCCGCTGGTCGTGGAAACGGCGGAGCCCGCCGCCGGATAGACCGGCGACGGGCTCCGTCGCGAGCGAAGAACTCAGGCCGCGGTGACCGACCCGATCTGCACCGAGCCACGCCCGATGACCGCGCCCTCGTCGGTGACGACGGTCATCTCACCGAAGAGCTGCCGCCCGGCCGGCGGCGCGACCAGCGCCGTGACCGAGCCGGTCACCGTGGCGCTGGCCCCGTTCGCCAGCGTCACCGGACCCGACGTGACGTCCACCGAGCCGAGCGCCGGGCTGTAGAACACGTCCCGGTAGTCGTACTCGGTCGTCCCGGCCGGCACGTCGTAGCCGTCGACCTCGACGGTGTACGTGCCCGCCGGCGGGTTGTCCAGGGCCACCGACTCCTCGGAGTCGCCGTCCGCGTCCTGCCCGACCAGGACCCCGTCGCGGTAGACGTAGAGGTCGAGGTCCGCGGCCGGGTCGCTGGTGTTGCCGATCGACACCTCCATCCGGGTGGCGCCGGCCGGCACCTCCACGGTGAAGGTGTCGGTCTCACCGGTCGAGATCGTCGGCCGGTCGGTGAACGAGCTGCCCAGCGGGCCGCCCTGGCCCTGCACGGTGACCGGACCGAAGTCGTTGGTCAGCGTCCAGGTGACCGGCGTCGGCTCGCCCGCGGTCACGGACGGCAGCTCCACCACGGCCGGCTCGACCGTGACGCCCTGGATCCGCGCGCTGATCTGGAACGGGTTGTTCAGCGCCGGGGAGGTGCGCCGGGACTCCACCTCGATCTCCCAGATCCCCGGCGTCGGGTTCTCGTACGCCCGGGAGCGCGGGTCGCAGCCGGAGTCGGGGAAGTTGGTGTAGCACGCGGTGCTGGCCGTGCTGTCCACCGGGATGCCCCACGGGTCGATCGCGATGAACCGGGTCTGCGACCCGGTGGCGATGCCGGTCAGGTTGACCTGCAGCGCCTTCGCACCCTCCGGCACGGTGACGAAGTAGGACTTGTAGAGGTTGCGGTCGACCGCGCTCTGCCGGGAGAACGCGTACGCCGGGCCGGCCGGCGTGGTGCCGGCGACGACCGTGGCCATCGTCTCGGTGTCGACGGCCGGGGTGTTCGGGTCGTCGATCCGCAGCAGCGCGCCGTGCGCCCCCGCGGACGGCTTGGCGTTGACGACCACCTGGACCGGCACGTTCCGCGGCAGCACCACGGAGTCGACCGAGCTGAAGGTGCCGTCGTTGCCGACCCAGCGCAGCCGGTGGGTGATGTTGCCGGCCGGCCCGGTGTTGCGGGTGATCGTCATCGTGTACGACTTCGCCTGGTTGGGGCGATGCCCGCCGGCGTCCGCCGCGCACCGGTTGTAGAGGCCGGCGCCCTGGTCCGGGGTGGCCAGGAAGTCCGACAGCGGGGTGCACACCGGCGCGGAGACGGTGTACGTCCGGGTCGAGATGTTCCGCGACAGCAGCGACCAGGCGCCCGGCACGTTGACCAGGCCGTTGCCCTGGCCGTACGCGGGGACGCCGTCGATCCAGGTCGCCGAGCTGTAGAGCGCCCGGCGCATCGCGGCCGGGGTGACGCCGCGGTCGGTGGCCTTCGCCCCGGACAGCAGCAGCGCCCCGGCGCCCGCCGACTGCGGCGAGGCCATCGAGGTGCCGTTGATCATCTGGATGCCCGGCGGCAGGTCGTAGCCCGCCTCGGCCACCGGCACGCCCGGCTGCCACAGCGGGGTGGTGGACAGCGCGGAGCCCGGCGCGGCCACGTTCGGCTTGGCGCCGCCGTCCTCACGCGGGCCGCGCGAGGAGAAGTTGTGCAGCTGCATCGGCACCCGGGTCACCGACCCGTAGTTCGCCAGCCAGGTCTCCTTGCTGATGCTCGACGCCGACGCGACCGCGTCGGACGCCACGGCCGGGTCGCCGATGGTGTTCAGGCCCGGGCCGGAGTTGCCGGCGGACAGGAAGATCTGCACGCCGTAGTCGCGGATCAGCCGGTTGTAGAGCTCGGTCCGCGCGTTGGCGCCGTCGTTCAGCGCCGGCAGGCCGCCGATGGACATGTTGACCACGTCCACGCCGCGGTTGACGACCAGGTCGACCATGCCGTCGGTGGTGGCCGCGCTGGTGCAGCCGCCGCCCCAGGAGCAGGCGCGGGCGGAGACCAGCTTGGCGCCCGGCGCGGCCCCGTCGAAGTTCGGGTTGCCGAGCATGTCGTTGGCCGCGGTGATGCCGGCGACGTGGGAGCCGTGCGCGTCCTCGATGATGCCGATGTTCACGTAGTCGACCAGGCCCGGGCCGCCGGCCGGGGTGGTGTCGACGTCCTCGCGGTACTCGATCGTGAACGGCATCTGGTCGCGCACCGCGGTGGCCGGGTTGTCGGTGCCGAAGTGGCCGACGTCGAAGCGCTCCCGGTACGGCCGCATGACCGCGTCGTCGGTGAAGTCGAGGTTCTGGTTCACGTCCACCCGGACGTCGTGGCTGACCGGGTCGTACAGGACGCCGAAGAGGTCGGTGGTGTCGCCGTCCCGGTTGACGTCGCCGCCCGGCTCGCTGGCCGCGGTGATCGCCTCGTTGAAGCGGTTGATCCGCCAGGTGCCGGCCGGCGCCGTCCAGGTCCCGCCCTGGTACGTGAACGTCGGGCCGGTGACCTGGGTGATCATCGCCCGCCAGGTCAGGTCGCCGTCGAAGACCGGGTCGGTCGCGGTGACCCAGTCGACGATCTTGCGCTCACCGGTCGAGGTGGTCTGCAGGGCCGGGTTGTCCAGGTCCACCCCGGCGTCCAGGATGCCGATGGTGACGCCCCGGCCGTCCCAGGTCGGGTGCTGCTTCTTGAAGGCGACCGCGCCGGTCTCGTTCGTCGGCATGTACGGGTTCGCCGCCGGCGTGGTCGGGCCCGGCCCGGGCAGCAGCTCCGCCTGCGCCGCGGTGGTGCCGCGGCTGGTGACGTCCGGCGCCGGCTGCTTGATCGTCTCGTTGAGGTCGACGGCCGTGATGCCCGGCACCGCGGCGGCCTTGAGCACCGCGCCGGTCGGCACGCTGGCCCGGACGTAGCCGACCGCGTCCACCTGCCTGGCCACGGCGCCGCCGAGCTTGGCCAGCTCGGCGCCGACGGCCGCGGTCTTGCCCTTGTCGGTGGCCACCAGGATGGTGACCCGCTTCTCGCCCTTGGCCTCGGCCGTCGCGAGCAGCTCACGGTCGTGGGCGCCGAGGACGTCCTTGGCGGTGACCTTGGGTGGTCCGGCATCGGTCGCCGGCGCGGCGCTGGCGGGGGTGCTGCCGACCGCCATGACGCCGGCGGTCACGCCGGTCGCCGCGGCGGCGGCGAGCAGCCGCCTCGCTCGGGTGGACAGTTCGCTCACGGACAGGCCCTCCGGGGTGAAGGAAGGTGCCCTGCAAGCAGGGCATGGGGAGTGCCGGCATCATTTCCGGGCCGACGGCCGGATGTCCTGGGTTCCGGGCAGATTGACCCGGACGGGGGGGTACGGCGGCGGGGCCCGGTCCGGACCGAAGTCCGGGTCCGGGCCCCGCCGTCGAGAACGGTGGAGCTACGGCGCGCTGCCGCCGGTCACGCGCACGGCCTGCGCGTCCCGCTTCGCCGCGTCGTCGTACAGCAGGAGCAGGCCGGTCTGGCTGGACGGGCCCGCCGTGGCGTTCTGCCGGACGGTGACGGAGGTGTTCCCGCCCGCCGGCACGACCAGCTGGTCGGCGTCGCCGTCCAGCCCGTACTTCTGCGACCCGACCGTCCAGGTCTGGCCCTCGATCACGTCGGTGACGAGACCGGTGAAGTAGTTGTCGTACGCCAGCACGGAGAAGTCGAACGTCGAGCCGTTGCTCAGGCCCAGCGCCGACAGCGGCGCCGACAGCACCTGGGTGCTCGAGTCGAAGTCCGCGTCCGTGTAGTAGAAGGCCGTCTGCGTGTCGGTGGCGACGTTGTAGACGTACACGAGGCTCAGCCCGGAGGAGCCGGCACCGACCGCCTCCTGCTGGAACACCGCGTAGTCGACCTCGCCGTCCCGGTTGGTGTCGATGTCGATCTCGTAGCCGGCCGGGTAGAGCGGCACGGTCTGCCGCTGCTGCCCGGCGACGGCGAACTGGATCAGCCCGGTCGCCACGTCGTCCCGGACACCCGCCGCCGCCAGGTCGATCACGGCGATGTTGGAGCCCGGCGAGCCCGGCTCACCCGGGGCCGGCGCGGCCTCCCGCGGGCTGGTGCCGGTCAGGCCGTAGACGTTCACCCGGCCGTCGAGCACCGCGGAGGTGTTGGCCAGCGCGAGCTGACCGGCACCGCCGCTGAGCGCCACCGAGCTGGCCGAGGACACCTCGGCCGACCGGTGCGGCAGCGCCGTCCAGCCGAGGTGCAGCTCCTCCGACGCGGACCTGGCGTTGAGCCAGCCGTCGAACTCCGGCGCGTTGAGCGCGGAGCCGTCGCCGGTGAAGCCGGCCGAGTGGGTGAACGGCCACCGGGCCAGCTTGGCCGGGTCGATGGTCACCGTGACGGTGACCGTGGCGACGCCGCCGGCCGGCACGGTCACCGAGGCCGGGGCCTGGACGGTCACGGCGCCGCTGGCGGCGTCGGCCGGGTCCCGGAACTCGGGGGTGATCTGGTAGGTCGTGCCCACCGCGCCGCGCAGACCCAGCTCGCGGGTGTACGACGTGGTCTGGGTCAGGTGCGGCAGGCCGAAGCCGATGTTGCCGCTGCCGACCTGCCGGTTGAGCAGCACGCCGCGGGCGTTGGCCGCCGGGGCGACCCGGACCTCACCGGCGCCGATCCGGCTGATCGGCGTGGCGTAGAGGTTGGCCTGCGCGTCCGGGGTCCGGTTTTCCTTGCTGGCCCCGTTGAGCAGCCGCGACTTCACCAGGGCCGGCGAGATCGTCAGCTTGTCCAGGATCAGGGCCGCCGCACCGGTCACGACCGGAGCCGCGCCGGAGGTGCCGCCGAAGTTGGTCTGCCCGTTGCCGGTGCCGACCTCGGCCGACAGCCACGCGCCCGGGGCGCCGATGTCCGGCTTCGGCCGGAGGCCGGAGATCGCCAGACCGCGGCTGGACGTGCCGACCGTGGTGTTGCGCAGCGACGTGGTCTGCGCCGGGTCGATGGTGGCCGTGACCGGGCCCGCCGCCACCGCCGCGGACAGCCGCTGGCCGTCGGCCAGCGAGATGGTCAGCGTCGGGATGGTGACCGGCGCGCCGCCGCCGAAGGAGAAGTCCGGCGGGTCACCCGGCACGTTGTTCCAGATGATCACCGCGACGGCGCCGGCGGCCTGCGCGTTCTGCGCCTTGGCCGAGGCGTTGCAGGTGCCCCGCTGGATCAGCGCGATCGCGCCGGCCGGGAAGTCGGCGAAGTCCTCCGGCTCGCAGCCCTGGATGTCGTCCGGCTGGGCCAGCGGCGCGGTGATCACCGCGGTCGGGGCCGGCGACCAGGACTGCCGCTTGGAGTTGCGGACCTCGCCCGCGCTGGTGGCGATGGTGTAGAGCACGTCGTCCGGCAGCGCGGTCTGGGCCACGCTGATCACCCGGGCCGCGGTGGACGGCGAGCCGACGATGAACGGCCGGTCCGCGTTGTTGCCCGCCGAGGTGACGGCGACGACGCCGGCGCGCACCAGGTTGTCCAGCGCGACCGAGGAGTCGTCCTGCTCCTGCCCGTACGGCGAGCCGAGCGAGAGGTTCACGATGTCGACGGCGTCGGAGATGTCACCGTCGCCGTTCGGGTCCAGTGCCCAGTCGATGCCCTGCAGGATCGCCACGCCGGAGCACGAGGTGGAGACCGCGGAGCAGACCTTCACCGCGTACAGGTCGACGCCCGGGGCGATGCCCTTGTGGGTGCCGTCCGCGGAGCGGCCGCCGACGATGTCGGAGACGTGGGTGCCGTGGCCCTCGAAGTCGATCGGGTTGGGGTCCGGCGCCTCGGCCGGGGTGACCGGCCAGGTCTCGCCGACGAAGTCGTACCCACCCTTGATCTTGGGGGCGGTCGGCCCGAAGAGCGCCGCGCAGGCGCCGGTCGGGGCCGCGTTGTAGGCCTGCTGGTCCGGGTCGCCCGCGGCGTTGCCGTAGTAGCAGGTGTTGTACGCCTCGACGGTGCCGGGGCCACCCAGGTACTCGTGGGTGTAGTCGACGCCGGAGTCGAGCACGGCGACCCGCACGCCGGTGCCGTCATAGCCCTGGTTGCGGACCGCGGTGGCCTCGATGTAGTCCGCGGCCTGGGCCAGGCTGCCGGAGCCGCCCGGGTCCTGCCGGGTCTCGTAGCGCCCGACCGGCTTCACCGAGACGACGCCCGGGATCTTCGCCAGGGCGGTCAGCTTGCTCGCCGCGACCGACATCGCGACCACGTTGGCGGCCCGGCTGGCCCGGCCGAGCGCCTTCGCGCCGAGCCCGCGGGCCTCGCCGATGACCCGGTCCTGCTGGGCCTTGACGGTCGCGGTCTGCGCCTGCTGGCTGGTCTTCGACGGCATCGAGCCGGTGACCAGCGCGTCCTCGGACACCGAGGCGCCGACCGGCTTCTCGGACAGCGCCACCGAGACGGTGACCGTGCCCTTGGCGTTGCGCAGGGCCGGGGCGAGGGACCCGGCCTTGTCGATGCCGGCGGCCTTGACCGAGTCGGGGACGGGCACGGGTCGCGCGCCGGTGGGCGACCCGGGGGCGGCGGCGGCACTGCCGGCGGTCGTCAGGACCAGGCCGGGAAGTGCCGCCACGCCGGCGGCGAGGCCCAGGAGCCTCGCCTTCCTCGTGCGTGCGGGCATGAACGCTCCTTGACGGGGTGAGCGGAAGCGCGGTAACCCTCGCACTCGACTTGCACTGCCGCAAGCCCGAGAAACCTCAGAAATCGGACCGTGACCTGCTAGGACGCCGTCAGGACACCTTGAGCAGGGTTACCGCCTGACGCTCCCAGCGGGTGCCGGAGCGGCGGAAGAGGGTCACCTCGTGCGTGCCGGGCACGTCCGGCGCCGGGGCGACCTGCTGGCCGGACCGGCAGCCCGGCAGCGTCATCGGCCCGCCGAGGATCCGTCCGCCGGCCACCCGGGCGCCGCCGGCGCCGTCGTCGCTGACCTCCGGGACGTCGATCGTCACCACGTACGACCCCTCGGCGGGGCCGGCGATCTGCCAGCCGAAGTCGCCGTCCGGGCCGACCTCGTCGGGCGAGGTGCTCAGCGCCGGCTTCGTACAGTCCGCGGGGAGCAGCCCGTCGGCCCGGTTCAGGAACAGGGGCACCGCGCCGAGCGCGGCGAACAGGACCAGCACGACGAAGGTGCCCCGGGTGAAGCGGCCGCGCGACCGGCGCGGCTCGTGCGCCCAGCCGAGGGACCGCTCGTCGCCGATGTCGCGGGCGAAGCGGGCGCGCTGCCGGCGGGCCGCCTCGTCCCGCTCGGGATCCCGGCGGCCCTCGCCCGGAGGCAGCAGGGCCATCCGGTCAGTCTGCCACCGGTTGCGGCTCCGGCTCGGCCGCCGGGGTCGGGGCGGCGAGCGACCGCCGCAGGATCTGCGCGACGTCGAGCACCTCGACCTCCTCGCGCGCCTCCCCGGACTGCTTCTTGGCGGTGACCGCGTCGGAGAGCATGACCATGCAGTACGGACACGCGGTGGAGACCACGTCCGGGTCGAGGGCCAGCGCCTCGTCCACCCGCTCGACGTTGATCCGCTTGCCGATCTTCTCCTCCATCCACATCCGGGCACCGCCGGCGCCGCAGCAGAAGCCGCGCTCCTTGCACCGGTGCATCTCCTGCTGGCGCAGGCCGGGGACGGTGGACAGCACCTCGCGGGGCGGCGTGTAGACCTTGTTGTGCCGGCCCAGGTAGCACGGGTCGTGGTAGGTGACCAGCTGGTCGATCGGCTGCACCGGGGTGAGCCGGCCCTCGGCGACCAGCCGGCCGAGCAGCTGGGTGTGGTGGACGACCTCGTAGTCGCCGCCGCTCTGCGGGTATTCGTTGGCCAGCGTGTTGAAGCAGTGCGGGCAGGTGGCGACGATCTTCTTGGCGCCGATCGAGTTGAGCGTCTCCACGTTTTCCATCGCCTGCATCTGGTAGACGAACTCGTTGCCGAGCCGGCGGGCCGGGTCACCGGTGCAGGTCTCGCCGGCGCCGAGGATGGCGAACTCGACGCCCGCGGTGTGCAGCAGCTCGGCGAAGGCGACGGTGACCTTGCGGGACCGGTCCTCCAGGGCGCCGGCGCAGCCGACCCAGAAGAGGTATTCGACGTCGTCCGGGATCGGCTCGCCGGCCTCGACCTTGCGCACCTGGAAGTCGACCTGCTGGGTCCAGTCCTCGCGGGAGCGGGCGTTCATCCCCCACGGGTTGCCCTTGTTCTCGATGTTGCGCAGCATCACGCCGGCCTCGGACGGGAACGCGGACTCCACCAGCACCTGGTAGCGCCGCATGTCCACGATGTGGTCGACGTGCTCGATGTCCACCGGGCACTGCTCGACGCAGGCGCCGCAGGTGGTGCAGGACCAGAGCACGTCCGGGTCGATCACGCCGAGCTCCTCGGCGGTGCCGACCAGCGGCCGCTGCGCCTGGGCCGCGCCCGGGGTGGGCAGCCGGCCGAAGCCGGACTCGGGCACGCCGCCGTGGCCGGCGCCGGGCTCGGCCGCCTCCGGGCCGCCCTCGTCGACACCGGTCTTGGCGGCATCCGGCTTCCCGCCGTCCAGCAGGTAGGGAGCCTTCGCGAACAGGTGGTCCCGCAGGTCCATGATCACGAGCTTCGGCGACAGCGGCTTGCCGGTGTTCCAGGCCGGGCACTGCGACTGGCACCGCCCGCACTCGGTGCAGGTGGCGAAGTCGAGCATGCCCTTCCAGGTGAAGTCCTCGATCTTGCCGCGGCCGAAGGCCTGGTCCTCGTCCAGCTCCTCCGGGTCGGAGAAGTCGACCGGGGCGCCCTTGGCGTCGGTGACCGGCAGCAGCGGGCCCAGCCCGTCCGGCACCCGCTTGGTCGCCACGTTGACCGGGGCGAGCGCGATGTGCAGGTGCTTGGAGTAGACGACGATCACCAGGAAGGCGAGGATCACCCCGACGTTGGCCAGCACGAACGTGGTCTCGATGGCCTCGTTGGCGCTCTCGCCGAGCGGGTGCAGCGCCTTGGCCAGCGTCCAGGAGGCGAACGCCCACGGGCTGTCCCCGAACGGGAAGACGCCGGTGTTGATCTGGGCCGCCCGGTAGGGCAGGAGCGTGAGGACGACCGCGGCGATCATGCCGAGGATCACCCAGGCCGCCCGCATGTGCGAGCCGTAGAAGCGGGACGCCCGCTGCCGCCGGGCCGGCGCGTTGCGCAGCCGGAGCACCGCGAACGTGGTGATGCCGACCAGCACGGCGACCGCGAACAGGTCCTCGAGGAAGCCGATGGCCCGCCACCGGCCGATCAGCGGCACGTGGAAGTCCGGGTCGAACAGGGCGCCCCAGGCCTCGAGGATGGTCAGCCCGAGGATGACGAAGCCCCAGAAGGTGAGGAAGTGGGCCACCCCGGGGACCGACCACGTCAGCAGCTTGCGCTGGCCGAAGACCTCGGCGATCTCGGCCCGCAGCCGGGCCGGCGCCCCGTCCAGCCGGCCCGGCGCCGGCTGGCCGGTGCGGACCAGCCGGAGCAGCCACCAGGCCCGCCAGCCGGCGACGGTGAACGCCACCGCGGTCATCAGCAGCCCGAGGGTCAGGCGCAGCGTCACGGCTCCTCCTCCGTCCGAAGGATCCCGATTCTACTGACGGGTAACTTGGCCCGCCCGACGGGACCACCGGAGCTTCCCACGCGACCGGCGCCGCGGCCCCGTACGCCTCGTCACAGTCCGGTCGCAGGTCAGAGCACCGCGTCGGCCAGCCGGTCGACCTCGTCCAGCGCGGCCACGGTCGGGTCGAAGACCAGCTCGGTGAAGCCGGCGTCCGCGAACCTCCGGACCATGGCGGTCGCCTGCTCCGGCGTCCCCACCGCGGACTGCGCGACCTGCTCGGCCCACTCGCCGAGGAAGGCGTAGTAGTGCCGCAGCGACGCCTGCGACTCCGCCCGGTCGCCGAGGCCGTAGTAGACCAGCGCGGCGATCCGCGGCTCGCCGTCCCGGCCGGCGTCCTGCCAGGTCTGCCGGATCCGCTCCACCATCGGCGCCGCCATCTCCGGCGGGGCGCCGCCGGAGGTCCAGCCGTCGCCGTGCTCGATCGTGCGGCGGACGGCCGCGTCGCTGGTCCCGCCGACCAGCACCGGCACCCGGCCGCCGGGCACCGCCGGCGCGACCGGCAGCTCCCCGCCGGCCACCGGCTCGCCGGCCGCGGTCCGCCGGAGCAGGTCGAGGGTCTGGTCCATCAGCCGGCCGCGCTCCCCGAACGGGCGGTCCATCGCGGCGAAGTCGTCCGCGCGGCCGCCCACCCCGACCCCGAGGGTGAGCCGGCCGCCGGACAGCGCGTGCAGGCTGGCCGCCGACTTGGCCAGCCACACCGGCTGGTAGAGCGGCGCCAGCAGGATGTTCGGGAACAGGCCGATCCGCGAGGTCGCGCCGGCCGCCGCGGCGAGCGCGGTCAGCGAGTCGTACGACGGGTAGACGATGCGGTCGATCGTGGCCAGCCGGGCGAACCCCCGCTCCTCGGCCCGGCGCGCCCACTCCACCACCGCCGGTCCGTCCATCCGCAGCGTGCTCGGCAGCCCGATCCCGATCTCCACGATGTCTCCCTCGTCCGTCGGCGTCCCCTGAGTCCCTACCAACTGGGGAGCGCCGGGATTCCCGGGCGGCGCCGGCGCTGCCAGGATGCGGCGAGCGAGGAGGGGGCCGTGCCGGACCAGTACGTGCTGCTGACCGACCAGCCGTGGGTCGACGGGATCGACCCGCTCGGCTTCGACGACGTGGCCGGCCGGCTGGCCGACCTGGTGCTGTCCTCCCGGGAGTCCTCGCCGCTGGCCATCGGCGTGCTCGGCGGCTGGGGCAGCGGCAAGAGCTCGCTGATGCGGCGGCTGGACGCCCGGCTGAAGCGGGCCGGCGGCGGGGACGTGGAGACGGTCTGGTTCAACGCGTGGACCGCGGAGGGCAAATCCTCGCTGGAGGGCCTGATCAAGTCGGTGCTGGCGGCGATCGGGCCGCAGGTGCTGCGCCGCGCGCTGCGCCGCCGCCGGCTGGTCAGCGGGCTGCGGCTGGTGCTCACGGTCGGGCTGTCCTGGCTGGGTGCCGGCCGGCTGGTGGACGGGATCTGGGACACCCTGTCCGCCGACGCCAAGACCCGCAACGAGCTGCGCGACCTGCTGCGGGAGGCGATGGAGGACTGGCAGCGGCGCCGGCACTCCCGGTCGCGCCGGCTGCTGGTGATCTTCGTCGACGACCTGGACCGCTGCTCGCCGGCCAACGTCGTCGAGGTCTTCGAGGCGGTCAAGCTCTACCTGGACGCGCCCGGCTTCGTCTTCGTGATCGGCTACGACGACGGCATGGTGGCCCGGGCGCTGCACGACCAGAAGGCGTTCGAGGACGCGGCGACGACGGCCCGCTACCTGGAGAAGATCATCCAGATCGACTACCGGCTGCCCCGGCCGGACGAGCGGCAGGCCGTCCGGCTGGTCGACGACCTGGTCGTCCGGTCCGGGACGGCGGCGCTGCTGGGCGCCGCGGAGCGCACGCTCATCGCGGACCGGACCGAGCGCAACCCGCGCCGGGTGAAGCGCTTCCTCAACAACTTCGTGCTCGCCCGCCGGCTCGACCCCGCGGCCGCCGAGTTCACCGCCCGGGAGAGCATCCTGCTGCGGCTGCTGGCGATCTCCTTCCCTGGCTTCTACGACCTGCTCGTCACCTCCACCGAGCGGGAGGCGATGGGCGAGTTCCTCGACTACGTGCTGGTGCACGACTGGGCCCGGCGGCTCCAGGACGTCGCGGCCGACCGGCTGGAGGCGGTCTTCCGGGACCACCGGGTGCCGGCACCGTTCGAGGGTGAGCCGCGCGACGCGTCGCTGGATCGGCTCCGCGGCGACGTGGACGAGCGGATCCTCGCGCTCGCCGAGGACCGGGACTTCCGGTCGCTGCTGGAGTCGTTCGGCACCGCGGGGGAGCGGCTGGCGCTGGCCGAGCGGCTGTGGCGGCGGCCCCGCCCGCTCCCCGACCCGTACGCGGACCAGGGCTCCTCGGCCCTGCTCGTGCCGCCGCCGCTGACCGGGAGCGACCCGTACGGCGCGCCGTCCGGGTACAAGTCGTCCGGCTCCGGCTCCGGGTACGGGCAGGTCTATCCGCAGCCCGCCTTCGGCTCGTCGCCGGCCGGATCCGGGCAGCCCGGACCGCCGTCGTCCGGCTCGGGCCAGGGGTCGGGCGGCCCGACCGGCCCGTCCGGCTCGGAGCCGGGCGCCGCCGGCCCGTTCGTGCTCTGGATCGACGACCAGCCCGAGGGCAACCGGCGGCTGGTCGAGCAGCTGCGCGGCGGCGGCGCGCTGGTCCTCACCGCCACCAGCACCGAGGAGGCGGCGACGATGCTGGATCGCCGCGGCCCGAAGCCGGACTTCCTCATCTCCGACATCAGCCGCGGCGACGACCCCGACGCCGGGCTGGACGGCCTGGCGGAGCTGCGCCGCGGCGGCTACGCCGGGGCGGCGGCGTTCTTCACCGGCCGGATCACGCCGGAGCGGCGCCGCCGGGCCACCGACCTGGGCGCGCTGATCAGCTCGTCCTGGGCGGAGGTGCTGGCCGAGCTGGACCGGGCGACCCGGCGCTGAGGCTCAGCTGCGGGAGAACGGCAGCTCCGCGGTCAGCCACTCGATCAGCGCCCGCGGGTTGCGGGTCTGGATCAGCACCCGGCCCGGACCGGCGAAGTCGAAGACGAAGCCCTCGCCGGACTTGACCGACTGCATCGACCGGCCCTCCACGGCCCGGCGGAGCCGGGACTGCACGCCCGCGTCGTACGCCACCACGTGGCCGGAGTCCACGGTGAGCGCCTCGCCGGGCGCGAGGTCGATGGTGTCCACCGCCCCGTACGCCCCCAGGACGACCTCACCCTGCCCGCTGGCCTGGAGGACGAAGCCGCCCTCGCCGCCGAAGAGATTCTGCGCGCCGGCCCACTGGGTCTGGATCTCGACGCCGTGCGAGTTGGCGATCCAGCAGCCGCGGGTGATGTAGAAGGGGCGGTCCGGGGCCAGCGAGATGACCGAGATGTCGCCGGGCAGGTTGGCCGCGACGTCCACCCAGCCGCCACCCTGGGGCGCGGTGTAGGTGGTGACGAACAGCGACTCGCCGCCCAGCGCGGCCCGCTTGAGCCCCTTGAGCAGGCCGCCCTGCATGGACGCCTCGATCTGGACGCCCCAGGAGGTGGCGAGCATGGCGCCGGACTCGACCCGCAGCGGCTCGCCGGGGGCGAGCAGGCAGCGGGCGACGGCGAAGGACGGCTGGTGGCGCACCTGGACCTGCACGGGGTCATCTTGCCGTACGCCGCCCGTACCCCTCCGCCGATCTTGAGGAAAGGGTCGGCGACACCGGACCGTTCCTCAAGATCGGCGACGGAGGGCGCGGTGGGTCAGCCGGTGGGGGACGGGGTGGGGGTGCCGGGGCCGGGCGGTGGCTCGGGCGCTCCCGCCCGGCGGCCTGACCTGCGAGCCGGCCGCGTCCGGCGCCCGCTCCTGCTCCGGCTCCCGCTCCGCTCCCGCCGATCTTGGTCAGGTCAACGTCGACGGGGCTCCCGGAACGTTGACTCAACCAAGATCGGCGGGGGAGGCGGGAACAGGGTTTGAGGCCGGGTCGTTGGGAGAGCAGAAAGCTTGAGTCGGATAGGCTCAGGTCTGCTGAACCCAACGGACATCGGGAAGGACCCAAGAATGGCACGAGCGGTCGGCATCGACCTCGGCACCACCAACTCGGTGGTCGCCGTCCTGGAGGGCGGCGAGCCCACGGTCATCGCCAACGCGGAAGGCTCGCGGACCACTCCGTCCGTGGTCGCCTTCGCCAAGAACGGGGAGGTCCTCGTCGGTGAGGTCGCCAAGCGGCAGGCCGTCACCAACGTCGACCGCACGGTCCGGTCGGTCAAGCGCCACATCGGCACCGACTGGAAGCAGGAGATCGACGGGAAGAACTACACGCCCCAGGAGATCAGCGCCCGCGTGCTGCAGAAGCTGAAGCGGGACGCCGAGGCGTACCTGGGCGAGGAGGTCACCGACGCGGTGATCACCGTCCCGGCGTACTTCGAGGACGCGCAGCGCCAGGCCACCAAGGAGGCCGGCACCATCGCGGGGCTCAACGTCCTGCGCATCATCAACGAGCCCACCGCGGCCGCCCTGGCCTACGGGCTGGACAAGGGCGAGCGCGAGCAGACGATCCTGGTCTTCGACCTCGGCGGCGGCACCTTCGACGTGTCCCTGCTGGAGATCGAGGAGGGGCTGATCCAGGTCAAGGCGACCGCGGGTGACAACCACCTCGGCGGCGACGACTGGGACGCCGCGGTCGTGCAGCACCTGGTGCGCACCTTCAACGCGCAGAACGGCATCGACCTGTCCAAGGACAAGATGGCGATGCAGCGGCTGCAGGAGGCCGCGGAGAAGGCGAAGATCGAGCTGTCCGGCGCGCAGTCGACGAGCATCAACCTGCCGTACATCACGGCCGGGGCCGACGGCCCGCTGCACCTGGACGTCACGCTGACCCGCGCCGAGTTCCAGCGGCTGACCCAGAGCCTGCTCGACCGGGTCAAGGGCCCGTTCCAGCAGGTCATCCGGGACGCGAAGATCGACGTCAACAAGATCGACCACGTCGTGCTGGTCGGCGGCTCCACCCGGATGCCGGCGGTCACCGAGGCCGTCCGCGAGCTGACCGGCGGCCGGGAGCCCAACAAGGGCGTCAACCCGGACGAGGTCGTCGCCGTCGGCGCCGCCCTGCAGGCCGGCGTGCTGCGCGGTGAGGTCAAGGACGTCCTGCTGCTCGACGTGACCCCGCTGTCCCTCGGCATCGAGACCAAGGGCGGGATCATGACCAAGCTGGTCGAGCGCAACACCACGATCCCGACCAAGCGCTCGGAGATCTTCACCACCGCGGAGGACAACCAGCCGTCGGTGCAGATCCAGGTCTACCAGGGCGAGCGCGAGATGGCGGCGTTCAACAAGAAGCTCGGCATGTTCGAGCTGACCGGCCTGCCGCCGGCGCAGCGCGGGGTGCCGCAGATCGAGGTCACCTTCGACATCGACGCCAACGGCATCGTGCACGTCTCGGCCAAGGACACCGCGACCGGCAAGCAGCAGGCGATGACGATCACCGGCGGCTCCGCGCTGCCGAAGGACGACATCGAGCGGATGATGCGGGACGCCGAGGAGCACGCGGAGGAGGACAAGCGCCGCCGCGACGAGGCGGAGACCCGCAACCTGTCCGAGTCCCTGCAGTACCAGACCGAGAAGTTCCTCGCGGAGAACGGCGACAAGCTGCCCGAGGACAAGAAGGTGGAGCTCACCGACGCGCTCGGCGAGCTGCGCTCGGCGCTGGGCGGCAGCGACCTGGCCGCGATCAAGGCGGCGCAGGAGAAGGTGGCCCGGATCTCCCAGGAGGCCGGCGGCGCGATGTACGCGCAGCAGCAGGCCGCCGCCGGGGGCGAGCAGTTCACCGACCCGACCGCGGGCACCGGCGCGACCGGGGACACCACCGGGGCCCGGGCGGCCGACGACGACGTGGTCGAGGCCGAGATCGTCGACGAGCCCGGGGAGGGCCAGTCCAAGTGAGCGAGCAGCACCCCGAGGAGCGCGTGGTCGTGACCGACCGGCGCCGCATCGACCCGGAGACGGGCGAGGTCCGGGTGCAGCCGGGAGCGGGGGCGGGCGTGCGGCCCGCCCCCGCCGCACCGGCGCCGCCCGCCGACGAGACCGCGGCCCAGCTCGCCGAGCGGACCGCGGACCTGCAGCGGGTGACGGCGGAGTACGCCAACTACCGCAAGCGGGTGGACCGGGACCGGCAGCTGGTGGTGGAGACCGCCACCGGCGCGGTGCTGGCCGCGCTGCTGCCGGTGCTGGACGACATCGACCGGGCCCGCCAGCACGGCGACCTGACCGGCGCCTTCAAGGCGGTCGCGGACCAGCTGGAGGCCACGCTGGAGAAGCTGGGCCTGCAGCCGTACGGGGCCGAGGGCGACCGGTTCGACCCGACCCTGCACGAGGCGGTGGCCCACCAGACCAGCCCGGACGTCACCGAGCCGACCTGCGTGGCGGTGCTCCGCCGCGGCTACCGGATGGGCGAGCGGCTGCTGCGGGTGCCGCTGGTCGCGGTGGCCGAGCCGGTCGCCGCGGGCGGCGAGCCGGCCGACCCGCCGGCCGAGTGGTTCGGCGACGGCGGTCCCGGCGATGACACGCCGGCCGGCTAGGAGAGGAGGCGCCCGGTGAGCACGAAGGACTTCCTCGAGAAGGACTACTACAAGGCCCTGGGCGTCGCGAAGGACGCCTCCGGGGCGGACATCAAGAAGGCGTACCGCAAGCTCGCCCGCGAGCTGCACCCGGACAAGAACCCGGGGGACGCCAAGGCGGAGGCCCGGTTCAAGGAGGTCTCCGAGGCGTACGACGTGCTGTCGGACGAGTCCCGGCGGCGGGAGTACGACGAGGCGCGGTCGCTGTTCGGCGGCGGCGGCTTCCCCGGCGGGTTCGGCGGCGGCTTCCGCCCCGGACCGGCCGGCGCCGGCGGCCCCGGGGGCAGCACCTTCGACCTCAACGACCTGCTCGGGCAGTCCGGTGGGCGGGCCGGCGCGGGTGGCTTCGGCGACCTGCTCGGCGGGCTCTTCGGCGGGGGCGGCGGCCGCGGGCGCGGCCCGGCCACCCCGGCGCGCGGCGCGGACGTGGAGACCGAGGTGACCCTCGACTTCCCGGAGGCCGTGCACGGGGTGACCGTGCCGCTGCAGCTGGCCAGCCCGGCCAGCTGCCGCACCTGCGGCGGCAACGGCGCCCGCCCGGGCTCCGCGCCGCGGCAGTGCCCGGCCTGCCTCGGCACCGGCCTGATCACCCGCAACCAGGGCGCGTTCGCGTTCAGCGAGCCGTGCCGGGAGTGCCGCGGGACCGGCTCGGTGATCGACGACCCCTGCCCGGACTGCCGCGGCACCGGGGTGACCACCCAGACCCGCACGATCACGGTGAAGATCCCGGCCGGGGTGTCGGACGGGCAGCGGATCCGGCTCGCCGGCAAGGGCGCGCCGGGGGCCCGCGGCGGCCCGGCCGGCGACCTCTTCGTGCGGGTGCACGTGCGCCAGCACGAGCTCTTCGGCCGCAAGGGCGACGACCTCACGCTGGCCCTGCCGATCACCTTCCCGGAGGCGGTGCTCGGCACCGCGGTCAAGGTGCCGACGATGGACGGCGCGGTGACGCTGAAGATCCCGGCCGGCACCTCGTCCGGGCGCACCTTCCGGGTGCGCGGCCGGGGGGTGTCCAAGCGGGGCGGCTCGGCCAGCGGCGACCTGCTGGTGACGGTCGAGGTGGCGGTGCCGAAGAACCTGCCGGCCGAGGCCCGGGAGGCGCTGGAGAAGTACGCGGCGGCGCAGCCCGACGACCCGCGGCCGCACATCACCGCGGCGGTGGACGGCCGTGCGTGAGCATCAGCCGTTCCCGGAGGACGCGCCGGTCTTCGTGATCTCGGTGGCGGCGCAGCTGGCCGGGATGCACCCGCAGACGCTCCGCCAGTACGACCGGCTCGGCCTGGTCAACCCGGGCCGGTCCGCCGGTGGCGGCCGCCGGTACAGCGCCCGGGACGTGGCCCTGCTCCGCGAGGTGCAGCGACTGTCCCAGGAGGAGGGCGTCAACCTGGCCGGGATCAAGCGGATCATCGCGCTGGAGCAGGAGGTCGACGCGCTCCGCGCCCAGATCGACGCCCTGCTGACCGAGCTGCAGCGGCCTTCCACCGCGCTGGTGGTCTGGCAGCCGCCGCGCCGCCGGCAGGGTTGAGCGGAACAGACTCAACTTTCGACCCGTTGAACCGGGCAGACGCACGAACACCCGGAGTCGCCCTCTATGGAACCGAACAAGCTCACGACGCGCGCCAACGAGGCGCTCGCCACCGCCCAGACCCTCGCGGCCGGCCGCGGCAACGCCTCGGTCGAGCCGTCCCACCTGCTCACCACGCTGCTCGGCCAGGCCGACGGCACCGCCGGCCCGCTGCTGCGGGCGGTCGGCGCCGACCCGGGCCAGGTCCGGACCGAGAACGACGCGCTGCTCGCCCAGCTGCCGTCGGCGAGCGGCGCCACCGTGTCCGCGCCGCAGTTCGGCGGTCCGGTGCTGCGGGTGCTGGCCGCCGGCCGCAGGCAGGCCGAGCAGCTGACCGACGAATACCTGTCCACCGAGCACCTGCTGGTCGGCCTGGCCGCCGAGGGCGGTCCGGTGGCCGAGCTGCTGCGCCGGCACGGGGCCACCGCGGACGCGCTGGTCGCGGCGTTCAAGGACGTGCGCGGCTCGGCCCGGGTCACCTCGCCCGACCCCGAGGGGACGTACCAGGCGCTGGAGAAGTACGGCGTGGACCTCACCGCCGCCGCCCGCGACGGCAAGCTCGACCCGGTCATCGGCCGGGACACCGAGATCCGCCGGGTGGTGCAGGTGCTGTCCCGCCGGACCAAGAACAACCCGGTGCTCATCGGCGAGCCCGGCGTCGGCAAGACCGCCGTCGTCGAGGGGCTGGCCCAGCGGATCGTGGCCGGTGACGTGCCCGAGTCGCTGCGGGACAAGCGGCTGGTCGCGCTCGACCTCGGCGCGATGGTGGCCGGCGCGAAGTACCGCGGCGAGTTCGAGGAGCGGCTCAAGGCCGTCCTGTCCGACATCAAGGAGTCCGACGGGCAGGTCGTCACGTTCATCGACGAGCTGCACACGGTCGTCGGCGCCGGCGCGGCCGAGGGGGCGATGGACGCCGGCAACATGCTCAAGCCGATGCTGGCCCGCGGCGAGCTGCGCATGGTCGGCGCGACCACGCTGGACGAGTACCGGCAGCGCATCGAGAAGGACCCGGCGCTGGAGCGCCGCTTCCAGCAGGTGCTGGTCGGCGAGCCGTCGGTGGAGGACACCATCGGCATCCTGCGCGGCCTGAAGGGCCGGTACGAGGCGCACCACCAGGTGCAGATCGCCGACTCCGCGCTGGTCGCCGCGGCCACCCTGTCCGACCGCTACATCACCGCCCGGTTCCTCCCGGACAAGGCCATCGACCTGGTCGACGAGGCCGCGTCCCGGCTCCGGATGGAGATCGACTCGCGGCCGGTGGAGATCGACGAGCTGCAGCGCGCGGTGGACCGGCTGAAGATGGAGGAGCTGGCGCTGCAGAGCGAGTCCGACGCGGCCAGCAAGGAGCGGCTGGAGCGGCTGCGCCGCGACCTGGCCGACCGGCAGGAGCAGCTGTCCGCGCTGACCACCCGCTGGGAGCGGGAGAAGACCGGGCTCAACCGGGTCGGCGAGCTGAAGAAGCAGCTGGACGAGGCCCGCGGGCAGGTGGAGCGGGCGCAGCGCGAGGGTGACCTGACCACCGCGTCGCAGCTGCTCTACGGGCAGATCCCGCAGCTGGAGAAGGAGCTCGCGGCCGCCTCGGCGGAGGCGGAGGCGGAGTCGGCGACGGCCACCGCGATGGTCAAGGAGCAGGTCGGCCCGGACGACGTGGCCGACGTGGTCTCCGCCTGGACCGGCATCCCGGCCGGCCGGCTGCTGGAGGGCGAGACCGCCAAGCTGCTCCGGATGGAGGAGGAGCTGGGCCGGCGGGTGATCGGCCAGCGCGCGGCCGTGGTCGCGGTGTCGGACGCGGTGCGCCGCGCGCGCGCCGGCGTCTCCGACCCGGACCGGCCGACCGGCTCCTTCCTCTTCCTCGGCCCGACCGGCGTGGGCAAGACCGAGCTGGCCAAGGCGCTGGCCGACTTCCTCTTCGACGACGAGCGGGCGACCGTCCGCATCGACATGTCGGAGTACTCGGAGAAGCACAGCGTGGCCCGGCTGGTCGGCGCCCCGCCCGGCTACGTCGGGTACGAGCAGGGCGGTCAGCTGACCGAGGCGGTCCGCCGCCGGCCGTACAGCGTGGTGCTGCTGGACGAGGTGGAGAAGGCGCACTCGGACGTCTTCGACGTGCTGCTGCAGGTGCTCGACGACGGCCGGCTCACCGACGGCCAGGGCCGGACGGTCGACTTCCGCAACACCATCCTGATCCTCACCTCCAACCTCGGGTCGCAGCTGATCGCCGACCCGACGCTGCCGGAGGGGTCGAAGCGGGACGCGGTGCTCTCGGTGGTCCGCGGGCACTTCAAGCCGGAGTTCCTCAACCGGCTGGACGACGTGGTCGTCTTCGACGCGCTCTCGACCGAGGAGCTGGCGCGGATCGTCGACATCCAGGTCGCGGCGCTGGCCCGGCGGCTGACCGCGCGCCGGCTCACGCTGGAGGTCAGCGACGCGGCCCGGGAGTGGCTGGCGCTGACCGGCTTCGACCCGGTGTACGGGGCCCGGCCGCTGCGCCGGCTGGTGCAGGCCGCGATCGGCGACCAGCTGGCCCGGGCGCTGCTGGCCGGCGGCATCCGGGACGGCGACACGGTCGTGGTCGACCTGCTCGAGGACCGGTCCGGGCTGTCGGTGGCGCCGGCCACCGCGGTCGCGGTCTAGCCGCCCGTCGCGAAGGCCCCCGCCCGGTCAGGCGGGGGCCTTCGTCATGCCGGCGAGCAGCCACTCCAGCCCCTGGTCGAAGCTGCGGCGCATCTCGCCGGCCGCGAGGACCGGGGTGGTGCCGGCGCCGGCGGCGAACGCGGCGAAGCCGATGGTGTGCACGATCAGCACCCGGCGGGCCGGCGGGACGGCCGGCGCGGGGACGCCGGCCCGGGCGAGCAGCGCGTCGGTGACCACGCCGAGCCGGACCGCGTGCGGGCCGCGGGACCCCTGGCGGGCCAGCGCGAGCGCGGTCAGGTCCGGGTGGGCGACCAGCACCTCGTACGCCGACGCCATCAGCGCGGTGACCCCGGCGAGCGGGTCGGGGACGTCCGGCTCGGGCACCTCGACCGCGGCCAGCAGGTCGTCGAGCAGCTCGTCGAGGAGCTGCGTCTTGCTCTCGACGTGGCTGTAGAGCGCGTTCGGCGCGACGTCGAGCCGGCGGGCCAGCGCCCGCATGGACAGGGCCTCCACCCCGCCCTCGGCGAGCAGCGTGCGGGCGGCGGCGAGCACGGCGGCGTGGGTCAGGCCGGCGCGCTGTCCTGGTCCTCTCACGATGGACAACTGTACGCCGTACAGCTAAGCTGTACACCGTACAGCTCGCTACCGAGGAGGTCGTCATGGAGTCCGGTGTCGCCGCAGGAGTGCCGTACGTCGCGTCCCCGCCGGCGTCGGGCCGCTCCGACGCCCCGGTCGTGGTGGGGTGGCACCTGCTCGACTCGCCGCGCACCGAGCAGGCCTGCTCGCCCTGCTGTCCGTCGTGCTCGCTGACCCGGCCGGCGGTGAGGGCCTGGGTCGGCGCGGTGAAGCCCTACCGGGCGCCGTCGCGACGGCGCCCGGTGCCGTCCTGACGGCTCACAGGCCGTCGCGGATGCACTGCTCGATCTCGTCCTGGCTGGGCTTGTGCCCGATCCGGTCCTCGCAGGCGCGGATCGTGCGCAGGCCCTGCCAGCCGAGCGAGACCGCGATGGTGAGCGCGACGACGCCGGCGACCAGGCCGGCGGCGGCGCGGCCGCGGCCCGGGCGGCGCCCACCGCGGGACGTGACCAGCCCGGCCGCGCCGCACCCCACGGCGACCAGCCCGAGCAGCAGCCCCGGGTAGACGAGCAGGCCGAACGGGATGGCCAGCACCCCGATCACCAGCGCCGCGGTGGCCGCCCGGCTCGGGCGGGTCGAGGTCGTCTCCTCGGCGAGCGCGGCGGCGCGGTCGGACGGCACGGCGCACAGTGTGCCCCCTCCGGCCGGCCCGGTGGGCTCCGGCCGGTCCCGGCCGGTGAGCGTGTCGGCGTGCGGTGCGACGCGGGCGGGTACGGTGCCGGCCGAGACCCCTAGCCATGGAGGGAAGATGAGCACCCCCAACGACCCGGGGCGCCCGGAGGACCGGCCGTCGGACCAGCCCGGGTATCCGCCCGCTCCTCCGCCCGCGCAGTACCCGCAGGGCCAGCCGCCGCAGGGCGGCGGGTACGCGGGGGGTCCGGCCGGTGACCAGTTCCCGCCGGCACCCGACTACGGCCAGCAGCAGCAGCCGTACGGCGGCCAGCCGCCGTACGCCGGTGGCCAGCAGCCCGGCGGCCAGCCGCCGTACGCCGGCGGCCAGCCGCCCTACGGCAGCGCCCCCGCGTACGGCAGCGCCCCCTCGTACGGCGACCCGTACGGGCAGCCGGCCACCCCGGCGAACCCGCCGAACGAGGTGCTGCGGGCCGTCCAGCTCATGTTCGCCCGGGTCGTGCTGGGCATCCTGAGCGCGCTGGTCGCGTTCGCCTCGGCGGACTCGATCAAGGACTCCATCCGGGAGAACGATCCGACCCTGACCCAGAGCGAGGTCGACTCCGCCTTCGCGCTGGCGATCGGCATCACCATCTTCTTCGGGCTGGTCTTCGCCGTGCTCTACATCCTGCTCGCCATCCAGGTGCGCAAGGGGAAGAACTGGGCCCGCATCGTCACCTTCGTGCTCGCCGGTCTCGGCGTGCTGGGTGGTGTGCTCAGCCTGGTCGGCGACGGCACCGGCCTGGAGAAGGGCATCAGCCTGATCGTGCTGCTGGTCGACGTGGGCATCATCGTGCTGCTGGCGATGAAGCCGTCGAGTCAGTATTTCGCGGCCCGGAAGGCCCCCCGCTACTAGGCCGGGATCTCAGAGGAAGTCCAGCGCGGGCCGGGTGCCGTCGAGCACCCGGCCCGCGTCGGTGTCCAGGACCCGCTCCAGCAGCGTCCCGTAGACCGAGCGGAAGTCGGTGGTCACCCGCAGGTCGCCGCCGTCCAGCGCGGTGAGGCTCGGCTGGTCGCCGAAGAAGCCGCCGCGCACGCCGGCGCCGGCGACCAGCACCGGTCCGGCGGTGCCGTGGTCGGTGCCGTCGCTGGCGTTCGCGGCCACCCGCCGGCCGAATTCGGAGTAGACCGCGAGCACCACCCGCCGGTCGTCCCGGAACCCGTCCAGGAAGCCGGTCACCGCCGCGTCCAGCTCGCCGAGCAGCCGGGACTGGGTGCCCTTCTCGTCCGCGTGGGTGTCGAAGCCGCCCAGGCTGACCGCGTACACCCTGGTCGGCACGCCGGCCCGGATGCAGCGGGTCACCGCGGCCAGCTGCCGGCCGAGCGCGCCCTGGCCGCCGGCCGAGCCGCCCTGCCGCTGGGCCTCGCCGTCGTCCTGCTCGTCCTCGCCCGCGGGCGGGGCGGCCAGCGCCTCGGTCGCGGCCAGCAGGGTCGCGCCGCTGCGCGCCGCCAGCGCCTGCGCCGGCGGGTCGGCCGGGTCCGGCTTGCTCAGCGCGGCCAGCCCCGCGCCGAGCGCGCCGGCCGGCGGCTCGAAGCCGGTCAGCGGCAACGCCACCCCGGCCGCCTTCTCGCCCACCGCGAGCGGCGGCAGGGTGGCGCCGACGGAGACCAGGCGCAGCGGGTCCGGGCCGGTCGCGTCCAGCCACCGGCCCATCCAGCCGGTGGGCACGGGCCGGTCCGGCGAGCCGGTCTGCCAGATGTCCATCGACCGGAAGTGGCTGCGGTCCGGCTTCGGGTAGCCGACGCCCCGGACCACCGCCAGCCGGCCGGCGTCCCACAGTCCCTTGCAGCCCTTCATCGCCGGGTTCAGGCCGAGCTGGTCGCCCAGCGCCAGCACCTCGCCCTCCTCGTACGCCAGCTCGCCGCGGGCGTCGTGGTACGCCGGGTCGGCGTACGGGATGACCGTGCCGAGCCCGTCGTTGCCGCCGTACAAGGTGACCAGGACCAGCACCGAGGCGTCCCCGGGCAGCGGGTCCGAGCCGGCGCGGGCGGCCAGCTCCCGCCAGCCGATCGTGCCGGCGCCGGCGGCCAGCGCGGCGGCCCCGGTCACCCCGGAGGCGACCAGGAAGCGGCGTCGGGTCAGCGTGTCCACCTCACCCGTCCTTTCGGTTGGCTCGAGCGCGGGCGTCCTAGCGGGTCACGTGCTCGGGGCTGACGAGCGCGAGCGTCACCAGCCGGACCGGGTCGGCGGCCGCGTCCGTCAGCGCCGCCCGGGTGCGGGCGGTCCAGCCGTCCAGGCCGAGCAGCCGGGCCGCGGCGTCCGGGCGGTCCCGCGGCGCGGCGCCGGCGACGGCGTCCAGGTCGGCCGCGCCGGCCACCGTCCGGGCGAAGCTCAGCCGGGCCCGGGTGGCCGCGGTGGACAGCCAGGCCGCCCCGGCCGGCCAGCCGCCCACGCTCGGCGGCCGGAACGGCACCTGGCCGAGCGCGGTCAGCGCGGCCAGCAGGGCCCGGCCGGCCTTCCGGTCGTCCCGCGGCACCCGCAGGCCGAGCGACCGGTAGGTGCCCGCCACGTACTCGACCGGGGCCGCGACCAGCGCCCGCCGGGTCGCCGGCGCGCGGAAGTCGGGGTCGGTGAGCAGCGCCCGCAGCAGCGCGGTGACGTCGCGCCCCGGCCCGTACGCGGCGACCAGCCGGTCCAGCGTGGCCGGCGGGGGGTCGCCGGGGGCGCCGTGCCGCCGCCACAGCCGGGTGGCCACGAACCGGGCCGACTCCGGCCGGGCGGTCAGCACGTCGACCAGCCCGCGGTCGTCCAGCTCGCCGGTCACCCCGAGGACGGTCTTGGCGCCGTCGTCGTGCCAGCGCGGCACCGGCTCGGCGGTGCCGGCGGCCCGGTCCACCCGCCACCCGGTGAGCGCCCGCGCGGCCTCCTTGACGTCCTGCTCCGAGTAGTTGCCGACGCCGAGGGTGAACAGCTCCATCAGCTCGCGGGCGAGGTTCTCGTTCGGCTGGCCCTTCCGGTTGCGCTGGCCGTCCAGCCAGACCAGCAGCGCCGGGTCGCGGACCATGGCCCGGGCCAGCTCGCGGAAGTCGCCGCGGCCGAGCCGGCGGAGCGTCTCGTTCTGCCCGAGCATCAGCCGGGGGCTGCGCACCTTCTGCAGCGAGGTCGCCCAGTGCCCGTGCCAGGTCAGGGTGAGCCGCTCGGCGAACGGCGTCCGGGTGGCCACCATCCGGTCCAGCCACCACAGCGTCAGCGCGGCGGAGCGCTCCTTCAGCTGCGCCGCGTACTCCTTGCGGGCCGCCGGGTCGTCCTTCGGCCGCCGCAGCTCCGCGCCCAGGTCCGGCGGCGCGACGGACCGGTCCGGGGCGCCGGCCAGCAGCGCCGCGACGGTCGCCTCGTAGCCGCGGGCCACGCCCGCGTCCACCTCCGCCGCGGCCGCGCCGAAGCCGGTGCGGCGCAGCAGGTGGGAGATCTCCGCCCGTTCGGTCGGCATGCGGACAACCCTGCCCCGTCCGTGTTCGAGGACGGTCAGGGCGCCGTACGGGATCGACCGCCCGATTTCGTCGTACCGGTGGGGCATGCTGGGCGCATCGGACGCGAGGAGGCAGCGATGACATACGGGGACGCGATCGACCAGCTCCGCAAGCAGGTGGCCGGGCCGGTGCTGGCCGCCGGCGAGCCCGGGCTGGCCGAGGAGGTGTCCGGCTTCCAGCTGTCGGTGACGCACGATCCCGCGGTCGCGGTGGGCGCGACCTCGGTCGGCGACGTCGCCGCGGCGGTGCGCTGGGCGGCCGCCCAGGGGTTGCCGGTGGTGGTGCAGGCGACCGGGCACTTCCCGGTCCGGCCGGCCGAGGGTCTGCTGATCACGACCGGCCGGATGCGCGCGGTGTCGGTCGACCCCGAGCGGCGGGTCGCGACCGCGGCCGCCGGCGCGCTCTGGGCGGACGTCGTGGAGGTCACCGCCGAGCACGGGTTGGCCCCGCTGAGCGGCTCCTCGTCCGGGGTCGGCGTGGTCGGCTACACGCTGACCGGCGGCGTCGGCCCGCTCGCCCGGGAGTTCGGGTTCGCCGCCGACCTGGTCACCCGCCTGGAGCTGGTGACGGCGGACGGATCGGTGCGCCAGGTCACCGCGGAGTCCGACCCGGAGCTGTTCTGGGCGCTGCGCGGCGGCAAGGGCAACTTCGGCATCGTCACCGAGATCGAGTTCGGCCTGGTCCCGGTGGCCCAGCTGGCCGGCGGCGCGCTCTACTTCGACGGTGCCGACGCCGACCGCCTGCTGCGGACCTACCGGTCGTGGACGGCGACGCTGCCGGAGCAGACCACCACGTCGCTCGCGCTGATGCGGGCGCCCGACCTGCCGGTGGTGCCCGAGCCGCTGCGCGGGACGCTGTCGGTGCTGCTGGCGTTCGCCCACGACGGGCCGCTGGACGAGGCCGAGCAGGTGCTGCAGCCGATGCGGGCGGCCGGCACCGTGCTGCTCGGCGGCGTCGAGATGCTGCCGGTGACCGAGTTCGACCGGATCCACAACGACCCGACCGAGCCGGGCGCCTCCTGGGACGGCGGGCTGCTGCTCGGGTCGCTGGAGGAGGAGACGATCGACGCGATCCTCGCGGTCGCCGGCCCCGGCGTGTCGACCGTCGTCACCGGCGTCGAGCTGCGCCACCTCGGCGGCGCGCTCAGCCGCGAGCCGGCCGTGCCGGACGCGCTGCCGGGGCGGGACGCGGGGTTCGCGGTGTTCGTGCTCGGGGTGCTGGCGCCGCCGGTCGCGGACGCGGTCCCGGCGGCCGGCGCGGCGGTGCTCGACGCGCTGCGGCCGTGGGCGCTGCCGACGCGGCTCGTCGCCTTCGGCGGGACCGCCGCCCCGGCCGAGGTCTACGGGCCGGAGCGGCTGGCCCGGCTGCTGCGGGTCAAGGACGCGCTCGACCCCACCGACGTCTTCCGGTCCGGCGGCGCCCTGCGCTGAGTCGGCGCGTCAGTCGCCGGGGGTGCCGGCGTCCGAAAACGAGTGGTGCTCGTGGCTGACCACCCACCGCCCGTCCTGCCGGCGCAGGCCGACGGTGAGCCGGAGCCGCTGGTCCGGCTCGCGGGCGAAGTCGTCCTCGGTGCCGCAGCGCAGCAGCGCGTGCGCGAAGGCGACGTCGGCCCCGGCGGTGACGTCCAGCTCGACGATGTCGAAGACCGCGCCCTGCGCCTGCCACTCGAAGAACGGCGGCCAGGTGTCCCGGTAGGCGGCCTTCCCCCGCACCCCGTCGTACGGCGGGGGCACGTCGAACATCACGATGTCCTCGGCGTGGTCGGCCAGCACGGTGTCCAGGTCGCCGGCGTGCACCGCCTTGGCCCAGCGCTCGATCAGCTGCCGGATCTGCTCCTCGTCAGTCATGCCCCGTACAACCCGGCTCGGCCGGCAGACTCATCGGCAGGCCGAAACGACTGAAGTCCGCCTCCAGGAAGGACACCACCTCGACCACCTCGGCGCCGCGCAGGACGAGCAGGTCCAGCCCGCACGGGCGGTACGCGGCCCCGTCCCACAGGTAGGTGCCGAAGGCGAGCTGCCCGTTGGCCCGGGCCGGCAGGAAGCGCCAGCGCCGGCCCTCGGTCGCCTCCACCAGGAAGCCCCGGATCGCCGGTCGGCCGCGGTACCAGCGCGGCAGCGGGGGCATCGAGTAGGTCGCGTCCGCGGCCAGCATCGCCACCAGCGCGTCCACGTCGCCGCGCTCCCAGGCCGCGGCGTAGCGCTCCGCCACCGCCCGGACCTGCTCGTCCGCCGGCGCCGGCGCCGGATCGGGCAGCGCCGCCCGGGACCGCTGCAGCGCGCTGTTCACCGCCGCCTCGGTGGTGTCCAGCTGGGCGGCCACCTCGCGGGCGGAGAAGCCGAGCACCTCGCGCAGCAGCAGCGCCGCCCGCTCCCGCCCGGACAGCCGCTGCAGGGCGGCGACGAAGGCCAGCTCCACCCGCTCCCGGGCCAGCGCGGACGCCTCGGGCTGGTCCGGGTACGGCTCCAGCCAGGCCACCTCGCCCGGCGGCTCGGTGCCCGGGCTGAGGTCGGTCGGCAGCTCCCGCCGGCCGCGCCGCTCGATCGCGGTGAGGCAGCGGTTGGTGGCGATCCGGTAGAGCCAGGGCCGCAGCGTCCCCCGGTCGTCGAAGCGCGGCAGCGCGGTCCAGGCCCGGACCAGCGTCTCCTGCAGGGCGTCCTCGGCGTCCTGCACCGAGCCGAGCATCCGGTAGCAGTGCGCGTGCAGCTCGGCCAGGTGCGGGTCGACCAGCCGCCGGAACGCGTCGTGGTCACCGCCGCGGGCGGCCGCCAGCACCGACATGCCGGGAGCCTAGGCAATGCCGGCCGCCGCTACGGTGACCCGATGCCGCCCACTGCACTGGTGACCGGATCCACCGCCGGGATCGGCGCCGCCTTCGCCCGCGCGCTCGCCGCCGAGGGCAGCGACCTGGTGCTGGTCGCCCGGGACGCGGCCCGGCTGGAGTCGGTCGCGGCCGACCTCCGCGACCGGTACGGCGTCGGGGTCGAGGTGCTGCCGGCCGACCTCACCGACCGGGAGCAGTCCCGCCGGGTGGAGGACCGGTTGGCCGACCCGGACCGGCCGGTGGACGTGCTGGTCAACAACGCCGGCATGGGGCTGAAGGGCCGCTTCTGGGAGACCGAGCTGGCCGACCAGGAGCGGCTGCTCGAGCTCAACTGCACCTCGGTGCTGCGGCTCACCCACGCCGCGCTGCGGGCGATGGTGCCGCGCGGCGCCGGCGACGTGATCATCGTGTCGTCGACCGCCGGCTACGCACCCGGCTCCCGCGGGCCGTACGCGGCGACGAAGGCCTGGGCGACCGCGTTCGCCGAGGCGATCTCCGGCCAGGCCGGGCCGGCCGGGGTGCGGGTGTCCGCGGTGGCGCCCGGCTTCGTGCACACCGAGTTCCACCGGCGGGCCGGGCTGGACATGTCCAAGCTGCCGGCCCTGCTCTGGCTGGAGGCCGACCGGGTGGTCGCCGACGCGCTGCGCGACCACCGCGCCGGCAAGGTGGTCAGCGTGCCGGGCGTGCAGTACAAGGCCATCGTGGTGGCCAGCCGGCTGGTGCCGCCCAACCTGGCCCGCAAGGTGACCGCCGCCTTCACCCGCCGGCTGCTGTAGGCAGCGTCCGGCCCAGCCACTCCACGGTCGCCGCCCACGCCTGCCGGGCCGCCTCCTCGTGGTGGAAGAGCGGCGACGGGTTGTCGAAGGCGTGCCCGGCACCGGGATGAGTGAGCACGGTCGCGCGGCCGTCCGCGCCGACCGCCTCGGCCCAGTCCACCCGGCCCATCGCCTCCAGGCCTGGGGCAGCCCGTCGTCGCCGATCACCGGGTCGCCCTGCCGCCAGTAGACGTGCGGCACCAGCACGACGTAGCCGAGCCCGGCCAGGTCCCGGGCCCGGGCGGTGACGTACCGGGTCACGCCGAAGATCTCCTGGAACAGGACCAGGCCGGGACCGCTCCCGGCCGGCGGCAGGTGCAGGTCGGCGGGCAGCTGGCCGCCGTCGACCGGGATGGAGACGGAGTCCGCAGGCGTCATGGGCAGGAAGGTAGCGGGATGGGATGATCGCGGCATGGTTGCCCCGTCCCGGACGCCGGCCGACACGACCATCATGGGCGTGGTGCACGACGCGCTGCGGCGCGACCTCGTCCGCACCCGGGAGGTCGTGGCCGGGGCGCCCGGCGCCGCGCAGCGGGTCGCGGTCGCCGACCACCTGGTCTGGATGCTGGACTTCCTGCACCACCACCACGAGTCGGAGGACGCCGGCCTGTGGCCGCGGGTCCGGGCGCGCAACCCGGAGGCGGCGGCGGTGCTGGACCGGATGAGCGCCGACCACGACGAGGTCGACCCGCTGCTGGACCGGGCGCTCGCCGCCGCCCGGCGCTACCGGGCCGACGCCGGCGCCCGCGACGACCTGCTGGCCGCGCTGGACGAGCTGTCCGGGCCGCTGCTGGCCCACCTCGCCCGCGAGGAGGACGAGGCGATGCCGGTGGTCGCGGCCAGCATCAGCCAGGACGAGTGGCGGCAGTGGGACCGGGAGTTCAACCCGACGAAGGGCCGGTCGATCCGGTCGGTGGCGATGGAGGGCCACTGGCTGATGGACGGCCTGGACAAAGCGCGGTATGGGGTGCTGATCGGGCTGGTGCCGGCGCCGGCCCGGGTGGTGCTGGTCCGCGGCTTCGCCCGGGCGTACCGGACCGCCTGCGCCCGCCGGTGGGGACCGGACGTGCCGGTCGGCCCGGCCCGCTGAGCCCGGGCCGCCGGGACAGCCCGGCTCAGCCGGTGAAGAGGAGCGCGGCCAGCTCGGCCCGGTGCGCCGACGGCGCCCCGTCGAAGGCGGCGATCCACTGCGCCCGCTTGTAGTAGCGGTGCAGCGGGTGGTCCCAGGTGAAGCCGATGCCGCCCATCGCCTGGATGGCGCCCTCGCAGCCACCGACCGAGGCGCGGGCGGCCGCCACCGCCGCGGTGGCCACCGCCTCGTCCGCGGCCGGGTCGTCCACCGCGACGCACCACGCGGCCCGGTAGGCCAGCGAGCGCCCGAGCGCCAGCGCGGCGTAGACGTCCGCGAGCCGGTGCGACACCCCCTGGTACGACCCGATCGGCCGCTCGAACTGGGTGCGCGTCTTCGCGTGCTCGACCGCGATGTCCAGCGCCCGCTGGGTCACGCCGACCGCCTCGCAGGCCAGCAGGGCCAGCGCCCGCCGCCGCACCGTCCGCAGCACCTCGGCCGCCGGCCGGCCGTCGACCGCCTCGGCCGGCGTGCCGTCCATCCGCAGCTCGCCGATCCGCCGGGTCCCGTCCACGGTCGGCAGCGGCCGGGCCACTTCCGGGTGCTCGGCGAGGTCGACCCGGAAGAGCTGGATCCGGTCGGCGGCCCGGGCCACCACGACCACCTGCTCGGCGCTGCCCACGTCCGGCACCGCCCGCTTGACCCCGGACAGCCGCCAGCCGTCCACGTCGTCGTCGGCCCGGCAGGCCACCGAGGAGCCGGCGTCGCGCAGCGTGCTGGCCGCGTCGTCGGCCCAGGCCAGCGTGGCCGGCCGCGCCGGCGGGCCGCCGAGCGCCGGCCCGGCCAGCCCGACCGAGGAGAACCACGGCGCCGGCAGCAGCGCCCGCCCGGCCTCCTCGGCCAGCACGGCGTGCTCGAGCAGGTCGAGCTCCGGGTCCAGCCAGCCCAGCTCGGTCAGCTCGCGCCACACCCCGGGGTCCCAGCCGGCGTCGGAGTCGGCCAGCTCGACCACCCGGTCGATCGGGTAGCGGTCGCCGAGCCACTCCCGGGCCGCGGCCCGGAGCATCTCCTGCTCCTCGGAGAACGCGAAGTCCACTGTGTCTCCTAGCGGGAGCGCGGGAGCCCCAGCACCCGCTCGGCGACGATGTTGCGGAGGATCTCCGAGGTGCCGGCCTCGATCGTGTTACCCCGGCTGCGCAGCTGCTGGTATTGCCAGTAGCCGCCCCAGAAGCCACCCTCCCCGGCCAGCTGCCCGTCCGGCCCGAGCAGCTCGACGGCGAGGCTGGTGAGCCGCTGGTTGGCCTCCGACCAGTGCAGCTTGGACACCGAGCCCTCCGGCCCCGGCACGCCGGTCTTCACCAGCGCGGTGAGCGACCGGTAGTTGGTGAAGCGCAGCCCCTGCAGGTCCACCCACAGGTCCGCGATCCGGTCCCGGACCAGCGGGTCGGCGGCCGCGCCGGTCTTGGTCGCGGTGAGCACCAGCCGGCGGAAGAGCACCTCCAGCCGGGCGGTGAGCGCGAAGCCGAGCGTGCCGCGCTCGTGCAGCAGCGTGGTCATCGCCACCTGCCAGCCGCCGCCGACCTCGCCGACCACGTTGGACACCGGGACCCGGACGTCGGTCAGGAAGATCTCGTTGAACTCGGGGTCGCCGGTGATCTGCCGCAGCGGCCGCACCTCGACGCCGGGCGCGTGCATGTCCAGCAGCAGGTACGTCAGCCCGCGGTGCTTCTGGGAGCCCGGCTCGGAGCGGGTGAGCAGGATGCACCAGTCGGCCACGTGCGCGTACGACGACCAGACCTTCTGCCCGTTGACCACGAACTCGTCGCCGTCCAGCTCGGCCCGGGTGCGCACGCTGGCCAGGTCGGAGCCGGAGCCGGGCTCGGAGAAGCCCTGGCAGAAGATCGTCTCCGCGGACAGGATGCCGCGCAGGTGGGCTTCCTTCTGCGCGGGCGTGCCGTGCGCCATGATCGTCGGGCCGGCCATGCCGAGGCCGATCACGCCGACGTGGTCGGGCGCGTCCGCCTTGGCCGTCTCCTCCAGGTAGATCGCCTGGTACGTCGGGGACAGCCCGTGCCCGCCGTACTCCTTCGGCCAGGTCAGCCCGGAGTAGCCGGCGTCGAAGAGCTTGCGGCTCCACTCCCGCGCGTACTCGAAGTCCCAGCGGCCCACGTGCGGGTCCCGCTCGGCCCAGTCCGGCGGCAGCGCGGAGGCCAGCCAGGAGCGCAGCTCGCCGCGGAACGCGGCCTCGTCCGAGGTGTCGCGGAAGTCCATGTCCCCTCCGTGTCCGCTCGCACGCGCCGGAGGACGCACGCGCTCGCAAGCCGCACCCTACCGGCGGGTAGGGCCGGGCGGAACGTGAAGCCGCGGCGCCCGGGCCTTCGGTGGCGCGGGCCGACGCCCAGACGCCGACCGGCGGCGTTCTCGTCGTCGCCGATACAAACCCGGTATCGGCTCCTCCTCGGCCTTGCCGGACGACGCCTGGACGCCGTCCGCATCCACCAAGACCCGGGCGCCACGGCTTAAGCTCCGCCGGTGACCGACCGGGACCGGCTGCTGGAGCTGATCGCGTCGCTCGCCGTGGTGCACGGCCGGGTCGTGCTGTCCAGCGGCGCCGAGGCGGACTGGTACGTCGACCTGCGCCGGGTCACCCTGCAGCACGAGGCGGCGCCGCTGATCGGGCGGGCGCTGCGGGAGCTGACCGCGGACTGGGCGTACGACGCGGTCGGCGGGCTGACCCTCGGCGCCGACCCGGTCGCCGCCGCGGTGCTGCACGCGCCCGGGCCGCCGGTGGACGCCTTCGTGGTCCGCAAGCAGGGCAAGGCGCACGGGCTGCAGCGGCGGATCGAGGGGCCGGACGTCGCGGGCCGGCGGGTGCTCGCGGTCGAGGACACCTCGACCACCGGCGCCTCCGTGCTGGCCGCCGTCGAGGCGCTCCGCGAGGCCGGCGCCACCGTGGTCGGCGTCGCGGTCGTGGTGGACCGCGGGGCCGGTGACGCGGTGCGCGCCGCCGGCCTGGACTACCGGGCCGCCTACACGCTCGCCGACCTCGGCCTGAGCTAGCCCGCACTCCGCTCGTCAGGCCACCCCATCCGGGGGTGGAAGATGCAGCGCTGCATCACTAGGCTGCCAGGCAGCACCACTTCGCGCGGTCCGTCACCGCCCGGAGCCGGATCAGGTTTGGACGGCCCTTCCGGCCCCGGGCGGCATCACCTCTCCCAGACAGGAGCGGCCTGTTCATGCTGCCCGAGTTCGCACGCCCCGCCTCAGCCGGCCCCGCCCGGCGCCGCCTCCGGCCCCGCCGCGCCCGCACCGCGACCCTGCTGGTGGCCGCCTCGCTGCTGTCCGCCTGCGGGACCGGCGGCGGCACGGCCGGCGGGACGGCGGCGCCGACGGCCGCCGGCGGGGACGCGCTGGACCTGTCCGGCGTGTGCCCGGCGACGATCGTGTTCCAGTCGGACTGGTATCCGGAGATGGAGTACGCGGCGTACTACGGCCTGCTCGCCGGCAAGTACACGGTGGACCGGGCCCGCAAGCGGGTGGTCGGCGACCTGGTCGCGTCCGGCCAGGACACCGGGGTGGACCTGGAGATCCGGGAGGGCGGGCCGGCGCTGGGCTTCCAGTCGGTCACGGCCCGGATGTACCAGGACCGGGAGATCACGCTGGGCCAGGCGACCCTGGACGAGTCGATCCAGAACTCGGCGGCCCAGCCGACGGTGCAGGTGGTGGCGCCGATGGAGTTCATCCCGGTGGCGATCGCGTGGGACCGGCGCAAGCACCCGGACTGGAGCGTGATCGCCGACATCGGGGAGACCGACACCCGGGTGCTCTACTTCCAGACCGACGCGTACATGCAGTATCTGCTCGGCACCGGGCTGCTGCGGCGCAGCCAGGTGGACGGCAGCTTCGACGGCTCGCCGTCCCGGTTCGTCGCCAGCCGGGGCGCGATCGCGCAGCAGATCTTCGCCACCCAGCAGCCGTACGTGTACCGCAACGAGCTGGCCGGGCAGTCGTTCGACCTGGACTGGCAGCTGATCTCCGACACCGGCTACCCGCTGTACGGCCAGGGCGTGGTCGTCCGCGCCGGGGACCGGGAGCGGCTGGCGCCCTGCCTGCGCAAGCTGGTGCCGATCATCCAGCGCTCCGCCGTCGACACGCTGGCCAAGCCGGAGCGGGTCAGCGCGCTGGTGGTCGACATCGTCCGCCAGTACAAGGACGCCTGGACCTACTCGCCCGGCCTGGCCGCGTTCACGATCAAGCAGATGCGCGACCTCGGCCTGGTCGCCAACGGCAAGGACAAGACCCTCGGCAACTTCGAGGACGCCCGGGTCAAGCGTCTGATCGACATCTCGATCCCCATCTACGCCGCCCAGAAGAAGTCGCTCAAGCCGGGGCTCCGGCCCGCCGACCTGGTGACCAACGAGTTCATCGACCCGGCCATCGGCGTGCCGGCCGGATGACCCGCGCTAGGCGCCGGCCGGCGGCGGTGCCGGGGCGGTCCCGCTCAGCGACCAGTGGTAGAGCGCGACCGCGACCGAGGTGGCCAGGTTGTAGCTGGACATGCCGGCCCGCATCGGGATGGCGACCAGCCGGTCCGCGCGGTCCCGGACCGCGGCGGACAGGCCGTGCCGCTCGGCGCCGAAGGCGAGCACCGCCCGGTCCGGGAGGGCGCAGCCGCGCAGGTCCTCGCCGGCCGGGTCGAAGGCGACCAGCGGGCCGGGCAGGTCGTCGCCGCGGGCCACCGAGGTGGCGAAGTGCAGCCCGGCCGCGGCCCGGACCACCGCCGGATGCCACGGGTCGATCGAGCCGGTGGACCGGACCGCGGCGCCGAAGCCGGCGGCCACCCGGACCACCGCGCCGACGTTGCCGGGATTCCGCGGGTTGTCCAGCAGCACGGTCGGGCCGGCCGGGGTCGCGGCGGCCGGCCGGCGGGCGAAGCCGACCAGCTCGCTGCCCGGCCGCACCCCGGCCAGCCGGGCCGGCAGCGCCGGGTCGACGGACACGGCCGCCGCGACCCGCTCGGCCACGTCCGGGGCCAGCGCCGCGGCCAGCCGGACCGCCGCCTCCCGGTCCGTGGTCACCAGCAGCTCCAGCCCGGCCCCGAAGCGGACCGCGTGCTTGACGCAGTGCACCCCGTCCAGCACCACCACCGCCGGATCCGCGGCCAGCCGCACCGCCTCCCGCTCCACCGCACCGGTCACCGGGACAGTGTGCGGGGGAAGATGGCGGGCGTGGACATCACCGAGCTCATCCTCAGCGACCACCACGAGCAGCGCCGGATGTTCGCCATGCTCGACGAGGTCGACCCGGACGACACCGGCACGCTGGGCACGCTGTGGACCCGGCTGTCGACCATGCTCGAGGTGCACGCCGAGGCCGAGGAGGAGCTCTTCTACCCGGAGCTGCTCGCGCTCGGTCGGCGCCGGCACGAGGACGCCGAGGTCGAGGAGACCAAGGACGCCATCGGCGACCACAACGACATCCGGGACGGGATCGTCGAGGCGGCGAAGCACCCGGTCGGCTCGGCCGGCTGGTGGAAGGGCGTCAACGCCGCCCGCGAGGCCAACGACGAGCACATGGGCGAGGAGGAGCACGAGGGGTTGGCCGACTTCCGCCGGCACGTCGACCTCGCCACCCGCCACCGCATCGCCGTCGCCTTCGCCGCGTACGAGGCGCGGAACGTCGACGGCGTCCCGATCGTGGACAAGGACCCCGACCAGTACGTCCGGGACAACTCCTAGGGTCGCGCCCGGGCCGCCGGGCCGTAGGGTCGCGAGGTGCCGCCGGGACCGACCAAGCAGGAGCTGCAGGCGGCGTACGGGCGGAGCGTGCCCGACCTGGTCGCGCCGGACCTGCGGGTGCTGCTGGTCGGGATCAACCCGTCGTTGTGGACCGGCTGGTCCGGCCACCACTTCGGCCGGCCGTCCAACCGGCTGTGGCCGACCCTGCACGAGGCCGGCTTCACGGCCCGGCGGCTGCGGCCGGAGGAGACCGGCGAGCTGCTGGCCGCCGGCATCGGCATCTCCAACCTGGTCAACCGGGCCACCGCCCGGGCGGACGAGCTGACCGACGACGAGATCCGGGCCGGCGTGCCGCGGCTGGAGAAGCTGGTCGCCGAGTGGCGGCCGCGGTCGGTCGCGGTGCTCGGCGTGACCGCGTACCGGACCGCCTTCGGCCGGCCCCGCGCCCGGGTCGGCCGGCAGGAGGAGACGCTGGACGGCGTCCCGCTCTGGGTGCTGCCCAACCCCAGCGGGCTCAACGCCCACTACCAGCAGCCCGCGCTGACCGCCGAGTACGCGAAGCTGGCCGCTAGCCGGCGTCCAGGGTGAAGGCCGGGCGGGGCCGGGTGTCGACCGCGAGCCGGAAGACGTCCGGCCGGTTGTAGTGCCCGGTCGGGTCGAAGAGCCGGCGCGCCGCGCGGACGGTGTCCAGGTCGATGTCGGCGGTGAGGATCGTCTCCTCGTGCCGGGCCGGGCCGGCCAGCAGCTCGGCGTTCGGGCCGACGATCACGCTGTTGCCGGGCTCGATCCACCCGTCGTCGTCGTCCGGCCGGTCCGGCCAGAGCCGGTCCCGGCCGGGGAAGTCGGCCGGGATCTGCTCGGCCCGCAGGCACGGGTTGACCCCGATGACGTAGCAGCGGCCCTCCCGGGCGATGTGCCGCATGGTGGCGACCCAGCCGTCCCCCGGGGCCAGCGTCGGCGCGGCCCAGATGTCCACCCCCTGCGCGTAGAGGTAGAAGCGGGCCAGCGGCATGTAGTTTTCCCAGCAGGTCAGCCCGGACAGCCGGCCGTGCGGGGTGTCGACCACGGGCAGCGTGGAGCCGTCGCCCATGCCCCAGACGGTGCGCTCGGACCCGGTCGGCACCAGCTTGCGGTGCTTGGCCAGCAGCGCGCCGTCCGGTCCGAAGTAGAGGGTGGTGTTGTAGATCGTGGCGCCGTGCGGCTCCCGCTCCTGCACGCCGATCACCAGGTAGGCCCGCGCGTCCCGGGCGGCGGCGCCGAGGGTGTCCGTGACCGGGCCGGGCACGACCACGGCCTGGTCGACCAGCCGGGCGTACCACTCCTCGTCGCCGTCCCAGATCCGCCGCGAGTCGATCCAGATCGGGGTGCCCGGGACGAACGCCTCCGGGAGCACGATGACCTCGGCCCCGTCCGCCGCGGCCCGGCCGACCAGGTCCACCGCCTTGGCGACGCAGGCTTCCCGGTCCATCAGCACGTACGCGGCCTGGACCGCGGCGACCCTCGTGGTGGCCATGCCGCGAGAGTAGCGGCGTCCGGGGTCGCCGCTAGTGCAGCGTGACCAGCACCGGGATCGTGCCGACGCCGGACTCCAGCCCGGCCAGGGCCTTGCCCAGCACCGCCCCGAAGGACCGGCCGGCGTCCGCCGCCCGCATCGCGTGCCCGACCCGGGGTGACGAGGTGAGCAGGTCGCCGACCTCGATCGGGTCGGCGGTCGCGTCCACCCGGCACACGACGGTGCCGGTGAGCGCGACCGGCACCCGGTGCTCGTCGCCGCGGTCCGGCCGCCGGCCCAGCACGATCCCGGGCCGGCGGTCCCCGGCGCCGGAGACCACCCCGGCCACCCGGCGGTCGTAGGCCCGCGCGCAGGGCGCCAGCCGCAGCCCGGGCTCGATGACCAGCACGGTGCCCGGCTCGGCCGCGGCTCCCGGCTCGACCGCGAAGTCCTCGGCGCAGTCGGCGCCGGCCAGGATGACGTCGTCGGCGACCCGGATGCTGCCCTCGACGTCGAGCGTGGCCTGCGGCGTCGGGGTGCCGATCCCGACCCGTCCGGTCGTGCTGATCACCAGGTTCTTGTTCCCGCCGCCGCCGACGCTGGCGAGCTCGAGCGAAGTGCCCGCGCCGGTGCCGAGCTGGCGGAGCGCCCAGCTCCGCTCGCTGCCCAGGGCCAGCAGCACCGCCCCGGCTCCGGTCTGCCGGATCGTCACGGTCTCGTCGAAGGTAGGCATCCGTCCCCTCCTCAGGGTCGACGCCGATCCTGCTCGCCCCTGCGGCCGGGTCAAGGATGCGGAGTACGCTCCGGAGCCGTCATGACCGACCTGCGGGTGGCCGTGCTGGGCGACTCGGCGGTGTGGGGGCAGGGCCTGCCGCCGGACGCCCGCTTCGCCGTGATCGCCGCCCGGGAGATCGCCGCCGCGGCCGACCGGGATCCGGTCGTCGACCCGTCGAGCCCGCGCTCCGGGGCCAAGATCCTCGCCGCGACGAAGGGCGGGTCCGATCAGGTCAGGCTGCCCTCCGGGGCGGCGCTGTCGGTCCGGCGCGGGGACCGGGCCCACTTCTACGACCTCTACCCGGCGCTGTTCGACACCGACGAGCAGGCGCGCGCCTTCTTCGCCGGCACCGACGAGGAGCCGGCGCTGCGGGTCTTCGGTGAGATCCCGGCGACGTTCCCGACGATCACGTACCAGGTGCAGCGGGTCCCGGACGCCGACGGCCGGGAGATCGAGCTGGTCATCGTGGACGGCAGCACCAACGACGTCGGCGTGGAGGAGGTCCTCGACCCGGAGGGTGACGACCTGGCCAAGCTGGCCGAGGACATCCGCCGGTTCTCCTACGTCGCCCTGACCGGCCTGCTCCGGGAGCTGCGGGCGAAGTTCCCCCGCGCGGTGGTCGTGGTGACCGGCTACTTCTCGCCGCTGTCGGCCGAGTCGGACCACGACGAGCTGGTGCGGCTGGCGGAGTTCGTCAGCGGCCGGCCCGGGTGGCAGCTGGCGCTCAACGACGTCCTGGTCTCGCCCTGGGGGCGGCTGCTGCTCTTCCCGCTGTCCGTCCTGCTCGGCCAGGACGTGGACGCGATCGTCCGCCGGGTGGTCCGGCGGGCCGAGTTCGCGCACCGGCAGGGGTTGTTCTGGATGCGCCGGGCGGTGGCCGAGCTCAACGACACCGCGACCGGCCGGCCCGGGCTGATCTTCGCCCACCCCGGCTTCCGACCGGAGAACGCGCTCTTCGCCGGCGGGACGCCGTTCGTGTTCGAGGGCTACAAGCTGCCCGGCGCCGGCGACCGCGAGGTGAGCGACCCGATGCTGGCCGAGCGGCGGCGGGCGATCCCGCGCGGGCAGCACCTCGCCGCGCTGCGCACCGCCCGCACCGGCCTGGAGCGGATGATCAGCGGCGCGCCGAACGTCGCGGTCGAGGAGATCCTGGAGCGGCTGGCCGCGCTGCGCCCGCAGCTGGACGGCCCCACCTCGCTGCTCGGGCGCATCGACGCGCTGCTCGCCGCCCCGGAGGGTCTCCGGGTCGTCCGCGCCCGGGAGGCGCTGCCCGGGGTCGAGGCGGAGGTCGGCCGGATCGAGGTCTGCACCATCGCCTCGTTCGTGCACCCGAGCCCGGCCGGCGCCCGCCGCTACGCCGACGTGATCGTGGACCGGCACCGCCGGTACGTCCGGGCGAGCGTCCGCGGCGAGCTGCGCAGCCTGTCCCGCGACGGCGTGATCAGCGTCCGCGACACCGCCCGCCGGTACGGCTTCGGCCCCGGGACCGGGCTGCGGTCGTTCCTCCAGCACGCGACGGTCGACACGCTCGCGGTCGAGATGAAGGCGGACGTCCTGCTGCCGGTCCCGGACCGCCTGGTCCCGGTCCTGGTCGGCACCGGCGGCGGCCGTCGCTTCCCGCTGGACGCCCCGTTCGACGGCCTCAGCGTGGTCGACACCTTCGGGGCCCTGTCGCTCGGCGAGGTGACCGGGCTCTCGCTCGAGTTCCCGTCCGACCTGCCGGTGCGGGTCCGCGTCGAGGACTTCCGCTTCCTGGTCAACGGCGTGCCGGTGTTCTCCTCGGCCGGGCCGCACACGCTGGCCGGCGGGACGCCGCTGCGGTTCCCCTACCCCGCCGCGGCCGCGGAGAGCGGCCTGGTCGTCGAGCCCGACGACGTCTTCTTCGGCTCGATCGGGATCGGCACCGTCCAGCGCCGGACCGTACGGATCGCGAACCGGACCGGCAGCCGGGTCGACGTCACCGTGCCGGCCGGCTCGGGGTCGTTCCGGTGGCCGGCGGTAGCGGTGACGCTGGACCACGGCGGCGAGCACCAGCTCGAGGTGGAGTTCCGACCGGCGAGCACCGACTTCGTCCAGGCGACGCTGACCGCCGTGCACGCCGGCCGGGTGCACCCGGTCCGGCTGTCCGGCAAGGGCACCGGCGGGATCCCGGAGGAGGACCCGGACGCGCCGCCGCCGCCCCGGCTGAAGGTCACGCCGAGCGGGGTGAACTTCGGCCCGCTGCCGCTCGGCACCCGGGAGACCCGGACGGTGACCATCGAGAACGCGACCGGCGCCCTGGTCAGCCTGTCGGTCGCGGCGCCGCCGGCCGGGTCGATCTTCGACTGGGAGCCGTTCGACGGCATTCTGCCCAGTGGCGGGCGGCGCAGCATCACGGTCCGCTTCGGCCCGGTGCCGGCCGGGGTCTCGACCGGCACGCTGACCGTGACCAGCAGCGCGCCGGGCAGCCCGCACCGGATCACGCTCACCGGCAAGAGCCCCGGCGGCTTCCCGACCGAGCCGCCCTAAAGATCCCGGCGACCGAGCCGCCCTAGATCTCGGCGACCAGGTCGGCGACCGAGTCGACGATCCGGCTGGGCCGGAACGGGAAGCGCTCGACCATCGCCCGGGTGGTCACCCCGGTCAGCACCAGCACGGTCTCCAGCCCGGCCTCCATGCCGGAGACGATGTCGGTGTCCATCCGGTCGCCGATCATCGCGGTCGACTCGCTGTGGCCGCCGACCGTGTTCAGCGCCGAGCGCATCATCAGCGGGTTGGGCTTGCCGACGAAGTACGGGTCCACGCCGGTGGCCCGGGTGATCAGCGCGGCCACCGAGCCGGTCGCCGGCAGCGCGCCCTCGTGCGACGGGCCGGTCGGGTCCGGGTTGGTGGCCAGGAAGCGCGCGCCGGCCGCGACCAGCCGGATCGCCTTGGTGATCGCGGTGAACGAGTACGACCGGGTCTCGCCGAGCACCACGTAGTCCGGGTCGGACTCGGTGAGCACGTAGCCGATCTCGTGCAGCGCGGTGGTCAGCCCGGCCTCGCCGATGACGTACGCGGTGCCGCCCGGGCGCTGGTCGGCCAGGAACTGGGCGGTGGCCAGCGCGGAGGTCCAGATCGCCTCCGGCGGCACGTCGATGCCGGAGACCCGCAGCCGCGCGTGCAGGTCACGGGGGGTGTAGATGGAGTTGTTGGTCAGCACCAGGTAGCGCTTGCCGGACTTGTCCAGGGCCCGGATGAAGTCCTGGGCGCCGGGCACCGGGATGCCCTCGTGCACCAGCACGCCGTCCATGTCGGTGAGCCAGCACTCGGCCGGCCGCCGCTCGGTCATGCGTCCATGGTGCCCGGCCGGGGCCGGGTCCAGTCGGACCGGGGTCAGTCGACCCGGTGCCGGCCGGACGCCTCGACGTGCCCGTCGGCCTCGATCGGCTCCTCCAGCAGCGGCTCCGCGGACATCCCGCCGCGCCGCTTGCGGGAGCGCAGCAGCTCGATCGCGGCCGGGATCAGCGACAGCAGCACCACGCCGATGATGATCGGCTCGATCAGCGGCTCCACGGTGTCCCGGACGAACTCGATCTGCCCCAGCCAGTAGCCGGCCGCGATCACGCCGGCGCCCCAGAGGATGCCGCCGAGCACCGAGTAGGCCGCGTACGTCCGGAAGCGCATCCGGCTGGCGCCGGCCATCACGGTGGCGAAGGTGCGCACGATCGGCACGAAGCGGGCCAGCACGATGGTGCGGGCGCCGTACTTCTCGAAGAACTCGTGCGACCGGTCGACGTACTCCTGCCGGAAGAGCCGGGAGTCCGGCTTGTTGAAGACCGCCGGGCCGGCCTTGTAGCCGATCCAGTAGCCGACCAGGTTGCCGGCGATCGCCGCGATCGGGACGAGCGTGAGCGACACCCACAGCGGCACGTCCAGCGTGCCGGTCGCGGTGAGCAGGCCCGCGCTGAACAGCAGCGTGTCCCCGGGCAGGAAGAAGCCGATCAGCAGCCCGCACTCGGCGAAGACGATGATGAGCAGGCCGAGGAGCCCGAACGAGCTGAGCAGGTGGTCCGGGTCGATGGCGTCGGGCATCAGGGCGAGGCTCTGCACCCGGACGAGATTACCGGCCTTCGAGGGATGCCTTCGCCACGCGGCCGGCCCGCCACCACCGGTAACCACCGATGGCGGTGGCCAACGTGACCGCGGTCACCGCCACGGCCACGCTCGCGTGCTCCACCCAGGGCACCGACGCGGCCAGGTAGCCGGCCAGCAGCAGCGTCGGCCCCCAGCAGAGCGCGCCGACCACGTTGGCCAGCATGAACCGCGGCCAGGCCATCCTGGTCGCGCCGGCCAGCAGCGGCGCGAAGGTGCGCACCCAGGGGATCCACCGGGCCGAGATGATGGCCAGCACGCCGTACCGCTCGGTGAACCGCTCCGCCCGCGCCACCCGCTCCGGGGTGACCACCCGGCCCTGCCGGCGGCGCAGCAGCGGCAGCCCCATCCGGGCCCCGATCAGGTAGCCGACGCACTCCCCGACGATCGCCGCCACCAGCACGCCGACGATCAGCCAGCCCAGGTCCACCCCGCGGGCGGCGTCCGCGGCGACCAGCCCGCCGGCGAACAGCAGCGTGTCGCCGGGCAGGAAGAAGCCGAGCAGCAGCGCGCACTCGACGAAGACGAAGCCGATGACCACGACGTACACCGCCGCGGCGCCCAGCGTGTCGAGGTCCGCGAGGTCCGGCATCGACCGCCAGCGTAGGCGGGGGTCCGGCCATCTGGACGCGGACGACCGTCGACCGCCGGGACGTTACGGTGAGCGCATGACCGAGCGGCTGGTCGTCGTCGGAGCGGACGCCGGCGGCATGACCGCGGCGTCCCAGGCGCGCCGCCGGCGGCCGGTGGACGACCTGGAGATCGTCGCCGTCGACCGCGGCCGGCACGCGTCGTACTCGGCCTGCGGCATCCCGTACTGGATCGGCGGCGCGGTCGGCCCGATCGACGCGCTGGTGACCCGGACCGTCGAGGAGTTCCGCAAGCAGGACATCGAGGTCCGGCTCCGGCACGAGGCCGTGTCGCTGGACCTGGCCGCGGGCGAGGTGCTGGTCCGGGACCTGGACGGCGGCGGCGAGCGGCGGCTCGGCTTCGACCAGCTGGTGGTGGCCACCGGCGCGACGCCGGTCCACCCCGACATCCCCGGCGTGGAGGCGCCCGGCGTCTTCGGGGTGCAGACGCTGGACGACGGCGAGGCGGTCCGGGCCGCGGTGGCCGCCGGGCCGGAGCGGGCCGTGGTGGTCGGCGGCGGCTACATCGGGCTGGAGATGGCCGAGGCCTTCGTCCAGCGCGGGATGGCGGTCACCGTGGTGGAGGCGGCGCCGCAGCCGATGTCCACGCTCGACCCGGACATGGGCGCGCTGGTCGGCGACGCGGTGGAGGGGCTCGGCATCGAGCTGCTGCGCGGCCAGCCGGTCACCGCGATCGCCACCGGGCCGGACGGCCGGGCCCGGGCCGTGGTCACCGGCGGCCGGGAGATCCCGGCCGACCTGGTGGTGCTCGGCCTCGGCGTCCGGCCGGCGACCGACCTGGCCGCGGCGGCCGGCGTGGAGACCGGCGTGACCGGCGGCATCGTCACCGACGCCCGGATGCGGACCGTCTCGCACGAGCGGGTGTGGGCGGCCGGCGACTGCGTGCAGACCATCCACCGGGTGTCCCGGGCCCCGATCTCGGTCCCGCTCGGCACCCACGCGAACAAGCAGGGCCGGATCGCCGGCATCAACCTCGGCGGCGGGTACGCGACCTTTCCCGGCGTGGTCGGCACCGCGGTCACCAAGGTCTGCGACCTGGAGGTGGCCCGGACCGGGCTGCGGGAGGCGGACGCCGAGGCGGCCGGCTTCCGCTTCGTCACCGCCACCGTGGAGTCCACCACCCGGGCCGGCTACTACCCGGGCGCGAAGCCGATCATCACCAAGCTCATCGCGGAGAGGCGGTCCGGCCGGCTGCTGGGGGCGCAGATCGTCGGCCGGGAGGGTGCCGCCAAGCGGATCGACGTGCTGGCCACCGCGCTGTGGAACGACATGACGGTGGAGGACATCGCCGGCCTCGACCTGTCGTACGCGCCGCCCTTCGCCCCGGTGTGGGACCCGGTGCTGATCGCCGCGCGGAAGGCCTGGGACGCGGTCGAGCGGGACGTCGCCGACTGGCACGCGGGGCACCGCTCCTGATCAGCGGGCCGCCCAGGCCGCCAGCAGCTCCGCCTCCCGCTCCGGCGCCAGCCCGGGGGCGCTGACCCGCGGCGGCTCCGCCGGCGGGCCGTCGCCGCCGGCCCGCAGCCAGGCCAGCGTGTCCGCGGCGGTCTCCTCCACCGGCCGGCAGCACAACCCGGCCCGCTCCGCCTCGGACGTGTCCTGGTCGTACGTCCCGGCGGCCGGGATCCACAGCGGCAGGTCCAGCCACGGCTGCACCTCGTGGCGGACCAGGAAGTCGTCCGGCACCCAGGTCACCGTGGTGTCCGGGCCGGACGCCATGCCGGCCAGCATCCGCTCGAACGTGGTCTGCCCGGCCGGCCCGGACGCCGGGAACGCGCCGGTCACCTTCTCCCGCGCGCAGTGCACGGCGAAGGCGCCGAGGTCGCGGCCGTCCACCACCCGCACCTCCCGGTCCGGGTCACCGGGGGCGAGCACCTCGCCGCCGCGGTACATCCGGCCCACCCAGTAGGGGAAGCGGCCGCTCGGGTCGTGCGGGCCGACGATCAGCCCGGAGCGCAGGTGCACCGACCGGCCGGCGAAGTGCTGGTCCACCGCCCGCTCCGAACCCACCTTGTACGGCCCGTACAGCTCCGGGTCGAAGGCGCCGTCCGGGTTGCCGGCGTCCGGCTCGCAGTCGTGCACCGGGGTGTCGGCGCGGACCGGCTGCTCCGGCCAGCCGGGGTACGCGTTGACGCTGGACACGAAGACGTAGTGGCCGACGTGGTCGGCCAGCAGCTCGGCGCCGCGGCCGACCACCACCGGCACGTAGCCGGAGGTGTCCACCACGGCGTCCCACTCCCGGCCGCGCAGCACGTCCAGCCCGTCCGGCCGGTTGCGGTCGCCGTGCAGCGCCTCCACGCCGGGCGGCGGCTCCCCCGACGTGCCACGGGTGAACGTGGTCACCTCGTCGCCGGCCGCCAGGGCGGCGTCGACCACGCCCCGACCGAGGAAGCGGGTGCCGCCGAGCACGAGCAGTCGCATGCCGACCACCCTGCCGGGCCGGCGCCGCGGCCGACAGGGTCTTCCGCGGTCAGCGAACCGTCAGGCGGTGACCTCCACCCCGCGCCAGAACGCGATGCGGTCGGTGATCTGCTTCGCCTCGTCCTTCGGCTCGGGGTAATACCAGGCCGCGTCCGGGTTGGTCTCCCCGTTCACCTCCACGCTGTGGTAGCTCGCCGTGCCCTTCCACGGGCAGACGCTGTGGGTGTCGGAGTCGCGCAGCACGTCGGCGCGCACCGACTCCCGGGGGAAGTAGTGGTTTCCCTCGACGATGACGGTGTCGTCGCTCTCCGCGATGACCTCGCCGTTCCAGGTCGCCTTCGGCATCGTTGCCTCCTCGGTCACGGGTCCCTGCCCGAGCCGAACCTCCGGTCGGTGCCCGGTATTTCGGCCGGGTCCGTGGGGTCCGTCCACCCCCGTGCGGTCGCTCTCAGCTCCACGTCGCTATGCGCAGAGTAACCAACCGTGCACACCCCCAAACCTGCCGAGCAGGGTGCGGGATACTTCGCACAGACCGCAGATCGATGCCACCGGAGGCCGCAATGCCGATCGCCACCCCCGAGGTGTACGGCCAGATGCTCGACCGGGCGAAGGCCGACGGCTTCGCGTACCCGGCGATCAACATCACCTCGTCCGAGACCGTGAACGCGGCGATCAAGGGCTTCGCCGACGCCGGCAGCGACGGGATCATCCAGGTCTCCACCGGCGGGGCCGAGTTCGCGTCGGGCACCGGGGTCAAGGACATGGTGACCGGTGCGGTGGCCATCGCCGAATTCGCCCACGTGGTCGCCGCGAAGTATCCGGTGAACATCGCCCTGCACACCGACCACTGCCCGAAGAACAAGCTGGACGGCTTCGTCCGCCCGCTGCTCCAGCTCTCCAAGGATCGGGTCGACCAGGGTCAGCCGCCGCTCTTCCAGTCCCACATGTGGGACGGCTCCGCGGTCGAGCTCGAGGAAAACCTGGAGATCGCCAAGGACCTGCTGGCCAAGGCCGCGGCCGCGCACGTGGTGCTGGAGATCGAGATCGGGGTGGTCGGCGGCGAGGAGGACGGCGTCGTCGGCGAGATGAACGAGAAGCTCTACAGCACGCCCGGCGACGCGATGCTGACGGTCGAGGCGCTCGGCACCGGCGACCAGGGCCGCTACCTGCTGGCCGCCACCTTCGGCAACGTGCACGGCGTCTACAAGCCCGGCAACGTCCAGCTCCGGCCGGAGATCCTCAAGGAGATCCAGGACACCGTGGGTCAGAAGGTCGGCCGGGACAAGCCGTTCGACCTGGTCTTCCACGGCGGGTCCGGCTCGGCGCTGGAGGAGATCCGGGAAGCGGTCTCGTACGGCGTGGTGAAGATGAACGTGGACACCGACACCCAGTACGCGTTCACCCGCCCCATCGTCGCCCACATGTTCAGCAACTACGACGGCGTGCTGAAGATCGACGGCGAGGTCGGCAACAAGAAGGCGTACGACCCGCGCAGCTACCTCAAGGCGGCGGAGACCGGCATGGCCGAGCGGGTCGGGGCGGCCTGCGAGGCCCTGCAGTCGGCCGGCAAGTCCGTCGCCGGCTGACGCGTCCACACGCGACGGTCCACTTCGGAGGAGTCCGGCCGGGCCGGGAAACCGGCCGGGCGACTGCTCCCTGCCCGAACCCGACAGCTCACCCCGCAGGCGTGGGGACGACCCGGGTCCGCATCGACCCGGGTCGCGTCCTCCGTCCCGGCGGCGTGCAGCGACCCGGGCCGCGTCCCCCGGTCCGGCGGCGTGCCAGGATCGCGGGGTGCATCAGGACCTGCTCGCCCAGCCGCCCGGCACCGAGCTGCCGCCGGACCCGGGCGCCGCCGCGCTCGCCGCCGGCGACGACCCGGCCGACGTCGCCGCGCGCGTGCCCACCTCGTCCGCGGCCTGGGCCGCGCTCGCCGACCGCGCCTTCGCCGCCGGCAGCGTGGTGGAGTCGTACGCGTACGCCCGGGTCGGCTACCACCGCGGCCTGGACGCGCTGCGCCGGGCCGGCTGGCGCGGTGCCGGCTCCGTCCCGTGGGCGCACGAACCCAACCGCGGCTTCCTCCGCTCGCTGCACGCGCTCGGCCGGGCCGCCGGCGCGATCGGCGAGGACGACGAGGCCCGCCGCTGCGCCGACTTCCTCCGCGACAGCGACCCCGCCGCCACCGCCGCCCTCGGCACCTGACCCAGCTGCCCGCCGACTGCGCAGTCGCCCGCCGACGAGCAGATCGCCACCGACTGAGCAGCGCTGCTGCTCAGTCGGGAACGGGAGTGCTCAGCCGGCGTCGATGACGGGTGGGGTGGTGGGGGGCGCCTCGGGGCGGCGGCGGGCGCCGCCGAGCAGCGACCGGCCGGAGAAGCGGTCGAGCACGTCGGTGGTGCCGCGCAGCGTGGCCACCAGCGGCAGCAGGTCGTCGCGGACCCGGCGCACCGTCTCCGGGATCTCGTCCACCACCGGGTCGTCGAGCATCCGGCCGACCCGGCGCAGCCCGGGCGCGAGATCCTTCACCGGCTCCTCGACCTCGTCCAGGATCGACTCCAGCCGGGCCCCGAGCCGCTGCAGCCGGGCCACCGCGTCCCGGGCCTCCCGGATGGTGCCGTCCAGGCTGGTCACCGCCCGGGTCAGCGAGACCAGCGCGCCGGGCAGCGCGGCGACGGCCTCGGCCTGCTCGCGGGCGAGCCGGAACACCTGTCCCGGGGACGGCAGCGACGGGAGCCCAGCCACGGCACCCACCCTACGTGCGGGGCGACGGTTACCCTCGTGCCGCCCGAGCCCCGAGGTCAGGAGTGGTAATGCCCGCGATCGTGCTCGTCGGCGCCCAGTGGGGCGACGAGGGCAAGGGCAAGGCGACCGACCTGCTCGGCGAGCAGGTCGACTACGTGGTCCGCTACCAGGGCGGCAACAACGCCGGCCACACCGTGGTCACCCCGGACGGCGAGCACTACGCGCTGCACCTGCTCCCGTCCGGCATCCTGACCCCCGGCGTCACCTGCGTGATCGGCAACGGCGTGGTGGTCGACCCGGCGGTGCTCATCGAGGAGCTGGACGCGCTGGAGGCCCGGGGCGTCGACACCAGCCGGCTGGTCATCTCCGCCGACGCGCACCTGATCATGCCGTACCACCGGGCCATCGACCGGGTGACGGAGCGCTTCCTCGGCAAGGCCAAGATCGGCACCACCGGTCGCGGCATCGGCCCCGCGTACGGCGACAAGGTGGCCCGGATGGGGATCCGGGTCCAGGACCTGCTCGACCCGGGCATCTTCCGGGCCAAGCTGGAGATCGCGCTGCGCGAGCGCAACCAGCTGCTGGTCAAGGTCTACAACCGGCGGGCGCTGGAGCCGGAGGCGATCCTGACCGAATACCTCGGGTACGCGGAGCGGCTCGCGCCGCGCATCGCGGACACCCGGCTGCTGCTGGACCGGGCGCTGGCCGGCGGCGCCACCGTGCTGCTGGAGGGGTCGCAGGGCACCCTGCTCGACGTCGACCACGGCACCTACCCGTTCGTCACCTCCTCCTCGCCCACCGCCGGCGGCGCCGCGGCCGGGTCCGGGATCGGGCCGACCCGGATCACCAAGGTGATCGGGATCCTCAAGGCGTACACCACCCGGGTCGGGGAGGGGCCGTTCCCGACCGAGCTGCACGACGAGTTCGGGGAATACCTGCGCAAGGCCGGCGGGGAGGTCGGGGTGACCACCGGCCGGCTGCGCCGGTGCGGCTGGTTCGACGCCGTGATCGCCCGGTACGCGACCCGGGTCAACGGGCTGACCGACCTCTTCCTGACCAAGCTCGACGTGCTGTCCGGGCTGGAGCGGGTGCCGGTGTGCGTGGCGTACGAGATCGACGGCGAGCGGGTCGACGAGATGCCGATGACGCAGACCGCGCTGCACCACGCCACCCCGGTGTACGAGTACCTGGACGGCTGGTTCGAGCCGCTGGACGACGCGAAGACCTTCGCCGACCTGCCGGCGGCCGCGCAGGCGTACGTGCGGCGGGTCGAGGAGCTGTCCGGCACCCCGGTCTCGGCGATCGGCGTCGGCCCCGGCCGCGACCAGACCCTCGTCCTGCGGGCCCTGGTCTGATGGCCTCGGACGGCGAGCCGGACCCGTACGAGGTCGACTGGAGCGAGCACGCCGGCCATCTGCGTGCCGCCGCCGGCCAGGAGCAGGGGTGGTATGCGGCGCTGGCGGCCGCGCTGCTGCGGCCCGGCGACCGGGTCGCGATGGACGTCGGCTGCGGCGGCGCCGGCATGGCGGCCGCGCTCGCCGGCGTGCTCGGCGAGGCCGGGACGGTGGTGGCCGCGGACGGCTCGCCGGATCTGCTCGCGGTCGCCGACGGCCGGTTGGCCGGCGCGCCCGCGCAGGTCGAGCTGGTGCTCACCGACCTCGGCGAGGGCGTGGAGCCGCTGCGGCCGCACGCCCCGGCCGACCTGATCTGGGCCTCCGCGGCGCTGCACCACGTCGGCGACCAGCAGGCGGCGGTCACCGGCCTGGCCGGGCTGCTCAGCTCCGGCGGCCGGCTGGCGCTGGCCGAGGGCGGGCTGCCGCCGCGCCGGCTGCCCTGGGACCTCGGGGTCGGCGAGCCCGGGTTGGAGGTGCGGCTGGAGGCGGCGCAGGACCAGTGGTTCGCCCGGATGCGGGCCGGGCTGCCGGGCAGCGTCCGCGATGCCGTACGGCTGGACCGAGGCGCTGCGCCGCGCCGGGCTGGCCGCGGTGACCAGCCGGACCGCGCTGCTGGAGCGGCCGGTGCCGCTGGCCGGCGCAGGACGTCGAGGGGTGGTGGCCAAGCTGACCCACCGGGTCGACTGGCTGCGTCCGGCCGACCTGCTCTCCGGGCGAGGACCTCGCCGCCTGGGACCGGCTGCTCGACCCGGCCGCCGCGGACTACCTGGGCCGCCGCACCGACCTGCAGTACGTCGAGGGCCGCACCGTGCACACCGGCCGCCGCCCCTGAGCCGGGCGGCTCAGCGGACGGCGCCGACCACCAGCCAGCGGTCGCCGCGGATGCGGACGCCCAGCGCGACCAGCCGGACCAGCATGAGCCCGAGGATCGCCGTCCACAGCCAGCCCAGGCCGGCGCCGGTGGCCAGCAGCACGGCCGCGGCGCCGAGGAAGAGCAGCGCCGCGACGACCATGGAGACGGCGAGGTAACCCATGTCGCCGGCGCCCATCAGCACCCCGTCCAGCGCGAAGACCACCCCGTTGATCGGCTGCATGGCCCCGACGAAGATGAGCACGAAGGCGGTCAGCTCGAGCACCGCCGGGTCGTCGGAGAAGGCCTGCGGGATTAGCCCGCGAGTGGCCAGGATCAGCAGCCCGACCACCACCCCGAACGCCGCGGAGATCTCGATCATCCGCCTGGTCGCGGCCCGGGTCGCCGCCACGTCGCCGGCGCCGAGCAGCCGGCCGACCAGCGCCTGGCCGGCGATCGCGATCGCGTCCAGGGCCAGGGCCAGGGCGCTCCAGATCTCGAAGGCGATCTGGTAGGCGCCCACCTCGGCGGTGCCGAGCCGGGCCGCCACCACGGCGGCCGAGGTGAAGGCGAGCCGCAGCGCGACGGTCCGCACCATCAGCGCGAACCCGACCCGGGCCAGCCGGCCGACCGACCGCGGCGACGGCCGGAGCCGGACGCCCAGCTCGGCCGTGCGCCGGCCGACGCCGAGCAGGTAGACCGCGGCGGCCGCCCACTGCACCAGCACGGTGGACGCCGCCGACGCGCCCACCCCGTAGCCGAGGCCGAGGATCAGCACCACCTCGAGGACCAGGTTGGCCGCCGCCGCGACCACGGCGACCAGCAGCGGCGTGCGGGTGTCCTGCTTGCCGCGCAGGTAGCCGACCGCCGCGTACGTCACCAGCATCGCCGGGACGCCGAGCAGGCTGATCGACAGGTAGGTCTGCGCGTATCCGGCGGCGTCCCCGGTCGCCCCGAACGCCCGCACCAGCCGGCCGGCGGACAGCAGCCCGACCGGCACCACCACGGCGGAGATCGCCAGCGCCAGCCAGATGCTCTGCACCGCCTGGTGGGCGGCCTCCCGCTCGTCGCCGGCGCCGATCAGCCGGGCCACCGCGGCCGTCGTGCCGTACGCCAGGAAGATGAAGATCGAGTAGCCGGTGACCAGGATGGCCGCGGCGACCGCGAGGCCGGCCAGCTGCGGGGTGCCGAGGTGGCCGACGATCGCGGTGTCGGCCAGCAGGTACGCCGGCTCGGCGATGAGCGCGCCGAAGGCCGGCACCGCGAGCCGGGTGATCTCCCGGTCCCACTCGGAGCGGAGCCTCACCGCGGCCCGCGCCGCTCGATCGCCATGGTCACGATGCCGGTCTACCAGCCGGCACCGACGGTTCGCTGACCGAGCTCAGCCCATCGTCTTCTGGCCGTCGAGGGCCTCGCGGATGATGTCCGCGTGCCCGGAGTGCTGGGCGGTCTCGGCGACGACGTGCAGGAAGACCCGCCGCGCGCTCCACGTCGCGCCGGGCTGGAACCACGGCGCCTCCGGCAGCGGCTGGCTGGCGTCCAGGTCGGGCAGCGAGGCGACCAGCTCGTCGGTGCGGGCGGCGACCTGGTCGTAGCGGGCCAGCAGCCCGGCGAGCGTCTCCGCCTCGGTCATCCGGTGCCCGTCGGCCCAGGCCGCGACCTCCGGCGGCGGGTTGCTCCAGTCGACGCTGGCCCAGTCGACGTCGGCACCGGGCGCCGGGCCGTCGACGATGAAGTCGGCCCAGGACTTCTCGGTGTCGGCGACGTGCTTGATCAGCCCGCCGAGGGTGAGCTCGCTGACCGTGGTCCGGCGGCGGGCCTGCTCGTCCGTGATGCCCTGCACGGTGACCCGCAGGAAGTCGCGGTGCCGGCGCAGCGACTCCACGAGGTCGGCGCGCTCGCCGGTCAGGGTCGGGGTGCTGGAGGGCTGCTCGAAGTTCGTCATGCGGCCAGGCTAGCGAGGCTTCCGGTCAGATCCTGACCGCTAGGAGACCGGGGCGGCTCCCGGTGCGGGAGCCGCCCCGGCCGCCTCAGCCGGCGGCCCGCTCGCCCCGCTGGGCCCGGACGAACTCGTCCCGCGCCTCCCGGGCGGTGTCCGGGTTGTCGCTGAACAACCCGTCCACGCCGAGGGAGAAGAACAGCTCGTACTCGGCGAACGCGTTCCCGTACTGGGCCGGGTCGGTGCCGACGCGGAAGTCCAGCGGGAGGAACGAGTTCTCGTTGCGGAAGGTGTACGGCACCACGTCCAGCCCGGCCCGGTGCGAGTCCCGGACCAGCGTGGTCGGCGTCAGCAGCGACCCGGCCGCGTCCCGCGGCACGATCTGGTCCTTCGCCGGGCCGAGCACGTCGGCGTACCGGGAGACCTCGCGGAGGCCGGCCGGCGTGATCAGGTCCGCGTACGTGCGCGGGTCACCGGAGACGACGAAGTCGTACGGCGCCCCGGTGGCCGAGGTGAGCTGCACGAGGTCGACCTTGAGCACCTGGTTGAGCGCCTTCAGGTTGCCGACCTCGAAGGACTGCACGAAGACGCGCGCGCCCGGCCGGTTGAGCCCGTTGCGGACCAGGGTGCGGACCAGGGCCGGTTCCAGCGGCAGCCCCAGCGCGCGGAAGTACGTCGGGTGCTTGGTCTCCGGCGCGATCCCGATGGTCCGGCCGTACTGCCGGGAGGCCCGCTTGGCCAGGTCGACGACCTCCTGGAAGGTGGGCACCGGGTAGCGGCCGTTGTAGAGGGTGTTGCGCGGCCGCAGCTGCGGGATCCGCTCGATCGCCCGCAGCGTGCGCAGCTCGCGCAGGGTGAAGTCCTCGGTGAACCAGCCGGTCGTCGGGACCCCGTCCAGGCTCTTGGTGGTGCGCCGGGCGGCGAACTCCGGGTGGTCGGCGACGTCGGTGGTGGTGGAGATCTCCGGCTCGTGCCGGGCCACCAGCACGCCGTCCCTGGTGGTGACCAGGTCGGGCTCGATGACGTCGGCACCCATCCGGATGGCCAGCTCGTACGAGGCGAGGGTGTGCTCGGGTCGGTAGCCGGAGGCGCCGCGGTGGCCGAAGACCAGCGGGCCGCGGTCGGCGGACGCGGTCACCGGGGCGGCCGAGCCGGCGGCGGGACCGTCCGGCGGGCCGGCGGACGCGGACGCGGTGAGCGCGCCGACGGCGACGGCCGAGGTGGCTGCGAGGGCGGCGAGCCGGCGCGGTCGCCTCCCCGGAGCGGGGCGGAACACGGACACGGGGGTCTCCTCGTCGTCGGGGAGGGGGATGCCTCGGAGCGTCGGCCGCGCACCCGTCGATCACAAGGGGTGCATGCGACACCCACCCGAACGGCGGATGAGCGCCGGCCGAACGCTGTACCGACCGTTCGCCGCGCGTGCCACCTCTTCGGCTGAGGCTGTGGACGACTGCCGGGCCGGCGCTGCCCGGCCCGGTAGTCTCGCGCCATGACGGCCCAGCCGGTGGAGGACGACGTGGACAGCGACCACGAAGCGATCCTCGACGCCGAGGGCCGCCTCACCCTCCCCGACCAGGTGCTTGCGGAGGCCAACCTCGCAGGCGGCGACAAGCTCGCTGTGGAGGTCGTCGCCGACGGTGTGCTCCATCTGGTGCGCCGGCGGCATCCGCTGCTCGACCTGGCGGGCGCGTTCCCTGGGATCAGCGCCGCCACTGACCTGGAGGGACTGCGGGACGAATGGGAGAGGTAGTCCTCGACTCCTCGGTGCTGCTCGGCTTCCTCGATCCGGATGACGCTCACCACGCTGCGGCGCTCCGCGTGGTGACCGCCGCCGTGACGGCGGGGGACACGATCGTCCTGCCGGCCAGCGCCCTGGCCGAAGTGCTGGTCGGTGCCGCCCGACAGGGTCCGGAGGTCCGCGCCGCCGCGGAGCGCCGGCTGCTGGAGGCCGTGGACCGGCTCCATCCGGTGGACCGGGACGTCGCCGTGCACGCCGCGGAGATCCGCGCCCGCCACCAGGCGGTGCGCCTGCCCGACGCATTGATCCTCGCGACCGGGCGTGCGGTGGACGGCCGGGTGCTCACGGCGGACAAGCGGTGGGTGGCGGTGGACGGGCGGGTCGAGGTGGTGGGCGGGTGAGGGTGCTCGTCGTCGGCGGCGGCGCGCGGGAGCATGCGCTCTGCCTGGCGCTGGCCGCCGACCCGGCGGTCACCGCGCTGGTCTGCGCGCCCGGCAACGCCGGCACGGCGATGGTGGCCGAGCAGCGCCCGCTGGCGGTCGGCGACCCGGCCGCGGTGGCCGCCCTCGCCGCTGAGCTGCGGTCCGACCTGGTGGTGATCGGGCCGGAGGTGCCGCTCGTCGCCGGGGCCGCGGACGCGGTCCGCGCCGTCGGGATCGCCTGCTTCGGCCCGAGCGCCGCCGCGGCCCGGATCGAGGGCTCCAAGTCCTTCGCCAAGGACGTGATGGCCGCGGCCGGCGTGCCCACCGCGGGCGCCCGGACCTGCGCGACCGCCGCCGAGGTGGACGCGGCGCTGGACGCCTTCGGCCCGCCGTACGTGGTCAAGGACGACGGGCTGGCCGCCGGCAAGGGCGTCGTCGTCACCGCCGACCGCGAGGCGGCCGGCGCGCACGCCGCCGCCTGCGGCACCGTCGTGATCGAGGAGTATCTCGACGGTCCCGAGGTCTCGCTCTTCTGCGTCACCGACGGCGAGGCCGTCCACCCGCTGCTGCCGGCGCAGGACGCCAAGCGGGTCGGCGACGGCGACACCGGCCCCAACACCGGCGGCATGGGGGCGTATGCGCCGCTGCCCTGGGCGCCGCCCGGCCTGGTCGACGACGTGCTCGCCACCGTGGTGCAGCCGACCCTGGCCGAGCTGCGCCGCCGCGGCACCCCGTTCGCCGGCCTGCTCTACGTCGGCCTCGCGCTCACCGCCGCCGGCCCGCGGGTGGTGGAGTTCAACGCGCGGTTCGGCGACCCGGAGACCCAGGCGGTGCTCGCGCTGCTGGAGACCCCGCTGGCCGGCCTGCTGCACGCCGCCGCCACCGGCACGCTCGGTGCGCACCCGCCGCTGCGCTGGCGGGACGGCGCCGCGGTCACCGTGGTGCTCGCCGCCGCCGGCTACCCGGGCGTCCCGCGGGCCGGCGACCTGCTCACCGGCGCCGACCGGCCCGGCGTGCTGCACGCCGGCACCCGCCGCCGGGAGGACGGCGCGGTGGTGTCCAGCGGCGGCCGGGTGGTGTCCGTCGTCGGCACCGGCGACACGCTGGCCGACGCCCGCCGGGCCGCGTACGACCGGCTGGCCGGCGTGCACCTCGACGGCGGCCACGCCCGCTCCGACATCGCGCTCGCCGCGGTGGACGGCACCATCGAGATCCCCGGAACGCGGGCGGCCGTCCGCTCCGTGTAGAGGGCGTCAGCCCGTGGGGACGGCCGTGCCGCCGGTCGCCGGTTCGTCCGGGGCCGGGGCGCCGTCCCGTGTCAGGTAGGAGGCCACCGTGTTCGCCACCGCCACGATCGGCACCGCGACCAGCGCGCCGACGATGCCGGCGAGCAGCACGCCGGTGGCGATCGCCAGCACCACGGCCAGCGGGTGCACCTTGACCGCGCGCCCGAGCAGCAGCGGCTGCAGCACGTGCCCTTCCACCTGCTGCACCAGCAGCACGACGCCGAGCAGCAGCAGCGCGGTCACCGGGCCCTTCGCGACCAGCGCGACGAGCACGGCGACCAGGCCGGTCACGGTCGCGCCGACGATCGGCACGAACGAGCCGAGGAAGACCAGCACGCCCAGCGGCAGCGCCAGCGGCACGCCGAGGATGGCGGCGCCGACACCGATGCCGACCGCGTCCACGAACGCCACGGCGAGGGTGGCGCGCACGTAGCTGATCAGCGTGTGCCACGCCCGCAGCCCGGCGCCGTCGGCCCGGGCGCGGGTGTCCTTCGGGAACAGCCGCACCACCCAGGACCAGATCTGCCGGCCGTCCTTGACCATGAAGAACGTCGCGAACAGGGCGATGAGCAGCCCGGTCAGCACGTGGCCGGCGGTGGTCGCGGCGCCGACCGCTCCGCTGGTCAGCGCCTCCCGGTTTTCCGTCAGCGAGTCGCGGGCGCTCTGGAAGGCGTTGTCGATCTGGGTCTGGGACAGCCCGAGCGGCCCGGTGATCAGCCAGTCCTGGATCTCCCGGATGCCCTCGTCGACCTGCCTGCGCAGGTCCTCGAGGCCGTTGCGGAACTGGTCGACGACCAGCCACACCAGCAGCCCGATCCCGGTGATCCCGCCGATCAGCACCATCGCGGCGGCCAGCGCCCGCGGCAGGCCCCGCTTGACCAGAGCCGCCGCGAGCGGCTGCAGCAGCGCGGTGAGCAGCAGCGCGACCAGCACCGGCACCAGCACCAGCTGGGTGCGGGCGATGATCTGCAACAGGACCCAGCCGGCGGCGGCGAGCGCGACGATCCGCCAGGCCCACGCCGCGGCGATCTGCATGCCGCGCGGGATCGCGTTGTGGCCCATCGGGTCCCGGCGGCGGTCCGCGACCACCGACCGGTGCACCTCGCGGTCCCGGTCGGCCGCCCGGGTCTCGTCGTCCACCTGCGGGTCGGGGGCCCCGGTGATCCCGGTGCGGTCGGCCTCCGCGTGGTCGACCGGATCGGTCCCGTCGGCGCCGGGGTCCGCCCCGGTCGGGTTGTCGGCCCGCGGGGTGCCGGACGGCCTGCTCACAACGGTCCTCCTGGTGGCGGGGCAGTCCCGGGCCCCTACCCGCCGCGGCGCCGGCGTACCCGGCCCGGGCTGCGAGGATAGCGCCGTGATCGAGCGGTACACGCGGCCCGAGATGGGCGCGGTCTGGAGCGAGGCGCACAAGTACGAGCTGTGGTGCCGGGTGGAGACGCTGGTGCTGGAGGCGCACGCGGCCGCCGGCACCGTGCCGGCCTCCGCGGTCGGGCCGGTGCGGGCCGCGCCGCCCCCCACGCCGGCCGCGGTCGCCGCGATCGAGGAGGTCACCCAGCACGACGTCATCGCGTTCCTCTCCGCGTGGGCGGACAACACCACGCCGCGGGAGGCGGCCGCGTACGTCCACTTCGGCCTCACCTCCTCCGACCTGCTGGACACCGCGCTGGCGGTGCAGCTGGTGGAGGCCACGGACGTGCTGCTGGCCAAGGCGGACGCGCTGGTCGCGGTGCTGCGGGACCGGGCCCTGGAGCACCGGGACACGCTGCGGGTCGGCCGCACCCACGGCATCCACGCGGAGCCGGACGTGTTCGGCCACCGGCTGGCCGACTTCGCCTTCGGGGCGGCCCGGTCCCGGGACCGGCTGCGCCGGGCCCGGTCGGCGGTCGCGGTGGCGAAGATCTCCGGCGCGGTGGGGACCTACTCCTCGCTCGACCCGGCGGTGGAGGCCTCGGTCGCGGCCGAGCTCGGCCTGGTGCCGGCGGACGTGGCCGGTCAGGTGGTGCTGCGGGACGGGATCGCCGAGTGGGTCTCCGCGCTGGCGATCCTGGTCACCGTCTGCGAGGCGGTCGCGCTGGAGGTGCGGCACGGGCAGCGCACCGAGGTGCGGGAGCTGTCCGAGGCGTTCCGCGCCGGGCAGAAGGGCTCCAGCGCGATGCCGCACAAGAAGAATCCGATCCTGTCCGAGCGGATCGCCGGCCTGGCCCGGGTGGTCCGCGGGTACGTCACGCCGGTCACCGAGGGCATCCCGCTCTGGCACGAGCGGGACATCTCGCACTCGTCGGTGGAGCGGGTCGCGCTGCCGGACGCCGCCATCGCCACCGACTACCTGCTGCACCTGACCCGGCGGCTGGTCGAGGGCCTGGTGGTGGACGCGGACCGGATGCGGGCCAACCTGGAGTCCACCGGCGGGCTGGTCTACACCTCCGCGGTGCTGCTCGACCTGGTCCGGTCCGGGCTGTCCCGGGAGGACGCGTACGCGCTGGTCCAGGCGGCGGCGATGGAGACCTGGGAGGGTGGCCCGCCGTTCCGGGAGGCGCTGCGGGCGCACGCGGACAAGGCCGGCGTCACGCTGGACGAGGCCGGGCTGGACGAGGTGATGCGCCCGGAGCGGTACGTGGCCCGCCTCGGCGGGGTCTTCGCCCGCCTCGCCGAGCTGGCCTGACCGGGCGGCCGCCGGTCAGGCGCCGCAGGTCAGGCGCCGCGGCCGGCGGGGTCTGACACACTGCCCGGGTGACCGGGCTCGTCCACCTCGCGGCCGGCAAGGTCCGGGACATGTACGCGGCCGGCGACGACCGGCTGCTGGTGGTGGCGAGCGACCGGGTCTCCGCGTACGACGTGGTGCTCCCGACCGCGATCCCGGACAAGGGCCGGGTGCTGACCGCGCTGTCGGTGTGGTGGTTCGAGCGGCTGGCCGACCTGGTCCCGCACCACCTGGTGAGCGCCGACGACCCCGCCATCCCGGCCGAGTGGCGCGGCCGGGCGGTGCTGGTCCGGCGGCTGGAGATGCTGCCGGTGGAGTGCGTGGCCCGCGGCTACCTGGCCGGCTCCGGGGTGGCGGCCTACCGGGCCACCGGCCGGGTCTGCGGCGTCGAGCTGCCGCCGGGGCTGCTGGACGGCTCCCGGCTGCCCGAGCCGGTCTTCACCCCGACCACCAAGGCGCCGGTCGGCACCCACGACGAGGCGATGACGTACGGCGAGGTGGTCGACCTGGTCGGCGCCGACCGGGCGGCCGAGCTGCGCGACCTGACGCTCGCGGTCTACCGGCGGGCCGCGGCGACCGCGGCCGAGCGGGGCATCCTGCTCGCCGACACCAAGCTCGAGTTCGGCCTGGACGCCGCCGGCGTGCTCACCCTCGCCGACGAGGTGCTGACCCCGGACTCGTCCCGGTGGTGGCCGGCGGACCGATGGGCGCCCGGCGGCCCGCAGCCGTCGTACGACAAGCAGTTCGTCCGGGACTGGCTGGCCGCGCACTGGGACCGGCAGGGCGAGCCGCCGGCGCTGCCGCCGGACATCGTCGAGCAGACCCGGGCCCGGTACGTCGAGGCGTACGAGCGGATCACCGGGCTGTCCTTCGCCGACTGGCCGGGGTCGCCGTGAGGTCGTTCGGCAGCGACAACCACGCCCCGGTGCACCCGGACGTGCTGGCCGCGATGGTGGCGGCGAACGAGGGCGACGTCGCCTCCTACGGCGACGATCCGTGGACCGCCCGGGCCGAGGAGCTCTTCCGGGCCCACTTCGGCCCGGAGGCGGCCGCGTACCTGGTCTTCAACGGGACGGCGGCGAACGTGCTGTCCCTGGGCTCGCTGATCCGCCCGCACCAGGCGGTGGTGTGCGCGGACGCGGCCCACATCCACACCGACGAGTGCGGCGCGCCGGAGCGGCAGCTCGGCTGCAAGCTGCTGCCGGTGCCCACCGTGGACGGCAAGCTGACCGTCGAGGCGGTGGACCGGCTGGCCTGGGCGGTCGGCGACGAGCACCACGTGCAGCCCGGCGCGCTGTCCGTCACCCAGTCCACCGAGCTGGGCACCCGCTACGCGCCGGACGAGCTGCGGGCGCTGACCGGCTGGGCGCACGGGCGGGGCATGCTCGTGCACGTCGACGGCGCCCGGCTGGCCAACGCCGCGGCCGGTCTGGGTGTCCCGCTGCGGGCGGCGGCCGGCGACGCGGACGTGCTGTCCTTCGGCGCCACCAAGAACGGCGGGATGGGCGCCGAGGCGGTCGTCTTCCTGCGGCCCGGCCTGGACGCGGAGTTCCTGTTCCGGCGCAAGCAGGGCATGCAGCTGGCGTCCAAGATGCGGTACGCGGCCGCGCAGTTCGTCGCGCTGCTGTCGGACGACCTGTGGCTGCGCACCGCCACCCACGCGAACGCGATGGCGGCCCGGCTGGCCGCCGGGGTCGCCGCGGTGCCGGGCGTCCGGATCACCCGCCCCGTCCAGGCCAACGCGGTCTTCGCCGTCCCGCCGCGGGACGTCGTCGCCCCGCTGCAGGAGCGCTACCCGTTCTACGTCTGGGACGAGACCGGCGGCGAGGTGCGCTGGATGACCTCGTTCGCCACCGCCGAGGCGGACGTGGACGGGTTCGTCGGCGCGCTCACCGAGCTCGTCGCCGGCCTCGACCCGGCGGCCTGATCGTCCCGCGCCGGGCTTCAGGCGGTCGGCGGTCTGTGCCACGGTGGGGGCGTGTTCCGCCTGCTGGGACTGCTGGGCGGCCTGTCGGTCGCCACGGACCTGGGTACGGGCGCGCCGGTGGAGGAGTCGCTCAAGCGGTCCCTCGTCGCGGTGCGCCTCGCCCGGGCGGCCGGGTGCGCGGACGCCGAGGTCGGCGACGTCCTCTACACCTCCCTCCTGCAGCACCTGGGCTGCACGGCCCCGGCCCACGACAGCGCCCGGGTCTGGGGTGACGACGTGGCCGCCGTCCGGGCGGCGCTGCGAACGGACTTCGCCGACCCGAGGGACGTGTGGCGCACCTGGATCTCCGGTCTGGCCACCTCCACCGGGCGCTCCCGGGCTCGGGTGGTGGCCACCATGGTGACCACGGGGCGGGCGGTCGGCGCGGTCGCGCCGGTCGCGACCTGTGAGGTGGCCCGGGCCGCGTCCCGGCGGCTGGGGCTGCCGGGGTCCGTGCAGGACAGCCTCTTCCACACCGTGGCGATGTGGAACGGGAAGGGGTATCCGGCCAGCGCGGGCGAGGAGATCCCGCTGAGCGCCCGGGTCACCCACGTGGCCGCGACCGCCGTCCTGTTCGCCTTGCCGGCCGGCGAGGACGCCGGGGTCGCGGCGGTGCGGCGCTGGTCCGGCCGAAGCCTGGACCCGGGGCTCTGTGCCCTCTTCGGCCGGCGGGCTCCCGAGCTGCTCGACGGTCTCCACGACGTGGACGCCTACGAGGAGGTGCTCGCCGCCGAGCCGGACCCGGCCCGCTTCGTCGACGACGGCGGGCTCGAGGGGGTGGCGGCGACGTTCGGGGACCTGGTGGACCTGAAGAGCCCGTGGCTCCGGGGCCACTCCGCGGGGGTGGCCGCGCTGGCGGCGGACGCCGTCCGGATCGTAGGGCTCCCCGACGACGTCGCCACCGTCCGCGTCGCCGGCCACCTGCACGATCTCGGCCGGGTCGGGGTGTCGACCCGGATCTGGGACAAGCCGGGCCGGCTCAGCCAGACCGAGCGGGATCAGGCCCGGCTGCACGCGTACCACAGCGAGCGCATCCTCGCGCGGATCCCGGCCCTGACCGAGGTCGGGCGGATCGCCGGCCAGCACCACGAGCGCTGCGACGGCACCGGCTACCACCGCGGCGTCACCGCCAGCCACCTGACCATGCCGTCCCGGGTGCTGGCCGCCGCGGACGCGTACCGGAACCTGGTCGAGGGCCGGGCCCACCGCGGCGCGCTGCCCGCGGACCAGGCCGGGGACCGGCTGCGCGGCGAGGTCCGGGCCGGCCGCCTCGACGGGGACGCGGTGGCGGCCGTCCTGCAGGCCGCCGGCCAGGCGCGCCGGCGCCGCCGGGACCACCCGGCCGGTCTCACCGAGCGCCAGGTCGAGGTGCTCCGGCTGATGGCCGGGGGACTGTCCAACCGGGCGGTCGCCGAGCGGCTCGGGATCTCCCGGCGCACCGCCGAGCACCACGTGCAGGACGTCTACGTCAAGATCGGGGCATCGACGCGGGCCGCGGCCGCCCTGTACGCGATGGAGCACGGCCTGGTCGACAGACCTGGGTAGGTCTACCCATCCCGCCCGGCCGGCCGGCGCCCACGCTGCCGGCATGGCCGCACCCATCGCCTCCGCCGTCCCGGTCCAGGACCGGCTGCTGACCCCGGCGTTCGTCCGGCTGGCGGTCGCCGACCTGGCCTACTTCACCGCCACCGGGGTCGCCATCTACGCCCTCCCGCTGTACGTCACCGGGCCGGTCGGCGCGGGAACGGCGGGTGCGGGGCTGGCGTTCGGCGCCTTCGCCCTCAGCGCGCTGGTCCTGCGGCCGTTCGCGGGGCGGCTCGCCGACGTCGCGGGACGCCGGCCGCTGCTGCTCGGCGGCGCGCTGCTGTGCGCGGCCGCCATGGCCCTCACCGCGTCCGCCACCACTCTCCCGGTCGTGCTCGCCCTGCGGCTGCTGCTCGGGGTGGCGGAGGCCGCCTTCTTCGTGGCGTCGTTCGCCGCGCTGGCCGACCTGGCCCCGCCGAGCCGGCGGGGCGAGGCGCTGAGCTACAACTCGCTCGGCCTCTACCTCGGGCTCGCGCTGGGGCCGCCGCTCGGCGAGCTCCTGGTACGCGCCGGCAGCTTCCGGACGGCGTGGTTCAGCGCGGCCGGCCTCGCCGTGCTGGCCGCGGCGATCGCGCACGGGATCGGCGAGACCCGGGCGCCCCGAGCGGGTGCGCAGCCGTCCGCGCGGCTGATCCACCGCGGGGCGGTCGGGCCCGGTCTCGGCTTCCTCGCGTCCGTGGTGGCCATGGGCGGCTTCCTCGCCTTCGCCTCCCTGCACGCCGGTGCGGTGGGGCTGGAGCCGGCGAGCACGTCGCTGTTCGTCTACGGCGCGGTGGTGGTGACCTGCCGCATCGTCTTCGCCAAGGTGCCGGACCGGCTGCCCGCGCTCCCGCTCGGCGCCGCGGCCCTGGCCGCCATCGCGGCCGGCATGATCCTGCTGGCCGGGTGGGACAGCCGGGCCGGCGTGCTCGTCGGCTCGGCCGTCGTCGCGCTCGGCGTGGCGTTCAGCACCCCCGCGTTCTTCGCGGCGATCTTCGCCACGGCCGGGCCCGCGGAGCGGGGTGCGGCCGCCGGCACGGCCAGCGCCGCCCTCGACCTGGGGCTCGGCGGCGGGCCGATCCTCCTCGGGTTCGTGACGCAGGCCGCCGGCCTGCCGTGGGCCTACGGCGCGGCCGCCGGGGTCGCCGTCGCGGGCAGCATCTGGACCCTCTCCCTGCGCCGTGGCAGCCGGACCATGCCCTAAGGTCGCGGGCGTGCCCAGGGTGGTCGTCGACGTGACGCTCAAGCCGGAGATCCTCGACCCGCAGGGTCAGGCGATCCTCTCGGCGCTGACCCGGCTCGGCTACGCCGGAGTGACCGGCGTGCGGCAGGGCAAGCACTTCGAGCTCGAGGTCGAGCCCGGCACCGACGAGACGGTGGTCGCCCGGATCGCGGAGACCCTGCTGGCCAACCCGGTGATCGAGGACTTCACGATCCGCTGACCGCCTCGGCCGGGACGCCCGGGCCGTCGAGCAGCTCGCCGACCGGCTCAGGCCACCAGCACGCCGGGGTTGAGCAGGCCGGCCGGGTCGAGCGCGGCCTTGACCGACCGCATCGCGGCGATCTCGGCCCGCGAGCGGGTCAGCCCGAGCCAGCGCGCCTTGGCCCGGCCGACCCCGTGCTCGGCGCTGATCGACCCGCCGGCGGCCGCGACCAGCCGCAGCACCTCCTCCGTCGCCGCCTCCTCGTCGGCCGCGCCGAGGATGTTGACGTGCATGTTGGCCTCGGCCAGGTGGCCGAACAGGACGGTCCCGGGGCCGCCGGCGAGCGCGTCCCAGACCTCGGCCAGCCGGTCGGCCGGCACCGAGACGTCCAGCTTGACCGGCACACCGGCGGCGCCGATCGACGCCGTCAGCTCCTCCCGGCAGCGCCACAGCCGGGCCCGGTCGGCGGCGTCGCCGGCCAGCGCGGCGTCGCCCACGCCGGGGGCGTCCGCGAGCGCCGCCGCCAGCTCGTCGAGCGCGCCCGCGCCGGCCGTCTCCACCAGCACGTACGCCGGCCAGGGCGCGGGCAGCGGGTCCGGCACCCCCTGCCGCACCGCCAGCTCGAGCGCCGACCGGCCGATCAGCTCGGCCGCGGCCAGCCCGGGCAGCCGCGGCCGGAGCGTGGCCAGCAGCGCCCCGGCGGCGGCGACGCCGGGGACCCCGACGACCGCGACCGCGCGCTCGGCCGGCAGCGGCGGCACCAGCCGCAGCCGCACCCGGGTGAGCACGCCGAGCGTGCCCTCGCTGCCGCAGAGCAGGCCGGACAGGTCGTAGCCGGTGCTGTCCTTCACCGGACCGTCCACCCGGGACAGCACCGCACCGGAGGCGAGCACCGCCTCGGCGCCGACCAGCTGGGCCCGCATCGGACCCCAGCGCAGCACCCGCAGCCCGCCGGCGTTGGTGGCCACCGCCCCGCCGACGGTGGCCGAGTCGCGGGCGGCGAAGTCCAGCCCGAAGGCCCAGCCGGCGGCCCGGGCGTGCGCCTGCACGGCGGCCAGCGTGGCGCCGGCCCCGGCCACGACGGTCCCGGCCGCGTCCACCGGGTCCAGGCCGGTCAGCCGGCGGGTGGACAGCACCACCGCGCCGCCCGCCACCCCGGCCGGCACCGAGCCGCCGACCAGCCCGGTGTTGCCGCCCTGCGGGACCACCGGGACGCCGGCGCCGGCACACGCCCGCAGCACCGCGGCGACCTCGGCGGTGCTCCCCGGCCGGACCACCGCCCGGCAGCGGCCCTGCCACCGCCCGGTCCAGTCGGTCTCGTACGACCCTCGCAGGTCCGGGTCGGTCAGCACGTACCGCGCCCCGACCGCCGACACCAGCGCCGCCTCCACCTGCCGGTCCACCCCCCGACCGTACGATGGCCCGGTGACTCGGGTGGGCGTGGTGACCTTTCCCGGCAGCCTCGACGACCGGGACGCCGCCCGCGCGGTGGAGCGGGCCGGCGCCCGCGCGGTCCCGCTCTGGCACGCGGACCCTGCCCTGCACGGGGTGGACGCGGTGGTGCTGCCCGGCGGCTTCTCCTACGGGGACTACCTGCGCTGCGGCGCGATCGCCCGGTTCGCCCCGGTGATGGAGACGGTGATCGCGCAGGCCCGGGACGGGCTGCCGGTGCTCGGCATCTGCAACGGCTTCCAGGTCCTGTGCGAGTCGCACCTGCTGCCCGGCGCGCTGGTCCGCAACGACGTGCGCCGCTTCGTCTGCCGCGACCAGCGGCTCCGGATCGAGGCGGCCACCGCGTGGACCGGGGACTACGCGGTCGGCCAGGAGGTCGTCATCCCGGT